>NZ_JAYKYU010000015.1:0-1128 GCF_035818515.1 Nocardia sp. CDC153 | reverse complement strand
TCGCCGTAGCCCAGGTAGAGCGGGATGCCGTTGTCGTCGAGGACTGCGAGCACCGGGCGAGTACCCGAGGCCATCTTCAACGCCTCGTTGATCGACAGGTGAGTGCCCGAGGCGGTGGTGGCGATGCCGGTGCCGCGCTCGAGATCGGTCAGGGACATCGTCACCGTGACCTGGACGGGCATGCCGCGGTGGGAGCCGAGCTTGCTCATGTCCACACCCGGCTGCAGCAACGCAACCAGGGCGTCGTGGGTGCGCTGGCCGTGGTCGCGGCGATCACGGCGCGCGGCCGCGTCCAGCACCGAGGAGTCGATGACGGCGTCGCGGGTGGTCAGCGGTGTTTCGTCTTCCAGGTTGCACATGCCGGGTCGGGCGAATTTGGCCATCACCGCATCCCACAACGCCCGCAACTCGGGGGTCATCCAGCCTTCGATGTGGCTCATCCCGTCCACACCCGGACGGCCGACGATGATGCCGCGGCGGCGACGGCGGTCGGCGTCGTTGATCACGGTGCCATCCGGATCCAGGCGGGCCAGGATCTCACGCCCGATCTTGGGCAGGTCGTCGGGGAACAGACCCTCGGCCGACTTCTCCACCAGCAGCTGCTCGGCGTGCGCGCGGGCTTCGGCGGGGATGTCGGCGGGCAGATGCGTCATGATGGTGACGATGTGGCGGATGTGATCCCGTGAAATCGCCCCGGCCGCATAGGCTTCGGCGGCGACGGGCAGGTTCGCCGGACTCAGGTGCCCGGTCGGCTGCCGGAACTCACCGCATTCGTGGGTGATCTTCACTCGCACCGACGCGTCGTGGGCCGACAGGCCCAGGGTGCGGCGCAGGAACGGGATGATTTTGCCGGTCCCGGATTCCTCGGGCAGGGCGCGTTCGTGGGCTTCGATGATCAGCTTCGAATCCAGTGCCGAGAGTCGGCGGATGGAGGTTTCCAGCTGCTGCATCAAGGCCACGACCTCGGTATTGGAGAACTCGAGGCGACCGTGTCGGACCGAATTCGACACGGCTTCGACCGCGGCCCCCAGTTCGGTGATCCCGCAGTTCTCGAATGTCACCCCGTTCGAATCCATGTGCTAATTCTACCGCTTTCATGATCTCAGCGATAGACGAATTCCATTGTTA
>NZ_JAYKYU010000014.1:0-1129 GCF_035818515.1 Nocardia sp. CDC153 | reverse complement strand
CGCGCGCAGAGGCGGAGCGGCCGTTGGTCGGTGGCGAGGACGTGGGCGGCATCATCGATCCGGAAGTGTTGTGGTCGTGCACGACCTGTGGTGCGTGTGTGGAGCAGTGCCCGGTCGATATCGAGCACGTGGACCACATCATCGATATGCGCCGCTACCAGGTGCTCATCGAGTCCGAGTTCCCCTCCGAGCTGGCCGGGTTGTTCAAGAACCTGGAGAACAAGGGCAATCCGTGGGGGCAGAACGCCAAGGACCGCCTGAACTGGATCTCCGAGGTCGACTTCGAGGTCCCCGTCTACGGCAAGGACGCCGATTCCTTCGACGGCTATGAGTACCTGTTCTGGGTCGGCTGCGCTGGCGCGTACGAAGACCGCGCCAAGAAGACCACCAAGGCCGTCGCCGAACTCCTCGCCACCGCCGGGGTGAAGTTCATGGTGTTGGGTCAGGAAGAGACCTGCACCGGTGATTCGGCGCGGCGTGCGGGCAACGAGTTCTTGTTCCAGCAGTTGGCCATGCAGAACATCGAGCTGCTCAACAGCGTGTTCGAGGGTGTGGAGCAGGCGAAGAAGAAGATCGTCGTCACCTGTGCGCACTGCTTCAACGCGTTGAACAACGAGTACCCGCAGGTCGGTGGGACTTATGAGGTGGTGCACCACACCCAGCTGCTCAACCGGTTGGTGCGGGCGAAGGCGTTGGTGCCGGTGTCGCCGGTCGCCCAGAACGTCACCTACCACGACCCGTGCTATCTGGGCCGCCACAACAAGATCTACAACGCGCCGCGTGAGTTGATGGAAGCCTCGGGCTCGACGCTGGTGGAGATGCCGCGTCACGGTGAGCGGTCGATGTGTTGTGGTGCCGGTGGTGCGCGCATGTGGATGGAAGAACAGCTCGGTAAGCGCATCAATATCGACCGTGTCGACGAAGCATTGGACACCCTCGGTGGTGGGAATGAGCCGTCGATGATCGCGACGGGGTGCCCGTTCTGTCGGGTGATGCTCACCGATGGGGTGACCGCTCGCAAGGACGGTGGCGAGGTCGGCCAGGGTGTCGAGGTCGTCGACGTCGCCCAGCTGATGCTGCAGTCCATCGAGCGTGTGGATGCGGTGACGTTGACCGAGAACCTGAAGGT
>NZ_JAYKYU010000012.1:0-3193 GCF_035818515.1 Nocardia sp. CDC153 | reverse complement strand
GTGTGTTGTTTCAGATACTGCACAGTGGACGCGTAGCTTCTTTGTTGGTAAGTCCTCGGCCTATTAGTACCAGTCACCTACACCCGTTACCGGGCTTCCAGTTCTGGCCTATCAACCCAATGGTCTGTTGGGGGCCTTACCCCCTCGAGGGGGTGAGAAACCTCATCTTGGAACAGGCTTCCCGCTTAGATGCTTTCAGCGGTTATCCCTTCCGAACGTGGCCAACCAGCCGTGCTCCTGGCGGAACAACTGGCACACCAGAGGTTCGTCCGTCCCGGTCCTCTCGTACTAGGGACAGCCTTCCTCAAGTTTCTAACGCGCGCGGCGGATAGAGACCGAACTGTCTCACGACGTTCTAAACCCAGCTCGCGTGCCGCTTTAATGGGCGAACAGCCCAACCCTTGGGACCTACTCCAGCCCCAGGATGCGACGAGCCGACATCGAGGTGCCAAACCATCCCGTCGATATGGACTCTTGGGGAAGATCAGCCTGTTATCCCCGGGGTACCTTTTATCCGTTGAGCGACACCGCTTCCACTTGCCGGTGCCGGATCACTAGTCCCGACTTTCGTCCCTGCTCGACCTGTCGGTCTCACAGTCAAGCTCCCTTGTGCACTTGCACTCGACACCTGATTGCCAACCAGGCTGAGGGAACCTTTGGGCGCCTCCGTTACATTTTGGGAGGCAACCGCCCCAGTTAAACTACCCACCAGGCACTGTCCCTGAACCCGATCAGGGTCCGAGGTTAGAGGTCCAATACGATCAGAGTGGTATTTCAACGACGACTCCACCAACACTGGCGTGCTGGTTTCACAGTCTCCCACCTATCCTACACAAACCGTACCGAACACCAATACCAAGCTATAGTGAAGGTCCCGGGGTCTTTTCGTCCTGCCGCGCGTAACGAGCATCTTTACTCGTACTGCAATTTCGCCGAGTCTGTGGTTGAGACAGCAGAGAAGTCGTTACGCCATTCGTGCAGGTCGGAACTTACCCGACAAGGAATTTCGCTACCTTAGGATGGTTATAGTTACCACCGCCGTTTACCGGGGCTTAAATTCTCAGCTTCGCGGATTGCTCCGCTAACCGGTCCTCTTAACCTTCCGGCACCGGGCAGGCGTCAGTCCGTATACATCGTCTTACGACTTCGCACGGACCTGTGTTTTTAGTAAACAGTCGCTTCTCTCTGGTCTCTGCGACCCCACCTAGCTCCGAGTGCAAGACTCTTCACCGGGCGTGGTCCCCCTTCTCCCGAAGTTACGGGGGCATTTTGCCGAGTTCCTTAACCACAGTTATCTCGATCGCCTTAGTATTCTCTACCTGACCACCTGTGTCGGTTTGGGGTACGGGCCGTGTACCAACTCACTAGAGGCTTTTCTCGGCAGCATAGGATCACTGAATTCGCCTCAATCGGCTACGCATCACCTCTCAGGCTAAATGCTGTGCGGATTTGCCTACACAACGCCCTACAGGCTTACACCAGGTATTCCATCACCTGGCCCAGCTACCTTCCTGCGTCACCCCATCGCTTGACTACTACAGCGAAGGTCCCGTGCAGCCTCCTCCTGTCTCCCGAAGGAGATCACTTGGATTTTGGACGGTTAGTACCACTGATTCGCCATTGGGCGCGGATACACGGGTACGGGAATATCAACCCGTTGTCCATCGACTACGCCTGTCGGCCTCGCCTTAGGTCCCGACTCACCCTGGGCGGATTAACCTGGCCCAGGAACCCTTGGTCATTCGGCGGACGAGTTTCTCACTCGTCTTTCGCTACTCATGCCTGCATTCTCACTCCCGTAGCCTCCACGGCTGGATCACTCCGCCGCTTCCCTGGCTACAGGACGCTCCCCTACCCATCCAGTCCACTGGCTCGAAAGCGGTGTATTGACTGAATGCCGCGGCTTCGGCGGTGTACTTGAGCCCCGCTACATTGTCGGCGCAGAATCACTTGACCAGTGAGCTATTACGCACTCTTTCAAGGGTGGCTGCTTCTAAGCCAACCTCCTGGTTGTCTTCGCGACTCCACATCCTTTTCCACTTAGTACACGCTTAGGGGCCTTAGCCGGCGATCTGGGCTGTTTCCCTCTCGACTATGAAGCTTATCCCCCACAGTCTCACTGCCGCGCTCTCACACCCTGGCATTCGGAGTTTGGCTGACTTCGGTAAGCTTGTGGGCCCCCTAGGCCATCCAGTAGCTCTACCTCCAGAGTGAAACACGCGACGCTGCACCTAAATGCATTTCGGGGAGAACCAGCTATCACGGAGTTTGATTGGCCTTTCACCCCTACCCACAGCTCATCCCCTCAGTTTTCAACCTAAGTGGGTTCGGGCCTCCACGACGTCTTACCGTCGCTTCACCCTGGCCATGGGTAGATCACTCCGCTTCGGGTCCATAGTGTGCGACTCGACCGCCCTATTCGGACTCGCTTTCGCTACGGCTCCCCCACACGGGTTAACCTCGCCACACACCGATGACTCGCAGGCTCATTCTTCAAAAGGCACGCCATCACCAAACAAGTCGGCTCTGACGGATTGTAAGCGCACGGTTTCAGGTACTATTTCACTCCCCTCCCGGGGTACTTTTCACCTTTCCCTCACGGTACTAGTCCGCTATCGGTCACCAGGTAGTATTCAGGCTTATCGGGTGGTCCCGACAGATTCACAGCAGATTTCACGGGCCCGCTGCTACTCGGGTACTCAATACAAGAGCCAAGATGTTTTCGCTTACGGGATTCTCACCCTCTACGATAGGCCGTCCCAGACCACTTCAGCTAACAACTTGGTTTCTTACTCTTGCCTTGCTCGGCAGAACAAGGAAATTGAGCCCCACGACCCCGCATGGACAACGCCTGCCGGCTATCACATCCACACGGTTTAGCCTCTTCCGCTTTCGCTCGCCACTACTCACGGAATCACTGTTGTTTTCTCTTCCTGTGGGTACTGAGATGTTTCACTTCCCCACGTTCCCTCCACACGCCCTATATATTCAGGCGCGGGTAACACGACATCACTCGTGCTGGGTTTCCCCATTCGGAAATCCTCGGATCTCAGCTCGGTTGACAGCTCCCCGAGGCTTATCGCAGCCTCCTACGTCCTTCATCGGCTCCTGGTGCCAAGGCATCCACCGTACGCTCTTACACACTTACTAACAAAGATGCTCGCGTCCACTGTGCAGTTCTCAAACAACACAC
>NZ_JAYKYU010000011.1:0-90020 GCF_035818515.1 Nocardia sp. CDC153 | reverse complement strand
GGGCAGGTTCGCCGGACTCAGGTGCCCGGTCGGCTGCCGGAACTCACCGCATTCGTGGGTGATCTTCACTCGCACCGACGCGTCGTGGGCCGACAGGCCCAGGGTGCGGCGCAGGAACGGGATGATTTTGCCGGTCCCGGATTCCTCGGGCAGGGCGCGTTCGTGGGCTTCGATGATCAGCTTCGAATCCAGTGCCGAGAGTCGGCGGATGGAGGTTTCCAGCTGCTGCATCAAGGCCACGACCTCGGTATTGGAGAACTCGAGGCGACCGTGTCGGACCGAATTCGACACGGCTTCGACCGCGGCCCCCAGTTCGGTGATCCCGCAGTTCTCGAATGTCACCCCGTTCGAATCCATGTGCTAATTCTACCGCTTTCATGATCTCAGCGATAGACGAATTCCATTGTTATATAAGGTATTTCAGAATTGCCGCACCGTCAGAAATCTGGTCAACAAAGCGGCCAGTCGGCCTTATTCCTTGCCGGTAATTGCGGCGGGCGTCGAAAGCAATACTGTCGCAAGCGTTTCGGCGACGAATCGCTCGGCGTCGACGCCCGACCAACCGCGGTCGGCGAGTAGTGACCGATACACGTCGTACGTGGTGAGGGCATACATGATGTCGGCGGCACGCTCGGGCGACAGGCCGGGCTTGAGTGCGCCCTTGGCCGCGAGTTCCGGGGTGATGTGGCGGGGACCGTCGTACCGGCCCTGTTCGGCCGCGGTCAGAAAGGCGCTCACCTCGGGATCGACCGCGGCGGTGACTCGCATGATGTCGAGCAGGCCCATATAGCGTTCGGCGACGGTGCGCATGTGCGCGGCGTACAGCGCGAGCTGGCGAACCGGATCAGGTTCGGCGAAAAGCTCACGGACCCAGGCGCGTTCGGGCGGCGGCGTCGAGGCCTCTTCCTCGGGCCCGGCGACGAGGACCGCCGCGGCCTCCGCGAGCACGCCGACCTTGGTGCCGAACGCCTGATAGATGGTCTGTACGTGCACCCCCGCGGCATCCGCGATGGCCTGCAGCGTGGTCGCACCGTAGCCGCGTTCGGCGAACAGTGTGGCCGCGGCCTCGGCGACCCGGCGTTTCGTCGCCTGCCGGCGGCGGGCGCGATTGTCTGCGGTTGACATGCTCCTCATCGTATCTATAGTTCACTATATAGTGCGCTATAGCGATGGGAGGATCGGACTATGCGCGTGCTGATCTCGACGACTCCGATGGAGGGCGTGTTCGCGCCGGTCGCGCCCTTGGCGCGGGAGCTGCTGACGCAGGGGCATGAGGTCTTGGTCGCGACGGCACCGCAGCTCATGCGGCGCGTCGGTGCGGCCGGGCTGGCGGCGGTGGCGGCCGGACCGGATGCGCCCGAGGCGGCCGCCGCGGCGGTGGCACTGCCGGAATTCGCTGCGGGGCAACAGCCCTGGCGGATCGGCGCGGTCATGTTCAGCCGGGTCATGGCACCGCGGAAGACGACCGACCTGCTCGAGATCGTCGAGGAGTTCGAGCCACAGGTGATCGTGCACGCGCCCGTCGATTTGGCCGCGCCGCTGGTGGCGAGGGTCTGCAAGATTCCGTCCCTCACCTACGGGACGGGTCTGCTGCTGGAGCCGGAACTGATCGCGGCCATGGCCGAATGGGTTGCGCCGCTGTGGCATTCGTTCGGCATCGAGCCCGATGCGCACGCCGGTCTCTATCGCTACGGCTACCTCGACCCGGTCCCCGCCAGCCTGCAACCCGACCTCGGTCCCGTGGCCGGCATCGCGAGACCGATCCGACCGGCGGTATCCGGCAGCGTGGACGACGAACTGCCCGAGGCCATTCAGCGGATGGGCCGCAGGCCGCTGGTGTATGTGTCCCTGGGCACCGTCCCGATCTTCAACCAACCCCCGGCCTTCGGGCCGCTGCTGGCGGGATTGGCCGATCTGGATATCGATGTCGTCACCACGGTCGGCACCGAGACCGTCCCCTCGGACCTCGGACCGTTACCCGCCAATGTCCATGTGGCACAGTGGCTGTCGTTGGCCGCCCTGCTTCCGCACTGTGACGCGGTGCTCTGCCACGCCGGTGCGGGTACGACGCTCGCCGCGCTGTCACACGGGATTCCGTTGGTACTGTCCCCGCGCGGCGCGGACCAGTTCCCCACCGCGAGCGCGTGTGCCGCGACCGGGGTGGCGCGGGTGCTGACACCTGATCGGGTCACCCCCGACGCCGTGCGTGACGCAATGGAATCGGTACTGACCGAGCAGTCGTATCGCGCGGCTGCCGAACGTCTGCGTGTCGAGATCTCCGATCGGCCGTCGGCGGCGACCGTCGCGGCTGAACTGCCGCGCTACGTTCGCGAAGCGTGACCCGGCGCGGAGTGCGTCACGACCTTCAGTTGCGCTGAGCGACTCTTGGAGCGCGGCAATGGCCTCACGTTGATCCTCACCCTGTTCGGTCAGTGTCAAACGAAACGCGCGGCGGTCGGTCGCGTCGGGTGTGCGGCGTATGAGGCCCTCCCGTTCCAGGCGGTCGACCAACGGGGTGACTGCCCGAGCGGTGACTCCCAGGCGATCGGCGAGTTCGCGCATGCGGATGTCGGGGCGGTGGATGAGCTCACTGTTCCGCAACTCGCCGCGACCACCGGACGCCGCTTTGTCCGGCTACCGCGGCGCGTGCTGCGTGCGATGGGTCCCGAGTCGCGAATGTTCTTCTGGTTCCGCGAATCCGGCTATCAGGCCGACATTCCCGCGCTGCGTCGCTGCCATCCGGGCCTCCTGACCGCGGGAATGGATGGCCACCCGCCGATGAGTCGACGGGTGGCCGTGGTGCTGCTCAGTTGAGGGGGTACTGGCCGGGTGGGTAGGTGCCGGTTCCGCCACCGCCGGTGCCGCCCGCGGTGATGAGGTCCTGGGCGAACTGCAGTGCGGCCGAGCCGATGGAGAGGATGTCGTGGCCGAGGGTGCCGACGTTCTGGGCGAGGGTCGAGAGCATGGCTGGTCCTCCGGTTCTACGCGGGGATGACGATCTTCAGGGTGACACAGACTGGACGGCCATGATCGGGAATCGGCCGCAGGGGGTCTGACGGCGCGGTCTGCCCGCGGCAGAAAAATACTTATTTCACACATCGGCGCGTCATTAGTTCGCGCCGACAATTCGCCCGGAGCTCCTGATACGGTCCCGACGGATTTGCGTCCGGATACGCCGAAGCCCTTCTGGCTGGGTATCGAAAGAATGGAGGATCCGCACCAATGCGAATTGCTTGGCTCGTCGGCGCTGTGCTGGCGGGAATCGCACTGTTCGCGCCTTTGGCGGCCGGGGACAACCCGGATTTACCCTCGACCATCGAAACGCTCTCGGCGAGTGCGGCGTCGGCGGGTGTGTCGGTCGGCGGTGGCATGCCGCCCCCTACTTTCGGCCTGCCGTCCTGGTGGCAGGGCGGAGTCTGCGATCCGGAAACCAACCCCGGCAGCGTGGAAATCGGCCGTTGGGGTGATCTCATCGCGTGCGGCCCCAATAACGACGCGGTTTCCGCGGCCGACCCACATGTCGGATGGGGTGGGGCGTTGGAATGGGAATGCGTTGAGCTCAGCGAGCGATATCTGAACCAGCGATATCACCTGCCGACCGTCTCGGTGAACGGCGACATCCTGGTGGATACGTATTTCGATCCGGTGATTCAAGCGCGGTTGGGCTTCGATATGTCCCGGACTCCGCTGATTCGCATATATCCGGGCCAAGGTCGCGTGCCCGTGCCCGGCGATGTGCTCAGCCTCGGGCAGGACGCGAGCCCCGGCCACACCGGTGTCGTCACGGCTTCGCTGGTGTCGGCCGACGGCAACGGGGTCGTCACGATGATCAATCAGAACCGATACCGCGGCGCACCGGGTTCGGCCTTCGTGGTGATCAGGATCGTCGGCGGGGTGCCGCAGTCGCTGGGACAGCTCGCGGTGATCGACTGGATCCACGACACCTCCTCCGACGCCCGGTGAGCCAGGCGCGAGCGGTCTAGAGATCCCGGGAGTGCTTGTAGGCCACCGCGAAGATGCGGCGGAAGGGCAGCCAGGTGGTGCCGTCTGGCTGCCGGGGGTAGACCGAGCGCAGCATCGGGGCGAGTTCGGTGCGGAAGGCCTGCCAGTCGGCATCGTCGAGCGCATCCCGCACCGGCCGCAACGCGGTGCCCGTCAACCACTCCAGCACCGGGTCGTCGCCGGTCAGCGGCTGCAAATACGTTGTCTCCCAGGCGTCCACACGACAGCCCGCCGCCGTCAGCACGCCGGCGTAACCGGCCGGATCCGGGACCGCCTGGCGCTCGAGGATGCCCGCGTCCGCGAGCTTGTCGTACCAGCGCTCGGTGGAGGCGAGTCCGTGGATCGCGAGATGTGAAGGGGCGTCGAAGTTTCCGGGAACCTGCAAGGCGAACCAAGCGCCCGTCGGGAGGGCGTCGATCCAATCGGGAAGCAACGCAAGGTGATCCGGCACCCATTGCAGCACCGCATTGGTGATCACCACATCGGTGTCCGGCGCGGGTTTCCAGTCGCGGACGTCGGCGACCGTGGCATCTATCCCGTATTCCCTTGCCGCTTCGACCATTTCGGGTGAGGAGTCGAACGCCTCGATGGTCGCCTCCGGCCATCGCTCCGCCAGCGTCACGGTGAGGTTTCCGGGTCCGCAGCCCAGATCGGCCACCCGTCGCGGCTTGTCCGCGCCGACCCGGTTCACCAGGTCGAAGAATGGCCGTGCGCGCAGGTCGTCGAAGGCGAGGTACTTGTCCGGATCCCACATGGGCCGCTCCGATCGTGTCGAAATCCCAAACCGTACGTCTGTACTGTATTCCCGCCCGGCGGCCGGGTGCAAGGATGGTGGCGGTCGGTTTCCTCGGGTGGGGGACCCGGTTATGAATGGGATTGCATCGTCGTGCATAATCATTTGCAGGACGACGGAGCGCGCCACAGCAGAGCCGATACGGCTCGGGACCGCAGCGCACCGGCCCGGGACCTATAAGCACAATCGAGGAGCACACGGACTATGACGAAGCGCGTCGTACTCGCCTACTCCGGCGGGCTGGACACCTCTGTCGCCATCAGCTGGATCGCCAAGGAGACCGGCGCGGAGGTCGTGGCCGTCGCCATCGATCTGGGCCAGGGTGGCGAGGACATGAACGACGTGCGCCAGCGTGCGCTGGACTGCGGCGCGGTCGAGTCCATCGTCGTGGACGCCCGCGACGAGTTCGCGAACGAATACTGCCTGCCGACCATTCAGGCCAACGCCCTCTACATGGGCCGCTACCCGCTGGTCTCGGCCATCTCCCGGCCGCTGATCGTCAAGCACCTGGTCGAGGCCGCCGAATACCATGGCGCGGACACCGTTTCGCACGGCTGCACCGGCAAGGGCAATGACCAGGTCCGCTTCGAGGTCGGCATCGGCGCGCTCGCGCCCGACCTGAAGGTCATCGCGCCGGTCCGCGACTACGCCTGGACCCGCGAGAAGGCCATCGAGTTCGCGGGTGAGAACAACCTGCCGATCAACGTCTCCAAGAAGTCGCCGTTCTCGATCGACCAGAACCTGTGGGGCCGCGCGGTCGAGACCGGGTTCCTCGAGGATCTGTGGAACGCGCCGACCAAGGACGTCTACGACTACACCGTCGACCCGACCGTCAACTTCGAGGCTCCCGACGAGCTCATCGTCACCTTCGACAAGGGTGTGCCGGTCGCCATCGACGGGCGCCCGGTGACCATGCTCGAGGCCATCACCGAGCTGAACAAGCGGGCCGGCCGGCAGGGCGTGGGTCGCCTCGACATGGTCGAGGACCGGCTCGTGGGCATCAAGTCGCGTGAGATCTACGAGGCCCCCGGTGCCATCGCGCTGATCACCGCGCACCAGGAGATGGAAGCGGTCACCATCGAGCGCGAGCTGGGTCGCTACAAGCGGCAGGTCGAGCAGCGTTGGGGCGAGCTGGTGTACGACGGCCTGTGGTACTCGCCGCTGAAGCGCGCGCTCGACGCGTTCGTGGCCGAGACCCAGCAGCACGTGTCCGGCGATGTGCGGATGGTCCTGCACGGCGGCAGCGTCGTGGTCAACGGCCGCCGCTCGGACGAGTCGCTCTACGACTTCAACCTGGCCACCTACGACGAGGGCGACACCTTCGACCAGTCGCTGGCCAAGGGCTTCGTGCAGATCCACGGCCTGTCCTCCAAGGTCGCGGCCCGCCGGGATCTCAACAGCAAGTAGTAGCCTGCGACCGAGACCTCGGCCGAAGGAGACGCGCCCATGCGAACCGATGACGACAGTTGGGACATCACGGAGAGCGTGGGCGCGACGGCCCTCGGGGTCGCGGCCATTCGCGCCTACGAGAGCAGCCGCGAGGATGCGCTGTTCCGGGATCCGTATGCGGCGAAGCTGGTCGGCGCGGTGGGGTCCGAGGGCTGGAACTCCCTGATGGCAGGGCGGCTCGGTGGCCAGAATGTCAGCGACGGCGAGCTGCGCGGCTGGTCGATGGGCAGTGTCCTGGTTGCTCGCACGCTGTACTTCGACGAGTATTTCGCCGCGGCCGTGCGTGCCGGGATCCGGCAGATCGTGATCCTGGCCGCCGGGCTCGACGCGCGTGCCTACCGGATCGAATGGCCTTCCGGCACCCGGGTTTTCGAGCTCGACCAGCCGAAGGTGCTGGCGTTCAAGGACCGGGTGCTCGCGGCCGAGGAGTTGACCGTCGACCGCCGGGAGGTGGCCGTCGATCTGCGGCAGGACTGGCCGAAGGCCCTGTTGGACAGGGGCTTCGAGCCAGGCGAACCCACCGCCTGGCTGGCGGAGGGGCTGCTGCGGTACCTGCCCGGCCACGCGCAGAACCGGTTGCTCGAGCAGGTGGTGGAACTGAGCGCGCCCGGCAGCCGGATGGCGTTGAACCTGGGCATGGGCCATGACCTGTCCGACGATCGGGAACGGCGTCGGAAGGTCATGGCGGAGGCGGGAATCCAGCTCGACCTGGAAAAACTGTTCTATTCATGGGAGGACCGCGCGGATCCCCGCGACTGGTTCGCCATGCACCGCTGGCTGGTGACCGAGGGTGACCCGGTGGCCGTGCTCGAAGACCACGGCCGCACCGTCCCCGAGGCGGCCAAGCCCGCGATGGGCGCACACATTCTGATGACCGCGACGAAACCGCGAGGAGACGAGACGCAATGACCCAGGGCGGCAGCACGAACGAAGGCGCGCTGTGGGGTGGACGCTTCGCGTCCGGCCCGGCCGCGGCCATGGCGGCGCTGAGCAAGTCGACCCACTTCGACTGGGCGCTCGCGCCGTACGACATCCGCGCCTCCAAAGCCCATGCGCGCGTGCTGCACAAGGCCGGGCTGCTCTCCGACGGCGATCTGACGGGCATGCTGGCGGGGCTGGATGCGCTGGCCGCCGACGTGGCCTCGGGTGCCTTCGGGCCCCTCGAATCCGATGAGGACGTGCACGGCGCGCTCGAGCGCGGTCTGATCGACCGGGTCGGGGCCGAGCTCGGTGGGCGGCTGCGCGCGGGGCGTTCGCGCAATGACCAGGTGGCCACGCTGTTCCGCATGTGGCTGCGGGATGCCATGCGGCACATCGCCTCCGGCGTGCTGGACGTGGTCGACGCGATCACCGAGCAGGCCGCCGCGCACCCGGACGCGGTCATGCCCGGCAAGACGCACCTGCAGGCCGCCCAGCCGGTGCTGCTGGCCCATCACCTGCTCGCGCACGCGCATCCGCTGCTGCGCGATATCGACCGGATTCGCGATTTCGACAAGCGGGCCGCGGTGTCGCCCTACGGTTCCGGCGCGCTGGCGGGTTCCTCGCTCGGCCTGGACCCGGAAGCCATTGCCGCCGAACTGAATTTCGACTCCTCCGCCGCGAACTCCATCGACGCCACGTCTTCTCGCGACTTCGCCGCCGAGGCCGCGTTCGTGCTGTCCATGATCGCCGTCGACCTCAGCCGCATGGCCGAAGAGGTGATCATCTGGAGCACACCGGAATTCGGGTACATCACCCTGGCCGACGCCTGGTCCACCGGGTCGTCGATCATGCCGCAGAAGAAGAACCCCGACGTCTCCGAGCTCACCCGCGGCAAGGCGGGTCGCCTCATCGGCAACCTGACCGGCCTGCTCGCGACCCTGAAGGCCCAGCCCCTGGCCTACAACCGCGACCTGCAGGAGGACAAGGAGCCGGTCTTCGACTCGGTGGCCCAGCTGGAGCTGCTGCTCCCCGCCATCGCGGGCCTGGTCTCGACCCTGACCTTCCACACCGACCGCATGGCCGAACTCGCCCCGGCGGGCTTCACCCTCGCCACGGATATTGCCGAATGGCTTGTCCGACAGGGTGTCCCGTTCCGTGTCGCCCACGAGGCCGCGGGCGGCTGCGTCCGTGCCGCCGAGGCGCGCGGCGTCGGCCTGGACGAACTCACCGACGAGGAATTCGCCGCCGTCGACCCGGCCCTGACCCCGGGCGTGCGCGAGGTCCTCACCGTCCAGGGCTCCATCGCCTCCCGCAATGCGCGCGGCGGCACCGCGGGCACCCAGGTCGCCAAGCAGCTCGAAGAGGTCCGCGGCACCGCCGCCACCCAACGCGCCTGGCTGAGCTGACAGGTTCCAATCGACAACGGCCCGTTGGGTTCCCACACCGGAACCCAACGGGCCGTTCGTCATCCGCGTCGGTAGTTCATATGTTTCGCGGCGGGTACGGCCGCACGTCCAACGCCGTGCACCTTCCCATTCGCGCCCGGCTGTTGCTGCTTCTTTCCCTTACCCCGCCGTTCGCGCCGCGAAAGCGACTGATCGGCGGGCTGTTCAGAGGGGATTTCGGGCAGCGGAAAACGCTCAGGCATGAGTCCTCCTAGAAATATGCGTGACCGACTAACCGGTAAGCCGCCGGTCGAGATCGGGAATTAGCGAATCGCGCTCAGGAGAACAAGAACAGCCACATGCTGAGCACTGTAACCACGAGCGCACATCCACCGCATCCCATTTATTTCTCGTCGCCCGGTTTGGTCCGTTCCAGCACGTCAGCGAACTCGGCGCGCAGCTTGTCGTCCGGTTCGATCGCCATGGCCTCGCTGACCAGGGAGCGGCAGTCGGCAGGCAGGGCCTGACCGTACAACTGGTCCAGAGCTCGTAAGCCGATGCGGCGCAGTCGTACACCGGCTGCGCGGAGCGCGGTTCGGATCAATGGCAGAGCGTCGGCTGGTTCCACGGTGGGGACGACGTGACCTAGAAGGATCTCGAGGATGTGCTCCTCGGTCGAAGACCAGAACCCTCCACCTGGTTCCGGACCCGAGGCGATCTCGTCCAAGGGCAGCAATTGGCAGGCCAGACGGACAAGGTCCGGGTACTCGGGCTCGGGCGTGTGATTGGCTACCCATTGCCAGACATACCCATGGTGGGGAGGTCGCCGCAGGCGTGCCAGGGCGTGCGGATACGCGTCGATGCCGACGTCCGCCGCGCTCGCGAGGGCCCGGTTGAAGTCGTGGTCATCGGCCGGATGGGTCAAGGAGTTCCGGACGTGATCGAACCAGTCGGGTTGCGCGAGTAGCGCGGTGTATCGGTCGAGAAGGTGTGAGACGTCGGCGGGCGACCACGCCAGTTCGGGTGGAAGCTCCCTGAGCAGTAGCGATTTCACGCGCCGGGCGGCACCGATCCGGGTCAAGTTCGGAGCTGTGGCGGCGAGTAATTCCCCGAATCTGGTGAGGACGGGGAGGGCATCGGGATAGTGGCGGATATCGGCGGCCGGACCACCCCAGGAGACGAGCGCGTCGAGGATTTCGGCTGCGCCGTCGAGGAGTTCGGGGTCGATGTCCGGTTCGAGCAAGGCATTGTGGAGATCGCCCGCGGTGGCGGCGATGTGGGCGAGGTACTCGTTCATGATTCGATTGCGGAAGCCCTCGCGCAGCAGCCAGGACTTGATGTCGGGGTCCTGGGTTCGTCGCAGCCGCTCGACGGCGTGAATGCGACCCCAGCCGTCGACACGACATGCCAGCCGGTGGATCGCCTGATCGCGATCGGGCTGGGTATTGGCCAGTGCGACAACGGCATAGAGGGTCAGGTCCTCCAAAGCACCGAGGAGCGACAGCAATTCCTGATCGCGGGCATCGCCTGCCACACCCAACATGACAATGCCGAGTGCTACCGCGTTGCGGCGCGTGCCGTGTTCGGCGAGCCACCGCGCCAGGGAGCGCAGATCCTCCCGTGGCGAATCGAGGGTCCCCAGCGCTTCGACCAGGTCGTCGGCGACATCCAGCGCCTCGTAATCCGCGAGCTGATCGTGCAGGGCGGTCAGGGATTCGCCCTCGGGTGTCGCAAGCACCGCGGTGATTGCATCGATCAAGGCGTTGACGGGTGGGGACTCGCTGGCCGCACCGCCGTGATGGGTTCGAATGCCGTCGAGAACGGTCGAATTCAGGAATTGCGATTCGGCGGATTGCTCGTCCGGGAGTGGGCTGCCGCCGTTCGGCCACGGGCCGGGGCCGTGCAATGCCGTGAGGCTGAGGGCGTGGGAGAGAAAAGTGGTTCGGGCATCCGGGGTTTCGGGAGCCGACCACTGGCCGGGGGTCACCGGCAGGGGCGCATCGCGCCCTTTCCATGAGTAGAGATCACGGCCACACCATAGTCCGAGTCATGTTCGCGGACAAGACAATGCCCATCACCTCGAGGACGACCGGCCCGCGTGCCATCTATTGCGGGTGTCACGCATGCGGCCGGGGAAGGTGGCCGGAGCCACCCCTTGCGGCATGAAGTTAATAAGACTAACTTGGAGGTTAATCAAGTTAACTAGACCGGAGTTGTCATCATGTCCACCACTGTCGCCCACTTTCGTCGTGACGTCCTCGCCTCCGTTCCCGCTGCTGTCGGTATCGCCTATTCGGTCTCCTGGATCGCGGGGCTGTCGGTGGGTGCGCCCGCTCCGGTCTTCGCCGATTCCGGTGAGGAGATCGTGCGTGAACTGTCAGGGCATGCCGGTGTGGTTGCCGCCCAGTTCCTCCTGACCGAGGGGCTGCCCGCGATCGGGCTGGCGGTGGTGTCGGTGGCGTTGGCCCGTGCCGCGCGTTCGCCGCTGACCGCGCGGTTCGCCGCTGTGAGTGGAGGTGGGGCGGCGTTGATTTCGTTCGCGCAGTTTCTGCTCGGGCTCGCGCTCGCCCGCACCGGATCGGCCGATGTCGCGCATGCGCTCTTCGAATCGGTGAATCGGTTGGACGGGGTGAAGATGTTCCTGCTGGCGGGGCTGGGCGTCGCCGCGGCGCGAAGCCGGGTGCTGCCGCGCTGGCTCGATGTCGCTGCCATTGCCATGGCGGTGGCGATCGTGGCCTCGGGGATCGGGTATCTGTTGCTGATCCAAGGTCTTGCGACGCTGGCCTATGTGTCCGGGCCTCTGCTGCTGGTCGTCATCACCGGGACCGGCGTCGTGCTGGGCCGCAAGGGTCGGTGAGCAGATGGCGCGCGTGGGGCTGACGCCGGAGCGGATCATCGCCGAAGCCGCCGCGGTGGCCGATGAAGTGGGGCTGGAACGGCTCACGCTGGCCGCGGTGGCGCAGCGGTGCGGTGTCTCTCTTCCCGGTCTCTACAAGCACATCGACAATCTCGAGGCAGTCAAGCGTGAGCTGGCGATCGTGTCGGTCGGGGAGCTGGCGACGGCTCTCGCCGATGCGACCGCCGGTCTGTCCGGTCGCGACGCGTTGCGCGCGATCTGCACCGCTTACCGTGATTACGCGCGCGCCCGTCCCGGCCGCTACGCCGCGGGCATCGTCGCGCCCGACGCCGACGATGACACCTACCTCGCGGCCGCCGGCCGCGCCTACCAAGTACTCACCGCCGCCTTGCGCGGCTACCAGCTCGCCGAGAGCGACCTCGTCCACGCGGTCCGCATGGTCCGCACCGTGTGCCACGGCATGGTCACCCTCGAAATCGCCGGTGGCTTCGGGCTTCCCGAATCGGTGGACGACACCTTCGAACGGCTGCAAGACGCGCTGCACAGCCAGTTTTCGTACCAGCGCACTGAATGACCATGGCACACCGGTAGATAGAGAGAAATCGTGACCGCACAAGATCCGAAGATCGCCGCCATCGCCGCCTTCTTCGACGCCTACGCCCGCTACGACCTCGACGGTATGCGCGCCGTCCTCACCGACGACATCACCTGGACCATTCCGGGCCGCCACCCGCTTTCGGGCACCAAACACGGAATCGACGAGGTGGTCGAGTTCTTCAATCAGCTGTCCAAGGCCGGAATGAAGGCCGAGACGTTCTTCCTGGAAGCCAATGACGACTATGTCGTCGACATCCACCGCGGCTACTCCACCGCTGGAAACGGCGCGGTCGACACCATCTGGGCCCTGGTGTGGCATTTCGACGCCGACGGCAAGGTCGACCGCGTGGTGAACCTGTCCGGCGACCAGCATCAGATGGACAACTACGTCTGGCAGAACTACAGCCTCGCCCCACTGCCCACCCGACTGGCGTAGATCCGAGACCAACCCAACGATTACACCGCAGGTTGGGATACCCCGGTGAACGACCGATTGCCCGCCGCCGAGTCACGGTGGCGGGCAATCGGATTCGGCGAAGTCAGCACAGGGCCTTGCGGAGGGTTTCGGTGATCTGGGCTTCGACCTTCGGGGTCATGGCCCGCAGGGCGAAGTGGGTGGGCCAGGCGTCGCCGTCGTCGAGGCTGGCGATGTCGTTGAAGCCCAGGGTGCCGTAGCGGGTCTTGAACTTGCTGGCGGCCTGGTAGAAGCAGAGGATCTTGCCGTCGAGCAGGTAGGCGGGCATGCCGTACCAGGTCTTGCAGGTGAGTTGGGGGGCCACGGATTTGATCAGGGTGTGCAGGGCACTGGCGATTTCGTGGTCCGCGCCGGTCATTTCGGCGATCTTGGCGAGCACTTCCTGCTCGGCCTCGGCCGCGGCATTGGCGGATTTGGCGCGGCGGGCGGCGGCCTTCAGTTCCGCGGCATGGCTCTTCATGGCGGCGCGCTCTTCGGCGCTGAAGGTGACGGCGGTCTTCTGGGCGGTGGCGGACTTGGTGGCCATGATGGAATCCTTTGTGAGAGTTGGCGAGTGGGGGAGTGAGGGTCAGCGGTCCTGGATGAGGCCCAGGATGTTTCCGTCGATGTCGGCGACGGTGGCGACCAGGCGGCCTCCGCCCACTTCGCGGGCGGGCTGCTCGACGGTGGCGCCCGCGGCGGTGAGGGCGGCCAGCTTCGCCTCGATATCGGTGACGTGCCAGTAGGAGACGGGGTTGGTCATGGACTGTGGGCCGCCCTCGGGCACCAGGCCGATGTGCTGGCCCTCGGCCTCGAAGCCGACGTAGTACGGGGAGTCGGTTTGCGGGTCGATGCCCAGCAGCGCGGCGTACACGGTCTTGGCGGCGGCCAGATCGGAGACGGGGTGCAGGACCGTCCTGATGCCCATCGTGGTCATGATCTCTCCTGTTCGGCGGTCTTTTTCGGGTTGATCCCGGTGTGCATTCAGCTTCGCTTCGACCGGGGTGCGGTCACATCCGTGGTGACCACGGAATCCACCACGGAGTGCCATTCGGTATCCGTCCGTACCGTGCGCGGCGGGGTCGTGCGGCAGACTGACTCCATGGCTGTGACGTTGGAAATCTCCACCCGCGAGGCCGAGGTGCTCGAGCTGGTCGGCGAGCATCTCAGCAATGCCGAGATCGGTGCGCGACTGTTCATCTCGGTGCGTACGGTGGAGAGCCACGTGTCGTCGCTGCTGCGGAAGCTGGATGTGCCCGATCGCCGGGCGCTGGCCCAGCGGGCCGCCGCGTCGCGTCCCGCGAGCCCGCGACCCGCGCCCGCGCTGCCGAAGCCGTTGACCTCGTTCATCGGTCGTTCGCGTGAGCGGGCCGAGCTGGCGGAACTGATCAAGACGCAGCGGCAGGTGACCGCGGTCGGGCCGGGCGGGGTGGGTAAAACGCGGCTCGCGCTCGCGGTGGCGTCTGAGGTGGCCGCCGAATTCGCCGACGGCGTGTGGTTCGTCGACCTGGTGCCGCTCGCCAGCCCCGACGTCTGCGTGGTCGCGGGCACCGTAGCCATGGCGCTCGGTATCGGGGAACAGCCGGGCCGCGCCTTCGATCGCGCCGTACTGTCCACCCTCGCGGACCGGAACGCGCTGCTGGTGCTGGACAATTGCGAACACGTGCGGGACGGCGTCGCGCCGTTCCTGGAGCAGCTGCTCGAATCATGCCCGGGTGTAAGCGTATTGGCGACCAGTCGCGCGCGGCTCATGGTGCCGTTCGAACGCGCGTACGCCGTGCCGCCGATGTCGCTGGCGGGGGAGGGCGGTTCGGACGCGGTCGAGCTTTTCATGGATCGCGCGGCGGCGGGCGGCTGGCCGCCCAACCACGCCATGCGCGATCAGGTCGCGGGCTTCTGCGAGCGCCTCGACGGCGTGGCGCTGGCCATCGAGCTGGCGGCCGCCCGCTGGACCACCCTCGGACTGGACGGTCTCGCAGCCGGTTTGGACGATCAGCTGCGCATGCTGGAGGGCGGCGCGCGCTCCGACGACCGGCACCGCTCGGTGCGCGCCGCGCTGGATTGGAGTCACGCCCTGCTCGAGCCCGAGGATCGGGTGTTGCTGCGCCGAATCTCGGTCTTCATGACCGCCTTCCCGGTCGAGGCCGCCGCCGCGGTCGCGGGCGTCGAAAAGGGCGTGGTCGCAGCCGGATTGGCGCGGCTCGCGGAACAGAGCCTGCTCGTGGTGGCGGACACGCCGATCGGAACCCAATTCCGCGCGCTCGAGACCATTCGTCAGTACGGGCTCGAACAGCTCGAGGCAGCCGGCGAGATCGCAGACACCCGGGCCGCTCACCTCCGCTGGTGTCTGACCGCGGCGAGCGAACTGTCCACGGCTCGCACCGACTCGCGTCCCCGATTCGACTCCGTCGCAGACGATTTCCGCGTGGCGCTCGGCTGGGCCGCCGAACAACCCGATCGGCGAGCCGAGGCACACGGCCTGGCGCGACACTTCGCGCACCTGCTGTTCGCCCGCCACTTCACCGGCGAATCCCAGTGGCGCTACCAACAAGCCGCCTACTTCTGCGACGACCCGTCGACCTCCGCCGAACTCCTGCGCCACGCCGCCGCGGCCGCCGGATGCCAGGGCAACGGCGACGACATGTACCGCCTCTACCGCGATGCCGCCGACTTCGCCCGCCGCGCGGGCGATTCCGTGGCCGCCGCCACCGACCTGGCCAACGCCGCGGCCGCCGCCCATCGCTTCTGGGACAGATTCGAGCATCTGCCCGCCCGCGAGGAGCTCGTCGCGCTCATTGCCGAAGCGCAGCGGTTGACCGAGGACGTCGACTCCGAATCCACGGGCATCGCTCGCGCGGCCATCGCCGTCGCGGAGGCCGCCGTCTTGTCGGATCCGTTCGGTGTGGACCTGGAAGTCTCCGAAGGTTCGGCGGCGGAATCGGTTTCGCGGGCCGAGCGGGCGGTCGAGTTGGCGCGGGCGGTCCGTGATCCGTTTGCCGAGTCCGCGGCGCTGGATACGCTCGCGGCCGCTCGGAGTCGGGGTGGGGATCTCGCGGGCGCGGCGGCCACCGCGCGGCAGCGGATTCGGCTGTTGTCCACCACGCCCGATACGCCGGTGGGCACCCTCGAGTTGCTCGATGCGCTCGGGCAGGCCACCGAATTCGGGCTCGGCGCGGGAGACTTCTCGGGCGCGCGGCGGTGGGCGCGGCAGTTGGCCGAGCATCCGATGTTGGCGGAGGTCGGACACACGGCGACCAGTCGGCTGCTGGTGGCGGATGCTTTGGCGGGCAATGTGGATGAGGTGCTCACGCACGGCGCGCGTTTTCTCGAGGCGTGGCAGCGCGAGGACCGCCCGGCCCGGTCGGCGCTGGGCGCGGCGGTGGCCGGTGTCCGCATGATTCACGGATTGCGCGACGACTTCGACGCCGAACGCGAATGGACCGGCGTCCTACAGCAACTCGACACCCCCGCCTCGGACACCGACGGCTACCAGGCGGTCTTCGACGCCCTGCTGATGCTGCACCACGGCCAGCCGATCGACGCCCTGGAACGCACCGCGCTGACGAGCGCCGAGGCCCGGACCCGGGTCGCGGGCGCGTGGTTCCCCTGGTACGTGGCCCTGCACGCCGAGGCCGCCGCACTCGCCGGAACGCCGACCGCCGCAACCGATCTCGCCCAAGCCCGCCCGGCGGTCGCCGCAAACCCGGTGGCGACCGCCATCATCGACCGCACCGAGGCCCTGCTGACCCACGATCGCGACCGACTGCTGTCCACCACAACCGCTTTCGACGCCGCGGGCTGCGTCTACCAGTCGGCCCGCACGAGAATCCTCGCGGGTGGCGACGAAGCGGTCCGGGGCGCGACCACTATCACCGAACTCGGCCTGGCCCCGATGTCCACACCCGTGCACCTGTAGCTCGGCGTCGGGAATCGGTTCGCGCGGTGGCAGGTCGGCGCGGGTGTCAGGCCCGTATCAGCTCCGTGGCAGGCGGTCCGGGCACGGTGGTCGACATGTCGAACAACAGCATGACCCCCGCCGCGGCGACCCGGAACGAGCTGGTCGCGCGGCTGCTGAGCGACCGTCACTCGCTGCCGCTGTCGGTCGTCCTGCACCTGCTGCCCGGGGCCCTGATCGTCGCCGCGTATCTGCTCATCGGGCAACCGTTCATCCGGGCCATTCACTACCCGACCCTGCTGGGGTGGGCAATCGCCCTGTGCCTGGTGCTGATACCGATCCTGCTGGGACTGCTGTGGCTGGGTCGCCGGGTCGAGGGCCGCCCGTCCCTCGCCGCGCTGCGCTACATCGACCGACCGCTGCCGCGCGGAAAGCTGGTGGCGCTGGTCGTCCCGCTCATCGTGTGGATGACGGTGCTGAGCGTCGTCACCGGACCGGTGAATCGCTTCTTCCTCCACCATTTCTTCGGCTGGGTCCCCTTCACCTCCGGCGCGGGCAGCTTCACCGGATTCATGGACGGGTACTCGCACTCGACCATGGTCGTCACGATGCTGATCTGCCTGCCGTTGACCGGCCTGTCCCTCCCGCTGATCGAGGAGCTGTACTTCCGCGGTTTCCTGCTGCCCCGCCTGGCCCATCTGGGCGGCTGGGCGCCGGTGGTCAGCGCGATCCTGTTCTCGCTCTACCACTTCTGGACACCGTGGGTGTTCGTCTCGCGGGTGTTGTTCATGTTCCCGGGATTCTGGCTCGCCTGGCGGCACCGGGACATCCGCGTGTCGATCGGCATGCACGTCGGCGTGACCTCGACCATGGCGGCCTTCGGCGCCCTCGCCGTCGTCCTGAATCTGGTGTGAGACCCCGCCTCCGAAAACACGTGTGCGACGCGGCATTCGGGCCGCGTCGCACAATCGGGTGTCGAGGGTCAGCCGCACACCTTGACCGCGTCGGCCTTGCGCTGGGCGTAGACCGGCAGGGTGGCGCGAGTGGCGTCGGGCACGTGGGCGAGCAGCTCCCAATTGCTGCCGTTCCAGTTCAGGACGTCGACGGTCTTGCCGGTGCGGTTCCAGTACGACACCAGGCGGTCGCCGTACCCGGCATTGCCGATGTCGTGCAGGAAGCAGCCGCTGTCGACCTGGACGACCATGCTGCCGGTGCCGTCGACATTGTCCCAACCACAGAATGTGCCGCCCGGGCAGTCGTAGCCCGCCGCCGAGGCCGGGGCGGCCGCGACGACCGCACCACCCGCGACCGTCCCCACGGTCAGCACGGCGGCCGCTACGGCTCCCCGAATGCTCTTGGCCCGGTGAATGTTCCTCATAATGGTCCCCTTCTTACCTGTCATAAGTAGCCTTCCCGGCTTGCCTCACCCTGACCGGCCCGACCAACGAACGACCAATAGTCGACTAATCACGCAGGTCAGAAACCGGGATTCGCGATGGCGCGGAAGCCGATCGGCGACGCGTAGCTATCCTTCGGCTATGACCTTGGTGCTGCTGGGATTGGCCATTGCGTGTGAGGTGACGGCGACGGTGTCGCTCAAGATCTCGGAAGGGTTCAGCAAGCTGGTGCCCTCGATCATCGTGGTGATCGGATACGGGGCGGCGTTCTACTTCCTGTCGCAGGCGTTGAAGCGGGGGATGGCCATCGGGGTGGCGTACGGGATCTGGTCGGCGGTGGGCGTGGTGGCGGTGGCGACCATCGGGGCGCTGTTTCTGGACGAGCACATCACGCCGGTGCAGATCGGCGGAATCGTGCTCGTCATCGCGGGGGTGTTGGCGCTGGAACTGGGTGGGGCGCACTGAGTTTGTCGGGAAGCACCGAGTTCCGGAGAAGTCACGGTCAATCCTGTACGCGCACCACGTATCCGGCGGTCTCCAGCGCGTCGAGGACCTCGTCGCGGTGGGTGGGGCCGCGGGTTTCGAGGGTGAGCAGGACCTCCACCTCGTCGATGGCCAGCCACGCGCCGGTGCGGGAGTGGACCACGTCCAGCACGCTCGCGCCGGTGCGGCCCAGCTCGGCCAGCAGGCGCGAGAGGCTGCCGGGGCGGTCGGAGATGGTGACGCGGGCGGCCAGGTAGCGGCCCGCCGCGCTGAGACCGTGGCCGATGACCCGGGTCAGCAGCAAGGGATCGATATTGCCGCCGGACAGGATGGCGCACACCGGGCCCTCGACGGCGAGTTCGCCCGGGGCGCAAGCCATCAGGGCCGCGGCGGCCGCGGCGCCGGCGGGCTCGACAATGAGCTTCGCGCGTTCCATGCACAGCAGCAGCGCCTTGGACAGCGCGTCCTCGTCGACCGTCACGATGGTGGGCGCGCTCGCCACGATGTGCTCGAAGGGCACCTCGCCGGGCAGTCCGACCGCGATACCGTCGGCCATGGTCGCCATCTGCTCCAGGGCCACCGGCTTGCCCGCCGCCAGCGACGCGGGCCAGGCGGCGGCCTCCGCGGCCTGCACGCCGATCACCCGCACCTGGGGCTTCAACCGTTGCAGTGCGGCGGCCACACCGGCCAGCAGTCCACCGCCACCCGTGGGCACCAGCACCGTGCCGACATCCGGTAGCTGATCCAGGATTTCGAGCCCGCAGGTGGCCTGCCCGGCCACGATGTCGAGGTGGTCGAACGGATGCACCAGCGTCGCCCCGGTGTTCTCGGCGAATTCCCGTGCGGCGGACAGGGATTGGTCGATGGTGTCGCCGACCTGGTAGACGGTCGCCCCATAGGCCTTGGTGGCCATGAGTTTCGGCAGCGACGCCCCGACCGGCATGAACACCGTCGACTCGATCCCCAGCGAGGTCGCCGACCAGGCCACACCCTGGGCGTGATTGCCCGCGCTGGCCGCCACCACACCCAGCGCCCGCTCGCCCTCGGACAGATTCGCGATCCGGTTGTAGGCCCCGCGCGGTTTGAACGAGCCGGTGCGCTGCAGGTTCTCGCATTTCAAGAACACCTCGTGACCGATGCGCTCCGACAGCACCCGCGACGCCACCACGGGCGTCCGCCGAATCACCGGTGCCAGCAGGGTCGCCGCCGCTTCGATCCGCGCCATGAGCTCCATGGCGGCCATGTTGCCAGGGATTCACTCCTGTGTCGCCGGTCGGCGGTAAACAGACACGGCGTGTGACCGGCAATCCGGGGCGCGAGCCCGCGGCGGGTTTATGTTCACTGCGATCGTCGCAGTTCAGCAGCCTTTTCGCGCCATCCGCCCGCCAGAGAGGTCAGCCATGCGCAGGATCGTGCCCGCGGTCGCCACCGCCCGTTCGGTCGTGAAAGCCGGGTCGATCGCGAAAGCGGGGTCGATCGCGAAAGTCATGGCCGCCCTGACCGTTTCCGCGGTCTCGGCCATCGCGCCCCTCACCGCCGCGCCCGCGCACGCCGATTCGATCGGCAGCTGCAGTGGCGGCGACTTCCGCTGGACCGCGGTCGATGGCGCGATCACCATGACCCCGACCCTGCTCACCTTCAATTCGGTGGGCCGCCTGTGGGGCTGCACCGGCTACCCGGGCATCACCTCGGCGACCTTCACCGGCCAGCACATCGCCTGGTCGGACTGCATGCACCCGGCCGACGGCCCGCTCACCGTCTGGATCAATTGGGACAATGGCGATTCGAGTACGCTCTGGGGCCCCTGGCCGGTCGGCATGGCGCAGCCGACGGTCGGGCCGCTGCAGGTGGTGGACGGTTTCGGGCTCGGCAATCGGGTTCGGGTCAGCGCCACCTACGAGATGATGACCCCGCAGATGGTGATGGGCTGTCTCGGACCGGGCGTGCCCACCGGCGTCGGGACGCTCAGCGCGAGCATGATGTGAGATTCCTGTCGACCGGCCGAAAGATATATGGGTCACGCAATAGCCGGGAAACCGAAAAGCAATCCGAGGGCAACGGCCTTTTCCTACCTTGAGCCCACCACGTTCGGCTCCCTGATCGGATGCACCCCATGACCGATATCGTCTCGCCCGCGACAACCGCGGAATCCCCTGCGGCGGAATCCGCTCCAGACTACGACCCCCGGCTCACCAATGACGATCTCGCCCCGCTGAAGAAGCAGACCTGGGGCGCGTACCACATCTTCGCGTTCTGGATGTCGGATGTGCACAGCGTCGGCGGATACGTCACGGCGGGCAGCCTTTTCGCGCTCGGCCTGGCCGGCTGGCAGGTGCTGGCCGCGCTGCTCATCGGCATCACGATCGTATATTTTCTGTGCAATCTGGTGGCCGCGCCCAGCCAGCGCGCGGGCGTGCCGTATCCGGTGATGTGCCGCAGCGCCTTCGGGGTGCGCGGTGCCAATATCCCGGCCATCATTCGCGGTCTGATCGCGGTGGCCTGGTACGGGATTCAGACCTATCTGGCCTCGGCGGCGCTGATCGTGGTGGCGGTCAAGCTGTTCCCGAGCCTCGCGCCCTACGCGGTCTCGCGCGACTACGGATTCCTCGGACTGTCGCTGCTGGGCTGGTGCGCCTACCTGGTGCTGTGGGTGGTGCAGGCCGCCGTGTTCTGGCAGGGGATGGAGTCGATCCGCAAGTTCATCGACTTCTGCGGTCCCGCCGTATATGTCGTGATGTTCTTCCTGTGCGGGTACCTGATCTACAAGGCCGGATGGGGCTCGATCAACCTGCAGCTGGGCTCGGTGAAATACCACGGCTGGGACGCGCTGCCGGTGGTCCTGGGCGCGATCGCGCTGGTCGTGTCCTACTTCTGCGGGCCCATGCTGAACTTCGGCGACTTCTCCCGCTACAGCAAGTCCATGGCCGCGGTGAAGCGCGGCAACCTGCTCGGACTGCCCGTCAACTTCCTGGCGTTCTCGCTGCTGGTGGTGATCACGGCGTCGCTGACCATCCCGGTGTACGGCGAACTCATCACCGACCCGGTCGAGACGGTCTCGCGCATCGACTCCACCTTCGCCATCGTGCTGGGCGCGCTGACCTTCACCATCGCCACCGTCGGCATCAATATCGTCGCCAACTTCATCTCCCCGGCCTTCGACTTCTCGCACGTGAGCCCGCAGAAGATCAGCTGGCGGATGGGCGGGATGATCGCGGCGGTCGGGTCGGTGCTGATCACGCCGTGGAATCTGTACAACAACCCCGACGTCATCCACTACACCCTCGAGGTGCTGGGCGCGTTCATCGGGCCGCTGTTCGGAGTGCTGATCGCAGACTACTACCTGGTGCGCAAGCGGGAGATCGCGGTGGACGCGCTGTTCACCATGGCCGAGACCGGAAAGTACTGGTATCGCGGGGGATTCAATCCGGTCGCGGTGATCGCCACGGTGGTCGGGGCCATCGCGGCGGTGTTCCCGGTGCTGGCCAAGGATGTGTACGGGATGCACACCGCCGCGCAGTACAGCTGGTTCATCGGGTGCGGGCTGGCGCTGGTCATCTACTACGGCCTGGCCACGCGCACAAAGCTCATGGCCACGGTGTAGAGGTGAGATCCCTGGTAGCGGAGTCGCCGCTGCCAGGGATTTGCTGTCTAGTGATAAATGTCCTTCTCCCATTGTGTTTCGCGCTACATAATCCGCACTGTCCGGGGTATTAAAGAGCACAGCCGGAAAATATGCTTTTCGGAAACGGAATTAGTACCGTTGATCTCATGCAGCTCTCCCGGTTCACAGATCTCGGCTTGCGGTCGCTCATGCGCCTGGCGGTCAGCAGTGGGGCCGAGGAGCGAGTCACCGTGAAACTGATTGCGCGACAGGTGAACGCCTCCGAGAACTATGTCGCCAAGGCCGTCTCCCGGCTCGCCGAACTCGGCTATGTCGAGTCGCAGCGCGGGCGCACCGGCGGGATCTTCCTGACCGAGGCCGGACGGACCACGACCATCGGCACCATTGTCCGGCAGCTCGAATGCGATAACGAAGTCATCGAGTGTGTGGGCGACAATCCTTGCCCGATTGCGAATGCCTGCCGTTTGCGGGGAGTGCTCGCGACCGCGCAGCAGGCCTTCTACGCCGAACTCGATCGGTACCTGCTCGCGGATCTGGTCGATCAGCGCACGGTGGAGCTGCTGCACGCGCCGGTATTCCCGGTGGCATCTCTCATCGACAGCTAGGAGACCTCATGAGGCTCGCGCCGGATTCCACGCTGAACCATGTTCCCGAGCTGGAGCCCGAGCACGCCGAGGTGATTCGCGCGACCCTGCCGCTGGTGGGCGCGCACATCGATCGGATCACCCCGCTGTTCTACACCAAGATGTTCACCGCGCACCCGGAGCTGTTGCGCGACCGCTTCAATCGCGGCAATCAGCACCAGGGCGCGCAGCAGAAGGCGCTCGCCGCCTCCATCGCCACCTTCGCCACCCACCTGGTCGATCCGGCCCTGCCGCATCCGCGAGAACTGTTGTCCCGCATCGGGCACAAGCATGTCTCGCTCGGCGTCACCGAGCCCGAATACCGCATCGTGCACGAGCATCTGTTCGCCGCGATCGTGGAGGTGCTGGGCGCGGACGTGGTGACCCCGCCGGTCGCCGCGGCCTGGGATCGCGTGTATTGGCTGATGGCAACGACTCTCATCGATTTCGAGCGGGAACTCTACGACGCCGCCGGGGTCGAGCCGGGTGATGTGTTCCGCGAAGCGCGAGTGGTGCAGCGCCTCGACGATCCGTCGGGTGTGGCCACCTTCGTGGTCGAATCCACCGATCCGGCCCGGCCGCTGCCGGGTTTCCTTCCGGGCCAGTACATCTCGGTCGGTGTGCGGCTGCCCGACGGTGCGCGTCAGCTGCGGCAGTACAGCCTGGTCAATCGTGGCGGCGACGGCCGCCTGGCCTTCACGGTGCGCAAGGTGCTCGCCGAGGAGAACACCCCGGCCGGTGAGGTGTCGGGTTGGCTGCACAACCGGGTCGGTGCGGGTGATCACCTCGAAATCACCCTGCCCGCCGGTGATCTCACCATCGACACCGAGGCCACCACGCCGGTCGTGCTCATCTCCGGCGGCATCGGCGTCACCCCGATGGTCGGCATTCTGGAATACCTTGCCGCCGAAACCCCGTCGCGCCGCACGGTCATCCTGCACGCCGACCGCTCCACCACCGCCCACCCTCTGCGCGAGACCGTCGCCGATCTCGCCACCCGCCTGTACGACGTCTACTTCCGCGCCTGGTACCGCGCCGACGGCCACGGGCTGCTCGACGTGACCCGAGTCGACCTCCCCGACGACGCCGACTACTACCTCTGCGGCGGCACCGGCTTCCTCCAGTACGTCCGCGCCCAGCTCATGTCCGCCGGAATCCCCAGCGATCGAGTCCATTTCGAACTCTTCGCCCCCAATGACTGGCTGTTGGACGCCGACCAGGAACCCGCCCGGGTCTAGCCTGAGTTTCCACAATGTGTAACCCGGCGTCACTGTGACATCTCCAGTGGCGCGGCGGGTCGCGCGTCGATCGTGCTGGGCGGACCTACCGTTGGGTAATGAGACCCGGTGTCGAACTCACAGCCTCCCGCGTCGTTCGGGGCGCGCTGACCCATCGGGTCGTGGTGAGGTTCCCCGGTCTCGAGGGCCTCGAACTCGAATACGCGGCCACCGATGCCGAAGCCTGGGAATTCGCCACCGCGGCCGCACTGGCCGGGATCCGCGTCCGCGTGGATCGCCGGGTGCGGGCGGGGTTGCGGCCCTTGCCCTGTCGCAGCCTGTGGCAGTGAGCCGAAAAGTGAGTCGATTTCAGTATCGTTCGCCGATGCCGGTGGCCATGGGTCGCGGCAACCGAGCGAATGGGCAGGTCATTCCGGTGATCGGAGGGTCGGTAGCCGTCGCTCCGAAAGAGAGTAGAAGGTGAGTCCTGGACCACCTTAGAGTTTCGACATCCACCGATGATCAGTTGTAGCTCGGAAGGAAGTCGACGATGACAACCGACGGAACCGTGCGGGTGGGTCTGACCGTCTCCGGTCGCCCGATGTCCACTCCGCTGCAAGATGTTCGAACGGTATCCCGGCAGTTGGTGGGCCATTTCGTCGACAACGTCATCCCGTGTGCGACCCTGCCCGGCGACATCATCGCCGGGGATGTCACGGCCGTCACGCGCGTCTGCCTGGAGTTGGCGGTCAGCATGCTCGACGGTCGCGACATCCCGGCCAAGACGGGCCGGCTGAGCGAGGCCGCGGCCGGGTGGGCCCGCGAGGGCGTTCCCATCGACACCGTTCTGCACTCGATCCACGAGGGCTTCAAGATCGGCATGGATCGGGTGATGTCCACGGCGACCATGGGCGATCACGACGATCTGCTCGAGGGCGCGAAACTCGTGGTGACCATGCTGGACACCATCAACGCCATCGTGGCGCGCGCCTACGTCCGGGAGCACAAGGCCGTGGTCTCCGAGCACCACACCGCCGTGCACACCCTCACCTCGGCGCTGCTGGGCGGGCACCCGACCTCGACCATGGCCCGCGAATGCGGCATCGAGATCGCGGACGCGTACTACGTGCTGGCCCTTGCCATTCCGAAGCATCCGGACGAACGGCATCCGCGGCTGGACGGAAAGGTGGTGGCGCGCCGCAAGCTGCGCCGGCTGCAGGCCGAACTCGCGACCCGCTGCGGGGACACCGCGCTGGCGCTGCTGAGCGTGGACGGCGGCACCGTCCTGGTGCCCACCACGACCCGGGCCGACCAGCACCTGGACGAGCTGATCGCCCAACTCTCCACGGCGGCACGGGTTCCCGTCACCGCGGCCCTGGTGATCGCCGCCCCGGTGGAGATACCGGCCGCCGCCGACCGCGCGCACGAACTGCTGGACATGGTGCAGCGGCTGGACTGCGTCGCCGGGCTGTACCGATTCACCGATCTGGCCCTGGAATACCAGCTCACCCGGCCCGGGCCCGGTCGCGAAACACTGGGCGCGCTGCTGGACCCGCTCGATGCGCATCCCGAACTGCTGCAGACCCTGCAATGCCATATCAGCAACAATCTCAATCGGCAGCGCACCGCGCGAATCATGCACATCCACACCAATACCGTGGATTACCGATTGAAACGCATATGTCAGCTCACCGGATTCGACCCGACCCTGACCGCCGATTTGTGGCAGCTGCGGTCCGCGCTCATCGCCCGCTCGTTCTCCGATCACAGCGATGCGGACCGTGGTCTGTGAACTATCCGAAAAAGACGGTGGAGCACGCGAATACGCCCCGATGGTTCGTAGCCTGAGCCCGAAATCAGGAGGCGTGTTGAACACACCACAAATCATGGAATCCCCCCGGCCCGCCGACCCCGCCGACGCGGACCACCGGATCTTCGCCACGAAACTGGCCGAATTGTTTTCCAGCGGCGCGGAATGGCCCGGGCCCGGCGATGTCGACGACCGCGTGCGCGCGTGTCTCGCACCGGGCGCCCGCGCGGCGTCCGGATCGCCCGTCCAGCCGTCCGGGTGGCTGGTGGCTGTCGCCGAGGCGGCGGCCGCTTGGGCGCGCGAGGGCATCGGCCTCGACCGGGTCCTGCTCGGCTATCACGAGGCCATTCACGACGGCCTGGAGCTGGCCGTCGCCGAATCACCCGGGGTGGACGCCGCCTGCGCCGGGCGCGCGGGCCTGCTGCTGGGTCTGTTGCGGGCGGTGACATTGGCATCCACGTCCGCCTACGTCGACGAGTACCGCTTCGTGGCGCGTCAACATCAAACCGCCGCACAGACTCTGGTCGCGGCGCTGCTGAGCGGCCACAGCCGGTCCACGCTGGCGCGGCGCGCGGGCATCGCCATCGCCCGCGCGTATCAGGTTGTCGCCCTGCACATTCCGGCCGACGACGCGGAACCGCGCGTCGCGGAGGCGGTGGCGCTGCGCCGCCTGCGCCGCGTGCAGGCGGCCCTGGCATCGGCACTCGGGTCCCGGGCTCTGTCGCTGCTGACCACCGGCGGCGGGACCGTGCTGGTGCCGCTGGACGACAGCGCCGGACCCGAACTCGCGGGCGCGTTCACCATGAGCGCGCAGGCGTTGGCGGTCCTGACCGAGGCGGCCGGTGCGGGCCTCACCGCGGTGGTGCTGTCCGGGCCGACCGAGCAGATCCCCGAGCTCGCGGCCCGCGCACACGAACTGCTGGAACTGGCGAACGGCCTGGGCCGCCCACCCGGCCTCTACGGCATCCCCGACCTCGCCGTCGAATACCAACTCTCCCGCCCGGGTCCCGCCCGCGAACACCTGGCCGACCTGCTCGCCCCGATCCGCGGCAACCCCCGGCTGCTCGGCACCTTGGTGATGTTCCTAGAAACCGGTCTCGACCGCATGGAAACCGCGCGCCGACTGGGCGTGCACCCCAACAGCATCACCCATCGCCTGCGCCGCATCCATCGCCTGTCGGGCCTGGACCTGGGTTGCCCGGAAGGCATCGCCCGCGCCCGCGCGGCCCTGCTCGTGCACGGGCTCGACACGCCCGATGCCGCCGCCCGCGAGCCCGATATCCATGCCCGCGAGGGTGATTCGGGTGCTGGGGAGCCCGACCGCAACAACGCGGCGGTCGGCTGAGCTCGTCATCCAGTACGGCTGAGCGCGCGAGGACATGGCGGACCGCGGTCGGGGCGGCCCGCCATCCGGCGGTCAGGGTGCCGTCGGGGGTGCGAAGCTGACTTCCGCGCTGGCGTAGCCGAACAGCTTGCGGCCCTGCGACTTCGCCTCGATGGCGACCGTCGCGGTGCGGCGGCGCTGGTCGCGCGCCACGACCCGGCCGATGAATTCGATCTCGGCCTCATCGTGGCGGGACACCGTCAGATAGTGCACGTGGTTGGCGAATTCGGCTCGGTACTTGGTGACCGCGGCGGGGTCTCGGGTCCAGGAGGTGACATAGCCCGCGGCCAGGGCCAGGATCAGCATGCCGGGGGCCACCAGTGTCGGTGCTTCGCCGTGAGAACCGGGGCGGAGGTAACCGTCGGCCGGATCGCACACGGTGCGTGCGTAATTCGTCAGATCCCGCGCACCCAGCGTGGTGCCCGCGGTGGGCAATGGAGCGTCCACGGTGAGCCGGTCGAAATCGATGCGGGTGCGGGGCATGCGGGTATGGCGCGGGCCGGTGGCGACCGGGGGTTCGCCCTCGGCGAAGCCGGGGCGCGCGACCGCCTCGCGGGCCGGGCCGTCCTCGTGGTCGCGGGTGCGGGCCAGCAGCGCCGTGGACCCGGTTTGGACGGTCGCGCCGTGCTGGTCGGTGAGTACCGCGGTGACGGTGAGGACGTCGAAAGTCCGGAAATGCCGGAAGGATTCGAAATAGACGTCGCAGGTCAGCAGGTCGCCCGCGAGCAGCGGGCGGGCGAGGTCGAGGGTCTGGTCCACGTGCACGATCCGATCCAGGCGATAGCCGGTGATCAGCTTCTCGAGGATCTCGCGCCGCGCCCGCTGCCACACCACCGCGGCGAAGGTGGGTGGGGCCACGACCGCGTCGAAACCCAGCCGCGCCGCCGCGCCCTCGTGCCAATGGGCGGGGTGGAAAGCCTGTACCGCGCGGGCGAATTCGCGAATGCGGGCCCGCTCGACCCGGAACGGTTCCGGGCATCGGTAGTGTCGGCCGACCAGCGCCAGGGCCTGTTCCGCGCCGGTGCTCAGGGTATTGCGGTTCACCGTCGTTCCTCTCCGCTAGGACAGCGGCCCGAAGGGCAGCGGGGTCGGCAGTTCGGCCAATTCATCGGGGGTGTAGGTGTCGCAGACCTCCACGCCGGCCGCGGTGAACAGGGCCAGGGCGCGGGGCAGATGGTCGGCGGAGGTGACCAGTACGGCGTCGCGGCTGCCGATCTCGGTCATGAGTTCCGCGGACAGTTCGGCGTTCTCGGCCGTCGAGCGCGCGGCCGATTCGAGGTGCAGACGCTGCTCCGGAATGCCCCGGGCGATCAGCCAGTCGGCCATGGCCCGCGCCTCGGTGACGCCCGCCCGCGGATTGCCGCCGGTGACGATGACCGGTGAGGCCGGGGAGAGCACGGCCTCCAGATAGCCCGCGCGCAAACGGTCGATCAGCTCCGGTCGCATGCCGCCGTCGGGCAGCAGGCCGTAGCCGAGGATGACCACGGCGGTATCGGGACCGTGGGGGAGCGGCGGCAGGCACGCGGTGGCGTCCGGCGCGGCCGCGGTGAAGGCGGCGCAGGCGAGGGCGGTGGTCGCGGCCGCGTTCCGCAGCCGGTGGGAAAGGGCAGACAAGGCGCGCACAGAAACTCCAAAAACGTCCACGCGAGCGGTGACCGGCATGGCCACCGGAATATCAATGATTGGCGCTCGAGGCGCGGTCACGTGAAATCGAGGACATATCTGGAAAATTCACCGAAATTGGCGGCGGCGATTTGTGACCAGCCCTCCGGAGAACGCTTTTGTAGCGTCTCACGGAATTGCTCACCGAAAATTGGTGAGCTGCTCCAGCATTCGGTCGAAACACTTCTGGGCCTTCTCGTGCGGGCTTAGCTTGAGCGCGGTTTCGATGCCGGAAAAACACACGGCGGCAGCGGAACTGGAACCAAGGTCGGGCTGCAGGAAGGCACGAAATGAGACGAAGTACCCGCCGCAGGACGGTAAGGACGGCGGTCATGACGGGGGTTTCCCTGCTGGCGGTCGGATTCTCCGGCGCGGGCGCCGACGCGGAACCCCAAACACCACCCACCGAACAGCAATTGGCCGATTACATCGCGGCGGGCGTGAAACAGGCCGGACCGGTCGCCAACTCCGGCAGCGCGTGCACCTCCGGCAGCGGCGCGGGCTCGGGCAATGGCTCGGGCGACTGCTACGGCGGGTCCGGGTCGAGCTCCGGACTCTCGGGTGGCTACGCCTCCGACACCAAGGGTTACGGCCCGCCCATGACCTCGTGGCTGGCGGCCTTCGGCTACGGGCTGCTCAATCCCGATGTGGCACCGCCGGGCGCGAACGACTGGAACTGCAAACCCACCGCCGACCATCCGCGGCCGGTGATCCTGGTCCACGGCACCTGGATGAACGCCTACAACGGTTTCGCGTACATGGGCCAGCCCATCAAGGACGCGGGCTTCTGCACCTTCACCTTCAACTACGGCCGATCCAATCTGCTCCAGGGCGGCGGCCTGGGCTCGATACTGCCGGGCACCATGGGCACCGGATACATCCAGGACTCGGCCAAACAGCTGGCCACCTTCGTGGATCGGGTGCTCGCTGCCACCGGCGCGTCCCAGGTCGATATCGTCGCGCACTCACAGGGCGGGTCGATGTCGAACTGGTACACCAAGTTCGAGGGCGGGGCGGCCAAGGTGCACAACCTGATCACCTACGGCGCGACCCATCACGGCACCTCGCTCGACGGCATCGGCGCACTGGGCCGGGCGATCAACAACTTCGGCATCGACGTGCTGGGGCTGGTGGAGATCTTCGTGGGCCACTCGGGCATTCAGCAGACCATCGGCTCCGATTTCGTGAATCAGCTGAACGCCAACGGGGATACGGTGCCGGGCATCGACTACACCATTGTCGGCACCCGCTACGACGAGGTCACCAACCCCTACGGGCTGACCTTCCTCCAGGCCGGGCCGGGCGCGCAGGTCACCAACATCACGCTGCAGGACGGCTGCGAACAGGACCTGTCCGACCATCTCACGATGATGTATTCGCCACGGGCGCTGTCCATCGCGCTGCGAGCGCTGGATCCGGTGGGACACCCGAATCTGGAGTGCACCTTCAATCCGTGGCTCATGGGCGGCGGCGGGTCACTCTGACCCGGTGAGCGTGCCGGAGGGTCGGCTGCCCGCCGCACCCGGACCCCGCCCCTCCGGCATCGATCGCAGGTTGGCACCCGACCTCTTGGTGCCCGCGGAGCCGTGCTCGTCATCGCACGGGTGCTCCGCGCCTGCGGGCGAGCCCACCGGGGATATCCCGCGAAACCCGGTGGGCCTTCGTCCCGCTGGCCACGAGACTCGTTGTGCCGGTGGGTCATCGAGCCGGAACGACGGCCGGTTGCCGCTTGCGGATCTCCGCGTCGATCCAGGTGCTCATCATGCGGGCGGTCATGGCGATGGCCTCTTGCCGCTCCTGGCTGCCGACCTCGAGCGCGGTCGAGCGCAGCACGCCCGCGAAGCCGGTATTGATCAGGACGAAGGTCATCATGTCGTACTCGTGATCGTCGCCCGGGCCGAGGATCTGGATGAGCAGCACCTTGACCAGCAGGCGCAGGCGCGGCTCGAATTCCGGCAGGCCGCTGCTGTAGAACTGCACGCCCGCCACCAGCGCCCGCACCAGCTTCGCATTGTCGACGAGTTCCTCGGTGAACACGTCGAGGAGCTCGATCATGATGTCTTCGGTCGCGCCCATCAGCTGCGGCAGCGTCTGCCGCGACAGGCCCGACACCCATTGCGTGAAACGGCGTTCGGCGTTCTCGAGCAGCCGGTTCAGCAGTTCTTCGACAATGACACCGCGATCGGAGAAGTACCGGTACAGCGTGCCGATGCTCACCCCGGCCTCGGCCGCGATCCGATTGGTCGAGGTGTCGGCGATGCCGCGCTCGCCGAACAGCCGGGCCGCGGTATCCAGAATGTGCTCCCGGGTGGCCTTGGAACGCTCCTGGGTCGGTCGGCGGCGTTGGCGCACGGGCTTCGGCGGCATCGCGGCCTCCTCGCTGCGGTGAAACTGAGCGATGCTCATCTTAACCGGCGACGATCGATCCGGGTTCGGTATGTTGTTGCGCTACAAGGCCTTCGTGACAAGGCCGAGGAGGTTCGTATGGCCCGCCGGATACCGAAGGGGCGCCTGGCGCGCGGCACCCGCATCGGAGGGCTCGCCGCCCGGGAGGCCGCGCGCGGGGTCGGGACCCGGCTGGCCATGGTCGGGCGGCCCGAGCAGGCCCGGCGGGTGCTGGCGGAGCGCTCCGCCCTGCAGGCGGCGCAGCAAATGGTCACCGTGCTCGGCGGCATGAAGGGCGCGGCCATGAAGCTGGGGCAGATGCTGTCGGTCCTGGATCTGGACCTGGTCCCGGAATCGCATCGGGAACTGTTCCGCGCCAAGCTCGCCGAACTGCGCGATCGCGCGCCCGCGGTGCCGTTCACCGGCATGCGGAAGGTGATCGAGGACGACCTCGGCCCGCTCTCGCGGGTCTTCGCCGACTTCGACGAGACTCCGGTCGCCGCCGCCTCCATCGGGCAGGTGTACCGGGCCCGCCTGCGCGACGGGCGCGCGGTCGCGGTGAAGGTGAAATACCCGGGCGTGGACGAGGCGGTCCGGGCGGATCTGCGCAATCTCGAAATGCTCAGCGGGCTACTGAGATCGGTGCTGCCCAGTGCCGGGGACGCCGGGGTGCTCGACGAGATCGCCCGCAATATCGGCGGCGAACTCGACTACCTGAACGAGGCGCGGACACAGCACCGGGTCGCGCGGCGCTACCGGGGTCATCCGTTCATCCTCGTCCCCGACAGCGTCGAAGAGCTTTGCGCGCACCACGTTCTGGTGACCGAGTTCGTGGAAGGGCAGTCCTTCGAAGGGATTCGGGCGCGGCCGGACGACGAGCGCGATCGCATCGGTGAGATCGTCTACCGCTTCTACATCACGTCGCTGTTCACCGACTACGAATTCTGCGGTGATCCGCACCCCGGCAATATCCTGCTGCATCCCAGCGGCCGGGTCGGTTTCGTGGATTTCGGGTTGTACAACCGGATGGACGCGGTCCATGTGGAATACGAACGCACCGGCCTGCGCATCTCCTGTGAGCGTCGTGCCGACGACCTCTACGAGCACTGGGTGCGCCGCGGCATCATCGATCCGGCCGCGGGAGTCGCGCCCGAGGAGGTGCTCGACTACGTGTGGGCTGCGGCCGGATGGCATTTGCTGGACGAGGAGATCACCGTGACGCCCGAACTCGCCACCGGGGCCATCGTCTTGGCCATCGATCCGCGAGCCGCCGAGTTCCGCGGCATGCGACAGCATCTGATACCGCCCGAACACGTCTTCTCCCGCCGCGCCGACCTGTTCACCTTCGCCGCGCTCGGCCAACTGCACACCACCAACAACTGGCACCGCATCGCCCGCGAATGGCTCTACGGCGAACCGCCGACCACCGAAATCGGCCGGACCATCGCGCGGTGGCGGTCCGGCCGTTGACTTCTCAGGCGCGGGTGGCGGCGACGGTCGCGAGCACTCCGGCCAGCCAAGGGGTGTAGCGGGCGGGTTCGGCGGCGACCCGGTCGGCCAGGGCGGCCGGGTCGACCCAGTCGAGATCGTCGACCTCGTCCGGATTCGGTTGGGGCGCGGCGTTTTCGAGGGTTCCGATGAGGACGTGGTCGTATTCGAATTCGACGCGGCCGGTGTTCGGGTCGGTGGCCTGATAGGTGAAGACGCCGACTTCGGTGAGGTCGGCGGCGAGGCCGAGTTCCTCGTGCAGACGTTTGACGGCGGCCTCGGCGACGGGCTGACCCGGTGCGGGATGCCCGCAGCAGGTGTTGGTCCACAGGCGCGGGAAGCGGGTCTTCACGCTCGCGCGTTGCTGGAGCAGGACCTGACCGGCGGCGTCGAACAGCAGCACCGAGAACGCGCGATGCAGCCGACCGGGAGCGGTGTGGGCCGCGGCCACCGACAGCGACCCCCGGGCGTGGCCCCGCTCGTCCACGAGCTCGACGAGCAGGGTTTCGCGGTCGACCGCCGAGGCGGTGGAGGTGTCGAGGGTGCCGGTCACCTACCCACCTTATCGGCGGTGATCATGAGGTACTGGAAGCTGCCCTCCTTGTAGGAGGTGAGGAACGGCTTCTCGACGCCGGTGGCGAGGTCGGAGTGGGTGCGCAGTTCCCAGTAGGGGATGGTCGCCGGGGTCAGGTCGGTGACCGCGATGGGGACCAGGTTGTTGGCGGCGAGGGCCTTGAAGTACTCGCTGCGCGGGTGGATGTTGCAGCCGTAGTGGGCGTCGATCCAGCTCACCGAGGCCGAGCGGGCGCCGAAGACGTCATTGGAGCAGCCGGTGATGCACACGTAGCGGCCACCGGGCTCGAGCAGCCGGGAGAACTCCGCGAACAGCTCGAACAGGTCGACGTACATGGTGGTCTCGTTGGTCCAGATGCCGCGGCGGGAGCCGGACTCGAAACCGGTGTCGAGCATGTTCTTGAAGTGGAAGCGCACCTTGTCGGAGACGCCGCGCTCGCGGGCCTGCTCATTGGCGAAGCCGACCTGGTACTCGGAGATGGTGACGCCGTCGACCTGGCAGCCGAAGCGCTGGTTGGCCATGAAACTGGTGCCGCCACGGCCGGATCCGCCGTCCATGAGCCGATCGCCGGGGCGGACGTCACCGAGTTGATCCAGCAGCGCGTCGGCCTGGGCGGTCTCGAGGCGGTGCAGTTCCTTGACGATGCGGTCCTGGCGGGTCTCCTCCGGGCCCTCCAGCACGCTCAGGTCCGGTTCGCCGATGCCGTAGTGGTGGTGGTAGAGCCCGTCCACCTCGCCGAGCTTGGTGTTCACCCGGTCGTCATTGGGGTTGTTGTTCCAGTACGACGCCACCGATTTCTGATACTCGGTTTTCAGGACGTCGTCGGTACGGGGGTGGAGCGCGGTCATTGCAGGTCATCCTCTCGAATGGGGGTGATATGACGCTGGTCGTGCTGCGCGCGAAAAAGGTTGGGGCTCAGTCGTCCTGGTAGCGGCGACTGTCGGCGTGCCAGGCGCGATTGCCGCCCATCCAGGCCCACAGGCCGGTCAGGAAGCGGCGCAGCTCCGGGGATCCGGTGGCCGCGAGCAGACTCGCCTCGGCCTCGAAACGATGCATGAGCTCGTCGTGCACCTCGGCGGTGCGCTGGACGGCCTCGCGGCGGGAGCACCGCTCCTCGGCGGCCAGCACGGTGGGGAGGTTGAATTCCCTTCCGTTGGAAAGGTCTTCGCGAGCCATGGAGTAGAGGTCGTTGACCATCTGGGCGGCCAGCGCGGCGGTGGTGGTCACCCGGCGCATGCGCGGATCGGTGTACTCCGCGGCCGAGAGCTCGTAACCGCCGACCGCGTCGATCGGGGCCATGCACGGCAGGAAGCTGTGCGGTTGCCGGTTCAGCAGGTATTCCCAGACCGGCGGCATGCGTTTGGCCGCCCGCCAGCCCGCCTCCGCGCCGAGTGCGATGAACCAGCCCGCGATCTCGGTCCGCAGCCGCGCCACCTGGGCCGGGGTGGCGAAGTGGGACAGATGCTCGAAGGAGGTGCGGAAGGCCCGCAGAATCGGATCGCTCTGCAGGGCCTCCTCCACCTTGACCTGGTAGCGGGCGGGCAGGTGCACCGGATCCATGGCGGCCGCGGCCAATTCCAGCCGCGGCCCCAATTCCGCCTCCGCGCTGGACCTGCTGCCGTCCGGCGCGATGTCGCTGGCGTCCTCCTCGCAGTAGTAGTCGTCCACCGACCACTCCGAGACCGCGCATTTCGCGGCGGCCAGCAACCGGTCCGCATCATCGCAGTCCGGATGCGCGAGCATGATCAACCGGCCGAAATCGGCCTTGCGCAGATCATCCAGCCGCCCCTCGTACAGCCCGATCTCCTCGGCCCAGGCGATGATCCCGACATTCACCGCCTCGGCCAGCACCGGGTTGTCCCGGACCGGCGGTGGGCAGTAGAGCGCCGGAATCGCCGAAGCCCGCGCCGCCGACCTCGTCCCGGTTCCGCCGGGCGACACCCGGCCGGTCGCGGGCGACGCCGTGCCGGGCCTGGCCGCCACCGAGATCGGAACCGCCTGCGCCGCATCGACGGTCGCCGCGGCGGCCCGCTTCGGATCCGGCAGGATCGTCGCCGCGTCGGCGGGGCTCGTGTCCTCGGGCGCGGCGGCCAATGCGGTCGTCGGCGCCGGGGGCGCGGCCTTCCCGGCCCGGCGGTTCGCGGATGTCGTCCCGATCCCGGTGGGACCGTTGGCAATCCGCCGGGCGGGTCGGCCGCCCTCCGGCGGCGGTGTCACCGCGGTGGGGGGTTCGGTGGGCGGGGCGGGGAGTCGGGCCGATCCCAGGCCGCGGGGGATGCGGCGCAGGGCTTGGGGGACAGTGGGTTTCGGGAGTGGGGGCGTCGGCACCGCGCCGCCCGCAGGCGAGGGCGGACGCGATGCCTGTCCCGCGAGCTCCGTGATCGCCTGGGGGGTGGGTAGGTCGATCACGAGGCTCGGGGCCCCGAGGCCGGAGGGGCCGAGCAGCCGTCGGGGGGTGTGGGTCTCGGCGGATTCGGGAGCGCCGAGACGGGGATCATCCAGGGCCGCAGCGGCTTCCGAGGCGTCGGCGTCGGAAACCACGAGCAGGACCGGTGGTGCGGCGGTGTCGAGATTGGTCAGCAGGGCGGCGACGGCCGCCGCCACCTCGGAGGTGGCAGGCGGAGCCGCGGCGCGTGAGAGCACCGACATGACGGGACACCTCGCTCAGTCGGACTGACGGGCGACCAGCACATTGTCGAGAATGCCGAGCGCGTCGGGGACCAGGACGGCGGCCGAGTAGTAGCAGCTGACCAGGTAGGAGATGATCGACTGATCGTCGATGCCCTTGAATCGCACGTTCAGGCTGGGCTCGTACTCGTCCGGAATTCCGGTCTGGTGCAGGCCGATCACGCCCTGATCCTTCTCGCCGGTGCGCATGGCGAGAATCGAGGTGGTCTGGCTGTCGCTGACCGGGATCTTGCCGCACGGGAAGATCGGCACGCCGCGCCAGGCGGGCACGCGGTGGCCGTCCACCTCCACCGGGTCGGGATAGATTCCGCGCCTGGTGCATTCGCGGCCGAAGGCGGCAATCGCCTTGGGGTGGGCCAGGAACAGCTTGGTGGAGCGGCGCATGGACAGCAGCTCGTCCATATCGTCGGGGGTGGGCGCGCCGGACTCGGAGTAGATGCGCTGCTTGAGATCACAGTTGTGGAGCAGGCCGAAGTCCGGATTGTTGACCAGGTCGTATTCGCGGCGCTCGTAGAGGGCCTCGATGGTCAGGCGCAGCTGCTGTTCGATCTGATCCATCGGGTCGTTGAACAGGTCGGCGACACGGGTGTGCACGCGCAGCACGGACTGGGCCAGGCTGAGCTCGTACTCGCGGGGCTGCGCGTCGTAGTCGACGAAGGTGCCGTCGAGCACGGGTTCACCGGAATGGCCGGAGGAGATGACGATTTCGGCCTCGCCGTACTTGTTCTGCGGCAGCGCCGGGGCCTCCGCGATCGAGGACAGATGCTGCTGCAGGGCGGGGATCTGCTCGTTGAGCTGCTCCAGGGTCGAGCGGCTGAGCACCAGCATGGTGGTGGCGGTGACCGTCTTGACCGTCACCGGCCAGATGGCGTCGGGATCGGTGAGGGTGGCGTCGCCGAAGAAATCGCCGTCGCCGAGGATGCCGACCTTGGTGGTCTCGCCGTATTCGCCGGTGCCGATCTTGGACAGCTTGCCGTGCACGATGAGCAGCACCTGATCCATCGGGTTGCCGAATTCGGCGACCACGGTGCCGGGCGGCAGATCCCGCTGTTCGAAGCGGCCGGCCACGGTGGCCAGGATCTCCTCGTCGTCGAAGCCGCGCAGCTGCGGCAGCTCCTGCAGTTCGAGCGGGATCACCCGGGCGCTGGGGCCGTTGATGATGAACTCCACCTCGCCATTGCCGACGGTGTGGGTCAGACGCCGGTTGACGCGGTAGATACCGCCCTTCACCTGGGTCCACGGCAGCGAACGGGTCAGCCAGCGGGAGCTGATGCCCTGCATCTGCGGTTCGGACTTGGTGGTGTGCGCGAGCTGGTGGGCGGCGGCGGTGCTGAGGGACTTGCGGGTGCCGTTGGTGGTCTCGAGGGGCATTTCGATGGTCATGCTGCGGTCCTCACGTCGAATAGGACACCGCGAATGCGGGCGATTGATTCCACGGCGAAGCAACAGGCACGAGGGGCCTGCAGAAAATAGTCACAGCGTTTGTTGAAAAACGTATGAATTGACAAGCGCGACAGTGCGTTCCAGCGATACCGATGGTAGGCCCCCGGGCATCGCGACGTACCGAAATGCCAAAACATGATGCCTGGAATGTTGCTGTATCCCGTAAACCCCGAACGGCCGGTTTGTTGTGGTGGCCTACTCGATGCCGCCCGGGGTGGGTGGCCCGCATGGTGCTGGTCACAGCGCCAGCGCAGTAGGGTGGTGCTATGGCAAGCTCATCGGGACGCGTCGGGGCGGGTGACGCTGGTCAAGGCCAGGAAAAGTCTGGGAGTGAAGCCGTGAAATTCAATACGAGGTCCGTTGTCGGTCCGATCGAGCGACTCGTCGCGACCGCGCAGAACGGGCTCGAGGTGATCCGGTTCGGGGGGCTGGTTCACGAGATCGAATCGTCGCCGTACGAGGTGGTGGAGCGGAAGCGGATGTACCGCCTGCGGCACTACTTCCCGGATGACACCGTTCCGGACCGACCGGTCGTGGTGCTGGTGCCGCCGATCATGGTCACCGCCGAGATCTGGGACGTGAATGCCGCCGACGGGGCGGTCGGCATTCTGCACGAGGGCGGAATCGATTGCTGGGTGGTCGATTTCGGCTCGCCCGCCACCGAGGAGGGCGGCTGGGACCGCGACCTCGCCGACCACGTGCTGGCGGTCTCCAGCGCCATCGACACCGTCACCGAAATCACCGGTCGCGGTGTGCATTTGATGGGCTACTCGCAGGGCGGCATGTTCGCCTACCAGACCGCGGCCTACCGCGACGGCAAGGGCGTGGAGTCCATTGTCACCTTCGGTAGCCCGGTCGATGCCGTGGCGGGCATGCCGTTCGGGCTGCCGCACGGGCTGGTGTCCGATGCCGCCGACTTCCTCACCGACCACGTGCTCAACCGGCTGCCGATCACCGATTCCATGGTGCGCCTGGGCTTCCAGGCCCTCGACCCGGTGAAGACCGCGCGCGCCCGCATCGACTTCCTGCGGCAGCTGCACAATCGGGAGGCCTTGCTGCCCAAGGAGCGTCAGCGCCGGTTCCTGGAAGCCGATGGCTGGCTGGGGTATCCGGGGCCCGCGCTCACCGATCTGCTCCAGCAGTTCGTGAAGCACAATCGAATGATGCTGGGCGGCTTCGTCATCCGCGACCAGCTGATCTCGCTGGCCGAGATCAAGTGCCCGATCCTGGCGTTCGTCGGCGAGGTCGACGATATCGGGCAGCCCGCCGCCGTGCGCGGGATCGTGCGGGCCGCGCCCAATGCCGAGGTGTACGAGGCCAGCATTGTGGCCGGGCATTTCGGGCTGGTGTCGGGCTCGACCGCGACCCGCCAGACCTGGCCCGTGGTGCGCGACTGGGTGAACTACGTGTCCGGGCGCGGCGAACTGCCCGCGGCCGTCGAGCCGATGAGCACCGAGGTGGTGCGCAGCGGTCCGCGCACCGGGATCACCCGCGCCGTGCACGCCATCGGCAGCCTGGCCGAGGCCGGGACCAGTCTCGGCAAGACCATCGAGGGCGTGGCCGGGCAGACGCTGCGCGGCACCGTCGAACTCACCGGTGAGGCCGCCCGCGCGCTGCCGCGCCTGACCCGACTCGGCATGATCCAGCCGCACACGCGAATCTCGTTGGGCCGCTTGCTCGCCGAGCAGGCGCGGCGGGGCCCGCAGCGCGAGCTGTTCCTGTTCGACGATCGCGTGCACACCCAGCAGGCGGTGAATCAGCGCATCGACAATGTGGTGCGCGGGCTCATCTCGGTCGGGGTGCGTCCGGCCATGCGGGTCGGCGTGGTGATGGAGACCCGGCCCAGTGCGTTGGCGGCGGTCGCGGCGCTGTCGAGGCTCGGCGCGGTCGCGGTGCTGCTCGCACCCGGCAGCGAGCTGTCCAAGGTCGCGGAGTTGACCGGGACGCGGCTGCTCATCACCGATCCGGAGAATCTGCGCAACGCGTGCGCGACCGGGCATCGGGTGCTGGTGCTCGGCGGCGGTGACGCGCGCGGGCTCGACATTCCCGCCGGGACCGACGTGGTGGATCTGGAGAAGATCGACCCGGCGGCGGTGACGCTGCCCGCCTGGTACCGGCCGAATCCGGGGCTGGCGCGCGAGCTGGCGTTCATTCTCGTCACCGGGACCGGGGACAAGTTCGAGGTCAAGCACGTCACCAACCACCGGTGGGCGCTCTCGGCGTTCGGCACCGCCTCGGCCGCGGATCTGGGTCGGCACGACACCGTGTACTGCCTTGCGCCGCTGCATCACTCGTCCGGGCTGCTGGTGAGCCTGGGCGGCGCGGTCGCGGGCGGCAGCCGGATCGCGTTGGCGCGGTCGCTGGAACCGGCGCGGTTCGCCGAGGAGGTGCATCGCTACGGCGTCACCGTGGTCACCTACACCTGGACCATGATGCGCGACATCCTCGACACCGATTCCTTCCCCAACGGGCATCCGCATCCGATCCGCCTGTTCATCGGGTCGGGCATGCCCGCGGGGCTGTGGCGGCGCACCGAGGAGCGTTTCGCGCCCGCCAAGGTGCTCGAGTTCTACGCCTCCATCGAGGGGGATGTGGTGCTGGCCAATGTCTCCGGCGCGAAGATCGGCTCGAAGGGTCGTCCCGTGCCCGGCACCGCCAAGGTCGAACTCATCGCCTACGATCCGCTGACCGACGAAATCCAGGTCGAGGACACCGGTTTCGCCCGCCGCTGCGCCGACAACGAGGTGGGCCTGCTCATCGGCACCGTCACCGACGCCGTCGATCTGTCCGCCGGTGGCCTGCGCGGTGTCTTCGCCCCCGGCGACGCCTGGATGCCCACCGAGAACCTCTTCCGCCGCGACTCCGACGGCGACTACTGGCTCATGGACCGCCGCGACACCGTCATCCCGACCCCGCGCGGCCCGGTGTACACCCAGCCGATCGTCGACGTGCTCAACGACATCACGGCCGTCGACATGGAGGTGGCCTTCGCCCTCCCGGCGGGCGACCGCGTCCTCGCCGTCGCCGCGGTCAGCATCCGCAAGGGTTACAGCCTGGCCCCCAAGGATGTCACCGAAGCCGTCCGCGCTTTGTCCCCGGACCAGCGCCCGGACATCGTCTACGTCGTGGACGAAATCCCCCGCAGCTCAACGTATCGCCCCTCCACCCGAGCGGTGCAGGCGGCCGGCCGCTCCGAACCCGACGACCGCACCTGGTGGTACAACCGCACCACCGAGTCCTACGAAATCCTCACCCCCGACCTGGCCTCGCGCCTGTTCGGCTGATCGAAATCCGAACGCGCCCCGTCCGATACGGACGGGGCGCGTTTCGCTGTAGGGATCGAAGTCGTAGGGCTCAAAGGAGCTGGGGTGCGATTGTCCCGGTCGGGTCGTGGCGCTGTCGAAGTGCTCGGAGCCGAGTCAGGTTGCCGCCGTAGGCAGCCCGTGTCTCGGCGTCGGTTTCGGGCAGGCCGGGTCGCAGCTCGACCGCGTAGACGCCGAGGGTGTGGGCGTCCAGGGCTCGCAGGGTGTCGTGTGCCCAGCTCGCGCAGGCGGTGCCGTCGGCCTCGTTGTCCCAGATCGCGTTGATCGGAATGCTCCATTCGGCGGTGCGGCCCCAGAACGCGGTGGCGGTGTCGTCGATACCGGACAGCGCCCCGCCGGTGTGCTGAAAGTCGATGCGGCAGGCCCGGGTCGGCGCGGCGCGAATGCGATCCGCGAGGGCGTCGGCGAGCTCCGGGTCGAGAGTCGTGCCCGAGAAGACCGCCTTGCCGAGGAACGAGCCTTGCGCGCGGCGGCGTGGATCGGGCGGCGAAATCGGTTCGGGCTCAGCGCCGCCGACGCCGGGAATGGCGAATTCGGGTAGCTCGACCGGATAGCTGCCGGTGGTCTGCGAACGGTAGAGCGGCGAGCCGTTCGCGCTTGCCATGACGGCCGAGGTTGCCGCGTGTGCTCGGCCGATCGCGTCCTCTCGGTTGCTGGCACAGACGGTGTAGAGGAACAGGACCGGTTCGTCCGGTGACATGGGTGTGTAGCCGAGGACGGCGCTCATGCTGGTGTGGCGCGGTAGTTCGGGGGCGACGCGGAAATACGTGGCGAGCGCGTCCAGGCCGACCACCGCGCGGTCGATTCGGACCGGTTCCATGACATGCGTGCGGAATTCGGCCGAGGTGACAACCCCGACCGCGGGTGCGCAGCCGCGCACCGCCCACCACAGATCGGCGTCCGCACCCGTGCTTCGTTCCGACACGTGGACGATATCGCCGGACGGAAGAACGATCTCGGCTCCGGTCAGGTGATCCACGGTGAGCCCGAGCGATCTCGTCAGCGGACCGATCCCGCCGCGCGTGGCCAACCCCAGACCCGCGTACCCGGTGACGCCGATGGGCACCGCGCGGCCGGTGGGAGCGAGGGCGCGCATCATGCTGCCCATCGTCGCGCCACCGCCGATGACCGCCTGGTCACCCTCGGTGCGGGCGGTGCGCAAATGCCGCGAAAGATCCACCATGACAAGCCCATCCGCGACACAGGTCGAGCTCAGGCCGCCGCCACGCACCGTCACCCCCGCCCGAGCGGCGGTCGCGATCCTCAGAACCGTCGCGACATCGTCCACAGTCCGGGGCGTGACCACACAGGCGGGCCTACGCCGGGCAGCCTCAGGGGAGAAGACCGCCGCGAGGGCACTGCTATACCCCTCCGTGCCCGGCACTCGCACCTCTGACCCGAGGGCCGATCGCAGCCGCGCGACGACATCGTCCCTGTCGATCTCCGTCATCACGCCACGCTATTCGCCGTGCGACAGCGGCCACAATCATGCGACCGACTATGCCGAACCACCTCGGCCTCAGCGGAATTCGTAGCTTGATCCAACCTCCGCCAGGCCGTGTCAGTTCGACGTAAGGTCGGCGTCAGAGCGGTGTCAGGCCGGGGCGCGACAGTCATCAGCGTGAACAGCACAGCACTCGCCGCCCCCGGCCCGCGGAACGCCTACGCGGACCCGATGCTCCTCGAGCTCATCGACCGGACCACCGCTGCAGCCGCGCTGCTCCCCACCGCCGCACACCGTCACCTGACCCGCGCCGCCACCCACCTCCGCAGCCCCCACCCCCTCGCCCAACTGATCCGCTTCGCCCTGGTCGGCGGCCTGAGCAACATCAGCTATGTGCTGCTCTTCATGGTCCTTACGCCCGTCAACGCCCTCCTCGCGAATATCGTCGGCTCCATCGTCAGCACCGTCATCGCCAACGAACTCCACCGCCGCCTAACCTTCAACGCCACCACCCGAGTCACCTGGTACACAGCCCAACTCGAATCCGGCGCCCTAGCCCTCATCGGCCTCCTCATCACCACAGCAGCCCTGGCAGCCCTCTCCTTCTGGGCCCCCACCCTCGACCCGATCACCCAAGCGACCGCCGTAATCGCCATCATGGCCGCCGTAGGCGCCGCCCGCTTCCTAGCCCTCCGCGGCTTCGTCTTCTAACCCGAGCGGGTTTGTCGGTGAGCCAATGCCTTCCGGATCAGCGACCGCGCGTCTTCACCGGTGACCGACTGTCCGGCAAGAACATTGAACGCCCGACCGTAGATTGCCACCTCTCGCGGCTGGGTGATGGTCAGTTCCGCAGCCGTGCCTTCAACCATCACCATGCGGTTGTCGAACATGACGAAACTCGTTGACACGATGAGTGCTTCGGCTGTGGCCGGGATGATGCCCACCGTGATGCGCGGCATGCCGATGATCGACGCGAGCCGGTCGAGCTGCCCCCTCATTACGTCATCGTTCCCGACGGTCGTGTAGAGCGCCTGCTCGGTGATCAGGAAGTGGAATCGATGGTCACGTTGATACAGGATGCGTTGCCGCTCCATTCGTTTCGACACGCCTGCGTCCAGGTCATCGGGGACGCGGTAGAACTCGATATGTCGTCGGAAGATGCCTTCGGCGTATTCGGCGGTTTGGAGTAGTCCGGGAACGACCTGGGTGGTGTAGACGCGAAGATTCGTTGCTTCGGCTTCGAGCTTCACGGACTTCTGTTGCCGACGCTGCACACCGGTAGCGAGGACCCGCCGCCATTCCATGTAGGCCGTGTCGATGTTGTGGAGGGTGGCCAGGAGGTCCGCGAGTTGATCGGCCCCGTCCGCGTGCTCGCAGTAGGCGCGTATGTCATTGTCGGACGGTTTGAGCCGCCCGTATTCGAGTTTCGAGACCTTCGACTCATGCCAGCCAGCCAGGGCCGCGAGCTGTCGTCCGGACAAGCCAGCGCGACGGCGAAGCTCCCGAAGCTGCGCCCCGAGAGCTTCCCGTGCTTCATCGACTCCTGTCATTTCTTGACGTATTCGGCGTACGGCGTCGCCAACTCCCATAGCCGCTGCTTCACACTCCGGCAGTACTCGACTATCCGGGGATCAGTGGTCACGGCCATGCCCGCCGACGCCTGAGAGCCGTTCTCGTCAACGAGGTTGAACACAACCCGTTCATCATCGAACAGCCACCAGTCATCCGGCGGGACTTCCCCGGCAAGGTGGCGTGGCAGGTAGCGGATGTCTTCGCCTGCCTCGACATTGCCCCCGGTGACCGACAACAGCCACCGCTGATAGCCAGAGTGCGGAACCGTCACGACTCGTACGCGGCTGATCTCGACACCCCGCGCAGTCGTCTCCTGAACGAGCGTGACCCACGAGCTCTTATAATCGTCGATCAGGTCCGGTTCACCGGCGAGGAAGCGGCGGAGCCGTTCGGACTCTTGCGGCACACCGTAGGAGTCTCGGACCTCGAGGTGGAAGGCGTGCTTCTGGCATCCATGGAAAAGGTCCAACCAGACTGACCAGTCATTCCGTAGGTGCAGCACCGTAGTACGTCCTCCTGAGCATCGGCACTTCGATAGCGGTTTCGTTGGCGGCCAGGTCGAGCCGGGCGAGCACTTCGGGGTCGGTGATCGGTTCGCCTGTGAGTGTGAATGTGCCCCGACCGGTGTCGGTCATGGTGGAGCCGACGAATGTCTCCGGTTCAGCGAATCCGAGTAGCAGGTGCGGGATTTCGACCACTTCGGGTCGGCCGGTCTTCCAGCCTTGCGCGAGGTACCCCCGCTGGCCGTTGTCGAGTTCGGTTGCGTACAGGCTCGGGCATCCGGTGACTTCGGAGCCTCCTTTGCCGAGGAAGGTCAGGCCAGTGATCTTGCCGCGCATGATTCTTGCCCCCTGACTTTATGGTGTGCACGGTCTTTCCGAACACCTCTCCATGGTCCCCGGTCTTGCCCTATTTCGCTTCTGTATGAACGATTTCCAGCAAGATTGTGCAAACTCATAGCCCGCCCCCCAGCCCGATACCTAGCGTCGGTTCTGCCGGTTCCAGCCTTGGAACCCGGCCCTGAACCCGCTTCACCAACGGCAACAAGGAGCGGACCGTGAACGACGACCCTCGCACGGAAGAACAAGCGGAGGAGCCCGTGCCGCGCTCGCGACTCTTCTCCTTCCCCGGTGGGTTCTTGGAACTACAGGCCACCGGAAGCGAGGACGACAACCACTGCGGGTTCTACCTGGAAATTCACGGACACATCGCGCTCGACGGCCACGACGACCAAGGGGCGGAAATGCGCTACAAGCCAACGGCTCTGGGATACCTGCGAACCGACGTATCCGGAATCGGTCAACAATGGGACGAGTCCGAGATACGAAGCCTGGCAAAGCGTTACGGCTACGACTTCGCCGACATGGTGATCTACGACCCCAACTCCGATCGCCCGCCACTGGCACGGCTGAAAGCGCAGGCGACGCGGTTGGACGCGGAAGCGGTATTCGTCCCGTCGCTGAAGCACTTCGACGACGGCGAGCCCCCGGGCTCACTGGTGCAAAAACTGGATGTCGTCACCGTCCACCCCGAGCAGACCTACGCCCGGCGAGCCATGCCCTTGCTGCAGGACCTGCCACCGGTCAAAGCCGATGGCGCTTAACCTGTCTTGCCTCAAGATCTCGGCCGGATCCGAGAGGCCGAGCGGGTCAAAGCTGGATGGTGACCAGAACTCGCCAGCAGTCTGACGATAGCTGACAATAGTGAGCTGTAATGAGCCGATGAGCGTGAGTAGGTTGCGGTTGGCGCGAGTCCGGCGTTGTCGGGCGTGCGCGTTCGGGAACGTTGATGGTCGGGTGTCTATTCGCCGGTGCGGCGCCGTTGGGCGGATTCGATGAGGTCTTGGCCGACATCGCCGAGGAATTGGGCCATGGCGCGTAGTCGTATTCCGGCGGGTGTGGCTGGGCCGAGGGTGTCGGCGCCGTCGCGGGCTGCGGTGGCGACGAGGTTGTTGAGTTGGGCGCTGGCCAGCATGGCCCGGTACCACACGTCTTCGTCGATCACGTAGCGGTCGCGGCGGCCGGCGGGGTCGCGTTCGCGGCGAATCAGTTCTTGTGCTTCGAGGTAGCCGACGGCTTTGGAGATCGATGCTGGGCTGACTTGGAGTCGGGCGACCAGTTCGGCGGAGGTGAGGCTGCCGCTGTCGGTGGCGTAGAGGCAGGCCAGCACACCGGCCATCATGCGCGGGATGCCGGTGTTGTCCAGCAGCGTGGTGAAGTGAGCGGTGAACTCGCGCACCGCGTGGGGATCGCGTCCGTCGGTGTCGTGGTAGGCATCCGGAATCGGCTGGTGCGCGCGGCGATTGCGGCGTGCGCGAAGTCCGGACTGGTGATGAGCGCGATCGGCTCGATAGTCGTTGGGTCCGCCGTTGCGCATCACCTCGCGGGTGATGGTCGACGTGGGACGTTGCAGGCGTTTGCCGATCGCGGCGTAGGACAGCTTTTCGGACAGCCCGGCGGCGATCTGTCGACGTTCCTGCTGGGTGAGTCGGCCTCCAGGCATCGGATTCCTCCTTCGGTCCGGCGATCAGCCGGCCGCTCGTCCTGTCTCATTGCAACACGATGAGAGTAGCGCGGCGCATTAACCGGCAGTTTCATTGCAACGATTTCATACAAACAACCAGTAAATATGCCTCATTGCCCGTGGATTTTGATTGCCGAGATCGCGAACGCAACATAGCTTTTCTCTCATCACGAAGACGAAATCCGACTCGAAGGAGCCCACGATGACCACCAGCCCGGCCACCCCCACCGCTACCATTCGGACTGTTCTCGACCAGGCGGTGGCCGAGAACGGCTATCCCGCCATGTTCGCCGAGATCCGCGACGGCAAGCAGTCCTGGTTCGCCTCGGCCGGCGTCGCCGATCTGAGCTCCGGTCGTGCACCACGACAGGGAGACCAGTTCCGAATCGGCAGTGTCACCAAGACTTTCACGGCCACGATCGTGTTGCAGCTGGCGGCGGAATACCAGCTCAGCCTCGACGACACCGTGGACAGATGGCTGCCGGGCCTGGTGCGCGGTAACGGGCACGACGGAACCCGCATCACCATCCGTCAGCTACTCGGCCACACCAGCGGGATCTTCGGCTACACCCTGGACCCGACCATGATCGAACGGTTCTACAGCCCGGCCATGCTCGAGCATCGATTCGACGTCTACCGGCCCGACCAGCTGATCGACCTCGCCACCTCGAATCCGGCCGACTTCGAACCGGGCACCGACTGGGGCTACTCGAACACCAACTTCGTACTCGCCGCGATGATCATCGAGAAGGTGACCGGCCAAACCTACGCCGACGTCCTGGACCAGCGGATCGCCCGCCCACTGGGCCTGACCGGTACCTACGCACCGGGCAGCGAAACCGAAATCCGCGGAACACACGGCCGCACCTACTCGAAACTGATGCTGCCCGACATCGACGCACCTGTGCACGACGTCACCGACCTGAGCGCCACGTACGGCTTCGGAGTCGGTGAATTGATCTCCACCGCAACCGATCTCAACACTTTCCTCAGCGAACTGCTGTCCGGCCGGCTGCTGCCGCCGGCGCAGCTGGAGGAGATGCTCACCATGACCCCGGTGCCTGACGGCAAATGGCTCGACGGCTACAGCTACGGCCTCGGCATCTCCTCGGTGACCCTGCCCAACGGCACCACCGTCTACGGTCACGGCGGCATGATCACCGGCACCTGGACCTACCTCTACGGCACCCGCGACGGACAGCGAATCCTCACCCAGAACGTCAACGGCGACTGGGGAATGCCACCACTGGACATCTTCCCCGAACTGCTCACCGCAGCCTTCCCCACCCAATCCTGAGCACCCCCGGCCTCACCCGCAAACCTCAACCGGCCACGACCACGCACTATGCCGCGTCCCGGGCGGTCCGCGAAGGCCAGAGTGACCTGGCTATGAGGTCTCATGAGGTTGGTTCCATGGCTGTAGGTTCGAAGCAAAGGAAGGAAATGCCGATGCGGAGAACACTTCTCGTCACGATGGCGCTGGTCGCTACCGCCTGTGGGCTCACCGCGGTTGCCGCTACGGCAGGCGCGGTCGAGAATAGGGCGACCTGCGCCGCCGTAGACGCGGCGTGGACCGATTTGGTCGAGCGGATCGGAGCACTCGGAGGCAGAGGATCGATCGCGGACCTGCGGCCGATATACGCCGACACCGCAGCGAAATTCGGCGCAGCCGCGGCCGTCGCGGACCAGGGCGCGCTGAAAGACGCACTCGATATCGCTGCGGTACAGCTGAATCGCCTCGCAACGACGGAGGACCTCGACGATTTCGACGGGGTGACGCGGGACGCCACATTCACCGCGGCCATCCACGCCGTCGGCGACTCCTGCGGATTCTGACCTCGCCTTCGAGATCACCACCACGGCATCAACCTCACGGGATGACACATCGAACATGAAGATGGCCGACCCGAAGTGAGCTCAGGCCGTTTCAGTGCCCGCTAGCCGCGGACAGCGCTGACCGAACCGGCCACTCGGTCGGCCTCGAAGATCACTGGGGCCGACCGGTTTTGATCTTCCGGCCGCTGCACCGGACGAGCCGCCCGTGCGCGCTAAGTAGCCGAATGCAGTGCAGGTCGGTGCCATGCGCAGGGGTTCTCTGAAGGTCAACCAGGGGTGAGAGGGGATCTCGACCACCGGCCGGGGTTTCGGGGTCTACCCGTCCGGCGACCCGCGTGGAACGATCACCGTGTGGACGAATTCAAGGTCGAGAGGCTTGTTCGCGGAGATACCGGCGTCGCGAGTGACATGGTGGCGTTGATGACCCAGGTGTTCGGCGAGGACGGCGAGCCACTCACCGAGCAGTATCTGGACGATCTCCTCGGCCGAGAATCCTTCTGGGCGCTGGCGGCCATCGCCGGTACCGATGTCGTGGGCGGCATAACCGCCCACACCTTGCCCATGACCCGGGCACAGTCGTCCGAGCTGTTCATCTACGACCTCGCGGTGCGTCCCGACTTTCAGCGGCGCGGGGTGGCGACGCGGTTGGTGCGGGAATTGTGCACCGCCGCAGCCGCAGCGGGCATCCATGAAGTCTTCGTCCCGGCGGACAACGACGACGCACATGCCCTCGCTTTCTACCACGCGATCGGCGGCACCGCCTCACCCGTCACTTTCTTCACCCTTCCGACGGAGTAGGTGGCTTGACCCGCTGATCGGATGTAACACGTTGGCCTGCTGGAGAACTACCGATTCCGTCGGCGGTGTTCGACGGATGGGCGGGAGCTGAGTCGCTACGACCGTTTGGCAACATGGCCGATCCAGGCTGTGATCGACCGCTGCGGTTGCATACTGGAGCTGTCCAGGAACGGTACGCCGCTGTGCGTGGAATCCCTTGCCACGCAGGATGAATGGTGGTATTCATGACCAGCTCACAAACCAACGGGTTTCCTTCGGGTGAGTTCCGGATCGTCGAGATGGATTCCGGACTATGTCTCACCACCAAGCCCGGCATCGTCAGCAAGACCAGCGGCAGCCAGGATTACAACGAGATTCACGGTATGGCCACTCAAACCGGAGATCCCTCCGTTGAGGTGCTCGCGGTCACCGGGGAGCCACGACAACGCTGGTACACCGACGGAGCCCTGCTGATCAACACTGTCAAAGAAGACGTCCGCGGAAGCTTCGCCCTCCGCATCAAGGCCGATCCTATGAATTTCGGCCCCGGCGACGACGGCCCGGAAGTCGTGGCAATGGTTGGTGCTGGTTCTATCTATGCCGCTCATTTGCAGACCGAGGACGGATACATCTACCAGGAGGGTGAGCCTGAGCAGGTCATCACCTATGCACCGGGCAATGCGGGAATGCTCAGGAAGGCCGAGCTGATCATGGCCCCTCGCGGTGGCGAACACCAGCGCTGGCGTTTCGAGCCTGGGACATAGCGCTCGGGAACTCCGAGGAGCGGGCGCTATCGACTGATCACGCCTTGAACAAGTGCAGGTTGGCCCTCGGAACGCACTAGCCGCATACCGCGCTGACCGAACCGGCCAGCGCGGGTGCGTGGAAGATCAACGGGCAGAGCGCCGTACGGCCACCAGCAGTGCGCGCTCATGCCGAGTTTGGTGTATCGAGGCGAGGCCGGGATCCGCATGAAGATGCGCCGACGAGCCCGACTCCGGAAGAGCTGAACTTCGGGGTTCGGGTGTCGTCGTAGCCGGATTGTTGTGAGTCAGATCACGGTTGAGGTTGACCCGAGGTCAAGGTGGAAGCTCGGCGCAGCGGCACGACGCCGACGGGACATCACAGCTTCGAGGAGCAGACCACCATGACGATCACCCTTTCCGACCAGGACAAGAGCACCCTACGGACCGCCGCGTACGGCACTATCTCACTGATGGCCGCTGCCTCGAGTACACCTCACAAGTCGGTGGCGAATGCGGTCCTGGCCCTGACGTCGGCGACCGGTCTGGTCGGGCACGTGCTCACGGCTCGAAGCAAGGACATCGAGCTCACCGGCACGACCGTCGCCGAACTCGCCGACCGGGTGTTGCCCGCTCTGACCGCGGCGATGCAGATCCTCGATCAGCGGGTTCCGGCGGAGTCCGACAACTTCCGTGGCACGGTTCTGCGGGCCGTCGAAGCGGCTCAGAACCATTCGGGTAACCCAAGTTCCGCCATGGCGGAGATGGCCGGCAAGGTCACCGCCGCTCTCGAAACCGCCCGATCGACCGCCACGTCCGCTGCCGGGCAGGATCGCCCGGAATTGTGGCGTGCGATCGAGGAGATCGTCGATTCGGGTTTCATCGGGGTTTCGGTGCGTGTGCGCGACGAGCGCGGTGAGTGGGCCGGTAGTGCCGGAGCGGCCGAGCTGGGTGGCATGACACCGCCGCCGATCGATGGACACCTCCGCATCGCCAGCAACACAAAGACTTTCACCGCGGCCCTGGTGCTGACATTGGTGGCCGAAGGCACGCTCGGGCTGGACACCCCGGTGATCGCCTATCTGCCCGAACTCGCGATGGACGAGCGGATCACGGTGCGAATGTTGTTGCAGCACACCAGTGGGATCTTCAACTTCACCGGCGAGCTCTACCCGGACGGGACGATTGTGGAAGGGATTCCCGCGCCGGGCACGCCCTGGGGCGAGCAGTGGGTCGACGACCGGTTCCACACCTACCGGCCACACGAGCTGGTGGAACTGGCGTTGTCCAAGCCTCTGCGATTCGAGCCGGGCACCGGCTGGAGCTACTCCAATACCAACTACGCGCTGGCTCGACTATTGATCGAAAAGGTCAGCGGCCGCTCCTTCACCGAGGAGATGCGGCGGCTGATCCTGGAGCCGCTCGCGCTGTCGAACACCGTGGTGCCCGACGGCCCGGAGATCCCCGAACCGCACGCCCACACCTACTACCGGTACGAGGGCCGCCAGTCGCCGGTCGACATCACCCGCCACGACCCGTCCTGGAACCCCGGCGGCGGTGACATGATCTCGACCACCCGCGACCTGGCCACCTTCATCTCCGCCCTCAACGGCGGCGAACTCCTTCCCACCGAACTGCTGGTGGAGATGCGCACGCCGTTGCCGACAGGTATTCCGGGCATGGGATACGGCCTGGGTGTGTTCGTGCAGGAAACCGCCTGCGGCGCAACGGTCATCACCCACAACGGCGGCCATGCGGGCTTCGCGACGCTGATGTACTCCACACCCGATGGCAGCAAGGCCATGACCGCATCGCTGACCTGTGTGGACGACTCCTCGATGTCCATCGCGGGACCGTTCCAGTCCGCGCAGCAGCGCCTGGTCAACGAGGTGTTCTGCGGCGGCCAGGCCGATCCCGGCCAGCCGACCACCTGAGCGACCGTCACTCGCCTGCCCTGACAGGTGGATCGCTCGCCTCGAAACCGAGACGGGGCCGCGGTGACCTCCGCGGCCCTCGGTTGCCTCTTCCGAGCTTATCCCGCACATCCAATCCTGCACTGTCCTTGGAGTTCTCGTTATGTCCACTATCGAAGGCACACGACCGAGCCTGATAGCAGAGCGGCTGGTCGACGACCGTCACTCCCTGCCGCTGTCGGTCGCACTGCATCTGGTCCCTGGAGTCCTGATCGTCGCCGCCTACCTGCTTCTCGGCGAACCCCTCACCAGGGCTGTCGGCTGCCCGGCCTTCCTGGGTTGGGCAATCGCACTGTGCCTGATCCTGATCCCGATCCAAGCCGGGCTGGTGTGGCTGGGTTACCAGCGCAACGGCCGTTTGTCGCTGGAGGGGGTGCTGCAGTACACCGGCAGACCTGTTCCGCGTGGCAAGCTTCTCGCGATGGCGACCGCGCTCATCGGGTGGATGATGGTGCTCGGGGTCGTGCTCGCGCCGTTGAACGACTTCTTCAAACTATTCTTCACCTGGCTCCCCTACGCGAATACCGGTGGCAGCGGCAACAACACCTACCTCGACCTACATGGATACTCGCACTCGACACTGCTGGTCACGACGCTGATTTGCCTGCCCCTGACCGGGTTCACGCTGCCGCTGCTCGAGGAGGTGTACTTCCGTGGCTTCCTACTGCCCCGGCTTGCCCATCTGCGCATGTGGGCGCCGGTGGTCAGTACTGTCCTGTTCGCGCTGTATCACCTGTGGTCGCCGTGGGTCTTCGTCTCGCGCGTGATCTTCACCTTCCCTGGCTACTGGTGCGCTTGGCGGTACAACGACATTCGGCTCTCGATCGGGATGCACGTCGGCGTGACCTCGATCGTGGCCGCGTTCGGCACCGCAGCCCTTGTGCTGGGCCTGGTCTGAGACAAGGCAGGCTGAACCCATGCGGAATGGAGTCACGATCGGGCAGGCGGCGGCCTTTGTCGGCGTTACGGTGAAGACGGTGCGGCATTACCACAAGCTCGGCCTGGTCACCGAGCCCGACCGCGACAGCTCCGGGTACCGGCGCTACGGATCCGATGATCTGCTGCGGCTGGTCCGAGTCCGGGCGCTGGCCGCCGCCGGGGTGCCGCTGGCCGATATCGGGCCGCTGCTCGACGCCGACACCGACCGGTTCGCCGCCGCGCTCGTCGAGGTCGAGCGCGGGCTCACCGAGCGAATCGAGGAGATGATCGCACGCCGGGACGCCCTGCACAGACTCGCCGACGGTGATCGAGCACTATTGGGCGACCGCGCCGTCGCACTACTGGACCGGATGTCGCAACTCGGGTTCCCCACCGACGAGATCGCCACCGCCCGCGAAGGCTGGGCGCTGGCCAAAGCCCTTGTCCCAGAAGGCTTCGATGACTATCTGACCCACCTCGACCACGCCCTCGACGATCCCAGCTATGTCGCTCTCATCAAACGCGCCGCGTCCGCCGCGGAATGGGACCCCGATGATCCCCGCGCCGCCGCACTCGCCATCGACCTAGCCGACCACTTCCTCGCCAACCCTGACCATCTGAAAGTCGTGACCGCCCTGCAGGCTGGCACCGACGCCGCGACCCGCTACACCATGATTGCCCGCCACGGCGAGGACAGGACCTCGGCCACGGCGCGGGCGACGGCAGTCTTCGAAGACAGACTCCGCGCCTCCGGCGTTCGAATCCCGAGACCGGAGACTCACTGATATCCGCGAGCGCAGGAGATCTCGCATCGCCCCCGCGACCACCGCCCGCCGCCTCGTCTACAACGCACTACATTGCCGCCTGGCGCGCTGACCGAACCGGTCAGCGCGACACAGCGGAAGATCAACGGGCAGAGTGCCTCACGGTCGCCTGGCGGAGCGCACTCATGCCGAAGTGCGTGTCAACGTATGCGCTGCCCGGAGCCCTTCATAGGCTCCGCATAGAGCAGAGTCACGTAACTCCGACCAACGAGAAGTGCGCCCGGAAGGGACCCGACGATGAGCACGAGGGCTAAGCCGATACGGCAGACCGAAGGGTTTCGGCGGCTCCAACACGACGAGCGTTTCCGAGCCTGGCTGCGGATGCAAGAAGCTGCGTTGGAGATCGAGTTCATCGTCTCCGATGTGCCAGAGCTTAACAACCTGGACACGCTGTGGTCCTGGAAAGGGCTTGCGGTCGTCGAGAGCGAGGCACTGCGGCGGTGGAGTTCCGAGCAGCAGGCGTTCACCGGTGAGGAGTTCCCGATGGCGATGCGGTTCTGCTACTTCATCGGTGAAACGTTCCGCCGGGAGGTCGAGGGCAACTGGGTCGCCCTACCGCCCCATCCGCCGACGAGGGGGATTCGCTCGGTCATCGACGCTGAGTACCGTGCCCGCTTCTACGACCCCGCCGACATGCTCGGAATCGCCTTGCTGCGTCGCACGGGCGATCAGCTCTCCAAGATCTTCGGCTATGCCGTCGAGGCCCACCGCGAGTGGGTCGAAGCAGGCCGTCCCGGGCGGGGGCATTGGCCCGGATCGGAGTAGCTGAGAGCCAAGGCAATACACATGGGAGGCATCGTGTTCAACCAGTTCGATCGCGTTGAGATCACCACCGACGACTTCGAGGATCTCGGCGTTCCCCGCGGCGCAGTCTGCTTCATTCTCGACCTGTACACCAGCGACGAGTTCGAGCTCGACTATCAAGAAGAGGGAACCGGCGCGACCATCCTTACCTTCAGTGCGCGCTCCGATCAGATCCGCCGCCTCGACAAATAGTGCCCTCGGGGCCCGCCCCGAAGACATCCCCTCATGCCGCTACAAGGCTGGTGAGGTCACTTGTCTCCGAGCCGAAAACCTGGAGGCCGGTCGTCCTTGTCGATCTGTTCGATGTAGTTCTCGGCGGCCCGACTCTCGGTCAGGTCGTACCCCGGGAGCATCAGATCTCCGTATGTCCGCGGTGGCGCGTTGGTTAGCTCGCCACGTCGTTGCCGACGGCGGATATTCCGGAACATCCACCAGCACCCCATTAGCACTGCGGCCAGCGCAACGAGCGTCAGGAGAAGGCCCATGTGATCGACCCTAGCCCCGCTCATTTCCAAACGTCCGGAACAGCCGCAACCGGGCCTTCGGAAACCAGCCGCGGACTCGGCCGGCGAGTGCACGCAAGTAGCCGAGTGCCGTGCGTTTCGTTTGGGCTTATGCAACTGGTTGAGAGATACGCTTGTGTCAGAGGTAGAGGCCGTTCCAATCGACATTCAGTTGGCAATCGCGTGACCCGAGGGTTATGGCGATTCGGCCCTTCTCTTCGAGGTCGAGCAGACACAGGGGGCCGCCGAGGTTGAACGTCAGGTCTGCGAACCACCTGCGGATCGACGCCGAGCGGGCGAACAATCGGCTCATATCGGTCGTCGCGGCCATGAAGTAGAAGCAGAGATGGTCCGGCAGGAACGGCGAGGCGTCCCATACGGAGAGGTAGATGTATCCGACTCGGCACAGACGCTCGTCACCTGAACTTGGTTCCAGGGCGCTGTCTTCATCCCACTTCAGCAGCTCATCGTCTGCAGGGAACAACATCGACAAGTCCAGCTCGAGGAGTCGGCTGTTGCCCGCCGCGGTCGCGTCGAAGCTGATTGTGGTCCCCGCAGCGAAACCGGAGGTACACGGCAGGACAACCCGGCCGTCGGGAAACTCGACGGCGGTAGTCGTATCGGTGTTGGGCGTGCAGCGGGCTTTCACGGCTTCCAACAGCGGACGTGCGGAACCGCGGTGAACGTACACCTCATAGCTGTAGTCAAGTCCCACCCGTTCACCTCGTCCCAAACTCGCCTCGGAAGCACGAAGGTATCAAGGACTCGACTGATCGCCGGAGCGCACGCTCATGCCGCTGAGCGCTCGATTCGGGACCGCCGCTGCTCCGGCCGGCGAACGGACCGATCTGACTTCAGGACAAACTGGTGCACGATGCGTCGCCCACCGGATCAGGGCAATTCAGTTTCTCGGCGACGCGGGTGCCGATCTCGATGATCTGGGCTGCCTTCCACGCCACCACGATGATCTTGAATTGTGGGGTGTGAATGGTGACCTGGCGGATACTGCCGATCTCGGCATCGGTGTCCCCGGAATCCTGATCGACGATGAGGGCGCCAACAGCGTCGGCGGCGCGCAGGCGGTCGGTGTCGATGATCTCGTACGGCGGGTAGTTGCCGGTGTAGATCTGTCCGGCCCGGATCTGCGCGAACATATCCGGCGACGTTGCCGTTGGCTCGATGGTGACATTGATGGCGCTCGGCCCGCCTGGTTGCACCCAGCAGTAGGACACGGTGCCCGCAGGCCAGTCAGGGTCGGGTTTGATCGGCCAGACTTCGAGGCCGATGCGGTAATCGCTGGTCAGGTCGGCGACCGTAGCGTAGTCAAGGGAGATGGGGGCGGGTTCGTTCACTGTGGGTGCCTTGGTGTTGGTGCCGCAGCCGGTGACCGCGGCAAGAGCGATCGGTCACCTGCTTGTGGGTCGATGGGCCGTGCACGATCGGTCGGCAAACTCCAGAATCTACATCCCTCGATCCCCGTCTTCCGAGACCTTCAGAAGTCTGATTTGGAGCCTAAGCGAGATCAAGGTCTAACACGACCAGCCCGCGAACATCCTCAACTGCCGCTGGTCGCGCTGATTCATCGGGCACGGAGTGGCACATTTGGGACTGGACCCAGGCGATACATGATCGTGGAATGACTAGCGGCACATCGAAGAATGACCAGCTTCGGTTCATCGTCAAGGGTGCGTACGACCTGGCCAGTCTCGGTACCACGGTCACTGGACATATCGACACCGGACAAGTAGCTGTCGGAGATCGCCTACGAGTAGTGCGAGCCGATGGCAGGCTCGGGCCATCGGCCAAGTGCACGGCTGTCGGGGGTGTCCAAATGAGGAACTTGGCACCGGAACAACCCTGGCCGGTCAATCTGCTCATCCCTGAACTTCAGGTTTCGGACATCGAGGAAGGCGACGTTCTAGTCAGCGACAACGCCATCCCATAGCTTCCGGCGCGCTACGCCCAACGCACTACATTGCCGCGACCCGGTCGTTCTGGCCCGCCGCGGGCCCTGCCAACTCGGGCTCATTCTGGACCCGTTTGTTCCACCTCAAATCTGACCCACCGGACGGTCTGGCCTGGGGCCTGACCGACGCGCGGGCGTGAGGTTCGGGCTGCCTACGAGGCTGGTTCTAGGGTGGTGGTCGACCCTGACCCGGCTTCGAGGAGGTGGCAGATGGCAGGTTCCAGCGCGGAAGAGCGCAGTTCTGAGGTGTTGCGGTTACTGCAGAATTACTTGCAGCGGCTCAATAAGCGCATGAAGAACGCCGGGATCGGCGAGATCGTCCCGCTGGCGTCCTGGGTGGATGGTGAGCTGCTTTACCTGGTCTACCGGGACAGTAAGGAGCAGATGATCCAGGGCCTGGTGCGTGATACTCGCGCAAGTGAATCGATCATTGTTGGGCCGGTGGAAGATCCGAAGAAATTCGCCTTCGAGCTTGGCGCCTACGATATTTACGAGCCACGAGGAGCTGCCGGCTACACGATCCGGGGCGAGATCATGTGGCGAGGAAACCACAAGGATGAGCGTGCGCATCTGCCCGTCGACCTCGGTGATGCCCTGGCACACGGGATCGTCGAGTGATGCAGATCCGGACCGCCTTCTGAAAGATGCTGTCTCTGGCCTCACCACGTTGCACCAAGTGGGGCTCACCGCGAATGTGTGGAAGCAGGACGTCCGGCTCGGGGGCATTGGCCCGGATCGCAGTAGCCGAGAGCCAAGGCAAACCGCATGGGAGGCATCGTGTTCAGCCAGTTCGATCGCGTTGCGATCACCACCGACGACTTCGAAGATCTCGGCGTGCCCCGGGGAGCGATCTGCTTCATTCTCGACCTCTACACCAGCGACGAGTTCGAGCTCGACTACCAGGAAGAGGGAACCGGAGCGACCATCCTGACCTTCAGTGCGCGCTCCGATCAGATCCGAAGCCTCGACAAATAGCGCCCCGCAGTAGCCCCGGCCGCCTTGGTCAAAGACATCCCCTCATGCCGCTTCCCGCGCTGACTCGATAGGCCAGCGCGGGCGAGACGAAAGATCAAATGCGGTGTTGGTCCGAGGCCGACTGGAGTCCGGCATTGCCGAATGTCGCGCCGCCTGGCGGTCGCTACCGATCGACGCTGCCTAGGAATCGGGCGGCTTGAGAAGGCTGGCCGGCCAGCGAACCCAATCCGTTGACATCTGCGGCAGGTCCGCGGGAGAGAGCAACGGCATCAGTCGTTGTCGGGTTTGGCAATGTAGAACGGTGCGTACGAGCCGCTATGCCACGTAGCATCGGGCCAGCCGAGGTGCACTTGAGTGGTGATGACCGAGTTTTGCTCGGGGCCGCCGGACAGAAGCGCGTGCAGATCGCTGACGATGTCGTCGAGGTCCTCTGCTAGCGCCGGTGTTTCCCGCGTGGCCGCCACGTGGATCACTATCGCACCGGGGCGCGGTTCGACGGCCATGCCGACGATTTCACTGCTGATGAGACCTAGCGCTGCCTGGCTGGCCTGGACGAGCAAGTAGTTAGTGCGGAGCAGTGTGTCTATCTCGTTCGGCGTTAGATCTGGGTTGTAGTACTGCGAACCGGGATGCCCCATTTGGCCACGATAGCTGGGCTGACCGACCGGCCCAACTCTCAGGCACAGCCCACAATTAAGCATCCGCTACTGCCGCATAGTGCGCGGTTCGAAGCGGCCACGGTGGATGCGAAATCCGATTGCGACGTCGGATTTCGCCAGTACAGCTCGCTACGGTCGTCGTCGAGATTCACCGATATCCTGAGATCAGACATCCACCACCGATCGGTGAGGCGCCGCTCTCGTGGGTCACAGGGTGAATCGGTTTCCCTTGGTCGCCCACAGGACTCGGCCGCGTTCGGTGAGATGCCAGCGCTGGCTGGTCGCCCCGCCTGTGGTCCTGATTAGGTCCCGCGCCCGCAAACGCACGGTGATGCGGCATATGGCGCTGGTGGTGAGATGCATTCCGGGACGGTCAGCTGCCGGTTTCGCTACGGCGTCGGCGATTTCCCTGGCGGACAATGGGTTTCCGGCGCTGAAGAGCGCTCCGAGTACGGCCAGGTCTGGGAGGGTCAGTGGGGTCAGGCAGGACATCCGTACCCTCCTGCGAGGTAGCGGGCGAAGGTCTCGCGTGGGATGGCTGTTTCCACATCGGCCAGTTGCATGAGACGGTCCAAGGTGAGCGCGTCCAGGTGCTTGGCCGATGGCACCAGGACGGCATCCACGTCGGCTTCACGTACTTGGTCGACGAAGGACAGGACTGTTTGTTCGGGCGGCCAGATCAATGTGTAGCCGAGACGTCGTGCCAGTCTCACCAGTTGCGCTTGATCCCAGTGCGCCGCAACCCCGGACACGTCAGGGTCTATCCACCCGATTGCTGTCGGCTGTGTTCTCATGACCACCCCTCTCGTCACTGGCATGTACGAGATTCGCGCCGAACAAGAGCACGAAGGGACAGGAAAGGGACAGCGCAGCCCGGCAATAGCGCTAGAGCGTGGCCCGGGTTCGATCTAGGCTCGGTTCATGGGGCATGTCGGTGAACGGATCGCAGTTGAACGCAAGATCGCCGGGTTCGGTCAACGGCAACTGGCGGCCCGCGCGAACTACAGCTTGTCGATGTTGAAGGCCGTGGAGCAAGGTCGCGAACCAGCGAGCCCCGGGTTCATCTCCGCGGTGGCGAAAGCGCTGCGGATCACCCCGGAGCAGTTGACCGGCGCACCCTACGATGATGGGAAACCGCTCTCGGACGCGGTCAACGAACTGTCGGTGCTGCTGGCCGAGGGCCGATATGTTCGCGCGGTGGAACCCGGCCCGATGGCTGGAATCGATGCCGACCTCGCCGCTGCGCAACGGCTGTACCGTCGTGATCGCACCCTCGACACAATCGAGAAGCTTCCAGGCTTGATTCGCCGGATTCACGGCGCGGTTCGCGACAGCAGCGGGGAGGACCGCGCGCACGTGTCCACGGTGCTCGCGAATGCGTACTTGCTGGCGGGGTGGGCGATACGGCGGACCGGGCGTCCCGCGCTTGTTCTTCCTGCCCTGGATTTGGCCGACCATTACGCCCCTAGTGGGAACGATCCTGGCTGGGGATCCATGGCGATGTTGGACCGAGCGCGCATGCTCACTCACTACGGCGAGTCGGAAGTTGCGGACGGGTTGATCGAGACCGTCGTGACGGCTACCGATTCCGCGCACGGATCACCAGTGCTGGCTGGGTATGCGCACCTGGTAGGCGCGGTGAATCAGGCCAGGCGACTGGACTATTCGGGGGCCATGGACCACATCGAGGCGGCCCGCGGGATCGCTGCCCAGACCGGAGAGACAGACGAGTACGTGACGGCATTCGGTCCGGTGAACGTCGAGATCCACGCGCATGCGGTCGAATTGGAGGCAGGTGATCCGAACCGGGCTGCAGTGCAGGGCGCGGGACTGTCGATCCCCGTCGGCCATCGTGCACCGACACGGGTCGGGCATCATTGGCAGGACAATGCCCGTGCCTGGCTGATGTCCGGCAAGCCGGAACGGGCACTTGCCGCGCTGAACAAGGCACGCGCGGCCGCACCGCAGCAGACCCGCCTGCACCCGGCGGTCCGGGAAACGCTGTACGGCATCGCAGCGGCCGAGCGTCGGCGAACCGACACTCTTGCCGGATTCGCCAGCTGGCTCGGTTCTCCTCTGTGACAGTCGATTTCATCATCCAAACGACCCATAGGGAGCTATGAACGATCAAGGCGCACCAGTCCTCTACGCCATCGTCACCGGGGCACCGCCTGCCCGCGATATCGACAAGCTCATAGACCTTGCGCAGGCGGACGGGTGGGACGTGTGCGTCATAGCTTCCCCCGAAGGCAGCCGGTTCATCGACGCCGACGCCCTGGAGACCAAGACCGGACACCCGGTACGCAGCCGATACAAAGACCCGGGCACCCCCGACCTGTTTCCGCCCGCCGACGGCATGATCGTCGCGCCGATCACATCGAACTCGTTGGCCAAGTGGGCCGCCGGTATCTCCGACACGCTGCCGCTCGGCCTGCTGGTGGAAGCGGTCGGCAAACGTATGCCGGTCGTAGCCGTTCCCTCCACGAACTCGGCGTTACGAAGTTTCCCCGCCATCGGCAATGCCATCGCCAACCTGTCCGAGTGGGGCGTCACGATGGTCGCGGGTGAACCGCATTCACCCGGTGCGGGGGAAGGGATTCTGAATGGGTTCCCATGGGCGCAGGCATGGGCCGCACTCCTGGAGCATCCGTGGCTGGCGGTCGACTCGGAGCACGACACGCGAATCTGATCACGGCACAAGAGTCGATAAAGACTTGGAGGGTCCGCGATGAGCGAGTACTCGCGGTGGCGGGAGATCCGTGGGGAATTTGTGGAGCGGGCGGGCGGGGAGGAGGCCGTGGCCGCGGGGAAGGAAGAGCTGCTGGCGGATATGGTCGGGCAACGGCTGGATGAGGCTCGGAGTTCGCGAAGGATGACGCAGCAGCAGGATTGACCGATCACCCGGCGGTGAACCAGGTTGGGGGTTGGGGCGTGGTGTTGGTGTGGCCGGTGTGCGGGCGGTCGCTTGGGCGCCGGTGATCGGAAAACCCTATACAACATCGGAATTCGATGCTGCTTACCTCGAAGGGGTGGGTGGTTATGGCTATTGCTGCTGGTGGCGTGGTGACGGGAGATGTTGAGCGGGGGGAGGTTTCGCTTGGGAGGAAAGTGGCGGCGGAGGGGGTGGGGACATTTTTGCTGGTGTTCGGTGGGGTGGGGACCGCCGTTCTGGCAGGGTCTCGGGTCGGGGCGTTGGGGGTTTCGCTGGCGTTCGGATTTACGCTGTTGTGCCTGGCCTATGCGCTCGGGCGGGTGTCGGGGTGTCATATCAATCCTGCTGTGACACTGGGGCATTTGCTCTTGGGGCGGATACGCGTGGTCGCCGCGGCGCTGTATGTGGCGGCGCAGGCGGTGGGGGCGCTCGTGGGTGGGCTGTTGGTCTTCGCCGTCGCGAAGGGGTTGCCGGATTACCGGCGGGATACCGATGGGCTGGCGGCCAATGGGTGGGGTGAGTACGGGCCCCATGCGGCGGGGAAGGACGGCTACGGGCTGGGGTCGGTCATTGTGGTCGAAGTGGTGATGACCGCGCTGCTGGTGCTGGTCGTGCTGGCGGTGACCGACAAGGTGGCCGATACCGCGTTGGCGGGTGTGGCCATCGGTTTGACGCTGGCGTTGACGAATCTTGTTGCGATTCCGGTGGATAACGCGTCGATCAATCCGGCGCGGAGCCTGGCCTCGGCGCCCTTCCAGGAAGACGCCTGGGGGCAGCTGTGGGCGTTCATCGTGTTCCCGCTCATCGGCGGGGCGATCGGCGCGCTCGCCTACGCCGGAATCTTCGGCGCGAAGCGCAACGGCAGGGACTGAGAGAAACCGTGAAAGTCCGGCCGTGGACCGGACTTTCACGCAACTACACGGTGAAGCCGGTGACCCCGTCGACGACGCGGGTCAACTGCTCCTCGGTGAGCCCCGGCCACAGCGGCAGCCGCACCAGCGTCGAGGAGAACTCCGCGCTGCGCACACACGGGAACGGCGTGCGGCCGAGCTTCAGACCGGCGGGGGAGGAGTCCAGCGGGATGTAGTGGAACGGCGCCACGATGCCCAGCCCGGACAGATGCCGGATCAGGTCGTCGCGGCGGTGCTCGGTGGGAACCCGCAGGTAGTACAGGTGCGCGGTGTGGTCGCGATCCGACGGCACCGACATCAGGCGAACGTCGTTGCGCGCGGCCCAGTCCGGCAGCGCGGCCGCGTAGTGATTCCACACCCGATGCCGATTCGCCTGAATGGTCTCGAACTCCGCGAGCTGCGCGTCCAGCACCGCGGCGTTCAATTCGCTGGGCAGGTAGGAGGATCCGATGTCCTGCCACGAGTACTTGTCCACCGCGCCGCGCAGGAACCGGGCCCGGTCGGTGCCCTTCTCGCGAATGATTTCCGCACGCGCCATGAGGATTTCGTCGGTGAGCAGCACCGCGCCGCCCTCACCGCAGTGCACGTTCTTGGTGTCGTGGAACGACAGCGCGCCGACGGTGCCGATGGTGCCCAGCGGACGGCCCTTGTAGTAGCCGCCGAGCCCGTGCGCATTGTCCTCGATAATGGCGAATCCATGCGAATCCGCCAGCCGCTGTAGGCCTTCCATATCGGCGGCCACACCACCGTAGTGGATCACCATGACGGCCTTGGTGCGCGGCGTGATCACCCGCGCCACCGATTCCGGATCCAGATTGCCGGTCTCGGAATCGATATCGGCGAACACCACGGTCGCCCCGCGCAGCGCCATGGCCGTCGCACTGGAAGTGAACGCGAAGCTCGGCACGATGACCTCGTCCTCGGGCCCGAGTTCCAGCAGCAGCCCGGCCATTTCGAGCGCGTGCGTGCACGAGGTGGTCAGCAGCGCGTACGGCGCGGCCGTGATCTCGCGCAGCTTCGCCGTGGCCGACGCGGTGAACGGCCCGTCGCCGTGCGAGTGGTCCGAGGACAGCACCGCCTCGATGTTCGGCAGCTCGCGCGCGGCGCGGAAGGGGCGGCTGAAGATGATGCGGTCACTGCTCACGCGCGGAGATCCCCCTGGCTGCCGGTTCGAATTCGGAGTCGTAACGATCGTCGCCGCGCAGCTGCTGCGGCCGCGGCGTCGGAGTGTCAACGGTCAGATACAGTGGCTTGCCGACCAGCACATGCAGTGCCACGCCGAGGTATTCGGCGATCAGGCCGAGGGAGAACAGCACCGCGCCCGAGCACAGCAGCAGCACCGTCATGAGCGAGGCCCAGCCCTCGGGGTCGGTGCCGCTGTCGGTCAGGGCGTGGTACACCACCCACCCCGCCATGCCGAGCCCGCCCAGCGCCAGCGTCACGCCTAATAGGCTCACCAGACGCAGGCCGCGAGTTCCGCTGCACAGCACCATCTTCCAGAACAGCGAGAACAGCCGCCGATAGTTGTAGCCGGATTCCTCGCGGCCCTCGGCGCGCAACTGCACCGGCACCTGCGCCACCTCGCCCACCACCCAGGTGAGCGCCACATCCAGGTACACGCCGTTGGAGGCGACCTGCGCCAGCTGCCGCGCGATGTCGCCGCGGATCAGCCGGTAGCTCTCGAACCGGGTCGAGTCGGGGAAGGCGAACAGCGTCGCCAGCACCAGCTTGGCCCCGCGCGAGGTGATATTGCGCAGGAATCCGTGCGGCCGGGTGTTGACCGGCTTGGAGTAGACCAGATCGGCGCGCTGCGCCAGGGCGGCGTCCAGGAAGTCGGCGATGAAGGCCGGATCGTGCTGCCCGTCCTCGTCCATGGTGACCGTCCAGTCGCCACGCGCGGCGGCCATGCCCGCGATGGTGGCGGCGTCCTGCCCGTAGTTGCGGCTCAACCACACCACGCGAACCTGCGGGTAGGTCTCGGCGAGCTCCTGCAACACCACATCCGACCGGTCGGGACCGTGATCGTGCACGAGCACGATCTCCTCGACCCGGAAGGTGGCGCCGGCCGGTGTGCTCACCGGCTCGCCCAGCTTGTCCAGCTCACTGACCAGCGAGGCGATCGTGTCCTCGCCGCGGTACACGGGCACCACGACGGAGATGGCGTGCACCCGCGCGGCCCGCTCGGGGCCGGAGGTCACGCTCGGGTCGCTCGCGGAGGTGCGTGCGGACGGAATCGGCATCAGCTGAATGTACTTTCGATGACGGTGTGTGCCGGAACTCGGTGCCCAAAAACAGCGCCTGAGCCGCGCTGAACTCTAACACGCTGGTGGTTCGGGCATTCGACGCGACAACCGAACCAGCTGGTCCGTCACGAATCACCCAACTGTGCCGACGGCCCGCGTAAGTGCCATCGACACCGCCGCCCTGTAGGGTCTGGAACTCGTGGTGGAGAGCTCAATTTCCAAGGTGGTCGGGGCCACCGAATCCGGACCGGGCGCGAAGGCGGAGCGAGGCCCGCGCGGCCTGAGCGCCGATCGACGCGCGGTCTACCGCTGGGGATTCATCACCGCGATCGGGGTGACCCTCGGCTACCTCGCCGTCATCCTGGCCAACCCCCGCCACTTCTTCACCGACGACACCGAATCCCAGTACACCGGCCTGTGGGTCTTCTTCGGCCGGGCCTTCCGCGACGGCCACTTCCCGCTGCTGATTCCCGAGCAGTGGATGACGGGCAATTACACCAATGAGGAAGCGGGACTGTTCAACCCGCCGCAGCTGCTGATCGATTTCATCGCGCCCTCGGTGCCGAACCTCGTGGTGTACGCGACCATCGTGAAGCTGATCTACGCGATCATCACCGGGCTCGGCGTGTACCGGGTGTGCCTGGTGTACGGCGCGCGCCCGCAGTGGGCCGCGGTCGCCGGTGTGGCCATGCCGTTCACCGGATTCTTCCTGTTCTTCGACGAGGCCAGCTGGTTCACCGCCATGGCCGGGACCGCGTGGATGATTCACGCCTGGGCGTCCTCGGAGCGCTATCTGCGCGGGCAGGGCGGGCCGATCCCAGTCTTCGTCTACCTGTATCTGGCGATCTCGGTGCAGTACGTGTTCCCGGCCGTCGAGGCCGTGCTCATGCTGCTCGCGGTGGCCGTCGGATATCTGGTCTGCCAGGGCGGCGCGCTGCGGACGCGGCCGCGCGAGTCCTTCGCGCCGCTGCTGCGCCTGATCGCCGCCGCGGTGTCGGCGGGCCTGGCGGGTCTGCTCACCTTCCTGCCGTCGATGCTGTCGGCGCAGGTGACCGCGCGGGGCAACTCGCAGATCAATAACGACCAGTTCCTGACGGTGCCGTGGTCGGAATCGCTGAACCCCAGCCTGCCCACCACGCTGCCGGCCTTCACCTCCTGGTGGGGCTACATCCAGCCGCTGCCCATGACCTACATCGCCTGGTTCCTGATTCCGGCGCTGGCGTTCGTGGATTGGAAAGCCGCGCAACGGCACTGGAAGCAGTTCGTCGCCATCGCCCTGTTCGCGCTGATGGCCCTGATGTGGACGGCCGGACCGGGCACCGTCGGCCCGCTGCGCTGGCCCGCCCGCGTGCTGCCCATGCTGGCGCTGGGACTGCTGGTGCTGGTGTGCGTGCTGCTGGGCCGCTTCGGCACCCTGCGTGACCGCCGCAAGCGCGTCATCGCGGCGCTGGTGCTGGTGTTGGCGCTGTGGGTGCGGACCTTCTCCGCCGACCCGCACGATGTGCTCTGGCATCTGGGTTCCGCGGCGGTGGTGATCGCGGTCGGGCTGGGCGTGGTGTGGCTGGGCCGCACCCGCGGCGTCTCGGCGGCCACCGCGCTGGTGATCGCGGCCATGGTGCCCATCGCCTGGTTCCAGGTGTGGTGGGTGCAGCCCACCCCGATGTCGTGGAATCTGCCCGCCAACCGCAACGAGGCCATGGCCGTGTTCCCGAAGTTCGACGGCGGGACGACCCTTCAGCTCGCCAACCGCGGACTGCTGCAGCCCGCCGACAAGAGCCTGGACGGCGCGTACGGGTCGCTGGTGTGGGGCAACTACGCCAAACACCTGGAACGCGACGGCTACGTCAACGGGTACACGCCCAACGGCTACTTCTACTTCATGCAGATGCTGTGCATGGAATGGGATTCCAGTGTCTGCCCCGACTCCTACCGGAGACTGTTCGCACCCGAACCCACCACCGGGCGCACGCTGGCGGACCTGATGCTCATCGACCGAGTCGTGTTGCAGAAGGCCATGTTCCCCGACGCGGGCAACCAACCCGCGCCCGAGGGTTGGCATTTCGTGGACGTCCCGGGTCATGAGAAGTACATCTGGGTGCTCGAACGCGACGGCGGCCCCATCTCGACCGTCAACGGCCGCATCGGTGACGCCCACGATGTCACCGCCACCTCGATCGAGGAGACCGACAGCACCAGCACCGTGCGGGTTTCCTCGCAGACCGGCGGGCGGCTCACCTTCGCGCGACTGGCCTGGCCCGGCTACCGCGTCACCCTCGATGGCAAGACGATCCCGTTCCACACCGTGTCGAAAGTCTTCGTGGCCGTGGACATTCCGGCGGGCACCGACAATGCCGAGCTGGAGCTGAGCTGGCGTCCGCCGGGCTGGAAGATCGGAATCGGCAGTGCCGCGGCCGGACTCGTCGGTATCGGGGTGCTGGAGTGGCTCTACCTGCGCACGCGCCGCCGCGGCCGGGGCGCACCGGCCGTCGAACAGATCGACGATCCGGATCGCGGACTGGTGGGCTCGGCGAAATGACCGAGGCGCGCCACTCGCTGACCCAGGACCCGGCCATGGAACAGCCCGAAACCGCCCCGGCCGGACCGCTCTTACGGCTGGTGCGTCGCCAGGAGGTCGCCTTCGCATTGGTCGGCGGCTTCAACACGCTGATGGGGATGGCGCTGACCATCTTCTGGCTCACCGTGTTGAACGGCGTGGTGTCCAAGGACGTGGCCGCCGCGCTGTCGGTGGCGCTGGCGTACGCGGTCGGCATGGTGATCGCGTTCGTGCTGCACCGCACCCTGGTGTTCCGGGTCCGCGGCCACGTGCTGCGCGACTTCGTCGCCTTCGTCGGCGTGAACGCGGTCGGCATGGTCTTGAACATGGTGCTGCTGCAGCTGGCGGTCTCCCTGCTGCACGCCCCCGCCAAGCCCGCCGCGGTCGTCGTCATGGGCCTGGTCGCGGTGGCGAGCTTCTTCGGCCACCGCCACATCAGCTTCCGCCGCACCGATTCCGCCCCCGCGGACGCCGACCGGTAGGTTGTCGGTCATGTCGGAGGAAACCCTGGACGCCACCCTGCTGAGCCTGCTCGCCTGCCCCCAGGACAAGGGCCCCCTGCACCTCGTGCACACCGCCACCGGCGACCCCCTCCTCTACAACCCCCGCCTGCACCGCGCCTACCCCGTCGACAACGGCATCCCCGTCCTGCTCATCGACGAGGCCCGCGACGTCTCCGACGAAGACCACACCTTCTACCTCAGCCAGGCCTGACCGACCGCTCCTCCGCGCGGCTGCGCGCCCGGAACTGCACTATGGTTCCCGGGTGAACAATTTCGGGGGAGTAGGGCCCGTGCAGAATCCGTATGGCCCGGCGGGCTTTTCGAACAATCCATCGGCGGCACCCGGGCCGGGAGTCTCGCCGATTCCGGCCAGGTCCGGCCTCGACATGGTCGCGGGCGGTCTGATGATCCTCATCGCGGTGCTCTTCGTGGTCGGGTCGTTCCTGAATCTGGCGGACTTCCGGTCCACGGGCGATGCCTCGCTCGGCCTCCCCACCTACCACGAGCAGTGGCGTGCATGGACATTCACCTCCGACATCGTGGGCACGTCCGATACCCAGCAGCTGCTCGGCATCGCCATGATCGTGGTGGCGGTGCTGGCCGCGCTCGGCGGCGTGCTGCTGCTGTCCGGTTTCGGGACCCGGTCCCGATTGGTTCGCGCGATCGCGGTGGTGGGCGCGGGTATGTCGGTCGGCTTGGCGGTGACCGTGGTGATCGACGTCTGGTCGGCACTACTGAGCACGGACAGCACCGTTTCCACGACTGTGGGACCGGCCTTCTGGATCTTCGTGATCGCCCTGATCGCCGGCGTGGTCGCGCTGGTCGGTGCCATGGCCGGTGGGAAGGGCACGGGTTCCGCGGTGCCGTTGGACGGTTACGGGCGACCCCTGCGCCGCCGGACCGGCGGACTCGATATCGCGGTGGGGCTGTTGCTGATTCCCCTCGCTGGGTTGCTGGTGGCGGCGTCGTTCTGCCACCAGCTCGGCGGCACGACCATGTGGCGGAGCTACAGCGAGAAGTTCCAATTCCTGGGCGCGCCATTGATTCTAGGTGCGGTGGTGGGGTTGATCGCCGCGATTCTGCTGTTCGTGGGGCACGGTAAGGCGGCGGGATCCGCCAGCGCCGCCGCGCTTTTCGCGATCGGGCTGCTCCTGTCCCTGGATACCGTGGACCAGGAACTGTTCGGCCCCGTCAGCCTCGGCGACCTGGGCGTGGGCACCTGGCTGATCTTCGCCGCGACTGTCCTGGCCCTGCTCGCGACGGTGCTGGCGATGGCCGCATTCGCATCCGCCCCGCGCTATCGCACCCCGTACACGCCTGCCGCGCAACAGCATCCGGGATGGCAGCCGATGGGCGTCGCGCCGCAGGGTTGGGCGCACCGCAGCAACAGGGATGGATGCCGCCGCGGCAAGGGTGGGTGCCGCCGGTCAATCCTGGAGGGGGAGATCGCCGGTGAAATAGCGCTGAAGGGTGGGGCCCACGGTGGCGGCGAGCTCGTCGGCGGGCATGGAGGCGATCGGTTCCAGGTGCAGGATCTTTCGGGTGAGGAACAGGCCCGCCAGTTGGGAGGCGGCCAGGGCGGCGCGTTTGGCACCGGTGCCCGGGGGCGAATCCACGCGGGGCTGAATCTCTTTCAGGACGATTTCCAGCAGGAAGGTGCGGGCCAGGGCCGGGTCGTCGCCGAGGAGGAGGCCGCGGAAGGCCGCCACGACGGGGACGCCGAGGGGGGAGTCCCAGATGGTGACGACCGTGCGCACGATGGTTTCGCCGAGCTCCTCGACCGGGACCGTGCGGAAGCGCGACAGGATGTCGTTGGGGTCGATGGGCAGTTTCAGTGCGGCGGCGAACAATTCGTGTTTGGTGCCGAAATAGTGGTGCACCAGGGCGGGATCCACGCCCGCGGCCGACGCGATGGAGCGGATCGAGGCCTTGACGAACCCGACCGCGGCGAACCGCGTGCGGGCGGCGTCCAGGATGGCCTCCTTGGTGCCGGAGTTGCCGGGACGCCGCCCGCTGCGGGTGCCGTTGGTGTCGGTCATGCGGTGCGGCGGCGTAGGGTGGCCGCGCCCGAACCCAGTGCGACGGCGGCGAAGACGGCGACGATGAGGATGTCGCGCCACATCTGACCGGTGGCTCCGGTGTGGGTGGAGACCTGTTGCAGGGCGTCGACGGCGTAGCTCAGCGGCAGCACATTGCTGATCGCCTCCAGCCAGCCGGGCAGCTGGCCGCGCGGGACCAGCAGGCCGCACAGGAAGAATTGCGGCAGCACGATCACGGGCATGAACTGTACGGCCTGGAACTCGGTGCGCGCGAACGCGCTCGCCAGCAGGCCGAGGGCGACCCCGAGCACGGCGTCGACCACCGCGATCAGCACGACCAGACCCGGACTGCCCGCCGCGTTCAGCCCCAGCAGCCAGAAGGCGACCAGGCAGGCGACGCCCGCCTGCACCGCGGCCGCGATCGAGAACGCGGTCCCGTACCCGGCGAGCAGATCCAGCTTGGCCAGCGGCGTGGTCATCAGCCGTTCGAGGGTGCCCGAAACCCGTTCGCGCTGCATGGCGATCGCGGTGATGAGGAACATGACCACGAACGGCAGAATCCCGAGCATGGTGATGCCGATCCGGTCGAACAGGCGCGGCGCGTGCGGCATGGTCGGATAGTTCTTGTACACGAAATACAGCAGCGTCATCAGCAGCGCGGGCACCAGCACGATCATGGCGACCGTGCGGCGGTCGGCCCGCAACTGCTTCAGGATGCGCACGGTGGTGGCGGTGTAGCAGCCCAGCGGGCGCGGCCCGGCCGGGCGCGCCGCGTGCCGTGCCGAAAAGGTCGCGGTCACAGTTCTTCTCCCATTCGGATGAGCTTGAGGAAGGCGTTCTCGAGGCTGGATTCGCCGGTGTCGGACCGCAATTCGGCGGGGGAGAGCTGGGCGAGCAGCCGACCCTCACGCATGAGCAGCAGCCGATCGCAGTGCTCGGCCTCGTCCATGACGTGACTCGAAACCAACAGCGTCCGACCCTGTTTCGCGAGCGCGTGGAACTGCTCCCACAGATCGGCACGCAGCACCGGATCGAGCCCGACGGTCGGCTCGTCGAGCACCAGCAGCTCCGGATCGGCCACCAGTGCGCACGCCAGCGACACCCGGGTGCGCTGGCCACCGGACAGCTCGCTGCCCCGGTGATCGATATGACTGGTGAGACCCACTGCCGCCAAGGCGGTTTCGACCCCGTCGGGCGAAGCCCCGTACAGCGCACCGAAATACGCGACATTGTCGGCCACGGTCAGATCGTCGTAGATGCTCGGAGCCTGCGTCACATACCCGACCCGCCGCCGTAGCCCCCGCGACCCGGCCGTCTCGCCGAGCACGCTGACCGTCCCGGATTCGATGATCTGCGTGCCCACGATGCTGCGCATGAGCGTGGTCTTGCCGCACCCCGACGGCCCGAGCAGCCCGGTGATGCTGCCCCGGGGCACGGTCAGCGTGATGTCCTGCAGAACCTGATGCCCACCGCGCCGCACCTCGAGGTGCTCGATGGCGATGGCATCGGATGTTGTCGCTGGCGCCGTCACGGTCACCCTCAATTCATCGAGTGTTGAATTCACTACGTGATGAATTGTGCGCCACGCCGCCGCCCGAGGCAAGACCCGGGTGCGTGTCGCGCTCCGGCGGGCCGATCCGGTCGAGTGGCGTCTGACGAAACCATGACGAACCGGACGAGCTCGGCCGGTCCGGGCGTGTTCGGGGGCGCGGACGCCCAGAATCGGGCCCATGCGTGTACTCCTGACCGGCGCGGCCGGATTCATCGGCTCGCACATTCACCGCGCGGCCCTGGCCGTCGGCCACGAGGTCGTGGCGGCCGACCTCATGCTCGCCGCCGCCCACGGCCCGGCCGCCGTGCCCCCGCCCGGCATCGCGCGCGTGGACGTGCGCGATCCCGACCGCCTCGACGAGCTGCTGCGCGGCATCGACGTGGTCTGCCATCAGGCCGCCGTGGTCGGCGCGGGGGTCAGCGCCCAGGACGCGCCCGCCTACGCCAGCCACAATGACCTGGGCACGGCCGTGCTGCTGGCGGCCATGCAGCGCGCGCACTGCCGCCACCTGGTGCTGGCCTCGTCGATGGTGGTCTACGGCGAGGGCCGGTACGTGGATTCCTCGGGCGCGCCGACGGATCCGGCCCCGCGCACCCGCAACGACCTCGACCACGGCCGCTTCGATCACCGCGGCCCCGACGGCCGCCCGCTGACCTGGGCACCGATCGACGAGGACGCGCCGCTGCGACCGCGCAGCCTCTACGCCGCATCCAAAGTGGCGCAGGAGCATTACGCCCTGGCCTGGGCGTCGGCCACCGGCGGCACGGTCACGGCGCTGCGCTACCACAATGTCTACGGCCCCGATATGCCCAGGGACACACCGTATTCCGGGGTGGCCGCCATCTTCCGGTCCGCGCTCGAGGCGGGGGAGTCCCCGCGCGTTTTCGAAGACGGCACGCAGGCCCGCGATTTCATCCACGTCCGCGATATCGCCGCCGCCAATGTCGCCGCCCTCGAACACCCGATGGGCGCGTTCACGCCGCTCAATATCGCCTCGGGCAATCCCATCACCATTGGCGAGGTGGCCGCGATCCTGGCGCGCGCGTGCGGCGGCAAGCAACCCGTGATCACGGGCGACTACCGCGCGGGCGATGTCCGCCACATCGTGGCCAGCCCCGAACGGGCCCGCCGCACACTGGGTTTCGTCGCCGAGACCACCCCCGGCACCGGCCTGGCGGAGTTCGCCACCGCCCCGCTGCGCACCACCGCCGGAGCCGGTGCGCCGACCTGGCGGTGAACCGGTGCGCCGACCTGGCGGTGAATTCGCCCGCGGCGGCTACCAGTTCGTCAGGATCAGGTGATTGATCAGCAGCGCCCCCGCCGCCTGCACCGCGAGCCAGAAGCGCGCGCTGTGGCGGGGGAGCAGGGCGGTGGCGGCCAGTGCCCAGACGTCGAACGGCAGCCAGATGCGTTCGGTCTCGGCCTTGCTCAGCCCGCTGATATCCGCCACCAGGATGGCCACGATCCCCGCGGCCGCCACCACGGCCGCCGGATCCACGTGGGAGCGCCAGCGCCGCAACCAGTGTCGGATCGGCTGCGGGGGCAGCACCTCCAGCTCGACCAGCACCCGGCAGCTCGCCGCGGCGGTGGCCAGTCCCACCGCGCACACCGTCGCCGCGAGATTGCCCCACACCCAGTACGAGTACGGCCGCGTGCTGGCAATGCCCTGGTAGTAGCGCTCCACCACCAGGTGATAGCCGGTGAGCCACCAGAATCCGGCCGCGGCGAAACCCGCCACCACCGCCAGCGCGCCGGCCAGCGCGGGCAGTAGCGGCCGGAACGAGCGCGCCAGCAGCACCGCGGCGGCCGGAACCGCCATCAGCACAAGGCCGTAACTCAGGAACAGGGTGAACCCGAACAGCAGCCCGGAGGCCAGCGCGGTGAAGATCCACCCCCGCCCCAACCGGGTCGCCAGCGCCAGCAACGCCACCGCCCACGCACCCACCCCCGCGAACAGCCCGTCCGCCGACACCGCGATCCAGATGACCGCGGGCATCAACGCCAGGAAAGGCGTTGCGGCGCGGGCCCGATGCTCCGACCCGAGCGCCCGAATCGCGAACGGCACCGCCGCCGCGGCACTGGTCCCCACCAGCAGACACAGCAGCCCGGCCCACGCGCCCCCGCCCAACCCGATCCGGTCCAGCAGCACGAACACCAGCAGCGCCCCCGGCGGATGCCCGGACACGTGCGTGGTCCACGAATCGGGCTGGAAATCCAGGATGCGCCCGGAGAATCCGCGCAGCATGGCCCCGATATCGTGCACGCCGCCCACCTCGTGCAGATACTCGTCGCGGGTGGTGAGCCGCCCCGCGAAGCCGCGCTGCCAGCCGTCGACCATGGCCAGCGCGAACGCCCACACCGCCGCGGTCGCCCAGGTGGCCGCCAACAACCGCCCCCACGACAGCCGTTGCGCGAGCCCGGGTCCGAACCGCACCACGGCCGCCGCGATGGCGAGCGCCGGAATCGTGCCCCACCCGAGGTGCGGCAGCCAGCCGCCGAAGATCGGTGCGGCCCCGGCGTAGAGCTTGTCCCGCCATGGTTTGCCCTCGATTCGCGGAATCGCGAAGGCCGCGAGCACGAGGAGGAAGGCCGCGAGGGCGCAGTAGCCGTCGACGCGGGTGGAGACGTAGCGCGCGACCCTCGTCGCGGAAGCGTTCGCCATGCCGGAAACCCTAGGCCCCGAACCCGCCGGAACTGTCCGGATCGCCATTCTGCCTGCTCTTGTCATACTTTCGTCATGCGTGTCCCGGGGTCGAAACACCCCGGTTGGCCGTACGGTCGAGGCCATGACCGAGTGGGACTCCGAACCCGGGGTCACGGTGGTGATCCCCTGCCGGGACGAAGCGGACGCATTACCCGGCGTACTGTCAGCAATTCCCCCGGAATACCGGGTGATCGTGGTGGACAACGGTTCCACCGACGGCACCGCCGCGGTGGCGCGCGCCGCGGGCGCGACCGTGGTGACCGAGTCGACCCCCGGTTACGGCAGCGCCGTGCACGCCGGGGTGGACGCCGCCCGCACCGAGCTGGTCGCGGTGCTCGACGGTGACGGCTCCCTGGATCCGGGCGAGCTACCGCGCCTGGTGGCCGAATTCGGCCCCGGCGTCGACATGGTGGTCGGCCGCCGCCGCCCGGCCGTGCCCGGCGCGCTGCCGCTGCACGCGCGAATCGGCAACTGGGCCTTCGCCTTCCGGCTACGCCGCCACTACGGACTGAACGTGCACGATATCGCCGCCATGCGGGTGGCCCGCCGCGACCGCCTGCAGGCGCTCGGCCACCTGCACGCCCGCTCCGGCTACCCGCTGGCCCTGCTGACCGGCGCGGCCCGGGCGGGCTGGCTGGTGCTGGAACGCGACATCACCTATCGGCCGCGGACTCACGGCGAGTCCAAGGTCTCCGGCTCTTGGCGCGGCACCCTGCGTGCCGCCCGCGACTTCTGGAGCGTGCGATGACATCCGGTGAACCCACCGAGATCATGTTCCCCCGGCCCGGCGTCGACGGTCCGCTCGGCGCGGCCGAGACCGTGCCCGCCACCCTGCTCATCATGGCGAAATCACCCATCCCGGGTTTCGCGAAAACCCGTCTGACACCGCAGTTCTCGCCCGTGGACGCCGCCTACCTGGCGGCCTGCGCGCTGCTCGACACCCTGGACGCGGTGCGCGAGAGCGGTATTCGCCACCGCATCGTGGCCTGGACCGGCGACCTCGACCGCGCCGAACGCGCCGTCGAACTCTCCGCCGCTCTGCGCGACGTGACCGTGGTCCCGCAGCGCGGCGACAGTTTCGGCGAACGTCTCGCGAACGCCCACCTGGATGCCGCCGATTTCGGTGTGCCCGTGCTCCAGATCGGCATGGACACCCCGCAGGCCGACGCCGACCTGCTCACCCGCTCGGCCGTCCGCTTGGCCGCGACCGGGGACACGGTGCTCGGTCCGGCCACCGACGGCGGCTGGTGGGCGCTGGGCCTGACCGACCCGCGCCCGGCGCACCTGCTCACCGACATTCCGATGTCCACCGACCGCACCGGCGAACTCACCGAAACCGCCCTGCGCCACGCCGGTTTCCGGGTCCACGCGCTACCGACCCTCACCGATGTCGACACCTACGACGACGCCATCGCGGTCGCGGCCATCTCCCGAGGCCGCTTCGCCCGCACCGTCACCGAACTGGTGACGACGAAAACCCCTGTACCACTCTGAGATTCGACGCTCGAAAGGAGCCCGCGGTGCACTCCGAAGACACCGAAGCCGCGGACGCCGTCACGACGGTGGAGACGCCCGACCCCGCATCCGAAGGGGGCGGGCGGCCCACCCTGTTGCTGCCGCCTCCGCTGTCCGAACGGCTGTCCCCGGCCCGCTCCACCGCGGTGGCGGCGCGGGTCGGGATCGCGCTCGGGGTGGGAATCACGATCCTGTTCGTGACCGGGCTGATCAGCCATCTGATCCAGCATCCGCCCGACTGGTTCTGGTGGCCCACGCATCCCGTGTGGCTGTATCGGGTCACCCAGGGCACCCACGTGACGGTCGGGGTCATGATGATTCCGCTGCTGCTGGTGAAACTGTGGTCGGTGTATCCGCGGTTCTTCCTGAAACCGTCGGTGCGGCGGGCCCTTCCGGAGGCGTTGGAGCGCGCCTCGGTGGCGGTGCTCATCGGCGCGGTGCTGTTCCAGATCGTGACGGGACTGTTCAATACGGCGCAGTTCTATCCGTGGAAGTTCTTCTTCACCACGACCCATCACGCGATGGCCTATGTGGCGTTCGGCGCGGTGGTCGTGCACCTGGCGGTGAAACTTCCGGTGGTGCGACAGGCGCTTTCACGTCCGGTGAGCGAGCCCGAGGAGCCGCGAGCGGGTGTCTCACGTCGTGCGGTTCTCGCCGCCGCGGGGCTCGGGGCCGTGGTCGCGGGTCTGGCCGTGGCCGGGCAGTCGGTGCCCTTCCTGCGCTGGGTTTCCCTGCTCGCCCCGCGCAGTGGTGAAGGCCCGCAGGGTGTTCCGATCAACCGGACGGCCGCGGCGGCCGCGGTCACCGAGACCGCGCGCTCACCGCAATACCAACTGATGGTGAAAGTCGGTGGCCAGCAACGCGCTTTCTCCCGCGCCGACCTGGAGGCGATGCCGCAATACGACAGCGTCCTGCCGATCGCCTGCGTCGAGGGTTGGAGCGCGACCGGCCACTGGTCCGGTGTCCGGCTGCGGGATCTGCTGGCCCGAACCGGCGAATACGGCGGCGGTGACGTCCGTTTCGTCTCCCTGGAGACGACCGGCATCTACGGCTCCTCGGTGCTGCCGCACACCTTCGCGGCCGATTCCTCGACCCTGATCGCCTTGCGTCTCAATGGCGAGGATCTCACCCTCGACCATGGCTATCCGTGCCGATTGATCGCCCCGAACCGCCCGGGCGTCCTGCAGACCAAATGGCTGAAGTCGATCGAGGAACTGTCATGACCTTCATTCGAATCCTGTTGGGCGCGTTGGGTATCGGCTTGGCAGCCTACGGTGTCGAGCTGCTGCTGAAGATGAGCACCGCCGATCTGAAATCGGTTGCCACCTGGTTCATCGGCGCGATCCTCGCCGAGAACCTCCTCTTCGGACCGGCCGCCGCCCTGCTGGGTACGCTCGGCCACGCCGTGCTCCCGCCGCGCTGGTGGTCCGCCTACGCGGTCGGCGGGTTCTGCAGTCTCGCACTGGTACTCATCGCGATCCCCGTGCTCGGCCGGGAGGGCGCGGTCCCGGGCAACGAGACCATCCTGGACCGCAATTACGCTGTGGGCCTGCTCATCTGCCTGGCCGTGGTCTGGGCCGGGGTGGCCGCCTACCTGCTCACGACCGCTCGCCGGACTCCAGCAGTGGCAGCCGCACCTCGAAACGCGCACCGTCCGAACGGTTCCGGGCACTGATCTCCCCGTGCTGCGCGGCCACCAATCCGGAGGCGATGGCCAACCCCATTCCGCTGCTGCTGCCGAGTTCACCCGCGCCGGGGGAGCGGGCCGCGCTCCCGCGATAGGCGACCTCGAAAATCCTCGGCAGATCGGCTTCCGCGATACCGGGCCCGGTGTCATCGACGCGAGCCCACGCCCACCCGTCCGCCGATCCGGCCGAGATATCGATGCGCCCGCCCGGCGGGGTGTGCGCGATGGCGTTGGCCACCAGATTGGTCAGCACCCGCCCGAGCGCCCGGTCGCTCCCGGCCACCAGCAGCTTGTCCTCGGGTTGTGTTGCGGCCAGGGTGATTCCGGCCCGCTCGGCGGTGGGCTGATTGGCGGCCAGCACCTCGTCGACGACCTCGCGCAGATCCACCGGCTCCAGCTCCAGCCGCAGCGCCCCCGAATTGATCTTCGACATCTCGAACAGGTCGTCCACCATCGAGGAGAGCCGATTCGTCTCGCGCACAATCCGTTCCGCGTACCGCTGCACCTCGCCCGGCTCCGCCACCACCCCGTCCACCAGGGCCTCACCCATGGCCCGAATACCGGCCAGCGGCGTGCGCAGATCATGGCTGACCCACGCCACCAGCTCCCGCCGCGACCGCTCCGCGGCACGCTCTTGTTCGAGCATCTCCCGTTCCCACACCATGGCCCGCGCCTGCGCCCGGCCCAACAGAATGGCGGCGGGCACGGTGACCGCGGTGACCACCGCCAAAACCACGGCCGTGCGCTCGAATTCGGCCCCGAACATGAGCCCGCTGACCGCCACCACCCCGCACAGGGTGGCCAGTGTCGGAATCAACACCAGCACGGCCAGACTCGTGGTGACGGCGCGATTGCGGGTGTAGCGCAACAGCAGCGCGCCGACCGCCACCACCGGCAGGGTGCTCGCCAGGGCATATCCGATCAGCCCGGACGTATCAGTCGGCACCGGTCGCCTCCTCCGCTGTCGCTTCTCTCTCGGGTACGGCATCTCTGTCGGGTTCGGCCCGACCCCACGCGTAGCCGCGTCCCCACACCGTCTCGATCCGGTGCGCGGCACCCAGCTTGGCGCGCAAACGCTTCACGTGCACGGTGACCGTCGACAGATCCCCGAAATTCCAGCCCCACACCTCGGCCAGCAACTCTTGGCGGCTGAACACCCGCCGCGGATGCGCCAGCAGAAACGCCAGCAGATCGAACTCCCGCGCGGTCAACTCCACCGGCATCCCCGCCGCCACCACGGTCCGCGCGGCCCGATTCACCTCGACACCGTCCCCGCGCAACACCTCCTCGGCGACCGGTTGCGGCGGATGCGCGCGCCGCAGCACCGAGGCCACCCGCAGCGCCAGCTCGCGCGGGCTGAACGGCTTGGTCACGTAATCGTCCGCCCCGGCCTGCAATCCGATCACCCGGTCGTCCTCCTCACCGAGCGCCGTCAGCAGAATGATCGGCGTCTCCGGATGCGCCCCCGCCCGCACCGCCCGCGTCAATTCGATCCCGTCCGGCGCGGGCATCATCACGTCCAACACGGCCAGATCGATGTCATTGCGCGCCAGCGCCGCCGCGGTCGCGGGCCCGTCGGCGGTCTCCACCACCTCGAGCCCATCGCGCTCCAAGTACCGCCGCACCACTTCACGCACGACCGGATCGTCATCGGCCACGAGAATCCGCATCAACCCACCCTATGCGCCACCGTGCCCGAATCGCCTGGTCCGGGCCCTTCCCTCGCACCCCGTCACAGATTTGTCATCGCGCCCGGGCCCAAGATCGGCCCGCACCACGGACGGATCGGCTTGCGCCCGCGTTCGGATCGGTCGGCACGGCCGCGAGCGCGCGGGATTGGCGGGTGCGAATGCGGGGGGGGCGAGTGCGCGAGGGGGCGGGCGCGGGCGCGGCGCATGCGGTGCGAGAGCGGTGTCGGCTCTACGCTCTGGACGTGACCAGCGATATGTCCGGTTCGACGGCGGAGATGGCAGCGGAGGGCGGGCAGGTCCGGGTTTCGACCCTGGAACTGTTCTTCGATCTCGTGTTCGTCTTCACCATCACACAGCTCACCCATGTCTTCACCCACCATCCCGGCTGGGTCGAACTCGGCCATGTGGCACTGATGTTCGTGATCATCTGGTGGATGTACAGCGGGTTCGTGTACCTCACCAATGAGGTCGCGCCGAAGAGCACCTCCCGCCGCACGTTTCTGCTGGTCGGGATGTTCGGGTTCTTCGTCCTGGCCATCTCCATTCCGGGCGCGTTCCAGGGCTCCGGGCTGGCGTTCGGTCTCGCCTACTTCCTGGTGAACACGGTCCACACCGCCATGTTCGCGACCTCGGGTTCGGCCGGGGCCACCTCGGCGATCCTGCGTCTCGCGCCGTTGAACCTGCTCTCCGCCCTCCTGGTGATGGCCGGAGGCCTCGCCGAGGATCGGATGCGCACGCTGCTGTGGGTGATCGCGGTCCTCACCCAGGTACTCTCGCCGAACCTGGTCCGGACCGAGGGATTCGTGGTGCGCCCCAGCCACTTCTGTGAACGGCACGGCCTGGTCGTCATCATCGCGCTGGGCGAATCGGTGGTCGCCATCGGCGCAAATCTGAGCGGTCAGGACCTGACGGTGGGCCTGGTCGCGATCGTGGCGCTCGGCCTGACCCTCGGATACGTCCTGTGGTGGGCCTATTTCGGCTTCGATGACGAACGCGGCGAACACGCGCTCGCGGCGCTGCCGGAGGCGCAGCGCGTGCGGCCCGCGGTGCTCGCCTACGGCTACGCGCTCATCGTGCTGCTGCTGGGCATCATCCTGACCGCCGCGGGGCTCGCCATGACCATCGCGCACGGCGACCAGCCCGCGAGCAAGGCTGCGGCACTGTCGCTTTCGGGCGGCGTGGCCCTGTTCTTGTTGGGCCAGTGCGCATTCCGTCTGGCGCTGCGCCTGCCCCGCCCGTGGTGGCGATTGGTCGCCGCGGCCTGCGTCCTCGCCACCGCGCCCGTCGGAATCGCCTGGGTGGCATGGGGGCAGCTCGTTGTACTGATCGTGGTGGCGTACGGCTTCGTCATCGCCGACGATGTGATCTCCATCCGAACCGGTGAGGACAGCTGGTACGTGATCCCCGCCGAGTCGCCGTTCGGCCGCCTGCTGGCCCGGTACCGAAACGGTAGCGTCACTGGAAACCAGCAGTCGTAGCGCGACTCCCGCCGCCACGGCAAGGCGGCGGGTGACTCGTCAATTCCGTTGCGGCAGTTCGCATCCGTCCGGACCGCAGGCGTCGCCGTCGGCCACGATCTCCAGCTTGGGCGCGTGGTCGCTCCACGCCTGGGCGAGGGCTTGCGCGAACACCTCCGACGGTTGCGCGCCCGACACCCCGTACTTGCGGTCGAGCACGAAGAACGGCACACCTCGCGCACCCAGCTGCGCGGCCTCGGCCTCGTCGGCGCGCACCGCGTCGGCGTAGGCGTTCGGGTCGTCGAGGACCGCCCGCACGGCCGACTCCTCGAATCCGGCCGACACCGCCACCCGAACCAACCGCTCGGCGTCGCCGAACAGCGGCTCTTCCTGGGCGAAGTTGGCCGCGTACAACGCGTCCAGCAGTTGCTCCTGCTTGCCCTGCTCGTGCGCGAAGTGCAGCAGCCGATGCATGTCGAAGCTATTGCCGAAGTCGCGGCCGGAGGTCAGATAGGTCAACCCCATCGCCTCGGCCTGCGCCCCGATGCCGCGCTCATTGGCCGCGGCCTGCGCCTCGCTGATCCCGTACTTCTCCGCGATGTGCGGCACCACCGCGTCGCTGTGGTCGCGCGGCAGGGTCGGGTCCAATTCGAAGGACTTGTGCACGACCGTCACCTCGTCGCGATGCGGGAACGCCGCGAGGGCCTCCTCGAATCGCCGCTTGCCCAGATAGCAGAACGGGCAGTTGATATCGGTCCAGATCTCGACCTGTACGGCCATCACACCTCACTCCGACGCTGTTTTCGCAGGCCGGAGGGCCCGGCCACCCTGATGCCAGCCGGTAGCCGGCCCCGAATGTTCCGCTGTGATCCAGTTCACAATGGCGAGCTGTCACGTTCGCGGGGGCTGTCCTGTCTCATGCCCGACCACCAAGGAACAAGCCTTCGGAGCCAAAGATGAACGCCAACACCACCACTCAGCGGATCGTCGTTCTGGGCGCGGGTTACACCGGCATGCTCGCCGCCATCCGCCTGGCCCGGCGCACCCGCAAGCAGGACGTGAAGATCACCCTGGTGAACCCCTCGGACCGCTTCACCGAGCGGCTGCGCATGCACCAGATCGCCGCCGGGCAGGAACTGGCCGACTACCGCATCCCGGCCATCCTCGACGGCTCGGGCGTGGTCTTCCGCCGGGCCGCCGCGGTCGCCATCGACACCGCGGCCCGCGTCGTCACCCTCGACGACGCCACCGAACTGGCCTACGACAACCTGGTCTACGCGCTGGGCAGCAGCACCGACACCTCGATCGTCCCCGGCGCGGACCAGCACGCCTGGACCCTCAACGATCCCCGTCTGGCGCACCGCTTCTCGGAGCGGCTGACCGAAATCGCCACGGCCGCGGGCACGGTCACCGTGGTCGGCGGCGGACTGACCGGCATCGAGGCCGCCACCGAGATCGCCGAAGCGCACCCGAACCTGACCGTCACCCTGGTCAGCGCGCAGCAGCCGGGCGCGATGATGGGCGACAAGGCCCGCGCCCACATGGAGCGCGCCTTCGATCGGCTGCGCATCGTGCGCAAGGTCGGCGTGCGGGTCACCAAGGTGCTGCCCGACGCGGTGCGCCTGGACACCGGCGAGATCCTTGCCTCGGATCTGACCCTGTGGACCACCGGGGTGAAGGTCGCGCCGCTGGCCGCGCAGGCCGGAATCGCGGTCGACGAGCGCGGACTCATCGTCACCGACCCCACCCTGCGCTCGGTCTCGCACCCGGAGATCTACGCTATCGGCGACGCCGCCGCCATCCGCATGGCGTGGGGTCAGGTGCACGGCACCTGCCAGACCGGCATGGCCAGCGCCGCCTACGCCGCCGACACCCTGGCCGAGCGGCTGCGCGGAAAGGCCGTGCGGCCCTTCCGGATCGGCTACTTCCACCAGCCGGTCAGCCTGGGCCGCCGCGACGCCGTCATCCAGTTCACCCATGCCGACGACACCCCGAACCGCTGGTACCTGAAGGGCAAGGCGGCCTGCGCGTACAAGGCGATGGTGAGCGGCAGCCCGGTCCCGACCTTCAAGATGAGCAAGCACATGACCATGCGGGCCCAGCTGTCGAACGGTGGCCGCGCCACCCGCGAGACCGCACGACGCGATTGACGGTAGGAATGAGTCCCATGCAGGACCACGACCCGACGCTCGCCGATGAGCGCGACATCGATCCCTTCGTCGCGCATCGCAGACTGCTGTTCGGCACCGCGTACCAGATGCTCGGCACCGTCACCGACGCCGAGGACGTCCTGCAGGACGCCTGGATCAAATGGCATGAGGTGGACCGGGATTCGGTCACCCACCCCAAGTCCTACCTGGTCCGCACCGTCACCAATCTGGCGCTCAACCGCCTCACCTCGCCCCGCGCCACCCGCGAGACCTATGTCGGGCCCTGGTTGCCCGAGCCCCTGCTCACCACCGCGACCGACGCAGCACAGGAGACCGAAATGGCCGACACCGTGTCGACCGCCATGCTGGTCGTCCTCGAGACCCTGAACCCCGTCGAGCGCGCCGTGTTCGTGCTGCGCGAGGTCTTCGGCTACTCGCACGCCGAGATCGCCGGGTTCCTGGACAAACCCGAGGCGACCGTCCGCCAGATCTCGCATCGCGCCAAGAATCACGTGCATTCGCGGCGGCCGCGATTCGATACCGACCCGTCTATTCGGACGGAGGTCACCGAGAAATTCATGGCCGCCGCCCAGGGCGGAGATGTCAACGCGCTCATGGAATTGCTGGCCCCCGAGGTGACGCTGTGGAACGACGGCGGCGGCAAGGTGACCGCGGCGCGGCGACCGCTGTACGGGCCGGACCACGTGGCGCGGTGGCTGCTGGGTGCGATGGCGAAACCGATCAGCGCGGGCATCCGTCTCGAATCCGCCTCCATCAATGGCGAACTCGGCGTGCTCGCCATTATTGGCGACTACCGGGTCGGCGCGCTCACTTTCGACATTCGTGACGGCCACATCGAAAACATTCGCTTCCAAGTCAATCCAGACAAACTGGCCGGTATTCAGCGGCGGGTCGGTGGTGAATCGGCCGCCGAATCGGTCGGCGGATAGGAATTCGGCGTTGAGCCACTGGTGGTCCCGTAGTATTCGGCGCTCGTCGGGGGCGTTCGCTTCCGATTCAGCATCGTTTTTCTGCAAGGGATTTCGAATTGATCGGCCAGACAACGCGCCGGATGGCGCTACATATCCTGCCCTGGGCCGCCGCGGCCTTCATCGGTGCGAGCACCGCGCTCGCGGGCCCGGCCACCGCCGTCCCCGTGCTGCATACCGCTTGCGGTGCAAGCGAATACGAGAACGTCGACGGGAACTGCGTGCCGCGCCCGGAACAGTCGCCCGTCGCGCCCGACGGGGCCACCGCCCACTGCAAGGACGGCACCTGGAGTTTCAGCCAGCACCGGCGCGGCACCTGCTCGGGCCACGGCGGCGTCGCCGAATGGCTGTGACCGTGTCCTCTTGACCCGGGCGCCCTCCCGCCGCCGTCGGCGGGCGGGCGTTCCGGAAGAATGGGTCGGCGTGGGTGCCGAAGAACTTGCCGTCGAACCATTGCGCGCCGCGCGCAGACTGCTCGGCGGCACCCTGTGGTCCGGCGCGGTCGGTATGCGCATTGTGGAGGTCGAGGCCTACGGCGGCGATCCGGCCGGCCCCTGGCCCGACCCGGCCGCCCACTCCCACCGCGGACCCACGCCCCGCAACAGCGTGATGTTCGGACCGCCCGGCGTTCTCTACGTCTACTTCAGCTACGGCATGCACACCTGCGTGAACGTCACCAGCGGACCCGACGGCACCGCCAGCGCCGTCCTCATCCGCGCCGGGGAAATCACCGACGGCCTCGACATCGCCCGGGCCCGCCGCCCCGCGGCCAAAACCGACGCCGACCTCGCCCGCGGCCCAGGCAATGTCGGCAGCGCCCTCGGAATCACCCTGAACGACTACGGAACCCACCTCTTCGCCGCGAAATCCCCTATCCGCCTCGAGCTGGCCCCCGAAATCACCGACGTCGCAGCCATTTCCGCCGGCCCCCGCGTCGGCGTCAGCCTGGCCGCCGACCGCCCCTGGCGACTGTGGCTCCCGGACTCCCCGGCCGTCTCCGCCTACCGCCGCAGCCCCCGAGCCCCGAAACTCGATCGCCCCGCATAGCCTCGCTCCACCGTCATTCCGGCATGCTTGTGGCCGGAATCCACCTCGCGCCCAAGATCCGGCCCGACGAGAACGCCTGCCGCGTGCGCCGCGAGGACTACGGTGGGTGAATCGACTGCTCTCCCCAAGGTGGAAGCCCCATGTTCGAACGGTTCACCGACACCGCCCGCCGCGCCATCGTCCTGGCGCAGGAGGAAGCCCGCCTGCTCGGCCACGATTGGATCGGCACCGAACACCTGCTGCTAGGGGTTTTCGTCGGCGACGACCCGGTGGCCGCCCGCGCCCTGGGCGACCTCGGCCTCGATGTCTCCGGTGTGCGCGAACGCATCCGCCAGGCCGTCGGTGAACACGACAAGCTCCCGCCCAGCGGCCACATCCCCTTCACCCCGCGCTCCAAGAAGGTCCTGGAGATGTCCCTGCGCGAGGCAATGCGCCTGCGCCACAACTACATCGGCCCCGAACACATTCTCCTGGCCCTGGTGGCGGAGGGCGAGGGCATCGCCCCGCAAATCCTCATCAGTCTCGGCGCCGAACCCGCCGCCGTCCGCGCCCGCATCTCCGCCCTCGGCAACGCCCCCGGCGACGACCCGCCACCCCCGTCCGAAGCCAACCTCTACCAACGCCTCTCGACCCTCGAAGCGCGAGTGGCGGAACTGGAACGCCGCCTCGGCCCCGACACCGGCACCACCCCCGGCGACGTCTTCGGCTGACCGCCCAGCCGACAGTTCTCCACCTTGCGCTCTCGCCACGACGCCCAGCGCATCCCCCAACTAATCAAGATCAAGGAGCTCCCAGGGAGGGAATTCGGGCAATCTCCGCGTCAGGAACTCCCTGATCTTGATCGCGCCCATGCTCATGCGGCGGGGCGACGGGTCGGGGGTGTCGTGAATCGCTCAGGCCGGGACGGTTGCTCGTGCTCGAGTGGCAGCGCGGTGAATCGCGGCAATTGTTGCGCGGGAGGCGGTTTCGCCCTCGCCGAAGGCCCAGGCCACTCCGTCGGGACTGCGGTACTCCAGGTACGCGGTCATGACAGTCGGGTCGGAATCGGAGGTCGGGGCCGGGGTCTGGGTGGTCACCGACAGCACCTCGATCGGGTAGCCCTGTTCGACCAGGAACGCGGTCATCTCCTCTGCCGTTGCCACCGAAGGAATCTCCACGTCGGTCACGTCCTCCGGGTTCGTGCCCGCATAGGTGGCGATGAACAGCTCCCGCAGCGCTTTCGCCGACACCTCGGTCCCCGTGGTGTCCGTGTGCCGCTGCACATGGCGGGCGAAGTCGATCTGCAGGCGACGCGGCAGGGTCAGGCCGTATTCGGATTCCAACAGATACGCGATGCCGCCCTTGCCGGACTGGGAGTTCACGCGGATGACGGCATCGTAGGAGCGGCCCACATCGGCCGGATCGATGGGCAGATACGGGACCTCCCAAGGGACTTCGCGCTCGGGCCGACCCAGGCGGGCGGCGCGCTCGCGGTGTTCGGCGAAGCCCTTCTTGATCGCGTCCTGATGGGTGCCAGAGTAGGCGGTGTAGACCAGATCACCGGCGTAGGGGTGGCGATCCGGAATCGGCAGGCGGGTGCAGTATTCGACGGTGCGGCGAATGGCGTCGATATCGGAGAAGTCGATCATCGGATCCACGCCCTGCGCATGCAGATTCAAGGCCAGCGTCGCCAGATCGACATTGCCGGTGCGCTCGCCATTGCCGAAGACGCAACCCTCTACCCGCTGGGCCCCGGCCAGCACCGCCAATTCCGCGCAGGCCACGCCGGTGCCGCGGTCATTGTGCGGGTGCACCGACAGGATCACGCTGTCGCGGCGGGCCAGATTGCGGTGCATGTATTCGATCTGGTCGGCATAGACATTGGGCGTCGCCACCTCGACGGTCGCGGGCAGGTTCAAGGTCACCGGGCGTTCGGGTGTGGCATCCCACAGCGTGGTCATGCGATCGCAGATGTCCAGCACGTAGTCCGGCTCGGTCAGCATGAAGACCTCGGGCGAGAACTGGAATCGCACATTCGGCATGTCTCCGGCCAGTTCCAGCACGTCCCGCCCGCCCGCGGTGATCAGCTCGGCCAGCTCCTCACGCGTCTTGCCCAGCACCACATTCCGCCAGGTCGGCGCGGTGGCGGTGTACATGTGGATGACCACGTCATTGGGAATCCCGCGAATCGATTCCACCGTCCGCTCGATCAAATCCCGTCGCGCGGGCGTGAATACGACGATGGTGACGTCGGCGGGAGCCAGTCGCTCCGATCCGATCAGCCGCACGAAGTCGAAGTCGGTCTGCGAGGCGCTGGGGTAGCCGACCTCGATCTCCTTGTAGCCCATGGCCACCAACATGTCGAAGAACCGTCGCTTGCGCGCGGGATCCATCGGCTCGGCCAGGGCCTGATTGCCGTCCCGCAAGTCCACCGGCACCCACAAGGGTGCGGCGGTGATTCGCTCGGTCGGCCATTCACGTTCGGTCAGCGGGACCGAAACCCGTTGGTACACATCGCGATACCGATGCGACGGCATGACGGAGGGCTGTTGACGATTCCAGTTCGAGGGAGTGCTCACGGCGATTTCGCTTTCGCGTCGGAAGGGTGTGACCGGCGCAGCACAGCGAGCCCGCTAGCGGGGTGCCGGTCTGGTCAGACCCCGCCGCGGCGGCGAAGGAGAAGCAGGGCACCCGTAAGCATGTGGACTAGACTAGAGGGGATTCACTCCTCAGACAAGTAGAGAGGTCGACGAAAAGTGGCGCAGGTACAGCGGCACCCGCTCGCCGCGCAGGCCGCCGAGGTCCTGCTGACCCGAATTCGGGAGGGGGAGTGGGAACTCGGCCACCGTCTCCCGGGTGAGACCACCCTCGCCGCGCAGCTCGGCGTCGGCCGCTCCACGCTGCGCGAGGCCATTCGCGAACTCGCGGGCAAGGGCGTCCTCGAAAGTCGCCAGGGCGCGGGCGTTTTCGTCACCGCCCTGGACGCCGCCGAGGACTGGGACACCGTCCTGCGCCGCAGCGACATCGTCACCGTCATCGAGGCCCGCATTGCCATCGAGGCCGAGGGCGCGGCCTTGGCCGCCCGCCGCCGGACTCCCGCGGACCTGCGTTCGATGCTGCGCGCCCTGGCTGCCCGCGCCGAAAGCGGTGATTCCGTCGAGGGTTTGGTCGACGCCGACACCGCCTTCCACCGCACCGTCGTGGCCGCCGCCCACAATGACATCCTGCTCGAGCTGTTCAACGCCTTCGTCCCGCGCTCGCGGCACGCCATGATCGACATGCTGCGCATCCGCCCCATGCGCGCCCCGGCCGCCGACCACGGCGCGCACGAAGACCTCTACAACGCCATCCGCGGCCGCGACCCCGAGGCCGCCGCCACCGCCAGCCGAGTGCACCTGACCTCGCTGAAGGCCGCCTTCGACCGCTAGCCCGAAAACTTCTCCGCACCGGCGATGAGTTTCCGCGACGGCCCCCGTCCTATGGAGCAAGCGAGTTCGACACCGAACAGACAAGCCCCGAAAGGACATTCAGATGACCGCCATCGCCGCCACCCAGACCGTCGCCACCACCACCGCCACCCCCGGCAAGGTCCGCAACCGCGTCCTGTGGACCCTGCAGATCGTCCTCGGCCTCTTCTTCATCTTCGCCTCGGGCCTGCCGAAGTTCATGGGTCAGGCCGACGCCGTCCGCATCTTCCACCAGATCGGCTTCGGTGACTGGTTCATGTACTTCACCGGCCTGGTCGAGGTCTCCGGCGGCATCGGCCTCATGGTTCGCCGCCTGACCGGCCCGGCCGCCGCGGGCCTGTCGGTCACCATGGTCTGCGCCGCCGCCACCCAGGCCTTCATCCTCGGCGCTCCGGCCCTGGCCCCCTTCCCGCTGATCCTGGTCGGCGTCTTCGCCTGGATCGCCTACGAGCGCCGCGCCTCCTTCTCCACCTTCACCAACCTGGTGAAGTGAGCGCCGATATTCGCTAGACCCCCAGCCCGCTGCCGATGACACTCGGCAGTGGGCCTCGGGGCGTTCGGTGGTCATCCACTCGAATTCGCTGCCCGGCCCGCCGATCCTCCGATCGGCGGGCCGGAGTCGTTCTCCACTACCCCGGGCCTGTGCAACCTACTCATTCACGTGCGGAAAGATAGGGAAGCGTGAGCGGCGACATCATTGATGAACTGACCTGGCGCGGACTGATCGCGCAGTCCACCGACCTGGATGCCCTGCGCGCGTCCGCGGCCAAGGGACCGATCACCCTCTATGCCGGTTTCGACCCGACCGCGGCCTCCCTGCACGCCGGACACTTGGTCCCCCTGCTGGCGCTCAAGCGCTTCCAGCGGGCCGGACACCGTCCGATCGTGCTCGCGGGTGGCGCGACCGGTCTCATCGGTGACCCCCGCGATGTCGGCGAGCGCACCATGAACTCCACCGACACCGTCGCCGAGTGGGCGGGCCGCATTCGGTCCCAGCTCGAGCGCTTCGTCGACCTCGGCGACGCCCCCAACGCGGCCATCATCGCCAACAACATGGACTGGACCGGCAATCTGAGCACGGTCTCGTTCCTGCGCGATATCGGCAAGCACTTCTCGGTGAACGTCATGCTGGCCCGGGACACGGTCAAGCGCCGCCTGGAGTCGGACGGCATGTCCTACACCGAGTTCAGCTACATGCTGTTGCAGGCCAACGACTTCCTGCAGCTGCGCCGCGAATACGGCTGCACGCTGCAGGTCGGCGGCTCCGACCAGTGGGGCAACATCATCGCGGGCGTGGAACTCAACCGCCGCGTCGACGGCGAGCACGTGCATGCGCTGACCGTGCCGCTGGTGACCTCGGCCGACGGCAAGAAGTTCGGCAAGTCCACCGGCGGCGGCAGCCTCTGGCTGGACCCGGAGATGACCAGCCCCTACGCCTGGTACCAGTACTTCGTGAACACGGCCGACGCCGACGTGGTCCGCTACCTGCGCTGGTTCACCTTCCTCTCGCGGGAGGAACTGGACGAGTTGGAAAAGGCGACCGCCGAGCGCCCGCACGCCCGCGAGGCGCAGAAGCGTTTGGCCGCGGAGATGACGACGCTGGTGCACGGCGAGGAGCACACCCGCTCGGTGCAGCTGGCCAGCCAGGCGCTGTTCGGTCGCGGTGAACTGCGCGAGCTGAACGAGTCGACGCTGGCTGCGGCGCTCACCGAAGCCGCGGTCGACGGCAAGATCGCGGAGGCGACGTCGGCTACGACCATCGTCGACCTGCTGGTCGAGTCGGGTCTGTGTGAAAGCCGCGGTGCCGCACGGCGTGCCGTCAATGAGGGTGGCGCATCGGTGAACAACGAGAAGGTGTCCGACCTCGAATGGACGCCCTCGGAAGCCGACTTCCTGCACGGCAGCTGGCTGGTACTGCGGCGCGGCAAGAAGAACTTCGCGGGCGTCCGGCGCGCAAAAGCCTGATAGGCAAACAAGATCGGCATGACCTGGGCCACAACCCCGTGGTCCAGGCGGCCGATCGGTCGGTTTCCCAACCGGCTGACCAGCGCAAACGCCTTGGCGACCAGCGGATTTGACCTCGCGTTATCCGGCGCGTAACTTATTCCAGGTCAGAGCGACACGGACACCGACCGGGACCGAAACCCCCAGCTCAGAGGCTGGAAATCGGAAGCGGATACGAGGTTGGACGAGGAGCGCCGGACACGAACACTCCAGCCGAAAACTGGTCCTTGACTCTGCGGAGACCCGGGGCTAGGCTGGAAAAGTTGCCTCACTGGACATCCGATCAACTCGGATCGATGGTGTGTGCGTGTGTTCTTTGAGAACTCAATAGTGTGTCGATGAATGTCAGTGCCAAATATTTTATTTGGTTCCAATCATTCTCACCCCCGTGAGGGTGGTTGGACATTTTTAGTCAGCTTAATTTCCGAGCTGGCGTTTTCTTGCCAAGGTTTTCGGACTCTGGTTAATTCTTCCGATTCGCTGCTTCGGCAGTTGGATTGAGAGTCTTCAACGGAGAGTTTGATCCTGGCTCAGGACGAACGCTGGCGGCGTGCTTAACACATGCAAGTCGAGCGGTAAGGCCCTTCGGGGTACACGAGCGGCGAACGGGTGAGTAACACGTGGGTG
>NZ_JAYKYU010000010.1:0-173108 GCF_035818515.1 Nocardia sp. CDC153 | reverse complement strand
AGCTCGGTAAGCGCATCAATATCGACCGTGTCGACGAAGCATTGGACACCCTCGGTGGTGGGAATGAGCCGTCGATGATCGCGACGGGGTGCCCGTTCTGTCGGGTGATGCTCACCGATGGGGTGACTGCCCGCAAGGACGGTGGCGAGGTCGGCCAGGGTGTCGAGGTCGTCGACGTCGCCCAGCTGATGCTGCAGTCCATCGAGCGTGTGGATGCGGTGACGTTGACCGAGAACCTGAAGGTCGTCCAGACCCCGAAGGCCCCCGAGCCCGAACCGGTTCCGGCCCCCGAACCCGCGAAGGCCGCTGTGGCCGAAGCGCCTGCCGAGGCCACGTCGAAGGCGGCTCCGACCGCCAAGCCCGGCGGGCTCGGCATGAAGGGCGGCCTCAAGGCTCCCGGTGGCAAGGGCCTGCAGATGAAGGGTGCCGCCAAGGCTCCGGGCGCGAAGGCCGAAACCGCTTCCGCCGCAGCCGAAGCCTCCGCCGCGGAGGTCCCCGCGACTCCGGCGGCAAAGCCGGGCGGGCTGGCCATGAAGGGCGGCCTCAAGGCCCCCGGTGCCAAGTCTGCTCCGGCCGAATCGGCCCCGGCTGCCGAGGCCAAGCCGTCCATCGCGCCCAAGGGTCTGGCCATGAAGTCCGGCCTGAAGCGCCCCGGACCGAAGGCTCCGGGTGCCGCCGCGCCTGCTGTCCCGGCACCGGAAGCGCCTGCCGCCCTGGCCGATTCGGTTGCGGAGGCCGCCGCTATCCCGGCCGAACCGGAGAGCAACGGAATCGCCGAGGCCAATGGCGTTTCGGAGGCCAATGGCTCGGCCACGCCGCCCGCTGCCAAGCCGGGTGGGCTTGGCTTCAAGTCGGGTATGAAGGCTCCGGGGCGGAAGAATTAGGGGCTTCGGGCGATGAATTCGGGGTCGGCGGGGCGTCTCAATGGTTATGACTGAAGCCATATTCACGACTGTGCTCACCGTTGCCGTGCCGGTGTCCGATCAGGATCGGGCGAAGGGGCTGCTCGAGGGGCTCGGGTTGAAGACGTCGTTCGATAGGGAATTGCGGCCGGGATTTCGGTGGGTGGAGCTGACGTTGGCGGGTGGGGGACCGACATTGTCGCTCGTGCAAGCCAGTTCGGAGTTGCCCGCCGGGATCGACACCGGGATCCGGCTCGGCACACCCGATGCCCGTGCGGCGCGTGCCTTTCTGATCGAGCTCGGTCTCCAGGTGGGCGATCTCCTCGAATGGGAAACCGCCCCACCGATGTTCGAGTTCAGCGACCCCGACGGGAATCGCTTCTACGTCACTCAGTTGTAGCCGGAGGTGAAGCCGAAGCTGAACTGGTGGCCCTTGGAGGTGCAGGTGACCTCGGACCGGAAGCCGCTGCCCGAGCACGTGGCACCGCCATAGGTGAGGGTGGCGTCGGAGCCGTAAGGGGAGTTGGAGCCGGGGGTGGGGCCACCGCCGGAGAGCTGGGGACTGCCGGGGCGGCCGTGCTGGCCCAGTGGGCCGAGGGCCGGGTGGGCGGGCAGGATCGCGACGTCGATGGAGATGTTCGAGACCTGCAGGCCGTACCAGTTCATGGTGCCGTTGGTGATGTCGCAGCCGACATCGCCGTTGGGGCGCATGGCGCAGTTGGCGAGGTTGCCGTAGCTGAAGTAGACCGTGTCGCCGACCAGGTAGTCGGCCGGGTTGGCGACCACCGTGTCGGCGCTCGCGGTCCCAGATCCCGAGATCGATACCGCGGCGACCGCCAAAGCGGCTCCGGCGAGGGCGGATCCGATGCGAACCGGTGATGCCATGACTCTCCTTCGGTGACCTGTCGCTGAGATCGCGGACGTTTTGCCCGTCGGACACAGCGCATTTCGCGTTACATCCGACCGGACCACCCTACGGAGCAATGCTGGCAATTCACTGTCAGTTCCATCCCGCGGGTCACGTCGGCGGGCGAAGGGCGGCGAATTCGTCGGTGACGCGGATTTCGGAGTCGGTGAAGCGGTAGACGGCGGCGGGGCGGCCACCGGAGCGGCCGGGGGAGGCGGTGGCGCCGGTGGGGGTGATCACCTTGCGGCGGGACAGGACTCGCTGCAGGTTCGTGGTGTCCACCTCGTATCCGAGTGCCGCACAGTAGATTTCGCGCAGAGTCGACATGGTGAACGTGTCGGGGGCCAGGCCGAAGGCGATATTGGTGTAGGAAAGCTTGGCGGCCAAGCGGTTTCGGGCGTGGCGGGCCACCGTGCCGTGGTCGAAGGACATGTCCGGCAGGGCCGAGACCGGATGCCAGCGGGTGTCGTGGGGCAGCACCGGCTCGGCGGTCATGGGGACCAAACCCAAATAGGCCGAGGCGATTCGGCGGTCGCCGGGGACCCGGTTCGGATCGCTGAAGACCCAGACCTGTTCGAGGTGGTTCAGCTCGCGGACATCGACCTTCTCGGCGAGCTGGCGCGCGGCCGAGGTGTCGAGATCCTCGTCGTCGCGCAGACGGCCGCCGGGCAGTGACCAGGTGCCCTTGGCGGGGTCCAACGCGCGCTCCCAGAGCAGCACCGCCAATTCGGTGTGCCAGCCGGGCGGGCAGCGGTCGGAAACGGCAATCCCACCCACGCTAGGGCTCTCACCTGCACGAATGGTGTCGGGGAAGCGACGAACCTGGAACACCGCGGTGAGCGTTTCGTGGATGGTGCTACGATGGGCCACGTTTTCGATTCTAAGTCGAAAACCGGTTGGATGCGAATCGGCGAAGTTGCCGGGCGCATGAGAGAAGGAGCCATGCCATGGCTGCAGCACTAGGCGCGACGATGACGCTGACCGAGCGCATCGCCGACGGGCCCTCGGGATTCACCGGTGTCGAGGCCACCCCCGAGTGGGCCGCGGAGATCAAGCGACTGGCGCGCGAGCGCAATGCCACCATCCTGGCGCACAACTACCAGCTCCCGGAGATCCAGGACATCGCCGACCACGTGGGCGACTCCCTGGCACTGTCCCGGATCGCGGCCGAGGCTCCCGAGGACACCATCGTGTTCTGCGGCGTGCACTTCATGGCCGAGACCGCCAAGATCCTGAGCCCGGAGAAGACCGTGCTCATCCCCGACCAGCGCGCGGGCTGCTCGCTGGCCGACTCCATCACCGCCGACGAGCTGCGCGCCTGGAAGGCCGAGCACCCGGACGCGCTGGTGGTCTCCTACGTCAACACCACCGCCGCGGTGAAGGCGCTCACCGACATCTGCTGCACCTCGTCCAATGCCGTCGACGTGGTCGCCTCCATCGACCCGGACCGCGAGGTGCTGTTCCTGCCGGACCAGTTCCTGGGCGCGCACGTCAAGCGCGTCACCGGCCGCGAGAACATGCATATCTGGATGGGCGAATGCCATGTGCACGCGGGCATCAACGGCGACGAGCTCAACGAGCAGGCCCGCACCCACCCGGACGCCGAGCTGTTCGTGCACCCCGAATGCGGTTGCGCCACTTCGGCTCTCTACCTGGCGGGCGCGGGCGAGTTCCCGGCCGAGCGGGTGCACATCCTGTCCACCGGCGGCATGATCGACGCCGCGAAGGCCGCGAAGAGCAACCAGGTGCTGGTCGCCACCGAGGTCGGCATGCTGCACCAGCTGCGCAAGGCCGCCCCCGGCATCGACTTCCAGGCCGTGAACGATCGCGCCTCCTGCAAGTACATGAAGATGATCACCCCCGCCGCCCTGCTCCGCTGCCTGGTGGAGAACCGCGACGAGGTCCACGTCGATCCCGAAACCGCTGCCCTGGCCCGCAATTCGGTCCAGCGCATGATCGAGATCGGCAATCCGGGCGGCGGCGAATAGCCACGCCCACCCCGTCAGGGGAGGGATGAGCAATGGTGAACACATCGATTTCCATCACCTGGGAAGCCGAGGCGGACCTGGTGGTCGTCGGTGGCGGCGTCGCGGGACTGACCGCGGCGCGCACCGCCTCGCGGCAGGGCCTGCGGGTGCTGACGCTCAGCAAGGGCGGACCCACCGACACCTCGACGCAGTACGCGCAGGGCGGCATCGCCGTCGTTGCGCCGCACGGGGATTCGGTGGAATCCCATGTGCACGACACCGTGGTGGCCGGGGCCGGGCTGTGCGACGAGGACGCGGTGCGGTCCATCGTCGAGGGCGGTCAGCACGCGGTGGCGGCACTCACCGATCTCGGCGCGGTCTTCGACCTGGGCCGTGACGGCGAGGTGTCGCGGACCCGCGAGGGCGGGCACAGCACGCGCCGCATCATTCACGCGGGCGGCGACGCCACCGGCGCGGAGGTGCAGCGGGCGCTGAACGCGGCGGGAATGCCGGTGATCTTCGGCGCGGCGGTGCTGGACATCGTCACCGGACCCGAGGGTGTGCGTGGCGTTATCGTGGTGTCGGACAAGGGATTCGGCATCGTGCACGCGCCCGCCGTCCTGCTCGCCACCGGTGGCCTGGGGCAACTGTACGCATGCAGCACCAACCCCGCCGGAGCTACCACGGACGGTATCGCCCTGGCATTGCGCGCCGGGGCGCTGGTCTCCGACCTCGAATTCGTGCAGTTCCACCCGACGGTCTTGTTCACGCCGGGAGGACTGGGCCGTCGCCCGCTGATCAGCGAGGCCGTGCGCGGAGAGGGCGCGATACTCGTGGACACCAAAGGCAATTCGGTGACCGCGGGGGTGCACCCGCGCGGCGATCTGGCTCCGCGCGACGTTGTCTCACGTGCCATCGCGGCGCGCATGGCCGAGCTCGGCACCGACCACGTCTATCTCGATGGCCGCTCGATCGATGGCTTCCCCCAACGGTTTCCGACCATTACCGCGTCGTGCCTGGCGGCGGGCATCGATCCGACAATCGATGTGATCCCGGTCGCCCCCGCCGCCCACTTCCAGTGCGGCGGCATCCTCACCGACGCCCATGGTCGCACCGCGGTTCCCGGCCTGTACGCCGCCGGTGAGGTGGCGCGCACCGGATTGCACGGTGCCAACCGCCTGGCGTCGAACAGCCTCCTCGAGGGCCTGGTCGTCGGCGAGCGTGCGGGCGTGGCCGCCACCGAACGTCGGGGGATGTCCGCCCCGGTCACCGAGGTGGGCCCCCTCCGATTCCCTCGCGCCGACCGGAAACTCCTCCAGGAGTTGATGACCGAACGCGCCGGAGTGGTCCGCGACGGCGACGGCCTGCGCGAAGCGATCCTCCGCATGGTCGGCCTCATCGCCGACAACGCCGCGCCCGATATCACCGTCGAATGGGACCGGAGCCGCACCGTGGACAGCCCCGCTGCGGATTCGGCGGCGGTGATCATCCGCGAGCTGGAGGATTCGGCGCTCACTCTGACCGCGCGGGCGCTGCTGGTCGCGGCGGCGGCGCGGACCGAGAGCCGCGGCTGCCACACTCGCTCGGACTACACCGAGCCACGCGAGGAATTGCGGCGCAGTTCGGTGCTGCGGCTCGGCTCGGACGGGCGTCCGAAGCTGATCACCGACGACGCGGAGCCGGGTGCGGCCGGGCGCTGGGCTACCGCCCGGGGCCGTCTCGTGAACGGCGTGCCGCGATGAAAGACCTTGCCGTCCAGACGGACCCCGCCGCCCAGGACCTCGCGACCGTTGCGCGGAAGGTCACCTCCGCCCGGCACGGTAGATCGGGCGGTGGCGACTCGCGCCGGGGCGCAACACATGTCATCGAACAAGGAGTGCAGTAATGGTTCTCGACGCCGGACTGGATCGCGACGAGATTGTCGCGCTGATCCGCACCGCTCTCGACGAGGATCTGCGGTACGGGCCGGATATCACCACCGTGGCCACGGTGCCGGAGGATGCGGTAGCCAAGGCGGACATGGCTGCTCGGCAGCCGGGGACGGTGGCCGGGTTGGATGTCGGGTTGCTGGTGCTCGATGAAGTGATCGGGGCCGGGAACTACGAGGTCACCGGCCGCGTCGCGGACGGGACGCGGGTGCGGCCGGGCGATAAGGTGCTGAGCCTGGTCGCGCCGACGCGCGGGCTGCTCACCGCCGAGCGGACCATGCTGAATCTGGTGTGTCACCTGTCCGGGATCGCCACCGCCACTTCGCAATGGGCCGACGCGGTCGCCGGGACGAAGTGCCGGGTTCGCGACAGCCGCAAGACCCTGCCCGGGCTGCGCGCGCTGCAGAAGTACGCGGTCCGGGTCGGGGGCGGCGTGAATCACCGCATGGGTCTCGGCGATGCCGCGCTGATCAAGGACAACCATGTGGTGGCGGCTGGCTCGGTGGTTGCCGCGCTGCGTGCCGTGCGGGAGCTGGATCCCGACATCGAGTGCGAGGTCGAGGTGGACAGCCTCGAACAGCTCGACGCGGTGCTCGCCGAGGACGTGGAACTGGTGCTGCTGGACAACTTCCCGCTGTGGGCCACGCAGGCGGCCGTGCAGCGCCGCGATGCTCGCTCCCCGCGCACCAAACTCGAATCCTCGGGCGGACTTTCGCTGGATCAGGCGGCCGATTACGCGCGCACCGGCGTGGATTATCTGGCCGTCGGCGCGCTCACCCATTCGGTCCGGGTACTGGATCTCGGACTCGATATGTGACCTGCTCGATTCGTCCCCGGCGTGCCACTCGGCCGGGGACGAATGCGCTGTTCAGCGGCGATACACAGGCGGATCGACCAACCAGCCGATGCCACCGCATCCCGTGCACAGGATGACCGACCCGTTCGCGGAATACCCTGCGGCCCCGGAGCCTTCGCACCAGGCGCAGTAACGCCAACCCCGATTGGGGTGGACGGTGTCGAGCAGAATATTGAGGAACCCTTGAAGAGCCATGCAGAGTGAATCCCCTCGCTAGGCATTCAAACGTCCCAAGAATGCGCGCTGCGACGGGCCACTGTCCAGCAAAAGCCAGAGGGCTTTACATACCGAATTCGTGCGGGTCCAAGCGCAATACCTGACAAGCCTCGCGAATCACCGTGACCGCGTGGGCGTCGAGTTCGCCCTCGATTCGCCCGACGATCAAACCGATGCGCACCACCGCCCGCGCGTGCTCGGGCTGCTCGGTGGCCTTGGCGATCTGCGCCATCACATACGCGTGCCCGAAGGCCGGGTCCATGATGAGGCGGGCGCAGTTGTCCTCGAACAGGTTTCGCAGATCGTCGGCGGATTGACGGCCGAGCACCTCGTGCGCGCCGACCATTTGGGCGACCCGCATGCGTGCGGCCGGATCGATGCGGCCGTCGGTGGCCGAGAGCACCGCGCACATGCCGAGCGCGGCATCGCGGAAGGACTCGCCCCACAGGTCGTTTCGCGGTTCCGGTCTGGGCGGGCGGCCCGTCGAATCGGTGTGTGGGGAGGCGGGGGAGACCAGCCGATTCGAGAACGCCATGACAAACTCCGTAGAACTTCCGGACCCATGACTCCCCGTGTCCCAGCCCGGACTGTGCGAACCAACGCAATCGACAGTAACAGTCGGCCGCTCGGTAGGCTCGCAGAAAAATCCTGGCACTCAGCTGAGAAGCGGGTCGTGCGGTGTGGCGGTCACGCGGTGAGTTCGCGTTCCAGCGGGGTTCGGAAGCGGGGGATGGGGCGGATGTCGCCGTAGAAGGCGCGCAGGCGTTCGGCCTCGGCGGCGATGGCCTGCTCCGCGTCGGAACCCGCGTCTTCGAGCAGCCGCCAGACGATTTCGCCGTCCGAACGCTGCGCCCAGCCGCCGATGATGCGGCCGTCCCACCAGACGGTGGGGCCGACATTGCCGTTGCGGTCGAACAGGGCGGGCTGATGCGGGCCGAGGTACCAGTCGCGGGACTGCCAGCCCATCGGTGTGGGATCGAGAGCCGGGAGCAGCGCGGCCCAGGGTTCGGGTGGCGGTGTCGGATCCAGGTCGTCGGCGAGGACCAGGCCGGTCTCACCATCGAGGTCCACCTCGACGGTGTCCACGTGGGCCAGCGCCTTGCGCACCTCGCCGAGTGTCCAGCCGGTCCACCATTTGATATCGCTCACCGGTGCGGGACCGAAGGCGCGCAACCACTTCCGCACCAGTTCGGCCCGCGCTGTGTCGACGGGCATGGCCGCAATGCCGTCGGGCAGCCAGGATTCGATGGGTGCCCAGGTGTATTGGCTGCTGCCCCAGCTGCCATTGGGTCGCCCGCGCACGATGCGGCCCTCGCAGCCGAGGGTGACCAGCACCCAGGTGGTGATGTTCGTCGGCTTCGAATACGGCTTGCCCGGCGCGATGTCGACCTGGGTACGCAGGCGCGGCACGTCCTTGCTCAATTGCGCTCCCGTCGCGCTGCCCCGGGCCAGCAGTGCCGCGTGGGTCGCCGCCTCGACCTCGTTCCACCACTTGGTGATGTTCCCGTCGACGACCCCGGCCTGCTCGATATAGCGGGAATAGGTCCGGCGCTGCTTGTGCGCCAAGGCATCCGCGGTGGACGCCTGCAGGACCGGCACCAGGTCGACCGGCGCGACGAACATGGTGCGGCGCATGGCCAGCATGCGCAGCAGCGTCCGATCGTCGTAGAGCGCCTTCTCGATATGGCCGGGCTCGATCGCGATCCCGCGCGCGGCGACCGACAGGTACACCGTCGCCGGATCGGTGGCGTGCAGGACCACCAGGGAACGCGCGATCTCGTCGACCACATCGCTGCGGGTCGGCGTGGCCAGTCGATGCCGGGTTCCCAGCCGAGCCCGCCGCTCCGCGGCATCCATCGAACGCATGGTCGAATCCTAACGGCCCGCAACCCGATCCGGTTGCACCCCGTGCAAGTTTCGGCGTGGGTACCCGGGCCGGCCGCGCCGCCGTGCGACGATGCCGGGCGTGGGTCGATGGCCGGGGTTGCGGGTGATCGGCGCGGTGGCCGGAATGCTCGCCGCGACGATGGTTGCGGCCCCGGAGGTTTCGAGCACCCCGACCGACGGGGTGTCCATGCGGCCCGTGAGCCTGACCGTGGACGGGGAGACCGCCACCGGGCGCGTGTACGAACCCGACGGCGGGGCACGGGGATTGATCGTGGCTGTGCACGGCCACGACGGCAGTGCCAGCGATTTTCCCGAGTACATGGCCTCGTTGGTGCGGCAGACCGGCGCGGCGCTGGTCGCCATGGATCAGCGCTCCGACGACGGCGTGTGGCGCACCGGCGAATGGAACGTCTGGGCGGGATGGCGCGACACCGTGGCCGCCACCCAGTGGTATCGCGGTGAACACCCCGGCATCGGACCGACCGTGCTGTGGGGTTGGAGCCAGGGCGGCGTGACCAGCGGTCTGGCCGCCGCCTACGCCCCACCCGGCACCTACGACTACTGGGTCGACACCTTCGGCCATGCCGAGGACATCAGCGCCTGGCTGCTGTCCAATCTCCCCGGCAAATCCCTCCGGCCCGAAATCGAACGCGACGCGGGCGGGTGCAACCCGCTCACCTGCCCCCAGTCCTACATCGACCGTTCGCCCGCCTTCCAGGCCAGCCGCATCTCCGTGAAGCAGGCGATCCTGCTGCACGGCACCGCGGATGCGTTGGTGCCCTACGCGAGCTCGCTGGAAATGCGGGCCGCCCTCACCGCCACCGGCAAACCCACCTCCCTCTACACGGTCACCACCGGTCGAGACCTGGAGGGCCACATCGTCCCCGGCGAACACGGCATCAACCCGGTCTTCTTCGAATCCGGCTGCGCGGTCGAACGACTCCTGCTCGGCACCGAACCGCTCGGCGGCCACGACTACCTCATCGACATCGCCGCGGGCATCGACACCGCCCCACCCGCCCCGCCGAACGCCAAGTGCGCGGCCTGATTCGTCACCAGGGCACGGCTCCGGCGTCGTCGAAGAATTCGCCGGTCGGTCCGTCGTCGGGCAGGGTCGCGAGGCGAATCGCGATGGCCGCGCCCTGTTGCGGGGTGCGGACGCCCTGGAAGCCGTTGAGGTCGGTGGCGGTGTAACCGGGGCAGCCGCAGTTGATCAGGATGTTGGTGTCGCGCAGCTCTTTCGCGTACTGGATGGTGACAGCGTTGAGGAACGTCTTCGACGGCGAGTACGCGGCGGAGATCGGGCCCGTATCGAGGCCGGGGGCCGTTTGCAGGGACAGCGAGCCGACGCTGCTGGAGAGATTGACGATTCGCGGTGCGGCCGAGGCGCGCAGCATGGGCAGCATCGCGTTGGTGACGCGGATGACGCCGATCACGTTGGTTTCCACGGCGGCTCGCACGGTCGCGGGATCGACGGTGGTCGGGGTCTGCGGCGTGCCGCCGGTGATCGCGGCATTGTTGACCAGAACATCGAGCCCCCCGGCCTGCTCGGCAATCAATTCCGCTGCCGCGGAAACACTTTCGTCATCGGTCACATCGAGCGGCACCCCGAACGCGTCCACACCCGCCGCGCGCAACTTCTCCACCGCGGTGTCGCGGCGATCCCGATCCCGCGCGCCCACCCCGATTCGCCAGCCCAGCGCGCCCAACCCGGCGGCGATCTCGTATCCGATTCCCTTGTTCGCGCCGGTCACCAGCGCGATCGTCTGTTCACTCATATCGCCGATCCTGCTGCGGCCCCGGGTACGGCGTCCAAGACCGATCGGGTGGTCGGCCATACCGCACGGGTATTGGTCATGGTCACCGCCGGATACCATGACCCGGTGGAGACGCGAGAGATGCGATATTTCGTCGCCGTCGCCGAGGAACTGCACTTCGGCCGCGCGGCCCAGCGCCTCTCGATGGCCCAGCCACCGCTCTCGCGCGCGATTCAGCAGTTGGAACGGCGACTGGGAGTCGTTCTGCTGCACCGAGGTTCACGCGCGATCACCTTGACCGAGGCCGGTTCGGTATTGCTCCGCGAGGCCCGGGCCGCCCTCGAAGCGGTCGAAGCCGCCGAACGCCGCACCCGCCGGGCCGCCGCCGACCGGCCGGGCATAGTGCTGGCCACGAAGGCCGGGGCGTCCAGCGAACTACTGTCGAAGCTCCTGCACGCCTACGCCGCCGAACCGAACGCCGTGCCAGTAGAAGTGATCCTGTCCGGCCCCGGCGAACAGGAGCGCCTCCTACGCGACGGCCGCGCCGACGTAGCCCTCCTCCACCGCCCCTTCGACTCCACAACCGGTTTCGCCACCGAAGACCTCCACACCGAACCCCAGGTCCTGGTCCTCCCCGCGGGCCACCCCTTAGCCACCCGCCCCCACATCTCGATGGCCGAGGTCGAATCCCAGACGGACCTCCCCTTCCCCCGCTGGCCCCGCCGAGACGGCACCTACCCCGACGGCCCCGGCCCCCAAATCCGCGACCACACCCAACTAACCCAACTAATCGCCCTCGGCCGAACCTGCGCCATAATGCCCGACTCCGTCCGCCCCCACCTCCGCGAAAACCACGCCATAGTCCCGGTATCGGACGCCTCACCCGTCACCACAGTCATAGCCTGGCCACCCCACAACACCTCCCAACCCCTAGCCACCCTCGTCCACACCGCAACCCGCCTCTAACCCCCACCCCGCAGCCAAACCCCCACCCGCCGTTACCGCTCCAGCACTACCAACGCCCTTCGTGATCGTGCCATGGCCTCGGAAGCGGATGGAGCGACCCGGGGCTCGGCAGCAGCCGGGGCGCGGTCGGGGAGTGGCGGGCGCGTGCCGGGTCTGGAGGATGGGCCTATCCGTGCACTAATCGCTGTTGGAAGGCAGGTTTCTGTCAATTTGGTCGTCATTGGGCAGGTTTTGGCCCATGATCAACTTTGGGTGGGTGGTCAGGGCGGCGTCAGCGCTCGGATCGATTGGGGGGCTGCTATAGCGACGAGTGGTTGCGGGTTGCGTTCGCTACGAGGGCCGCTCCGAAGATTAGGAACAGGATTCGGATCGATAAACGGTGGTCGGGGGTCTCGGAGCGAGAGCATTGCCAGTGCGGTCAGGTATGGGACTGCTGTTGGTGCTTGACCTAGGCCGACACCGGCGCCGATCAGGCCCAGTAGTGCGGGGCGTCGGCGTGCTTCTATCGCCCAGGGTGGGATTGCGGCGGTCGCGCCGCTCGGTAGGCGAACTGCGCCCAGTAGCAGTAGGACGACTCCGGCGATGAGTTCTGCCCGGTAGCGGATGGTCGGGGTGATGTCGAAGTGCAGGAGATCTGTCAGGAAGCTCAGGCCCAGTACCGTGCAGATCCCGAAGGCTGTGGTGACGGCGAAGATTCCCGCGATGAAGCTCAAGGCACCCGGGACCGGGGAGCGGCGACCTAGTCGGCTGTCGACGATCACCGCCGCGGTGATGCCTATGTTCAGGACGTGCAGGGAATCCAGGAAGGCGAAGCCCGCGAGCGCCAGTAGCAAGATCAGCATGACTTGACCGACCATACAGTTCGCAAAGTGCGCGGTTGGCTCACGATCACTGTGCGGTGGGAGAACTACTGGGGTGCTTGGGGTCTGGTGGGGCGGAATCGCATGGGGGGTTCGGTGTATTCCTCGAGGGTGTGGGCTAGCCAGCCTAGGGTGCGGGCTAGGGCGAAGATGGCTTCGCCTGCGTCGGGGGGCATGTTGTAGGTGTGCATGAGGGCGGCTAGGGCTAGGTCGATGTTCGGGAGGGCCACTAGGGGAGTGGCTAGTTGGGATTTGAGGGTGTCGATCGCGTTCAGGGCGGGGGTGGCGGCTGGAATGGTGCGCAGGGTGGTGAGCAGGAGGTCGGCGCGGGGGTCGGTTTGTTGGTAGATCAGGTGACCGAAGCCGGGGAGGGGGCCGCCCAGGCGTAGGCGTTCGGAGACTGCTCCGAGCGGGTCGGTGATGGCGTCGGTGAGGAAGCGGTGGGCGAGAGTGCTTGCGCCGCCGTGGTATTGGCTGTCGAGGGCGCCGAGGGCGGCGGATACCGTGCCGTAGGGGTGGACTCGGGCGCTGGCGGCTACTCGGGCGGCGACGGTGGAGACGGCCAGGCCGTGGTCGGCCAGGAGGGTGAGGACGGTGTCGAGGAGGGGGATGTTCGGGGGGTGGTCGGTCAGTGCGGGCCACAGCCTTTCGGCGAGGGTGCCCGAGGTCGGTGGGGTGGGTGTGAGCGCGTCCAGTTCGACGGCCAGGAGGATTCCGGCCGTTCGCAGGACGCCTTCGGGGGACAGGTCGAAACGCAACCGGTCGGTTGCGCCCGCTACGGCTACCGCTACCCGCAGGCGGTCGGAGAGGCGGGCCTGGGCGGGTAGGGCGGCGACTGCCGCGCGGGTGGCCGCGAGAATCTCTGGGGGCGCGGTGAATTGGGTAGCAGGGGTCGAGAGTTCGCCTGTCCACAGGAGATTCGCGACGGACTCCACGCGGTGGGCCGCCACCAGGTCGGCGACATTGTGGCCGCGGTAGTAGAGCTCGTCTCGGTCGAGGAGCGAGATTTCGGTGGTGATGTCGTCGACCGTGCCGCGGGGGCCTGAGCCGGGGCGGCGGCCGCGGGCGAGGCGGGAGACCTCGTCCTCGCGGAAGCGGCTGCCGCGGCGGTCGGAGGTGGGGACCTTGGTCAGCAGACCCCGGCTGACGTAGGCGTAGACCGTGGCGGGCTTGATGTCGAGGCGGTCCGCGACCTCGGCGGTGGTGAGGTAACGTGCGTCACTTTCGTCGGCCATGAGCTGCGCCTTCGGGAGTCATGTTGACTGGATCAATATTGACTGTAGTTGATCGGCCTCGTCATTGTTCAGGGAGAGGAGGTCTGAACAATGACGATCAATACGACTCCCATCGACGAGCTCATCGAGGTACCCGCGGGACTGCGCGGCGTGATCGCGGCCGAGACCCGGCTCTCGGACGTGCGCGGGAGCGAGGGGTTCTATCACTACCGGCAGTACTCGGCGATCGAGCTGGCGCGCGGCTGCACCTTCGAGCAGGTGTGGTTCCTCATGCTCGAGGGACGGCTGCCCGAGGCGGCGGAACTCGACGAATTCACCAATACCGTTGCGAGACTGCGGAAATTGCCGGACGAACTGCTGCCGGTGCTGGCCGCCGCCACCGGCGCGGAGTTCCGTCCGATGATCGGACTGCGCACCGCCCTCTCGATGCTGGCGTCCGTCCTCGACCTGCCCCCGCTCTGGGATGCCGATCCGGCCACGTGTGGCCGTGACGCGCTACGTCTGTGCGCGATGACCCCGACCATCCTGGCCGCACTCCACCGGCTGCATCGGGGGCTGGAACCCATTGAGCCGCAACCGAATCTGTCCACCGCCGCCAACTGGATCTATCAGCTGACCGGCGAACTCCCGGACCAACGCGCCGTCCGCGCCATCGACCGCTACCTCGTGGCCACGATCGACCACGGATTCAACGCGTCCACCTTCACCGCCCGGGTGGTGGCATCCACCGGCGCGGATATCGCCTCGGCCCTGATCGCCGCCATCGGCGCGTTCACCGGCCCGCTGCACGGCGGTGCACCCGACCGCGCCTTGGAGAGCCTCGACGAAATCGGCACACCCGACCGCATCGACGACTGGGTGCGCGCCAAGATTCGAAACGGGGACCGCATCATGGGTTTCGGCCATGCGGTCTACCGCACCGACGATCCCCGTTCCCTGTTGCTCCGCGAGACCGCGCTGGAATTCGGCGGCGCGCGAGTCGATTTCGCCACCACCGTCGAACGGCGTGTGGTCGAGTTGCTCGCCGAACTCAAACCCGGCCGCAGCATCTACGCGAACGTGGAGTTCTACGCTGGCGTGGTCATGGAACTGTGCGGCATCCCCCGGCCCATGTTCACCCCGACCTTCGCGGTGAGCCGGGTGATCGGCTGGACGGCCAATATTCTCGAACAGGCCGACACCGGGAAGATCATCCGTCCAGCCGCGCGATACATCGGCCCGGCCGCACCACAGCCGGTACCTCCTGTCGTCAGTCGGCGCTGACGGCCTCGACGATATTGAGTCGGGAGGCGCGCACCGCGGGCGGGATCGAGCCGAGAAGGCTCAAAGCCAGTGCGGCGGCGGTGAATACGGCCAGCAGGGGGCCGGGCCGGAAGGTGACGTCGATACCGAGCATGTCGGTGGCCAGCAGGGAGTAGAAGAACTGGTCGGCCAGGCCGAACAGCACGCCCAACCCGGCTCCGATGACACCGATGGCAGCGGCTTCGGCCAGGACCATGCGCAGCGCGAATCGGCGACTGGAGCCGACCGCCCGCAGAATGCCCAGTTCGCGGCGGCGCTCCAGCAATGCCAGGGTCAGCGTATTCAGCAGAGCCATGGCCGCGATGAAGGCGACGATCACCAGCATGATCCGGGACAGGACGAGGCCCTCCTGCATGGCGCGGCTGATGCCGTCCAGCGCCGCGGCTCCGGAGTAGACGTGGATCTCCGGGGGCAGCGCGGCACGGAGCGCCGAAATCAGTTGATGGCGATCGACTCCGGGGGCGGCGTCGATCTGCAGGGTGGTGGAGCCGGGACGTTGGAACCAGTCGCGCATGAGGGTGAGGCTCATGGCGGCGGTCCCGGCCAGCGCGGAGAAGTAGGAGACCGTTTCCAGGACGCGGGTGCGCCGCTCGCCGCTGGGTGTCTGCATGGTGAGGTCGTCACCGGCCGAAACACCCAGGGTGCGAGCCAGATCCCGGGACAGCACCATGCCTTCGCCCGCCAGCAGCCGTCGCTGGGTGTCGGGGGCCAGGGAGTGGAACATGGAGTAGTTGCTGCCCGGATCCACCCCGTAGACAAGGGCTTTGGTGCCGGAGAGGGAAGCGAATGCCAGCTGCCCCTCGACCGTGCGGTCGATGCCGGGCACGGTGGCAACCCGTCGAACGACGTCGTCCGGCAGCAACGTGGTGGGTGTCATGTCCTCGGCACTGAGCGCCACCCAGGCGTCGTTGTCGCCCAGCGAGGCGAAAGTCTCTCGGGCCGAACGGGTTGCGTCCGCGTTCGCGCCGGTGATGGTGATGGTCATGCCGACGGCGATGGTGACGGTCATGAGCGTCGCCCACACGCGGCGCGGGGCGCGGTCGATATTCACCCCCGCCAGCACTCCGGCCGACCCCAGCCGCCGCGCGAAGGCCGCGGCCAGCCGGACGATCGGACCGGCGCAGGCGAAGGCCAGCAGGATCTCCGCACCGAGCGCGAAACCCAGTGCGGCGGCGGCGAACAGGCCCAGATGAGCGCGTTGCACGACAATCGCGGCGACGACCAACACCGCCCCGAGCGCGGCCGCCCCGACCCGCAACCGCGTCGACACCACGTCGGCCCGCGACGCGCCGACCGGGGCCAGCGCCTCCACCGGCGACACCCGATACACCTGCCGCGCCGCCACCGCCGACGCCGCCACATTGGTCACCGTGGCCGCCACGATCGCGACCGGAATCGCGTACCAGGGCAGGAGATATTGCAGCCGAGCATCCATCACCTGCGTGAACGCACCCGGCAGCAGACTGATCGCGTACCGGCCCACCAGCACACCCAGCCCGGACCCGAGCAGCCCGCCAACCACACCGAGCACCAACGCCTCCGCGAGCACATCCCGCACGATCGTCTGCCGCCGCGCCCCGATGGCCCGCAGCATGGAGATCACCGGCCGCCGCCCCGCCAACGCCATGCTCATGGTGTTGTAGATCAGAAAGGCCGACACCACGAAGGCCAGCCCCGCGCCCATGGACGCGATGAACCGCACCATGACAATCCCATTGCCGGTCTGCGCCGCCCGCGCACTCGGCGTGCCGACCACCGCCCGACCCGCCACCGCGGCCGCCACCGCCGAACGCAGTTGCGCCCGATCGGTATTCGGCTCGGCGACGATCATCACCGAATCCAGCTCCCCGACTCGATTGGTGATCCGCTGCGCCACCGGCAGCGGAGCCACCAGATAATGCCCGCCATTGAGCTGTGCCAGCTGCTTCCCACCCAATACCGCCGCGATGGTGACCCGCACGGGCCCCAACTGCACCTGCTGCCCCTTCGCGAATCCCGTTCCCGGCCCGGCCAATACGCCGTTGGACACCGTCAACAGGCTCGCCAGCTCATCGCCCCGCACGGCCCCCTTCAGATCGCTGTCCAGCGCGGAACTCGAGGAATCCACCCCCAACACCAGCAGCCGATCCGAATCCGGTCCGGCACTGGCACGCAACATGGGCACGGCCGCCGCCACCCCCGGCACGGCGGCCACATCCGCGCGCACCTGCTGGGGGAATCCGGCGTCGGTGACCCCCGAAATCTCCAGGGCCGCATTGCCCGCCAGCCCGCTGGTCAACTTCTCGATCGACCCGGTGAGCGAGCCCGAAATGCCGATCACGGCCACCAGGAACGCCGAACACACCGACAGCACCACGATCGACGCCACCGTTCGCCCCCAGTGCGTGGTGAACTCGCGAATCGTGAACAGTCGCAGCCGGTCCAGCAGCGCGATCATGGACTGACGGTAGGTTCCCGCACCCATGGTGTCCACCCCCTGACCCCTCCCGCCCCGGACATTACCCTCGAAGGGACACAGGCGTGCTGAGAAGAGGTGAAGCGCAATGAAGGTCGTGGTGGCCGGAGCGACGGGAGCGATCGGACGGCCGCTGGTCACCGCGCTGCGGGCGGCCGGACATCAGGTGTACGCCCTGACCAGGGGCGGACGCGGGGCGGAGATCGCGCGCTCGCTCGGGGCCACCCCGCTGATCGCCAATGTCATGGACCGCTCGGACCTGCTGCGCGCCACCGAGCGGTTGACCGCCGACGCGATCATCCACGAGCTCACCGCCTACCGCTATTCCCCGCCCACCCACTACCACGCCCCGGGCCTGCTGCGCACCAACGCCTTACGCGAGATCGGCAGCAAACACCTGGTCGAGCTGGCCGAAAGAACCGGTGCGCGCAGGTATCTCACGCAATCGCTGATCGTCGGCTACGGCCTGCGCGACCACGGCAGCACTCCGGTCACCGAGCAGGAGCCCTTCGGCCGCATCCCCGGCGACGTCAACGACGGCATCATCGGGGCACTGCACGAGGCCGAATCGAGCGCCTGGCGCGCACCCGGCATCGACGGAATCGCCCTGCGCTACGGCCTGTTCTACGGCCCGGGCGCATCCGACACCTTCGTGCGCGCCCTGAAGATGCACGTGTTCCCGCTGCCCAAGACCGTCACCGGCTACACCGGCTTCATCCACCTCACCGATGCCGCCGCCGCGACCGTCGCCGCCCTCGAACACGGCGTCCCCGGTCAGGCCTACAACATCGTCGACGACGAACCCATCACCTGGGGCACCATGTTCGACGCCATGGCCGAGACCGTCGGCGCGCGCCCGCCCCGCCGCATCCCGGCCCGGCTGCTGCGCCTGACCTCGCCGCTGGCCGCCGCCCAGATGCTGGACTTCTCGATTCGCGTCTCCAATGCCAAGGCCCGCGCCGAATTGGGCTGGAAGCCCACCTATCCGACCTACCGTGAGGGCCTGCCCACACTCGTGAACGCGACGAATTAGCCCGACGGCGGAACACCGGGCCGCCGAACTAGGTTGATCATCGCGAACGACCTGACAGGAAGGCAGTGATGACCACACCGGCGGATCCCACGTACACCTGGCTGGGCGAGGAGCTCGACCTCGACGCCTACCTGGCCCGGATCGGCTTCACCGGTGAGCGCACGCCCACCCTGGCCACCCTGCGCGAACTGGTGCGTGCCCACACCACCACGATTCCGTTCGAGAATCTCGAGATCATCCTCGGCCGCGGCATACCCCTCGAACTGGATGCGCTGCAGGACAAGCTGATCCGGCGACGCCGCGGCGGCTACTGCTACGAGAACGTGCTGCTGTTCGCCGCCGCGCTCGAGCGGCTCGGCTTCGAAATTACCGCCATGTCCGGGCGCGTCACCCGCGGCGCGACCAACCTGCGCCCGGCCACGCACGCGTTGCTGCGGGTCCAGACCGCCGACGACGACCGGATCTGGCTGTGCGACGTCGGTTTCGGCTGGGGACCCCTCGAACCGATCGAACTCGTCTCCGGCCGCGGCGAATTCAGCGCCGGCGCATGGCGTTTCCGGCTGGATTCCCAGCCCGATCCGGTCGGCGGCGAACTCTGGACGCTGTACCAGTTCGGTAGGGACGGGTTCGTGGACCGCCACACCTTCGTCACCACCCCGCAGTACCGCGTCGATTTCGCGGTCGGCAACCACTACGTGTCGACCTCGCCGCGTTCGCCGTTCACCACGCGCCCGTTCGTGCAGCGCTTCCACGCGGAGCTGCAGCACACCCTCGACGGCACCACCTGGACCACCAACTATCCGGACGGATCGGACGAAGTACGCGAATTGGAGGTTGCCGAGCTACCGAAGGTGCTCGCGGAGGTCTTCGATATCGAGCTCGACGCGGCCGACGCGGCGCAACTCACGCGCGCGCAGTGGCCCGCCGCGCCGAGAAGTAGCTGAGCGCGTGTCGGTGTGTGGGAGCAAACACGCACCAAACCGTTTGGTCTATGTCTCGTCATAGATGCACTCCGACCAGGGATTTCCGGTATGGAGTCACGTAAACGTCACTCCGCTGCGGCATAGATCTCACCGAGATCTCGCTCATATCTCACGCTGACGTCGGCGATCCGCGCGTCGCCCGCTACACTCGTGCGGGGAAACGCGCGGGCAACCGCACTGTCACAGTCGTCTCGGAGAACTTCGGAGTAGTGCCATCGAAACCGGCCAAGTGATCGCAGGGCACTACCGCCTGGTCGAACGGATTGGTAGCGGCGGCACGGGTGTCGTCTGGCGAGCCGTCGACCAACGGCTCGAACGGTCCGTCGCGGTCAAACAGATCCTCACCCAGCCGAGCCTCTCGGATGCGGACAAGGACATCGTTCGGCAGCGCGCGGCCCGCGAGGCCCGTAATGCCGCCCGATTCCAGCACCCCAACGCGATCGTCGTGTTCGACATCACCGAGCACGAGGGCGACCCGTGCCTGGTCATGGAATACCTGCCGTCGCAGAGCCTCGCGGTGGTGCTATCCGCGCAGGGCACGTTGCCGCTGCCGCAGGTCGCCCGCATCGGCGAACAGGTGGCAAGCGCGCTCATCGCCGCCCATCGCGCCGGAATCGTGCACCGCGATGTCAAGCCGGGCAACATCCTGCTCGGCGACAACGGGGCGGTGAAGATCACCGACTTCGGCATCGCCAAGTCCAAGGGCGATGTCACCCTCACGGCCACCGGACTGATCTCCGGCACCGCCGCCTACCTCGCCCCCGAGGTCGCGCGCGGCGCCGAGCCGACCCCGGCCGCCGATGTCTTCGCCTTGGGCGCCACGCTCTTCCACGCGTTGGAGGGCGAACCGCCCTACGGCACCAACCCGAACCCGCTGGCGCTGCTGTACGCCGCGGCCAATGGCCAGATCAGCGAGCCGCGCAATGCCGGACCGCTGTCGGATCTGCTGCTGTCGCTGCTCAGCTTCGAGCCGGAGGACCGGCCGAGCATGCTCGACGTGCGCGACATCATGGCCGAATTCGCCGAGGTCGGCCCGGACGCCGAGGCCACCCGGGTGCTGGCCGCGCGCCGCTCGGGTGTCGCTACCCCGCCCGCCGGCGCCGCCCCGCGCACCGCCGCGCCGCGCCAGACCCGGCAGATGGAACGGCGGCCCTCCGCCAATGCCGACATTCCGACCGGCGCCATGAGCCAGGCGCAGCTGCTGGAGACCCCGCCGCCGCGCCCGCCCATGAACTCCGGCCCGCCGACCCGCAATCACCCTGCGCCGGAACCGGATTACGACGACGGCGAGACCGGATCGCGCAAGAAACTGATCTGGATCGCGCTGGTCGCCGTGGTCGTGGTGGCCGGTGGCATCGCGTTCGGGTTGCTGAGCAATTCGAGCTCGGGCAGCAACTCGGGCGCGGGTGACGGCAGCACCACCAAGGCGTCGACCTCGGTGAGCGCCACCAAGGGCGCGCCGTCGGGCCTCGGCCAGACCAAGAGCGCCGCCCCGGTCAACTTCGACAGCGCGCTCGACGTGGTGCAGGCGTTCTGTGACAGCCTGCTGCCCAATGGCAACACCGCCAATGCCTGGAAGCGCCTGACCCCCGCCGCGCAGCAGGTCTACGGCAGTCAGCAGGCGTTCCAGAGCTATTGGACCCAGAACCCGGTGCAGAGCTACGCCGGTATCAGCGGGACCAATGGCGGCAGCGCCAATGCCGATGGCTCCATGGACATCTCGCTGGCCAGCCTCACCACCAAGACTGGGACCAAGGCGCTGAACCTGCGCGTGGTCGACGCCGGCGGTGGCAACCTCCAGATCGACAGCGACACCAAGTAGGACTCGAAAGGAAAAGCGCCGCACCGGAATTCCGGTGCGGCGCTTTTCGTATCAGCGGTCGGCGGTCTCGGCGGCCAGCGAGGCGAGCAGTTGCAGCGCGTCCTCGCTGGGCGAGCCGGGCTCCACGTGGTGAGCCACCAGTGCCTGATCGGGATCGTCTGGGAGCCGCAGGGTTTCGTAGCCGAGTTCGATGCGGCCCACGATGGGGTGCCGGTAGATGTGGCGGCCGTGGGTCTTGTCCTTGAGCTCGTGGCGTTCCCACAGGCGCGCGAATTCCGGGCTCTTGGCGTTCATTTCGTCGATCAGCGCGGTGATGCGCGGGTCGCCCGGATTGCGGGCGGCGTCCACGCGCAGGTAGGCCACGGTGTCGGCGGCCTTGTCGTCCCAGTCCTCGTAGAGGTCCTTCGCGCCCTCGTCGAGGAACACCAGGTGCAGGAAGTCGCGCTGCTCGGGCGCGAGCGCGCCGAAGTCGGTGATCAGGGCCGCCGCCAGGCGATTCCAGGCCAGCACGCTGACCCCGCGGCCCACGATGTAGGCGGGCACGTCGTGGGCGGCGTCGAGCAGGCGGCGCAGACCGGGCCGCACCTCCTGCGCGGCGGGTGGTTCCTCGCCCGACCACGGGCGGGCGAGCAGGTAAAGATGGTCGCGCTCAACCTGATTCAGTCGCAGCGCCCGCGCCACCGCGTCCAGGACGGACTCGGAGAACTGCAGGCTGCGTCCCTGCTCCAGGCGCACGTAGTGATCCACGCTGACCCCGGCCAGCAGCGCCAGCTCCTCGCGGCGCAGGCCGGGCACGCGGCGGCGGGCCCCGTGATCGATCAGGCCCACCTCCTCCGGGCTGAGCCGGGCGCGGCGGGAGCGCAGGAATTCACCGAGTTCGGCGCGGCGGTCCAAGGTCATGACACCAGTTAACCAAGACGCCCGCGAAATCCATCCTGGTCATCGCGTGCCCAGGCAGACGCCGCACTGTTTAGGCCGCCTGCGCGCGACGAAAGTAATGGTCAGCGCCGCAACGGACGGCGAAAGACCTACGAGGAGCACACACCATGACCTCCCTGCCCACCACCCAGCTCGGCACCACCGACATGACCATCAGCCGGATCGGATTCGGCGCGTGGGCGGTCGGCGGTTCGGGTTGGCGCTACACCTGGGGCACCCAGGACGACAACGACTCGATCGCCACCATCCGCCGCGCCATCGAGTCGGGCGTGAACTGGATCGACACCGCCGCCGTCTACGGGCTCGGCCACTCCGAGGAAGTGGTCGCCAAGGCCATCGCCGGACTGCCCGAAGCCGACCGGCCCTACGTCTTCACCAAGGTCGGCCTGGTCTGGGACGAGAACGACCGCGCCGCCGCGCCCAAGCGGATCATGGCCGCCGACAGCGTGCGCCGCGAACTCGAGGACTCACTGCGCCGGCTGAACGTCGAGCGCATCGACCTGTACCAGGTGCACTGGCCCGATACCGGTGCCTCGCTGGACTTCTCGGATCCCGACGGCGTCGACAACGCCAAGGTCACCCCGCTCGAGGAGTACTGGCAGACCATGGCCGACCTCGTGCAGGAGGGGAAGGTGCGCGCCATCGGCCTGTCCAATCACGATGTGCCGCAATTGGAGATCGCCGAATCCATCGCCCACGTGGACGCCATCCAGCCGCAGTTCTCGCTGATCAAGCGGCAGGCCGCGAACGAATTGGCCTGGGCGGCAGCCCATCACACCGGTGGCATCATCTACCAGCCGCAGCACTCGGGCCTGCTGACCGGCGCGTTCTCGGCCGAACGCGTCGCCAACCTGTCCGCCGACGACTGGCGCAAGAGCTTCCCGGAGTTCACCACCGAACTCGACCGCAACCTGGCCCTGGTGGAGGCGCTGCGCCCGATCGCCGCGGCGCACGACACCACCGTCGGCGCGGTCGCCATCGCCTGGACCCTGACCTGGCCCGGCGTCACCGGCGCGATCGTCGGGGCCCGCTCGCCCGAGCAGGTCGACGGCTGGATCGACGGCGCCGCACTGGAATTGACCCCCGCCGACCTGGACGCCATCGCCACCGCGCTGCGCACCACCGGCGCGGGCGAGGGCCCGATCGGGCGCTGAAGCCCGCCACGCTACGAACAACGAAGAACCACCGCTGATTTCGAGGAGACCCCAATGACCCTGCACGTGATCGCCGAACTCCGAGCCGCCGCCGGACACGAGGACCGGCTGCGCACCGGGCTGGAAGCCATGATCGAGCCGTCCCTCGCCGAGGCGGGCTGCATCTCCTACCAGCCCTTCACCAATCCGAACGATCCGGCGCACATGGTCGTGGTCGAGGAGTGGGTGGACGCCGACGCGCTGGAGAAGCACTTCGCCACCGAGCACTTCCAGCACGTCGCCGGAGTCATGGAAGGCATCCTGGCCGAGCCCATGATCATCAAGCGCCTCGTCGCCGAGTAGCCCGGCCGGGCCCAGTGATCCTCGCGCCCCCGCGGTTCGCCGCGGGGGCGCGATCGTGTGCGGAGCGCATGCCACAGCATCCGAGCACATGGCGCGGCTGCCGGGTCTCGATTCGGCCGCACGGATCTATGACGCCGCGCAAGGCCGCAGGGCGCAGCGCCGGTGTAGGACACAGTGCTGTTGGGCCCGAACCGAGGTAATGTCGGCCGCATGGTCAACCGGATTCGATCGACGGCGCTGCCGCTGGGCGCGCTCGTGGTCTCCGCGTGGGCCGTGTTGTATCTGGCCGCGGCCACCCCCGATTCCCTGTTCGTGCTGGGTGCGGTCGCGGTGGTCGCGGTGACCGCCGCCCTGCTGTCGGCGCGCGGGCCGCTGCTCGTGGCGGTCGCGCAGACCGGTCCGGCGGAATCGGCCGGACGGCGTCGTCGCGGCACCTTCCTGCGGCAGAGCAATCCCGACGCTCCCGGGCGTCCGCGCCCGCGCGCACCAGGAGTCCTCGCGGCCTGACCCGCGCCGCCCTCGACGGGCGGGCACGGTCGGGCTCTTCGCATTCCCAATTCTCTTCGCCCGCAGCCGATGCGCGGGCGTCTTCGCAGCGAGGTACTCGTGCTCGACTTCATCTATTACCCCGTGTCCGCCGTGCTGTGGCTGTGGCACACCGCCTTCGCGGCCATCCTCGGTTCGGGCAGCGGCCTGGCCTGGGTGCTGGCCATCGTCCTGCTGGTCATGACCCTGCGCGCCTTGCTGATTCGCCCGTTCCTCGCGCAGCTGAAGTTCTCCCGCGCCCTGGCCGAGATGCAGCCGAAGGTGCAGGAGATCAAACGCAAGCACGCCGGTGACCGGGAGCAGCAGGCCCTGGCGTTGCAGGAACTGCAGAAGGAATCCGGCGTCAATGTGCTGACGGGCTTTCTGCCCATGATCGGACAGGCCCTGGTGTTCATCGGCCTCTATCACGTGCTGCGCTCGTTCCAGCCCGGCCACACCGAGAACTACGTCTTCAATGCCGCTCAGGTGCAGTCGTTCCTGGACGCCAAGCTCTTCGGCGCACCCCTGAACGCCACCCTGACCGCGGCGGGTTCGTCGTTCACCGCCGTTGCCGCCGTGGCCATTCCGCTCATGCTCATCGCGGCCGTGGCCACGCACTTCACCGCCCGTGCCGCCGTCGCCCGCCAGACCCCGCCCGCCGACGCGGCCGGCGCATCCCAGGTTCGCCTCATGAACACGGTGTCGCAGTGGGTCTTTCCCGCCGGAGCCCTGCTCTTCGGCCCGGTGATGCCGATCGCGATCCTGCTGTACTTCGTCACCCAGAACGCCTGGACCTTCGCACAGCAGCATCTGGTGGCGACCCGCTACGGGCAGGGTGCGACGAAGGGAACCGACTGAAACATCTCCCGCCAGACGGTATCCCCGATGTGCGCGGCGGTGGCGGTACACAAGCGGTCCGCCACCGTCGCCGCATCGGTGAACCACAGCGCCGAGACCTGATCGCCGACCCCGAGCAACCGGGACGGGTCGCGCGGTGCGAAGAAGATGAACCAGGCCCAGCCCACCGGTGCGGTGAGCGGCGCGGTCACCGGCGAAATCCCGTCGCCCGCACCGATATCCCACAGGCGTGCCGCGTCATCGTTGCCGCCGGAGGCCAGTCGGTGTCCGGTGGTGTCGATGGCCAGGCCGCGCACCGCGCCGACATGGGCGCGCACCGCGCCGAGCGCGCGCGGATGGTCCAGGTCGGAGACCTGCCACGCGCGGACCATGCCGGAGTCATCGCCGGTGAACAGGCGCTCGCCGTCAGGCGTGAAGCGCAGGACACCGGCGTTCACGCCACCCACATCCACCACGTGATGGGCCAGATGGTCCAGATCGGCCAAGTCCCACAGGTGGATTCGCGCGGCGTCGTCGGTGGCGGCGACCACCGTGCCCGACGGCGCGATGGTCGCCGTCACCACCGTGCGATCGGTGTCCGGCGGCAGCGTGGCCACCGGACGAGGATCCGCGGGATTCGACACGTCCCAGAGCCGCAGTCGCCCCTGCGGGCCACCGGTGAGCAGCCGGTCCCCGCGCGGGGCGAAAACCACCACCGGACCGGAACTTTCGGCCAACGGCCCGGCGGCGGGCACCGGATGGCCCGGATCACGCAGATCCCACAGCCGCACGCCGTCCGCGCCCGCCACGGCCATCAGGTCGCCATCGGGGCGGACGGCGACCCGAATGCCGTCGGAATCCGGTGGCGCGGCGGGGAATTCGCCGATCGGCTGGGCCAGCTGCGGGTTGCGGACATCCCAGACCTGCACCCGGCCATCACGTAATCCGCCGACCAGCCGGGTGCCGTCGCGGGACAGCCCGGCGTCGGTGAGCGCGCCGTCGAAAATGATCGGCAGATACACCAGCGGCGTGCGCCAGGCCACCACGTGCCCGTCCGGGCCCGCCGTCAGCATGCGGGTGTCGGCGAGCATGGTGAGCGGCGCGATCGACTCCACGCTACTGTGGAACACCCACCCCGTCGGCGACACGCGATTCCGATCCCGGGTGTCCCAGATCCGCAGCGCCCCATCCGAACCCACCGAAACCAGCGCCTGATCATCATGGGTGAAGGCCAGCCCCACGATCGGGGCGCGCCGTGGCGTCTCGTGGCCGATCGCGCGCGGGGCCGACGGGTCCCGGATATCCCAGACCAGCAGATCGCCGTCGGAGGTCCCGGCCGCCAGCAGCCCGCCCGGCCCCGCCGCCAGCGCCTCGACCGCACCGGGCGGGGTGAGGTCCGCGCCCACCGCCGTCAGCCCGCCCGCCGCGTCGACCTCCCACAACCGCACCCGGCGGTCCGCACCGGCGCTGGCCACCACCGTCGGCGCGTCCGGGGGTGGCGGGGCAGCGCCGGGGACCGGATCCGTGGACAGCGCCAGCGCCGAGATCGCACCGGCATGCGCGGGGACGGCCGCCAGTCGCCGAATCGCACCCGGATCGGTGACATCCAACAGCGACAGCGTGCCCCCGGCATCGGCCGCCAGCAGCGTGTGATCGCCGGGTAGGTAGCGCACGGCGGTCGCCGCCGCGCCGAGATCGATGCTGCCCAGGGCGTGAGGTTCGTTGGGGTGCCGCACATCCCACAGCCGCACGGTGCCATCCCGGCTCGCTGCGGCCAACCGCGCGCCCGCGCTGTCGAAGGCGACCGCCTCGACGGGGCCGCGCGGTCCGGTCAACGGGCCGCCCACCGCGATCACCGCCCGCTCGTCGGAGACGTTCCACAGCCGCACGGTGCCGTCGCTCCCGCCGCTGGCCGCCAGGCCCCGGCCCGGGGCGGCGGTCAGCCCGTATACCGGTCCCGCATGCGCCTCGGGCGAGGCGGTGTTCAACGGAAGACTCTGCGCCGCCAGCAATCTGGCCCGCGCACCCGGATCGTCGCCGTTCATTCGATACCCCGCCAGCGCCAGCTGCACCGAGAGACCCGGATCGATCTGCTCCAGACGCTGGGATTCGGCGATCACCTGACCCAGCCACGCGCCCCGGCGCTCCTCGGCGACGGAGGTGCGGCCCACGTACACGGCCACGGCGAGCACGACCGCCAGCACGGTGAGCGCGGCGATCGCGACCTGGAACGCGCGCACCCGCCGCACCCGGCGGCGATGGCGAACGGTGGCCTCGGACAAGAACTCCCGGGCCAGCCGGTTGGGGGTGGCGGTGCGCCGCAGCCAGGCATTGGCGTCCTCGAGTCGGGTCCGGGAGTAGAGCAGCCGCGCGGGCCGATCCCGGCGCGCCCATTCGCGGGCGTCGGCCTCGATGCGCGGGCGGATGGCGGCGAATTCCCGTTCCTCGGAGATCCATTCGCTCATCCGCGGCCAGGCCGTCAGCAGCATGTCGTGCACCAGTTCGATGCGGTCCTTGTGGCGCACGACGAGCTGATTGCGCAGCAGCCAGCCGATGACGGCGCGCGTGATCTCGGGATCCTCGGCCTCCTCGATGAGGACCTCGGGCGAAAGGCGGTCGCGCTGAGTGGAAATCGGGCCGATGAAGGTCAAGGCCATGAGAACCTGGCGGACCGCGGCCTGCTCGCGCTCGTCGAGCCGGGCCCACAGCACCTCGCAGCCCTTCGCGAAAGCGATCTCGACACCGCCGGTTTCGCGGTAGGCGTCGAGGGTGAGGGTGCGGCCGTGGCGGTGTTTCCAGGTCTCGTACAGGACGTAGGAGAACATGGTGAGGCGCAGCGGGCTGTGCGGATCGAAGAGGGACAGATCCTTCAGCAGCACCTCGATCAGACTGTCCTCCACCTTCAACCCGGTGGCCGCGGCGGGGCGTGTGATCGCCTCGCGCAGTTCGGAATCCGACATGGGTTCGAGCAGCATGGTCGGATTCCGCAGCGCCGCGGCCGTCACCGGATGGTTGGCCAGCTCGGGCAGCAGCCCACTGTCGCAGGCCAGAACCACGGCGGTGCGCGGTGCGGCGTCCGCCCGCGAGACCGCGCCGAGCTGGGTCAGGAACCGGTCGGGGAACGTGGCCCGGTTCCGGGTGAACAACGTGCGGCCATTGTCGACCAACAGGATTCGTGGCCCGGGTCCGGCCTGGGCGAGCGCCGCCTCCACATCGTCGCCCGGGGCCACCACCACCGGTGTGCGCCCGCGCGGATCCGCCTGCACGCCCGCGGCCAACAGCGAGGATTTCCCGACCCCGCGCCCGCCGATCATGATCACCACCGCGGGCTCGGTATCGGCCTCGGCGGTCTCGATCAGATCCCAGAGTCGGCGCAGCGCCGCCGTGCGGCCGAAGAACAGGTCGGCGTCCTCGGGACGGTAGGGCAGCACGCCACGATACGGCGGGCGGTTGCTGTCGACGGTGTCCTTGGCGGTCTTCGCCGCCTGCCAATCCGCCTGCCAGTGGCGCAGATCCAGCAGTGTGGCGTCGACGTCCGGGTCGGGCGGGCGCTGGCGGGCCTCCCGGATCAGCACCTCCAGCACCGGCGCGACCGCCTCGAAACTGGCGGGGGTGCGATTGCCCAGCCGCCAATCGCTGATGCGCTGCGCGGTGATCGGCGTGCAGCCGGGCCGCAGGCGGGTATTCGCCGCGCGGATCACCTGTTTCACCGGTGGCGCGCCCGCCGCCGCGAACAGCGCGGTCAGGCGGGCGGCGAAGGCGGCGCGGCCGGTGCCGTCGGCCCCGCCGGAGTCGGTGGGGCCGGGCGGCTTCGGTCGATCCGGCCGCGGCGGCAGGTCATCCCGCTCCGCCAACCGCGCCTACCGACGGATTCCGGGGCCCGCGACCGGTCCGGCCGGGACGGGCCGGGGCGTCGGTCCGGCCGGTGTCTGCGGGGCGACCGTGGAATCGGCGAAAACCGTGGAACAGGACAACCGCATACCCTCCACCGATGTGTCGAGCGCGTGTAGTGAACGCTGAACCGAGTCGACCGTCTCCTGGGGCGGACTCGCTCCGTCGACGGCCTGGGCGAGCTGGGTCAAGCTGTCGTGCAGCGCGGCTCCGGCATTCGCGACGGCGGTGAAGGCCCGCCGGGGCAGCGGCGAGGTCATCGTACCCGCCGTGCTGTGCAGATCCGCGTTGATGAGCCCCGACAGGCGTGCCGCCTCCCGCACCCGTCGGCCGACCTCGGTCAGGTCACCGCGGTCGGAGGCGGGTCCGATGCCATTGAGTTGGGCGGAGAGCGCGGTGAAGGTGTCCTGCAGGCCGCCGATGGCGCGGCCGCCCGTGGTGCAGTCGGCGGTATCGGGATCGGCGGCCGGTTTCTCGGACTGCGAGTGGGAGCAACCGGCCAGGGCGGCGACGGTCATCGCGCAACCTACGATGACCGTCGCCACCTGCCGTCCCGTGCTACGCGACATGGGACAACCCCGTCAGCACGGCATCCTGCACGGCGGGCAGGAATCCCAGATTCGCGACGAGCGCCAGGCCGACGCCCAGCCGGATGGTGCGGTGCCGCTGCCACCAGCCCACCGGCCCGCGCCGCGGGTGGTGGCAGCGTTCACGGGTCTCGGCATCCGAGGCGCTCTCCTCGTAGTACCCGTAACCCACGGGGGCGGAACGGATATCGAGCAGACCACCGAGCGGATCGGACACGCCCGCACTACTGAACCGGGTCTCGATCATGGCGTACTCCTCACTGCGGGAGAAGGATTCAGGAGATGACCGAGGTCCACGGCTGCATCAGCGCGTCGTGCACCTCCTGGGTGTAGCGGCCGCGGCCGACCAGATCGCTCAGCACGGCCGCGGTGACGGCCTGGCTCACCACGGTCAGGGTGCCGATCGAGCCCAGCGACTGCAGCAGCCCGGCCAGCTCGCCGCCGGTGCTCGGACCGGCCGAGATGGCCTGTCCGGCAACCAGACCCGCGATCTGCACATTGCGGGAGCGGCCGAACTCCTTGGCCGTCTCGCTGGCGATCTGCAGCGGCTGCGGATCCTGCGACGGCTGGCCCAGGCCGGACAGCAGTCCGGCCAGACCGCCCGCGCCGCCCGCCGCGCCGGTGAGCGCGCTCATGCTGTCCTGCATGCGCTTTCCGGCCTCGGCGTTCATCTTCTCCCGCTCGTCGGCGGTCAACTGGGCGGCGCGTTCCACGATCCGCATGACCGCCGCCCACTGCGGGCCGTACAGGTACTCGAGGTGCAGGGCCGGGTCGAGGGTCGCGAACGGGATGGTGGGGTCGTTGTTTTCGATACTCATGGCGATCTCCTTCGGGTGATGGGATTCCATTGGGGGAGAAGAGCTATCGAGTTGTCAGACTCCGACCTCGACCAGGCGTCGGGAGTCGTTCTGGAGGCCGTCGGCCGCCTCGGTACCCACCAGCGGGATATCGAGGTGCGCGACCGGCGCGGCGGCGGGCTGATTCGCCGGGGCGAGCAGCTTCATCAGCCCGGCGATGACCTGATCCAGGCTCGCCGTATCGGTGATGCTGTCCAGGAACTGGGTTCCGGTCGCGGCGGCACCGCCACCGGTGGCGCCCGGATCCATCGCCGCGCGGATCGCGGAGATGATGTAGGACCGGAACGCCGGATCCAGCAGGAGCAGCAGCGGGATCAGGATGATCGCGGCGAGGGTCGCCAGCGCCAGCAGGGCCAGCAGCGGCAGGCCGAGGCCCAGCGCCGGAACACCCAGCGCGAGCGCCGGAATGCCCACGGCCGCGGCCACACCCAGCACCGGAATGGCGACGGCCGCCAGCAGTGCCAGCCCGGCACCGACGGCGACCGCCGCCGCGCCTCCGGCCGCGAGGGCGACCAGCGCCGCCAGCGCGACCGCGATGAACGCGCCGACCGGGATGCCCACCAGCAGCAGCGCGATGAGCGCCACCGTGGCCAGGCCGATCAGGGCCAACGGAACGCCGACCGCCAGCAACGGAACTCCGACGATCGCCGCCAGACCCGCGCCGATGGCGAGGAACGGGGCCGCGGCCAGCGCCGCCGCACCCAGCGCCGCCAGCGCCAGGATCGGAATGGCGGCCGCCACCAGCGCGGCCAGGGCCGCGGCCAGCGGAGCCAGGATCAGCGCCGCGGTAACCGCCAGAATCGCGATGGCCGAGAAGTCGAACGCCATGGTCGCCAGCCAGGCCAGCAGGACCACACCCTTCGCGGCCGCCCACAGGCCACCGAACAGCACCAGCGCGAACAGCGGCACCGCCAGCAGCCCGAAGGCGCTGATGCCCAGAGCCGTTGCGGCCACCACCAATCCGGCCACCAGGAACGGCGACCACAGCGCGGCCAGGGCCAGCGCGATGATCGGCGACAGCGCGGTGGACAGGATCGGGGCGAACGGGCCCACGATCAGGAACGGCAGCGAGAACACCACGGCCACAACCAGAGCCGCGATGCCGACCGGCAGCATGGCCACCGTCGCGGCCAATGCCACGGCGAGCGCCAGCACGATGCCCGCGACCGCCTCCGCGCCCAGAATGGCGAGCCCGGCGGTGATGACCGCGCCGATCGCCGCGAGCGCCGCCACCGTCGCCGCGATGGCCACCGGAATCGCCACGATGGCGAACGGCGGGAACAGCAGCGAGGCGTAGACGAACGTGCCGATGATCATGAAAGCGGCCAGGGCCAGCGGGATTCCGCTACCCACGGTCAGGATGCCGACCAGGCCCATGAGCAGACCCGTCACGATCACGGTGCCGCCGATACCGCCGAGCACGGTGAACAGCATCGCGGCCAGCAGGAACGGCAGGGCCAGCAGCGCCAGCGGCGGGTTGACGAGAATCAGCGCGCCCAGGGTCAGCGTCAGCATGCCGAAGCTGAGCACATTGATCGCCAGCCCGCCCACGGCGACGGCCGCCACGGCGGCCAGCATGAGCGCGATGGCACCCGCGAAGATCACCACGAACGGTGCCAGGGTGAACACGAAATCCAGTGCCGCCAAACCCATCACGGCCGCCGAGACGATGGCCGCGAAGGCGATCAGCGCGGGCAGCACGAACGGGATGGTGTACGGCATGAGCAGCATGAGCAGGCCGCCCGCGATCACCGTGCCCGACGCCCAGGTGACGGCCAGGCTCAGCAGCGCGGTGGTGCAGAAGGCCAGCAGCAGACCGCCGAGGCTGAGTCCGCCGAACAGCAGCAGCATGCCGAGCGCGGCCGGAATGCCGACCAGCACGGCCAGGAACACCGGGGCCAGCAGCGGACCCACGATGGGCAGCGCGAAAACAAGTGCGGCGGTGGCGATCAGCCCCGCGGGCACGGCCAGGGCCAGGGCGATGGCACCGGCGGCGGTCAGGATCAGACCGGCGGCCGCACCGGCGAACCAGAGCGCCACGATGGCGGCCAGATGCACCGCCGTCGCCGCCAGCGACAGGATCAGCAGGCCGATGACGGCGGCCGAGCCGACCACCGACAGCGCGGCCAGTCCGGCCACGAACAGCGCGCCGATGATGATGCCCGCGGCCAGACCCGCGGCCCCGAACAGGATCAGCGCGGCCACACCCAGAATCGCCAGGGCGGGCAACGTGATCAGTCCGAACGGGGTGAAGAACGACGCCACCACCAGCACCGCGAACAGCGCCGCGGCGGCCAGGAAGGCGATGCCGAGGGTGCCGAACACCACCGCGCCCAGCCCGATCGAGCCCAGCAGCAGCGTGCCGAAGGCGATGACCGAGAAGGCGATCGGTGCGATGAACAGACCCAGGAACGGAATGAAGATGGTCGCCAGCAGTCCGGCCGCGAGCGTCGCGACGAAAATGCCCGCCAGCGCGGTGCCGCCCAGCGCCAGGAACGCCGCCGCCACACCGATGCCGCCCACCACGATGGCGGCGAAGGCGACCATGCCGCCCACCAGGATCACCGGGGCCAGCACCTGGAAGGCGATGAACGCCACCGGAAGCGCGATCAACAGCACCGGAATCGCGATGATGGCCAGCACCGCGAGCACCGGCAACGCCAGCACCGCGAGCACGATGCCGCCGATCACCAGCGCACCGATCACGAAGGGCGCGGCCACGATAGCGGCCAGCACCACGACCGCGCCTATACCGATCGCGCCGATCGCGAGCGCACCGGCGAACAGCAGCGGCGCGATGGCGAACAGACCCACGATCGGCAGGGCCAGCAACGGCAGCGCGGCATCCCGACGCACACCGGTGCCCATGAGCATGGACCGCAATTCCTGCAACAGCGGCTGCGCCGCGGCGGCCGGATCGGCCATGAAGCCCAGCACCGGGCTCAGGAATCCGAGCAGGGGAGCCAGACCCGACAGCGCGGGCGCGGCGAAACCGAGCACCGACGCACCGAGGGCATCGAGTCCGGCGGCCGGATTCGCCACCAGATTCCGGACCGTCTCGGCGAGCTGCTGCAGCGGATCACCGGTGCCGACGGTCTGTCCCAGAATCGGATTCAGCAACTCCCGCAGGCCCTGCGCCGGATCGGTGCCGTCGACCGGGAAGCCGAACAGCGCGCGGCCCTTGTCGAGCAGCTCCGCGATCGGGTCGTCGGAGAGGTCGCGTCGCCGCGAGCCGACACCCTCGAGGGCCTGATTGACGAAGGCCAGCAGATCCTCGACCGGTCCGCGCAGCGGCCCGGAGGGGAAGGTCTGATCGGCCCACGAGCCGAGCTGCCCCAGATCGATGCGCGAACCCACCACCTGCGCGGCGACCTCGGCCAGCTGCGCGACCGGCGAGGACACCGGACCCAAGGCCGCCTGTGTGGGCGCACCGGCGGGGGTCATGGTGCCCGCGACGCCACCGGATGTCGCGGCGGCACCGGGGGTTTGCGCCGCACCCGGGGTGGGCGCGGGCGGAGTGAACAGGTCACGCAACCCACTGAGCCCCTGCTGGACGGGTGTTCCGGGTGTCGCGCCGCCCAGCGCGTTCACCGCCTGATCGATCAGACCCTGCGCGGCCGGACCCAGATTCTGGCCCACCGCACCGAGATCGGGCACGGGCACGCCGAAGCTCTGCGCGGTCTGGCCCAGATCCTGCGCGGCCGCACCGAGATTCGGTCCCGCGCCGTTGCTCAGATCCTGGGCCGCGGCCCCGAGACCGGGGACGGCATTGCCGAGGTTCTGCAACCCGCCGCTGACCTCCGGCGGCAGCGGCACGCCGAGCGGATTCACCGGCTGCTGCTGGGCGTCGCCGATCGCGGGCCGAGTGCCGAGGTTGATCGGCGGCACCGGCAGGGTCGGCCCCTGCTGGGCGTCGGCCTGGCTGGTGCCCACCATGACGGTGGCCAGCGAGGCGAAGGCGGCCGCGGCGTAGAGGCCGCGTCGGTTGCGCTTGCAATCCTTGGCTTGGCGGGCGGCGCGTTTGGTCGTCCGGGTTCGAGTCAGCGATGCGGACATGGGAAGAACCTTTCGATCGACGGGAGCCTGATCAGGCCGGGCCGGTTTCTCCGTAGGCGCAGTCCGCCTCGGAGACGCCGCCCTCGGCCCCGAGCGTGGTGCCGATGCGGGTGTGCAGGAGGCCGCCGATATCGCGGCATTGGATATAGGCGTGCAATCCCTCGCCCACTCCGGGCGGGCAGGACAGCGTGGAGCGATTCGGAACCGAGTTGTCGGTGCTGCACTCGGCGGGTGCCGGATCGGCGGCAGCCGTCTTCGTTCCCGGCATTCCGAGTACCGAGCCCAGGACGCTTGCGCCCAGGGCGGCAGTAACCGCGAGCTTGCCGATGCAATTCATGCGCTAAGCGTCCGGATTGGAGAAATGCCCGGTCAAGGTGACCCGGATTACAAATCGCGAGTTTTCCCAGCTCCAGTACCTGCTACACGTTGTCCGCTGCGGATATTTTTTCCGCCCCTTTTACTGCGGAAGCTCTTGACAATCGAGTGTCTAACCTATTTGGACAATTGGCCAGCAATATCATGGCTATTCATGAATCGCAGCAGCCGGAAAGTCGCGCGCGCGACCAGGCAACGCCGCATTGTCACGCCGATATCGGTCGGCGCGGTCATTGTCATCGCCGCCCTGATCGCCGTCGTCACCGCCAGCTATCTGCACAAGGACGACGACCGGCGCCAAGCCGCCGCGGCCGTCGCACCGCCCGCGATCTACACCGCGGACGGGCGTCTGCACTACGGCAGCGCCGACACCGTCGTCACGGTCATTACCGATTACCAATGCCCGATCTGCCGTCAGTTCGAGATCACCACCGGTCCCACGCTCGCCGATCTGGTGAAGGCGGGGACGGTATCGGCCGAATACGACACGGTCGCGGTCCTCGACGGCCTGTCGAAGGACAAGTACTCCTCCCGCGCGGCGAATGCGAGCACCTGTGTCGGCGTGGCCAACAAGGGCTATTGGCCGGACTTCAGCCAGCGGATGTTCGACAACCAGCCCGCCGAGAACGGTCCCGGGCTCACCGACGACAAGATGGTTCAGCTGGCCGCGGACGCCGGTGTCGGCGGCCCCGACGTCGCCGACTGCATTCACTCCGGCCGCTATGCCGGTTTCGTCGCCGCGCACAGCAGGCAGGCGATCACCGCCGGTCTGACCCATGTGCCGGTCGTGAAGGTCGGGGATACGACGCTGGAGAATCTCACCCCCGACGGCTTACGGGCGGCTATCGCGCGCGCGACCTCGGCCGGGAAGTAAAGCGCTGGCGGCGACCCGATAGGCTGGTACCTGGTCGCGAGCGGTTTCGACCGTGCCGCCGACCTTCGATTCAGCACAGACAAAGGACTGCACAGCGCTATGAACAGCCGCATCGAGCTCGCCCGCGTGGATTTGCGCGGACGTACTCCCACTGCTGCCGAACTGCGCGCGGCACTGCCGCGCGGGGGCGTCGACGTGGACTCGGTGCTGCATCATGTGCGGCCGGTCGTGGAGGCGATTCGCGATCGGGGCGTGGCGGCCGCGCAGGAATTCAGCCAGCGATTCGACGGCGTGACGCCCGCCTCGGTGCGGGTGCCCGCCGCGGAGCTGGACAAGGCGCTGGCCGAACTGGATCCGGCCGTGCGCACCGCCCTCGAGGTCGCCATCGAGCGCACCCGCAAGGTGCACAACGATCAGCGGCGCACCGACAAGACCACCCAGGTGGTGCCCGGCGGCACCGTGACCGAGCGGTGGATTCCGGTCGAGCGGGTCGGGCTCTACGTGCCCGGCGGCAATGCCGTCTACCCGTCCTCGGTCGTCATGAACGTGGTTCCGGCGCAGGCTGCGGGCGTGGACTCGCTGGTCGTCGCCTCCCCGCCGCAGGCGCAGTTCGGCGGCCTGCCGCACCCGACCATCCTGGCGGCCGCCAAGCTGCTGGGTGTCGACGAGGTATGGGCGGTCGGCGGTGCGCAGGCCGTGGCGCTGCTGTCCTACGGCGGCGTCGATACCGATGGCGCGCAGCTGGAACCGGTCGACATGATCACCGGGCCGGGCAACATCTACGTGACCGCCGCCAAGCGGCTGTGCCGCGGGCTGGTCGGCATCGACGCCGAGGCCGGGCCCACCGAGATCGCGATCCTGGCCGACGCCACCGCCGATCCGGTGCACGTGGCCGCCGACCTCATCTCGCAGGCCGAGCACGACGTGCTGGCCGCCAGCGTCCTGGTGACCGACAGCGTCGAACTGGCCGACGCCGTGGATCGGGCGCTGACCGCGCAGATGGCCGTGGTCAAGCACCACGATCGCGTCGCGGAAGCGTTGTCGGGCAAGCAGTCCGGCACCGTGCTGGTCGACGACATCGCGCAGGGTCTGCGCGTGGTGAACGCCTACGCGGCCGAGCACCTGGAGATCCAGACCGCCGACGCGCCGGGTGTCGCCGCCCAGGTGCGTTCGGCCGGAGCGGTTTTCGTCGGCGCGTGGTCGCCGGTCTCGCTGGGCGACTACTGCGCGGGCTCCAATCACGTGCTGCCCACCGCCGGATGTGCCCGGCACTCTTCGGGTTTGAGCGTGCAGACCTTCCTGCGCGGCATTCACGTCGTCGAGTACTCCGAGGCCGCGCTGAAGGATGTCTCCGGGCACGTTGTCGCCCTGGCCAATGCCGAGGACCTGCCCGCGCACGGTCAGGCCGTGCAGGCGCGATTCGGGGAGCTGGCGTGAGTGCTGTGACCGTTCCCGGATCGAATATCTCCCTCGACGATCTGCCGCTGCGGGAGAGCCTGCGCGGCAAGAGCCCTTATGGCGCACCGCAATTGACGGTGCCGGTGCAGCTCAATACCAACGAGAACCCGCACCCACCGAGCCAGGCGCTGGTCGACGATGTCGCCGAGTCCGTGCGCGCGGCGGCCGCCGATCTGCACCGCTATCCCGATCGCGACGCGGTCGGCCTGCGGTCGGATCTGGCCGCCTACCTGACCCGGCAGACCGGCGTCGCGGTGGACACCGCCAATGTGTGGGCGGCCAACGGCTCCAACGAGATTCTGCAGCAGCTGCTGCAGGCCTTCGGCGGACCCGGCCGCAGCGCACTGGGTTTCGTGCCCTCCTACTCGATGCACCCGATCATCTCCGAGGGCATCGACACCGAGTGGATCGAGGCCAAGCGCAATGGCGACTTCTCCCTCGACATCGACTACGCGGTCATGGCGGTGGGGGAGAAGAAGCCCGACGTGGTCTTCGTGACCAGCCCCAACAACCCGACCGGACACAGCATTCCGATAGCGGACCTGGAGCGCATCCTCGAGGCCGCGCCCGGCATCGTGGTGGTCGACGAGGCGTACGGCGAATTCTCCTCCGCCCCTTCGGCGATCGGCCTGATCGACAAGTACCCGAGCAAGCTGGTGGTCAGCCGCACCATGTCCAAGGCGTTCGCCTTCGCGGGCGGGCGGCTGGGCTACCTGGTGGCCGCGCCCGCGGTCATCGACGCCATGCTGCTGGTGCGTCTGCCGTACCACCTGTCGGTGGTCACCCAGGCCGCCGCCCGCGCCGCCCTGCGGCACGCGGACGAAACCCTGGGCAGCGTCCACGAATTGGCCGCCCAGCGCGACCGCGTCATGGCCGCGCTGACCGAACTCGGCTACGAGGTCATTCCCTCCGACGCCAACTTCGTGCTCTTCGGCCGCTTCGCCGACGCGCCGCGCGCCTGGCAGCACTACCTCGACGAGGGTGTGCTGATTCGCGATGTCGGCATCCCCGGCTATCTGCGCACCACCATTGGCCTGGCCGCCGAGAACGACGAATTCCTGCGCGTCAGCGCGAAACTGGCGTCCGAGGAGCTGATCGCCCGATGACCACCGACCGCCCCGCCGATCGCATCGCACGCGTCGAGCGCACCACCCGCGAGTCCAGCATCGTGGTGGAGCTCAACCTCGACGGCTCCGGCAAGACCGACATCTCCACCGGCGTCCCGTTCTACGACCACATGCTGACCGCCTTCGGCCAGCACGGCAGCTTCGACCTGACCGTGCAGGCCAAGGGCGACATCGAGATCGAGGCCCACCACACCGTCGAGGACACCGCCATCGTCATCGGCCAGGCGCTGGGCCAGGCGCTCGGCGACAAGAAGGGCATTCGCCGCTTCGGCGACTGCTTCATTCCGATGGACGAGACCCTCGCGCACGCCGTCGTCGACGTGTCCGGGCGGCCGTACTGCGTGCACACCGGGGAACCGGATCACATGCTGCACACCATCATTCCGAGCGTCGCGCCGACCGCGTCGTACTCGACGGTCATCAACCGGCACGTGTTCGAGTCGATCGCGCTCAACGCCCGCATCGCCCTGCACGTGCGCGTCCTCTACGGCCGCGACCAGCACCACATCACCGAGGCCGAATACAAGGCCGTCGCACGGGCTTTGCGCGCCGCCGTCGAATACGACCCGCGCGTCACCGGCGTGCCTTCCACGAAGGGTTCGCTGTGACCAAGAAGATCGCGCTGCTGGACTACGGTTCCGGCAACCTGCACTCCGCCAGCCGGGCACTGGCCCGCACCGGTGCCGAGGTGACCATTACCGCCGATCCCGAAATCGCTTTGAGCGCCGACGGTTTGGTGGTTCCCGGGGTCGGCGCGTACGCCGCGTGCATGGCCGGCCTGCGGGCGGTGCGCGGTGACCGCATCATCGGCAAGCGGCTCTCCGGCGGGCGTCCGATCCTGGGCATCTGCGTCGGCATGCAGATTCTCTTCGAGCGCGGCGTCGAATTCGGCGTCGAGACCGAGGGCTGCGCCGAGTGGCCCGGCACCGTCGAGCGTTTGGACGCGCCCGTGCTGCCGCACATGGGCTGGAACACGGTCAAGGCCCCGGAGGACAGCGTGCTGTTCGCGGGCATGGACGCCGACACCCGCTTCTACTTCGTGCACTCCTACGCCGCCCAGCACTGGGCGTGGGAACCCGACGGCGGCAGTCAGATCGCCCCGGCCAAGCTGACCTGGGCCGAGCACGGGGTGCCGTTCCTGGCCGCGGTCGAGAACGGTCCGCTCTCGGCCACCCAGTTCCACCCGGAGAAGTCCGGGGACGCCGGGGCGCAGCTGCTGCGCAACTGGGTCGACTCGATCTGACCGATCAGCGTGGTGAATCCGGCTGCTCGTCGGAGCCGACGCCGGGGCTCTCGACGGTATCGGAGTTGATGCGCCGGGGTCGGGCCACGCGCCGGATACCGGCGGCCGGGGCCTCGCCCCCGACTCGTCTCGCGCGCGCCGCGCCGAAATCGATGACACTGCCCCCGGGTTCGGGCGCGGCCTCGGGCCCGGATTGCGGCGTCGCGCCCGGATCGGCCGGCCACCAACCGGTTTCGCGCTGGAGTTCGGAGCGGGTGACGGGTCTGGTCGGCGCGGGATCGTAACGGGAACCGCCGTCGTGACGCCACGGCTGATCCGGTGGGCCGCCGACTTCCTCGGTCATGCGCCGCGGGCGACGCGGCATTCGGGTGAGATTCGTGCCGTCCCCCGCCGGGGCAGGCTTGTTGTCGGCGGCTCGCAAGCTTTCCAGCTTGCGGCGCAACCGTTCCACCGCGTCGAACCTGTCCCCACCGGGTCCCGGCAAGGATCCCGGTCCCGGTACTTCCCGCTCCGACATCGAACTAACTCGTCCCGCTTGTCAATCTCACGGCCTACTCTCCTTCAGCGTCGCCACCTCCGAGGATAGGCGACGCCACCGACCGCGCCGCCGCACGCTAGGGCGTGGCGGGAGCCGGCCGGGTGCCGACGGACCAGACCGGGGTGGACTCGACGCGGGAGAACCGCCAGCCGCCGGGCGTGCGGACGGCCTCGAAGCGGTAGATCTCGCCGAGGGTGAGTTGTGGACGCGACCCGAGGGTGGGGTCCTGGGCGGGGTCCCAGGCGAAGACGGCCAGCAGGTTCGCGCGCACCCGAGCGGTGTCGCCGTCGAGGGTGATGAGCACGCCGCTGATCACGTGTTGAATGTGCCGGTCGGGGGAGTGATTGCGGCGGGCCTGGGTCAGCAGGGCCGCGCGGCCGGTGGCCAGCCCGCCGGGGGTGCGGGCAATCGCGTCGGGTGTGTAGAGCTCGGCCAACTCCGCCCAATCGCCCTCGTCGAGCGCGCGGCCGAGGCGGCTGACCAACTCGGTGATCTCGAATTTGTCGGCCAGGTCCTGGAATTGGCGGGTGGTGGTGTCGATGGCGTTCACGGTGCGACTCTTTCACGAGATTCGTTGGCTGATCCAACGTTGGTGCAACCAATGTAATCGATTGTGGGTCTCCCCAACAAGTGTTGCTAGATTCCTCTCATGGATTCCGCGCCCGAAGGAGCCTCCGGCAGGCTGCGTGCCCTGCCCACCCGCCTGGTCGGCCAGGTGGCGATCATCGCCAACCGCTGCACCGAGAAGGCCTTGGAGCCCACCGGTTCCCGCCGCTACCACTACGCCCTGCTCGCCACCCTCGACGAGCAGGGCCCGCTCAGTCAGGCCGAGGCCGGACGCCGCACCGGCATCGACCGCAGCGACGTGGTCGCCGCGGTCAACGACCTCGCCGACCGCGGCTTCCTGCGGCGCACACCCGATCCGGCGGACCGCCGCCGCAACACCCTGACCCTCACCCCGGCGGGTCGAGCCCACCTGGCCGACCTAGACGAACGCCTCGAGGCCGCCCAGCGCGACCTACTGCCCGGCTTCACCTCCGCGGAGCGCGCGAACTTCGTGCTGACCCTCAACCGCATCCTCGAAAAGCATTCGCGCGCGGGCTGACCCGGGCCTCAACACCGGGTCGACCCGGGCTCCACCGTCGTGCCGATCACCCGGGGCGGTCGGCCCACGGTCTCGACTTTCGCTCCGTCCCAACGGTATTGGACGCAATAGAAGGTGCCGTCCGCGCAGGCGTCGCAGCTGCCGGGGATCTTGTATTTCAAACCGACGCTGTCGTCGGTCGTGTGCGCCGGGTCGGGGGAGATGAAGCTGTTCCAGGTGGGCTCGGCCGTCCCGACGTATCCGCCGCGATGGAACAGCAGCACCTGCATGGGCGAACTGGCCGTCGCGCCTTCGACACTGATCAACGCGGCCGACAAACCGGAGCAGATCCCGTTCACCGTCGGATTGGCCCCGACCGCGGGAAGCGCCCACTTCCACGGCTTGCCCGGCACCACCTCCACCGGTGCCAGGGTCGCCGCCGCGTTCCTGATCACCGCCGGATCCGGTTTGCAGGGCTGTTCGGTGGTCGCTCCGCCCGCGGGCACGGTGGTCGGGGCCATGGATAGCGTCGCGCTGGTCGTGGTCGAGGTCGTGACCGCCGTCGTTCTCGATGTCGTGGTCGCCTGCGTCCCGCTCGTCCCTCCGCCACAACCCGCGACCGCGAGCACAGCGAGCACCGAGATCGTGATTCTTGCGTTCCGGGACAAGAGGTCTCCTTTGGTCGCTGCGGGGACGGGCATCGGCCCGATTGCCGACTCAGGATGCGCTCTCGCGGCCGTTCCGGTGATCGATTCGCGCAGACGGCCGGGCCGGGCCGACGGCGGCTGGGCGATTGGTAACCACTAGGATGCTTGCGTGAGTCTTGTGCTGCTACCCGCCGTCGATGTCGCCAATGGTGAGGCCGTGCGCCTCGTTCAGGGGGAGGCGGGCAGCGAAACCAGCTACGGTTCGCCGCGCGAGGCCGCCCTGGCCTGGCAGCACGCGGGAGCCGAGTGGGTGCATCTGGTGGATCTGGACGCCGCGTTCGGCAAGGGCAGCAATCGCGAGCTGTTGGCCGAGGTGATCGGCGAGCTGGACGTGAAGGTCGAGCTGTCGGGCGGCATTCGGGACGACGAGTCGCTGAAGGCGGCGCTGGCCACCGGCTGCGCGCGGGTCAATCTCGGCACCGCGGCCATCGAGAATCCGGAATGGTGCGCCCGGGCCATCGGCGAGTACGGCGACAAGATCGCGGTCGGCATGGACGTCAAGCTCATCGACGGCGAGTGGCGGCTGCGCGGCCGCGGCTGGGTGACCGACGGCGGCGACCTGTGGGAGGTGCTCGAGCGCCTCGAACGCGATGGCTGCTCGCGCTACGTGGTCACCGATGTCTCCAAGGACGGCACCCTGACCGGGCCGAACCTGGAACTGCTGAGCCAGGTCGCCAATGCCTGCGAGGCCCCGGTCATCGCGTCGGGCGGCATCTCGCAGCTCGACGACCTGCGCGCCATCGCGACCCTGGTGGACGAGGGCGTCGAGGGCGCGATCATCGGCAAGGCGCTGTACGCGGGGCGGTTCACGCTGCCCGAAGCCCTGGCCGCGGTCCGCTAGCGCCGTGGCCGACCTCGCCGAGCTGCTCAGCATCGCCAGTGACGTGCTCGACTCCGCCGCACCGCGTTTCGTGGAGGGCATCGGAGCGCCGAGCGCGGTCGAGAAGGGGCGCAACGACTTCGCCACCGAACTCGACCTGGAATTGGAACGCACCATCGCGCAGCGCCTCGGCGAGCGCACCGGAATCCCGGTGCACGGCGAGGAATTCGGCGGCCCGCAGCTGACCTCCGGGACGGCGTGGGTGCTCGACCCGATCGACGGCACCTTCAACTATTCGGCGGGCAGCCCGATGTGCGGGATGCTGCTGGCGCTGGTGCGCGAGGGGGTGCCGGTCCTCGGCTTGACCTGGCTGCCGGTCCTGGGGCAGCGGTACGCGGCGGTCGAGGGCGGGCCGCTGCTGCTGAACGGAAAACCGTTGCCGCCCTTGGCTCCGGCCAAGCTCGCCACCGCCATGATCGGCTTCGGCAGCTTCAATATCGATGGGGCGGGCCGGATTCCGGGCATCTTCCGCTTCAACCTGCTGGGTGCGCTGTCGCGGCTGTCGGGCCGCCAGCGCATGTACGGGTCCACCGGCATCGACCTGGCCTACACCGCCTCGGGAATTCTGGGCGGTGCCGTGGTGTTCGGACATCACCCCTGGGACAACGCCGCGGGGGTGGCCCTGGTCCGGGCCGCGGGCGGCGTGGTCACCGACCTGCTGGGGCGCGACTGGACCATCGAGTCCGGTTCGGTGCTGGCCGCCGCGCCCGGCGTGCACGAGGAATTACTGGACCTGATCGCCGACACGGCCGATCGGGTCCGAGGAGAGGTGGAGCAATGAGCTTGGCAGTGCGTGTGATCCCCTGCCTGGATGTGGACGCGGGCCGCGTGGTCAAGGGCGTCAACTTCGAAAACCTCAGGGACGCGGGCGATCCCGTGGAACTCGCGGCCGCCTACGACGCCCAGGGCGCGGACGAACTGACCTTCCTCGACGTCACCGCCTCCACCGGCGACCGCGGCACCATGATCGACGTGGTGACCCGCACCGCCGAGCAGATCTTCATCCCGCTCACCGTCGGCGGCGGCGTGCGCACCGTCGAGGACGTGGACCGGCTGCTGCGCGCGGGCGCGGACAAGGTGTCGGTGAACACCGCCGCCATCGCCCGGCCCGAGGTGCTGCGCGAGATGTCGGAGCGCTTCGGCTCGCAGTGCATCGTGCTGTCGGTGGACGCGCGGACCGTGCCGGCAGGCCAGGACCCCACCCCGTCCGGGTGGGAGGTCACCACGCACGGCGGCAAGCGCGGAACCGGCATCGACGCCGTCGAATGGGCCGTGCGCGGGGCCGAATTGGGGGTGGGGGAGATCCTGCTCAACTCCATGGACGCCGACGGCACCAAGTCCGGATTCGATCTGCCCATGATCCGGGCCGTGCGCGCCGCGGTGTCGGTGCCGGTCATCGCCTCCGGCGGCGCGGGCAAGGTGGCGGACTTCGCGCCCGCCGTGCAGTCCGGTGCGGACGCGGTGCTGGCCGCCAGCGTCTTCCACTTCGGCGATCTGACCATCGGCCAGGTCAAGGACGCCATGCGCACGGAAGGAATCACCGTCCGATGAGCTCCCTCGATCCCGCCATCGCGGCGCGGCTCAAGCGCAACTCCGACGGGCTGTTCGCGGCCATCGCGCAGGAGAAGAGCACCGGCGATGTGCTCATGATGGCGTGGATGGACGACGAGGCCCTCGCCCGCACCCTCGAAACCCGCAAGGGCACCTACTATTCGCGGTCGCGCCAGCAGTACTGGGTCAAGGGCGAGACCTCCGGCCACACCCAGTACGTGCACGAGGTGCGCCTGGATTGCGACGGCGACACCGTGCTGCTGGTCGTCGATCAGGAGGGCGCGGCCTGCCACACCGGCACCCACACCTGCTTCGACACCGACGTGCTGCTGTCGCAGGGTGATTCGCTGCTCTAGCCCGGTTCAGCTTTCGATCTCGAGGTGCGAGTTCGGTCGCCCCGAGCGGCCGAGCCCGCGCGCCATGCCCTTGTCGAGCTGGGCGACCAGGGTCTCGCCCAATTCGAGCAACTCCTTGGTCTGTTGTGCGTCGAGGCCGTCGAAGACCAAGCCGCGCACGCATTCCAGATAGCCCGGCGTGGCCTCGGTGACCTTCTGGAATCCGGCGTCGGTCAGCACGGCCTGCGCCCCGCGGCGGCCGCTGATGGTGACGCGCTGGGCCCAGCCGAGCCGTTCGAGTTTGGATACCACGTGCGAGAGCCGCGATAGCGATGCGTTTGCCTTTTGCGCAAGCTCGCTCAGTTGCAACCGATGGCCCGGTTCTTCGGAGAGCAGAGTCATCACTAAGTATTCGAAATGGGTAATCCCGGACTCACGTTGCAGCTGAGTATCCAACGCGGCGGGCAATCTGGTGGTGAGCGCGACAAGGGTACGCCAAGCTCGCTGTTCCATGGGATTCAACCACTTGGTCACCGTGCGCGCCCTCTCGTAGCAGCCAAGTGACGCGGCGTGCCGACCGGCGGGAGGGCTTGCGGTACGGCATCGTACGAGTCACTCGCACGTCAAAGTTTGCCACGACTTCGCTCGTCAGTCACGGTGTTGCTGAATGACGTGACATCGATCACGCGTGTCGCGACACCGGATCAGTTCGCGCCGACTTCCGGAGGATTTGCCGGAGTTTCCGGTGACACGCGCGGCTTTTCCGGTGCGGTCCGCTGCTTCTCGGCACGATGACGGCGGAATCGCCTGCGCACCACCAGAAATGCCACGAGCAGGAACAGCACCGCGGCCACGATCGCGCCCGCCAGGGCCGCGCCGCGGAAGCCGGGGCCGTCGACATCGAGAATGCGCTGACCGGCGTGTGCGGCATTGGAATCGCCGAGCACGATGGTCAGCGTCATCAAATTCGGAATGGCGACAATGAGGGCGAGAACGGCCGCGGCACCGGCAATGAACCTACCGCCCCGTTTGCTCCAACTGAGCGCCGCCAACATCAGCAGAAACAATGGCACGGCCGTACACACCGCGCCCATGAGCAGGCCGTACCAGATTCCCTTGGCGAAACTCGAGCCGACCATTTCCGCGATGCGCTGCGCCCACCACCGCGGAATGAACGCCGCCAGGATTACGTACGCCAGCCACAACACCGCCGCGCCCACCACGAGCGCGATGATGCGATTGCGCCACGTGACGAAGGTCGAGCGGGTCCGCTCCGGCTGGTCCGTGCTGGGCGTAGTCATAGCCCCAGCGTATGTCCGATTTGCTGGCACGCGAAGCAACGACGCTCCGACCGAGCCGTGCGCCCAGCAAACAGGTCACCCGAGCTGGCCGTCAGCCGCGCTCGCGCAGGAACTTCAGCGCCTCATCGGCGTGGACATTCGCCCGAATCTCGCTCGCGATGACCTTGGCGATGGTGCGATCCGGGTCGATCACGAAGGTCGTCCGCTTGACGGGCATGACCGCACCCAGCAGCCCCCGCTTCACCCCGAACTCCGCGGCCACCTTGGCCCCGGCATCGGACAGCACCGGAAACCCCAGCCCCTGCTTCGCCGCGAACCCGGACTGCACGTCCACCGAATCCGCGCTGATCCCCACGGGTGTGGCCCCCGCGTTCTTGAATTCCGTTGCCAGATCCCGAAAATGGCACGCCTCGGCGGTGCACACCGGCGTATTCGCCGCGGGATAGAAGAACAACACCACCGGCCCGTCCGCGAGCAACGACTCGAGCGAACGCACGGTGCCTGACTGATCCGGAAGCTCGAAATTCGGCGCGAGCTGACCTGCCTTCATACCCCGCACCCTACCCCGAATCCATCGCCCACGAGCTATTTGCTTGGGGGTCCGGGGGTGAAACCCCCGGAGCCCCAACCACCCCCGACGTGGGGTGTCGGTCTACACGCCGATGAGGGCGGCGACCTCCGGGTTCTTGATCTCCATGACATCGAGGATGCCGTGCGCGCGCAGGAACGGCTTGAGTTCCCGGATGCGGTCGGTGTGCTCGGCGTACTCGTCCGGGAAGCTGCGCGGGTCCAGCGCTTCCAGGGCCTTCACATAGGTGACGAACGAGGCGATGGCGGAGTACTTCCCGCCGGTGTTCATATTCATCATCCGCGGCGGCTGGCCGGGATGGACACCCGGTGCGACCTGCGGTGCTGCGTGCCGTGGACCCTCCGGAGCTACCGGTTGCGAGGGGTACATCTGTGTTGAACTCCTCTCGAAAATGGGGATACCGCGTGCGACCTCTCCATCTTGCTGCCGGAGCAGAGACGACCTCCGGGAGCCGGCCCGAACGAGCCGGGTGCCTGGAGACCGCCGTGAGTGTAGTGATGACCGCTTCAGGTATTCGCCACAGGTGCCCGCTCGGCTGGGCCGGGGAGCGCGATTTATCAACCCGTCGGCGTGCCTGGAATGATGGGTGAATGCACGGCGCGCATGGTTCACCTCTGAACGCTGCTATCGATACCACCACCACCCGGGAGCAGTTCCGGGCGCTGGCGGCCGATCACCGGGTGGTCCCGGTGATCCGAAAGGTGTTGGCGGACTCCGAGACTCCGCTCTCGGCCTACCGCAAACTGGCCGCGGACCGCCCCGGTACCTTCCTGCTGGAATCGGCCGAGAACGGCCGCTCCTGGTCGCGATGGTCGTTCATCGGCGCGGGCAGCCCCAGCGCGCTGACCGTGCTCGACGGCGAGGCCGCCTGGATCGGCCAGACCCCGGCCGACGCGCCGGTGGGCGGCGATCCGCTCGCCGCGCTGCACGAGTCGCTCGAGGTCCTGCGCACCGAGCGACTGCCCGGTCTGCCGCCCTTGACCGGCGGCATGGTCGGCTATCTCGGCTACGACACCGTCCGCCGCCTCGAGCGCCTGCCCGTGCTGGCCACCGACGACCTCCAGGTCCCCGAGATGGTCCTCATGCTGGCCACCGACCTGGCCGCCTTCGACCACCACGAGGGCGCGATCACCCTCATCGCCAATGCCGTCAACTGGAACGGCACCGACGAGCGCGTGGACGAGGCCTACGACGACGCGGTCGCCCGCCTGGACCGCATGACCGAGGCGCTGGCCGCCCCGGCCGACTCCACGGTCTCGGTCTTCGACCGCCCCGAGCCCAACTTCCGCCGCCAGCGCACCTCCGACGAGTTCGGCGCGGGCGTGCGGCGGCTGGTCAAGGAGATCGAGGCGGGCGAGGCGTTCCAGGTGGTGCTCTCGCAGCGCTTCGAAATGGACTACCACGGCACCCCGATCGACCTGTACCGCATGCTGCGGGCCTCGAACCCGAGCCCGTACATGTACCTCATGCACATCCCGGACGGCGCGGGCGGCACCGCGTTCTCCATCGTCGGCTCCAGCCCCGAATCGCTGGTGACGGTGAAGGACGGCGTGGCCACCACCCACCCCATCGCGGGCACCCGCTGGCGCGGCGTCACCGAGGAGGACGACCTCCTGCTCGAAAAGGGTCTGCTGGCAGACGAAAAGGAGAACGCCGAGCACCTCATGCTCGTCGATCTGGGTCGCAACGATCTGGGCCGGGTGTGCGAGCCGGGCACGGTGAAGGTCACCGAGTACCGCCACGTCGAGCGCTACTCGCACGTCATGCACCTGGTCTCCACGGTCTCCGGCCGCCTCAAGCCCGGCAAGGTCGCCCTCGACGCCGTGCAGGCGTGTTTCCCGGCGGGCACCCTCTCGGGCGCGCCCAAGGTCCGCGCCATGGAGTTGATCGAGGAGCTCGAACCCACCCGCCGCGGTGTCTACGCGGGCGTGGTCGGCTACCTCGACTTCGCCGGTGACGCCGACACCGCCATCGCCATCCGCACCGCGCTGCTCAAGGACGGCACGGCCTACGTGCAGGCGGGCGCGGGCATCGTCGCCGACTCCGACCCGGACTACGAGGACGTCGAATCCCGCAACAAGGCCATGGCGGTGCTGAAGGCCATCGCCGCCGCGGAAACCGTGCGCGCCTACCGCCCGAGCGGCTCGGACCAATGAGCGGTTCCGACCCGGACGGCTCGGCAGGCACCGCAGGTTCGGAAGGTTCGGGGGCGCATTCCGGCTCGCGTCCGGCGGCGAACGGCAGCGCGAATTCCCCTGCGGCCGTGCCCGACTCGACGCAGGCCGACGCCGTGCAGGCGGCGAGCCCGCATGCGGGAGCGAAGGCCGACGCCCTTGCCGCGGGCTCGGATCACGCGACCCCGACGCGCGAAAATGCCACTGCCGCCGCCGATTCGAGCGCATCCGCCGCGGCGGATACCGACGCCGCGCGCATCGCCGAGCGGGCGAGGGCGGCCGATCTGGCCGAGGCCGAGGCCAATTCCGCTGCGGCGGCAGCCGAGGCCCGCACGGCGGGGGCTGCGAAGAAGCCGCGGCCGATCGTGGCGGTCGCGCTGCTCGCGGTGGCGGCGGCGCTGCTGTGGGTGTCCTCGCGGATGAACTGGGCCAGCATCGAGATCACCTCCGACTACGGCCTGCCCCGGCACAAGGATCTCAACGGCGGTGTCTGGTTCGGGGCGTTGACCCCGCTGGCCCTGGCGTTCCTGGCCACCATCGCGGCCGTGTTCGCCACCCACGGTTGGTGGCGGCGCGGTGTCGGCGTGGTGGTCGCGGTGCTGGCGGCGGTGTCCGCGGTGCCCGCGTATGCCCTGCTCGTGCACAAGGGCACGGGCGAGCGCGCGGCCCGGCTGGCCGAACTGCACGGCGGTGATCACGCCGGTCGGGTGACGACCTCCGGGCTGCCCGCGGTGGTGTGTCTGGCCGGTGCGGTGGCCGCGTTCGCGGCGGGTCTGCTGCTGGCCCGGCAGTCCTCGGCCGCCCCTCGCATGTCCGGAAAGTACGACAATCCGGCCAATCGGAAGCTGTCGGCGGCCGAGCAGGTTGCCGCGCATCACGCCCGTGTCCGCGATGCGGAATCCGCATCACAGCCCGCCACCGAGGGTCAGCTCTCGGGCCGCGTGCTCTGGGACGCGCTCGACGAAGGTGTCGATCCCACCGACGATGAAACCAATCACCCTGCCGCGCACGATGATCCAGACAACAGGGGACAGCGCGGCAACCATCACTGAGCAGGGTCGGGGATCGGCAGCGCAGCCGACTCCAGCCCCGCTGTCAAGCACGGGAACATAGCCATTTACTCTTTATCAGCAGCGGTGAGACAGCGCCTGGGGGGATTCTCAGGCAGCAAGTCCGTCTCCCCAGAAAGGATTCGAGCCAGATGACGGTACTCGACTCGATTCTCGACGGGGTCCGCGCGGATGTGGCCGCACGGGAAGCCCTCCTGGATTTCCAGGCCGTGAAGGCGGCCGCCGCGAAGGCCCAGTCCCCGCGTGACGCCAAGGCCGCCTTGCACGCGGAGGGAATCGGTGTGATCGCCGAGGTGAAGCGCGCCAGCCCCTCGAAGGGCGAGCTCGCGGACATCCCGAACCCCGCCGACCTGGCCCGCGCCTACGAGGACGGCGGCGCGCGCATCATCAGCGTGCTGACCGAACAGCGCCGCTTCCACGGTTCGCTCGCCGATCTGGACGCGGTCCGCGCCGCGGTGGACATCCCGGTGCTGCGCAAGGACTTCATTGTCGGCCCGTACCAGATTCACGAGGCCCGCGCCCACGGCGCGGACGTGATCCTGCTGATCGTGGCCGCCCTGGAACAGGATGTGCTGTCCTCGCTCATCGACCGCACCGAATCGCTCGGCATGACCGCGCTGGTCGAGGTGCACACCGAGGAGGAGGCCGACCGCGCCCTCGAGGCCGGGGCCAGTGTGATCGGCGTGAACGCCCGCAATCTCAAGACCCTCGAGGTGGATCGGGATGTGTTCGCGCGCATCGCCCCCGGCCTGCCCAGTGAGGTGATCCGGGTGGCCGAGTCCGGCATTCGCGGCACCGCGGACCTGCTGGCCTACGCCGGTGCGGGCGCGGACGCCGTGCTCGTCGGCGAGGGCCTGGTGACCAGCGGCGACCCGCGCGCCGCGGTGGCCGAACTGGTGACCGCCGGAACCCACCCTTCGTGCCCGAAGCCGGTTCGCCGGGGACGGTGAAAGAGCCGATGACACAGACCGAAAAGCTTTCTGGCAAGAACACTCTGGGCTTGCCGCAGATGAGCGACGGCGTCGCGCACAAGAGCCACGAACCCGATCTGGGCGGGCACTTCGGCGTGTACGGCGGCCGCCACGTGCCCGAGGCGTTGATGGCGGTGATCGAGGAGGTCACCGCCGAATACGACAAGTGCCGGGTGGATCCCAACTTCCTCGACGAGCTCGATCGCCTGCAGCGCGACTACACCGGGCGGCCCTCGCCGGTGTTCGAGTGCAAGAACCTGGCCCAGCACGCCGGTGGCGCGCGAATCTTCCTGAAGCGGGAAGACCTGAACCACACCGGTTCTCACAAAATCAACAATGTGCTCGGTCAGGTGCTGCTGGCCAAGCGCATGAACAAGACCCGGGTGATCGCCGAGACCGGCGCGGGCCAGCACGGCGTGGCCACCGCCACCGCGTGCGCGTTGCTGGGCATCGAATGCGTCATCTACATGGGCGCGGTCGACACCGTGCGCCAGCAGTTGAACGTGGCCCGCATGCGGCTGCTCGGGGCCGAAGTCATCAGTGTGACAACGGGTTCGCAGACGCTCAAGGACGCCATCAACGAGGCGCTGCGCGACTGGGTCACCAATGCCGAGGCCACCTACTACTGCTTCGGCACCGCGGCGGGCCCGCACCCGTTCCCGCTCATGGTGCGCGACTTCCAGCGCATCATCGGCCTGGAGGCGCGCCAGCAGATCCAGGCGCACACCGGCCATCTGCCCGACGCCGTAACCGCCTGTGTCGGTGGCGGTTCCAATGCCATCGGCATCTTCCACGCCTTCATCGACGATCCGGGCGTGCGCCTGATCGGCTACGAGGCCGCGGGCGACGGTGTCGAAACCGGCCGTCACGCCGCGACTTTCACCGGTGGCACGCCGGGCGCGTTCCAGGGCGCGTACTCGTACCTGCTGCAGGACGAGGACGGACAGACCCTCGATTCCCATTCCATCTCAGCGGGTTTGGACTATCCGGGCGTCGGTCCGGAGCACGCGTTCCTCAAGGACATCGGCCGGGCGGAGTACTACCCGATCACCGATACCGAGGCCATGGACGCGCTGCTGCTGCTCAGCCGCGCCGAGGGCATCATCCCGGCCATCGAGTCCGCGCACGCCGTGGCGGGCGCTATCAAGCTCGGGCGGGAGCTCGGCGAGGGCAAGATCATTCTGGTGAACCTGTCCGGCCGCGGTGACAAGGACATGGACACGGCCGCCCAGTGGTTCGGGCTGTTCGACAAGCCCGAGGGGGAAGCGAAGTGAACCAGCAGTCCCGACTCGCGAGCACCTTCGCGGCTTGCCGCGAGGAGAACCGCGCCGCCCTCATCGGCTACCTGCCCGCCGGCTACCCGGATGTGCAGGGCTCCATCGACGTGTGCCGCACCATGGTCGAATCCGGTTGCGACGTCATCGAAGTCGGCGTCGCCTACTCCGATCCGGTGATGGACGGCCCGACCATCCAGCGCGCCGCCGAGCAGGCCCTTGCGAACGGCGTCCGGGTGCGCGACGTGTTCAAGGTCGTGGAGGCCATCTCCCAGGCGGGCGGCAAGGCCGTCGTCATGACCTACTGGAATCCGGTGCTCAAGTACGGCGTGGACACCTTCTCCCGCGATCTCGCGGCGGCGGGCGGCCTCGGCCTGATCACCCCGAACCTGATTCCGGAGGAGGCCGACGACTGGTTCGTGGCGTCCTCCACCCACAACCTGGATCGCATCTTCCTGGTCGCCCCGTCCTCGACCGAGGAGCGACTGGTCAAAACCCTCGAAGCCAGCAAGGGTTTCGTGTACGCGGCCTCCACCATGGGCGTCACCGGCGCGCGCGACGCGGTCTCGTCCATGGCACCGGCCCTGTGCGCCCGCATTCGCGCCCACTCCGATATTCCGATCGGCGTCGGCCTGGGTGTGCGCAATGGCGAGCAGGCGGCCGAAATCGCTTCCTACGCCGACGGTGTCATTGTCGGCTCGGCCCTGGTGACCGCCGCGGCGCAGGGCCTGGACGCGGTCGCCAAACTGACCGAGGAATTGGCGCAGGGCGTGCGCTCGGCACCGGTTTCCTCGTAACACCGCGAGTTCCAGAAGGGCGCGTACCGAATTCGGTGCGCGCCCTTTCTCGTGAATTCCGCGTCTCGTGAATTCCGCGCCGGCCCCTTCGTATATCCCTTGCGTTACCGGGCTATCGACCGGTTACCGAACTACCGGCCGGTCGCGGCGCGTCGACCTCCGGCGGCGCGCCGTGGTCGGTTTCGGCTACGGTGGGGACTCGTGACCTTACGGACCCTTGCCGACAGTGCCGGCGCCGACGTGTTGGCCTACATCCCCAGCCCGCCGCGCGGCGTCTGGAACATCGGCCCGTTCCCGCTGCGGGCGTACGCGATCTGCATCATCCTCGGCATCGTCGCGGCCATCTGGCTGGGCGAGAAGCGCTGGGTCCAGCGCGGCGGGCAGTCGGGCATGGTGCTCGACGTGGCCATGTTCGCGGTGCCCTTCGGCCTGATCGGCGGGCGGCTCTACCACGTGGCCACCGACTGGCAGAAGTACTTCGGCGCTAACGGTCACCCCATGAACGCGCTCAAGATCTGGGAGGGCGGTCTCGGCATCTGGGGCGCGGTGCTGCTGGGCGGCATCGGCGCGTGGATCGGGTGCCGGGTGTACCGGATTCCCTTGCCCGCCTTCGGCGATGCCATCGCGCCGGGCATTCTGCTGGCCCAGGCCATCGGCCGCCTCGGCAACTACTTCAACCAGGAGCTCTACGGCCGCCAGACCACCATGCCGTGGGGTCTGGAGATCTTCGTCCGCTACGACCACAGCGGCGGCGTGGACATGATGAACGGCACCGCCGCGGGCGCGGCCGAGAAGATCGTTCAGCCGACGTTCCTGTACGAGCTGATCTGGAACCTGATCGGGGTGGCGATCCTGCTGTACGTGGATCGCAAGTACCGCATCGGCCACGGCCGCCTGTTCGCGCTGTACGTGGCCATCTACTGCTTCGGCCGGTTCTTCGTCGAGCTGCTGCGCGACGACGAGGCCACCCACATTCTCGGGCTGCGGGTGAACACCTTCACCTCGGCGATCGTGTTCGTCTGCGCCGTGGCCTATTTCCTGTTCGCGACCAAGGGGCGGGAGACGGCCGAGCAGTTGCGGCCGGGAATCGAGCGGCCGTGGCCGTGGCAGATCGGCGCGCTGCGGGCCTTCGGCGCGGCGGGCGCGGCGGCCGAAACCGCCACGGAAACGGACGATTCCGACAAATCAGAGGTATCCGAAGGGGATACCGGGTCCGAATCTCCTACGCCCGGCAACGAATCCGAGACGGAGCGCGATAACTCCTCCGAATCCGGCGGTTCCGAGCCGGAGGGCAAGGAGTCTGCTGACCAGGCGAAAACCGTCGAGTCCGGCAAGAATGGCTCCTGACCTTTTGGGCCGTTCCACGGGGGGACGGTCCGCGATTCAGGAGGACGCGAGTGACCGACCCATTCAACAAGCAGCCCGGTCAGGACGGACCGCAGTACGGCGCGCCCGGCACCGGGCCGCAGTACGGCCAGCCCTACGGTGAGCCGCAGCCCTACGGTCAGCAGCCGTACCCCGGGCAGGGACCCCAGGGCTTCGGTCAGCCGGCGCAGCCCTACGGCCAGCAGCCCGCGCCCTTCGGCGCACCCGGGCCCGCGGGTCCCTACGGCGGCGATCCGGAAGCGCCGTACGGCCGCGACCCGTTCGGAGTTCCGTTGTCGGACAAGAGCAAGCTGACCGCGGGCCTGCTGCAGCTGCTCATCGGCGGCTTCGGCATCGGCCGCTTCTACCTGGGCTACACCACCATCGGCGTGCTGCAGCTGGTCACCTGCGGCGGCTGCGGCATCTGGGCCCTGATCGACGGCATCCTCATCCTCACCGGCAAGGTCCCGGACCCGCAGGGGCGTCCGCTGCGCGATTAAGAGCGACACTTCGGCAACGTGCGGCCGTCACTCGATCGAGTGACGGCCGCACGCGCATATCATCGGGCCGGATCCGCTACAAGGTTTTCGCGCAAGATGATGGTTGCCGTGCCACCCGGTCGGTTCGCGGCGTACCCTTTGTCGGTTGTTTGTCGCGTGGTCACCCACGCCCGAGGAGAGGTCCCTTCGTGCGCCGTAAGCTCGCCGCCGTCATGCTCGCCGTAGTCGCCGCCGCGGGGCTCGTCGCGTGCAGCTCCAGCAAGAACGACGCCAATGTCCTGAAGGTCGGCACCGAGGGCAACTACTCCCCGTTCACCTACCAGGACAACGGTGGCACCCTCACCGGCTACGACATCGACGTGATCAAGGCCGTCGGCGACAAGATCGGCAAGAAGATCGAGTTCACCACCGCCCCCTGGGACTCGCTGTTCGCCGCGCTGGAGTCCAAGCGCGTGGACCTCATCGCCAACCAGGTCACCGTCAAACCCGAACGCGAGCAGAAGTATTCGCTCTCCCAGCCCTACACCGTCTCCGAGGGCGTCATCGTCACCAAGACCGGCAATGACGGCATCCACACCCTCGCCGACCTGAACGGCAAGACCTGCGCCCAGTCCGAGACCAGCAACTGGGCCGACGTCGCCAAGCAGGCGGGCTGCAAGGTCGAGGCCATTCCGGGCTTCGTCGAGGCCACTCAGCTGCTCAAGACCGGCCGCGCCGACGCCACCGTCAACGACACCCTCGCGGTGAACGCCTACACCAAGGCGCAGGGCACCGGCACCATCCAGATCGTCGGCAAGACCGGTGAGACCTCCAAGCAGGCCTTCGCCGCCCGCAAGGACGAGCAGGCGCTGACCGATCAGATCAACAAGGCCCTCGACGAGCTGCGCGCCGACGGCACCCTCGCCAAGATCTCGGACAAGTACTTCGGCACCGACGTCAGCAAGTAAGCCGCACAGGGCCATTCGACATGGACGACGCCACCTGGGCGCTGGTCAGACACAACCTGTGGCCGATGCTGCAGGCCACGGTCGACAAGACGCTGCCGCTGACGGCCATCAGCTTCGTGATCGGGCTGGCCATCGCCCTGTTCGTGGCGTTGGCCCGCATGTCGAGCGTGTGGCCGCTGTCGGCGGCCGCGCGCTTCTACATCTCGATCATTCGCGGGACGCCGCTGCTGGTGCAGCTGTTCATCATCTTCTTCGGCCTGCCCGCCTTCGATATCGTGCTGAAGCCGTTTCCGGCCGCGATCATCGCCTTCAGCCTCAATGTGGGTGGGTACGCGGCCGAAATCATTCGCGCCGCGATCCTTTCGGTCGCGCACGGGCAGTGGGAGGCGTCCTACTCGGTCGGCATGAGCTACGCGCAGGCGCTGCGGCTGGTGGTGCTGCCGCAGGCCGCGCGCATCGCGGTGCCGCCGCTGTCGAACACCTTGATCTCCTTGGTGAAGGACACCTCGCTGGCGTCCACCATCCTGGTCACCGAGTTGCTGCGTACCGCGCAGATGGCCGCCGCGCCGACCTTCGACTTCTTCGCGCTGTATGGGGTTGCCGCAATTTACTACTGGGTAATATGTCTGGTCCTCGGATTCGGTCAAACCCGCTTGGAGACCCGGCTGGCCAGGCACGTCGCCCGTTGACCTGCTGTTAACTGAACGGCTGCTTACGAGAACCGTATATGTGTGTGCCGGGGTCGGCATGAGGGTTGTCACAGGTCTAGGGTTTAGGGCGTGATGCGACGAACGAAGATTGTGTGCACCCTCGGGCCAGCAGTGTCATCCGAGGACCGGATTCGTGAGCTCGTCGAAAGTGGCATGGACGTTGCGCGCCTGAACTTCAGCCACGGCGAGCACTCAGATCATGCCGAGAACTACAAGAAGGTGCGTGCGGCCAGCGATACCGCCGGTCGCGCTGTCGGCATCCTCGCCGACCTGCAGGGACCGAAGATCCGGCTGGGCCGGTTCGAGGGCGATGGCAAGACCGTGTGGAACACGGGCGAGGAAGTCCGAATCACCGTCGACGACATCATCGGCACTCATGACCGGGTTTCCACTACCTACAAACACCTCGCCAAGGACGCCAAGCCCGGCGACCGGCTGCTCGTGGACGACGGCAAGGTCGGGCTGACCGTGCTGCGCGTCGAGGACAACGACGTGGTCTGCACCGTCACCGAGGGCGGCCCCGTCTCCAACAACAAGGGCGTCTCGCTGCCCGGCATGGACGTGTCCGTGCCCGCGCTGTCCGAAAAGGACATCGACGACCTGGAATTCGCCCTGAAGCTGGGCGTGGACTTCATCGCGCTGTCCTTCGTGCGCTCGCCCTCCGATGTGGAGCTGGTGCACGACATCATGGATCGCGTGGGCCGCCGGGTGCCGGTCATCGGCAAGCTCGAAAAGCCCGAAGCCATCGACAATTTGGAGGCCATCGTGCTGGCCTTCGACGCCATCATGGTCGCCCGCGGCGACCTCGGCGTGGAGCTGCCGCTCGAGCAGGTGCCGCTGGTGCAGAAGCGCGCGGTGCAGATGGCGCGCGAGAACGCCAAGCCGGTCATCGTGGCCACCCAGATGCTGGAGTCCATGATCACCAACTCGCGCCCGACCCGCGCCGAGGCCTCCGACGTGGCCAACGCGGTGCTCGACGGTGCGGACGCGGTCATGCTCTCCGGCGAGACCTCGGTCGGCGACTACCCGATCGAGGCCGTGCGCACCATGGCCCGCATCGTGCACGCCGTGGAATCGGAGTCCTCGACCCGGGTTCCGCCGCTGACCCACGTGCCGCGGACCAAGCGCGGTGTCATCTCCTACGCCGCCCGCGACATCGGTGAGCGCCTGAATGCCAAAGCGCTGGTTGCCTTCACGCAGTCCGGTGACACGGTGCGCCGCCTGGCTCGCCTGCACACCCCGCTGCCGCTGCTGGCCTTCACGCCGCAGCCCGCGATTCGTAGTCAGCTGGCCTTGACGTGGGGCGTGGAAACGTTCATCGTTCCTCCCGTGGGCACGACCGACGAGATGATCCACCAGGTGGACAACGCGTTGCTCTCGATCGGCCGGTACAAGAAGGGTGACCTGGTGGTCATCGTGGCCGGTTCGCCGCCGGGTACTGTCGGGTCCACCAACCTGATCCACGTGCATCGCATCGGCGAGGAGGACCACTAGTTTGAGTGCGTCGCTGGACGAGACGTCTTCGGACGTCGTCGCGGACCCGGAGGGGCCCGGTCTGACCGAAGATCTGCGCGAGCTACTACGCCTGCTCGATCTCGAGGAGAACGGCCCCGACATCTTCCTCGGACATCATCCCGAGAAGGTGTGGAGCCGCACGTTCGGCGGCCAGCTGGTCGCGCAGGCGATCATCGCCGCGGGCCGCACGGTGGGCCCGGAGCGTCCGATCCACGCGATCAACGCGCACTTCGTGCGCGGCGGAGATCCCAAGGCGCCGATCGAATATCACGTCGATCGGCACCGGGACGGGCGCTCCATCGCCAACCGCACGGTGACGGCGTATCAGGACGGGCAGGAGCTGTTCGTCATGCTCGCCGCGTTCCAGGACTGGGGTAAGGGGCTCGAGCACGGCGCGCCCCTGCCCGATGTCCCCGGCCCGGAAGGCCTTCCGCGCGTGGAAGAGTCGTTCGTGGGCATGGAGGACAAGCTCCAGATGTTCATCAACGCACCGCATCCCATCGAGATGCGCTACACCAACGACCCGGCCTGGATTCTCAAGGGCAAGGGCGAGAGCCTCGACTACAACCGGGTGTGGATGCGCACCGACGGCGCGCTGCCCGACGATCCGCTGATTCACGTTGCGGCGCTGGCGTATTCGTCCGACACGACGGTGCTGGACTCGATCGTCACCACGCACGGGCTGTCGTGGGGCTGGGACCGCATCATCGCGGCCACGGTCAACCACTCGATCTGGTTCCACCGGCCGTTCCGCTTCGACGACTGGGCGCTGTACGCGACCGAGTCCCCGGTGGCGGCGGGCTCGCGCGGCCTGGCCCGCGGGCACTTCTACGCCCGCACCGGCGAGCTGCTCGCGACCACCGTGCAGGAAGGCGTGATTCGCCACTTCCCGGCGCGCCGCTGAGACAACGCACTGTCGGGCCGTACCCCTTCGATCGGGTACGGCCCGTTTTGCGTCGTATCTAGATGAGCTCCCGGTTCTCTTCGAGTTCGAAGTTCTCCCGCTGGAGCGCGTGCACGATGTAGGGGACCGGCTCGTCGGCGGACAGTTCCAGCACCAAGCGCTGCTCGAGCTTGGCGATGCCCGCCTTGGTTAGTTGACGGGCCTCGCCCACCAGGCTGAGCGCGATCTCATACGTGCGGCGGTCATCGGGTTCGACGGTGGGATGGTCGAGCCGCCATTGAGTTTCGAGCACCGTGTGCTCGGGTTCGTCGCACTCCACCGGGAGGGTGAAGCGCCACGCGAAGATATCTCGATCGGCGACGTATTCATCGACCACCCGGCACACCGTCTCGGTGACGCGGTGCAGGGTCTGAGGTGTCACGTAAACATGGAGCGAAACATCCGAAATTCGCTTCGGCATGTCCTTGGTCCTGTTCTTGTGTCGAACCACCGGCAGTGGCGTTCGGCGGAACTGATAGGTGTTCCGCGCGAGAGTGTAATCCCTTACCGGACCAACCCGGCAGCAAGGTGTATTGACACGCGGGAGTTCGGACCGATCGGGTGCTCCCGGGATCGCCTGCTATCCGGCGGATTCCGCCGGGCGGCGGGTCGGTTCGCCTGCCTGACGGTGTGATTCGACCGACTTGGGGTATTCGCCCCGTCGGCTCGGTTCGGCGCGACCGCCGTCGATCACCAGCAGCGGCTGCTGGCCGGTCGCGGCGTCGCGGGGGCGCAGGGTGGCCTGCGGATGCTGATGCGCGTGCAGCGCCAGCAGCAGGGGGACCAGTGCCTCGGCGATCCGGTCGCCGACATCGCAATACTGTTGCGGCGACAGACCGACCGGGTCGGCGATGTTCTCGCGGCCGACATAGGCGAGATCGTCGCGGGCGGCATGCAATCCGAGCACCGTGCGCGCGCCGCTGACCTTCGCGATGCGGTACGCCTCGAGCAGGGTGAAGGTGCGGGGGAGGGCCTCGGGCACGAGATCGCGCACCTGGTCGCGAATCTTGTCGGTCATGGTGAGCACCAGGTCGGCGCGGTGCACCATGTCCGCCTTGAGGCGGCGGGCCTTGAAGTTGTCGGCGTTTCCGCCGAGTCCCACAATCGTCTGTGCGGCAAGGGGTTCCACCGGGAATCCGACCAAGGCTCGAACACCGGCACTCTCGGCGGATAGCTCCTGTAGTCCGTGTTCAGCGGCCACCGCCAGGGTCAGGCGTTCGGCAATGACGGATCGGCAAACATTTCCGCTGCACACGAACAGCACATGCATGCGGATAACTTATGCTCGCCGTTGTCGCTTCGAAACACTTCCGTGACCGAATCACAGGTTTGGGAGGAAATGTTCATCGCCCGGCCGAATGTCGCTCACCTGTTGTTGGTTCGCGTTCACCGGAGCGTTCGATCCGCTACCCGTCAATGGGCCTGGAATGGAGCATGCCCGTCCGCTTCCGGGAAATCAATAGCCGAATCGGTATTCGTATCCGTCACCCCGTACAACGCGGATTCCGTTACCACGGGCGCGATTTCGGGATCGGCGGCGCGCACCCGCCCCCGGGTCGAGAACAACCGCCCCCGAGCTGGGACGGTGCGGGCGAACCGGGCCAGCCCGGTCGGCGCGGCCATATCGTCGTACACGGAATCGATTCCACCCCTGGCGAAATAGGCCTCGTGCCAGAAACCGGTGCCGCCGGAGTCCTTGAGAAACTGCTGCCACCAGATCCGGTGCGGCTCGGATCGAGTCCACCGTTCGAGGCTTTCGAGATCGCGCCAATACTGTCGCGCGCCCCAATGCGGCGGCCACAGCGACCACACCACATCCTCGTGCGACAAAAGCCCGTCCGGCCGATCTCGATGCGACCGGTACAGCTTGGGTCCGACCCCGAGCAGCCGCAGAATTCCCCGCGGCGTGCGCACCCGCATCCCGAGCAATATCACGACCAGATCCGGATACTCCGACAGATCGGCGGTAACTCTCCGCACCCGCATCCATGACCTCCGCACATCGCGCAATCTCGTGCGGACCTACGTCCCACCCCCGGATCCGGTTCGAAGGCCCACACCTCGGCCTTGTTCTCCAGCCTATGCCCGATGCTCGCTATCGTCCCGCGACCGGGTCTCGAATGTTCGATGGCTTACGTGCTCAAGCGGAGAACGGCCGAGCTGCCCTGGACCGCAACCACCTTCACCGACAGGCCGTTGAGCGAGATCGTTCCGCCGACGCCGGTGGTTCCGGAGACCGGGAAGCCGAACAGGCTCGAGGTGGCGGTGACCGAGCCGGGGGCGATCTGGCCGATCTTCACCGGGCCGCCGAGCCGGGAGTAGCCGGGGATCGGGATGGTGGTGGGGCCGTCGACGCGGATCTCGCAGTTGCCATTGGCGCAGGCGTCGAGATTGGTGCCGTCGGCCGCGGTGGGGAGGCCGGATTTCGTGTCCTTCGGGGCTGTCGTCATGGCCGTTGTCCGCTGTGCCGCCGTGGTTTCCGTGGGTGCGGCGGTGTCCGATGTCTGTGATCCGCATCCGGCGCACAGGGCCGCGATCGTCGCGGCGGCGCACAGCGCGGTCGGCGCGTTCCTCGCCCACGTGCTCATCGGGTTCCGCATGCGACCTCCACCGTGCTCTCGGACTGCGGCCCACCGATCATGCTCGACCGGCCGCCGCCCCGCATTGAAACGTCGATATTTACGACTGACCGTCGGGGGAGATGGGGCCTTGAGAAAAGTGTGCATACGACCGTATGCTTTCTCTGCAACCCCGACAAGTGAAGAGGTTCTCATCGTGGCAACCAGCCATCAGTCGGTCAGTCCTCGGGCGGCGGCGATCGCCGAACCCATTCCGTGGGTGACGATTTCGATCGTCCTGACCGCGCTTTTCATCGCGATTCTCGACTCGTTCATCGTCGTGGTCGCCGATCCGGCGATCGTGGCGGATCTGCACGCCTCCGACGGCGACGTCCAATGGGTGCTCGCCGGTTATCAATTGAGCTATGCGGTCTTCATCATCACCGCCACCCGGCTCGCGGACCTCTACGGCCGCAAACGGATCTTCCTGCTCGGGGTGGCCGTGTTCACGCTGTCCTCGATCGCGTGCGCGGTGTCGCCGAGCGCGGGAATTCTCATCGCCGCCCGCGTCATTCAGGGCTTCGGTGCCGCGCTGATGGTGCCGCAGGTCTTCGCCTACGTCACCGTGCTGGTTCCGGCGGCTCGGCGGCACAGCGTGTACGGCGTGCTCGGTGTCGTCATGGGTATGGCCACGATCGGCGGGCAGGTGATCGGCGGATTGCTGATCGGTGCCAACCTGTTCGACTCCGGTTGGCGTTTGGTGTTCTGGGTGAACGTCCCCATCGGTGTCGTGATGTTCGCGCTGGCGCTGCGGTACGTCCCGAAGACCGCGTCCGCCGCCACCCGCACACTCGACCTACCCGGCGTTCTGGTGTTGAGTGCCGCCCTGTTCTTCCTGGTGCTGCCCTTGATCCAAGGCCAGCAAGCGGGTTGGCCCACCTGGATCTGGCTCTGCTTCGCCGCCAGCGCAATAGCTTTCGGCGTGTTCGTGCTCATCGAACGAAATCTGGAACGCCGAGGCCGCGACCCTCTCCTACCCCTGACCCTCTTCCATCAACGTTCCTTCTCCCTCGGAATCGTTCTGGTGCTGGCCCTCTACGCCCTCATCTACTCCTACTACTTGGTCCTGTCGGTCACCATGCAGCAGGGCCTGGGCCTTTCCGCGCTGGGCGCGGGCCTGGTCTACACCCCCGCCGCCACCGCCTTCTTCATTTTCAGCCAGGTCGCCAGCCGAACCATCCCCCGCTACGGTCGCCGAGTCCTCGAAATCGGCGCGATCATCATGGCTCTCGGCTACCTCTCCACCGCGATCCTGCTGTTCTCCGGCCCCCGAATCACACCGCTGCTCGTGATCCCCACCCTCGTCCTGCAAAGCGTCGGCGGCGGTCTGGTCATCACCCCCGCGCTCAACACCGTCCTCAGCCGCGTCGCACCCGAATCGGCGGGCGTGGCCTCCGGTGCGCTCTCCACCGCTCAACAATGCGGAGGGGCCCTGGGCGTAGCCGTAATCGGCGCAATCTATTTCGCCACCTACCACCCCGACAGCACCGACCCAGCCCCCGCCTCCGCCCACGCCTTCGCGACCGCCTCTCTCGCCACCTTCGTCATCGCCGTCGTAGCCGGAGCCGTCGTCTTCCTACTCCCGAAACAGCCCGCAACCCAACCCTGACGAGGATTCGAGCCCACGCGTCCCCGGATGCGTGGGCTCCACACGATCTCCACATCGCGTCCGCCCGAATCGCACATCGCGTTCCTAGAGTCGAGTTCCGGAACCCATCCGCAACCAGATCGGAACCCTCGTGCGCGAAATCCACGAATTCACGCGGTGGACAACCGAATTCGAAGCCAAGGCCCAAGCCCGCACCCGTGCCGGCGACCCCGACTGGTCCCGCGGCGTCACCCTGCACCCCGCCATCCTCCGCAGCATCCAACGCTTCCAGGTGGGCGAATCCGGCGACGGCGCGAACCTGATGGCCAAGGCCGACCGCGCCGGCGACCCCACCTACGCCGCCGCCGTCCGCCTCTTCATCGCCGAGGAACAAAACCACGCCCGCCTGCTCCTGAACCTCCTCCACGCCGCGGGTCGACAACCCTTGTCCCGCCACTGGACCGACGCGGTCTTCGTCCACCTCCGCCGAGCCCTCGGCCTGCGTCTCGAACTCATGGTCCTCGCGGTAGCCGAGGTCATCGCCGTCCCCTACTACCGATCCCTCCGCGACGGCACCCCCGACGACCTGACCACCCGCACCGCAGCCCTCATCGTCGCCGACGAACAACGCCACATCCCCTTCCACACCGAGCGCCTCCGCCAGGCCTTCGCCCCAACCCCCACCCTGGTACGCCCGCTCGTCCGCGCGGCCTGGTGGACCATCCTCTGCGGCGCGATCACCGTAGTCCTCCTCGACCACGGCCCTGCCCTGCGTCAATTAGGTGTAACCCGAACCGATTTCGCCCGCTCCGCCATTTCTCTGTTTGTCCCGATCTGCGCCACGGTCCTCCCGTGGCGGGGCTGTTCCGGTACGCACCGGAGCAGCCCGGCTCACTAGTAGCAGATGGTGAAGCGGCGCTGGGCGAATCGGGGGAGTCGGCCTGGAAACCTAGCGCGGTCGGAGGGGAATCGTGGCGGCCGCGATCAGGTTGGCGCGCACCGCCGCCGCGGCGGGTACGCCAGCTGTCGCCAGGACGGGAGCGCCCGCCAGCGCATCGGCTGCGGCCCGGGCCAGTTCGCCGCAGGTGGCGAAGCGGTTTCGCGGATGCTTCGCCAGCGCTGTCCGGGTGACATCGTCGAAGGCCGGCGGGAGTTGGTGATTTCGGTCGGTGGGCTTGGGGATCGGGCTGCGCATGTGGGCGAGGACGAGGGCGGGGATGCCGTCGACCGGGTAGGGCAGCTCACCGGTGAGCATGCAGTACAGCATGCAACCGAGTGAGTAGACGTCGGCGCGCCGGCCGACGGTCTCGGGGGACAGGAACCGTTCGGGGGCGACGTATTCGAGCGTGGCCAGGACCTGTTCGGTGTCGGCCGAGGTCCTGATGCCCCACCGGGATTTCGCGATGCCGAAGTCGGTGAGCAGGGCGCGTTCGCGCGGTCGGGTCGCGAGAATCGTGTTCGCGGGCTTCACATCTCGGTGCAGGACCCCGGTGTCGTGGGCGAAGTCGAGGGCGTCGGCTATTTCCAGGGTGATGCGCACGGCGCGTTCGGGTTCGAGCGCGCCGCGGCGCAGCGTGGCGGACAGGTCGGTGCCCTCGATGTAGACCATGGCGATCCACATGCGCCCCGCGTCCTGTCCGCGGGCGTGAATGGGGACGATATTCGGGTGCACCAGCTGTGCGACGAGATTCGCCTCCCGCCAGAAGCGTTCGCGCAGACCCTTGTCCTTGCTGGCCCGGGCATTGAGCACCTTCAGCGCGACCTGCCGCGGCAGGTTGGGGTCCTTCGCCTGGTAGACCTCGCCCATGCCGCCGCGGCCCAGCAGTCTCACGATGCGGTAGCCGGCGAAGATCTCACCGGGCCGGAGCACGGTTCCCATGCCGGGTGTCCTTCGCGGGGTCGATTCAGCGCAGCGGCTTGCCGAGCGTTTCGGGCAGGCCGAACAGCGCCAGCACCGCGAGCGCGTAGCCGAGCGCGCCGAAGAGCATCGCGCCCGCCAGGCCGAGGGTCGTCGAGGCCAGATAGCCCACGGCCGTGGGGAATACGGCGCCCACGCCGCGGCCGAAGTTGTAGACGAATCCCTGGCCGGTGCCGCGCTGCGGGGTCGGGAACAGCTCGGCGAGATAGGAGCCGAAGCCGGAGAAAATGGCCGAGGTCGAGAATCCCAGCGGCACACCGAGCAACAGCACCAGTGTGTTCGCGCCGTGGGGGACCTGGATGTAGCCGACCATGAAGATCACCGACAGCAGGGCGAAGAGCTGGATATTGCGCTTGCGGCCGATGCGATCGGTGAGCACGCTGCCGGTGAGGTAGCCGAGGAAGGCGCCACCGATCAGCAGAAACAGATAGCCGCCGGTGCCCACCACGGTGAGATGACGGCTCTTCTTCAGATAGGTGGGCAGCCAGGTCGCCAGGGTGTAGTAGCCGCCCTGCACCCCGGTGGCCATGATCGCCGCGAAAACGGTTGTGCGCCAGAGTTCCCGGCCGAACAGCGATTGAATGCGGCCGCGCTCGCCGACGGTCCGTTGCACCGTGGCGATCTCGGCGTCGCCGACATTGCGGCGCACCCAGATGATCAGCAGTGCGGGCATGGCACCGGTGATGAACAGCGCCCGCCACGCGGTCGCCGGATCGAACACCTGGAACAGGACGGTGTACACGCACACCGCCAGTCCCCAACCGACCGCCCACGCGCTCTGCACGAAACCCACGGTCCGGCCGCGGTATTCGGGGCGGGAGTACTCCGCCACCAGGACCGCACCGGCCGCCCATTCACCGCCGAACCCGAGGCCCTGCAGCGCCCGGAAGACGAGCAATGACGGGTAATCCCAGGCGAATCCGCAGGCGACGGTGAACAACGCGTAGACCGCGATGGTGATTTGCAGGGTGCGGACCCGGCCGATGCGATCGGCGAGCACGCCCGCCGCCGCGCCCCCGACCGCCGACAGCACCAGCGTCACGGTGGTGAGCAGACCGGCCTGACCGGTGCTGATGGCGAAATAGGATGTGATCGCCGCCAGCGCCAGTGGCAGCACTTGAAAGTCGTAGGAATCCATGCCGTAGCCACCGAACGCGCCGAAGAAGGCACGCTTGCCGGTGGCGCTCAGAGAGCGGAACCATTCGAAAGGTCGCCCGGAAACCTCGGCGGCAGTTGATATTTCGGTCATGATGACCCCCCTCGGGTGCATCACAGGGCGGGTGTGATAGGCATCTCATTCTAGGAATCGTTGAACGATCCTGCAATACGGCGATCCAATCGTCGTCCGATCCGGCGCGAGGGGCGTAATCTTGACGGGTACCCAGGTGAGTCGTGGACTCGAGGAGGATGCGTCGATGACGTCGGCGAACGCCGCAACCGTCGAGCCGTACGCGGCACTGGCCGTCCACCGCGACACCCTCGATCGCGCCAGCCGCAGCGCCCAGGTGGCCACGATCATCCGCAACAACATCCTGGCCGGCCACTTCCGCCCCGGCGCGCGCCTGTCCGAACCGGATATCTGTGAGGCACTGAAGGTTTCACGCAACACCGTGCGCGAGGCCTTCCGAACCCTCATCGAGGAGCGCCTGGTCACCCACGAACTGAACCGCGGCGTCTTCGTCCGCGTCCCCGCCATCACCGACATCGCCGAGGTCTACAAATGCCGCCGCATCGTCGAATGCGCGGCGTTGCGCGATTACCCCCGAACCACCCCCGACCTCACCGAGGTCGCGGCGGCCCTCGAATGCGCCGACCGCTACGCCGCCGAAAACGACTGGGCAGGCGTAGGAACCGCCGATGTCGACTTCCACCGAGCCATCACCGCCCTCAACAACAGCAGTCTGCTCGACTCCCTCATGGCAGGCGTCTGGAACGAACTCCGCCTAATCTTCCACGTAGTAGAAGACGCCAACGCCTTCCACCTCCCCTACCTCCACCGCAACCACGAAATCCTCACCACCCTCACCCGCGGCGACTCCACCACCGCCGCCACCATGCTCGCCGACTACCTGGCCGACGCCGAATCCCAAATCCGCACCGCCTACACCCGCATCACCACCCCGCAATAACCGCCGGCACCCGTGTCTGCCGATGGGCCAATCCCTGCACAAATCGCTGTGGGAGGGCAGGTTTCTGCCAATTTTGGTGCCTTGGTGCAGGTTTAGGCCCATGATCAACTTCGGGCGACCGTAGTAGTGGTGATGTGCTCTAGGTCAACAGTGTGTCAAGCGTGGAGATGGTTCTTGTATTGCTCTCGTGAAGGATCGCGGTGATGCCCACCGACTTTGCTCCGGTCACTGCAATCTCGGAGTCGTCGACGAATACCGTCTCGTGGGGATCGATACCGAGTCGTCTACACGCGAGAAGGTAGATTTCTGGATCCGGCTTGGCGATCCCAACCTCGTGGGAGTACACGATGTCATCGACGAGATCCTCGAAACCATAAGCGGCACTTTCCCGTTGACGGGCCCCGACGAAGCTGTTGCTCAACAGGCCGGTTCGGAAACGAGGTCGCAACCGGGCCAGGTAGTCGATGAGTTCGGTGTTCGCGACTCCGAGGTACTGCCCCCACATATCCGCGATCACCGCATCCGCGATCTGCTGATCAACCGAAAGTCCGGTGCGGATCGCCTCCCGCACTTGGGATTCGGTGACGACGCCGAGCTCACCCAGTGGCCAGATCTCGACCAGTTCCGGTCCGACGTCGTCGAGCGTCAACCCCAGTCGCCCCAGCCAGTCCCCGAGAAACGTCATTTCCGAGGTCACCTCGAGAACTCCGCCAATGTCGAAAACGACCGCCCGCACCCCCATGTACGCCAGCCTACGGACGTACGAAAACGGGCGGTTCCGGCAATCACCGAAACCGCCCTCTCATCTGGTGCCGAGTGTGGGACTCGAACCCACACGTCCTTCCGGACAACGGTTTTTGAGACCGTCGCGTCTGCCAGTTCCGCCAACCCGGCGCACCGGGGAGAAATGATAGCGGGTGGGTGGGGGAAGTCCCTAATCGAGGGGGTGGGGGGATGACATGGTTGTGATACTGGTCGGTTTGCGCTGGGTACGTGGGTTGTGGGGGCGGGGCGACGGTACTCTTTGGGGTACTCGGTGCGTGCTGGGCCTGCGAGGGTGGCGCGGGACGAGGTGGCATCGGGTAATCGGTATTCGGAAGCGACAGGGGTTCATCTATGGGAACGACAGCAGGGGGCGGTTCGAAGAAGGATGCCGCGGCGAACGCCCCCAAGCGGGTGGTGGTTGCCGAGGACGAGGCGCTCATCCGGATGGACCTGGTGGAGATGCTCTCGGAGGAGGGCTATCACGTGGTGGGTGAGGCGGGCGACGGCCAGCAGGCCGTGGATCTCGCCGAGGAGTTGCGGCCCGACCTGGTGATCATGGACGTGAAGATGCCGCGCCGAGACGGTATCGACGCCGCGGCCGAGATCGCGTCGAAACGCGTTGCGCCGGTGGTCATCCTGACCGCCTTCAGCCAGCGCGACCTGGTCGAGCGGGCACGCGACGCGGGGGCGATGGCGTACCTGGTGAAGCCGTTCACCAAGTCGGATCTGGTGCCGGCCATCGAATTGGCCGCGTCCCGGTTCCACGAGATCGCGGCGCTCGAGAGCGAAGTCGCGAATCTGACCGACCGGCTCGAGACCCGCAAGTTGGTCGAACGCGCCAAGGGTGTGCTGATGCAGACCCAGGGTCTATCGGAGCCGCAGGCGTTCAAGTGGATTCAGCGCACGGCCATGGACCGTCGCACCACCATGAAGGCCGTCGCGGAAGTGGTGCTGGAGAACCTCGCGCCGAAGTAAGGCATTTGCCGCGTCTTAGCCCTGCCGTTGCCGAAAATCAACTGTAAAAGTTTACAGTGCGGTAACAGCAGGGCCTTTTCGTTTGTTGCGATGTCACATGGATGATTCGAATGTGATGCGGAGCTAACCTGGCAGGGCTATGTTCTGGTTCGGGCCGATCGATGGGGCGGCCCTCCTCGATCACTCGGGGAGCACAGAACATGAGGTGAATCGTGCTTGGTTCAATGACGCGCACGTCTTCGCTGCGACGCAGTCGCACAGCGCGAGCGGTGGTCATCGGCGCGGCGGCGGTACTGGCTTTGGCTTCTGCCGGATGTAGCAGCAAATCGACGGACAACTCCGGCGGGGGCGGGTCGAATCTGACCATCCAGCCGCTGGTTCAGGTGGATGCACAGGGCAAGGAGGTTCCGGCCAAGGACACCTCCGCGGCCGCGGACCCGGCCGGTGACGGCAAGGGCAAGTGCGCCCCGCAGACCATCGCGATGGCGGGCCCGCTGACCGGCGACAACGCCAACCTCGGCCTGAACATCATCCGCGGTGTGAAGCTGGCGCTGGACCAGCACAACAAGGCCAACCCGGGCTGCCAGGTCCAGGTCAAGGAATTCGACACCGAGGGCGACCCGCAGAAGGCCACCCAGGTCATTCCGACCATCGTCAGCGATCCGTCCATCGTCGCCCTGATCGGCCCCACCTTCTCCGGTGAGACCAAGGCGACCGGCGCGATCCTCAACCAGGCCAACCTGCTGTCGCTGACGCCGTCGGCCACCAACGTCACCCTGACCACCAATGGCTGGGGCAACTTCTTCCGCGGCCTGGGCAATGACGGCATCCAGGGCCCGGCCGTCGCCGGATACCTCAAGGGCACCGGCAAGTTCAAGAAGATCTGCGTCATCGCCGACGACTCCGATTACGGCACCGGCCTGGCCAAGACCGTGACCGAGGGCCTGGGCTCGATCGCCGACCCGAGCTGCGCGGCCAACGTCAAGGCGAAGGACAAGGACTTCTCCGCCACCGTCTCCAAGATGGCCTCGGCCAAGCCGGACGGCATCTTCTACGCGGGCTACTACGCCGAGGCCTCGCCGCTGGTCAGCCAGCTGCGCAATGGCGGCGTGACCGCGACCTTCATCTCCGATGACGGCACCAAGGACGTCGAGTTCGTCAAGCAGGCGGGCAACGCCTCCAAGGACGCGCTGCTGTCGTGCCCGTGTGGTCCGGCCTCGGACAAGTTCGCCGCCGCCTACAAGGCGTTCAACAACTACGACCCGGGCACCTACTCGACCGAGGGTTACGACCTGACCACGATCGTCCTCAAGGGCATCGAGTCCGGCAAGACCACCCGCCCCGACCTCGTCGACTTCGTGAAGAACTACGACGGCCAGGGTCTGGCGCGCGAGTACAAGTGGGGTCCCACCGGTGAATTGGCGAACGCGCTGATCTGGATGTACCAGGTCAAGTAGCGCACACGATATTCGGAACAGCGGGTGCCGAGCACGGTTTCGGCACCCGCTGTTTCCTTAGGACGGCGAAAGTAACGAATGTCTGCACCCGCTCTGGCCGATGTGACACTGTTGGCGAGCAGTTCCATCGATTTCAATGTCTCCGGTGTCGTCGACCAATTCTGGCGGCTCACCGTGGAGGGCCTGACCTACGGTTCGATCTACGCCCTGGTCGCGGTCGGCTACACACTGGTCTACGGTGTGTTGCGCCTGATCAATTTCGCCCACTCGGAAGTATTCATGCTGGGCATGTTCGGCCAGCTGGTCGGTCTGATGGTCTTCGGATTCGCGGCCAGCGGTGACGTGTACTCCCAGGGTGTCGGGCTCACCGTCATCTATCTGGCGGCGGCCATGGTCTTCGGCATGCTGGTCTCCGGCGCGGCGGCCGTCGGCCTGGAACGCGTCGCGTACCGCCCGCTGCGCAAACGCGGGGCGAAACCCCTGATCTTCCTGATCACCGCGATCGGAATGTCGTTCGTGCTGCAGGAATTCGTGCACTACCTGCTGCCGAAGCTGTCGGGCAACAAGCTCGGCGGCCTCAACGCGCAGCAGCCGATCGTGCTGGTGAAGCCGAGCGAGCAGTTCCAGATCTTCGGGGCCTCGGTCACCAATATCGCGCTGGTGATCATTCTCGCCGCCATCGCGTTGGCGCTCACCACCGAATTGCTCATCAACCGAACGAAATTCGGCCGCAGCATTCGCGCGGTGGCCCAGGACCCGGACACCGCGACGCTGATGGGCGTCTCGCGCGAGCGGGTCATCATGCTGACCTTCCTCATCGGCGGCGTGCTCGCCGGTGCGGCCGCGCTGCTCTACACGCTGAAGATCCCCAACGGCATCATCTACAACGGCGGATTCATCCTGGGTATCAAGGCCTTCAGCGCCGCGGTACTCGGCGGCATCGGCAACCTGCGCGGCGCGCTGCTGGGCGGGCTGCTGCTGGGGCTGGCCGAGGACTACGGGCAGATCCTGTTCGGCACGCAGTGGCGTGATGTTGTTGCCTTCGTGGTGCTGGTGGCCGTGCTGATGATTCGCCCGACCGGCATTCTGGGCGAGAGCCTGGGGAGGGCGCGGGCATGACGAACACGAAAACCGCTCCCGCGCCGGAGGATTCGGCCTCCGGACACGGTGTGGGTGATGCCATTCGCGGCTGGTGGGGTGGCCTGTCGCGACCGGCGCAGTGGGCGGTCGGGGTGCCGATCATCCTGGTGCTGGCCATCATTCCGCTCTACCCGCCGCCGCTGCTGAACACCCCCGGGACCAGTTTCGGCGGCGTGATGGCGCAGTTCGCCATGTACGCGCTCATTGCCATCGGCCTGAATGTCGTTGTGGGACAGGCGGGTCTGCTGGACCTCGGCTACGTCGGCTTCTACGCGGTCGGCGCGTACACGGTCGGCCTGCTGACCAGTCCGAACAGCCCGTGGAATCAGACCGGCGGCTGGCTCGGCACCAAATGGGCGTGGCTGCTGTGCGTGCCGATCGCCATTCTGGCGACCGCGATCTCCGGGCTCATCCTGGGCACGCCGACCCTGCGATTGCGCGGCGACTACCTGGCCATCGTGACGCTCGGCTTCGGTGAGATCGTGCGCCTGCTGGCCGACAACCTGCCCGACATCACCAATGGCAGCCTGGGTCTGTCCCGCATTCAGTATCCGCACCTCGGCGAGTCCGACAGCCATCCCGGCGGCTACTTCTCCTCCGGCAATCTGGGCGACAAGCACAGCTGGAATCCGTTGGACCACGCCAACTCCGGCACCTGGTGGTACTGGCTGGGCATCGTGCTGGTGGTCATCGTGCTCATCTTCGTCGGCAATCTCGAGCGCAGCCGGGTGGGCCGCGCCTGGGTCGCCATTCGCGAGGACGAGGACGCCGCCGAGATCATGGGTGTGCCCACCTTCAAGTTCAAGCTGTGGGCGTTCATGATCGGCGCGGGCATCGGCGGCCTGTCCGGCGCGCTGTACGCGGGCCAGGTGCAGTTCATCAACCCGACCGGGTTCAACGTCATCAACTCGATGCTGTTCCTGTGCGCGGTGGTGCTCGGCGGTCAGGGCAACAAGCTCGGCGTGATCGTCGGCGCGTTCCTGATCGTGTACCTGCCCAACCGGCTCATGTCGGTCAATGTGGGCGGACAGTCGCTGGGCGACTACAAGTATCTGTTCTTCGGACTCACGCTGGTGGTGCTGATGATCTTCCGGCCGCAGGGTCTGTTCCCGGCTCGGCAGAAGCTACTCGCCTACGGGCGGCAGGTGTATCGAGCGGTGCGGCGGCCGGTGGCCCCGCAGGCGACGGGAGAGGCGCAGTGACGGGGCCGGGCGACGCGCTCTTCGACAACGAGGACATGGCGGCGGGCTACACCGAGGCTCCCGAGGTCGAGCCCGCCGGTGTGCTGGACGTGACCGAAGTCCTTCCGGTGCTCGCCGATTCGGACGCGGTCGCGGAAATCGCCGCACCGCATCGGGAGATCCAGACCGCCGTCGGCGCGCCCCTGCTGCGCACCGACGGGCTCACGGTGAAGTTCGGCGGCCTCACCGCGCTGGACAATGTGAGCTTCGAGATCCGCCGCGGCGAGATCCTCGGACTCATCGGACCCAATGGCGCGGGCAAGACGACCTGCTTCAACGCCATCTCCGGCGTGTACCGGCCCTCGGGTGGCACGGTCTACTTCGACGGCAAGCCGTTGACCAAGACCAAGCGCAACGAGATCACCCGCCTCGGCATCGCGCGCACGTTCCAGAACATCCGGCTCTTCAGCGAGATGACGGCGCTGGAGAACGTGGTGGTCGGCGCGGACGCGCGGCACAAGACCTCGGTGCCGGGCGCGGTGTTCCGCACGCCGCGGCATCGCGGTGAGGAGCGCGAGGCGCTCGAAAGAGCCATGGCGCTGCTGGAATTCGTCGGCATCGCGCCGCACGCGGTGGAGAAGGCGCGCAATCTGTCCTATGGCGATCAGCGTCGGCTGGAGATCGCGCGCGCGTTGGCGACCGAGCCGAAACTGCTGTGCCTGGACGAGCCCGCCGCGGGTTTCAACCCGAGCGAGAAGTCCGCGCTCATGGATCTGATTCGCAAGATCCGCGACGACGGGTACACGGTGCTGCTCATCGAGCACGATATGCGGCTGGTCATGGGCGTGACCGACCGGATCGTGGTGCTGGAGTTCGGCCGCAAGATCGCCGACGGACTGCCCGAGCAGATCCGCCAGGATCCCTCGGTGATCAACGCCTACCTGGGTGTGCCCGACGAGGCCGACGCCGAGACGGCCGCCGATGCCGCCGAGGCGGAAAGCGTTGGCGGCGAACCCGTTCCGGATCTGGCCAAGCGCATGCCGGCATCGGAGAAGTCCGAGATCGCGGCCGGTGACACGCTGTTGAGCGTCGAGGACATGGTCGTCAACTACGGCAGAATCCAAGCCCTGCACGGCATTTCGCTCAATGTCGGCCAGGGGGAGCTGGTCACCCTGCTGGGCGCGAACGGCGCGGGCAAGACCACCACCATGCGCGCCCTGTCCGGCCTGCTGCCGCTCACCCGCGGCCGCATCATGTTCCAGGGCCAGGACATCACCCGCATGAAGGCGCACGAGCGGGTCGTGGCGGGCCTGATTCAGGCTCCGGAGGGTCGCGGTGTGTTCCCGGGCATGACGGTCCAGGAAAACCTCGATATGGGCTGCCACGCAAGGCCGTTCAAGTCCAAGGCCGAGTACGGGCAGACCTTGGACTGGGTCTTCGAACTGTTCCCCCGCCTGTTGGAGCGTCGTCGCCAGGTCGGCGGCACCCTCTCCGGCGGTGAGCAGCAGATGCTGGCCATCGGTCGCGCCCTGATGGCCCGTCCCCAGCTGCTGCTGCTGGACGAGCCGTCGATGGGTCTGGCCCCCATGGTGATTCAGCAGATCTTCCGAATCATCGCCGACATCAACGCCCAGGGCACCACGGTCCTGCTGGTCGAACAGAACGCCCAACAGGCGCTGACCCGCAGCCACCGCGCCTACATCCTGGAAACGGGCGATGTCACCAAGACCGGCGACGGTCGTGAACTCCTGCACGACCCCGCCGTGAAGTCCGCCTACTTGGGCGTCGGCTGAATCCGGCCCCCGAGAAAGCATTCGGGCCCGGTCACCTGATGGTGACCGGGCCCGAACGTTCACGCAGGGGCGACAGGAATCGAACCTGCAACCTGCCGCTTTGGAGACGGCTGCTCTGCCAATTGAGCTACACCCCTTTGACGGGTGATCACGCTACCAGGTAGCCGGTCCCGGATGAAATCGTTTATTCGACCTGGGGCGACGGGCCGAGTCCGCCCGATGCGCACGGATGTCGGTGGGGATACCTAGACTCTCTCGGGTGACCCCTGCCTCTACTGATCAGCGTCCTGCCGTCGTGTCCGCAGCCAGCTCCGGGGAGCAGCCGACGCTGCTGTTGCTGGATGGACATTCGCTGGCCTATCGCGCGTTCTTCGCGCTGCCCGCGGAGAACTTCAAGACGCAGAGCGGGCAGACCACGAACGCCGTGTACGGATTCACGGCGATGCTGATCAACCTGTTGCGCGACGAGAAGCCGACGCATGTGGCGGCGGCGTTCGATGTGAGCCGCAAGACGTTCCGGACCGAGGCGTATCCGGAGTACAAGGCGAATCGGTCGACCACGCCCGACGAGTTCAAGGGGCAGGTGGAGACCACCCAGGAAGTGCTGGGGGCGCTGGGGATTCCGGTCATGGCCATCGAGGGGTACGAGGCGGACGACATCATCGCCACCCTCACCACGCAGGCCGTGCCGCAGGGGTTCAAGGTCCTGATCGTGACGGGTGACCGGGACTCGCTGCAGCTGGTCAACGACGACGTCACCGTGCTCTACCCGAAGAAGGGCGTCTCCGAGCTGACCCGGTTCACCCCCGCGGCGGTGGAGGAGAAGTACGGGCTGACCCCGGCGCAGTATCCGGACTTCGCGGCCCTGCGCGGCGACCCGAGCGACAATCTGCCGGGCATTCCGGGCGTGGGGGAGAAGACCGCGGCCAAGTGGGTGCGCGAGTACGGGGATCTGAACACGCTGGTCGACCAGGTGGACAAGGTCAAGGGCAAGGTGGGAGACGCGTTGCGCGCCAACCTGTCCGCCGTGGTGCTCAACCGGCAGCTCACCGAGATGGTCAAGGATGTGGCGCTGCCGTACACGCCGGATCAGCTGGCCATGCAGCCGTGGGATCGGGACAAGATCCACCGGCTGTTCGACGAGCTGGAGTTCCGGGTGCTGCGCGACCGGCTCTTCGACACCCTCGCGCCCGTCGAGCCCGAGGCCGAGTCCGGCTTCGAGATCAGCGGTAGCGCCCTGGCCGCCGGAACCGTCGCCGACTGGCTGGCCCAGCACGCCAAAGCCGGTGCGCGGCACGGTGTTTCGGTGGTCGGCAATGGCTCGCCGGTGCATGGTGACACCCAGGCCATCGCCTTGGCCGCCGCCGATGGCGAGGGCGCGTACATCGACGTGCACACGCTGACCCCCGAGGACGAGAAGGCGCTGGGCGGCTGGCTCGCCGATTCGGAGACCCCGAAGGCGTTGCACGAGGCCAAGACCGCCATGCACGCGCTGCGCGGGCGCGGCTGGCAGCTGGGCGGGCTCAGCACCGACACCGCGCTGGCCGCCTATCTGATCCTGCCGGGCCAGCGCACCTTCAACCTCGAGGATCTGTCGCTGCGCTACCTGAGCCGGGAACTGCGCGTCGACAATGGCGGGGAGACCCAGCTGTCGCTGCTCGATGACGAGGAGCAGGTGGACGCCGAGGTCGCCAATGCCCAAATGCTGCGCGCCCGTGCGGTTTCCGACCTCGCCGACGCCTTCGACGCCGAGCTCGAGCGCATCGAGTCGACGGCGCTGCTCGGTGACATGGAATTGCCGTTGCTCGGTGTGCTGGCCGATCTGGAGGCCGCGGGCATCGCGGTGGATTCGTCGCAGCTCGAGGAGTTGCAGCGTGAATTCGCCGACCGTGTCGCCGAGGCTGCGAACGCCGCCTACGAGGTGATCGGCAAGCAGATCAACCTGGGTTCGCCCAAGCAGCTGCAGGTGGTGCTGTTCGACGAGCTCGACATGCCCAAGACCAAGCGCACCAAGACCGGCTACACCACCGATGCCGATGCGCTGGAAGGGCTTTACGAGAAGACCCAGCACCCGTTCCTGCAGCACCTGCTCGAGCACCGCGACGCGACCCGCCTGAAGGTGACCGTCGACGGTCTGCTCAAGTCGGTCGCCGACGACGGCCGCATCCACACCACCTTCAACCAGACGGTGGCGGCGACCGGACGCCTGTCCTCGACCGAGCCCAACCTGCAGAACATTCCGATCCGCACGGATATGGGCCGCCGCATTCGCGACACCTTCGTGGTGGGCCCCGGCTACGAGTCGCTCATGACCGCGGACTACAGCCAGATCGAAATGCGCATCATGGCCCACCTGTCCAAGGACGAGGGTCTGATCGAGGCCTTCAACTCCGGCGAGGACCTGCACAACTTCGTCGCCTCCAAGGCCTTCGACATCCCGATCTCCGAGGTGGATCCGGAGCTGCGCCGCCGCATCAAGGCCATGTCCTACGGCCTGGCCTACGGTCTGTCCGCCTACGGCCTGTCCCAGCAGCTGAAGATCAGCGCCGACGAGGCCAAGGTCCAGATGGACGTCTACTTCAACCGTTTCGGCGCGATCCGCGACTACCTGCGCGACGCGGTCGAGCAGGCCCGCAAGGTCGGCTACACCGAAACCCTCTTCGGCCGCCGCCGCTACCTGCCCGACCTGGACTCCTCCAACCGTCAGCGTCGCGAGGCCGCCGAGCGCATGGCACTCAACGCCCCCATCCAGGGCACCGCCGCCGACATCATCAAGGTCGCCATGATCGACACCCAGAAGGCGATCCGCGAGGCGGGCCTCAAATCCCGCATGCTCCTGCAGATCCACGACGAACTCGTCTTCGAGGTAGCCCCCGGCGAACGCGAGCAGCTGGAATCCCTTGCCCGCGAACACATGTCCAACGCCATCGACCTCTCCGTCCCCCTCGAGGTCTCCGTCGGCGTAGGCCGCTCCTGGGACGCCGCCGCCCACTGACCCGATGCCCGCGCCCGGCGGCGATCAGGCCGACTCCAGCACGCCACCCGAGTGGTGCCTGATCGCCACCATGCGCTCCTACCCATACAGTCCGACCGGACCGAAAGCGAAGTTCCGCGGTCACGGTCGTTTCCCGGCCGGTGCGAAGCTGTATGTCATCGGCGGATTCGCGGGTACGGGCTATGAGACCGTCACGGTCGTGGGCTACGGCCGCCACCGTCGGAGCCCGATCACCGTGCACCTGCCCGCGAAATACCTGCGCGACTGGCGGGTCGCCCTCGTCTATCGCCCGGCGGTGCTGCGGGCCATTCGTAACGCGGCGCCACGAGAACCGGCCAGTGTCGATCGCTGGAATCATGACGGCTGGGCGGTCGATTCGGACGAGTACCGCGACCATCTGACCGGCATAGCGGCCGGTTTCGAACGGTGGCTCAGCGGGTCGACGGAACCTTCGGTGAGCCCGGACGAGGCCGAAAGTGATCCGGCCGGGCTCGAATTCGAGGAACCCGTCGGATTTGTCCGCCGGTGGCTGCGGCGGTTGACTCGCCGCTAGTGGGCTATCCGTCCGACCGTGACAGCGAGGTCGGATGCCCTGTCCGATGGGTCGGAAATGGCAATTTCATGGAGCGGTCGATCGTTGGTCCGATGGTGTTTGCCCATTGCGGCATCGAGGGGTGGTAGGGCCCCGTCACATGTCGGGTGACCTGCGACAAAGTTACTCGTGGGTCGATTGCGAATATGGTTGCCATTGCGTGGGTCTGCCCTTATGCTCGACCCCGTGCCGAATCCCGCCTACAGCCGCAGCGCAGTGCTCGACGTCGCCGACCGCGACCGCGCCGCGCTCATTTCGCTTACCGCGAATGCCGCTGTCGCGCGCGTACTCGTAGTTCTCCGCCGTAGCGGGGTCTGATTCGGACCGGCCCCTCGCTGCGGCCGATGAACTTCTTTTGCTGGTCCCCTCTGTCACTTTCTTCGGAAGAAGTCGGGAAGACCTAGTTCAATGACTATCACCATCGACACGCCCATGTTCCTTGCCGCTGCCCCCGCGAGCCTGCGGGCCGAATGCACCGGCCTGACGCCCACCGAGTTCCACGACCGGTACTGCGAGCCGACCGGTCCGGTGAAGCTCAGCGATTGGACGCCCATCGGCCACCGCGCCGGGACGGCCACCCTCGAAATCGCCGATCACCTGCGCACCGTCGTGGCGACGGGCAGCCCGGTGGCGGCGCTGACCTCGGCCCTCTACGACGAGGGCTATCCGGTGGAGATCCTGCAGTTCCATCAGCGTCGGACCGCCGACGGGATGGCGACGTTCATCCAGTGCGAGTTCAATGGTCGTCGCGGCTGGGGCGCCGCCCTCGCCGACGATGCCGCCGAGTCGACGATTCGCGCCATGATCGCGGGCATCAACCGCCTCGGCTCGCACTTCTGATTCACCGCTGAAACGCCAAGCGCCGCATCTCTTTTCGGGGGAGATGCGGCGCTGAGGTGTGCGCGGGGTCCTACTTCGCCTGCTGCTCGGCGATCTGCTTGCGGACGTCTTCCATATCGAGCGCCTTCACCTGGGTGACGAGGTCTTCGAGGGCGGCCGGGGGCAGCGCGCCGGGCTGGGCGAAGACGAGGATGCCCTCGCGGAAGGCCATGAGCGTCGGGATGGAGCGAATGTTCGCGGCCGCGGCCAGGCCCTGCTGATCCTCGGTGTCGACCTTGCCGTACACCACGTCGGTGTGCTGCTCGGACGAGGCCTCGAAGGTCGGGGCGAAGCTGCGGCACGGGCCGCACCACGATGCCCAGAAATCGACGAGAACAATGTCGTTTCCGGTGACTACCTCGTCAAAGTTCTGCTCGGTCAGGGTCTGGGTGGCCATGGCTTCCTCTCGTGTGGATGTCCCCGGTAGCAACACCGGGCACTGCGGTTATCTTCCCCCGTGCGGCCGGGCGTGGTGTCAACCCGCTGCCACGGGCCATTCGACGCGCCGATCACCGTCCCACCGCCGAATACCCACCACGGTAGCCCGGAAATCCTTGTCCCAGGCCACGGCATCGAGCGCGGCCTGAAGTTGGCCGGGTCGCAGCCGCCGGGCCAGGGTGACATGTGGGGTCCAGGCGTCGGGCCGCAGATTCGCGGGTATGCCGGGGCAGTCCTCGACTATCCGAAAAATCCTGTGCTGCAAGGCGATCAGCTCGGCGGAGGGCACCACGGCCCGCACCAGAATGGGCGAGCGCGACCCGAACACCAGCAGCCCGCCCAGTCGGACGGTGAAGGGCCGGAAGTCCTGCCGCCCCAACGTCTTGTCCAGTCGCGGCCAGATCTCCGCGGCCACCGCCACCGTGATGTGCGGTCGATGCTCGGCCCCCGGCGCATGCAATCCCAGCTCCCGCAGCACTGCCCACTGCTCCCGCACCGCCGCCTCGGACGTCGAGTCCAGCACCAGCTCCACCGATTGCACCATGGTGTCCCGAACTTACGCCGAGGTCTCGAAACATGCTCGGACGATGCGCCGGGGAGGCGCGATGGGCGAGGTTGCGCGAGGATGACTGCCATGAGCGAGATCGACACGCCACTACGCCTGGGCCTATTGGAAGGCGACGGCATCGGCCCGGAAATCGTGCGCGCTACCCGGGAAGTGGTCGACGACGCGGTCGAGGCGACCGGTCTGTCGCCGGTGCAGTGGGTGCGTTTGCCGCTCGGTCACGAGGCCATCGTGGAGTACGGCAATCCGGTGCCCGAGCAGACCCTGGCGGGACTCGCCGAACTCGACGCCTGGATCATGGGCCCGCACGACAGCGCCTCCTACGCACCGCAACACCGCGTCGGCCTGCCGCCCGCGGGCGCGGTCCGCAAACGCTTCGGCCTCTACGCCAATATCCGTCCGGCCCGCACCATCGAGGGCGTGCGCTCGGTCGCCCCCGCGATGGATCTGCTGATCCTGCGCGAGAACACCGAGGGCCTCTACGCCGACCGCAATATGGCCGCCGGTTCGGGCGAGTTCCAGCCGTCGCGGGACGTGGCCCTGTCCGTCGGCGTGTTCACCCGCGCCGCCATCGAGCGCATCGCGCACCTGGGTTTCGAGATCGCCGCCGAGCGCGGCAAGAAGGTGACGATCGTGCACAAGGCCAATGTGCTGCCGATGACCATGGGCATGTTCCGGGACGTCTGCTACGAGGTCGCTGCGGAGTATCCGGATATCGAGGTTCGCGATGAGCACGTGGACGCCGCGGCCGCGCATCTGGTCCGCGCGCCCGGCGATTACGACGTGATCGTCACCGAGAATCTCTTCGGCGACATCCTCTCGGATCTGGCCGGGGAGCTGAGCGGTTCGCTCGGCATGGCGGCCTCGGTGAACTGTTCGGACACACAGATCATGGCGCAGGCCGTGCACGGCGCGGCCCCGACGCTGGCCGGTCACAACCGCGCGAATCCGGTGGCGCTGTTCAACTCCGCGGCCGGGATGCTGCGCTGGATGGGCCGCACCCAGCGCTACAGCGCCTTGCGCCGAGTCGGCGAGCGCATTGAACACGCAGTTGCGGATACGTTGCGGGCCGGTGTCGCCACGTCCGATTTGGGTGGGCTAGCATCTACCTCCGAATTCACCGAGCAGGTGCGCGCCCGGCTGCACCGCTGGTGAGCGCGCACTTCCGGGACCGGGCGTGTTCGGCCACGCAACGGCGTGTCGCCGATTAATGTTCGGTTACCGACCGACGTGGACGGTGTCACTCGCCTACATTTCACAGTGCCTAGGTGAAAGCAAGGGGCGTGTGTCGTCCGGATGTCGCGCACCCGAACTCGTGGAGGACTGCTGTGTCTGTTCGTAACTCTCTCCGTGGGCGTGCCCTGCGGGCCGCCTGCGTGCTAGCCGGCGGCGCCCTGGTACTGACCGCCGCCTGTAGCAACAACTCGGAGTCGAGCAATCCGACTGTCGCGAAGGTCGACGTCACCAAGGTCGACACCATTGCCGCCAAGGTCCCCGCGGACATCAAGTCCTCCGGCAAGCTCACCGTCGGCGTGAACGTGCCCTACCAGCCGAACGAGTACCGCGACCCGAGCAGCGGCAAGATCGTCGGCTTCGACGTCGACCTGATGGACGCGGTCGCCAAGGTGATGGGCCTGACCGCCGACTACAAGGAAGCCGACTTCGAGAAGATCATCCCGTCCATCGAGGCCGGCACCTTCAATGTCGGCATGTCCTCGTTCACCGACAACAAGGAGCGCGAGGCCACCGCCGACTTCGTCGACTACTTCTCCGCGGGCAGCCAGTGGGCCCAGCAGAAGGGCAAGCCGGTCGACCCGGACAATGCCTGCGGCAAGCGAGTCGCGGTGCAGCGCACCACCGTTCAGGACACCGACGAGATCCCGGCCAAGTCCGCCAAGTGCGTGGCCGCGGGCAAGCCGGAGATCCAGAAGGTCGCCTACGACGAGCAGTCCGCCGCCGCCAACGCGCTGGTGCAGGGTCAGGTCGACGCCATGTCCGCCGACTCCCCGGTGACCGCGTACGCCATCAAGCAGGCCAGCGACAAGATCGAGGCCGCGGGCAAGATCTTCGACTCCGCGCCCTACGGCTGGCCGGTCAAGAAGAGCTCGCCGCTGGCGCCGGTGCTGCAGGAAGCCGTGCAGTACCTGATGGACAATGGCCAGTACAAGAAGATCGCCGAGAACTGGGGTGTCCAGGAGGGCGCGATCACCAAGTCGGTCATCAACGGAGCATCGAGCTAAAACCTTATGTCGCAGGACAACTCCGCAGCTTCGACTGCGACAGTAGCGAACACCGAGCCCGAGCCGATCAAGGCGATTCCGCTGCGTCGACCGGGCCGGTGGATCGCCGCCGCGATCATTCTCATCGCCCTGGGCCTGTTCCTGTGGGGTGCGAAGACGAATGACGCGTACCACTGGGACACCTACTTCAAGTACCTGGGCGACAAGCGAATCGCCAAGGGCGCGTTGGTGACCCTGGAACTGACCGTGCTGGCCATGCTGATCGGCGTGGTGCTGGGCGTGGTGCTGGCCGTCATGCGGCTCTCGCCGAATCCGGTGCTGCGCTCGGTGGCCTGGGTGTACCTGTGGATCTTCCGCGGGACGCCGGTCTATGTGCAGCTGGTGTTCTGGGGCCTGTTCCCGTCGCTGTACAAGACCATCACCGTCGGTGTGCCGTTCGGGCCGTCGTTCACGCACTTCGATGTGCAGCACTGGTCCGCGCCGTTCTTCTTCGCCATGATCGGCCTGGGTCTCAACGAGGCCGCCTACATGGCCGAAATCGTCCGCGCCGGAATCAATTCCGTGGGCGAGGGGCAGCGCGAGGCGTCGGTGGCGCTGGGCATGTCGTGGTCGCAGACCATGACCCGCACGGTGCTGCCGCAGGCCATGCGGGTGATCATCCCGCCGACCGGCAACGAGCTCATCTCCATGCTGAAGACCACCTCGCTGGTGACGGCCATTCCGCTCACCACCGACCTCTACGGCCGGGCCCGCGACATCTACAGCATCAACTTCCAACCGATCCCGCTGCTGCTGGTGGCGGCCACCTGGTACCTGCTCATCACCAGCGTGCTCATGATCGGCCAGTACTACCTCGAGCGGTACTACGCGCGCGGTTCGTCGCGGCAGCTGACGGCAAAGCAGTTGCGCGCCTTGGCCGCAGCGCAGGTCGCCGGCGGAACGGGATAGGTGAACGCAGATATGTCCGAGGACTCGATGTCGTTCTCGAAGGATCCGGTGCCGCTGGTCAAGGACGCGCCGGCGTCGTCGTCGGGCGTGCCGATGGTGCGCGCCGATCGGGTGTGCAAGAGCTTCGGCGCGCTGCAGGTGCTCAAGGGCATCACCCTCGAGGTGAAGCGTGGCGAGGTGCTGTGCCTGATCGGGCCCTCCGGCTCCGGCAAGTCCACCTTCCTGCGCTGCATCAACCACCTGGAGCAGATCAATGCCGGTCGGCTCTACGTCGACGGCGATCTCATGGGATACCGCGAGAAGGGCGACAAGCTCTACGAGATGAGCCCGCGCGACGCCGCCAAGCAGCGTCGCGATATCGGCATGGTGTTCCAGCACTTCAACCTGTTCCCGCACCGCACGGCGCTGGAGAACATCATCGAAGCGCCGACCCAGGTCAAGAAGCTCAAGCGGGCCGACGCGGTGGCTCGCGCGCGCGAGCTGCTGGACCGAGTCGGCTTGTCGGACAAGGCCGATGCCTATCCCGCCCAGCTCTCGGGCGGCCAGCAGCAGCGCGTGGCGATCGCCCGCGCGCTGGCCATGGACCCCAAGCTCATGCTGTTCGACGAGCCGACCTCGGCGCTGGACCCCGAACTGGTCGGCGAAGTGCTCGGCGTCATGCGCGAACTCGCGGCCTCGGGCATGACCATGGTGGTGGTGACCCACGAGATGGGCTTCGCCCGCGAGGTCGCCGACCAGCTGGTGTTCATGGACGGTGGCGTGGTCGTCGAGGCGGGCGACCCCCGCGAGGTCCTCGCCAACCCCCAGCACGACCGGACCAAAGCCTTCCTGTCGCGCATCCTCTAGTCGCACACCACGATCAGGGAGCTCTCCCGGAGGAATTCGTCCGAATTTCCTCGCCGAGAGCTCCCTGATCTTGTTATTTCTGGAGGAAGTGCAGGACCGCGTCGGTCTGGTCGAAGATGGCGTGGCCCACGCCGGGCAGGACGCGGGTCGTGGCGTCGGGGATGGAACGTTCTGCGCGAGCGGCGGTTTCGGCGGACTTGAACATGCGGTCGTCCGCGCCGACGATCACCAGCACCGGCATCTTCAGGGCGCTCAGCTCGGCGTCGGTGAAGATCGGGAGCTTGCCCATGCGCGGGTTGAAGTGGGTGAAGGTCAGCGCCACGTCGTCGAGCACCTCCGTGTGGTCGGTGGCGCTCAGACCGGTGACGATGGCGGCGGTGCGGCGCAGATCGTGATTGCTGAACAGGTGGTCGACCATGTTCCTGAAGATCCAGCCGAACTTCTGCTTGCCGATGCCCGCGGGGCAGTAGAGGACGAGTTTGCCGACCCGATCCGGGCGTCGGATGGCGTAGTCCAGTGCGATCCACCCGCCGAGCGACATGCCGATGAAGGCGGCCGAGCCCGAGATGCCGAGGCCCGCAAGGACATCGTCGAGCCAGTGGGCGAGGGCGTCGGAGCCGAGTTCGGGTCGGGATTCGGCACTGCCGCCGGGTTCGCCGACGATATCGACCGCGTAGACGCGGAAATCCTGTGCCCAGGAGGTGATATCGGCTCGCCAGGTCGCGGAGTTGCCGCCCGAGCCGTGCAGGGCGATCACCGGCGGGGCGTCGGCGGGGCCGGAGGCCACCACGAAGGTGTCGCCCTCGCGGGTCGGGATGTGCAGCTGCTCGGCGGGAACCGGCCACTGCCGCAGCAGTTCTCGGTAGCGGGCTCCGATGGCCTCGCGACCGGCCTCGGACTTGTAGATCGCGTTCACGACGCGAGCACTCCTTCCATGTATTCGAGCAGCCGGGCGGTATCGGCCAGGCCGCCGACGAGAACGACCTTCAGGCGGGCGCGTTCGCGGTCGTAGAAGGTCTGGACCCGCAGGGGTTGGTCATTGGCGAACCGGTTGCCCGCCGTGCCGGTGAGCAGGGTGCTGACGCGGTCGGCGGTGGTCTGGTCCACGGCGTCCACCTCGACGATGCTCGAGACTTCCGAATGCCGTTGCCGGGCAGTCGATTCGCGCAGGCTGTCGGGGGTGGGTCGGCCGGTGAACGCCTCCAGGTCGGTCTGGTTGATGCGGTACTGCTTGCCGATGCGGGTGGCGGGCAGCTTCCCGTCGCGCACATAGCCGCGGACGGTACGCACGTGCAGGCCGAGGCGGTCCGCGACTTCATCGACGGAGTAGAGACGATCGGTCACGAAAACTACCCTAACCTTCCCTATTGGATGACGCAATAGGGAAGGTTAGGGAATATTGCGATAGCACTTACGCTGATCGCCTTTGTCAACTACAGTTTGTAGTAGATATCCGGTCGCACCGTTGGGAGGCGGCGACATGGGAATGACCGCGGTAGCCGAGCATCCGGTCTCATCGACACGATGGAGTTTTCTGCAGTGGGCGGTCCTCGTGGTCGGGGTCGTGCACATCGTCTGGGCCATCGTGGGCTGGGTGGCCGAACCCAGCTTCGCCATGGGTGAACACGCCCCGGCCACACCGGTTCTCGGCATGGACTACAACGGCTGGCACGGGCTCGCGGGCCTGCTGCTCTTCGCACCCGCGCTCATCGCCGCGCTGCGCAAGCGGTGGGCTGCCTGGTACTGCGTGATCGCCGGTGTGGGGGGCGGATTCATCGTCGGCGTGTGGGCGCTGTTCGCGCATCACGTGATCGTGTTCAGCTTCCCGCACCACCTCGGCGACGCCATCGAGCACCTGGTGACGGGTGTGCTGTTGCTGGCGCTGATCGGGATTCAGGCGGTGCGCGACGGCGGCCTGCGGGCCGTGTTCGCGGCCTGAGCGTCGCGGGTCGCGTTCTTCCAGCGCGAGAGCGCGATTCGCAGCTGCCCGAGCAGGACCTTCGCCGCCGGGCTCAACGGCCGCTCGGTGTTCCAGGCCAGCACCAGGCGGCCGCGCATGGCCGGATCGATCTCGAGGGTGCGCACACCCAGCTCCGCGGCCTCCTCGGCCGGGATGCGGGGAATGACGGCCACGCCCAGCTCGTGCGCGGCCAGCCGGATGAGCAGCGGGGGAGTAGCCGCCTCGAATGCCACGTCCGGCACGAGACCGGCGGCGGCGCAGGCATTTTCGAGCAATCCGCGCAGCCCGGTGCCGCTCGGCAGGCAGATGAGAGGATGGTCGCACAACTCCGCCAGCGTGATTCGCTCGCCGAAGCCCTCCGCGGTGAGCGGCACGGCCGCGACAATGGCGCTGTCGTAGACGGTTTCGGTGCCGATGGCGGGATCCAGGTCGCCGGAAATGCTCAGCACGCCGATATCCAGATCGCCGCGGCGCACGGCCGCGTGCATGGCGTCGGAGGTGTCCTCGGTCAGCGAGATGCCGATCTGCGGGTGATCGCGGTGGAAATCGGCCAGTACCTGCGCCATATCGATCTCCTCGAGCGCGCCACCGGCGATCATGCCGACCCGGACGTGCCCGCGCAGCAGGCCGGTGAACTCGTCGACGGTGTGGGTGATGCGCTCGACCTGCTCCAGCGCCGCGCGGGCCAGGGGCAGCACCGCCTCGCCCACCGGGGTGAGGGTGACCGAGCGGCTGGTGCGGTCCAGAAGCGGTTGTCCCAGTTCGCGTTCCAGCTGTCTGATCTGCGCGCTCAGCCCCGGCTGCGCCAAATGCAGGCGGGCGGCCGCGCGGGTGAAATTGGCCTCCTCGGCGACCGTGACGAAGTACCGCAGCTGACGCAGTTCCATAACTGTCGATTCTAGCTACAAGAAAAACTATCTGTTGGAGTTATTGATCAGATCCGGGCAGAGTCGAAGACATGACGAAGACAGCGAAGATCGACATCACCACCACCGGCCCCGTCTTCCAGCCGGGCGACACCGGCTACGACGCCGAGATCGCCGGATTCCAGACCGCCTACACCCACCGGCCGTCCGTGATCGTCGGCGCGGTCCATACCGAGGACGTGCGTGCCGCCGTGGAATACGCGGCACGCCAAGGACTTTCGGTCGCCGTGCAGGCGACCGGGCACGGCCTTTCCGTCGCCACCGACGGCGGGGTGCTCATCACCACCCGCCGCATGACCGATATCCGCATCGACGCCGAGCGCCGGATCGCCCGCGTCGGCGCGGGTGTCCAGGCCGGAGCGCTGATCGACGCGGCGACCGCCCACGGGCTCGCGCCGCTGAACGGCTCCTCGCTGTCGGTCGGCGTGGTCGGCTACCACCTGGGCGGCGGCATCGGCATCCTGGCCCGCGCATTCGGGTACGCCGCGGAGTATGTGCGCGGCATCGAGATCGTCACCGCGGACGGGCGGGTGCGCAGCCTGAAGCCGGGCGACGAGCTGTTCGGCGCGGTGCTGGGCACCGGCGGCAACTTCGGCGTGGTCACCGCGCTGGAACTCGAATTGCTGCCGGTCACCGAGGTTTACGGCGGCCAGCTGCAATTCGACACGCCCCTGGTGGCACCCGCGCTGGAGGCGTGGCGGTTGTGGACGCAGGATCTGCCCGAGCAGATGACCTCGGCCATCACGATGCTGACCATTCCGAACATCCCGCAGGTGCCCGAACACCTGCGCGGCCGCTACACCGCGACCATCAATATCGCCTTCACCGGCTCCGCCGAGGAGGGCGAGCGACTGGTCGCGCCGCTGCGGGCCATCGGCGAGCGCATGGCCGACGACCTGCGGGTCATGCCGTACACCGAAACCCACGGCATCTACCGCGATCCGGATCAGCCGCACCCCTACACCGCGACCAACGCGTTGCTGGCCGAGCTGCCCGCCGACGCCACGGACGCCTTCCTGGAGGCGACCGGCCCGGGGTCGCCGCTGCCGGTCGTCGCCGGATTCCGGCACCTCGGCGGTGCGCTGGGTCGTCCGGGGCCGAACGGGATCTCGATGGATCACCGTGAGGCCGAGTACGTCGCCCGTGTGATCGCCATGCCCGGCCCGGATGCCGACGCCATTCGCACCGGTCTGGTGGGCATTCGAAAGGCGTTGCAGCCCTGGGATATCGGCCACAACCTGAACTTCCTGTACGGCGGTGGCGACATGGCCGATGAGGAGCAGACCCGTCAGGGCTACAGCCCGGCGACCTACGAGCGGCTGGCCGGACTGAAGACCAAGTACGACCCGGCCAACCTGTTCCGCAACAACCGCAATATCCGGCCCCGCTGACAAGACACCCGAGAAAGCACTGTTCAACCGCGACGGCCTGCGCTATCGTCGTGATATCACTTCGATACTAGGAGGATGTCATGGAGTTGCGTCGGGCCTTCCGGCTGAACGGCTTCGTCATGCTGGGGGTGCTGGTACTGCTGGCCATCGCGATCGCCGCGGAGGCCCATGGATTGCACAGCCGGGCCACCGATCATTCCGGCTCGTCGACCGCTCTCGGCGTCCTGCTCGCCGTGACGATCCTGGCCACCGTGCTGGTGCTGAGCGGATTCATTACCGTGAACCCCAATCAGGCCAAGGTGATTCAGTTCTTCGGCCGCTACATCGGCTCGGTCAGCGAGGCCGGATTCCACTGGATCACTCCGCTGTCGACCCGCCGCGGCATCTCGCTGCGCGTCCGCAACTTCGAGACCCAGAAGCTGAAGGTCAATGACCTGGACGGCAATCCGGTCGAGATCGCCTCGGTCGTGGTCTACCAGGTGGTCGACAGCTACAAGGCCGCCTTCGCGGTCGACGACTACGAGGATTTCGTGACCACCCAGTCCGAGACCGCGGTCCGGCACCTGGCCACCACCCACCCCTACCAGTCCGATGACACCGACACCCCGAGCCTGCGCGACGGGGCCGAGGTGGCCAGCGAGCTCACCGCCGAACTGCGCGACCGCACCCAGCTGGCGGGCATCGAGATCATCGAGGCCCGCATCACCCACCTCGCCTACGCGCCGGAAATCGCCCAGGCCATGCTGGTTCGCCAGCAGGCCGCCCAGGTGGTGGCGGCCCGGTCCCGCATTGTCGAGGGCGCGGTAGGTATGGTCGGCATGGCCCTGGACCGCCTCTCCGAACAGGGCGTGGTCGAACTCGATGAGGAGCGCAAAGCGGCAATGGTCTCGAACTTGCTGGTGGTCCTGTGCGGCGACCGCGCCGCCTCCCCCATCGTCAACGCCGGATCCCTCTACGCGTAATGGTCAAACGCGAGCCGAAAAAGGTGCTGCTCCGGCTCGACCCGTCCGTCCACGACGCCATCGCCAAATGGGCCGCCGACGACCTCCGCAGCATCAACGCCCAAATCGAATACGCCCTGAGAATGGCCTTGAAACAGGTAGGCCGCGAACCCAAATGACCTCCGCCCCACCGACCCCGGTGGGGCGGAAGTCGTTCCGGCTCAGCCGCGCTGTCCAGGTTTCAGGCGCGCTTCTCGGTGACGAAAATGGCTGTGCCGGGGAAGATTTCGCCGCGGAGGGGGCTCCATTGGCCCCATTCGCGGTCGAGCCATTCGGGCCAGTCGGGTTCGATGATGTCGATGAGGGTGAGGTTGGCGGCGACGATTTCGCGGACTCGGTCGCCGATGGTGCGGTGGTGTTCGACGTAGGTGGGCTCGCCGTCGGAGTCGAGTTCGACGTAGGGGGTGCGGTCGAAGTAGGGGATGGTGGCGCGCAGGCCGTCGGGGCCGGGGTCGTCGGGGAAGATCCAGCGCATGGGGTGGTTGACCGAGAAGACCCAGCGGCCGCCGGGCTTCAGGACGCGGTGGACTTCGCGCATGACCCGGCCGGAGTCGGCGACGAAGGGGACCGCGCCGAAGGCCGAGCAGGCCAGGTCGAAGGATTCGTCGGCGAAGGGCAACTCCTCGGCACCCGCCTGAATCAAAGGAACGCGGGGGCCGCCCGCGGCCATGGCGGCCAGGCCGCGGTCCAGCATCGCGCGCGAGATGTCGAGCCCGACCGGGTGCGCGCCGTGCGCGGCCAGCCAGCGCGAGCAGGGGGCCGAGCCGCACCCGATCTCGAGGATTCGCTTTCCTTCTATATCCCCGAGCAGATGCCAGTCACCCTCGTGCAACCCCTCCGGGCACCACACGAACTCGCCCGCGGGGGAGTCCACGCCCAGGAAGTCGGCGTGCGTCTCGTGGTAGGCGGCGGCGTCCGCGTCCCACCATTTGCGGCTGGCCCGTTGCGAGGACTGCGAATCGACCTTGGCGCGAGTCACTCCCACCGTTCCGAGCAGGGCATTGGCTTCGGCGTGCCGGGTGTCGCCGGGGGCGGCGGAGTGATCTTCGGACATGGGCATACCCTAGCGAGGGTGACGGTGGGACCCATGTTTGCTTGGTACAACACACGTCGCGTACGCTGTTTTCCGCGAGTGTCTTCTGTACCCGGTTTCTCGAGACCGAGTAGAGCAGACAATCGTGCTGTGAGTCCGCATGCCAGCACTTGAAAGAGTGCAGCAGGGCAGCGTTGTGCAGCGTCGCAGCGGTGTGCTGTGCATGTCCCGCCAACGTTAGTTCCAACAGCTGTGTGTTCGCAGCAATACCGAAAGTCCACATGTCCACTACCGACCACAATCCGTCCGGAGCCTCCCAACACATGCCCACCACCGTCACCTCGCCGCAGGTAGCCGTCAACGACATCGGCTCTGCCGAGGACTTCCTCGCCGCCATCGACAAGACCATCAAGTACTTCAACGACGGCGACATCGTCGAAGGAACCATTGTCAAGGTCGATCGTGACGAGGTCCTTCTCGACATCGGTTACAAGACCGAAGGCGTGATCCCGTCTCGCGAACTGTCCATCAAGCACGATGTCGACCCGGCCGAGGTCGTTTCCGTGGGCGATGAGGTCGAGGCCCTCGTTCTCACCAAGGAGGACAAGGAAGGCCGCCTGATCCTGTCGAAGAAGCGCGCTCAGTACGAGCGGGCCTGGGGCACGATCGAGGAGCTCAAGGAGCGTGACGAGGCCGTCAAGGGCACCGTCATCGAGGTCGTCAAGGGCGGCCTGATCCTGGACATCGGTCTGCGCGGCTTCCTCCCGGCTTCGCTGGTCGAGATGCGCCGCGTGCGCGACCTCCAGCCGTACGTCGGCAAGGAGATCGAGGCCAAGATCATCGAGCTCGACAAGAACCGCAACAACGTGGTGCTGTCCCGTCGCGCCTGGCTGGAGCAGACCCAGTCCGAGGTGCGCAGCGAGTTCCTGCACCAGCTGCAGAAGGGCCAGGTCCGCAAGGGCGTCGTGTCCTCCATCGTCAACTTCGGTGCCTTCGTGGACCTGGGTGGCGTCGACGGTCTGGTGCACGTCTCCGAGCTGTCCTGGAAGCACATCGACCACCCGTCCGAGGTTGTCGAGGTCGGCAACGAGGTCACCGTCGAGGTTCTCGACGTCGATCTCGACCGCGAGCGTGTCTCCCTGTCGCTCAAGGCGACCCAGGAAGACCCGTGGCGTCAGTTCGCCCGCACCCACGCGATCGGTCAGATCGTGCCGGGCAAGGTCACCAAGCTGGTTCCGTTCGGTGCGTTCGTGCGCGTCGAAGAGGGCATCGAGGGCCTGGTGCACATCTCCGAGCTGGCCGAGCGCCACGTCGAGGTCCCGGACCAGGTTGTCGCCGTCGGCGACGACGCCATGGTCAAGGTCATCGACATCGACCTCGAGCGTCGCCGGATCTCGCTGTCGCTGAAGCAGGCCAACGAGGACTACACCGCCGAGTTCGACCCGTCGAAGTACGGCATGGCCGACAGCTACGACGACCAGGGCAACTACATCTTCCCCGAGGGCTTCGACTCCGAGACCAACGAATGGCTCGAGGGCTTCGAGAAGCAGCGTGAGGAGTGGGAGACCCGGTACGCCGAGGCCGAGCGTCGCCACAAGATGCACACCGCTCAGATGGAGAAGATGGCCGCCGACGCCGCCGCCGAGGCCGCCAACGGTGGTCCGTCGAACTACTCCTCGGAGTCGGGTGCGCAGGCTGCCGCCGCGTCCGAGGCTCCGGCCGGTGGCTCGCTGGCGTCCGACGCCCAGCTGGCTGCCCTGCGCGAGAAGCTGTCGGGCAACGCCTGATTCGCTTCCCGTCACGGGATAGGCTGAAACACAGCATCTGCTGAAAGAGCCCCCGGGTCCGTAAAGGACCCGGGGGTTTTGGCTATTCTCGGGATTGAGATGTCCAAGTCCACCATTGCCCCCAGGCCCTCGCTGTGGGAGCTGCGCAAGGTCGAGGCGATGAGCCGCATTCAGCGGGTCGCGCTGGATCTGTTCGACGAGCACGGGTATCGGGAGGTCACCGTCGAGCGGGTGGCGAGTGCGGCGGGTGTGTCGCCGAGTTCGATCTACCGGTACTTCGGGACCAAGGAGATGCTGGTCCTCTACGACGAGACCGATCCGCAGACCCTCGAGGTCCTTCGAAACGTCGGTGCGGGACAGACCTGCGACTTCCCCGGACTGCTGGCGATCGCGCGCCCGATGGTGTCGGGGGTGCTCGATGAGATCGTGACCGACGAGGTGGAGTACCGCACCCGGGTGCGCATGCGATACGCCCGATCGATTCCCGAGGTGCGCACCCGCCAGACCGAGCAGTGGCGGGCCCTCGAGGACGAGTTCCGCCTCGCGTTCGCCGAATTGACCGGACGCGACGCCAACGATCTGAAGTTGCGGATGGCCGCGGCGATCTCCATCTGGACCTGTATGGCCGGGTTGGACCATTGGGAGGGAACGGGTTTCGCCGCCCGGCTGCGGGAGGTCTACGCCGAAGTGGTGGAGGCGGTGCTGACCGCGCTCGAGGCCGTCTTCCGCTGACGGTCGAGCTCGGGTAGCCGACGGCCGAAGCCGGGCAGCCACCAGTTCCAGCGGCCGAACAGCCGCATGAACGCCGGGACCAGGATCAGCCGCACGATCACCGCGTCGATGGCGATCGCGATGGCCAAGGCGAAGCCGATCTCCTTCAGCTCCAAGACATCCGCGCTCACGAAGCTGGCGAACACCGCCACCATGATGGCCGCCGCGGCGGTAATGGGTCGGGCCGTGCGCTGCAGGCCCTCGGCGACGGCGGCCGCGTTGTCGTGGGTGTGATCCCACGCCTCCCGCATCCGGCGGATGAGGAAAACCTCGTAGTCCATGGACAATCCGAACAGCACCGCGAACACCAGCATGGGCAGGAACACCTGCAGGAATCCGGAGCTGTGGAAGCCCAGCGCGCCCGCGCCCACACCGTGCTGGAAGACCAGCACCGTAATCCCCAGGGCCGCACCGGTGGCCAGGAGGTTCAGCGCAATCGCCTTGAGCGCCAAGACAATCGAGCGGAACGCCACGATCAGGAACAGCAGTGAGGCGGACAGCACCAGCGCGATGACCCACGGGAAGCCGCGGGTGATCACCCCCGACACATCGTCGAAGGTGGCGGGTATCCCGCCGACCAGCACCTCGGCCGAGTCGATCGCGCTTGCGCGGGAACGGATGTCGGCGCTCAGATCGCCGGCCGAGGTCGAATCGAAGGCGTCCTTGGGGACGACGGTGAGCAGCGAGCGGCCGTCGGCCTGCTGGGGCAGCACGGCGGCCACCCGCGGGTCGCGGGCGAGATCCGTCGTCAGGCGCAGCACGTCGGTGCGGCCGTCGGCGGTCAGCGCGGTGTCGCCGGGCCCGGAGGCCACCACCTGAATCGGGGACAGCAGCCCGGGCCCGAAGTTGTCGCGCACCAACCGCGTCGCGTGCCCGGTCGGCCGATCGCCCAGCGCATCCAGGCCCATGTCGATCCCGTAGCGAATACCGGTGATCGGCAGCGCCGCCAGCACCAGCACCGCGATGCCGAGCGCGCCGAACACCCCGGGCCGACCCATCACCAGATGCGCCCAGCGCGCCCACGCGGTCGAGGCCGTGGTCGAGCGGGTTTCGGCCGGGCGCAGTCGCGCGGGCAGCGCGCCCCGGTTGACGGCCGGGCCGAGCGCGGCCAGTAGCGCGGGCAGGAGGGTGAAGGCGGCGGTCAGGGTGGCGATCACCGCGGTCACCACGCCCAGCGCCACACCATTGAGCAAGGGCAGCCCGACCACGATCAGCGAGCACAGCGAGATCATGACGATCAGCCCAGAGGCCAGGACGGTCCGTCCGGCGGTGTCCAGCGCCACCCCGACGGCCTCCTGAATCTGTCTGCGGTCCTTGCGATCCCGGACCCCGCGGCGGGTCAGCTCCTCGTTGAAGCGGCTCACGATGAACATGGCGTAGTCGATGGCGGTGCCGGTGCCGATCATGGTCGCCACCGAGAGGACCAGCGAGTCGAAGGTCAGGAAGCTCGCCAACCCGAACAGCGCGCCGATCGCCAATGCGATGCCGGCCGCGGTCACCGAGATCGGCAGGGTGGCCGCGACCACCGCGCCCAGCGCGAGGACCAGCACTCCGGCGGCGATCGGCAGGCCGATGGCCTCGCCGCGGGTCAGATCCGCGGACTCCATGCGCAGGATCTCGCCTTCGACCGGCGAGTAGCCGGCCAGATCGGCCCGGACGTCGGCATCGGAGGCGGCGGTCAGGGCGGTCTGGAGCCGGGCAGCCACGTCGACGCGCTCGGACATGGTGCCATTGAGGCCCACGATGGCGAGCGCGGTGTGCCGGTCGGCGGAGATCTGATGCTTGGGATCGCCCTCGAAGGGTCCGACCGCGCCCGCGACACCCGACACCGCGCGGGCCGCGCCGAGCACTCGGTCCAGGGCGGCCCGGAATCGCGCATCGTCGGCGACGAAGCCGTCCGCGTGCAGCACGATCAGATCCTGCTCCGCACCCAGCTGCGAGAAGTGTTGGGCGACACGGTGATCGGCCTCGGCGGAGCTGGTTCCGGGCGCGTTGTAGTCGGGCGCGCCGAGCTTCGCGTGCAGTGCCGGATAGGCCGCGCCGCACACCACGACCAGCACCAGCCAGACGCCGATGACCAGGCGGCGGTGCCGGGCCATGCGTTGACCCCAGCGTCCGGCGAGGCCGGGTGGGGACGCGGCGGGAAGTCGGGGCGGGTCGGCGACGGCCGGACTGGACATGCTGTCTCCCACGATCAATACCTGAAAGTCACTCTCAGATATGGCTGCCAGCGTAGGCCGACCGGCCGATGAGGTGCAAGTCACTGTCAGAAATCCACGACTGGACCCACTACGGTTACGAATGGTTCGCTAGGCCGTCATCATTCGAAGGTTGGATGCGAACTGGACACGCGACCGGATAGGTTCGTCGCGTTCAATGTCGTTTCACTCCTAACGGGAAGGCCTCACCGGAGCATGGGCGTGTTCGCCGGAATCAATAGACGAGATTTTCTGGCGAAGGCCATGGCCGCGGGCGGTGCGGCGTCGCTCGCCTCGCTGGCGAACCCGATCATCGAGCGGGCCTACGCCGCGGATCCGGCGGGCATGGGCGGACTCGGCGATATCGAGCACTTCGTACTGCTCATGCAGGAGAACAGGTCCTTCGACCACTACTTCGGAACCATGTCCGGCGTGCGCGGATTCGACGATCCGTCCCCGGCCTGGAACCAGTACGGCTACGCGCCCGGCGTCGGGCCCACCCCGGACGGCTTCATCAACCCCTTCCGCCTCGACACCACGCGCGGCGCGACCCTCGACGGCGAGTGCATCAACGACCCGGACCACGGCTGGGTCGGCATGCACAAGGCGTGGAACGGCGGCAAGAACGACGGCTGGATGCCGATGTCGATTGCCGCGGTCGGGGCCGGAAACGGTCCCGCCGCAATGGGTTACTACACCAAGGACGACATCCCGGTGCACTGGGATCTCGCCAATGCCTTCACCCTGTGCGACAACTACCACTGCTCGGTGCTCGGCCCGACCGACCCCAACCGGCTGTACTGGATGTCGGCGACCATCGATCCGGACGGACTCAATGGCGGCCCGCTGCTCGAGACGCCGACGCTGATTCCGCAGAACGCCTACAGCTGGCGGACCATGCCGGAGAACCTCTCCGACGCGGGCGTCAGCTGGAAGATCTACAACAACCGCGATGTCGGCCCGCTGTCCTCGGTGATCCTGGACGGCATGCTGGGCTGCTTCAAGCAGGCCGCCGACCCGAATTCCGAACTGGCCCGGCGCGGTAAGGCCCCGGCGTACCCGTCGGACTTCGCCGCCGATGTGGCCGCGAACCAGCTGCCCGCGGTGTCCTGGGTCATCCCCTCGCTGCTGAACTGCGAACATCCGGCGCTGCCACCGGCTTTCGGCGCGGTAGGCATCATGCAGGTGCTCGACATCCTCACCTCGAATCCGGCGGTGTGGGAGAAGACCGCGCTGATCATCAGCTACGACGAGAACGGCGGCTTCTTCGACCACGTCACCCCGCCGACCGCGCCCGCGGGCACGCCGGGGGAGTACATCACGGTGCCGACGGCCGCCAAGTTCGAGGGCATCACCGGCCCGATCGGACTGGGCTATCGCGTTCCGTGCCTGGTGATCTCGCCCTACAGCCGGGGCGGCCTGGTCGCGTCGGAGACCTTCGACCACACCTCGCAGCTGCGGTTGCTGGAGACGCGCTTCGGCGTGGACGTGCCGAATCTGACGGCGTGGCGGCGCGGCGTGACCGGCGATATGACCTCGGCCTTCGACTTCGCGTCGAGTCCGGACGCGTCCAAGCCCGCGTTCGCCCCGGCGGATCGGAAGGTCAATGACGCACTGGCGCAGTGTGGCCCGAATGTCGCCCTCGGTACCGCGAACGTCGGCACGCCGTATCCGGTGCCGCCGAACTCCATGCCGCGGCAGGATCCGGGGACGCGGCGGCGGCCCAGCGGCCTGGTGCGGTCGTAGCGCATTAGGCGTGCACGGTCGGTGGCTCGGTCCGAAAGGGCCGGGCCACCGTGCGTTTCGGGGAGGAAGTCAGCCGACGGTGGCTGGAATCCAGCGTCGCACCACGACGGGTTCGGAGGAGCGCTTGCGCATGGCCGCGAAGCTGTGTCGGGCCGGACTGAGTAGCGCGGTGAGCCAGGATCGCCGGTATTCCGCGAGAGCGGCTGCGACGGCGGGGATCTCGAGGCAGTGCACGGTGCCCGCCAGGCCCAGACGGTGGCGACCCGTCTGGAGTTTGTTGGTGCCCACAGATATTCCTTCTCTTGCGTGTTACCGGCCCACTATCGCCTGGGGCGAACCTTAGCCGAACAAAAGTGGGGCTTACCGAATTTTGCGCGACATTCACCCCGGCGTGTCGGAATCTTGCCGACAAACGGTCCGTATTCGCCGAAAAAGTTGCGAAACGGTCTCGTCGGTATCACGGAATGGGCAAGGACTGTCCTTGCAGGTGAAACCGCACCTGCGAGTGGGTAGTCAGAAATGATGCCCTGACCGGCCTGAGTGTCGTCGCGATCGGACCGGGTGCGAGACTGGGCGAATGTTGCGTATCGGTCTCACCGGAGGCATGGGCGCGGGCAAGTCCACCGTGGCCCGCATTCTCACCGACCTCGGTGCCGTCCTCGTCGACAGCGATGCCATCGCGCGCGAGGTCGTCGCGCCCGGGACCGAGGGGCTCGCGGCCCTCGTCGCGGCCTTCGGCGACGACATCCTCGCCGCCGACGGCAGCCTGGACCGACCGGCCCTGGCGGCCAAGGCCTTCGCCACCGACGAGGCCCGCGCCACCCTCAACGCCATCACCCACCCCCTGGTCGGCAAGCGCACCGCCGAACTCATCGCCAACGCGCCCGCCGACGGCATTGTGGTGCAGGACATCCCGCTGCTCGTGGAGAACGGGCTGGGGCCGTTCATGAACCTCGTCGTGGTGGTCATGGCCGACACCGAGACCCGGGTGCACCGGCTCGAGACCTTCCGTGGAATCTCTCGCGAGGACGCCCTGGCTCGGATTCAGGCGCAGGCCACCGATGAGCAGCGGCGGGCCGCGGGAGATGTGCTGTTGGACAACAGCGGCGCGCCCGAGGAGCTGGAGCCGCAGGTGCGCGCGCTGTGGGAACAGCGGCTGGTGCCCTTCGAACACAATCTGCGGGCCGCGACCCGCGCGCCCCGCGGCGCGGTGCGACTGGTCGAGTCCGATCCCACCTGGGGCGTGCAGGCGCAGCGCATCATCGCCCGGCTCGCGGTGGCCTGCGGTGAGCGCGCCCGGCGCATCGACCACATCGGCTCGACCGCGGTCGAGGGGCTCCCGGCCAAGGATGTGATCGACATCCAGATCACCGTCGCCGATCTCGGTGTCGCCGACGAGCTGCGAGATGCCCTGCAGGCCATCGGTTTTCCACGGCTCGAGCACATCACCACCGACGACGGCAAGCCCGGCACCGATCCGGCGCTGTGGGCCAAGCGCATCCACGTCAATGCCGATCCGGGGCGCGCGGTCAATGTGCATGTGCGCGTGGACGGTTGGCCCGGGCAGCGATTCGCGCTGGAGTTCCGCGACTGGCTGCGCTCGGATGCCGCGGCGCGGGCGGAGTACGTCGAGCTCAAGCGCAAGGCCGAGGCCAATGCCGCGGGACTGACCGGTCCCGAGGCCATCGACGCCTACCTCGCGGTCAAGACGCCGTGGTTCGAGCAGGTCTACCCGCGGATCACATCCAGGTGAGGGTGATGCCCTGGGCGGCCAGCCAGTCCTCGAAACTGTGGCCGTGGGCGGCGATTCCGTCGATGGTGGAGGTCGCGGACTCGATGGCCTGCTGGGCCTCGGTGAGGGTCAGGTAACCGGCGGCGTGGGCGGCGAGTAGCTCGTCCACGTCGAGTAATTCGACCTCGCGGCCCTGGCGCACGACCAGGTCCAGGTAGTGGTCGACCGACTTCCACTGCTTGGGGCCGATCTGCTCGAATTCGCCGATGTCGATGTAATAGTCCTGATCGCGCAGGTGCGCGGGGGTGAAGTGGAAGACGGTGGCGCGCAGCGAGACCGTCGGCAGCAGCCAGGATTCGATGTAGTGGAACTCGGGGTGATCGGAGGTGCGGGCCATGTACAGCCCCCACGGCTCGACCTGGTACCGCTCCACCTGACGCACGAAACCCTTGGGGTCGATATTGGTGAGCTCGTCGATATTGAAGTACTCCACCTTGGGTCGGTGCAGGTCCACCGCGGGTGCCCGAGTCATGCCATTCAGCATCGCGTGTCGGGCGGCGGTCGTCCAGGGGAGCGGATGTTGCGTCGCCCATAGTTTGCTGAATCCGGTCCCGACCGGGGGAAATTTTCCCGAAACCGGATCTGAAGCGGCATTGTTTCGCTAATGTTCGGCTGCGCTGTTGTTTCGCGCACGACCCGTCACGCCTGGGCGGGCGTCTCGATCTAGGGAAGTAACTGCATGAGCGAACGCAATGCCCGCGCCCGCAGGGTGGGCCTGGGAGTCACCTCCTTCGGCGCGCTGGCCGGGACCCTCATCCTCGCCGCGCCGCAGGCCGCCGCCTGGCCGACCGATCTGACGGTCTCCGGCGGCAACAGCCACAATGTCGGCTGCTCCTACACGCTGACCGCGTCTCTGTCGGTCGACGTGCTGCTCCCGGTGAGCTTCTACGACAACGGCACCGAGATCACCGGCAGCCCGGTGTCGCACCTGCTGAAGAGCTCGGCCAGCCTCAACTGGACGCCCAGCACCACGGGCAGTCACACGCTGACCGCCACCCAGGACCTGATCTCCAAGTCGATTACCGTGCAGGTGGATCCGGCCAGCAGCTTCGGCAGCTTCGGCTGCGGTCCGAGCGGAATCCTGAACGGCGGATCCGGCATTCTCAACAATCTGCTGCCGAGCATTTCCGGCTAGTCGGAGGACGGAAAAACTCGGTCGAACCCGTCCGGTCCACTCGCGGACCGGACGGGTTCGTCGCTACAGCCAGGTGAGCGTGATGCCCTGGCGGGCCAGCCAGCGATCGACATCGTGATCGCAGCCGGCGATGCCGTCGACCACGGCGGCGGCCCGCTCGATGGCCTTGTGGGTCTGCGCGGTGTCGAAATAGCCTGCGGCATGGGCGGTCAGCAGATTGTCGATGCCGACCAGTTCGGGCACCCGGCCGGGGCGGGCCACCACGTGCAGGTAGTGGCCCTCGGCGCGCCACTTCTTGGCCTCGCAGGGGCCGTACTCGCCGATGTCGAGGTAGTAGGTCTGGCCGCGGTCGTGGCCGGGGCGCAGGTGGTAGACCGTGGCGCGCAGGGTGAGTTCGGGCAGCAGCCAGGACTCGATGTAGTGGTAGCGCGGATTGTCCACCGTCCGTTCGACATACAGACCGAACGGTTCGGCGTGGATTCGCTCCACCGGATGCAGAAACCCGCGATAATCGGTCCACGAGAGATCCGCGAGATTGAAAAATTCTAGTCTTGGGCGATGCGGGGACACCGGTGCAGTGTTGCCGATCGTGCCGTTGGGGCGTGTGCCATTGGTGGAATTCCGCTGTGGCATATGCAGACCGGTCATCGCCCTGCCTCTTCTCGAATCGTGCGACCAGCGAGCCCAGAGTACACCCGGACGCGGGTATTCAAACCGTCGTGAACGGACTGAGATCTACGCGACACCGTGTCGGTGGGCGATGGTGAAAACCGTTGGGGTGTGGGCCAATTCGGACATTACCGAAGGTTTACGAAACGCGGTGCAACGCATGGGGAGCCTGCCCAACGTGACAACTGATTTGGTGACGCGAGGGTAACTCGTCGGGTACGCCCAAAATCGGTTCGGCACCCAGCCGCAGGCACGGGTTGCCAACGCCGACGGCTCTCTGCCGCCCGCTGAAGGCTCGGGGAGGCGGGACAGCCGGGCAGAACTTGTCGGTGGGGCGTCCTAGGCTTGGAGCATGGCTTTCGCAACCGAAATCCCGGACGACCTGCCCCTGGCGCACTCCGAACACCGGCCCATCGGTGAGATCGAGCGTGTCGAGGGTCGGTTCCAGGTGGTCAGCGAGCATCAACCGGCCGGTGACCAGCCCGCGGCCATCGAGGAGCTGGAGCGGCGGATCCGGGCGGGGGAGAAGGACGTGGTGCTGCTGGGCGCCACGGGTACCGGTAAGTCGGCGACCACGGCGTGGTTGATCGAGCGATTGCAGCGGCCGACCTTGGTCATGGCCCCCAACAAGACGCTGGCCGCGCAGCTGGCCAACGAGTTGCGCGAGATGCTGCCCAACAATGCCGTCGAGTACTTCGTCTCGTACTACGACTACTACCAACCCGAGGCGTACATCGCCCAGACCGACACCTACATCGAGAAGGACAGCTCGATCAACGACGATGTGGAGCGGCTGCGGCACTCCGCGACCTCGAGCCTGCTCTCGCGGCGGGACGTGGTGGTGGTCGCGTCCGTCTCGTGCATCTACGGCCTCGGCACGCCGCAGTCGTATCTGGATCGGTCGGTGTCGCTTCAGGTCGGCGAGGAGATCGACCGGGATCGGCTGCTGCGGTTGCTGGTCGATGTGCAGTACACGCGCAATGACATGTCGTTCACCCGCGGGTCCTTCCGGGTGCGCGGCGACACCGTCGAAATCATTCCCTCCTATGAGGAATTGGCGGTGCGCATCGAATTCTTCGGCGACGAGATCGAGGCGCTCTACTATCTGCACCCGCTGACCGGTGATGTGGTGCGGCAGGTGGATATGGTCCGCATTTTCCCGGCGACGCATTATGTGGCGGGTCCCGAGCGTATGGAGCGGGCCGTTCGCGATATCGAGGTGGAACTCGACGAGCGCCTCGCGGAATTGGAGAAGCAGGGCAAACTGCTGGAGGCGCAACGGCTTCGGATGCGCACGAATTACGACCTGGAGATGATCAAGCAGGTCGGATTCTGCTCCGGCATCGAGAATTACTCGCGGCATATCGACGGGCGGCCCGCCGGGTCCGCGCCCGCGACGCTGCTGGATTACTTCCCCGAGGATTTCCTGCTCGTCATCGACGAATCGCATGTGACCGTGCCGCAGATCGGCGGCATGTACGAGGGCGATATGTCGCGGAAGCGGAATCTGGTGGAATACGGGTTCCGGCTGCCGTCGGCGGTGGACAACCGGCCGCTCACCTGGGAGGAGTTCGCCGATCGGATCGGGCAGGCGGTGTACCTGTCGGCCACGCCCGGCCCGTACGAATTGGGCCAGACCGGAGGCGAATTCGTCGAGCAGGTCATTCGGCCCACCGGCCTGGTGGATCCGCATGTGGTGGTCAAGCCGACCAAGGGGCAGATCGACGATCTGGTGCACGAGATCAATGTGCGCACCGAGCGCGACGAGCGGGTGCTGGTCACCACGCTGACCAAGAAGATGGCCGAGGATCTCACCGACTATCTGCTGGGTCTCGGTGTGCGCGTGCGGTATCTGCACTCGGAGATCGACACGCTGCGGCGCGTGGAGTTGCTGCGGCAGCTGCGGCTCGGTGAGTACGACGTGCTGGTCGGCATCAACCTGCTGCGCGAGGGCCTGGACCTGCCGGAGGTGTCGCTGGTCGCGATCCTGGACGCCGACAAGGAGGGCTTCCTGCGCTCGGCCACCAGTCTCATCCAGACCATCGGCCGCGCGGCGCGCAATGTCTCCGGTGAGGTCCACATGTACGCGGACAAGATCACCGACTCCATGCGCCAGGCCATCGACGAGACCGAGCGCCGCCGCGCCAAACAGGTCGCCTACAACGAAGAGCGCGGCATCGACCCGCAACCATTGCGTAAGAAGATCAATGACATCCTCGACCAGGTCTACCGCGAGGCCGAGGAGACCGAGGTCGAGGTCGGCGGCTCCGGCCGCAATGCCAGCCGCGGCCGCCGCGCCCAGGGCGAACCCGGCCGCGCGGTGAGCGCGGGCGTCTACGAGGGCCGCGACATCAAGAACATGCCCCGCGCCGAACTCGCCGACCTCATCAAGGACATGACCGACCAAATGATGAACGCCGCCCGCGAACTCCAATTCGAACTAGCAGGCCGCCTCCGCGACGAAATCGCCGACCTCAAAAAGGAACTACGCGGCATGGACGCCGCCGGGCTCGCTTGACCGCCTCCCCGAGCCTTCAGCGGGCGGCTGAGAGCCGCTCGCCGTTGGCAACCCGTGCCGGCGGCTGGGAGCCGAACCGATTATGGACGTACCCGGTGAGTTACCCGCATCTCGCGAAATCAGTTGTCGCCTCGGCATCGATGACGAGGTGCGCCGACTTGGAAGGCGAGGTACGAAGCAGTGGGAGGAATCCCCATCAGCGGGCAATCCTCGCTCTGCGAACCGGTCGCCGGGCGGGTTCCCCCGCTGTCCCGGCATGGTTTCGGCCGGGAGCCACAGCGGGCCTGGGGAATTCCGGTCGGGAGTGCGCCGCAGGGAAAGGGCGGAGTCCCCGCGCGGCGGGCGAGTCGCCCGGCGGGGAATGTCGGTGGTCAGGCCTGCTGGGCCATCCACTCGTTGACTCGGCGTTCGGCCTCCTCGCGGGAGACGTCTTCGACGCGGGTCATGACGATCCAGCGGTGGCCGAAGGGGTCCATGACTCGGCCGTAGCGGTCGCCGGTGACGAAGGTGGCGGGGTCGGCTACGTAGCGGGCGTTGTGCTCCTTGGCGAGTTTCGAGACGGCGTCCACGTCGGGGCAGTAGTGGACGATGCTGGTGTGGACCCAGTCGTCGGCGGGGGCGCGCAGGCCCTCGTCGGGGATGGGCATGCCGACCTGGATGGTGGAGTCGCCGATGAGGAGTTCGGCGTGGGCGGCCTGGCCGTCGGGAAGATCGTTGCGGCTCAGGAGTTTCGCGCCGAAGACGGCGGTGTAGAAGTCGATGGCCGCGTTGGCGTCGGGGACGGCGAGAAAGCAGGTGATGGAGTGGTAGCCCTCGGGGATCGGATTCACGGTGTCGCTCATGGCACCTACTCTCGTCGCCGCGGCCGCGATGGTCTTGTAAGAAAGCGACAGGGGCAATGACCAGCGGCGACAACGAGAATGGACGGTTCGCGCCGCGTCCGGTGCCACCGCCGGAGACCGCGAAGGGGATCCTGCGGCCGCGGCAGCAGAATGCCGCGAACAATCACGCCCGGCTGGCCGCGGGGGAGCGGGTGTCCCGCTATGTCGAGTGGTACTGGGCGGTGCGCTGGGATCGGCGCGGCCAGCCGCCCTTCCACGCCGAGGTGCTGCCGTACCCCTGCGTGAACCTCACCTTCGAGCGCACCCACGAACGCACCGGCGCCTTCGTGACCGGCGTGTGGACCACCAAGTACGTGCGCGAATTGGCCGGGGAGGGTGAGACTTTCGGCGTCAAATTCCGCGCGGGCGGCTTCGGCGCGTTCACCGGTCTGGACGTCGGGGCGTTCAGCGACACCTCGGTCCCGGCAACCGATGTCTTCCCGGCCGCCGATGCGCTCGGCGCGGCCGTGCTCGCCACCACCGACCACGAACGCCGCCGCGATTTGATCGAGGACTTCCTGGTCGACCTCCAGCGCGAGGCGGGCGACGACACCGCCTACCGCCAGGTCCTCGAGATCGTCGACGCCATGGAACACGATCCGGACCTGACCCGAGTCGACCAGGTCACCGAGCGTTTCGACATCCCGATCCGCACCCTGCAACGCCTGTTCCGCCGCTATGTCGGCGGCAGTCCCAAGTGGGTGCTGCGCCGCTACCGCCTGCAGGACGGCGCGCATCTGCTGGCCGAGGGCCGCACCTCCGATCTCGCCGCCCTGGCCCTCGAACTCGGCTACTTCGATCAGGCGCACTTCTCCAACGAATTCGCCAAGGAGGTCGGAATGCCTCCCCTGGAGTACGCCCGCCTCTCGCTACCATCCTGACGGGTATTCCAAAGAAGCCGCAGGTCCGGGAATTTTCTGCCACCCTGATGAGGTTGGTTGCCGTATCACCCAATGGCAGATCGATCATCGATAGGAGCGGGCCATGGACGTGCTGGTTTTGATCGGACGGATCCTGTTCGCGCTACTGTTCCTCGGCTCGGGCTTCGGGCACCTGGCTCAACGCAAGCCCATGGCCGAATACGCCAAGTTCAAGGGCGTGCCCCTGCCCGAGATCGCGGTTCCCGCCTCGGGCGTCCTACTGCTGGCCGGAGCGCTGAGCGTGCTGCTGGGCGTCTGGGCCGACCTGGGCATGCTGCTGCTCATCGTGTTCCTGGTGCCGACCGCCTTCCTCATGCACCCCTTCTGGAAGGAGACCGACCCGCAGGCCAAGCAGGGCGAGATGGCGCACTTCAACAAGGACATCGGCCTGGCGGGCGCGGCGCTCATGTTGTTCGCGTTCTTCGCCTACGTCGGCACCGATCTCGGATTGACGCTCACCGGACCGCTTTTCAGCCTCTGATCCGATCTCGGCGCGTTAGTATTGCGCGTCATTGATCGGCCGGAGGGAAGAGGATCGCGTGCGTTTGGTGGACACTGCCATCCTCGGTGCGATTCTCGGCTGGTTGTGGGCCGAATTTCGCGACCTGTGAAGTAGTAAGAAGTCACTGTTTCGCGGGCCGTTCGTTGTGCGATGTCACGACGAACGGCCCGCGGGCGTCCAGCGATTTCGAAGTTTGTGACGAATCTCCCACGGCCACAACGGTCTTGGCCTTTTGTGGGCCGTGTCGCGAGGGCTCGGGAAATTCGCTGGTAGTCAAGGCCGTGTTCGGGCGGTATGCCGAATGTGCCGCACATCTGGCGCGCCACGTCGGTGTGATGTGTTGCGATATCGAATATTTCCGCCGGTTATGCCGCTATTGTCAGGCGGAGTTGCCGCGGCGGTAACCCCACCGGTGTGGACGCCGCGGCCCCGACCCTTGTACTTGGAGGAGAAATGACCGCCTACCGGACGATCGTCGTCGGTACCGATGGCTCGGACTCGTCGTACGTCGCCGTCGAGCGGGCCGCGGCTCTCGCGGGCGACGAGGGCGCCACGCTGTACATCGCCTGCGCGTATTTCCCGACCGACGACCGCGATGTGGCCGCCGCCGCGGACGTGCTGAAGGACGAGGCCTACCAGGTGCGCGGCTCCGCGCCCACCAGTGAGATCCTGCGCGTGGCGCGGGACAAGGCCGTGGCCGTCGGCGCGGTGAACGTGGTGGAGAAGGCCGTGGTCGGCGAGCCCGTCGAATCGCTGCTGAATCTGCTCAAGGAGGTGGAGGCCGATCTGCTCGTGGTGGGTAACCGCGGCCTCAACACCCTCGCCGGACGCCTGCTCGGCTCGGTGCCGTCGGATGTGGCGCGCAAGTCCCGCACCGACGTGCTCATCGTGCACACCGTGCGCTGAGTGGGGCTTCGCCCCACACCCGAGAGGGAAGCGGGGGCCTAGCCCCGAACCCCCCATACAGAAGAAGTGGCCGAGCCCAACCGGGCTCGGCCACTTCGTCGTTCGCGGGCCAGCGACGATGCTCGCGGGCTATCGATTCAGCCGGTGCAGGACTTCCGGGAGATCCTCGGAGTGCACGACCGCCAAGCGCTGGGTGGCGCGGGTCAGCGCGACGTACAGGTCGTTCAGGCCGCGTGGCGATTCGGTGAGAATGCGGTGCGGCTCGGCCAGAACGACCGCGTCGAACTCGAGGCCCTTCACGTCGTGGACGGTCAGCACGCGCACCGAATCATCGCTCAGGTACGCCAATTCCGGGGCCAGGTCGTGCGGGACGATGACCGCGGTGGTGCCGGGATGGTCGGCCTCGGCGGCGATGAGCCGCTTGATCTCGTCGGCCAGCTCGGTCACCGCCACCCGCCGCGCGGTGGGCTCGAAGCCGGAGTCGCGGACCGAGCGCGGCGCGGGCGCGTCCGGGTCGATGGCGGCCAGCACGTCCCCGGCCACCGCCATGATCTCCGAGGGCGTGCGGTAGTTGACCGTCAGCTCGGTGAGCTTCCAGCGTTTGGCCACATACGGTTCCAGCACCTGCTGCCACGACGAGGCGCCGGCCGGATCGCCGGTCTGGGCCACATCGCCGACGGCGGTGATCCAGCGATTCGGGATGCGGCGCATGACCATTCGCCACGCCATCTGCGAAAGTTCCTGCGCCTCATCCACGATCACGTGCCCGTAGGTCCAGGTGCGGTCCCCGGCGGCGCGTTCGGCGGTGGTCTGGCGGGTGCGCACCTGCTGGCGTTCGGCCAGCTGCGAGGCGTCGATCAGGTCGTAGGCCATGAGCAGCTCCGGATCCAGGTCGTCCTCGAGATCCTGTGGCGCGGAACCGGTCAGGATGTCCAGGGCGTCCTGGGCCTCGGCCAGCTGGGCGCGCCAGCGGCGGCGGGCGCGCTCGCGCTCCTCGCTGTCGTCGATGCCCAGCAGTTCGGCGAGTTCGTCGAGCAGCGGCGCGTCGGCATCGCTGAATTCGCCGCTGTCGCTGCGGTAGAGCTCGGCGCGATCGGCCTCGCTGAGCTGGCCGCCCGCGCTGGCCAGGCGCTTGGGGTCGGCCCACAGTCCGCCCAGCACCTCCTGCGGGGTCAGGATGGGCCACAGTCCCGCGATGGCGCGCTGGATCTCGGCATCGGCGCGCATCTCGTCGCGGATCTCGGTGAGATCGGTCTGGCTCAACAGGTTTCGCCCGCCCAGCGGGTTCGCGCCGATGGCGGCGGCCAGCTGATCGGTGAGGGCGTCCACCACGGCGGCGGCGAAGATGGGCCGGGCCAGATTGTGCGCGCGCCGCGAGGACCGGGCCCGGCCGCGGGCCTTGGTGACGATCTTGCGATCCAATTCCAGCTGATGCCCGTCGAAGTGGAGCCGGATCGGTTCGCGCGGCACCTCCTGCCAGTCCCGCACCGCCTTCTTGAGCACCTCGATCATGTCGAGCGAGCCCTTGAGCTCCCCGGCGCGCAGCGAATCCTCCAGTGTCGCTTGCACTCCCGGGTACAGGTTGCCGACCGTGGACAGCAGCACACCGGTCTCACCGAGCGAGGGCAGCACCTGGCCGATGTAGTCGAGGAAGGTCGAGTTCGGCCCGATGATGAGCACGCCCGCCTTGTCCAGCTGCTGGCGGTAGGTGTAGAGCAGGTAGGCCGCGCGGTGCAGGGCGACCGCGGTCTTGCCGGTGCCGGGCCCGCCCTGCACCACGAGCACGCTCTTGTGCTCGGAGCGAATGATGGCGTCCTGCTCGTGCTGAATGGTCTCGACGATGTCGTTCATGTGCCCGGTGCGGGCGGCATTGAGCGCGGCCAACAGCGCGCTCTCGCTGCCGACGCCGCCGTCGCTGCCCACCACGCCGTCGCGTCGGGCCGCGTCCAGATCCAGGTACTCGTCATTGACCGCGGTGACCTTGCGGTTGCGCGAGCGAATGTGGCGGCGGCGCGTTACGCCGTCGGGCGCGGCGGTGGTGGCCAGATAGAACGGGCGGGCCAGGGGTGCGCGCCAATCCAACAGCAGCGTCTCGTAATCCGCGGACTCGTCGAGGATGCCGATGCGGCCGATGTAGCGGGTCTCGCCGTCGGCGGCCTCGCTGTTCTCGCCGTCGGCGAGGTCGATGCGGCCGAAACATAGGCCATGTTCGGCCGCATCGTATTTGGCCAGGTCCTCGGAGTAGAGCTGGGTGAACGACTCGCGTTCACTGCGCGCCTGCGGGGTGCCGCCGGTCTCGAGGAGCACGGTGCGCAGCCGCCGCTGGGCGTAGGCGCGCATACCGTCGAGCTGTTCGTAAAGCTTCGTGAGGTACTGCTGCTCGCGTTCCATGTCGGGGGACACCGCGGGTGCGGGTTCGGACACGGAACGCTCCTCGGTGAGGTCGGGCAAAACGGAACTCCTTGTTCACCACATCGCCGTGTTGGGAACGGCACGCGAAGCATCGAGAACAGAGTTATCTACTCTAGTGCGCGTTTCCACTCGGCGCCGTATCGCCCGGTCAAGGTGACAAGGAGCTCAGGAGGCGTGGGTGCTGTCGCTGCGACGGCTCAAGGTATTGCTCTGGTGGTTCGGCGGCTTGGCGCGGTACATGGCGAGGTCGGCGTCGTGCAGGACGGCCTCCGGGGTGCGGGTGTCGCCCGGGTGCAGGTGGGTGACGCCGATCGAGGCGTCGACGTGAATGCGGTGCCCGCGCGCGATGATCGGTTCGGCCATGGTCTGGCGCAGGCGGGTGATCAGGGCCTCGAGATCGTCGCCGAGGGTGCGGCCGGACAGCAGGACCAGGAATTCGTCGCCGCCGATGCGGCCCACGATGTCGTCGGAGCGCAGCCCGCGTTGCAGTCGCTGGGCCACGATCTGCAGCACGGTGTCGCCGATCGCGTGACCGAGGGTGTCGTTGATGGCCTTGAAGCCGTCCAGGTCGATGAACAGCACGCTGGACACCGGCAGTGATTCGGTGGTGCCCAACGCCGCCGCCAGCCGCGACAGCACCAGCGCCCGATTGGCCAGTCCGGTGAGCGGGTCGTGGGTGGCCTGGTACTCCAATTGCCTTCGGCTGGCGCGGAATTCGGTGATGTCGTTGAACGAGGACACCGCCGCCGATTCCGGGTCGTCCGGATTGAGCAGGCGGCTGTTGGCCGAGAGCCAGCGCCGCTGCCCGTCGGGGCGGTCCACGCCGAACACGAAGCGCGTCACCGTCTCCCCGGTGGCCAGGGTGCGGATGACCGGATACCAGGACGTGGGCATGGGCTGGGCATTGGCGTCCAACAGCGACAGCGGGATGTCGTCGATATGGGTGCCGATGAGGTCGTCGGCGTCGTAGCCGAAGATGCGGCGCGCGGCCGGGTTCGCGGATTCGATGCGCCCGTGCCGGTCGATCACCACCACGCCCTCCTCGAGCTGCGAGACCACCGTGGCGAAGAACTGCTCGGCCCGGTGCTGGGCGGCCTCGGCGGTGCGCTGCGGGGTGAGGTCGTGCACCACGACCTGGTAGGCGAGGTGGTCGTGCCAGGCGGTGAGCACCGAGACGGTCTCGACGTCGACGGTGCCGCCGTCGCAGCGGCGCAGGGTCATCTCGGTGGGGTCGGAGGCGGTGCCCGCGATGGTGAGGCGGCGAATCCGGTCGAGCATGGGCGCGATGGAGGACGGTTCCACGAAGTCGGTCACCGACCGACCGATGACGTCCTCGGGACTACCGGCCGCCAGCAGCCGCAGCATGGCCGGATTGGCATAGACCACGATGCCGCGCTCGTGGACCACGACCCCGTCGGGACTGTAGTCCACCAGGGACCGGTACCGCTGGGCCAGCTGTTCGGCATCGGTCGGGTCATTCGCCCGATCGTTACCCACCACCTCTTGCACCCCCTGATCGTCGTTGCAACACGTCGCTGGAGCACGGCACCATTCTGTTATCTGAAAAGTTGCTAGTGCAGCTTGCCGACCGTATTGAATGAATCACAGTCCCGCACAGCATCGGCCCGCGCGTGGTGATCATTACGGGCAACAGTCCGAGAGGAGCGATGCAAATGGCTGGCACCATCCCCGAACCCGAGACCTCAGGTCAGCACCAAGATCATATGACCATCGCCGGTATCGGTGCTGTGACCGGGTACGGCTGGGGCCGCGAAACTTTGTGGGAGGGTTTGCTGAGCGGCAAACCCGCCGCCCGGCTCTTTCCAGGGTACGGGCCGGAACGCGATCGGAACGGATGGGTTGCCCGCGTGCCGGAGGGCGGCGATCCGGAATTGCCGGACAGCCGCTACATTCGGGCGGTGCTGGGCGCGGCGCGCGAGGCGGTGGCCGATGCCATCGAGCGTGGTTGGCGGCGCGGACGCACGGTCGGCCTGCTGCACGCCATCGTGCTCGGCAATACCTACGAGTGGCGCGACTTCTACACCGTCGACGGTGGCAAGCGGCGCAGTCGCGACTATCTGCGATTACTCCCCTCGACGCCGGTGGCGATGGTGATGAGCGAGTTCGGGTTTCACGGCCCGGCCATGAATGTGACCGCCGCCTGCTCCTCGTCGAATGTGGCCATGATGACCGCGCAGATGTGGCTGCGCCAGGGCATCGCCGATGACGTGCTGGTGATAGCGACCGACCTGTCCGCGATCCCGGAAATGGTGCAGCCGTTCGTGGCCGTGGGCGCGGCGGTCGACGACACCGATCCGCTCGACGCCTGCCGACCGTTCCAAGAGGGCAGTCGCGGTTTCGGTTTCGGCGAGGCCTCGGTGGCGTTCGTGATGAGCCGCGAGGTGGACCGCCCGTACGCGGCGGTGCTGGGCGGGGGCATGTCCAATGACGGCTACCACGTGATCTCGGTGGACCCCACGCACGAGCAGATCTTCGACTGTGTGAGACGCGCCCTGGCCAGCGCGGATGTGCGGCCCGAGGAGGTCGCCTACCTGAACACCCACGGCTCCGGCACCGCCCAGTGCGATGCCGCCGAAACCGCGCTGCTGGCCCGGCTTTTCGGCGATCGCCCGCAGGTGGTGGCCATCAAGCCGCTGGCCGGGCACTGCCAGGCCGCCTCGGCCGGTGTCGAATTGATCGCCGCCGCACTGGGTTACGAGCGCGATCTGCTGGTCTCCGCGCCCATCGTCGCCCCCGCGCATCCGCGCCTGCTCGACGGTGTGCGGCGCGGCGTGGACGGCATCACGGTGAAGACCGCCCTCGGCATGGGCGGTCACAATTCCGCGCTGGTGCTCGGTCCGGTCGGCTAGTGCAGCGGGACCGACCAGTGCAGTTTGGTGCCGGTCCCGGTGGCGTCGCCGTCGGTGCGACGGCGCGGATAGACCGCGAGGCTGCCGCCGGACTGTTCGGCGCGGCGGGCCAGATTGGTGAGTCCGCTGGGGGTGATGCCGTCGGGGATGCCGCAGCCGTTGTCGGCGACCACGATGGTGAGATCGTCCGCGACGCCGATGTCGATGGTGATGGTGTCCGCGCCGGAGTGGCGCACCGCATTCGAAACCGCCTCGCGCACCACGGCTTCCGCGTGATCGGCCAGGGTGGGCTCGACCACCGACAGCGGACCGGTGATGTGCATGAGCGCGCGAATGTCGGTGGCGGTGGTCTGCTGTTTGACCGCGCGCTCGATGCGCTGGCGCAGTCGGGTGCTGTGCCCGTCGCCGCCGTGCAGGTCGAAGATGGAGGTCCGGATCTCCTCCACCACGTCCTGCAGATCGTTGATGGCGTCGGCGAGCCGTCGCTGCACTTCGGGAACGCGGGCGCGCGGGACCGTGCCCTGCAGGGACAGGCCGATGGCGAACAGCCGCTGGATCACGTGGTCGTGCAGGTCCCGGGCGATGCGATCGCGATCGGTGAGAATGTCCAACTCGCGCATGCGTCGTTGCGCCACCGCCAATTGCATGGCCAGTGCGGCCTGGTCGGTGAAGGCGGCGATCAGTTCGATCAATTCGTCGGTGTAGGGCGCGGATTCGGCCGCGCGCAGCAGGATCAGCACGCCCAGGGTGGTGTCGGGGGTGTGCAGCGGCAGCACCAGCGCGGGCCCGATTCCGGCGAGGGGAGTGCCGAGATCCACGTGTCGGGCGTCGTCGAAGCGCAGGGGAGTGCGGGTGGTCAGGGCCTGCCCGACCGCGGTGCCCGACGCGCGCACCGCGTGCCCGGCGGGCGGCTCACCCGGCCCGGACCATTGCGCCACAACGAGTTCGGTGACGTGTTCGGGTAGTTCGTCGGGGTCCACGACGGCCAGGACGGCGCGCTGCGAGGCGGTCAGCTCCCGGGCGTGCTCGACGACGTGGGCCAGCACCTTGGCCGGTTCGGTGTCGGCCAGGAATTCGGTGGCGATATCGCGGGTGGCCTCGATCCAGGCCTGCCGGGTGCGGGCCTGCTCGTAGAGCCGGGCATTGTCGACGGCGATACCGGCCGCGGCCGCGAGCGCCTGCAGCAGCACCTCGTCGTCCTCGGTGAAGGGGTGCCCGCCGGATTTCTCGGACAGGTACAGGTTTCCGAAGACCTCGCCGCGAATCCGCACCGGCATGCCGAGCAGCGTGCGCATGACCGGGTGGTGCTCGGGGAAGCCGACCGCGGCCGGATGACGCAACACATTGTCCAGCCGCAGCGGCACCGGCTTGTCGAGCAGCAGCCCCAGCACGCCGTGGCCCTCCGGCATATCGCCGATCAACACCCGGGTCTGCTCGTCGATGCCGTGGAAGATGAACTGGCTCAGCTGTTTTTCGTGTCCGCGCACCGCCAGCGCCCCGTACTTGGCGTCGACCAGGATGGTGGCGGCGCGCACGATGGTGCGCAGCGTCTGATCCAGATCCAGGCCCGAGGTGACCGCGAGCATGGCCTCGACCAGCCCGTCGATCCGGTCGCGGGCGTCGATGATCTGTTCGACCCGATCCTTGACCTCGGTGAGCAATTCGCGTAATCGCAGCTGCGACAGCGTTTCACGCACCGAGTACGGGCCGGTGCGGGGTGTGTCGTGCATGGTTGTCCTGCGGTCCGGAGGAGGCGACACGGCATCGGAATTCTATTCGGGGCAAGGTTGGCGAAAGGTTGTCTCGCGGTACACGACCGCTCACGCGGAACGCGACTGCCCCGTCCGTAGTTTCGACGCCAGCACGGCGGCCTGGGTGCGCCGCTCCATGCCGAGCTTGGCCAGCAGCCGGGACACGTAGTTCTTGACGGTCTTCTCGGCCAGGAACATGCGCTCGGCGATCTGGCGGTTGGTCAGGCCGTCGCCGAGCAGGTCGAGGAGTTTGCGTTCCTGTTCGGTCAAACCGGCCAGCGGGCCGTCGAATTCGGTGCTGCGGCGCAGTCGGGCCATGAGGGCGGCCGCGGCGCGATTGTCCAGCAGCGAGCGGCCGGAGCCGACTTCCTTGATGGCCTTGGCCAACTCCATGCCCTTGATGTCCTTGACCACGTAGCCGCTGGCCCCGGCCAGAATGGCGTCCATCATGGCCTGTTCGTCGGTGTAGGAGGTGAGGATCAGGCAGCGCAGATCGTCGATGTCGGCCAACAGGTCTCGGCACAGTTCGATGCCGTTGCCGTCGGGCAGACGCACGTCCAGCACCGCCACGTCGGGGCGCAGGGCCGGAATCCTGGACAGTGCCTGGGCGACATCGCCCGCCTCCCCGACCACGGTGAGTTCGGGATCCTCCTCCAGCAGATCGGTGAGACCGCGGCGGACGATCTCGTGATCGTCGACCAGGAAGACTTTGATCACGACGGCCTCCAAGCTCATTCGGTACCGCGGGCGCGCGTGCGGGAGGGTACGCGCGGTAAAGGCCCAACGTAACTCGCGGCGGGGCAACGAGATACCGCCGAAGGTCCCTAATTTCGCGGTGTGGGGAACGTCCGATGATTTTTTATCGGAGAATTTTCCCCGAAAGTGGTCTGCTTTGGGACCTTCGGCACTGTCGAGGGTGTCGGAGGTGTGTTGCCATGGAGTCGGGTTGCCGGGTCGGAACGGAGAGAGGGGTCTACCGATGGGCGCGTTCGATGTGTGGTCGAGTGGAATCGATCCGGATTTCGTGGTGGCCACACACGGGCCCGTCCCTTCGGGCGAGGTGACTCGGGTGGTGCGCGGACTGGGCAGAATTCTGCGCCGCCACGGGGTCGACGGGCCGGTGCGGGTACGCCTGCACTGGCCCGAATCCGAGGACGAGACCACGCTGGTGCAGGCGAGCGTCCGAACGCTGGGGAAGGCGTTCCGGGTGCAGGTCGCCGGGCCGGGGCGGTTCGCGTCCACGTTCGCGCTGGAGCGCTTGGATCTGCGGCTGGGCTGCCCGCCGGACGAATTGTCGCGGCCCTGGCCGGATCCCGCGCGGCCCTCGCTGTCCGCGGTGACCGGTCCGCGACCGATCGTGCGGCGCAAGGACTGTCGACTACAGGTGGCCACGCCCGCGGCGGCGGCGCGGGTGCTGGACGCCATGGATTACGACGCCCATCTGTTCATCGACGCGGACACCGGATCCGAGGCGGTGGTCTGCTGGACCGGTCCGCTCGGGGTGCGCACCCAGGGGCGTGCGCGGGACGCGGTGCCGTCGATGTACGAGGAGGACGCCGTCACCCGGCTGTGCACGGGTGGGCTGCCCTATCTGTTCTATACCGACGCCGAAACCCGGCGCGGGCGGTTGCTGTACCGGCGCTTCGACGGGGATCTGGCGCTGGTCTCCGCGGCGGGGTCGGAGCGCGGCGCGTTCGAGGACCGTGCGCGCGAACGGGATCGGGGACTGCAACCGCGCGCGATTCCCGGTTGCGGGCGGCGGGCGCTGCCGGGTGTGATGGCGGCCACGGCCTTCGGCGGTGCGGTCGAGAAGTTGGCCTGAGCCGTACTCTGGCGGCGAACAGCGCAATAAACACGGAGTGACCAGCGTTTCAGCGGTCGTAACCAAACTTGTCGGTGGGTGCCCCTAGCATGGCGTCGGGGGTAAGTCTGGATGCTGAAACGTTGGAAGGATGGCCAGTGGCGGATCGCCTGACGGTGCGCGGAGCGCGGGAGCACAACCTCAAAGGGGTCGATCTGGACCTACCCCGCGACAGCCTCATCGTTTTCACTGGCCTGTCCGGTTCCGGTAAGTCCTCGTTGGCGTTCGACACCATCTTCGCCGAGGGGCAGCGGCGGTATGTCGAATCACTGTCGGCGTACGCGCGGCAGTTCCTCGGCCAGATGGACAAACCGGATGTGGATTTCATCGAGGGTCTCTCGCCCGCGGTGTCCATCGACCAGAAGTCGACCAACCGCAATCCGCGGTCCACGGTCGGCACCATCACCGAGGTCTACGACTACCTGCGTCTGCTCTTCGCGCGCGCGGGCACCCCGCACTGCCCGGTCTGCGGGCATCTGATCGCCAAGCAGACCCCGCAGCAGATCGTGGATCAGGTGCTGGCCATGGCGGAGGGGACCAAGTTCCAGGTGCTCGCGCCCGTGGTCCGCACCCGCAAGGGCGAATTCGTGGACCTGTTCGAGTCGCTGAACTCGCAGGGCTATTCGCGTGTCCGGGTCGACGGCGTGGTGCATTCGCTGACCGATCCGCCCAAGCTCAAGAAGCAGGAGAAGCACGATGTCGAGGTGGTCATCGACCGCCTCGCCGTGAAGCCGAGTTCCAAACAGCGCCTGACGGATTCGATCGAGACCGCGCTGCGGCTGGCCGACGGCATCGTGGTGCTGGACTTCGTGGACCGCGATGAGCACGCCCACGATCGGGAGCGGCGCTTCTCCGAGCGGCTGGCCTGCCCGAACGGGCACCCCCTCGACATCGAGGATCTGGAACCGCGGTCGTTCTCCTTCAACTCGCCCTACGGCGCGTGCCCGGATTGCACGGGTCTGGGCATTCGCAAGGAGGTCGATCCCGATCTCGTTGTGCCCGACCCGGATCTGAGCCTGAACGAGGGCGCGATCGCGCCGTGGTCGCGCGGGCAGACCGCCGAATACTTCACCCGGCTGCTGTCGGGTCTGGCCGACGCCATCGGCTTCTCCATGGACACGCCGTGGAACCAGTTGCCGCTCAAGGCCCGCAAGGCGGTCCTGGAGGGCAGCTCCGAGCAGGTGCACGTCTCCTACACCAACCGCTACGGCCGCAAGCGTTCGTACTACGCCGATTTCGAGGGCGTGATGCCGTTCCTGCAGCGGCGCATGGAGGCCACCGAATCGGAGGCGATGAAGGAGCACTACGACGGGTACATGCGGGACATCCCGTGCCCGGTCTGCAATGGCGCGCGACTGCGGCCGGAGATTCTGGCGGTCACGCTGTCGGCGGGCACCGAGCGCATGTCGATCGCGGACCTGTCGGATCTGTCGATCGGGGACGCGGCCAAGTTCCTCAATGCGCTGACCCTCGATGAGCGGCAGGCGGCCATCGCCGCGCAGGTGATCAAGGAGATTCAGGCGCGGCTGGGCTTCCTGCTCGATGTCGGCCTGCAGTATCTGACGCTGTCGCGGGCGGCGGCCACGCTGTCCGGCGGTGAGGCGCAACGCATTCGGTTGGCCACCCAGATCGGTTCCGGACTGGTCGGTGTGCTGTATGTCTTGGACGAACCGTCCATCGGTCTACACCAGCGTGACAACCGCCGGCTCATCGAAACCCTCACGCGCCTCAAGAGTCTCGGCAATACGCTGATCGTGGTCGAGCACGACGAGGACACCATTCACGCCTCGGACTGGGTGGTCGACATCGGCCCGCTGGCCGGTGAGCACGGCGGCCAAGTGGTGTACTCGGGTCCCTACGAGGGGCTGTTGAAGGACAAGGGATCGCTCACCGGCGCTTATCTTTCCGGCCGCGAGCGCATCGAGGTGCCGCTGGTGCGGCGGCCGATCGACAAGAAGAAACAGCTGACGGTGGTCGGCGCGGTCGAGCACAACCTGAAGAACATCGACGTGAGTTTCCCGCTGGGCGTGCTCACCTCGATCACCGGTGTCTCGGGCTCGGGTAAGTCGACGCTGGTCAACGACATTCTGGCGACCGTGCTGCAGAACAAGCTGAACGGCGCGCGGCAGGTGCCGGGCCGCCACACCCGCGTCAACGGTCTCGACCACCTGGACAAGCTGGTGCAGGTCGACCAGTCGCCGATCGGCCGTACCCCGCGCTCGAATCCGGCCACCTACACCGGTGTTTTCGACAAGATCCGCACGCTGTTCGCGGCCACCACCGAGGCCAAGGTGCGCGGCTATCAGCCGGGCCGGTTCTCCTTCAATGTGAAGGGCGGCCGCTGCGAGGCGTGCTCGGGCGACGGCACCCTCAAGATCGAGATGAACTTCCTGCCGGACGTGTACGTCCCGTGCGAGGTCTGCCACGGTGCGCGCTACAACCGCGAGACCCTCGAGGTGCACTACAAGGGCAAGACCATTGCCGAGGTCCTCGATATGCCGATCGAGGAGGCCGCGGAGTTCTTCGAGCCGGTGACCTCGATCCACCGCTACCTCAAGACGCTGGTGGACGTCGGTCTGGGTTATGTGCGCCTGGGACAGTCGGCCCCGACCCTGTCCGGCGGTGAGGCCCAGCGCGTGAAGCTGGCCGCCGAACTGCAGAAGCGCTCCACCGGCCGCACCGTCTATATCCTCGACGAGCCGACCACGGGCCTGCACTTCGAGGACATCCGCAAACTGCTCACGGTGATCAACGGCCTTGTCGACAAGGGCAATTCGGTCATCGTCATCGAGCACAACCTGGATGTCATCAAGACCTCCGACTGGGTCATCGACATGGGTCCGGAGGGCGGTTCGGGCGGTGGCACTGTCATCGCGCAGGGCACGCCGGAAGACGTTGCGGCCGTGCCGGAAAGCTACACCGGCCAGTTCCTGAAGGATGTGCTGGCGAATCAGCCCGCGTCGCTGGCCGAACCGAAGCCGGTGAAGAAGGCGGCGGCCAAGAAGACCGCCGCCAAGAAGGCCGCGCCGAAGACCGACGCTCAGGCCGCCGCCGCGAAGAAGGCCGCCGCGGCCCGTCGCAAGGCCGCCGCGCTGCGCTGAGAAATATCCGTCCAAAGAACCAAGGCCCCGTACCGAAATCGGTACGGGGCCTTGCCTTTCCGCGGCTATTCGGCCGCCGCCACCGGCTGTGCTATTTCGGCCGCGACCGGCTGTGCCATTTCGGCCGCCACCGGCTGGGCGAGCTGCTTGACCTCGGCGATCCGCCCGAAATCGAGCTTCACGATCTGGTCGGCGCAGTCGAAGTACCGGTCGTCGTGGGTGATCACGATGACGGTCTTGCCGCGGTTCTTCAGCTTCACCAGGATCTCCCGGTAGAACACGTCGCGGAACTTGGGCTCCTGATCGGCGGCCCACTCGTCGAACATGTAGATCGGGCGATCCTCGAGCAGTGCGGTCAACAGCGCCAGCCGCTTGCGCTGACCCTGCGACAGCGCGATCGTCGACAGGCGGCCGTTCTCCACGGTGACCTTGTGGTCGATCTGGAGTTCCTTCAAATACTTTCGGACCTCCTCGTCCACCCCCTCGTCGAAGCCCAGGTAGTCCTCGAACAGATGGAAGTCGGTGAAGACCGCCGAGGTGTTCTGCCGGAACCACTCGATGTTCTCGTGGTCGATGGTCTCGCCATTGAGCGACAGGTGGCCGTGCTGCGGGACGTACAGACCCGTGATCAGTTTGGCCAGTGTGGATTTGCCGCTGCCATTGCCGCCGACGATGAACGAGATCTGTCCGGGCTCGAAGCTCAGATCCAGCGGACCGAGATGGAAGCCGGAGCCGTCCGCCTCGGGCGGTGCCATGGGCGCGCCCATCGGAACCGGTCGCCCATCGTGACCGCCGTGGTCGACGAACCGGTGGCCGTTGACATCCGGACGATCGCCGCCGGGCCGCGGGCCGTGTCCGGGCGGCGGACCGCCGGGACGCGCGCCCGCCGGATGCGGTCCGGGACGACCACCCGTCGGCGCGCCGGGCGCACCGGGGCGGCCACCCCGACCCGGGTGGGGCCGCGCTCCGCCACCCGGGTGGGCTCCGGTGCCCGGCGGCGGGCCACCCGGGACGGGCGGGAACGCCGGGGGCGCCTCGGTCAGATAGTTGTAGCTGACGTCATTGAGTTCCAGCCGCGCTGCGGTGGCGGCCGGTCGCTCGGTGTAGGGCAGCGTCGACTCGTCGTGCGCGGTCTGAATGGACAGGTTCAGCGAGCGGATCTTGGCCAGCGCCACATCACCGCGCAGCAGATCCGGAATCCGGTGCATGAAGTTCTGCATGGGCATCGAAAGGAACGTGGTGACAAGGACATAGCCGACCATGACGTTCTGCGGCAGATCCAGCGCCCGGGCCAGGGCGAACAGGATCAGGGCCATGGTGCCCAGCTGCAGCAGCTGGCCGAAGCCCTGCGCGAAGGTGAACTTCGATCCGGCGTCGACATTCTGCACCCGCAGCTTCTCGGCCGAACCGAGCAGATGACGGTCCATGAAATCGCCGCGCCGCCCGCGGTGCAGCTTGAGCTCCTTGATGCCCAGCGACACCTCCTGGAAGGACCGCAGCAGCCCGTCCTCGTTCTCGCGCGCCTCCTTGTAGAGGTGGCGCACCTTCTTGAGAACCGTTTCGACACAGGCGATTCCGAGCAGCGTGCCCGCCACCGTGGTGGCGAAGATGGGGCCGGACACGATCGCGAGGAAGATGAAGCACCCGATGATCGTGGCCAGGTCGATGCAGATGCTCGGAATCGCGGTGACCGCCTGCGACAGTGACCGCACATCCTCGGTCAGCGTCGCGATCAGGCGGTGCTGCCCGAGCCGCTCGAGATGCTCGAGCGGCGCGGACACGATGCGCGCGCTCAGGTCCGCGCGCAACCGGTAGATGGCGTCCTGAGCCAGGCGGATCAGCAGCACCTGCGAGATCACACCGCTGATCAGGATGATCAGGGCGGTCACCACGAACGCCTGCCACGTGACGCCCGGATGCGGTTCCGGTGACACCACTCCCCGAATCAATGTCACCAGATAGGTATTGGCCGCACCGCAGACGAGACCGGAGGCGATGACGCCCGCGATCCGCATCCACGAGATGGAGATGAGGAATCGAATGAGTTGCATGACTGCTGGCTCTCTGGAATTGCTAGGGACGGATGATGTCGAAGATGACGCCCTCGAGGGTGACACCCGGCGCGAACGAGAACGCCACACCCGTCGAGATCGGCCGGTCGGCCGGCTGCGCGATCATCTGCTCGAGCACGAAGATCAGTGAGACGCTGAGCATGTTGCCGTACTCGGCGAGCACGTCCCAGCTGGTCGCCGCCTGCTCCGAGCCCAGGCCGAGCGAGCGCACCGACTCCTCGATGATCTTCGGGCCACCCGGGTGGATCGCCCACAGATCGACCTCGGACTTGGTCAGGCCGTGGCGGGCCAGCACCTGGGTCACCACCGGGTCGACCCCGCGCAGAATGTACTGCGGCAGGTTCTCCGACAGCTCGCAGGTGATGCCATTGTCGTTGACGCCCAGGACGATTCCGTCCTCCGCGTCGTCGAACAGGTAGCTGAAGCTGTCGCGGATCACGATGGACCCGGCGGGTAGTTCCCGCTGCGGGTTGCTCGCGCCGATGACCACCGCGCCGCAGCCGTCACCGAAGAGGCTGTGAATGATGACGTCATTGATGTTGTCGTCGAACACGGCGTTCACCGAGCTCAGCTCCAGGCAGACGACCAGCGCCTTCTTGTCCGGGTGCGCCCGCACGAAATCCACCGCGGCGCGAATGGAGTTCATGGCGGCGGCGCAGCCCATGAAGTTCACGATCACGCGGTTGATCGCGGGCGACAGGCCGAGCTGCTTGACCACGGCCACATCCACGCCGGGCGCGATGAAGCCGGTGCTGGTGGCGAAGACCAGCATGCCGATCTCCTCGGCCGGGTTCGCCAGATGCCCGATGGCGCGTCCGGCCACATCCACGGCCAGCGGCACCGCGTGGTCGTAGAAGGTGTTCATGCGGTCCCGAATGGTGCCGACTTCCTTGCTGTAGGCCAGGAATTCGGGGTCGATCGGGTTGACCGCCAGGTGCCGGGTGGTGATCCGGGTCTTCTGGTAGATCCGCGGAATCCGCTGCTGCTGCACCGGATCGCTGAACAGTCCGGCCACCTGGGCGGCGGCGTCGGCCTGCGAGAAGATCTGGGCCGGCGAACCGGTGGCGATGGACTCGATCACGCCGACGGTGGTCGGCGGGGTGGGCGGCAGTGGCGCGGGCGCGAAGTCGTAACCGGGTTCGCCTCCCACGAACCGGGTCGACGACGCGGGCACCATGCCCCCTTCATCAATGGTGATAGACACGAAATACTCCCCTCGTTTTCGATATGACGACCCCGCGGTGCGGTCGACGCATGTTCTTGATCGCACCGCGGTTGTTGGAATCGGTTCAGACGGTTCCGATTCCGGTGAAGCCCTGAACCGTGTAGACGGCGCAGGTCTTCAGGGCAAGTGGTGAGAAGTGCTCCTTGACGAACCCCCACTTGCGCTCCACCGCGTCGTCGGACGGCGCGAGAATGTAGGTGCGGATCTGCTTCGGGAAGCGGTCGGTGAAGAAGCTCTTGGCGGGCAGCCATTCGACACCGAACTTCGCGGACTCCTCGCGCAGCACGTCCTCGGTCGCGATGTTCGCGAAACCGCTGCGCTGGTAGGGCAGGACGTGATGCACCCGGTGCGAGCTCAGGCCCGCGGACAGGAAGCAGTCGATGTAGCGGTTGCCGACCACCTTGAGGTCGTAGGCCTGCTGGATCTGATCGACGCCCCAGTCCTCGGAATTGTGCTCGAGCTCCTCGGATTCGACCTCGAAGTCGTGGCTGGCCACCACCAGGAAGGTCGAGACCCACAGCGTGAGCACGAATTGCAGGGCCCAGGCCCAGAAATCGCCCATCACGGTGAACACGATCAGCTCGCCCAACAGCAGGAACCGCACGCCGAACGAACCGATGAAGTGCGGCAGCGCCCCACTCCAGGTGCCGTACATGTCCTTGATGCCCACCTTGCGGGTGAGGCGGCAGACATCGAGCAGGCGCATGATCATGCCGGTCACGGTGTGGCCGAACTTGTGCAGGGTGTGGACCGGCACCCGGTACAGCCGCGGGATCCGCATCATCATGGTGAAGACGTTCTTCTTGATGTCGACTTCACTCTGGGTGTGCGGGTGGTGCAGCAGCGCGTGGCCGTCCGCGGTCACGAAAGCCAGTGCGACGTAATTGAAGTCGAAGGCATTCGTGTAGATCTTGTTCATGCCCTTCTGGGCTCGGTGGATGGCGTAGTGCCCGAAACCGGCCAGGCCGCTGCGCAGCAGCACCATGGCGATCACGAACACCGGCAACGGCATCCAGCTGCGCTCGAACAGCCGCAGCCCCTGCACCGCGAAATACGCCACCGCGAGAACGGCTACCACGATATTGAAGTAGGTGTCCATGCGGCGGATCCGCGCGGCCAGCTCGGGTTCCTTCAGACGCGCCTTCACCTTGTGGAGCAGGTCGTCCTTGTTGTCGAAGTTGAACTTCGGAGTGTCGCGCCAGCTGTCGAAGCCCTCGTTGAAGAGGAAGGCGGGCGCATTGGCCTTGGGGTGGATGTCCTCGGGCAGGGCATCACGGTCCAGCGAGTACTTCTTCAGGATCTTGCCGATGGCTTCCGGATTCTTGTGGTACGAACCGACAATCGAGGTGATGTCGCGGTTCTTGGTCCGGCCGATGAAGAACTCGCCGCCCGGATGCTTGGAAATCCAGTCGCTGAGGTCGTAGGCTTTGCCGTTGTAGACCCAGACATTCGAGATCGGCGGTGGGCCGTCGAGCGGGGGCCGACGGAACTCGCCCTCGGGCTCTTGGCGTTCGATCGTCGCGTCGGCTTCCGGGCGTTCGATCGTCATTTCTTCCCTCCACACGCAGGCGACGACGTTCAACTTTCAGACGAAATCGTCGATCCCGCGCCTTGCATTTCACTGAACAGACTCTTAAACGGTTGAACAAACGCGAAAGCCGGTCCGGGGCGCGACGACAACCGTTGCCGCCGTTGCGTTTTCCCCGAACCGGCTCCGAACTCACATGACAGGGTGTAGCGGGTGTCTAGCCACCGGGCTTGGTGACGTGGACTTCCTTACCCCAGTTGGACAGGGTCACCGAAACATTGCCCGAGTCCTTGGTCACGATGGCGCGCACCAGGTTCGGGCCGGTGCCCGGCGAGGCGGCCGTGGACGGCAGCGTGGTGCCCGCGCCGCTCGGGGGAGCGACATCCTGGATGTAGAGGGTGATCGGGAAGGTGCCGCCGTCCTTACCGATCTGCGGAACGATCGGATCGATGACGGAGGCGTCGATGGTGCCGCTGATCTTCACCACGTCCAGGCCGTTGAGCTTCTCGCGACCCTCGGCCTTGGCGTTCTTGACCTGCGCGATGGCGTTGGCCAGACCCTTGTCCTTGTCCAGGATGATGCCCGGATCGTAGATCTTCTCGGCCGGACCGACCTTGGCGTACTTGCTGCCGTCGCCGGTGTAGAGGGTCTTGTCGACGACCAGGAACTTGGTGTCGGTGTAGTTGGCGTCGTCCTGCTTGACCTTCACCTTGGCCTCGCCGATGGCCTGACCCGCGCCCTGCGGCTGGTTGGTGATGTCGGCCTTGATGCTCTCGAACGGCAGGTTCGGGATATTGGTGACCGCCAGATCCGCGTGCACGGCCTGCAGGGTCTGGGTGGTCTTGGCCGACTCGGCGACGATCTGCGCGCCGTCCGGCAGCTGCGACGGCGGCGCGGCCTGCGAGGTGGTGGCCTTGCTGTCCGAGCTGGACGACGAGGAGCAGCCCGCGACCAGTGCGGCCACGGCCGCGGCGGCGATCACGATGGGCAGGGCGCCGCGCCGAATCCGGCTGCCGGACGCGCGTTTTCCTTGGGACATCGGTTCATTCATGTACAACCCCCGAAGCTTCCATTCGATCTCGTAGTGAGGGCAGCCTTGCCGCTGCCCGTCGTAGTATGCAGGACATCGCCCGCGTCCGCGTCGGACAAGGCGATACTCCGGCATCCAACCAGCACCATGTTCGTGTCGCCAAGATTTTTGATCATCGAGTGGCGCAAGCGATTACCCTGCAACCCGAAAATGTCCCATGTGGGACCGAGTGTTAACAGGTTCATCGTGGTGGTGGCAAGCTGAGTGCCCGCTCAGGCGGATGCTGTTCCGTCGCTGAGTGTTTGCCAATTTGTCGCTGAAAATTTCAGCGGGTGGCGGCTTCGTGAATCATTTCCGCCAACTCCACCGGCTTGGACCACATCGGCCAATGGCCTGTCGGCAGATCCAGATAGTCGGCGTCGAGGTTGCGTAGTTCGTGGAACATCGGCTCCTCCCCGCTATCGCGCAGCCGCAGCACCAGCTCCGACGGGAAGCTGCAGCAGATCACCGTGGTCGGAACCTTCAGGCGCGCAGCGGAATCGCCGAGCGTGACGGGGCGGCCCGCCACCCCGGCCGGGACCGACACCGCGCGCTCGCGGAAGCGCGCCAGGGTCGCCTCGTCCAGTCCGGCCAGGCTGTTGCCCATGGCCTCGACCTCGGCCCAGGTCGCCGGAAGTGGGAAGTCCGGCGCGTCCCCGAGTGCGGGGTGCAGGACGAACCCTGGCGGGAAGGGGACGGTGTCGGCGTAGATCACCCGGGAAAAGCGTTCCGGTGCCAGGTCGGTTGCCATGTAGCCGGACGCCCCCGCGCCGGAATGCACCACCAGTGCCACCGAATCCCCGGCGGCGTCCACGATCGCGCACGCCTGGCTCTCCAGCGTCGCCGAGAGCCGCTCCGGGTCCTGTGGATCCAGACCTGGCAACGTCAAAGCCGTCACGTCATCCCCGAGTGCCCGAAGCTGTTCGGCCACTTCCTCCCATGCCCACGCCCCGAGCCAAAAACCCGGGACCAGCAATATCCGTGCCATGTCCGGAAGCATGGCACACCCCACCGACAGCCAAAACCCGTGTGTCTTAGGGGCTCTTGACGGCATCGGTCGGTCGGGCGCATTATGAACATACGTTCATGAACCGTTGTTCATATAGGAGTCGATCATGACCGAAATCGTGAATACCGCCCAGTCCGAAGCGTGGAACGGCTACGAGGGCGAACACTGGTCCGCCAATTACGACCGCTACGACGCCCTGAACCACGGCTTCAACGAGCCCCTGCTGGCCGCCGTCCACATCGGCCCCGGCGACCGAGTTCTCGACATCGGTTGTGGCAACGGCCAACTGACCCGGGCGGCCGCGCGCCGGGTGGGTGCGGGAACCGTGACGGGAGTCGACCTGTCCGGCCCGATGCTCGGCCGGGCCCGCGAACTCGCCGCCACCGAGGACGTTTCCAACGTCACCTTCGTCCAGGGTGACGCCCAGGTATATCCCTTCCCCGACAACGCCTTCGATGCCGCGCTGAGCCGCTTCGGCATCATGTTCTTCGCCGATCCCATCGCCGCGTTCGCGAATATCGCCCGCGCCCTGCGTCCGGGCGGTCGCCTCGCCTTTGTGGCCATGTCGCCCATGCCCGGCACCGACCTCGGCGCGGTATTCGGCGCTGCCGCGGCCCATCTCGACAATTTCGTCGTCGGCCCGTCGGAGGGCCCGTTCGCCGACCCCGACCGCATGCGAATCCTGCTGTCCGAGGCCGGGTTCCGCGACATCGCCATCGAATACCGTGAGGCCGCGGGCATTTGGGGCCGCGATATCCCCGACGCCACCGAGTTCATCATGGGCTGGGGCCCGGTCCGCTACCACCGCGCCCTCGCGGATTTCGCCACCGACGATCAGGTCCGTGCGGCCGTCTCGGCCGCCGTGACACCCTTCGCAACACCCGACGGCATTCGACTGCGCGTCCCGGCCTGGCTCGTCACCGCCGCCACCCCGCTACCGTAACCACCCATGTCCCCGAGAAAGGCAGCGGCGCTCCGCGGTTCCGACGAGGCCCTGCGCGACCACCTCGTCACCACCGCCCAACGCCTCCTCGCCGAGCAGGGCGCGGCCGGTCTGACCGTCCGCGCCATCGCCCGCGCCGCCGGAGTCGCCGACGGCGTCCTCTACAACCACTTCTCGGACAAGGACGAACTCCTCGCCGCGGCGCTCGGCGCCCACGTCGCCGCCGCGCACGCCGAACTCGGTCCCCTCCCCGCACCCGGCACCGCGACCGTCCGCGACAACCTGACCGCCTATCTGCGCGCCGGTCTGGCCCTGCACCGAACGGTCCTCCCGGTCTTCGCCGGTCTGCTGACCGCCCCTGCCGTCCTGGACCGCTTCGCCGAATCCGAAGCCCGAGAAGCGGATTGGCGCGAGCTCCTGGCCACCTACCTCCGCGCCGAACGCGACCTCACCCGCCTAGCCCCCGACACCGACATCGAGGCCACCACCGCCCTCCTCGTCGGCATCTGCCACGACGCCGTCCTCACCGCGCTCCTGCCCGGCGCACCGCACACCCCCGTCGACCCCGACGCCGTGATCACCACCTTGTGGGCCGGAATCGCGCCCCGCGCCTGAACCCCTCGTCATCTCGGTCCTACACCCCGTCATCCCGGCATGCTTTTGGCCGGGATCCACACCAGTCGGTTGGATTCCGGCCAAAAGCGCGCCGGAATGACGGGGGGAAGGTCTTCGAAAACGGCCCGGCGCGACCGAGTTCGGTCGCGCCGGGCCGGAAGCCAGGGGAGCGGGTGGGTCAGTAGACCGGGCCGGTGTACTTCTCGCCCGGGCCCGCGCCGGGGGCGTCGGGGTATGCGGAGGATTCGCGGAAGGCTCGCTGCAGGGACTGGAGGCCCTCGCGGATCGGACCGGCGTGGGGGCCGAGGTACTCGACCGAGGCGGTGACCAGACCGGCGAGCGCGGTGATGACGCGGCGGGCCTCGTCGAGATCGAGGTGCGGGCTGCTGGCCGGATCCTCGTCGCCGAGGCCGAGCTTCTCGGCGGCGGAGCTCATCAGCATGACGGCGGCGCGGCTGATGACCTCGACCGCGGGGATGTCGGCCAATTCGCGGACGACCTCACCATCGAGGAGGGCGGCGTCCTCTACTAGGGTCGAATCGTCGTTCACGGTTGCCTCGCTCATGGGGTAGAGCATGGCATCGCGCCGGTCCGCGCTGGTCGCGGGGGCCGCCGATTCGGAGCTGGCGGCTATGAGTGTTAGACTCTTCCGCGACGACCGTCCCGGACTGGTTACTGCAACCGACACGGGGCATCAAGTGGAGCCCGACTCCCACCGTCTACCGGCAAGTCACTTGCCAGGTTCGACGGTCCGGTCGCCCATCATTTACCTGATGGGTTCCGCATGCGGGTTTGTCCTGCATGTGGTGCGATGCAGCTTGTTTGCGTCGAAGATCGGTCGACTCGGGCCCCGTGGCGGTGAAATACCAACACGGGGCTTTCGTGTTGAAATTGGGGTTGCAGTTATTGCTTGCGGTCGTTGACGAACCGCTTGACCTAGGAGGCCCCATCAGCACTGAGACCCGCATCAACGATCGCATCCGCGTTCCCGAGGTCCGACTCATCGGACCGGGTGGCGAGCAGGTTGGGATCGTGCGTGTTGAAGATGCACTACGCGTCGCTCAGGAAGCTGACCTCGACCTGGTCGAGGTCGCGCCGGACGCACGCCCGCCGGTGTGCAAGATCATGGACTACGGCAAGTTCAAGTACGAGACCGCGCAGAAGGCACGTGAGTCCCGGAAGAACCAGGTCCAGACCGTGATCAAGGAGCAGAAGCTCCGCCCGAAGATCGATGACCACGACTACGAGACCAAGAAGGGCCACGTGCTGCGCTTCCTGCAGGCGGGCTCGAAGGTCAAGGTGACGATCATGTTCCGCGGTCGCGAGCAGTCGCGCCCCGAGCTCGGGTTCCGGTTGCTGCAGCGACTGGCTTCCGACGTCGCCGAATTCGGTTTCGTCGAAACGTCGGCCAAGCAGGACGGCCGAAACATGACCATGGTCCTCGCGCCGCACAAGGGCGCGAAGACGCGGGCGAAGGCTCAGAACGACGCGAGCTCGTCGCAGCAGCGCAGCACTGCGCCGGCGGCTCCGGCCGAAGCGCCCGCCGAGACGGCAGCCCCGGCTGCCGAACCGGCTGCCCCGCAGCAGTAATAACGAGAAGCTCCGAAGGCGTGTGGAACTCGCGCGCCTTCGGCACGACAGATATGAGGAATCCATGCCGAAGATGAAGAGCCACAGCGGCGCCTCGAAGCGATTCAAGGTGTCGGGCAGCGGCAAGCTGCTGCGTCAGCAGGCGAACCGTCGCCACCTGCTCGAGCACAAGCCGACCACCCGGACTCGTCGTCTGGACGGCGTGGAGGTCGTCGCGAAGGCGGACGTCGCTCGCGTCAAGAAGCTGCTCGCCAAGTAATTCGGGCCCAGCCAGGATTTACGGCAGAGCCAGCCGCTAGCGATCCGTTCGCGGAACGCATAAACCGACTACCTCGGGCGCATCACCTCGGGTCTCCGCGAGAAACCCAGCGCCCCCAACGAACAAGGACTGACAAGTGGCACGCGTCAAAAGGGCTGTCAACGCTCAGAAGAAGCGCCGTTCCGTTCTCGAGGCCTCCAAGGGCTACCGCGGTCAGCGGTCGCGCCTGTACCGCAAGGCCAAGGAACAGCAGCTGCACTCGCTCACCTACGCCTACCGGGACCGCCGGGCGCGCAAGGGTGACTTCCGCCAGCTGTGGATCACTCGTATCAACGCCGCCGCGCGTCTGAACGACATGACCTACAACCGCTTCATGCAGGGCCTCAAGGCCGCCGGCATCGAGGTGGACCGCAAGATCCTGGCCGAGCTCGCCGTCTCCGACGCCGAGGCCTTCGCCAAGCTGGTCGAGGCCGCCAAGGCCGCGCTCCCGGCCGACGTCAACGCCCCGGCCGCCTGATTCGGCCTGCGTGACAACACAAGATTCGAAACGACCCGCGGACGCGCTCTCCGAGCGCAATTCGCGGGTCGTTTCGGCTGTCAAGCTGCATCGCGCCCCGATGCGCCGCAAGACCGGGCTGTTCCTGGCCGAGGGCGCGAATTCGGTTGCGGCCGCACTGGATACGGGACGGATCGAGGAGCTGTTCTTCTCCTCCCGGGCTGCCGAGCGCGAGCACGAACTGGTGGCGAGTGCCGCCGCGCAGCGGGTGCGCACCACGCTGGTGAGCGACCGGGCCGCGGAGATGCTGGGGGAGACCGTGACTCCGCCCGGGCTGGTCGCGGTATGCCGCCAGGTGGATGTGCCGCTGCGCGAGGTCTTGGACGCCACGCCGCGCATGCTCGCGGTCCCCGTCGAGATCGCCGATCCCGGCAACGCGGGCACCCTCATTCGGGTCGCCGACGCCGTGGGCGCGGATGGCGTTGTGTTGGCGGGCGATTCGGTCGATCCACACAATGGCAAATGCGTCCGCGCCTGCGCCGGGAGCCTCTTCCACGTCCCCGTGGCTCGCTCCCGCGACATCGACGCCACTCTGGACGCGCTGGACGAGGCGGGCATCGCGATTCTGGCGACCACCGCCCGCGGCGAGGTCGACCTCGACGACGCCGACGACATCCTTCGCGGCCCTGTCGCCTGGCTCTTCGGCAACGAGGCCCACGGTCTCGACAAGGCCATCACCGCCCGTGCCACCCACCGCGTCCGCATCCCCATCCACGGCCGCGCCGAAAGCCTGAATCTCGCTGCCGCCGCCGCGATCTGCCTCTACGCCAGCGCTCGCGTCCAGCACGCGCGGTAGCCGGTCGGGGCGCGCCGGATTCGCCGGGGCGCGGTCGGATGCCCCCTCTACGGGCCGCGCGGAAAGCTTGAATCTGGCTGGCGTCGCTGCGCTCTGCCTCTATGCGAGCTGACGCGTCCAGCACGGGAAATAGTCACGGCGCTGCCGCCGATCGGCGTGTGGCGCAGGGGAATCCCCGGTGGCGGCGCGGATCTGGACGTGAGGTCGGTCGGGTCGGGGGCCGGGCCGCGGCGTCGTGACGCTGGTGCCTTTCGAGCTTGCCGCGGTCGATTCGGTGTGCTGGGGATTTGCCCGTATTCTTACGAGCCGTGACATCCCCCAGCACCCTGCGGTCCGGTGCGCTGTCCCTGGTCTCCAGTGTGGTGATCGGGGTGGCGTCGGCGGGGCCGGCGTACAGCATTACCGCGACCCTCGGACTGGTCGTGGTGGCCGTCGGGGCGCAGTCGCCGATCATCGTGTTGTTGGCGTTCGTGCCGATGCTGCTGGTGGCCATCGGGTATCGGGATCTCAATGCGGTGGAACCGGATCCGGGGACCACCTTCGTGTGGGCGACGCGGGCGTTCGGGCCGTTCACCGGGTGGATGGCCGGGTGGGCCATCGTGGTGTCGGATCTGCTGGTGATGGCGAGCCTGGCGCAGATCAGCGCGCAGTACACCTTCCATCTGTTCGGCGCGCACGGGATCGGGTCGGACGGGACCAGCATCTGGGTGCTGCTGCTGGGCATCGCCTATCTGATCGTCATGACCATTGTCGCGGTGCGCGGCATCGACGTGTCGGCGCGACTGCAGTCGGTGCTGCTGAGCGTGGAATTCGGCATGCTCGTGGTGTTCTCGGCGGTGGCGCTCGGGCGGGTGCTGCTCGGGCACGGGCCCGACGGGTCGAGCCTGCCGCACTGGGACTGGTTCAATCCCTTCGCCATCGGGTCGTTCTCGGACTTCGTGACCGCGCTGCTGCTCATGGTGTTCATCTACTGGGGCTGGGACTCGGCGGTCTCGGTCAACCAGGAGACCGTGGACCCGCGCCACACCCCGGGCCGGTCCGCGGTGCTGTCCACCATCACGCTGGTGGCGCTGTACCTGCTGGTGACCGTGGCCGCGCAGGCGTTCGCGGGCGTCGGGAAAGACGGTCTGGGACTGTCCAATCCGGATCACGTCGACGACGTGCTGGGCGCGCTGGGCCGGGCCGTGTTCGGCGACAGCTGGATCGGGACCGCGGCGGTGTACCTGCTGTTCGGCATGGTGCTCACCTCGGCGGCCGCCTCCACTCAGACCACCATCCTGCCCACCGCGCGCACCACCTACTCGATGGCGCTGCACCACGCCCTGCCCGCCGCGTTCGGTCGCATCGACCCGCGCTTCCGGACCCCGGTGTTCTCTACCTGGGTGTTCGGCGGGGTGTCGGTGCTGCTGTACGTGGGGCTGAACTTCGCCTCGGGCGGGCGGCTGATCGCCGAGGCGGTGACGGCCATCGGCATCTCCATCGGCCTGTACTACGGGCTCACCGGGCTCAGCTGCGCCTGGCTGTACCGGCACGAATTCGCCGGGAACCCAAGGACACTCGTGATCAAGGGCATCCTGCCGACGGTGGGCGGGCTGGCGCTGCTGTTCGCGGCGGGTTGGACGGCGGTGACCTCGTGGTTCAGCGCGGTGTTCGTGCTGGGCGTGGGCACGCTGCTGATCGGCATTCCGATCTATCTGACCCTGGCGCGCACCATGCCCGCGTTCTTCCGCGGCGAGGTGCTGGCGCGGCGGCTGCCCGCGCCGACCGAGGAGATCATCGAGGCCGACGCCGAGCCGGAGTCCGGCGAACCGGTGCGGGCCTGAACCGGCCTGACTAGATTCCTTCCTCGCTGAGATTGGTGAGGATCTCGGTGGCCCAGGACGGATTGCCCTCGCACTCGACGTCGGTGACCCCCAGTGCGGTCAGGTCGATGAGCAGCATGCCGGTGCCGAAGAAGCGCCGGACCTCGGCGGTGGTCGCGCCGGTCAGTTCCTTGGCGAGGTTGAACAGCCGCCCGAAGTGCGCGCGGATGTTCGTGCCGATGGCCGGATCGCTGGCCGCCGCGATGCCCTGCAGGAAGACCCGGGGCAGGTCGAGGTCGCTGAGGAAGTGGTCGCCGAAGTAGCTGCCCAGGGTGTCGAGCCGATCCTTGGGGGAGGCGTCCGGTGCGGCAGCGGCGGCCCCGGCGCGGAACAGCCCGTCGATGCGCCCGCACACCTGGTCCAGCACGGCCAGGAACAGCTGCTGCTTGGTGCCGAACAGGCGGATCACATAGGGCTGGGAGACCCCGGCACGGCGCGCGATGTCATCGGTTTTGGTTGCGGCGTAACCGAATTCGGCGAAGGCGCTGGTCGCCGCGGCGAGGACTTCCGCGCTTCGTTCGGTCGCTGACATCCGGGTGCGGGTCATCGCTGTCGAGCCTCCTCAGCATTGGGTAGATCGGTCTGCCATTGACATGTTATCAGTCGATGCATACTCTCTAGTTATCAGTCGATTACAACAAGGATTGGTCATGACTGAAACACTCGGAACCTCAACTCTCGCAAGCAAAGTCGTCGACAAGCAGCGCCCGCTGGCCGCGATCTTGGCCGCCGTCGGCATCCCCATGTTCATGGCCACCCTCGACAATCTGGTGGTCACCTTCGCCCTGCCGGTCATCCGCACCGAAATGCACGCCACCCTCACCGACCTGCAGTGGTTCGTGAACGCTTACACCCTGTCGTTCGCGTCGATGCTGCTCACCGCGTCCGCGCTCGGCGACCGGCTCGGTCGTCGCCGGGTCTTCGTCGCCGGAATCGCGCTGTTCACGGCCGCCTCGGCGGCGTGCGCGCTGGCCACCGAACCGTGGATGCTGATCGCCGCGCGGGCCGTGCAGGGCTTCGGCGGCGCGGCGGTGATGCCGCTGTCGCTGACACTGCTGTCGGCGGCGGTGCCGGAGAAGATGCGCAGCGCGGCCATCGGCATTTGGGGCGGCATCACCGGGCTAGGCGTTGCGCTCGGACCCGTGATCGGCGGCGCGGTCGTGTCCGGGCTGAGCTGGCAGTGGATCTTCTGGATCAATGTGCCGATCGGCATCGCGGCCGTCCCGTTCGTCGCCCGGACCCTGAACGAATCCTTCGGCGGCACAAAGAAGCTGGATCCGGTGGGCCTGGTGCTCTCGGCCGGTGGCGTGCTCGCGGTGGTGTGGGGCGTGATCCACGGCTCGGGCGACGGCTGGACCTCGACCAAGGTGCTGGCCGGGCTGATCGGCGGCGCGGTGCTGCTGGCAGGATTCGTGGTGTGGGAGAACCGATCCGCCGATCCCATGCTGCCGCTGCGACTGTTCCGGTCGCGCAGCTTCGCCGCGGTGAATGTCGTGCTGTTCACCTTCTCGGTCGGCGCGTTCGGCTCGATCTTCCTGCTGGCCCAGTACTTCCAGGTGGTGCAGGGGTATTCGCCGCTGCAGTCCGGGATTCGGACGCTGCCGTGGACCATGGCCCCGATGGTGGTGGCCCCGCTGGCCGGTCTGATCGTGGACCGCGTCGGTGTGCGGCCGCTCATCGCCCTCGGACAGGTGTTCCTGTCCGGTGCGCTGCTGTGGATGGCGCTGATCACCAGCGTCGACGCCTCCTATGGCACCTTCGTCCTGCCGTTCGTGCTCGGCGGCGTCGGCATGGGTCTGACCTTCGCCCCCACCGCCACCGCCGTCATGGCCAGCGCCGCCCCGGCCGACCAGGGCATGGCCTCGGGCACCAACAACACCATTCGTGAGGTCGGTGTCGCCATGGGCGTCGCGATCCTGGCTTCGGTGTTCGCTTCCTACGGTTCGTATCTGAGCCCCGAAACCTACGTCGACGGCCTCATCCCCGCGGTCAAGGTCGGCGCGGGCATCGTCGCGATCGGCGCTCTCGTCGCCCTGCTGCTGCCCAGCCGTCGGCAGGTGGCCGAATCATCCACCGGCGCACCGGCTCTCGCGCACTGACCGGATTCGATCCGACGGAGACACCTCATGTTCCAGACCCTGCTCCTGCTGGCAGTCCCCACGCTGGTCCTTCGCCTCCTCGGCGCCCTGGGCGTCGCCCGCTTCGCCACTTGGCGGGTGTGCGCCGCCCACGGCCTGGCCTTCATGCTCCTCATGACCGGCGCGGCCCACTTCGCGCCCGCCCCGGTCACCGCCATCCCCAATCACGACGACCTGACCGCCATGGTCCCGTCGTTCGTGCCGTTCCCGAGTTTCACCGTCTACGCCACCGGGGTCCTGGAGTACCTGGGCGCTCTCGGCCTGGTCCTCACCCGGTTCCGCCGCCCGGCCGGGTTTGCCCTGGCGCTGATGTTCGTCCTACTGCTCCCCGCGAATATCCATGCGGCGGTGGACAATATCCCCTTCCACGGCGAACCGGCGACACCGCTGTGGTTCCGCCTGCCCGAGCAGCTCGTCTACATCGCGGTGGCGTTGTTCGCCGCATCGGGAGCCACTGCGGGCGTTGCCTCGAAGACGCGGGCGACGGTGTCCACCACCTGAGCCATGGTCGGCGCGGGCCGACCGGACAGCTCGCGTTCGATCGAGGTCATATCCACATCCGGCATGCCGCAGGCGACCGCCAGCTTCCAGGGGCTGAGGTCGCCTGTGACATTGAGGGCGAAGCCGTGGGTGGAGACATTGCGGCCGACGCGCATGCCGATCGAGGTGATCTTGCGGCCGGTGTCTCGGGTCCAGACGCCGGTCAGCAGCTCCGAACCCGGTGGGGTGTCGCGGCGTTCGGCGGGGATGCCCAGTTCGGCAAGGACCGCGACGATTCGGTGTTCGACATCGCGGATGAGGTCGACGACGCCCTCGCCGGGTTGCAGGCGGGCGATGAGATAGCCGACCAACTGGCCGGGGGCGTGGTAGGTGAGTTGGCCGCCGCGGTTGGTGGTGAAGACCGGGATATTGGTGTCGGGGGCGGGCAGATGGGATTCGGGGGTGCGGCGGCCGATGGTGTAGGTCTGCTCGTGGGTGAGCAGCCACAGGGTGTCGGGCCGCTGATCGGCGACGCGCTCCTCCCACATCCGCTGCATGCGGTCCATGGCTGCCCCGTACTCGGTGAGGTGGTCGGTGTCGTCGATGAGGGTCACGGGCCGGGACTTCACGATGTCATTGGTACCACCAGAGATTGCCCGGGCCCGCGACCAAGGTGTGGCGCGCGCCACTCGAGGATGCAAGGCTGCTGGTCATGGCGGATATCGCAACTCGTCGGGTGCATTGGGAACGGGCGACGGCGATGCCGTTCACGGCATTGGCGCTCGCCTTTCTGGTCTCGTATGTCTGGCAGGTGCTCGACCACGGTCGCACACCCGAGCTGGACGGCTGGCTGACCCGGGTCGACATCCTCATCTGGGTGCTGTTCTCCGCGGATTTCCTGCTGCGGCTGCGGATTTCGACCGATCGGCGGCGATTCCTGCGGCACAACTGGCTGGATCTGTCGATCGTGCTGGTGCCGCCCCTGCGGCCGCTGCGACTGCTGCGCGCGGCACTGCTGATCATCGACGCGGTGGATCGGCACACGCGGTTCCAGGCGCGCATGCGGTTGGCGGTGTTCGTGGGCGTCAGCTCGGTGCTGCTGGTGCTGCTGTGCAGCGTGGCCGTTTTCGACGCCGAACGCGATGCGCCGGGAGCCAATATCCACAGTCTCGGTGAGGCGGCGTGGTGGTCGGTGGTGTCGGTGACCACGGTCGGCTACGGGGATTTCCATCCGGTGACGGTGACCGGGCGGCTGGTCGCGGTGGTGCTCATGACCGTCGGAATCGGTTTGATCTCCTTCACCATCGGTGCGGTCACCAGCTGGGTCATCGACAAGCTGCGGATCGTCGACGAATCGGTGGAGCGCGCCGATCGCGATCTCGAGGAACTCGTCGGCGAGGTGCGCTCCCTGCGCGCCGAGCTCGCGCAACTGCGGGCCGAGCTGCGGCACACCACGCCGGAAGGGGTGTGCGAGCTGGGAAAATCCAGGTGAGGTGGGCTGATTACAAGGATTACGATGCGACCAGCAAGAATGGGTGGGTAATTCCGCCCGACCCGTAACCAGCCTGGGGAGTGACGAACCATCGTGGCCGATGACAACAATGCCGAGCAGAACGCTGCCTTGAGCGAGGAATCGCTCGCTGCTGCCGCGGAAGCTGCGGAGAAGGCGTTCGCCGCGGCCGCCACCCTCGACGAACTGGCCACGGCCAAGACCGAGTACATGGGTGGGAAGTCGCCGATCTCGTTGGCGCAGCGGTCGCTGGGCAGCCTGCCCAAGGAGGAGAAGGCCGAGGCCGGCAAGCGCGTGAACGTGGCGCGCGGTCGGGTGTCGAGCGCGTTCGAGGCGCGGCAGGCCGAACTGCTCGCCGAGCGCGACGCGGCCGTCCTGGTGGCGGAGACCATCGACGTGACCCTGCCCGCCCGGCGGCATGCCCAGGGTGCGCGGCATCCGATCGCGGTGCTGTCCGAGCGGGTCGCGGACGTGTTCGTGGCCATGGGCTGGGAGGTCGCCGAGGGGCCCGAGGTCGAGACCGAGCACTTCAATTTCGACGCCCTGAACTTCCTGCCGGACCATCCGGCCCGCACCATGCAGGACACCTTCCACATCGCGCCGGAGGGTTCGCGGCAGGTGCTGCGCACGCACACCTCGCCGGTTCAGGTGCGCACCATGCTGTCTCGCGAACTGCCGATCTATGTGGTGTGCCCGGGGCGGACCTTCCGCACCGACGAGCTGGACGCCACCCACACCCCGGTGTTCTCGCAGGTCGAGGGTCTGGCCATCGACAAGGGCCTGACCATGGCGCACCTGAAGGGCACCCTGGACGCGTTCGCGCGCGCCCTGTTCGGTCCGAACACCACCACGCGCATGCGGCCCAGCTTCTTCCCCTTCACCGAACCGTCCGCCGAGGTGGACGTGTGGTTCGAGGACAAGAAGGGCGGCCCCGGCTGGGTCGAGTGGGGCGGCTGCGGCATGGTCAACCCGAAGGTGTTGATCGCCAGCGGTATCGATCCCGAGGTGTACAGCGGTTTCGCGTTCGGCATGGGTCTGGAGCGGACCCTGCAGTTCCGCAACGGCCTGCCGGACATGCGCGACATCGTCGAGGGCGATGTGCGCTTCACCCTGCCGTTCGGCATCCAGTCCTGACCTGACCCCGATACGAGGAAGCGAAACGTCAAGTGCGAGTAGCGCAGTCCTGGCTGACGGAAATCCTGCAGCGGACCACCCCCGGGTGGTCGGTGACGCCGGAGGAACTCGACGCGGGGTTCGTCCGGGTCGGTCTGGAGGTCGAAGAGGTCGACCGGCTCGAGCCGGTGGGCGGTGACATCGAGCGCCCGCTGGTGGTGGGTCGCGTCGCCGAGATCACCGAGCTGACCGAGTTCAAGAAGCCGATCCGGTTCTGCAAGGTGGACGTCGGCAATCCGGAGCTGCAGGAGATCGTCTGCGGCGCACGGAATTTCGCCGTCGGCGATCTGGTGGTCGTGGTGCTGCCGGGCGGTGTGCTGCCCGGCGGCTTCAAGATCTCGTCGCGGAAGACGTACGGGCACACCAGCAATGGCATGATCTGCTCGGTCGCCGAGCTGGGGATCGGCAAGGATCACAGCGGCATCCTGGTGCTGGAGCCGGGCACGGCCGAGCCGGGCGCGGACGCCAATGAGCTGCTGGGGCTTGGCGATACGGTCATCGAACTGGCCATCACGCCCGATCGCGGGTACGCGTTCTCGGCGCGCGGTCTAGCTCGCGAGCTGGCCTGCGGCTTCGACCTCGAGTACAGCGATCCGGCGGTGCGACTGCTCCCGGAATCGGACGCCGAGGCGTGGTCGATCAAGATCGAGCCGAATTCGCTGTGCACGCGGTTCGCCGCGCGCCGGGTGACCGGGATCGATCCGAAGGCCGTGAGCCCGTGGTGGTTGCAGCGTCGACTGCTGCTGTCGGGTGTGCGTCCCATCTCGCCCGCGGTGGATGTCACCAACTACGTGATGCTCGAGCTCGGGCAGCCGCTGCACGCCTGGGATGCCGCCAAGGTGTCCGGCGGGCTGGTGACCCGACGCGCCAACAAGGGTGAAACCCTGCGCACGCTGGACGAGGTCGAGCGCGTGCTGGACGCCGAGGACGTGGTGATCGCCGACGATTCCGGCGTGGTCTCGCTCGCCGGTGTCATGGGTGGCGCGAGCACCGAGGTCGGTTCGGAGACCACGGACGTGCTGCTGGAGGCGGCGACCTGGAACCCGGTCGCCATCGCCCGCACCGCGCGTCGCCACAAGCTGTCCTCGGAGGCCAGCCGCCGCTACGAGCGCGTCGTCGATCCGGAGATCAATGTGATCGCCCTGGATCGCGCCGCCACGCTGTTGGCCGAGATCGCCGGTGGCACAGTCGAACCCGTGCTGAGCGACGTGCGCGTGTCGACTCCGGCCGTGCAGCCGATCGCCATGGATATCGATCTGGCCGATCGAACCGCGGGCGTGCACTACGCGCCCGGGGCGGCCACTCGTCGTCTGCAGCAGGTGGGTTGCTCCATCGAGGTGGGTGTCAGCGAGGCCGGGCACGGTCAGCTGGTCGTCACCCCGCCGAGCTGGCGACCCGACCTGACCCAGCCCGCCGATCTGGTGGAGGAGGTGCTGCGCCTCGAGGGCTTGGACAAGATCCCCTCGGTGCTGCCGACTGCTCCGGCCGGGCGCGGGCTGACCGCCGCGCAGCGTCGCCGTCGCGCGGTGAGCAAGGCGTTGGCGTTCGAGGGTTGCGTCGAGGTGCCGTCGCCGGTGTTCATGCCCGCCGGGATCTTCGACGTCTGGGGCCTGGACGCGGACGACCCGCGCCGCAAGACCCTGCGCGTGCTGAACCCGCTGGACGTCGAGCGCGCCGAGCTGTCCACCACGCTGCTGCCCGGCCTGCTGGAGATCGCCGCCCGCAATATTTCCCGTGGCGAGCGCGATCTCGCGATCTACGCCATCGGCCAGGTCACCCTGCCGACCGAGGAGACCGTGCCCGTCGGCCCGCTGCCGGTGGATCGCCGCCCCACCGACGACGAGATCGACGTGCTGCTGCGCTCGCTCCCCAAACAGCCGACTCGCGTCGGTGCGGTCCTCACCGGCCGCCGGGAACCCCGCGGACCGTGGGGCCCCGGCCGCCCGGTCGAAGCGGCTGATGCCTTCGCCCTCGTCGAGGCGATCGCCGATGCCTCCGGCGTGACAATTGAACGCCGTGCCACGCAATACCTTCCGTGGCATCCCGGCCGCTGCGCTGAGCTTCTCGTCGACGGTGTCGTGGTCGGCCACGCGGGCGAACTGCACCCGGCGGTCCTGGAGCGCTCGGGCCTGCCCCCGCGGACCTGCGCCGTCCAGATCGACCTCGATGCTCTGCCGCTGCGTGAAATCCGGCCTACCCCTGTGGTTTCCGCCTTCCCGGCGGTGCTGCAGGACGTTTCGGTGAGTGTCGAGAAGACCGTCCCCGCGGCGGCCGTCGAATCCGCTCTTGTCAGTGGTGCGGGCGAGCTCCTCGAAAACATCTCTCTCTTCGATGTTTACGAAGGTGCCCAAGCGGGCGAGGGGCGCAAATCCCTCACCTACGCTCTCCGTTTCCGTGCCACCGACCGGACGTTGACCGAGGACGAGGCGAGCGCTGCGCGTGACGCTGCGGTTGCGAAGGCGGCAGAGTCTGTCGGAGCCGTTCTGCGAGGGTGAAAACCCGAAAGAACAAGAGACAAAAGAAGAAAAGAAAAAGAGAGAAAAGATAAAAGACGCCAGGAGGAGGGAGAGAGGCGGGTCGAGCTTGCGAGGCCCCCTCACCTACCAGCCCACACCGGGAAACACCCGCACCTCCCAGCGCACTCACCTACCGAACCTCACTCACGTTCCAGCCCACTCACCGTGCGGCCGTTCTTCGTCTCTGTGGAATTGTCAAAGAACCTGAAAGCTGTGGAGCTGTCGAACGGTTCGGGTCTGTGTTTCTTGGGTTGTCTCGAGAAGGTGATGCGTGCAGTCCGTGGGCTGGGAGGTGAGGTGGCGGCTCCCAGCTCGGCGTCAGCCCAAGTCCGGTAGGGCAGGCGAGGTGACCGCACTTCCCCGTCCCTGCGCACGCCAGTCGGAGACGAGCAGCTCGGGTGTCACGCTGCCCGTGAACCCCACCTCCGGCAACTGGAATCCACGTGATTGGCGACCCGCTCCCCGAGGTGATGTTTGTCGTTGACGTGTGGGGTGTGGGAGGGGTCCAACGCCGCCGGGGCAATCCAGCCCACCCGGCCTGGGTGCGCCGTGTCCTTGCCCAACATCACCGTCTGCCAACCATTCTCGCTGTCGTTGACCATGGCGTGGTGGTGATCGCAGACCAGGGCGAGGTTGTTCAGGTCGGTGGGTCCGCCCTTGGCCCAATCGATCACATGATGCGCCGCGCACATGCTCGCGGGTACATCGCAGCCGGGGTGGGTGCAGCCGCGATCGCGGGCGATCAACGCCAGCCGCTGACCCGAGGAGGCGAGGCGTTCGCCGTGGGCGAGGTAGAGCGGGATCTCGTCCTTGTCGAGCACCGCCAGCACGGGGCGAGAACCCTTGGCCAGCTTGAGTGCTTCGTTGATCGACAGGTGTCCACCCGAAGCGGTGGTGGCCACGCCCGCACCCTTTTCGAGGTCGGCCAGGCTCATGGTGACCACGACCTCCACCGGCAGGCCACGGTGCATGCCCAGCTTCACCGGCTTACCGGCCTTGGCCGCAGCGGCACCGGCAGCAGCGAAGACACCAACACCAGCGGCGGTGCCCGCAGCAGCACCAGCGCCCGCAGCGTCAGCGGCATCGATACCAGCGGTGGTGTCGGTGACCGGCTGCAACGCGCTCACGAGCGCGAACAACGCGTCGTGGGTGCGCTGGCCAGCATCACGACGATCACGACGCGCGGCCGCCTCCAACACCTTCGAATCGACGTGCGCAGTGGCCGCGAGGATCTCGGCATCCGCATCGTCGAGGTTGCACATGCCCGGGCGGGCGAGCTTGGCGAAGATGGCGTCCAGCAGGGCGCGCAGTTCGGGGGTGAGCCAGCCTTCGATCTTCGACATCCCATCCACACCGGGACGACTGATGGTGATGCCGCGACGGCGACGACGGTCGGCATCGGAGATCACCGTGCCCTCCGGATCCAAACGCGCCAGGATCTCGCGCCCGATCTTCGGCAGGTCATCGGGGTGCCCGGTCACACAGTGCTCCACCAACAACGCCTCGGTCTCGACCCGCGCCGGCGCGGGAACCTCGGCGGGCAGATGCGTCATGATGTCCACGATCCCGCGCACATGATCACGGGAAATCACGCCCGCTTCAAACGCGTTCGCGGTCGCGGCCAGGGTGATCGGGCGCGGCGTGCCGTCGGCTCCGAGGAACTCCCCACACGCTGCGGCGATCTTCACCCGCATCGCCGCGTCATAGCGCGACAAACCGAGGGTTTGACGCAGGAACGGCACCACATCCTTCACCCCCGCCTTGCGCGGCAGGTCCCGCTCCGCGATCTCGATCACCAGAGCCGAATCCACTGCGGCCAGTTGACGCTTGCAGATCTCCAGGCGGCGCATGAATTCCACGGCATCGATGTCGGCGAGCGGCTTGAGTCCGCCGTGCAGAGCATTGTCGGTGACGTTGGTGATCGCGGTCATCAGCGCGCCGATGCCGGTGCTGTCGAGTGTTTCCCCCTTCGAATTCATACCTCAATTCTACCGCCGAATTGATCATAATAGAAGCCGAATTCCGTTGTGATATAACGACTTTCAGACTTTCGAGCGTTTCCGAATTCCTCTTCGAGAGCGGTAGGGTAAGAAGAATGCATGTGGCATCCCGCTAACCCGATTCTCAATGCGTTGACCTATGCCCCGGGCGACCGCCGCATCGTGGCCACTCCCGAGATGTTCGGCGTGCCGTACGAGGCGCTGTCGCTGACCACCTCGGACGGCGAGACGATTGAGGCGTGGTTCGTGCGGGCGGCGAAAGAGCCGTTGGGGCACATTCTGTTCGCGCACGGTAATGGGGGGAACATCGGCGATCGGTCGCCGATGCTGGCCATGTTGTCCGCGGTCGGGTTCGATGTGCTGGTTTTCGATTACCGGGGATATGGGCGGAGTACCGGGCGGACCAGTGAGCTGGGGACATACCGGGATGCTCGTGCGGCACGGGAGGCGTTGCTCGCGCAGCCCGGGGTGGATCCCAGCCGGGTCGTGTATCTGGGCAAATCGTTGGGCGGGGGAGTGATGCTGGAGTTGTCGAATGCCTTCCCACCCGCCGCGCTACTGCTCATGTCCACGTTCACCGGCCTACGCGATGCCGCAGTCGCGGTGTACCCGTTCCTACCGAAGCTGTTCGTACCCAACGCCTATCCGAGCCTGGCGCGCATTCGGAAGCTGCGCTGCCCGGTGCTGATCATGCACGGCGACATGGATGAGCTGTTGCCGGTGCGGATGGGGCGGGAGTTGTTCGCGGCCGCACCGGAACCCAAGGAGCTGGTGGTCTATCCGGGCGGGATGCACAACGATCTCATCGGCTTCCCGGGTTGGGCGGAGACCGTGGCCACCTGGGCGGCCGGGGTACTGCCGCCCAAGCGGCTCACTTCCGGATGATGTTGGCGAGGAACTCCGCGTTGCTGCCGGACTTGCGCAGCCCGTCCAGGAGCAGGTCAAGGGCGCGCTGATCGTCGAGTTCCGCCAGGGTGCGGCGGAGTTTGTCCACCGCCAGACGTTCCGCCGGGGTGAACAGCAGCTCGTCGCGGCGGGTGCTGGATTTGGCGATATCCACGGCCGGGAAGACGTGTCGGCTCGCGATGGTGCGGTCGAGTTTGAGTTCGGCGTTGCCGGTGCCCTTGTACTCCTCGAAGATGACGGTGTCGGCGAGCGAACCGGTTTCGACCAGGGTGGTGGCGATGATCGTCAGTGAGCCGCCGTCCTCGAAATTGCGGGCCGCACCCAGGAACCGCTTCGGCGGCAGGAGTGCCGTGGAATCCACGCCGCCGGAAAGGATTCGGCCGGAGGCGTGGCCGGTCATGTTGTAGGCGCGCGCGAGTCGAGTCAGGGAGTCGAGCAGGACGACGACGTCCCGGCCTTCCTCCACCAGTCGCTGTGCGCGTTCGATGGCCAGTTCGGCGAGGGCGGTCTGTTGGGCCGGGGAGTCGTCGAAGGTGGATGCCGCGACCTCGGCGGGGACACCGCGTGAAAGGTCGGTGACCTCTTCGGGGCGTTCGCCCACCAGCACCAGCATCAGGTGCGCTTCCGGGTGATTGGCGGCGATGCCGTGTGCGATCGCTTGCAGTACAGAGGTTTTGCCCGCTTTCGGCGGTGCCACGATCAACGCGCGCTGGCCCTTGCCGATGGGCATGATCAGGTCGGTGATGCGGGTGGTGAGCTTGGTGGGCTCGGTTTCCAGCCGCAGTCGCTCATTGGGATGGATGGGGGTCAGGTCCGCGAAGTTCGGGCGTTTGGGCAGGTCGGTGACCGGGTGGCCGTTGACCGTGTCGACGCGAACCAGGGGAGCATGCTTGCCGCCCTTGGGATTCGGCTGCGCACCGTTCTTGGGATTCGGCTGCGCCAGGCCGGTGACGAGGTCGCCGCGGCGCAGGCCGTGCCCGCGAATCAGGCGGGCGGGGACGTGGATGTCGTCGGGGCCGGGGAGGTAGCCGCTGGTGCGGAGCACTCCCGTCTGACCGTGGATGTCCAGCAGTCCCGTTGCGGGCGACAGGGTTTCGATGTGTTCGAGTTCTCGGGCCGCGTCGGTCTGGGTGACGCGCGGCGTGGGATCGATGGTGGTCATGATGTGTTCTCCTCTGGAGGATCAGGTGATTTGCGCACCGGGAGTGAGTGATTGGAATGGCCGGAGATGGCCGAAGGCGGCAGGAAACCGCCGGTGAATCCGAGTGATCGCGGAGGCCAGCCGAACTGCCCGCATGCGGGACCTACAGCTGTGCCGCGAATTCGAACTCGGGGGGAGAAGAAATCTCGTGGGAGGGACTCGGTGTCTACCTGCGTCCACGGATTGCGACGTCCCCACCGTACGCCGCCTCCGCCATCGACGCAATGCCGACCCGTCGATCGCCATCCCGACCGGCCGCCCCAACCCCGCGACCTGCGTAGCCTGGAACCCATGAGCGATGCCAAGGAACTCGTGGCCTTGTTGGCGCAGCTGCCCGACGCCGAACTGGCCGCCGTGGTGGCGGCCGCCTCGGACGGCAAGGCGGGACTGGCCGCACTGCACGCGGTGGCCCAGTCACTGGCCGCCACTCTCGGTCATGCCTCGGATGTCATCGATGTGACTCCTGACACCCTGTCGGTGGAAAGCTATTCGCAGTCTGAGACGGCTGGCGCATCGGGGCAGGTGGGAGCGGGTCCGGTGGTGACGGGAATACCGGTACCGCCTGCGGGTATGCCCGATGCGGACCCGATCGGCGGGTATACGAACTCCGGTGTCCCTACTTTCGAGTCAGTTCGCGATAAGGTCGAGCAGCGCTACGGCACATCGCAGGGGATGGGCGAACTCGATCGGCAGACACCGGTGGGTCGCAGCGTAGAGGAACAGTGGGATGCGCGGGCGAAGGCCGCGCGGGAACGCCTGGAACAGATTCGAAAATCGGTGCACGGCAACGATTCCGAGTGATCCGGGCGGTCCGCTTCAGACTTGATTGGGTGGAACCTTGACAGAGTCCAACACGCGGCCGCAGGGCCCACGTGAGATCGCCGAGAAGCTGCTCGACCTCCAGGTCGACTTCATCCTCGCCGAGGTGAGCGGTGACCGCTTCGCCGAAGTGATCGCCCGCGACGTGAAGGACGTGGTCGGTGTCGCAGACACCATCATCTTCCGCGACGTGGTCGAGATCGATCAGGCCAAGCAGACCGTCGCCAATGTCATCGACCTGATCGGCGGCAGCCCGGTGCTGGGCGAGATGGTCGGCACGTTGGCCAACTCGCTCTACGAGAACATCGCGGAGAACACCGACTACACCCTGGGTGACGTCGTGGACCGCGAGCCCGTCGAGCAGCTGCTGGAGAAGATCTTCGGCATGCACCAGGCCCAGGAACGCATCCTGGAACGGCTGACCGAGAGCCCCCTCATTGCGACCGTGGCCGCCAAGTTCGTGGACAAGCTGGTCGACGATTTCATGGAGACCAACAAGCAGATCGCCGGAAAGATTCCCGGCGTCGGCTCGCTCGTCTCCATGGGCACCAATGCCGCCAAGTCCGCGCGCAAGGCCGCGGAGAAGGCGGGCGGCACCTTCATCGGCGAAATGGCCGGTAAGGGCGCGCAATTCGCGCTCAAGCGCACCAACAACGCGATTCGCGAGATGCTGCGGGACGCACCCGTGCACGACGCGGCCATGGAATTCTGGGACCTGCACGCCGGGGAGCCGGTCGCGGGGCTCAAGGAGTACCTGTCCCAGCAGGATCTCTACGACCTGGCGCTGATCATCTACCGGATCGCGCTGACCACCCGCAACAAGGAATACGTGGGCGTGCTGGTGGACCAGGGCGTCGAGGTGTTCTTCGAGAAGTACGGCGACCACACCCTCGCCGCGCTGCTGCCGGAGCTGGGGTTGTCCGAGGCGGTCATCGCCGAGGAGATCCTGCGTTACGGCCCGGCCGTGGTCGAGGCCGCCAAGCGAAACGGCGTGCTGGCCAAGCTGATTCGGGAGCGCCTGGAGCCGTTCTTCCTGTCGGAGCCGGTGCTCGCGGTGCTCGCGGGGAACTGATCCGGGCGTCGCACAAGAGAATTCGGTACCGAGGGCTCTCAGGGTATTCCCCCGAGAGCCCTCGAAGTATCAGTCGACGATGGCGATACCGTCGATCTCCACCAGCATCTCCTCGCGCGGCAGGCCGGTGAAAACGGTTGTGCGGCTGGGCAATACGCCGCTCCTGGTGTGCTCGTTCACGAACTTGCCGTAGGCCTCGTTCATGATGGCGAAGTCCTCGCGCTTGGTCAGGTAGACGCGCAGCATCACCACGTCGTCGAAGCTCGCGCCCCCGGCCTCGACGATCGCCTTCACATTCTCCAGCGTCCGGGTCGTCTGTGCCGCGACATCACCCGGGTACAGGTACTCGTTGGTCGCGGGATCGACCGGGCCCTGGCCCGACACCTGGAGGAACGGGCCCTTGCGGACGCCCTGCGAGAAGACGTGCGCGGGTGCCGGGGCCTTGTCGGTGCGGATTTCGATCTTCTGGCTCATGGTCGGCCTTTCACTGGTCGGAACTTTCGGTGCGATGGCTCGGACTCCAGCCGAGCTCGGTGGAGATGGCCTCGGCCGTTTCGCGCACGCGCGGCAGCAGGCCGAGAACCTGGTCGTGATCGAGCAGCATGTCCGGCACCGACACCGACAGCGCGGCGACGGTCGCGCCGGTGCCGTCGTGGATCGGGACGGCCACGCAGTTGATGAAGCTCTCGTGCTCCTCGTGGTCCTCGGCGAAGCCTTGGGCCGCAACGAGTTCGAGTTCCTCGAGGTATTGCTCCGGTGTGCGGATGGTGCGGTCGGTGAAGGGGCGGTAGTCCAGCCCCGCGGCGATGGTCGGCCATTGGGAGCGCGGCAGCGCCGCCACCAGCACCTTGCCGACCGCCGTGCAGTGCAGGGCCGCCGGGCGGCCGATGCGCGAGTACATGCGCACGCTGTGGGTGGCGTCGAGCTTGTCGATGTAGACGGCCTCGCCGGATTCGTAGGTGGCCAGGTGCACGGTCTGGCCGGTCTCGGCATTCAGCGCCGCCAGATGCGGCCGCGCGACCGTGCGCACGTCCCGGCCCTCCAGCGACCGGTTGGCGAGCTCGAAAAGCCTGGTGCCCAGCCGATACCGGTGCTCGCTGTCATGGGTGACGAAGCGGTCGGCCTCCATGGTCTGCAGCAGGCGCAGCACCGTCGACTTGTGCACGCCGAGCCGAGTCGCCAACTGGTCCAGGGACTTCGGTTCCTCGCCGAGTTCGACCAGGAGGGTGAGGGCGCGCTGGAGACTCTGGCTCATGACGCCACATTCTCGGGTACGAGCAGGCTCGGACGGTAATGCAGGGCGGACCACTCGGACGGGGTTGCGGCGGCCAGGGATTCGAGGGTCGGCAGCGGCGGCAGGTCGGCGATGTCGCCGGTGCCGGTGAGTGCGGCGGCCGCGCACAGGTGGCCGAAGCGCAGCAGCTGCTCGTGCGGGCGGCCCTGGAGCAGGGCGGCGAGGTAGCCGCCCGCGAAAGCGTCTCCGGCACCGATCCTTTCGGTGACCTCGAGGGTCAGCGCCGGGACCTCGAGGCGATCCGCGCCGAGGAAGCCGGTCACCGAGTGCTTGTCGTTCTTCACGATCAGATGCCGGGGCTGCGGGAACGCGGTGCGCAGCCGGTCCGCGTCGCCGATGCCGAAGACCTCCTCGGCCTCGTCCGCGCCGAGGAAGACGACGTCGCTGCCGCCGATGTGGCGGGCCAGGATATCCGCGGCGGATTCGGTGCGGCGGGACCAGAGCGCGGGACGGTAGTTGAGATCGAAGCTGATCAGATGGCCGCGGCGAGGGAGCGCCAGCAGGGCGTCGGTGAGTTCGGTCGCCGAGGGGGACAGTGCTGTGGTGATGCCGCTGAAATGCACGAGTTCGGCCTGCGCGAGCACCGGTGCGGCCGCGGTCAGATCCGCCGGCGAGAGGGCGCTCGCGGCGGATCCGGTGCGGTAGTAGAGCATTCGGCTCGCGCCCGCGGCCAGATCGGCGGGTCGGCCCGAACCGCTGCCGCGCTCCTTGACGTACACCCCGGTGGGCCGGGCCGGATCCACGGTGACGGTCGAGGTGTCCACGCCCCGGTCGGCCAAATGCCGCACCAGGTATCGCCCGAACCCGTCATCCCCGACCCGGGACAGCCATCCGGTCGGCACACCCAGCTGGCTCAGCACGCACGCGACGTTCGCCTCGGCCCCGCCCGCGCCGCGCTCGAACACGGGGGAGTCCTCGAGGGGTCCCGGCGCCGCGATGAGCACCGCGAGCCCCTCACCGACGGTGACCGCCCGCGTGGTCGGCTGGATCACACCAATCTCCTTCGAATGGTTGCGGCATTCGGACATTACGTGCAGACTAACCACCAGAAACACGATGTGCAACAAGCGTTGCAGATTATGCAATGCAAACTTGCTCTGATCGGAAGGAGCGTCGTGGCCGTCGACAAGGGAGTCGCAGCCCGCAACCGGACCGCCGGAGTCGCGGAGGGACCGACCCTCTCGGATTCCGTTGGGCCGGTGCCGGACACGAACCTGGCGAAGTCCGCCGGGGCGGTACTGGAGACGGTCCTGGGCCCGCAGCACAAGTCGCTGCCGCCCGCGGCCTGGGGCCTGACCGTGCGCGACTACCTGGCCACCGCCCCGCACCTGGACGACCTGCAGACCCCGGTCCTCACCATGGACCGCACCGCACTCGACCTGAACCGCGCGACCATGGCCGACTGGGCCCGCGCCGCCGGAGTCCGCCTCGCTCCCCACGGCAAAACCACCATGTCCCCACAGCTCTGGCGGGAACAACTCGAAGCCGGAGCCTGGGCCATCACTCTCGCGACCCCCTGGCAGGCCCAAATCGGCCGCGCCCTCGGCCTGACCCGCATAGTCCTGGCCAATTCCCTGGTCGACCCCACCGGACTGCACTGGGCCGCAACCGAAATCGCCAACGACCCGACCTTCGAGCTCTACAGCTGGGTCGACGGCATCGACACCGTCCACGAAATGGAACGCCACCTGGCCTCCGCGCCCGAGGGTGTCCGCCTGAACGTGATCGTGGAACTCGGTGGCCCCCACGGCCGCACCGGTGCGCGCGGCCTGGCCGCCGCCCACGCCGTCGCCGACGCCGTGCACAAATCCCCGCGCCTTCGCCTGGCGGGCGTGGGTGGCTACGAAGGCGCGCTCGCCCACGACCGCAGCCCGGAAGCCCTTGCCGCGGTGCGCCATTACCTCGACGAGGTCGCGATCCTGCACCAGGAACTCGCCGCCGCCGGACGGTACGACGAATTCCTCGGCCAGCGCACCGGCGGCGAGGACAGTGGCGAGTCATCTTCACGAGATCCCGACCACCGGCGCAGCGGGAGCGCGCGCGGCGGTGCGTCCAGTGGCCTGCGCGAGAGTGCGATCGGCGGGCGTGGCGGAGCGGGTACCGGCGGTTTACGCGAGGCTGTGGTCGGCGCGGCGCACGAGGACGTACCCGGTGGCGCGGTCGCGGCGGAGTCGCGTGCCCGGAGCGAGAGGAAGCGCGGTGCGGGAGACGCGGATTCGCGCAGTACGGGCCCGCACCGCGGGCGGGCCGCGATCGTGACCGCCGGGGGTAGCGCGTATCCGGATCTGGTGGTCGAGCGGCTGGGCGGGCTCGCGGACGAGGACGGGGCGCACGGGGTTCCGACCGCCGTGGTGCTGCGGTCCGGGGCCTATCTGGTGCACGACGACGGCTTCTATTCGGGGATTTCACCGCTGGCCGCGGGGCGCTCGGAGCGTCCGTTGCGGTCGGCCATGCACGGTTGGGCACGGTGTGTGTCCCGTCCGGAGGCGGAGCTCGCATTGCTCGATGCGGGGAAGCGGGATCTGCCGTTCGATGAGGGGTTGCCGGTCCCGCAGGTGCTGGCGGGACCGGCAAGCACCGTCTTGCCCGAAGGGGCGACGGTGTCGGCGTTGAATGATCAGCACACGTTCTTGCGCCTGCCCGGTGGGTCGGAGGCCGATGTGCCGGTGGGAAGTGTGGTGCGGCTGGGGCTTTCGCATCCGTGCACCGCGTTCGACAAGTGGCGGCTGATTCCGGTGATCGACGATGCGGAGGCCGAGCGGCCGCGGATCGTGGATTTTCTGCCCACGTACTTCTGAGTGGATTGCTATGGGCAACTTGCTGATTCGCGATATCGCCGTCATCGACGGCACCGGTGGGGAGCGGTTTCGGGCGGATGTGGTGATCGACGGCGGCCGCATTGCCGAGATCGCTGCGCCGGGGACCGTCGCCGGGGCGGACCGGATCCTCGATGAGGGCGAGAACCTGGTGCTGGCACCGGGATTCATCGATATGCACGCGCATTCGGATCTGCACCTGCTCACCGATCCGGGGCATTTCCCGAAGCTGAGTCAGGGCATCACCACCGAGGTGATCGGGCAGGACGGGTTGTCCTACGCGCCGATCGACGACGCGGCGCTGGCGATCGTGCGCCGCCAGATCGCCGGGTGGAATGGGAATCCCGCCGAATTCGACTTCTCCTGGCGCACGGTGGCCGAGTACCTGGACCGGCTCGATACGGCGGGTATCACGCCGAACGCGGCGTACCTGGTACCGCAGGGCACGCTGCGCTTGATGACGGTCGGCACCGAGCAGCGTCCGGCCACCACGGCGGAGATCCAGCACATGCGGCTGCTCCTGCGCCAGGCCCTGTCCGAGGGCGCGGTGGGCATGTCGAGCGGGCTCACCTACACGCCCGGAATGTACGCCGACACTTCGGAACTCGCGGCCCTGTGCGAGGTGGTCGCCGAGTTCGGCGGCTTCTACGCCCCGCACACCCGCTCCTACGGCGCGGGTGCCCTGGACGCCTACGCGGAGATGATCGATCTCTCGCGCCGGACCGGCTGCGCCCTGCACCTCACGCACGCGACGATGAACTTCGGCGAGAACCGTGGCCGCGCACCGGAATTCCTGGCCATGATCGATGCCGCGCTCGCCGACGGCTGCGATATCAGCCTCGACACCTACCCGTATCTGCCCGGCTCGACCACACTCTCGGCGCTGCTACCCAGCTGGGCCATGTCCGGCGGTCCGGACGCCGCGCTGGCGCGGATCGCCGACCCCGAGGCTCGCGCGCGAATCATCCAGGACGTCAATGTCAATGGCTCCGACGGGTGTCACGGCGTGACCGTCGAGTGGGAGACCATCCAGATCAGCGGCGTCGCGAACCGGGACCTCGGCGCATTCGTCGGCCGCACCGTCGCCGACATCGCCGCCGATCAGGGCCGCCCGCCCGTCGAGGTCTTCTTCGAGCTGCTGACCCGAGATCAGTTGGCCACCACCATCCTTCAACACGTCGGCCACGAGGAGAACGTGCGCGCCATCATGCGCCACCCCCGCCACATGGGCGGCAGCGACGCCCTGCTGGTCGGGGATCGCCCGCATCCCCGCGCGTGGGGCACCTTCCCCCGCTACCTAGGCCACTACACCCGCGAACTCGGCGTCCTCACCCTGGAGGACTGCGTCCACCACCTCACCGGCCGTCCCGCAGCCCGCCTACGCCTGCGCGATCGCGGCCTCATCCGCCCGGGCTACGCCGCCGACCTGGTCCTCTTCGACCCCGCCACGGTCATCGACACCGCCACCTTCGAGCAGCCCAAACAGCAGGCGCGGGGCATCGCGTACGTACTCGTCAATGGCGAATTCGCCCTGGACGCAGGCAAACCCACCGGCATCCGCGCGGGCCGCGCGCTTCGAATGGACGCCGCGCTGGGAGAGACCCGAGCACCCGGGCTCGGGGCAGGCCGCCGGTACTGCCCGTCGCCCCCGGAAAGGAGATTCGATGACCGCCGTCGTCGACACTGATTCACCCGCCTTGCGGGCCATCCTGGCCGACCGAGCGCTGACCGTGGTGCGGGCACCCGAGATCCCGGACCCGGTCGCGCTGGCCGGGGCGCTCGCCGGAGCCGGAATCCGCGCCGTGGAACTGACTTTCACTACGCCGGGCGTGCTGGATTACCTCGGCAAGATCGCCGCGGCCGGGACGGGGGTGATCGGTGCGGGCACCGTCCTGCGACGGGAGCAAGCCGAGGCGGCGATCGACGCGGGCGCGCGATTTCTGGTGACACCGGGAATCAGTGAATCGGTTGCCGAGGTGGCGGGCCGACACGAGATCCCGGTCGTCATGGGCGCTTTCACGCCCTCCGAGGTCATGCGCGCCATGGAGCTCGGCGCGGCCGCCGTGAAGATCTTCCCCGCCCGGGCGCTCGGCCCGGGCTACCTGAAGGACCTGCGAGGCCCCTTCCCCGATGTCCGTCTGATCCCCTCCGGCGGGGTCAATGCGGGCAATGCCGCCGACTTCCTCGCCCACGGGGCGGTCGCGGTCACCGCCGGAACCGATGTCGTACCACCTGCCGCCGTGGCGGCGGGCGAATGGGCCGAAATCGCCTCGCGCGCGGCCGCATTCGTACGAGCCATGCGCTGATCGAAGAAGTGAACTGAGAGGTAACCCCATGGGCACCACCGTGGACTGGCTGCGTACCAGCACGCCGGGACTGCTGCTGCTCTGCGGTGCGGCGATCGCCGTGCTGTTGATCGCGATCATTCGGTTCAAGCTGGAACCGTTCATCGCCCTGCTGCTCACCGGACTCGGACTGGCCCTGGCCGCCGGGCTGCCGGTGTCGCAGATCGTGGGCACCGCGCTGAAATCCGGTGATTCCCTGCTGGAGACCGGATTCGGCTCGATCCTCGGCCATATCGCCGTGATCATCGGTCTGGGCACCGTGCTCGGCGCGATCCTGGAACGCTCCGGCGGCGCGGACGTCCTCACGGCGAAACTGCTGAATGTGTTCGGCGAGAAGGGCGCTCCGGTCGCCATGGGCCTGCTCGGCCTCATCTTCGGCATCCCGGTGTTCTTCGATATCGGCATCTTCGTGCTCGCGCCGCTGGTCTACGTGGCCGCCAAGCGCGGCGGCCGCTCGCTGGTGCTCTACGCGCTGCCCATGCTCGCGGGCCTGTCGATGACGCACGCCTTCCTGCCCCCGCACCCGGGCCCGGTATCGCTGGGCGGTCTGCTCGGCGTGAGCCTGGGCTGGCTCATCGTGATGGGATTCGTCTGCGGTATACCGGGATTCATCGCGGCGGGCATCGTGTGGGGCAGTTGGATCGGCAAGCGGGTCCAGGTCGAGGTGCCCGAGGAATTCCTGGTTCGCAAGCAGGACACCGAATCCGGCGGACCGGGCGCGGCCACCGCACCCACGGACAACACCGTCACCCTGACCGAGCGCCCGCCGGCGGTGGCCCTGATCGGCACGATCATCGCCATCCCGCTGCTCCTCATTCTGGGCGCGACCTTCGGCACGCAACTGCTCGCCAAGGGCTCCAAACCCCTTCAGGTGCTGACCTTCCTGGGCACGCCCGCCGTGGCGCTGCTGCTGACCGTGCTGGTCGCCTTCTACGTCCTGGGCATCCGCCGCGGCTCCTCGGTGCAGGAGCTGAGCGCGGTCACCGCGGAGTCGCTGCGGCCGGTCGGCATGCTGCTGCTGGTGGTCGGCGCGGGCGCGTTCTTCGGAAAGGTGATCTCCGCCACCGGAATCGGCACCGCCCTGGCCCACACCATGGCCGCGGCCGGACTGCCGGTGATCGTGCTCGCCTACGTGATCAGCTGCGGTCTGCGCATCGCGCAGGGCTCGGCCACGGTCGCCATCGTCACCACCGGCGGCATTGTCGCGCCGTTGGTCGCCGAACACGGGTATTCGCAGGTGGGTCTGGCGCTCATCGCCATGGCCATCGCGGCCGGATCCATCATTCTCAGTCACGTGAACGACGGTGGCTTCTGGATCATCGCGAAGTTCTTCAACCTCACCGTGAAACAGACCCTGCAGACCTGGACGGTGCTCGAGACCGTGCTGTCGGTGGTCAGTTTCGCCGTGGCCGCGGTGCTCTTCGCGATCCTCACGTGAGGTGACGTTGGGGCACAGTGGAATCAGACACTTCGGATAGGGAGACCCGCATGGACCTACCGATCGCTGGTTCCACTCTGGCCGTATCGACCGCCGCCACCGTCTATCAGCTCTCGCTCGCGGCGGGCGACTATCTGCTCAATATCGAGGGCGAACTGGCCGTCCACAGCCCCACCGGGGCCAGCCTGCACCGGATTCCGGGCGAGCCCCACACCGACGATCTGGCCGCGGCACTGACCGGGGTGATCGTCTCGGCCGTGGTCGCGGACGGCGGCGAGTTGCGCATCGATCTGGAGTCCGGGCACCGCCTGGTGGTCGAACCCGATCCTTATTTCGAGGCCTGGAATGTGACCGCACCCGGCCGCTACCTGGCGGTGTGCATGCCGGGCGGGGAGCTGGCCGTCTGGTCGGCCGAATCGTGAACGGCGGGAACGCTGTTCGGCACCGTTGACGCCGCGGCCGGTGAGCCCGACGAGTCGGTTCACCGCCGCGACGTCGGATACCTCGCGGCACGCGCCGCGGGGACAGGGGCGACAGCTCTGTGGTCCGCGTTCGTGCCGTCCCCTCGCGGACACCCGGTGTCGCCGCACGACACCCTGACCGATTCAGAAACGGCTCTTCTGACTCAGACGGCATCACGCGACCCCGCAAAGCATGGCGATTCGACCCGCCGCCGGTCAAGGCCGAACCCTGTCCCAATTTGTCCCAGTGTCGTTGCGCTAAGTTAGCCAGCAAACGTGTTTCAAAGAAGTTTCCGGCTGGAGGTATTGGTGACCGCGCTCTCGGAGATTGCGGACTATTTGCGAGTGCGGCGCGAGGCGGCCGGTCTGACCCGGAGCGAACTGTCTCGGCGGGCCGGTGTCTCCGAGGCGTTGATCCAGAAGATCGAGCAGGGTACCCGGCAGCCGACCGCGACCGCGCTCGGCGCGCTGTTCACCGCGCTGGATGTCCCGGTCCAGGTGCGCGAGCACGCCGCCACCCTGCTGCAGCCCGAATTGGCCAGCTTCGGAACCGAAATCACGCCGCCCGAACCCTACGAGCTCGACTTCCTGCGCGGGCTGCCGCACCCGGCCTGCTACCAGACCATGCCCGCCGTCGACCTGGTGGCCGCGAACGACGCTTATCTGCGGGCGTTTCCAGGTCTCGGGCCGGGCGACGTCATTCTCGAATGGATGCTGCTGGATCCGCGGGCCCGCGAGGTCATGGCCGACTGGGAGAGCGACGCGCACCTCATGGTGCAGGGGTTCCGGTACCTGGCACCGGCCATCCACGCGCCCGAGAAGGTGCGCGCCATTATCGAGCGGTGCGGTGCGGCACCGGAGTGGGATCGCTTCTGGAACACCGATTTCCCGTCCGGCGCGATCGATGACCGCCGCACCCGGATCCACTCGTCCGACACCGGCGAACTGGTCACCTATCACATCCAGGTCTTCAAATTCGAAATGCCGCAACGCCCCTGGTGGATCTACTCCCTCGTGCCTGCCACCTGAGCCGCGCCACTGGCGAAATGCTGCCGGTAGCGCTCGGGTGTGGTGGCCATGCGGCGGGTGAACACGCGATGCAGGGTCTCGCCGTGGCGGTAGCCGACCTGGCGGGCGATCGCGCCGATGGTCAGCTCGGTGGACTCCAGCAGGCGGCGCGCGGCCTCGACGCGCAGGTCTTCCAGGAAACCCGCTGGCGTACTGCCGGTTTCGAGGCGGAAGGAGCGGGCGAAGTTCCGTTCGCTCATGCCCGCGCGGTCCGCCAGCGCCGCGACCGTGAGGTCTTCGCCGAGGTGATCGGGTAGCCATTGCTGCACGGCGCGAATGGCGGGCGTGCGGGCGGGCTGGGTGCGCAGCTGGGCGCTGAACTGCGCCTGGCCGCCCGGGCGTCGGGTGAACACGACGAGGATTCGCGCGACGAGGGCGGCGATCTCGCGGCCGTGATCGTCCTCGACCAGTGCCAGGGCCAGATCGACACCGGCCGACATCCCCGCCGAGGTCCAGCGATTGCGGTCCCGGACGTAGATGCGGTCGGGTTCGACCGTGATGCGCGGAAAGCGTTGTGCCATCAGGCCCGTCGAGGCCCAGTGCGTGGTGGCGCGATAGCCGTCGAGCAGTCCCGCGGACGCCAGCAGCAGCGCGCCCGCGCACACCGAGGCCACCCGCCGCGCCTTGCGGGCCAGGGCGGGCAGCTGGGGAACCACCTCGGCGGCCCCGCGGCCGGACACCATGCCGCCCACGACGATCAGCGTGTCGAAGTCCTCGCCCTCGGCGATGTCGGTGAGCGAGTGCTGTACCGAAATGGTCATGCCGCCGTCGACGGTGATCGGGCGACCGCCCGGCGAGGCCGTCAGCAGTCGATAGGGCGGGGTCTCGCAGACCTCGTTCCACAGGGCCAGGCCGTCGCCGCCGGTCGGGCGCTCGCGCGGCGCGACCGGCGGCAGGACGTGCGCCGGTGTCGCGGCGACGCCGTTGAGGACCGAGAACACATCCATCGGCCCGGCCAGCTCGGACATCTGCATGCCCTGGAAGACAACGAAAACAATGGTGCGAGGTGCGGGCACCTCGCCATCATCGCAGTCGAGGAGGGTGTCCGCCACGATCAGCTGCTGACTGAGTCGGCCGCGGGGTGGGCGGTGTGCTGTGCGAGGAACGGAATCATGAGCTCGGCCACCCGGTCCGCGTACTGCGCGTGCGGGTAGTGGCCGCCGCCGTCGATCAGGGCCAGCTCGCCCAGCCCGAGCGGCATGGCGTCGACGACCCGCCGGGCCTCGGCGGCGGGGTCGGCGAAATCCGGATCCTGGGCACCGAACAACACCAGTGCCGGACAACGGATGTCGCCGATCCGCGCGTGGGCGTCGGCCGGGGTGGTCGCGCCGGTCTTCGCGAATTCCGCCCAGCGACCCGGCTCGCGCAGGTGGTCGCGCAGGCCGTTCAGGTAGTCGTCCTGATCGGCGGGCGCGGTCGGATAGGCCACGCCCTCGAGGTACCGGAACCACAGTCGCGGCGACTTCAACAGCTGGGTGCCGATCAGCTCCACCATGGCGCGGCGGTGACGGCGATTCGACAGCAGCGCGCCCAGGTGCAGGCTCTGGGTGAGCGTGAACGGGTCGATCTCGACGATCGCGGACACCAAGTCGGGGGCCTCGGCCGCCGCGATGGTGGCCGAGCCGCCCGAGAGCGAATGCCCGACGATCACCGCCGGACCCCCGAAATGCCGGATGACACCGAGCAAGTCGAGGGCCACGTCGGTGCGGCTGATGGCCGCCTTCCCGGTCACCGACGGCCAGTCCAGGCTGGACTCACCGTGCCCGCGCATATCGGCGTTGACCACCCGGTACCCGGCGGCAACCAGCGGCCCGACCAGATGGCGGAACTCCTGCCGCCGGGTGCCCATCCCGTGCGACAGCACCACCAATGGTCCGTCGCCGACCACGTCACACGCGATCTGTCCGTGCTCGAGGGTTACGTACTCGGTCATTTCCCGGTCCTTCCAAGCGATTTCCTCCGGTTGCCGCGCGAGGCGGCATGTCGGAATTGAACGCCGGAACGGGACGGCGGCCGAGGGCTCGGGCCGGACGGATCAGTGGTATGGCCGATCCGGTCAGTCGCTGACCGCAGTGGCCGAGCGTACGCCGAACCAGGTGGTGAGCGCGTCGCGCAGCGCGGGTGCCGCCGTGTCGAGGGGCTCGTTCACCGTTGCGGCCCAGGCGATGTGGGCGTCCGGGCGGATCAGCAGGGCATCGGATGGGCGATCGTCGGTGGTCGCCACGCGGATATCGACGCGATCGGCCCACGGCTCGGCGATCTCGCGCAGGTCGGTGCGGTCGGCCAGGACCAGCAGGACCGGGCGGGCGGTGTGCAGCAGATCGCCGACGGTCGCGTCGCCGTCCTCGGTCTTCAGCGGCAGCTCGGGCACCACGGTTCCGGTCAGCGGGTGCCGGTTGGGATTGGCCAGCGGGTAGCGCAGGTCGGTGCCCGCGATGAGCGCACCCACCCGGTACAGGGCGGACTCGTCGGTGAGCAGTTCCTGGAAGAACTCGCGCAGCGCCACCGCCGCCGGATCGTCGCCACGACGCAGCGCCACCTGCGCCTGGGTGTGCATCATGGTGCGCCGCCCGGCGAAGTGACGCTCCTCGTGGTAGCTGTCCAACAGCGTGTCGGGAGCCCAACCCTGAAGGGCCGCAGCCAGTTTCCAGCCGAGGTTGATCGCGTCGAGCATGCCCGCGTTGATGCCCACGCCCGTCGCCGGGAACGCGTGCGCGGCATCACCGGCCACCAGAACCCTTCCGGCACGGTAGCGTTCGGCCTGACGGGCCTGGAACTGATACCGGGACAGGCGAATCGGATCACTAAGGGGCAGCTCGACGCCGAGGACGCGATGGATGCTCTCCTGCAGCTCGGTCAGGGCCATCGGCTCGTTGTCGTCGGTTTCGCCGGTCGTGTCCTCGGTGGTCTGGATCATGACCGTGCGGGCGGGGGAGAGGCCACCCATCGCGAAGACGCCGTGGTCGGTTCGGGTGAAACCGGTCGGCACGACATGCCCCGCGACCTCGAGGCCGCCATCCTCGCGCGCGGTCACCGACTCGGGCACGCTGACCTGGCCCAGCCGGTTGACCTCCGGATAGGTGGTGCCGGGGAAATCGATTCCGGCCAGCGCGCGCACGCGGCTGCGCGCGCCGTCGCAGGCCACCAGATAGCGTGCGGTGAGCCGGTATTCGCCGTCGGGGCCGTTGGCCGTCACGGTGACCGCGTCGTCGTCCTGCTCGACGCCGGTCACCTCGTGCCCGCGCCGCACCTCCGCTCCCAGTTCGGTCGCCCAATCATCGAGCAGCCCTTCGAGTTTCGGCTGCGGCAGGTGCATGGCCCGCAGCGGCGGATCCGCGAGTGGGCTGAAGTCCACGTGCATGCCGCCGAACGGAATCGCGGCCGTGGGACCGGCCGGAGAGCTGATCGCCGCGAGCCGGTCCGACAGACCCCGGTAAGCCAGCAGCTGCACGATTTGCCCGCTGAAACCATTCGCCTTGGGCACGGTCCGCAGCTGCGGGTTCCGCTCCAGCACCACCGCCCGCACTCCGGCCAGCCGCAGTTCGGCGGCCAGCATCAGGCCCGTCGGGCCCGCACCCACGATGATCACGTCGGTATCGATTCGCACCCGTACAACTCCGTTTCCGTGGGTTTTCGCTACGGGCAGCGATTCTGCAGCATCGCAGGGGTCTTGCGGCAAGCCCCGGCCTGCGATATACGTTGAAGAGGGAAAGGATTCGAGATCCTTTCCCTTCGTCGTTTACCGGCCCAGATGCTCGCGCAGAAACCAGGCGCTGAATCCGGGCGTGGATCCCGTCATCTGGTTGTGCCGTCCCGGCCGGGCCGTGAGCAGCTTGTCCTGTGACGCGAACGCGTCGAACAGCGCGAAGCTGGGCTGTCGGTCGATTTCCTCGTCGTGCCAGGCGATATCGAGGGTGAGCGGAATGGTGATCCGCTTCGCCACCTCGAACAGCGCGTCGAAGACGAAGACACTGCCGAATGTCGCGGCTTGGATGCGCGGCTCGACCGCGGCCAGGTGCATGCCGATCACGGTGCCCAGGGTGATGCCGCAGAACCCGACCGGTGCGTCCGGCCCGATCTCCGGCAGCGCCTGCAGGGCGTCGAGGGTGGCCTGCCACTCCGGGACCGCGCGGGCCGCGAGGGACAGGTTGAACTCGGCGATGATGGCGTCCATCGGCTCACCGGCGGCCCGGGCCGCGTGCAACTGCTCGGTCCACCTGGTGTCCTCGGCATTGCGCGGACGATCGCCGTGGCCCGGCGCGTCGATGGCGGCAACCGAGTAGCCGCACTCGGTGACGAAATACCGTGCGTTGGTCACCAGATTCGGTGCGCGCTTGTGCACACCGCCGCTGTGCCCCATCAGGATCAAGGGGGCGGGCTCGGAAGTGTCTGCAGGGGAAGGGGATTCGGGTGTCCAGAGCACACCGGTGATCTCACCCAAGGTGAAGTCGCGTTCGAGAACGCCGTGCTCGGATTTTTCGGAAGTGAAGTACATGGCGGTGCCTTTCGAAAAAGGCGCTCCCGGGGCGCTTTCTACCCGCGCCCAACCGCGACCACGATGGGGAGCACCCATACGGATCTGTTGTTCATGGGGCTCACCTCCTCGCGGTGTTCGTCACGGTTCGCCGGGAACTGTAGCACGCAAATGGAAATCGCGGTCGTCGGGTGCGGCGAGCATGGTTTCCATGGTGCGGCGGTCGAAGGGCAGCAGGTCGATGCTGCCGCCCTCGGTGAAGTACCAGGAGTTGCAGCCGGTGTTCCAGACGGTCGGGCCGAGGGCCTCGGTGACCTCCGCCTCGAAACGGTCGGTGGCGGCCTCGGTGACCTCGACGGTATCGAATTCGCCTGCGCTCCACCGTTTTATCCACGCGGTGATGTACTTCGCGGTGACCTCGGCGGCGTGATGCAGCGGGATCGACCCCGTCGGCGAGTTCGGTCCGAGCACGGTGAACAGGTTGGGGAAGCCCGGGATCGCGGTCATGCGATAGGCGCGCGGCCCCTTGGCCCACGCCTCGTCGATCGACATGCCGTCGCGGCCGGTGAGTTTCATGGGGCGCATGTAATCGTGGGCGCGGAAGCCGGTGGCGAGGACGATCAGGTCCACCTCGTGTTCGCGGCCGTCGGCGGTGCGGATGCCGGTCGGGGTGACGGCCTCGATGGCGGTGGTGACCAGCTCGGCATTGCGGGCCTTCAGCGCGCGATAGTAGCTGCCGGACAACACCTGTCGCTTGCACAGCGGCTCGTAGTCGGGGGTCAGCTGCTCGCGCAGTTCTCCGTCGAGGACCTGGGCGCGCAGGCTGAACCGCGCGTACTCCTGGACCGCACGCCGCCGCCAGCTGGGACGGGTGACGACATCGGTGAACAGCTTCGCGCCGGTCATACCCGCCTGGTAGAGCGCCTGATTCAGCTTGGGCAGCCGATTCAGCACCGCGCCCACCACGGCGGGCTGCGGCAGCCACATCGGAGCCCAGATCACCCACTGCGGGCTGCGCACGAAATGCGTGATCCGCTCGGCCACCGGCTGCAGCGCCGAAACCACCTGCACGCCGGTCGATCCCGTGCCCAGCACCGCGATCCGGCGGCCCCGCGTCGCCAGTGCGTCGTCCCAGCGCGCGGTGTGTACGACATCCCCGGTGAACTCGTCGAGCCCCGGAATCTCCGGCCAGGCGGGATGATGCAGCACGCCGGTGGCGGCGATGACGAAATCGGCCTCGTGCACCTGCCCGCCCGCAGTCCGAACCCGCCACCCGGACCCGGTGAACTCGGCCGCGACCACCTCGGAGTTCAACCGCAGATGCGGCCGCAGCCCGAACCGCTCGGCCACCCCCGTGAGATACTCCTGAATCTCCGCCCCCGGCGCGAACACATGCGACCAGTCCGGCTTGGGTGCGAATCCGAACTGATACAGCTGCGACGGCACATCACAGGTGAGCCCCGGATACCGGTTCCAATGCCACACCCCGCCCACGTCGGACCCCTTCTCCAGGATCACGAAGTCATGGAACCCATTGCGCTGCAGCGTGATCGCACTGGCAATCCCGGACACACCGGCCCCAATGATCACGACCCGCGGGGTCCGAGACGCCATCACCAACCTCCTTGTTGGATACCGTCGGTATTTGAAAACTGAAGGTATGTGTAACGCGGAGTGATGTCAACCGGCGGCGATGCCCCCGAGCGGCCGGATTGCCCGAAAAGTGAACCGGCTCACACCGCGTCACGCGATGCGGGGGCGCGGCATCTAGTGGGCATGACGAACACGGAAAAGCAGGCGGCACTGATCACGGGCGCGAACAAGGGCCTGGGCTTCGAGGCGGCCCGCGGCCTCGGGGCGAGGGGATGGACGATCTTCCTCGGCTCGCGCGATGTGGGACGCGGGCAGGTCGCGGTCGAGAAGCTGGCCGCCGAAGGCGTGCGGGCGGTGCTGGTGCCCCTCGACGTCACCTCGGACGCGTCTGTGGCGGAAGCGGTTCGGCTCGTGCGCGCCCACACCGATCGCCTCGACGTCCTGGTGAACAATGCCGGTGCCCCCGGCCACGCCATCAACCCCGCCGACGCCACGGTCGACGAGATCCACGGGGTTTACGACACCAATGTCTACGGCCCGATTCGCGTGACCCACGCCTTCCTCCCGCTGCTGCGGACGGCCGAGAATCCGCGGGTTGTCATGGTTTCCAGTGCGGTCGGCGCGTTCGCCGTCGTCAGCGACCCCGCACAGGCCGCGTCGAAAATGCACGAACTCGCGTACAGCTCGTCGAAGGCCGCGCTCAATATGCTGACTGTCCGCTACGCCCAGGCTCTTCCTGGCATCAAGTTCAACGCCATCACCCCGGGCGAGGTCGCCAATGGGAAGTTCGCGGCCACCGATATGAACGGCCACCGGGGACAGTTGACCGCGGCCGAGGGCGCGGAGGCCATCATCCGCCTCGCCACGATCCCCGCCGACGGGCCCACCGGCACTTTCACCGACCGCCTCGGCCCCGTCTCGTGGTGACCCGCGCGCCGTCTGTCATTCGCCCTTGCGGGTGAGGACGGCGATGGGGAAGTGGCGGGGGCTCAGCGCCCGGTAGGTGTCGAAATGCGCGTAGGCGGCCGAGAGTGTGCGCCAATGGGATTCGTACTCGGTGTCGTCGGTGACGATGCGGACCGAGACCGGGAAGGTGTCGCGGCCCACGCGGACGGTGGCGGTGTCGACGGCGGCGAGGTTCTTCCACCAGTTGGGGGTGCCGGGATTGCCGCCGTTGGAGCCGCAGACCAGCAGGTCGTCGCCGGACCAGACCTGCATGAGCATGACCGGGCGGGGGACGCCGGATTTGCGGCCGGGGACGATGAGTTCGAGAACCGGATCGCCGAAGAGGGTGCCGAAGCGGGTGCCGCCGAAGCGCTCGTAGAGGCGGCGGTGCAGGCGGCCGTAGAAACGGGTGACCGGGCCGAGGTAGGTGCTGTTGAAGTAGTTGAAGCGGCCCTGGAGGGTCAGCTTGCCGGAGGTGGTCTCGGACATGGGATTTCCTCTGGTCTGGCGGACGTCTCGCGGCTCACTGTACATGGTGTCCAGTGAGCGAACCCGGGTGCCGACCGTCGCGTGGTGCCGGGTTGGGGTGATTCGTGGTTAGGCTTCGATCATGACCGTGGGCACCGATTCCGGTCCGAAGGGCGATGTGGACGCGTTCGATCGGCTCCGGCCGCTGCTGTTCACCATCGCCTACGAGATGCTCGGCAGCGCCGCCGATGCCGAGGATGTGTTGCAGGACAGCTACCTCCGCTGGCGCGACACCGATCCGGCGCAGGTGCACAACGTCAAGGCGTACCTGACGCAGATCGTCACCCGGCAGTCGCTCAACCATCTGCGCACGGTGCGACGGCGGCGCGAGGAGTACGTGGGCAGCTGGCTGCCCGAACCGATCCGCACCGAGACCGACGCCAGTCACGATGTGCTGCTGGCGGAATCGGTGTCGATGGCCATGCTGCTGGTGCTCGAGACCCTCGGGCCGACCGAGCGCGCGGTGTTCGTGCTCTCGGAGGTGTTCGGGCACAGCCTGGTCGATATCGCGGCCATGGTCGGCAAATCCGATGCGACCGTGCGGCAGATCGCGCACCGGGCCCGCGCGCACGTCCAGGCGCGCAAGAAGCGCTTCGAACCCGATGCCGAGACCAGCCGGGCGGTCATCGGAAAGTTCCTGCGGGCCGCGCAAACCGGCGATGTCCAGACCCTGATGGACGTGCTCGCACCCGATATCGTGCAGATTTCCGACGGCGGCGGCAAGGTGAGTGCGGCACGTCGTCCGGTCGTCGGCGCGGAGCGGGTCGCCGCCTACCTGATCGGGCTGGTGCGAAAGAGCCTGGGGGATATGACGATCGAATTCGGCACCTACAACGCGTTGCCCGCGCTCCTGCTGCGTGGTGCGGACGGGGAGATCGACACCGTGGAGCTGATCGAGGTGGAAGGCGACCGCGTTACCGGGCTGTACGCGGTCCGCAATCCCGACAAGCTGCGGACGGCCGGGCTGACCCGAACCCTCGATCGGTGACTAGGGTTCCAGCAACCGCTGAATCGTTGCGTAGCTGGGGATTTCGCCGACCGGCCGCTGTCCGTGGGCGACCGATTCCGCGGTGTGCACGGCGGCGGCCAGGGCCGCGCGGTAGAGCAGTGAGCCGGTGCTGACGCGCCGCACACCCAGCTCCGCGAGGTCGGCCACGGTCGGGCCGGTGGGGGAGAACAGCGCGTTCAGCGGTGCGGTCAGGGCGGTGGTGAGTGCGCGAATTCGATCCGGATCGGTGACGCCCGGCACGAAAACGCCGTCCGCACCGCACTTCTCGTAGTGCAGCACCCGATCGAGCGTGGAGTCGGTATCGATACCCAGCCAGTACGTGTCGGTGCGGGCGTTGACGAAAAGCTCCGGCACCCTCGACTTCACGGCCGCGATCAACTCGCCGTGGCGGTCCGGATCGGCCAGCGCCGCATTGGATCGGCTGTCCTCCAGGTTGATTCCCGCGATACCCACCGCGGCGAGCTCGGCGCAGAACTGCGCCACCTCGCCTGGATCGGTGCTGAAGCCGCCCTCGATATCGACCGTCACCGGAATGGGCAACCGGCCCAGTCGCCGTGCCAGCGAAAGGGTTTCGTCCCGGGTGGCCGCCGTCCCGTCGGGCAGTCCGGCCGCCGCGGCCACGCCCAGGCTGGTGGTGCCCACGGCCGGGAATCCGGCCTCGGCGAGCATGGCCGCCGACCCGAAATCCCAGGCGTTCGGCAAGACCAGCGGCTTCTCGCCGTGATGCAGGGCGCGGAGCACCTCGAACTTCGTCATCGCACCACTCCGCTCTCATCGACCGCGCCGCGAGTCGCTCTCATCGACCGCGCCGCGAGTCAATTCTGGTCGACCGCGCCGCGGGTCAGTTCACACAGGGAATCTTCGAACCGATCGTAGTGGTCACGGGTTTGCCCGAATCCGGTGCGTCCGAGCTGGCCGCGTCGGAGGTGGCGGCGCTGGTCGAGGAACCGCCCGCGGTGGTGGTCGGGGTGGTGGTGGCCGCCGTCGGGTCGAGGATGGAAATGTCGAGATCGCTTCCCACGACCAGCTTCACGTGTCCGGACGACAGCTGCGTGGACGGGCTCACCGGGATGCCGCCCAGCATTTCCGAGAGCTGCTTGGCGTCGGTGTCGGCACCGGTGCCGTAGTAGATGGTCGAGGTGGTGCCGTCCGCGTAGGTGGCATTGGCGACATCGCCCTGCGGGAAGCCCTTGGCGGCCAACAGCTTCGACACCTTCGCGGCCTGGCCGGGGGTGCCGGAGGCATTGGCCACGTCCAGGGTCGAGGTGGGCGTGGTCGCCGGGGCGCTGGGCGCGGCCGGAGTGGACACCCCGAACGCCTCGCGCACCGTCTTCTTGATGGCCACCGGATCGATGATGTTCACGTCCTGGCCGTCGATATTGTCGTAGCGCAAGACCGGCAGGGTCCGGAACTCCACGGTCGGGGATTCCGCGCGGCCCAGCGTGGTGGCGAAATCGGTGAGGCTCCAACCGTCGGAGAGCACCACGTCCTTGTGCGCCACATCCATCAGCTGCTTGAGTCGCACCGGATTGCCCAGGGTGCCCGAGCTCTTCATGGAATTGGCGACCGAGGTGAGGAACGCCTGCTGCCGGTGGGTGCGATCCAGGTCGCCGTTCTCGAGGCCGTGGCGCTGCCGCACGAAGGCCAGCGCGTCCGAGCCGTCCAAATGCTGCGGTCCGGCGGGGAACTGTGCGCCGGAGTAGTAGCTGTCGTCCACGGCGTGATTGAGGCACACGTCGACGCCGCCGAGCGCGGTCGCCAGATCGTAGAAGCCCGCCAGGGAGATCTCCGCGAACCGGTTGATGGGGACGCCGGTGAGCGCCTTCACGGTCTGAACGATGCTGGCGCGGCCCGCCTCCCGGCCCTGGCGCTCCAGCTCCGGGCCCTCGGCCATGCCCTTGGCCTTGAGCTTCTGCTCCACGTCGTACTTCTTGAGGCCGTACGACTCCTTGATCTTGGCGTGGTCGTAGCCGGGGATGCCCTGCACGGGCACGTAGTCGTCGCGCGGAATCGAGAACGCGACGATGTGCTTCAGATCCTTCGGAATGTGCACCAGGATGAGCGAATTGGCGTTGTAGCCGCCCTCGGAGCCGTCACCGGCGTGCAGCTGGTCCAGGATCTCCTTGGGGAGATCGTTGCCGTTCAGGTCTTTTCGGGTGTCCAGGCCGATGAGCAGCATATTGATGTCGCCGTCGAGGTTCACGTCCTCCGGCGAGATCGCGCCCGAACGCACGAAGCCCTGGTCGAAATCCATGCGGCCGTACCAGACGACGCCTGTAATACCCATCACGGCGGCGGCCACCAGGGCGGTGATGCCGCGTCCGGCGAGGCGCAGCTTCTTGTCCCGGGCTCGCTGGGCGGGCGTGCGCTCGGCGCTCTCCCGTGTGGTCCCGGCACGCCGTTTGCCCCCGCTCCGACGATTCGAGGTCGGCTCCGCCCGCCTGGAACGGCGGGGAGTCGGATTGGGCGTCTCCGGTGCCCGGCGGGAGCGGCCCGATTCTGGACCGACAACCGGCAGCGGTTGGGTGGCGTCGTCGTACATGGCGCTGTCGAGTGTGCCGTAAGCGGCGCTCGCTGTCAGATTCTCGCCCGGTTGTGAATGAGCTTGCACGCTCGTGCATAATCATCACATGGCGGATGTCTCGAACGGGCCCCTGCGGGTCGCGGTAGCTGGTGCGAGCGGGTATGCGGGCGGTGAAGTGCTGCGTCTGCTGCTCGGGCACCCAGCCTACCGAAGCGGGCGCCTCGAGATCGGGGCGCTGACCGCGGGGTCCAATGCCGGTACCACCCTGGGTGAGCTGCAGCCGCATCTGCTGCCGCTGGCCGACCGGGTGCTCGAGCCCACCACCGTCGAGGTGCTGGCGGGTCACGACGTGGTGTTCCTGGGGCTGCCGCACGGGCAGTCCGCGGCGATCGCCACGGCGTTGCCGGAGTCCACGATCATCATCGACTGCGGGGCCGATTTCCGGCTCACCGACGCCGCGGCGTGGGAGAAGTATTACGGCACCGCGCACGCGGGCAGCTGGCCCTACGGGCTGCCCGAGCTACCCGGCGGGCGCGAGCGGCTGCGCGGTGCGACCCGAATCGCCGTGCCGGGTTGCTACCCGACCGTGTCGAGTCTGGCGCTGGCCCCGGCCGTCGCGGCCGGGATCATCGAGCCGCGGGTGAATGTGGTTGCGGTGAGTGGCACCTCGGGGGCGGGACGCAAGCTGGATGTGGGGCTGCTGGGCTCGGAGGTGATGGGCTCGCTGCGCGCATACGGCATCGCGGGTGCGCATCGGCACACGCCTGAGATTGCCCAGAATCTGAAGGCCGCGGGCTCCGGTGTGGACGTGAGTGTTTCGTTCACCCCGGTGCTGGCTCCGCTGCCGCGCGGCATTCTCGCCACCTGCACCGCCCCGACCACCGTGGACGCCGCGCAGGCCCGCGCCGTCTACGAGAAGGCCTACGCCGATGAGCCTTTCGTGCACCTGCTGCCCGAAGGCGTACTGCCGCAGACCGGTTCGGTGCTCGGCTCCAATGCCGTCACCCTGCAGGTGACCGTGGACACCGACGCCGGGCTGCTGGTGGTCATCGGCGCGATCGACAACTTGACCAAGGGCACCGCGGGCGCCGCGGTGCAATCGATGAATCTGGCTCTCGGAATCGACGAGACCGCAGGACTTTCCACCGTAGGAGTGGCACCGTGACGATCGACAACGGCAAGCTGGTGCGGACCCAGGGCGTCACCGCACCGTTGGGTTTCCGGGCCGCGGGCATCGCGGCGGGCATCAAGAAGACCGGCAAGCCGGATCTGGCGCTGGTGTTCAACGAGGGCCCCGAGTACGCGGCGGCGGGCGTGTTCACCCGCAACAAGGTCAAGGCCGCGCCCGTGCTGTGGTCGCAGCAGGTGCTCACCGGCGGGCATCTGCGCGCGGTCATCCTGAACTCCGGTGGCGCGAACGCGTGTACCGGCCCGGGCGGCTTCCAGGACACCCACGCCACCGCCGAGGAACTGGCGAAGGCGTTGAGCAACTGGGGAACCGAGACCGGCGCGGGCGAGATCGCGGTCTGCTCCACGGGTTTGATCGGTGACCGGCTGCCGATGGACAAGCTGATCCCGGCCGTCACCGAGATCGTGCACGAGATGGGCGGCGGGCTGTCCGGCGGCGCGGAGGCGGCGCGGGCCATCATGACCACCGACACCGTGCCGAAAGAGGCCGCCTTCCACCACAAGGACAAGTGGAATGTGGGCGGTATGGCCAAGGGCGCGGGCATGCTCGCGCCGTCGCTGGCCACCATGCTGGTCGTGCTGACCACCGATGCGGTGGCGACGCCCGCACAGTTGGACGAGGCGCTGCGCAAGGCGACCGGCTACACCTTCGACCGGCTCGACGTGGACGGGTCCTGCTCGACCAACGACACCGTGCTCCTCCTGGCCAACGGCGCGAGCGGGGTCACGCCGTCGCAGGAGGATCTCGACGCCGCGGTGCTCGCGGTCTGCGACGATCTGGCCGAGCAGCTCATGTCCGACGCCGAGGGTGTCACCAAGCGCGTGCACATCACCGTGAAAGGTGCTGTGAGCGAAGAGGAAGCGCTGATCGGTGCGCGGGCCATCGCCCGTGACAGCCTGGTGAAGACGGCGTTCTTCGGGTCGGACCCGAACTGGGGTCGTGTGCTGGCCGCGCTCGGCATCGCGCCGATTTCGTTGGAGCAGGATCTGGTTTCGGTGTCGTTCAACGGTAGTCCGGTGTGCGTCAACGGGTTCGGCGCGCCGGGTGCGCGCGAGGTGGACCTGTCCGGCCCGGACATCCAGGTGGTTGCCGATCTCGGCCTCGGCGACGGCGAGGCCACCGTCCGCACCACCGACCTCTCGCACGGCTACGTCGAAGAGAACTCGGCCTACAGCTCATGAACGATGTGGTGAAACAGCTTTCGGCCCTCGACAAGGCGCACGTCCTCGCCGACGCGCTGCCGTGGCTGCAGAAGTTCCGCGACAAGATCGTGGTCGTCAAGTACGGCGGCAACGCCATGATCGACGACGAACTCAAGCGCGCCTTCGCGGCCGATATGGCGTTCCTGCGCACGGTCGGCGTGCATCCGGTCGTGGTGCACGGCGGTGGGCCGCAGATCAGCGCCATGCTGAAGCGGCTCGGCATGACCGGCGAGTTCCGCGGCGGCTTCCGGGTCACCACGCCCGAGGTCATGGATGTCGTGCGCATGGTGCTGTTCGGGCAGGTGGGCCGAGAACTGGTGGGGCTCATCAACGCTCACGGCCCGTACGCGGTCGGCATCTCCGGTGAGGACGCGCACCTGTTCACCGCCACCCGGCGCACCGTGCAGGTCGACGGCGAGGCCACCGATATCGGCCTGGTCGGCGACGTGACCTCGGTGGAACCGTCGGCTGTGCTGGATCTGATCGCGGCGGGCCGGATTCCGGTGGTGTCCACCATCGCCCCCGACGCGGACGGCGTGGTGCACAACATCAATGCCGACACCGCGGCGGCCGCGCTGGCAGAGGGTATCGGAGCCGAGAAATTGGTCATCCTCACCGATGTGGAGGGCCTGTACACCGACTGGCCCGACCGGTCGTCGCTGACCACCCGCATCGACACCGACGAACTCGCCAAGTTGCTGCCGCGCCTGGACGAGGGCATGGTGCCCAAGATGGAAGCCTGCCTGCGGGCCGTCGAGGGCGGCGTCCCGACCGCGCACGTCATCGACGGGCGTGTGGCGCATTCGGTCCTGCTGGAACTGTTCACCGGGGAGGGCATCGGCACGATGGTCACCCCCGTACAGGAGATCTCATGAGCACAGCCGACATTCAGCAGCGGTGGAGCACCGCCCTGATGAACAACTACGGCACCCCCAAGGTGGCGCTGGTGCGCGGCGCGGGCGCGGTGGTCTACGACGCCGACGGCAAGCGGTACCTGGACTTCCTGGGTGGCATCGCGGTCAACAGCCTGGGGCATGCGCATCCGGCGATTCTCGAAGCGGTGACCCAGCAGCTGGGGACGCTCGGGCATGTGTCGAATCTGTATGCGTCCGAACCGGTTATCGAACTCGCGGAGCGCTTGCTCGCCCACTTCGGTGACGGCCACGGCAAGGCGTTCTTCTGCAATTCCGGCACCGAGGCCAACGAGGCCGCGTTCAAGATGGCGCGGCTGACCGGACGCACCAAGATCGTCGCCTGCGAGGAGGCGTTCCACGGCCGGACCATGGGCGCGTTGGCCCTGACGGGTCAGCCGTCCAAGCGGGCCCCGTTCGAGCCCATGCCGCCGGGCGTCGTGCACGTGCCCTACGGCGACGCCATGGCGCTCGCCGCCTCGGTCGACCAGGACACCGCCGCGGTGTTCCTCGAACCCATCATGGGTGAGAGCGGTGTCGTGGTGCCCCCGGCCGACTACCTGGCCAAGGCCCGCGCCATCACCAAAGACCAAGGCGCACTGCTGATCCTGGACGAGGTGCAGACCGGTATCGGCCGCACCGGCGCGTTCTACGCGCACCAGGTGGCGGGCATCGTGCCCGACGTCATCACCCTGGCCAAAGGCCTCGGCGGTGGCCTACCCATCGGTGCCGTACTGGCCCAGGGTGCGGCGGCGGACCTGCTGCAGCCCGGCATGCACGGCACCACCTTCGGCGGCAATCCCGTCTGCGCCGCCGCGGCATTGGCCGTGCTGCGCACCATCGACGAGGAAGGCCTGCTCTCGCATGTGGAGACGGTCGGCAAGATCCTCATCGACGGCATCGAGTACCTCGATCACCCGCTGATCGACCACGTCCGGGGTGCGGGCCTGCTCATCGGCATCCAGCTCACCGCCGATGTCGCGCCCCAGGTGGACGCGGCCGCCCGGGAGGCCGGCTACCTGCTGAACCCGTGCAAGCCCAATGTGATTCGACTCGCGCCGCCACTGGTTCTCACCGAGACTCAGGCCGAGAACTTCCTGTCCGACCTGCCCGGCATCCTGGATGCCGCCCAGGCCACCGAGGAGACCAAGTGACCATCCGGCATTTCCTGCGTGACGACGACGTCAGCCCCGCCGAACAGGCCGAAATCCTGGCCCTCGCCGCCGAATTGAAGGCCGCCCCGCAGTCCCGGCGGCCGCTCGCGGGTCCGCGCGGTGTCGCGGTCATGTTCGAAAAGAACTCCACCCGTACGCGATTCTCCTTCGAGATGGGCATCGCCCAGCTCGGCGGGCACGCGGTCGTGGTGGACGGTCGCGACACCCAACTCGGGCGCGAGGAGACCCTCGCCGATACCGGCCGGGTGCTGTCCCGGTACGTCGACGCCATCGTGTGGCGCACCTTCGAACAGACCCGCCTCGACGAGATGGCCGGTGCCGCAACGGTTCCCGTGGTGAACGCGCTGTCCAACGAGTTCCACCCGTGCCAGGTGCTGGCGGACCTGCAGACGCTCAAGGAGCGCAAGGGCTCCGACCTGACCGGCCGCAACCTGACCTACCTCGGTGATGGCGCGAACAATATGGCCCACTCTCTCATGCTGGGCGGCGCGACCGCGGGCATGAACGTCACCATCGCCGCACCGGAGGGCTTCGAGCCGTTCGGCTGGATCGTGGACGCCGCGCAGAAGCGGGCCGCCGAAACCGGTGCGCGCATTGCGATCACGAACGACCCGCAGGCCGCCGCCGAGGGTGCGGACGCACTGGTCACCGATGCCTGGACCTCCATGGGCCAGGAGAACGACGGCCGCGACCGCGTGGCCCCCTTCCGCCCGTTCCAGGTGAACGCCGACCTGCTCGCGCGGGCCGCCGCGGATGTAACCGTGCTGCACTGCCTTCCGGCGCATCGTGGTGAGGAGATCACCGACGAGGTGCTCGACGGCCCGCACAGCGCCGTCTGGGACGAGGCCGAGAATCGTCTGCACGCGCAGAAGGCGCTACTGGTGTGGCTGCTCGAGCGTTTCGAGCGAGGTGAGAGGTGAGCAGCGGCGAACGTCGCTCACCCGCCCCCTCCGGCAAGTCGGGTGCCGCCATCGCGCGCACCCGCGCCGGGCGGCAGGCCCGCATTGTCGCGATCCTGTCCCAGCACGAGGTCCGCAGCCAATCCGAACTGGCCGTGCTGCTTTCGGCCGAGGGCATCGAAACCACCCAGGCCACGCTGTCCCGCGACCTCGACGAACTCGGCGCGGTCAAGTTGCGCGCGGCCGACGGCGGCGCGGGCGTCTACGTGGTCCCCGAGGACGGCAGCCCCGTGCGCGGCGTCACCGGCGGCACCGAACGACTCTCGAAGCTGCTCGGCGATCTGCTGGTCTCCACCGACGCCAGCGGCAATATCGCAGTCCTGCGAACACCACCCGGCGCCGCGCACTTCCTGGCCAGCGCCCTCGACCGCGCCGCCCTGCCCGAGATCGTGGGCACCATCGCTGGTGACGACACCATCGCCGTCATCGCCCGCGAGCCCATGACCGGCGCGGAGTTGGCCGCCAAGATCGAACAGCTGGCCTGAATCGGACTGTGCCGCAGGATAATTGCGGCACCGTTCGGCGTACGGGCGCGTACGCTCGGAGAGATACGGCATCCCCGAGCGAGGAACGCACATGTGCGAAGGCTATGGACTGATCGCATCCTTCGAAACCGGGACAGCGCACCGCCCCCAAGTCCCCGAACTCGTCCAGCCCAGCCTCGCCCTGACCGACGACGGGCTGTGGGTGATTCTGGCGCACAAGGTGGCTCATCGCATCGAGGGTGAGCTGTTCGTGCCAGCAACCGGCGGCACGCCCTACCCGGTCGACGCCGTGGCCGAATGTCGGCGGGGGCGCAGCCATGCGGTTCCGGATCCGGACTGCAGCTGCGGTTTTCACGCCGTCTCCGAATCGGCACCTAATCCCTATGGTGGTCGGTTCACTGTTCTCGAGGTGGCGTTGTCCGGGCGGATTCTCGCCTCGTACTGGATGCAGGGTGGTTTGTTGTTCCGGGCGGAACGGCAGACGGTGCTCTCTTGGTCGGATGCCACGGTGCCGCAACCTATTCGGGTTCCGAATTATCCGCCGCACACTCCGCCTACTGAACCCGGTGGGCGGACTGCTCGTCTGCGTCGGCCCTATCCTCGGGACCTCGACAGTGTTGGGCTGCGGCTCCCGGAGAGTCCGCCGCCGTTCGTTCGTATCGCCGACGATCCGGGTTATTGCGTTGGGCTCAAAGACGAAAGAGCAAAAGATCAAAAGATGCCTGGAGGAGGGGGAGGGGCTGGCTGGGTTGGTCGGCTCGGTTGCGGTTCCAGCCACCTCGGGGATGGGGCCGCCACGACATCCCGGCGTGAAGTTGGGTTGGTTGGTCTGTAGAACGTAATACGTGCAGTCCGGGGGCTGGGATCGGCGGGTACGGCACCCGGGTCGCGTCAGCTCAGGTCCGGTAGGGCTGGCGACGCAACCACACTTCCGGTGCATGCCGCCTTGGGGGCAATCCCGTTGCGGGGCATCAACTCGAGGAGTCTTCGCCCGGGTTACCTGGCCTCGAGTGTCCGAATCACATGTTGGGTGGGCGCGGGCACGCGCGAGCCCGGCGGGTTATGCGGCTCGCGCGCCCCATTGCTGGCAACTGACTTCTATCTCGGTGGCGATTTGCCCTGCGAGGTGGTGTTTTTCGTTGACGCGGGGTGTTCCGGTGGGGTCGAGGGATGTGGGGGCGATCCATCCGACGCGTCCGCGATGCGGGGAGTCTTTACCCAACATCACTGTCTTCCACCCGTGTTCGCTGTCGTTGACCATGGCGTGGTGGTGATCGCAGACGAGGGCGAGGTTGTTCAGGTCGGTGGGTCCGCCTTTGGCCCAGTCGATGACGTGGTGGGCGGCGCACATGGTGGGTGGGACGTCGCAGCCGGGGTGGGTGCAGCCCTTGTCACGGGCGATCAGGGCCAGGCGTTGGCCGGGGGTGGCGATGCGCTCGCCGTAGCCCAGGTAGAGCGGGATGCCGTTGTCGTCGAGGACTGCGAGCACCGGGCGAGTACCCGAGGCCATCTTCAACGCCTCGTTGATCGACAGGTGAGTGCCCGAGGCGGTGGTGGCGATGC
>NZ_JAYKYU010000009.1:0-175358 GCF_035818515.1 Nocardia sp. CDC153 | reverse complement strand
GCTCGGAAATTAAGCTGACTAAAAATGTCCAACCACCCTCACGGGGGGAGAATGATTGGAACCAAATAAAATATTTGGCACTGACATTCATCGACACACTATTGAGTTCTCAAAGAACACACGCACAAACGATCTCCCGGGCGCTATGTCCCGCTCGATCGTGAGGCAACTTTTACAGCTTAGCCCAGCCGTCTCGACGGAACCAAATCCGCTGGTCAGGTGAAGCTAGTGTGATCATCAGGCGCTCCTCGTCCAACCTCGTTTCCCAGGCCCTTGGGGCTCCGGGTCGGTGTCCGTGTCGCTCTGACCTGGAATAAGTTACGTGTTGCTACGAACAGAGTCAAATCGGCTGGTCAGAGGTCTAAATTGGCTTGCGTGTACGTCTGCGAGTGGTCGATAACGAGCGCGGTCGTCGACGAGTTCGCGGAACGGCTTCCCGGCGGCGATAAAGAAACCGACTGGCGCGTTAGCTGGTTACCGGGTCGCGCCCTCACCAAAGACCAGGCGATCGCCGCCATGGAATTGGTCGAACTCCTCTACGACCCGACTCATCGCGACGAGGCCGCGGTCCGCTCGGCGGTGGCGGCGGCGGCCGAACGGCTCAGCCTCCGGCCCGTCGACATCGCCGCCACGCTCTCCGAACGCCATCCGCCACGCTGACCATCTGTCATCCGCCCCACTACAACTCCGGGACGATTCCGCTCCGAACCCCTCCACCCAGGGGTGGAATTCCTTTGACAACGCTGCGCGGCGGGCCGAGATTGGGCCTGTGGCAGGGGCACTCGCACTTCCCGTACGGAACGAAATCGACTGGTCACGCTGGTTGCGGGGCCCGGCGGATCAGCCGCGGTGGGTCCGGCCGGCACTGCTCGCCGTCGCCGCGTTGGCCGCGGTGCTCTACGCGTGGGGCATCGGCGCGCAGACCCCGCACCTCTATTACTCCGCCGCCGCTCGCTCGATGAGCATGAGTTGGCACAACTTCTTCTACGCCGCCTTCGACCCGGCCGCGACCATCAGCATCGACAAACTGCCCGGGGCCATCTGGATTCAGGCGCTGTCCGTGCGGATCTTCGGGCCGCATCTCTGGGCGTATCTGTTGCCGCAGGTCATCGAGGGCGTACTGACCGTGCTCGTGCTGTATCGGGCGGTGCGGCGGTTGTCGGGCCATTACGCGGCGCTGGTCGCCGCGGTGGTGGCGGCCGTGGCACCGGGAACGGTCGCACTGAATCGCGGCAATATCTCCGACACCTTGCTCGTGCTGCTGCTGGTGCTGGCCGCGGATCAGGCGGCGGCCGCCATCGTGTCGGGACGGACGCGGAATCTGCTGTACTGCGGGCTGTGCATCGGGCTGGCGTTCCAGGCGAAGATGGTGCAGGCCTGGCTGATCGTCCCGGCCCTGGTGGCGGCGGTGCTGTTCGCCGCGTCGCGCGGCGAACTGCGGCAGCGTCTGCCCGGACTCGTCTGGTTCGGCGCGATCGCCGCGGCCGTGTCGCTGAGCTGGATGTCGCTGGTGAGCCTGCTGCCCGCCGCGCATCGACCCTATGTCGACGGCAGTTCCGACAATTCGCTGTTCGAGCAGGTCTTCGTCTACAACGGGGCCAGTCGGACCAATGACGGATTCGGTATCGGGGCCGCCAATTTCACTACCGCCGGGAACCAGACCGGGTATCGGGCGGAACTCGTGCTCGGACCGGACAATCGCTTCGACCATCTCTTCGGCGGTGGCGGCGGGCGTGAGGCCGGATGGCTGATTCCGCTCGCGCTGCTCTGCCTCGTCGCACTGGCTTGGGCCGCGCGGCGGCGACCGCGGACGGATCGCGAGACCGCGGCAGTGGTCCTGTGGGGCGGCTGGTTGCTCATTCATGTGGCCGTGTTCCTGGTGATCGGCACGGTGAATCCCTACTATCTGGCCGTTCTCACACCCGCGGTCGCGGCGCTGATCGGTATGGGGGCCAAGGCTTTCCGCGCCTCCGCGGATCGACGGGTACGGGCGCTCGGCCTGATCGGCGTCGCCGCGACCGCGGCCTACGGCTGGTGGCTGTCCGCCGCCGCACCGGGTTGGGTGCGTGCCGGACTCGTCATCACCAGCGTGCTGATCATCGCGGCCGCGATCCGCGCCCGCGCGGCGCTGGCGACCGCACTGCTACTGGTCGCCGCGCTGGCCGCGCCGACCGCCGCCGCGGTCTCGGTGGTGGTCGACGGCTACGGGCCGCTCGACACCCCGTACGAATCCGCCCAGGCGCGGCAGGTCACCCAGGGGTTCATGGCCTCCTCGATCGGCAGCGCCGAACAGCTGAATCGGGATCTGGCGAAAACGCCGGGCCGCCCGCGCTATCCGCTGCTCACCTTCACGACCGCGCTGGCCTCACCCTTCATCCTGGTCGGCGGCGAGCAGGTGCCCAGCATCGGCGGATTCACGGGTGCGTCGCCGGTTCCCACCACCGAGCAGGTGGCCCGCATGATCGACTCCGGTGAGGTCGGCCTGGCCTTGATCACCCCGGCGAAAGACGACCGACTGACGTGGATCCGGCAGCACTGCCGCGAACTGCCCGGACAGGGCGACGGAAAGGCCGTCCTGGCGTACAGCTGCGCCCACCACTGAACGGAACCGGTCGACCGATCGAATTGGCTTGTGCCACTCGACTTTTCACCACGATGGTTGTAACCGTTTCGCAAGCCCGCCGCGATCCCTAGTTTCCGTGGAACATGACAACTGAACAGTCTCCCGCCATCGCCTACACCCAGGCGGGACCGCTCGAACTGCCCGTGCCCGCCGACCGCGCGGTGGGGGTCCTCGGCACCGGCTCCTATCTCCCCGACCGCGTGGTCGGCAATGCCGAGATCGCCGCCAATACCGGCGTCACCGAGGACTGGATCCTCACCAAGACCGGCATTCGCACCCGCCGCTACGCCGCACCCGGACAGGCGACCTCGGATCTGGCCGCGGCGGCCGGGCGAGCCGCCCTGGCGGACGCGGGAATCCGGCCCGGCCAACTCGACTACATCGTGGTCGCCACCTCCACCCCCGACCATCCGCAGCCCGCCACCGCCGCGCTCGTTCAGCATCTGCTCGGCGCGGACGGCGCGGCCGCCTTCGACGTGAACGCGGTGTGCACCGGTTTCCTCTTCGCCCTGCGCGCGACTGCGGGCATGCTCGATTCGGGCGGATACGGGCTGGTCATCGGGGCCGACATCTACTCGGGCATCATCGATCCCACCGACCGGCGCACCGCGGTGCTGTTCGGCGACGGGGCGGGAGCCGTCGTGCTCGGACCGGTCGAGCCGCCCGCCGGACTGCTCGGCACCGTGCTGCGCACCCACGGCGATCTGCACGCCACCATTCGAGTCCCGGCCGGCGGCAGTCGGATTCCGGCGCGTGGGCTCGATCCCGACGACAAGGCCCACTACTTCGCCATGGCGGGGCGGACCGTGCGGGACTTCGTCTCCGCTCAGTTGCCGTTGTCCATCAAGGAGGTCCTGCACGCCACCGGAATTTCCGAAACCGTTGTGCGCCATTTCATTCCGCATCAGGCCAATGGCGCGATGCTGCGCGATCTCGCGCCCGCGCTCGAACTGCCCAATGCCAGCCATCATCTGGTGGTCGAGCAGTTCGCCAATACCGGTGTGGCGTCGGTGCCCATCGCCCTGGACGCCGCGCAGCGGGCCGGGGCCCTCGCGCCGGGGGATCACATACTGCTGTCCGCGTTCGGCGGCGGCATGTCCATCGGCAGCACCGTGCTGCGCTGGGGGCGCTGACCTGGATCCGAATCGACGCCGAATCGCGCTGGGCCACTTAGCATTCCTGAGCATGCGGGAATTAAGCGGTTTGCTTTACAAAATCAGGCACGGCCTGGACACCCAGGTGAGCCTCGCGCGGCTGCGGCGGCACCGCACCCTCGCGGACGCCGCGGCCGGGCGCACCGTGCTGATCACCGGGGCCTCCTCCGGCATCGGGCGGGCCGCCGCGCTGCGACTCGGCGCGGCCGGGGCCACCGTGCTGCTGGTCGCGCGCCGCGCCGACGAACTCGACAGCGCCGTCGCCGAGATCGAGGCCCGCGGCGGCCGCGCGGTCGCCTACCCATGCGACCTCAATGATTTCGACGCGCTCGACGCCATGGCCGCCAAGGTGCTCGCCGACCACGGTCGCGTCGACATTCTCGTCAACAACGCGGGCCGCTCCATTCGCCGCCGCCTCGACGAGTCCTACGACCGCTTCCACGACTACGAACGCACCATGCGGCTCAACTACTTCGCCGCGGTCCGGCTCATCCTCGCCTTCACACCGGCCATGCGCGCGCACGGCGACGGCCAGATCATCAATATCCTCTCCCTCGCCAATCTCTACGGCGGTCCCGGCTATGCCGCCTACGTCGCCTCCAAGGCCGCCCTCGACTCGCTGGCCACCAACCTGCAGGCCGAAACCCACACCGAGAACCTGAGATTCACCGCCGTCTACCTGCCGCTGGTGCGCACCGACATGATCACCGCCAATCCGGTCTACCAGCAGGCCACCGCCAACGCCCTCACGGCCGAGGAGGGCGGTGACATCATCTGCGACGCCATCATCGACCGACCCCGCCGCCTGGCCCCGGTCATGGGCCGCATCGCCGCCCTCGTCGACTCCGTTCTCCCCGAACGCGCCGACGCCATCCGCAACGCCCGCTTCACCAGCGGAATGTAGTGCGCGCCTTCATCGAATCGAAATGACGCGCGCCGTCGCCGTCGCCGTGGCGACGAGTTCCTCGTCCGCGCTACGCAACTCGCCCGCCAAGAACGCGATGTCACCGTCGCGGCGCAGCACTCGGCCGGTACCGCGCAGCCGCCCGACGCGGGCGGGGCGCAGGAAGCTCACCTGCAAATCGAGGGTGGATTGGAATTCGCCCGGACCGAGGGTCGCCAGCAGCGCGGGCCCCACGGTGTCGTACAGCATCGCGGCGAGGAATGCGCCCAGCACCTCACCCATGGGGTTGGTGAACGCCTCGGTCGCGGTGAACGCCACATCGATGGTTCCCAATTCGGGGTCGGCATCGACGAATTCGAATCCCAGCGTCTGCGCCGCTCGCGGCATTGGAGCACGCCCCTCGACCGCATCCCAGAAGATCCCCGTCCGCGCCTCGCTCATCCGACCAGTCTGCCGCGAAAAACACACTGCGCCACGAAAACAGCCGAGTGCCCGGCCACCGCATGGTGGCCGGGCACTCGCACCTATCTCCGCTAACGACCAGGCCCGGTCACCGTCAGGTGACCGGGCCTGGTCTTGTTCAATTCCGTTGCCGGAGGCGCGGACTAGAAGTCCATGCCGCCCATGCCGCCGGTCGGGTCGCCCGCGGGGGCGGCCTTCTCCGGCTTGTCGGCGACGACGGCCTCGGTGGTCAGGAACAGGGCCGCGATGGAGGCCGCGTTCTGCAGGGCCGAGCGGGTGACCTTGACCGGGTCGGCAACGCCGGCGGCCAGCAGGTCGACGTACTCGCCGGACTCGGCGTTCAGGCCGTGGCCCGCCGGGAGGTTCGAGACCTTCTCAGCGACGACGCCGGGCTCCAGGCCCGCGTTGAAGGCGATCTGCTTCAGCGGCGCGGACAGCGCGACGCGAACGATGTTCGCGCCGGTGGCCTCGTCACCGGTCAGGGACAGGGCGTCCAGCGCGGGGGCGGCCTGCAGCAGGGCCACGCCACCACCGGCGACGATGCCCTCCTCGACGGCAGCCTTCGCGTTGCGGACGGCGTCCTCGATGCGGTGCTTGCGCTCCTTGAGCTCGACCTCGGTCGCGGCGCCGGCCTTGATCACCGCAACACCGCCGGCCAGCTTGGCCAGGCGCTCCTGCAGCTTCTCACGGTCGTAGTCCGAGTCCGAGTTCTCGATCTCGGTGCGGATCTGCGAGACCCGGCCCTTGATGGCCTCCGGGTCGCCCGCGCCCTCGACGATGGTGGTCTCGTCCTTGGTGATGACGACCTTGCGGGCGGTGCCCAGCAGCTCCAGACCGGCGGTCTCGAGGGACAGGCCGACCTCTTCGCTGATGACCTCGCCACCGGTCAGGATGGCGATGTCGGCCAGCATGGCCTTGCGGCGGTCGCCGAAGCCCGGGGCCTTGACGGCGATGGACTTGAAGGTGCCGCGGATCTTGTTCACGACCAGGGTCGAAAGCGCTTCGCCCTCAACGTCTTCGGCGATGATCAGCAGCGGCTTGCCGGCCTGGATGACCTTCTCCAGCAGCGGCAGCAGGTCCTTGACGGTCGAGATCTTCGAGCCGACGAGCAGGATGTACGGATCCTCGAGGACCGCTTCCTGACGCTCCGGGTCGGTCACGAAGTAACCGGAGATGTAGCCCTTGTCGAAGCGCATGCCCTCGGTCAGCTCCAGCTGGAGGCCGAAGGTGTTGCTCTCCTCGACGGTGATGACGCCTTCCTTGCCGACCTTGTCCATGGCCTCGGCGATGAGCTCACCGATGGACGAGTCGCCCGCGGAGATACCGGCGGTGGCGGCGATCTGCTCCTTGGTCTCGACCTCCTTGGCGGTGCCGAGCAGCGAGGAGGTCACGGCCTCCACGGCCTTCTCGATGCCGCGCTTCAGGCCGAGCGGGTTGGCGCCGGCGGCCACGTTGCGCAGGCCCTCGCGGACCAGCGCCTGGGCCAGCACGGTGGCGGTGGTGGTGCCGTCACCCGCGACGTCGTCGGTCTTCTTCGCAACTTCCTTGACGAGCTCCGCGCCGATCTTCTCGTACGGGTCCTCGAGCTCGATTTCCTTGGCGATGGAGACACCATCGTTGGTGATGGTGGGGGCGCCCCACTTCTTCTCCAGCACCACGTTGCGGCCCTTGGGGCCCAGGGTCACCTTGACAGCGTCGGCGAGGCTGTTCAGGCCACGCTCGAGTCCGCGGCGAGCCTCTTCGTCGTACGCAATTGTCTTGGCCATTGCGTTGAGATCCTCCAGATCAGGGATGGGCATGATCTGGTCAGCTTCGGTGCCCGCGACGGACGACCGGAGGTACCGGCCTCACCGTTCCGACCTAGCACTCACGGGTACGGAGTGCCAAAGCCATTTCTAGCACTCGACCCCAACGAGTGCAAGGTTGCCCGGAACCGGCGAATGGCCGCACGAGTCGTCTCGGCGGCCGAGTCCCCCGAGGAGCTACCGGAAACGCACCCGAGGACTACGAGAAGTGCGAACGGTCGTCCACGCGCAGCAGCAGGGCGATCAGGGCATCGGTGCGGCGCTCCTCCGGCGTGCGGGGCTCGCCGTGCTCGACGGTCACGAGTTCGGCGTCCTGCAGCAGCAGTTCGGCCTCGATGCGCATGATGGCCCGGATGAATGGCGGTGCGACCTCGGGTGGGAGGTCACCATTGACGATGTAGCCGCCGTCCGGCGTGTCCTCGGTGGTGACATAACTGAGCGCGCGCAGCAGATCGGCGCGCTTTTCCCCCGCAACTAGGTCGGAACCCTCGTCGCCCGCCATTCCACAATCGTATCTGGCGCATCATTCACACCATGGGACCCGGTGCGGCGGGATCGGTCACGAGCCCTACAACACCAGGTCGATGGCATGGTGGAGCGACACGCCGACTACTCCGAGTCGGGGGCGGGGGCGGTCAGACCGGGGATCGGCAGCGCGCCGAGCAGCTTCCCGATATCGGCCGACACCGAGTCCTTGTCCAAGCCCAGTCCGGTCAGCACACCGGAACCGTTCTCGAGATCCAAGAGGGCCAGGAGGAGATGCTCGGTGCCGATGTAGTTGTGGCCGAGGCGCAAGGCCTCACGGAAGGTGAGTTCGAGAACCTTGCGGGCCTGGGCATCGAAGGGAATCAGAGCGGGTACCGGGTCGCCGGTGGCGGCGGGGAGCGCGGCGGTGGCGACCCGACGCACGGCGTCGGTGGACACCCCCTTGCCCTCGATCACCTTGACCGCCAAGGATTCCGGCTCGGCCAGTAGCCCGAGGATCAGGTGTTCGGGACGGGTTTCGAGATTGCCGACGGCCCGGGCCTCCTCCTGCGCGGCCATCACGACGTGGCGGGCGCGGGACGTGAAGCGAGCGAACCCGGCATTGGGATCCAGGGCCGCGGCCTGGCTCGGGTCGGCGGGCGCCTTGGGCACGAAGCGTTTCTGCGCGGCCTGTTTGGTGACGCCCATGCTCTGGCCGATATCGGTCCAGGAGGCGCCGGAGCGGCGGGCCTGGTCGACGAAGTGGCCGATCAGATGGTCGGCCACCTCGCCGATGTGGTTGCCGAGGACCACGGCGTCGGAGAGTTGTTCCAGGACATCGTCGGGACGGGCCTTCTTGATGCCCTCGATGAGATCGTCGAGGCGGATGGAGTTCGTCATGCGTCAACTCTAGGTTGACCGCCTTGCTGTGGTCAACCTCTGGTTGACGATTTTACGTAGCTGGTTCAGAGCTTCGCCGCCCGTCCGACCGCGCTCACGATCTGCTCCTTGATCCAGGCCGCCGGGCGACCGGTGATCGCCACGCTGCCGTTCGAATCGTCGGCCTTCATGAACTGCACCAGACCGTCGTGGCGACCCAGGCTCATGCAGGTGAGCAGGAACCGGGGCTTGAACCCCGCGGGCTGCTTGCCGCGCGACCGGGCCGCGACCGCCGCGCCCAGGTACTTGCCCGCGGGCTGCGCGGCCTGGCACGACATGCGCGCCTCGCGGCCGTTGAAGCCGACCATGACCGCCGCGTCACCGACCGCGTAGACGTCGGCGAGGTCGCGCACCCGCAGCCGGTCGTCGACCAGGACCCGGCCGCGCCCGTCGACCGGCAGACCCGACCGGGCCGCCACCTCGGGCACCGTGAAACCCGTTGTCCAGAGCACGATGTCGGCGTCGATGCGACCGCCGTCCACCAGGTCGAGGCCGGTGGCGGTCACCGCCGCCACCTTCGCGACCCGCACCTGAATGCCGAGGCGGTCCAACACCTTTCGAATGTGCGCCACGGCCTTGGGGATCAGCCAGCCGCCCGGTTCGTCCGAACTGACCAGCACGACGTCGAGATCGGGTCGGGTTTCGGCCAATTCGGTGGCGGTCTCGAGACCGGTCGCACCCGCACCGACCACGGCCACCCGACCGGTGAGCGCGGGAATGCGGCGCACATCCTCGGAAGTGGCGACGGTGTGGGCGAATTCGGCCGCGCCGGGCACCATCGAGAGGTCGGCGCGGCTGCCGAGGGCGTAGATCAGGGTGTCGTAGGCGACGGCGTCGCCGCTGGCCAGTTCGACGCGGCGGGCGGCGGTGTCGATGCGTTCCGCGCGTCCGTTGATGAACTCGATCCCCTTGGCGGCCAGGGTTTTCCGCAGTTCCCAGCGCGCCACGTCCTGTCCGGCGACGACCTGGTGCAGGCGCACCCGGTCGACGAATTCGGTGTGCAGGTCGATGACGGTGACGTGCGCGTCCTTGGCCTTGACGGCTTCCCGCGCCGCGGCCAGTCCCGCGTAGCCCGCGCCCAGGATGACGATTCGATGCTGTCCGGTCATGAGAGTGCTCCCTTTCGCTTCAGGTACACCGTCGGCCCCATGCGGCGACCGACACCCTCTAGACCGGACAGCCCCGCGATCCCTGACAGCTTCCGGACGTGTCCTGCGCCACAGGCCGAATCGTGGCGCGAAACCCGCCGCTATCCAGCGGTTTCGTCGGTGAGCGCGCGCTCCACACGGGCGAAGTAGGCCAGCTTGTCCGGGTTCACCACGAACTGAAGCCCGGCGATCCGCTCCCCGTCGAAGGTCACCGACATGACGCCCACCAGGCTCTGCCCCTGATGGACCACGAAGGCCGGAGCGGCATTGATCTCCTCGATCGCGAAGGTGGCATCGGGAACCTTGGCGAACAGACCCGCCAGGTAGCGCAGCACGGCCGCGATGCCGACAATGGGCCGCTTGGCCGCGTGGACCTTCGCGCCGCCATCGGCCACGGCCACGATATCGGCGGTGAACATGGACTCGAGCGCGGCCAGATCGCCGGATTGCGCCGCGCTCAGGAACTTCTCGACCAGCTCGCGCGCATGCGCCGGCGCGGACTCGAAGCGCGGGCGCTCCTCCCGCACCCGGTGCGCGGCCCGCCGATACACCTGCTGCGCATTGGATTCGGTGAGCCCGAGCATGTCGGCGATCTCGCGGTGCGCGTAGCCGAAGGCCTCGCGCAGCACGAAGACGGCGCGCTCGGTGGCGCTGAGCCGTTCGGCCAGGGTCAGGAAGGCCATCGAGACCAGTTCCCGCTGTTCGGCCGATTCCAGCGGGCCGAGTTCGCCGCGGCCGGTCGGGACCGGTTCGGGCAGCCAGGGGCCGACATAGGTCTCGCGGCGGGCGCGCGCCGAATCCAACCAGCTGCGGCACAGATTCACCAGGACGGTGGTCAACCAGGCTTCGGCGGAACGGATTTCGGCGCGATTGGTGGCATCCCAGCGCAGGTAGGTCTCCTGCACGGCGTCCTCGGCCTCGGCGGCCGAGCCCAGCATGCGATAGGCGAGCGCGAACAAGCGCGGCCGATGTCGCTCGAATTCGACCAGCCCGTCGGCGTCCATCGGTACCCCAGTCCTCGTATTACGCAATCGTTTGAGGACGATACGCCTGCGGCGGCGGCCCGCGGCGGTGAGTATCCACACGTTGCCACGGTGCGCCCGGCCGCTGATGGGTCGCCAATGGATCCCCAATGGAGATCGACGGCGAAATTACCTGGGAGCCACCCGGATTACTTGGGGGCCACCCGGATTGCGACGGCCACCGGCATATTGGCATACGTCGAGGCCAGGCAGGCCAGCTTGGCCGTGCCGAGGGCCATATTGGCATTGCCCTCCAGGAAGGATCCGGGATGGGCGGCCAGGATCTGATCGATCACCTGCTTCTCCGCGTCGTCGGTGAGATCGCGGAAGTCGCCGCAGGTGGTCTGGGCCCCGGCGGGCGCGCTGCTCTTCTTGGCGACCGTGACGCTGGTGGGCGCGTCGGCGGGCGGCTGGACCACGGGAGCGGCGGCGGTGGTGGAAGCGACGGGGGTAAGCGGTCTGGCGGTGGTGGTGGTCCCGGCCTGCTTCAGTCCGTTCGCATCACCGGATTTGTCCGAACCACAACCGGCGAGACTCAACGCCATCGCACCTGCCGCGAGGGCGACGATCGAAAGACGCTTCATACCCTGCTTTCCGAACTTCCCGAAAGTGCCTGACACCGGACCCGGCCCGGCGCTCGCAGAGCGTACCCGGCACAGGCCACTCCCGGAAGACAAAGCTCGGAAGAGGACGGGGCCTCAGTGCAGGTGCTGCTGCCAGTCGGCCGGCACCCGCCCGCGCGGGCCCGGCACCGGCTGGTCCGCCGGATGCGCGTGCGGCGGCGCGAGTTCCGGGCCGCCCTCGTACATCTCCTTGTTCGAGAAGTTGTAGTACCACTCCTCACCCGGTTCGAAACTCTGGATGAACGGGTGGCCGGTGCTCTCGAAGTGCTTGGTGCCGTGTTGGTTCGGCGACATGTCGCAACAGCCGATGTGCCCGCACTGCGCGCAGCGGCGCAGGTGCACCCACCAGCCGCCCGCGGCATCGCACTCCACGCAGCCCGCACCGCTGGGCGGCACGGTGGGGTCGATGCCTTCGATCTGCTCGGTCATCAGTTGCCTTCCGTAGTGGCCTCGAGGGGCAGGCGGACGATGAAACGGGTGTTCCCGGGCTCGGATTCGACGCGGATGTCGCCGTGATGCTTGTTCACCACGATCCGGAACGAGATGTCGAGCCCGAGGCCGGTGCCCTCGCCGACCGGTTTGGTGGTGAAGAACGGTTCGAAGATGCGGGTGCGGATCTCGTCCGGGACGCCGGGCCCGGTGTCGCCGATTTCCACGGCGGCACAGTCGTTCTCACGATAGGTGCGAATGGTCAGCGTGCCGCGCCCGGCCATGGCGGCGACCGCGTTGTCGATCAGGTTGGTCCACACCTGGTTCAATTCCGCCGCGTAGCAGGGCACCTGCGGCAGCGCCGGATCGTATTCCTTGACCACCGTGATGTCGTCGCCGATCTTGCGGGCCAGCATGACCAGCGTGGAGTCCAGCAGTTCGTGCAGGTCCACCACCTGGAACGGGGCCCGGTCCATCTGCGAGTACTGCTTGGCCGCGTTCACCAGCGAGGAGATGCGGGTGGTCGAATCGGTGATCTCGTTCATCAACAGCTCGGTCTCGACCGTGTAGTTGAGCCAGCGGATCGCGCCCTCGAAAACGTCCGCGCCGCAACCGGACAGGGTGCCGGCCACCTTCTCCAGCCAGTCGGTGTCGAATCCGGCCTGCACGAAATTGGGCGCGAGATCCCAGCCGTTGGCGATGCCGTGGTCCTCGAGCCAGTCGCCCAGTTCGTCCTCGCGGTCGGCGGCCTCCATGGAGGTGAGCTTGGGGGCCTTGGCGACCTGCGCGGCCGCCTCCTCCTGCAGCTGCACCAGCGACTCGAGCGCCTTGGAGTCGAACTTGCCGTGCGCCATCATCTTCAGCTTGTGCCGCATCCCGGCCACGCGGTCGCGCAGCGAGGAGGTGGCGCGCACGGCGGCCGCGGCCGGATTGTTCAGCTCGTGGGTCAACCCCGCCGACAGCGAGCCCAGCGCCAGCAGCCGTTCGCGCTGGCCGATGACCTCATTGGCATTGCGGTTGCCGAAGAAGACGCCCTCGAGCAGGTGCAGGGCCATGGGGAACCAGTCCTGCATCATCTTCGCGAAGGTGCCCGCGTCCAGGACGAAGAACTTCGACGGCCGGGTCACGTAGAACGAGGCGGTGTAGTTCTGGTCGACCTTGTCGCCCATGTAGGCGGTCCACGCGCCCGCGTAGGAGCCGACGTGCTCGGTGCGCACGAGCTCGAGCTCCTCGCCGCCCGACATCTTGGTCATCAGCACCTCGCCGTCCATCAGGACGTAGAAGCAGGTGGCCGGATCGCCCTCGCGGAAGACGAGTCCGGGTTCGAACATCTCGACCCGGCCGTCGCGGCACAGCCAGGCCAGCTGTTCGTCGTTCAGCTTCTCGAACAGGAACAGCTGTCGCAGTTCGTTCGGGTCGCAGATCAATCGGGTGTTGCCCATGTGCCCTACTCCTACTGTTTCGCGAGCCAGCGGTGCACCAGCATGACGGCCATCGCGCCCTCGCCGACCGCCGAGGCGACCCGCTTGGCGGATTCCGATCGCACGTCACCGGCCACGAACACGCCCGGGACGCTGGTCTCCAAATGCTGTGGCGGGCGCGGCAGCTCCCAGCCCGCGGGCCGTTCGCCGTCGACCATGAGATCGGGTCCGGCGAGCACGTAGCCGTTGTCGTCCCGCTTCACGATGCCGTCGAGCCAGTCGGTTTCCGGGGCCGCGCCGATGAACAGGAACAAACGCTCCGCGTCCACCTTTTCTTCCGTGCCGGTCTCGTTATTGCGCAGCACGATCCGCTCGAGGTGGTCGTCGCCGTCGGCGGACACCACCTCGGTGCGGGTGTGCACCTTGATGTTGGGCACCTGTTCGATCTGCTGAATCAGGTAGTGCGACATGGACGCTTCGAGGGATTCGCCGCGCACCAGAATGTGCACGGTCTTGGCCCGCCGGGACAGGAACACCGCCGCCTGCCCCGCCGAGTTCGCGCCGCCCACGATGTAGACGTCCTTGTCGGCGCAGTCGCTGGCCTCGGTCATGGCCGAGCCGTAGTAGACGCCGCGGCCGGTGTACTCGTCCACGCCGGGCGCCGGGTGATGGCGGTAGTTGACGCCGGTCGCGATGAGCACCGAATGCGCCGCGACGCTGCCGCCGTCGGCGAAGCGCACCACGCGGGCCGCACCGCACGCCTCGAGCGCCACCACCTCGCGCGCGGTAATGAGTTCGGCCCCGAATTTCACGGCCTGCCGCCGCGCCCGGTCGGCCAGCTGCGCGCCCGAGACCCCGTCCGGGAAGCCCAGGTAGTTCTCGATGCGCGAGCTCTGTCCGGCCTGCCCGCCGGTGGCGGTGCGTTCGACCAGCACCGTGCGCAGTCCCTCCGACGCGCCGTAAACCGCCGCGCCCAAACCGGCCGGGCCGCCGCCGACCACGATGAGGTCGTAGAAGTCGCTGGTGGCAACGGTGTTCAGGCCCACGCCCTGGGCCAGCTGCGCGTCGGTGGGCATGATCAGCACATCGCCATTGGGGTTGATGATCACCGGGCACTGGTCCTCGGTGGCATTGGCGGCGGTCAGCAGCCGCGCGCCCTCCGGCTCGTCGACCTGGTACCAGCGATACGGCAACTGGTTGCGCGCCAGGAACTCCCGCACCTCCGAGCAGCGGGCCGACCAGCGGTGGCCCACCACCTTGGTCTCGGTCACCGGCTTGTGCTCGTCCCCGCGCCAGGCCTCGAGCAGGGCATCGACGACCGGATACAGCTTCTCCTCCGGCGGATCCCACGGCTTGAGCAGGTAATGATCGAGGTCGACCACATTGATGGCCTCGATGGCGGCATTGGTGTCGGCGTAGGCGGTGAGCAGCACGCGCCGCGCCCACGGATGCAGGTCCATGGCCTGCTCGAGGAATTCGACGCCGTTCATACCGGGCATGCGGTAGTCGGCGATCAGCACCGCGACCGGCTGGCCGCGCAGTTTCATCTCCCGCAGCGCCTCGAGCGCGTCGGCGCCGGACTCCGCCCGCAGAATCCGATAGTCCGCCCCGTACCGGCGGCGCAGGTCCCGCACGACCGCACGCGAGACGCCCGGATCGTCGTCAACGCTGAGGATGGCCGGTTTCACGGCAGCTGGTGAAGTCACCTATCGAGTATGGAACCCGGAGTCAAATCCGATGATGCTGAACCAGATCCAGCTCGGTCGGCGTGAGCAGGCGCTCTAATCGTTCTTCGAGGGCCCCGTTGGCCTTCTTGCGTACGAAATGCTTCGGCGTCGTGGTGGACTCCGCATCGGTACCGGATTCTTCGGCAGGAAGGAGCGGAACCGTTCTGGTCTTGCGATGCAGGAGCGAGCGCAGGTTCACGGCCGATCACCTCACGTTTCCCAGTCGGAAGCTGGTGGCAGTGTCTGATGCTTCGTCTATCCCACATTGTGCTCCGCTCATTACATTTCGGACATCTGCACCGCCGTAATGTGATCTAGTTGATTTTCACCAAGGGGAATGAACTCGACGCGCGAGCTATACGTGCTGGTGAGGTGGCGTGATCCGGGCCACGCGGCCCGGGTGACCCACGCCACCCCGCACTACGATGCGGGTACCGATCGTTACGTCCCCGGAGGCAGCGTTGCCGAACAAACTCGAAGCCAGTATCGATATCGCGGCCGCGCCGGAAAAGGTCTGGAGTGTCGTCTCCGATCTCGAGCGCATTCCCGAATTCAGTCCGCAGACCCTGCGCATGCGGCCGCTCGGGCGCCCGGTGCGCACCGGGACGTGGACGGTGAACCTGAACAAGGCCTCGGGCTACGTCTACCCGACCACCTCGAAGGTGGTGCGATTCGAGCCGAACAAGGCGATCGCCTTCCGCATGACCGAGAACCGGACGGTCTGGAGCTACACCCTCGAACCCACCGCCGACGGCACCCGCCTGATCCAGCGGCGCGATGTCCCCAACGGCAAGCTGCCGTGGTGGCTGCAGAAGACCATCGACACCGTGTTCGGCGGCGAACAGCCCTTCGAGGCCGCGCTTCTGGAGGGCATGCACGAAACCCTCGGCAAGATCAAGCAAACCGTGGAGAGCTGAGCGTAGGTTCGGCCTATGCGACGACTTTCAGCGATCTGCGCCGCGACCGTCGGCGTCGCGCTGCTGCTCACCGGCTGCGGCGGCTCCGACTCCGGTGACCGCACGGTGACCGTCACCGGAACCGGAAAGGTGCAGGGCACACCGGATGTGCTCAATGCCGATCTGGGCACCGAGGTGAGCGCGGGCGATGTGTCCGCGGCCGTCGACCAGGCCAATGCGAAGGCCAAGGCGATCACCGACGCCATGGTCACCGCGGGGGCCAAGCGCGAGGACATCAAGACCAGTGACCTGTCGGTCCAGCCCACCTACGGGACGGACGGACACAACATCACCGGGTATCGCGCGACGAACTCCATGCACGTGGCCGTGCGGGAGCTGCCTAAGGCATCCGGAATTCTGTCGGCGGCGGTGCAGGCCGGGGGCAATGACACCCGCATCAATTCGGTGACATTCGGGTTGGAGGACAACACCAAACTGCTCTCCGACGCCCGCGCCCGGGCCTTCGACGACGCCAAGAGCCGGGCCCAACAGTACGCGGACCTGTCCGGTCTGAAGCTGAAGACGGTCAAGACCATCAGCGAAAACGGCAGCGGCGCAACGCCCACCCCGACGCCCATGTATCGCGACGCCGTGCCGGGAGCCGCGCCGAACATCAACCTCGAACCCGGCCAGCAGACGGTCACCTTCGAGGTGACCGTCGCCTGGAATATGGGTTAGCTACTTCCAGTTCGGCAGGGTCACGACCTGGGCCGCGTAGGACAGGCCCGCGCCGAAGGCGATGAGCAGGGCGGTGCCGCCGGGTTTGGCGTCGCCCTTGCGCATCATGGCCTCCATGGCCAGCGGGATCGAGGCGGCCGAGGTATTGCCGGTCTCCTCGATGTCATTGGCCAGCGCGCAGCTGTCGGGGAGTTTCAGCACCCGGGCCATGATCTCGATGATGCGGCCGTTGGCCTGGTGCGGAACCATGGCGTCGAGGTCTTCGGGGGTCAGGCCCGCCTGTTCGACGGCGTCGCGGCAGACCTTCTCCAAAGAGTGTGCGGCCCAACGGAAGACGGCCGTGCCCTCCATGGCGAGATAGGGGCGGACGGCGTCGAGGCCCTTTTCGTCGATCTCGGCGAAGAACTCCATCCAGTCCTTGTCCTGGCGGATGGCGTGATGCTGGGTGCCGTCCGAACCCCACACCGTGGGCCCGATGCCGGCTTCGTCGGAGGGGCCGATCACCACCGCGCCCGCGCCGTCGGCGAAGAGGAAGGCGGTGCCGCGATCGGTCGGGTCGATCGTGTCGGTCAGCCGTTCCACGCCGATGACCAGCACGTGGCGGGCGGTGCCGCCCTTGACCAGGTCCGAGGCCAGGGCCACCGCGTGGCAGAAACCCGCGCAGCCGGCCGAGATGTCGAAGGCGGCGACATTGTTCAGGCCGAGTTCGGTGGCGATCTGCGGGGCGGCGGCGGGGGTGAGCAGCAGCCAGGTCGAGGTGGCGACGATGACGCAGTCGATGTGGGTCCGGTCGATCTCGGCGGCCTCGATGGCGTCGCGCGCGGCGGCGGCGCTCATGGAAATGATCGTCTCCTCGGGGGAGGCGAAGCGGCGGGTGCGAATGCCGGAGCGCGTCCGGATCCATTCGTCGCTGGAATCGATGGGTCCGGCGACCTCATCGTTGGTGACGACTCGCTGCGGGCGGTACACGCCGAGCCCGAGCATTGCCGTGTGCTCTACCCCGTTGATCGAGGCAATTCGAGCAGCCATGGTCTTCTCCTATGTACTGCGCGTCGAACGTGACCTTCATCGGGTTCCCCACCCCAGAAGCGGACCTTCAGGACACCGCAGACATGAGGCTCCCTCACATTAACCGAGATACCCCCTGATACGTGTGCGTATGCTCACAATCGCGGGGTTTTGCCAGGTGGCTCACCGAGTGTTCACACCCGTGTTCGTTCGCGTTCGGTCACCGAGAACGCGAGCGTCGAACGCGCTTCCCGTATCGTGTGATCGCGGTCAACGACCGCACCTGTCCGCGCATGAAAGAGGAGCCTGTGGCCCGCCGACCCACCCCGCCCGGCACTCCGGAACAGACCGGCCTCGGTCACGTGGCCGACCTGGTTCGCAAAGCCGTTCCGCCGCTGCATCCCGCGGGTCTGCCGTTCGTCGCGGCGCCGCTCGCCGTGGCCACCCTGGGCTACCGGCGAAAGTGGTTGCGCCGCACGGGTTTGCTGGCCGCCGCGGCCTGCGCCGCCTTCTTCCGCCACCCGCACCGGGTGCCGCCGAACCGACCCGGTGTGGTCGTGGCCCCGGCCGACGGCGAGGTGGCCCTCGTCGACACCGCCGTGCCGCCCGCCGAACTCGGCCTGGGCGACGCGCCGCTGCCGCGCGTGAGCATCTTCCTGTCCGTGCTGGACGTGCACGTGCAGCGGGTGCCGGTGAGCGGCCTGGTCGAGCAGGTCGCCTACCTGAAGGGCCAGTTCCTGTCCGCGGACCTGCCCGAGGCCAGCGAGCGCAACGAGCGCAACAGCGTGGTCATCGAGACCGCGTCGGGCCAGCGCGTGGTGGTGGTGCAGATCGCCGGTCTGCTGGCGCGCCGCATCGTCTGCGAGGCGAAGGCGGGCGACAAGCTGAACATCGGTGACACCTACGGCCTGATCCGCTTCGGTTCGCGCGTGGACACCTACTTCCCGGCCGGTACCAAACCGCTGGTGACGCCGGGGCAGCGGACCATCGGCGCGGAAACGGTGCTGGCCGAACTGGATTCATGATGGAGCAACTCGCGCCCGCGCCGGATCAGCGCCGCCGCAATCGCACCGTCCGCCTGCTGCCCAGCATGGTGACCATCCTGGGCCTGTGCTCGGGCCTGTCCGCGGTGAAGTTCGCCATGGAGGGCAAGCTGGGCATCGCGCTGGCCCTGGTCGGCGCGGCGGCCATCTTCGACATGCTGGACGGTCGCATCGCCCGCATGCTGGACGCCACCACCAAGATGGGCGCGGAGCTGGATTCGCTCTCCGACGCCATCGCCTTCGGCGTCGCACCCGCCCTGGTGCTGTACGTGACCTTCCTGCACGCCGACAGCATCGGCTGGATCCTGGCGCTGCTGTTCGCGGTCTGCATGGTGTTGCGGCTGGCCCGCTTCAACACCCTGATGGACGACGACAATCGACCGGATTGGCAGCGCGAGTACTTCGTGGGCGTGCCCGCGCCCGCGGGCGCGCTGATCGTGCTGCTGCCCATCGCGCTGTCCGAGCAGTTCGGTGACGGCTGGTGGGTCAGCTTCCCGGTGGTGGCGGTGTGGACCGTGCTCACCGGTCTGCTGTGTGTGAGCACGCTGCCGACGCTGGCCATCAAGTCGGTCTCGGTGGCACCGCGCACCGCGCCGATTCTGCTGGTGCTGGTCGGTCTGGTCGCCGCGCTGCTGGTCACCTATCCGCTGATCCTGATGATGGCGTTGGTCGCGCTGTACCTGTGCCACATCCCCTTCGCCGTGCACTCGGCCCGCTGGGTGGCCGCGCGACCGGAGACCTGGCATCACAAGCCCGCCGAGCGTCGCGCGCAGCGCCGGGCCCAGCGCCGTCAGCGTCCGCTGGCCGGTCGGGTGCCGCGGGTCTCCACGGCCCGACTGCGGTTGCGTCGCCCGGGACAGCGGGATCGGTTCCCGGACCGCGTCAATCGCTGAAGCCGCCAATCGGTGAAGTCGGTCCGCACCCCCAGGCAGAATTGACGGGTGCCGGAAATCAAGCTGACCGCTCGCCGGAACCCCTCGAGCGCGGACGCCCGCTGGGGACTGGTGCGCCTGCACCCCGAAGTGATGATGGCGCTCGGCCTGCAGGCGGGCGACGGCGTCACGTTGACCGGCGGGCGGCGCACCACCGCGGTGGTCGGGCCGTTCCGGCCGGGGCAGGCGGTCGGCACCGGTGTCGCGCTGCTCGACGAGGTCATCCTGTCCAATGCGAAGGTGCGCGAGGACGGTGACGTCACCATCGCACCGGCGGCGGTCTACGACGCCCGCCGGGTCGCGGTCACCGGCTCCAGCCTCGCCATGACGGCCATCCCGGAATCGACACTGCGGCAAGCACTTCTGGGCAAGATCGTGACGGTCGGCGACACCGTCACGCTGCTGCCGCGCGATCTGCTGGCCACCGACAATCCGGCCGCCGCCCGGCAGGCGTTGCGGAATCTCGGGATCGCCTGGACCTCGGAGGTGCTCAAGGTCACGGTCACCGATCCGCAGCCCGGGGCGGTCACCATCCTGCCCAGCACCGTGGTGACCCTCGGCAGGAGCATCGGCGGCACCGACACTCCCCACGGCCTGCTCGACGACACCGATCTGCCCTCGCCCGCCCCGATCGTGGTGCGGGAGCGCCCGGCCTCGACCGCGCCCACGGCGGCGGTCGCGGTGGCGGATCTGGCGGGCGTGCAGAATCAGGCCGCCAAGCTGACCGAATGGTTGAATCTCGCGCTGGACGAGCCGGAATTGCTCAAGGCCCTCGGGGCCACTTCACATTTGGGGGTTTTGATCACCGGGCCCGCGGGCGTCGGCAAGGCGACGCTGGCGCGGGCCGTGGTGGGCACGCGGCGGCTGGTCGAACTCGACGGCCCCGCGATCGGCGCGATCGAGAGCGGCAGCCGATTACGCGCGGTCGCGGACAAGGTGACCGAAATCTGTTCCGGCGCGGGCGGAGTGCTGTTGATCACCGATATCGACGCCCTGCTGCCCGCCGATCCGGAACCGGTGGCCACGCTGATTTTGGACCAATTGCGCTGTGCCGTAGCGCGTCCGGCCGTCGCCGTGCTGGCCACCACCTCGAATGCGGTCGGCATCGACGCGCGACTGCGCGGGCCGGAGCTCTTCGACCGGGAGGTGTCGCTGCCCTTGCCCAAGGCCAAGGTCCGGGCGGCGCTGCTGGAACAGCTGCTGCGCAAGGTGCCCACCGACGGCCTGCGGCTGGAGGAGATCGCCACGCGGACACCCGGATTCGTGGTGTCGGACCTGGCGGCCCTGATCCGGGAGGCGGCGCTGCGGGCGGCCGCGCGGGCCAGTCGGGAGCACGCGGATCCGGTGTTGGCGCAGGAGGATCTGGTCGGGGCGCTGGAGGTCATTCGCCCGCTGTCGCGGTCGGGCTCGGAGGAATTGTCCATCGGCGGCCTGAGTCTCGACGATGTGGGCGACATGGCCGAGACCAAACAGGCGCTCACCGAGGCGGTGCTGTGGCCGCTGAAGCATCCGGATTCGTTCCATCGCTTGGGCATCGAGCCGCCCCGCGGGGTGCTGCTCTACGGCCCACCCGGCTGCGGGAAGACCTTTCTGGTGCGCGCGCTGGCCGGGACCGGGCAGCTGAGCGTGCACGCGGTGAAGGGCGCCGAGCTCATGGACAAGTGGGTGGGCTCGTCGGAGCGGGCGGTGCGCGAGTTGTTCCAGCGCGCACGGGATTCCGCGCCCTCGCTCATCTTCCTCGACGAGGTGGACGCGCTGGCTCCGCGTCGCGGCCAGTCCAGTGACTCCGGCGTCTCCGACCGGGTGGTCGCGGCGCTGCTCACCGAGTTGGACGGGGTGGAGCCGCTGCGGGATGTGGTCGTGGTCGGCGCGACCAACCGCCCGGAATTGATCGATCCGGCGCTGACCCGGCCGGGCCGCCTGGAGCGTCTGGTCTTCGTGCCGCCGCCGGATGCCGACGCCCGCACCGAAATCCTGCGCACCGCCGCCACACACGTGCCGCTGGCCAAGAATGTGAACCTGCGCCGGCTCGCTCGGGACCTGGAGGGGTATTCGGCCGCGGACTGTTCGGCCCTGCTGCGCGAGGCCGCCCTCGCGGCCATGCGCCGCGATGTGGAGGCCGGGGAGGTGACCGCCGACGATATGGCGGCGGCCCGCAAGGCGGTGCGCCCGTCGCTGGATCCGGTTCAGGTGGAGTCGTTGCGGCTGTACGCGGCGCAGCGCGATGCCTCCGGGCCGCCCGGCGATCCTTCCGGCTACGTCTAAGCGACCGATTAGTCCGTTCTGACGGTGGATTCGAAGTTTGCCGAATCCGCACAAAGTAGGCGAGTCGAACCGACCGGTCCGCCTATCGCCGGTAGGTTTGCGCAGGTGAGGTCGTATCAGGTCGCCGCCGAGACGATCACGGCACTGGTGACAGCAACGGTTGCCGGGTTGGCGCTGGCGCTGCCCATCGACTTCGGCTGGACCGCACAGACTTCCGCACTCCAGCTCGATCTGCTGGCCTACAGCCTGCCCCGGGCGATCTCGGCGGGGGTGCTGGTGTCCATGATCGCGGCGGTACTGCTCACCACCGTGGGCAGCACCAAGGTCGCGTGGGGCACCACGGTGGGCGGGCTGCTGGTGCTGCTGGCCAATCACACCTTCGGCCACGCCTCCGACCCCCATTCCTCGCTGTCCACCATGAATTTCATCGATTCACTGGCGGGCGGGCTGGTGCTGGGCGCGCTAGCCGCGGCGGTACTGCATCACCGGCTGTCCGCCTTCGCATGGACGCTGGGCATTCTGATCAGCCTGCTGCTGGGCTCGGTGAATCCGGTGCCGCGGATCGGCGGCAGCATGGACGAGACGAGCGCCGACCACTGGCATGCCACGGATATGCCGCCGCTGTGGATGCTGCTGCTGGCCCTCGGGTTGTCCGCGCTGGGTTTCCTGGCCAATCGCAATCACCCGGTCGCGCAACGCCTGTCGATCGAATTGCCGATGGCGCCGATTCTGGCGGGCGTGGTGCTGGTGCTGGTGACCCTGGCCAGTGCGGAATGGCTGGCCCGGCACGGTGGCAGTCTGGCGGGCATCGGCCTCGCGGTGGTGACGGCGGTGGGGACCGCCATGATCGCGGCCATGCTGCTGCCGGGCCGGGACGGCGAGATCGTGCTGCTGGCGGTGGGTCTGAGCGCGGTGGCCGCGGCCACGGTGGCGGCCGAGCTGCCCGCCTGGTCGATTCCGCTGCTGGTGGCGGTGGCGGCCTGCGGCATGTGGGCGGGCAGCAAGCATGGCGCTCCGCTGGCGTGCCTGGCGGCGACCATCATGCTCGGCCTCACCACGGCGCTCACGGCCGATACCGATTGGGCCTGGCTGATTGTCGGCGGCGCCGCGGTCGTCTCCTGGCTCATCGGTTTCGCGCTCACCTCGGCGCGGCCGCGCTATGTGCCGAGTCGGGTGCTGGGCACCATGGTGATCTTCGTGCCGTCGGCGGTGCTGGGCATGCGCGACTACGTGGCGCGCGGGGAGTACGCGGTGCGGTCCACCGGCAATGCGACGGTGTGCACGGTCACCTCGGGTAGTACCTCGACCCCGGCCTGGACGGCGGCGCTGGTGGCGGCGGGCTGCCTGGCCGGGTTGGTGGTGCTGCACCGCAGTCGCCCGCCGGGCGGCGAGGCGACGGACGCGGCGACACCGCGGCCGATCGACCCCGAATAGTCAGGCGCGCAACCCCGAATGGTCAGGCGCGCACGGCCGTTTCGAGCGCGGCGGCCGGTGCCGGAATCCGCGCGAACCAGGTCCGGTAGAACGCCGTCACATACGCGGCCAGCAGTCCGAGCACGATCAGTCCCGCGGGCACCGGATGCTCGGCGAAGCCGACCGAGAGGTACCGGTAGGACAGCAGCAGTCCAGCGAAGAGCGCGGCCCCGGCGGCCACCAGTCGCACCCGGGTGCGATCCCAGTCGCGTTCCGGTGCGCGCAGCGCGGATTCGACGGTCAGGCACAGCACCGCGCCCGCGACCAGATCGGCCCCGTAGTGGTAGCCGAACCCGAGGGTGGCCGAGAGGGTGGCGATCAGCCAGAACGCGCCGCCCCAGCGCAGCCAGGTGGGCGCGGGCGCGCCCGTGAAGGGATCGCGCCGGGAGTGGATGAAGATCGACAGCGCCCACGCGGTGTGCAGCGAGGGCATGCAGTTGCGCGGGGTGAAGTGGTCGAAGGCGATCGATCCGGGCGCGAGGTCCACCGGCGGCACCACGGCGGGCCAGTAGTGGCCCAGCGAGAAGGTGCTGTCCGCGCCGAACGCGAAAATCGGCCCCACGACCGGGAATACGACGTAGAAGATCGGCCCGATCAGTCCGAGCACCAGGAAGGTCCGCACCAGGTAGTGCCGCGGCCACTCCCCCGTCCGCACCACATTCCGCAGTTGCCAGACGGTCACGATCATGGCGCCCAGCGGCAGTTCGATGTAGACCCAGTGCAGCACCGCGGAGGCGACCGGACCGAGCCAGTCCAGCAGCTGCCCCATCATCCAGGACGGGTCGCCGAGCGCGTGGTCGACCAGGATCACGTGTTCGTCGAGGACGCGGGGTCCGGCCAGTACGGTGATGCCCAGCCAGACGTCGGCGACCTTGCTGGAGAGCACCAGCAGGATGCCGAGCGCGGCGGCGTGCAGCGCGTTGGCGCGCTCGCTGCCCTGCCACTTCCGGTAGGCGAGCGCGAGGATCGCGAGCAGCACCAGCACGGGCCCGTTGCCCATGGCCAGCGGGCCGCCGTTCAGCGATCGAATCCCTTGGTAGACAAGGTCGATGCCCAGGGCCGCCCCGACCGCGAAGGCGCGCCGCCGCCACGACAGCCCGATGAGGGCGAGCCCGAGTCCGGCCCACGGCACGGTGAAGGATTTGGCATTGCCGGCGAAGTCGTCCCAGATGCTCTCGAGGGGTCCGACGAAGTGATGCCGGGAGGCGACGATCTGCAGGGCGATCAGCGCCACCGCACCGATGCCCAACACCGCCGCGAGGCGGGCGCGCGGCGACGGCGTCCACGTTTCCGGTCGGCGCGCGGCACCGCCGGATCGTGAGCGCGGGTCGTCGAGCAGCATCCAGCCATAGTAAACGCCGCATGAACGCCAGCCCCGTGCCCAGTTGAACGTGGGCAATGCGGTCGGGTGAACAGCCCCCGGTCAGCGGGTTATCGTCGCTGGCCACGCGTACAGCGCACGCAACTCGGCGTAACCGAAATCACAAGCGTACAAGACGCCTTTGGTTCCGGTGCTTCTGGCGTCTCCGGTCCTACTGCTCGAGTTCGTGCACCAGGGAGTCGACGACCGCGACCAGATCGCCCTGGGCGGCCGCGGCCACCCGGCGCTGGCGCTGATAGGACGCGCCCCGCTTGGGGATGTCGGCGACCAGGGCCAGTTCGTTCTCGCAGCCGAGGCTCTTGGCGGTCGGTTCGAGCCGGTTGAGCAGGTCCATCAGATCGTCGGTGACCAGCCGCTCATTGCTGTCGGCGTCGGTGATGATGATGGCGTCGAGCCCGTATCGCGCTGCGCGCCACTTGTTTTCCTGCACATGCCAGGGCGGCAGGATGGCGGGCAGGGTCTCGCCGGACTCCACGCGCCGGTCGAGATCCACGATGAGGCAGTGGATCAGCGCCACGATGGCGGCCAGTTCGGACTTGGTCGGGGTGCCGTCGCAGACGCGGACCTCGATGGTGCCCCACTTGGGCGCGGGCCGAATGTCCCAGTGCATGCCGCCGAGTTGTTCGAACACACCGGTTTTCGTCTGGTCCCGCACGAATTCCTCGAACTGGCTCCAGTTTTCGAACTGGAAGGGCAGTCCGGCGGTGGGCAGCTGCTGGAACATGAGCGCGCGATTGCTGGCGTAGCCGGTGTCCACGCCCGCCCACATGGGCGAGGAGGCCGAGAGCGCCAGCAGATGCGGGTAGGACGGCAGCAGCGCGTTGAGGATCGGGAAGACCTTGTCCGGGTGGGAGATTCCGACGTGCACGTGCACGCCCCAGATGAGCATCTGGCGGCCCCACCACTGGGTGCGCTCGATGAGTTCGTCGTAATGCGCACTGCGCGTGAGCTGTTGGGTGGACCACTGCGCGAACGGGTGGGTGCCCGCGCAGAACAGGTCGACGCCGACCTCGTCGGCGGCGCGGCGCACGACGTCCTGGGTGGCGCGCAGTTCGTCGACCACCTCGCCCACCGTGTCGTGCTTGCCGGAAACCAGCTCGACGGTGTTCTTCAGCAGTTCCTTGGTGATCTGCGGGGTGCCGTCCCAGGCGCGCAGATCACCGCAGGCCTCGAAAACCGCTGCGGCGGTGTTGGACAGGTCGCGCGTGCGCTTGTCGACGAGCGCGACCTCCCATTCCACACCGAGCGTGGGCCGGGGCGATGAGTTGAAGGGGACCTTCGAAATGCCTACCCCGGCCATGGCTCACCTCGAGTGGGTTCAGGACACGACGCCGCAGGCGACCCGAGCGCCCGCGTCGCCGGTCGAGAGGGTTTCCTGATCCGGTGCGGGCGCGTACCGGGTGGGAATGTTGCCGAAGTTGTCGGCGCCGTTGTGGATGATCAGGGCCTTGCCCTTGATCTCGTCCAGGGTCACCGAGTCGGTGGTGGTGGTCAGCTTGGCGGTGCCGTCCTTGAGCACCTCGAGCGAGGTCAGGTCGCCGCTGGACGGGTGCGCGGTGGCGTCGCCGACCTGCAGGTGGCCACCGGCGGAAAGGAAGTCGCCGGGCGCGCCGCCCGAGGGCGCGACGGAGTTCGGCTCGCACTTGCCGACCGAGTGCAGGTGCAGACCGTGGAATCCGGGCTTGAGGCCGTGCGCCTCCACGGTCACCTCGAGGTGGCCGCCGACATTGGCGAAGGTGGCGGTGCCGACGGTCTGGCCGTTCGAGTCCTTGAGGGTCGCCGACACCGAATCACGCGGCTCCGCGGCATTGCCCAGACCGCTCGAGGTACCGGCCGGGGCGGGCGAGCTGGTGAAGACCGCCGGGGTCGTCCCCTTGACGTCGCTCGATTCCTGGCTGTTGGAGCAGGCGGTGAGGCCGAGGGCCGCGACCGCGAGCACCGGAGCAACAGTCCACCAGGACGGGCGACGAGTTGTGGACGAGGCCATCGGGGAACTCCTTTACGAGTCCGAGTTTATCGGGAAAGCAGGGTGGACATAGTTCGTACCGGACAAGATGATGCCAGAGGCGTGTGTGTGTCCCGTGGAGGGGCCATCCGGGTGTTCTGGGCGGGCTAGCCGCCGGTGACGATGACGATGACGCCGGTGGGCGAGTCCGAGATGCCCGGGAATCGGGGTTCGGCCGAACAGCCCAGTTCGGCGGCGATGGCCTGGGCCAGCGCCTGCTCCTTGGGTGAACTGCCGTAGTACACGGTCGTTTTCGGGATGACACCGTTCGGGTAGTTCCCCACCTCGGTGACGTTGTAACCCTCACCGCTGAGTTGATCACCGGTCTTCTTGGCGAGCCCGGGGATGGTGCCGTTGTTGTAAACCCGTACGGGAACGGTCTTGTCGATGCCCGCGGCCGCGGTGGTGGTGGGCGCGGGCGGTGTGGTCGTGGTGGTGGTCGGCAGCGCGGCGGTGGTGGTCGGCGCGACCGGCGGGGTGGTGACCTGGGCCGAATTCTGCTGTGCCGCAGTGGTGGTGGGCGCGGCGCTGCTGGTCTGCGAGCTCGACTCCGAGCTCGCGCCGGAGGAGTCCGAACTCGACAGCGACATCGCGCCGATCCCCGCGAACACGATGGACAGCGCGATCAGAACCATCGCCAGGGCCCGCAGCGGCGGACCGCCGGACGGCGAATTCGGAGTGCTCACGCGTCGAGCCTACTGGGTTATACCTGGAAACCGAGACGGCGTGCGGCCCTGGTCTTCTGGCGGCTGGCGCGCAATCGGCGCAACCGCTTGACCAGCATCGGGTCCGCGGCCAGCGCCTCGGGCTTGTCGACGACGGAGTTCAGCACCTGGTAGTAGCGGGTGGGCGAGAGGTCGAACAGCTCGCGGATGGCTTCCTCTTTGGCGCCCGCGTACTTCCACCATTTGCGCTCGAAGTCCAGAATGTCGAGTTCGCGGCGGGAAAGGCCGTGCGCCCCATCCTCGTCGGCGACATGCTCCGGGCCACCGGGGGAGCCCGCGGGGATACCGTCCTCGCTTGCGGAGATGTCTCGTGCCGCTGCGCTGTCCATAGTGCTCCCTCGCCGAGTGGTCACCAGACGAATATGGTGCTTGTGCGTCGCCGATCATTCAACCACGCGGCGGGACCTTCCCGATGCGTACCGCTCGGCGTGTTTCGGTGACTCATCCCCGGCGTGTCGCATGGGGAACGGCCAGCGTGAGCAGCCCGGCAACCACCCAGTAGGCTGCTCAGCATGGCTATTCTCCCGATTCGCATTGTCGGCGACCCGGTTCTGCACCGCGCGACCACCCCGGTCACGCAGTCCCCGGAAGAGCTGGCCGAGCTGATCGCGGACATGTACGAGACCATGGACGCCGCCCACGGCGTCGGGTTGGCGGCCAATCAGGTGATCATCAAGGCCGAAGACGAGCTCTCCCCGCGCATCTTCGTCTACGACTGCCCGGACGAGGTGTCCGACGGCAAGATGGTGCGCCGCCGCGGCTGCGTGGTCAATCCGGTGCTGGTGACCTCCGAGATCCCGGAAACCATGCCGGATCCCGACGATGACGAAGAGGGCTGCCTGTCGGTGCCCGGCGAGCAGTTCCCCACCGGCCGCGCCGACTGGGCCAAGGTGACCGGCACCGACGAGAAGGGCGAGCCGGTCGAGATCGAGGGCCGCGGCTTCTTCGCCCGCATGCTGCAGCACGAGACCGGCCACCTCGACGGCTACCTGTACGTGGATGTGCTGGTGGGCCGCAATGCGCGCGCCGCCAAGAAGGCCATCAAGCGAAACGGCTGGGGCAAGCCGGGTTTGAGCTGGGTGCCGGGCACCGTCCCGGATCCATTCGGGCACGACGACGTCGACGAGGACGACGACTGATTCGCCCATGACCGATTCCGAACTCCCGCCGATCGGCAAGCGGGTTGTGGTTCGCTATCGCCTGCCCGCGGGATATCCGCAACCGCTGACGGATGTGATCGGCGAGCTCACCGCGACCGACCCCCTGACCGTGCGCACCGCCGACGGCCAGGTGGTCTCCATCGCCTGGGATCAGGTGGTGGCCTGGAAACCGGTGGGACCCAGGCCCATTCGGACCAGCGAGATCCGGGCCCTGGAGTCGGCGGCGGCCGACGCCTGGCCGGGCCTGCACCGGTCCTGGGTGGACGGCTGGCTGCTGCGCGCCGGGGACGGCTACACCAATCGCGCGAATTCCGCGGTGCCGCTGGGCGGTACGGACGGTCCGGCGCTGATGAACGCCGAAACCCTGTACCGGATCGGCGAGTGGTACACCGCGCACGGCCTGCCCATGGTGTTGCAGCTGCCCGATCGGCTGGCCACGGCTCCCGCGCAGTGGCGCGAGTGGAACGAAACCCGGGTGCTGGCCGTCGAAATCGCGAATCTGGTCCTGCCGCAGGGCCCGTCGATGGTGCGGTTCACCCCGGAACCGGACGGGGCCTGGCTGTCCATGCACCGGCATCGCGGCGGGGACACCGATGTCGGGTCCACGCCGGTGGTAGAGGTGCTCACGGCGGTGCGCGACGGCGAAGTCGCCTTCGCCACACTGGGTTTGCCGACGCCGCTGGCCATCGGCCGGGCCGCGGTGACCACCGCCCCGGACGGCCGCCAGTGGGTCGGGCTGACCTGCGTGGCGGTGGCGGTCGGGCATCGGCGGCACGGACTGGGCGCGCTGGTGTGCGCCGAGATGATCCGCTGGGGGCAGGCGCGCGGGGCCACGCACGCGTACGTGCAGGTGTCGGATGACAATGACGCGGCGCTGGCGTTGTATCAGGAGATGGGTTTCCTGGAGCACCACGGCTACCGGTACGCCGCGCCCTGATTCTCGCTTTTCGAAAGACTATTGCTGAAAGGTCCACCACCCCCATGCGCATCGCCACCTGGAACGTGAATTCGATTCGCACCCGGCAGGATCGGGTGCTGGCGTGGCTGGACCGCGCCGATATCGACGTGCTCGCCATGCAGGAGACCAAGTGCAAGGACGAGCAGTTCCCGTTCGAGGCGTTCGAGGCCGCCGGATACGAGGTCGCGCACATCGGCCTCAGCCAGTGGAACGGTGTCGCCATCGCCTCGCGGGTGGGGCTCGAGGATGTGGAGATCGGATTCCCGGATCAGCCGGGTTTCGACAAGGACGCCGGTGAGTCGCTGCTGAGCGCGCCGGTGGTGGAGGCTCGTGCGCTCGGGGCGACCTGCGGCGGGGTGCGGGTGTGGAGCCTGTACGTGCCGAACGGCCGCGCGCTCGACGATCCGCACTACGCCTACAAGCTGGAATGGCTTGCGGCACTGCGCGCCGCGGGCAGCAAGTGGCTCGCGGAGGATCCGGACGCGCAGATCGCGCTGGTCGGTGACTGGAATATCGCGCCGACCGACCTGGATGTCTGGTCACCGGAGTTCTTCCAGGGCAAGACCCACGTCTCCGACCGCGAACGCGACGCCTTCGAGGCCATCAACGAGGCGGGCTTCACCGACGTGATGCGCCCCTTCCACCCCGGCCCCGGCGTCTACACCTACTGGGACTACACCCAGCTGCGCTTCCCCCGCAAGGAAGGCATGCGCATCGACTTCATCCTCGCCTCCCCCGCCCTGGCGGCCCGCGTCACCGACGCGAACGTCGACCGCGAGGAGCGAAAGGGCAAGGGCGCGAGCGACCATGCCCCGGTCGTAGCCGATCTCGCCGACTGAGTTCTCTTCTCGCCTCACAGGCCAATCGATGGTCGGTCGACCGCTTCCATACAGTCAGAATGACCGCTACGGCAGACTCAGCGCCTCGGATCGTGGAAGGTGATCCCCGGCGCTAGATGTTGCCCGATCGGTTCCCAGCTGTGGGAACTACGGAGATCAGGGTCCAAAATTGACCAGGATCCCAATACTGTTCAGTGCAACTCCAGGGGGCAGACTGTATGCAGCATTGCATAGCATGTGGTAGCGAGCTCTCGTCCGACGAACTCACCAGCTGCTCGGTCTGTGGGTCCCAAGACCTGGCGCCTGGCGGGAAACTCAAGACCGATAAAGGGTTTCGTCTTGGTTTCACTGTGTTTGGCTGCGACGACTGCGGGACAGTGTTCGGTGTCGCGAAAAGCCCAAATGATCGGTGCGTGCGATGCGGGTCAGAGCTGCAGTTGGTCGATCGAGCGGCAGAACTCCGCGCTCAGGGCTTCGGAGCCGATCTGATTCGGCTGCAGGAGCGTCTAGAGTTCGCGCAGAATATGGAAATTGCAGATCGCGGTCATCGGGTTTCTGCGGATGATTATCGGCAGTGGTTGCCGACAGCGTTCGAGACTATCCTGAACTGGGCCGATCGGCTCCCGAAACACATGGGGGAAGGCGACTTCGACGATCCGCAGGATACAGATACACAGATCGCGTGGTCGCGTCTACTCGAGCTCACCAATGAAATGCTCGACTTCGCAGCAAATCTCAAGGCGAGCCCTCCCCCACCAGTACTCCTTGCAACCCATCGTGCTCTGATTCGCGGCGTTTTGCTTTTCGGGGCCGCGTCCGTCAAGTTCCTGACGACTTTGACCGCTCCAACCGCTGGTATCGCCCTAGAGCGAATGCGGAGCGGTCAGGAGATGCTGGACGCCGCGTGCACGACGACTGTGGCTGCGGCCAATTTGATGACTCCGCTCGACCCTCTGGCGGTTACCGCCGCCAGTGGATCGTCAATCAGCCATGTGTTTCCCGAGCTTAAAGAGATCGTCCGTCAGGATCCGGTAATGCTTCGCCCCTTGATCCCACTCGTACCTGTCGCGAGAGGGATGCATGATCAGCAGCGCCGATCACGTCGAGTCGCGGCGGTACAGATCGCGTTCGATGCCGCATCCGCTGTCGAGCCGCAGTGGATCGGTGATTTCGACTACTTCCTTGGCGTCTGCTCAGCCGCCTGGCGGAAGCTTATCGACCAGCACCGGCGACTGAATCACGTGCTGACTCATCCTGATCGGATGCGACCGGGCTGGGTCGACGAGGTGTTGGATATTGGAGCCAAGGCGGTAGAGGGTCCGTATCGCGCGTACGGAAGTCTCGTACTGACTGCATCGAAAGTAGCGAATGGCTCGATTGCCATACTCGACGCTTCAACGGCCTCGAACAATTCATTTGGCGCGGTCCGGAGTGGTCTGACCACCTTCAGCCCCGAGTTGGCCGAGGGCATCCACCCTGTCATCAGAAACGCATCCGCACATTACGACTATCGAATCGACGATGACGTCGTCAGAATAAGCCACCGTCCACCTCGAAGTAGCGAACCGATAGTGGAAGAGCATTCGTTCGATGACTTACTCGCTGCGGTTTCGAACCTCTCCGAGCACACGGTAGCGATGGCAATCGGTGTCATGCGCTGGATGTGGTTGCACGGCACGGTTGCGGACCGTGAACGATTCCGGAGAGACTGGCTATCCGCCTGAGGCGCTGATGGCCATAGACGGAACATCTGTCTTCCCGCTGGCGTGCAGCACGGTTTCTGTCAGTTCAACTTGGCCCAACCGCCTCAGAACTAGACCGGTCGGGTTTTGATGGCGTCTCGGGATATGAAGACGTCGTAGTTTCCGGGTGTTGCGATGACCGCGTTGCCGTAGGCGGAGCGCACGAAAGGCTTTGTGTACCAGGACTGGTTCTTCATGTCCTGGAAGAAGTCCTGGTCGCTGCCGTTGAGGAAGATCTGGTTCTGTTTGGTGGCGATGCCGTCCAGGCGCTGGCCGTACAGGCGCGTCACCTTGTAGCCGGAGTTGAAGCCGAGGGCGTTGACCCAGGGCTCGAGCTCCACGATATTGGCCTGCAGCACCCACATGTCGCCCTCGACCTTGTAGGTCTCGTGCTTGTCGGCGTGGTCCTTGTCGCCGTAGAGGGTCAGATCCACGTCCATCATGTGTTCTTGCCCGGCAATGGGTTTGGCCTCGATGTGGGCGGCCTTCACCTCGCCCGTGAGCCCCAGGAACGTCTGTAGCAGCGTGGTGATCCAGAGGATCACCACGGCGACGAGCACGAGCCCGACGGCACCCGCGCCCCGCCCGGCCAGCACCCGCCAGCCCACCTTGCGCGCCCTGAAGACGGCCGTGATCAACAGACCGATGGCCGCGATGGCGAGCACCAGCAACAGGATCTGGATCCAGCCGAAGGAAACCGGGAAGACCATGCGGTAGTTGTACCCCGCGGGCACGACAGTTCACCGCAGGTCACAAACGAAATGTGCGTGTCCCCTCGGCGAGCCTGTATGACTCGCCGAGGGGACACGCACCGAGAATCAGAAAGCCGCTTCGTCCAGCTTCATGATGTCGGTGTCGAGGTTCTCGACGACCGAACGCACGCCGCTGATCAGCGGGAGCTTGTTCTTCGCGAACCACGAAGCCACACCGACCTTGCCGGTGTAGAAGTTCTTGTCCTTGGCGTCCGCGCCCGCGTCCAGCGCGGCCTGCGCGATGGCGGCCTGCTCGAGCAGTCGCCAGGCGATGACGAGATCGCCCACGGCGTAGAGGAATCGGACCGAGCCCAGGCCGACCTTGTAGATCTCGTCGGTCTGCTGCTGCGAGGCCATCAGGTAGCCGGTCAGCGTGGCCGCCATGGCCTGCACGTCGGCCAGCGCCGCGCCGAGCAGCCCGCGCTCGACCTTGAACTGGTCCGGCCCGGCGTCGATGAACTTCTGGATCAGACCCGCGACGTGGCCGAGCGCCACGCCCTTGTCGCGAATGATCTTGCGGAAGAAGAAGTCCTGCGCCTGGATGGCGGTGGTGCCCTCGTACAGCGAGTCGATCTTGCAGTCGCGGATGTACTGCTCGATCGGGTAGTCCTGCAGGTAGCCCGAGCCGCCCAGGGTCTGCAGCGATTCGGTCAGGCTCTCGTAGGCGCGGTCCGAACCGCAGCCCTTGACGATCGGCAGCAGCAGGTCGTTGACCCGCTCGGCCAGCTCGGCGTCCACACCGTAATTGGCCTGTGCCACATCGGCGTTCTGGTAGGAAGCGCAGAACATGTACAGCGCGCGCAGGCCCTCGGCGTAGGCCTTCTGGGTGGCCAGCGAGCGACGCACGTCCGGGTGGTGGGTGATGGTGACGCGCGGCGCGCTCTTGTCGGCCATCTGGGTCAGGTCCGCGCCCTGCACGCGCTGCTTGGCGTACTCGAGGGCATTGAGGTACCCGGTGGACAGCGCGCCGGTGGCCTTGGTGCCCACCATCATTCGCGCGTTCTCGATGACCTTGAACATCTGCGCGATGCCATTGTGAACGTCGCCGACCAGGTAGCCCACGGCCGGAATGTCGCCGCCGAAGGTGATCTCACAGGTCGGCGAGGACTTGATGCCCATCTTGTGCTCGACGCCGGTGACCAGCGCGCCGTTCTTGGCGCCGAGTTCCATTGTCTCGGTGTCGAACAGGAAGCGCGGCACCACGAACAGCGACAGGCCCTTGGTGCCCGGTCCCGCGCCCTCGGGGCGGGCCAGCACCAGGTGGAAGATGTTGTCGGCGGTGTCGCCCACGTCGCCGCCGGAAATGAAGCGCTTCACGCCCTCGATGTGCCAGGTGCCGTCGGCCTGCGCGATGGCCTTGGTGCGGCCCATGCCGACATCGGAACCGGCGTCGGGCTCGGTGAGCACCATGGTTCCGCCCCAACGGTTTTCCCACGCGTACGCGGCCCACTTCTGCTGCTGTTCGGTGCCCTCGTCGAAGAGCACCTTGTGCATGAGCGGACCCATATTGAAGAAGGAGGCCGAGTTGTTGGCCGCCACCAGCATTTCCTGGATGCCCCAGATCAGCGCGTTCGGCGCGGGCACGCCGCCCATCTCCTCGGACATGCCCAGGCCCGAGTAGCCGGCCTCGTTGACCGCGGCCACGGTCTTCTTCAGCGATTCGGGGACGGTGATGGTGTGCTGATCCGGAATGAACTCGACCGGGTTGCGGTCGGCGTCGACGAACGACTCCGCGATCGGGCCCTCGGCCAGGCGCTTGGCCTCGGCGAGCATCTCCCGCGCGGTGTCGGCGTCCAGGTCACCGTAGGCGCCCTTGTCCAGCAGCTCGCCAATGCCCAGTACCTCGAACAAGTTGAACTCGATGTCTCGTAGGTTCGCCTTGTAGTGGGACACGGAAGGGCCTCCTCGGGCATAGGTAATCGATCAAGCGATGTTGGAGATCAAGCGCAGGTTGCCGTACGCCCGTACCGTTACGCAAGCGTAGGTACGTCTCTTCATCCGAAATGACCGGATCGACCGGGCCCGATCTCGAAAAGTTAACCGCGCCGTTATGCGCTGGAGCGGGCGCTACGGCCGTACAGCTGCTTGGCCTGCTGCGGAGTGACGGTGACCGGATTCACCGGAACCCCGGCTCGCATATGTTCCGCGAGCAGACGACCGGTCATCCGGCCGATGAAGTGCTTGGCGACCGTCAGTTCGAGCCGGTCGTTCTTCAGGGTCTTCATGGCCAGGCGCACCGCGGGCGGATAGGCCGCGTCGAGCAGGCCCGGCTGGTCGAATCCGCCGGTTTCCCGCATCCACTTCGGCAGCGTCGCGATGGCGGCCGGGGCCACCAAACGGCTTCCCGCCCAAAGCTTCACGCCCTTCTCCGACGGCGTGAACAACAGGTAGTGCATGCCGCGACGGGCACGTTCGGAGCTACACAGCCGGGGGCGCACCCGCTCGAAGTACTCGCGGACCTCGGCGCGGGAGGTGGGGACATCGGACGGCTTGCAGGTCTGCAGTTCGGCGGCGACGACACACTCCCGCCAGTACTGCGCCTCCTCCTCCGGCGTCAGCGGGCCCGGGCCGTACATCTCGTAGCACTTGAGCACCGAGTGCCAGCCGGTGACGTGAATCCACAGCTGCGAGTCGGGATTGTTGGCGCTGTAGCGCTTTCCGGTGATCGGCTCGATCCCGGTGGCCTTGGCGTGCACCTGCATGAGGTGCTCGGACGCCTCGATGGCCATGCGGCTGTCGGCCACCGCGGCGATCAGGAAGTAGGCGAAGGTGTGGTCGAGCCGCCCGCGCGGATCGCTGTAGATGCCGCCGACATCGGCGACCGCGGCGGTCAGATCCGGATCGAAGTGCTCGAGGGTGACCGCGCGCTGGAATCCGATGAGCGCGGTGGGCGCGGTCCAGACCTTCCAGGTCGGCGAGCCGGGTCCGAAGAAGCCGTAGTCGACCTCGCGGATGGTGCGGGCAGGTGCGTCGAATTGCGGACGTTCGGTCACTGCCGTCATCGTTTCTGCTCCTTTGCAGTGTCGATGGCTAGGCCGGAAGCCTATTCATTCACGAATGTAGCATTTGGGTTCAGGGATTCATCTCGTACACACCCGCCAGCGCTGTGACCTGCGTCAACACTGCCTCGAAGCGGGCCTGGTCGGCGATCGGTCGGCGGACCAGATCGAGGGCTCGGACCTGTTGGGCCTTGGTGGCGGTGGGCTTGGTGTGCAACGTCAGGGCGTGGCGGGAGAACTCGCGGACGAACAGGTCGAAGAGTTGGTCCAGCACCGCCTCGTCGGCCCCGGCGATCTCGGCCTGCTCGAGGATGAGCTGCGCGTACGGGAGGGTGGTGAACAGCTCGCCGAGGGCGAAGAGGAAGTCGACGTCCTGCTGCTGCGCGGCGGTCGGGGTGGCGGCGGCCAGCAGTGCCTGGAAGGCCAGGGCCTGTTCGAGGAAGACCGCGACATTCGGAATGTGCGCGAACTTCTCGAAGACCGGCCGCCAGTCGCCGAAGCGAATCTTGCCCAGACCGCTGCTCGGGCCCTGCCGGAACAGGAACTCGTCATCGGCGGCATCGCGGCGGGTGGGCACGGGAGCGTGTGCGGCACGGGCGAATTCGGCCCGCAGCGCCGGGACCGCCTTGGCGGCCGGGCCGGTGGCGCGGCGACTGGTCCAGCTCAGCGCGCCCGAGACCGCGCGCACCGCGCCCTTGGGTGCGACGCCCGCACCCGGCAGGTAGCGCAGCGCGGCCAGCCCGGCGTCGGCCGGATGGAACATGAAGTTGGGCATGAACTTCAGCGACAGCGCCATGTTCACGTGCACCGTGCCTTCGAGGCGCGGCAGCCCGAACATGCCGACCATGGCCATGGGGAAGTACATGTCGTTCTCGAAGCCGCGCGCGGCGATGACGTCCGCGAGATCCTCGTACAGCTGCTGCCCGTGCCGGGTGACCGACATCTTCTCGATGGCGTTGAACAGCAGGTAGCGCCGGTCGTTCGCATTGGCCGAGCGCATGTAGTCGATGGCGCGCTCGCTGTAGAGCTTCATGCCGATCAGCCGCGCGTAGCTGTCCGCGAGCAGGGATTTCACCTGGGGGAACTCGGTCACGCGGTGCCCGAACAGGATTCGGCCGTGGGCGTGGGTGACGGCCTCGAACATGGCGTGCTCGCACGCGCCGACCGCGCCGAAGCCGAGGTTGAACTTGCCGACGTTCACCGTGTTCATGGCGGCGTCGAAGGCGGCCCGGCCGGTGTGCAGGATGTCGGACTCGGCGACCGGGTACGCGTCGAGATCGAAAGCGGCGACATACATCTGGGAGTCGACGACATTGCGGCGCAGCTTGTAGTTCTTGTGCCGGGAGTCGGCGGCGAAGAACAGGTACCCGGAGTACTCCTCGTCGGTCATCTTCCGCAGGAAGTCCGAGGAGTCGATGATCGGCTTGTCGGCGCGGCGGCCGAAGACCGACACCATGCCCGCGAGATTCCCATTGCCGATGTAGTGCTTGCCGCCGGTGGCGGTGTAGCCGCCGTCCGGCTGCGGCTCGAGCACCATGTCGGTGGAGTAGATGTCCGCGCCGTGTTCCTTCTCGGACAGGCCGAACGCGAAGATCTCACCGGATTCGAGCAGCGCTGCCGCGCGGGCCTTGGCCTCGGCATTGGGGCTCTGCCAGATCGGGCCGAGACCCAGGATCGTCACCTGCCACACGTACCAGAATTGCATTCCGTAGAAGCCCAGGATCTTGCTCATCATGGCGATGCGCGCGGTGTCCCAACGCTTGTTCGGGTCGCCGCCCGCCTGCTCGGCCGGGGTCAGGAAGGTCGCGAAGACGCGCTCGCGCTTGATGAAGTCCAGGAAGTCCGCGTACCAGACCCGATCCCGGCTCTCGGCGAGCAGCCGGACCTTGCCGAAGGCTTCGAAGTAGTCGACGGTGGCGCGCAACAGCCGCCGGGTCTCGGCGTCGAATTCGGCGAAGTCGCAGGTCTTCGGGTTGAACAGGCTCTGACCCATCGGGATCCGTCTCCTCCGGCCGGGGAGGAGTCCGCTGCTCCTCCGGATGTTTTCCTTCGTGAATGTAGCATTTTTGTACACCGGTGAATGAAACGATCTTGGAAACCCATCCGACCTGCCGTTCCCGCCTTCGCGGGCGCTGCTACCCTCGGTGCGCATGGGCACCGATTCGGCCACACGACCCCGCGAGCGCGCGCGGCACCTGGGCCCCGAACGCCGCCGCCCGCAGGTCCTCGACACCGCGCTGGAGATCGCCGTCGCCGACGGCATCGCCGCGGTGACCATCGCCGCGGTGGCCGACCGCATGAAGGTGACCCGGCCCGTCGTGTACGCCTGCTTCACCGATCGGGTGGAGTTGCTCGAGGCCCTGATTCGCCGCGAGGAGGAGTACCTGGTCGCGGGCATCCTGGACGTGCTGCCGCGCCGCCGGGTGGAGGCCGACGAGGCCGTCTTCGTGGAGGGCTTCCGCGCGCTGCTGCACACGGTGTCCACGCGCCCCGACAGCTGGCGGCTGCTCTACGGCAATCCCGATCCGGCCGTGGCGGATTCGTTCGGCAAGGGCCGACTGCTCGCCGTGGAGCGCTGCACGCGCCGCCTGCGGCCGACCCTGAGGGCCTGGGGCACCGAGGACGCGGAGCGCAAACTCTCGGCACTCGTCGAATTATGGGTCTCGGCGGGTGAGGGCGCGGTCCGAACATTGCTGACCGATCCGGGTGAATGGACTCCGGACACGTTGGGCGAGTTCGTCGGAGCGGCCGTCTATCGGGCCCTGCGGCACGCCTGAGCCAAGCTCGAGCACACCTGCCCGAACCGGGGTCCCGCCCGCAATCCGATGGCTACGATGGGAAAGGGACCATCGGTCAATGCGGGAGACGGCAATGACGTTCTATCGGCAACTTGGTTCGGTGCCGCCCAAGCGGCACACGCAGCATCGGGATGCGCAGGGTCGGCTCTATTACGAAGAGCTGATGGGAGAAGAGGGCTTCTCCGGCGACTCCTCGCTGCTCTATCACCGGAGTCTGCCTCCGGCCATTGTGGATTCGTCGGTGTGGGTGCTGCCCGAACAGCGGCTGTACCCGAATCACCCTCTGCGACACCGGCATTTGAAGCTGCACGAACTCTTCCTCGGCGACAAGCCGTCCGACAGCGATGTGGTGACCGGGCGGCGGCTGCTGCTCGGCAATGCCGACGTGCGCATCTCGTACGTGGCGGCGCTGCGGGAATCGGCGCTGTACCGCAATGCGATCGGCGACGAGCTGGTCTATATCGAATCCGGTTCGGGGCGGGTGGAAACCGTCTTCGGGTCGCTGCCGGTGCGGCAGGGGCATCAGGTGCTGCTACCCCGCGCGACCACGCACCGCTGGATTCCCGACGGTCCGGAACCACTGCGCGCGTATGTGATCGAGGGTTCGGGCCACATCGCGCCGCCCAAGCGGTATCTCTCGAAATACGGTCAGTTCCTGGAGCATTCACCCTATTGCGAACGGGACCTGCACGGCCCGACCGAACTCGTGGCGGCCGAGGGGGAGAATGTGGAGGTGCTGGTCAAGCACCGGCCCGCCGGTGAGATTGTCGGCACCAGCATGGTTTACGCGACGCACCCCTTCGACGTGGTGGGCTGGGACGGCTGCCTGTACCCGTTCACCTTCGACATCGCCGACTTCGAACCCATTACCGGGCGCGTGCATCAGCCGCCGCCCGCGCATCAGGCGTTCGAGGGGCAGAACTTCGTGGTCTGCAATTTCGTGCCGCGCAAGGTCGACTATCACCCGCTGTCGATCCCGGTGCCCTACTACCACTCGAATGTGGACTCCGACGAGATCATGTTCTATTGCGGCGGAAACTACGAGGCGCGCAAGGGATCCGGGATCGGACAGGGTTCGGTGTCGGTGCATCCGGGCGGGTACGCTCACGGCCCGCAGCCCGGAGCCTACGAGCGCAGCATCGGCCTCGAGTTCTTCGACGAGCTGGCGGTCATGGTGGACACCTTCCACCCGCTGCAGCTGGGCGAGGGCGCGTTGGCCTGCGAGGATCCCGGTTACGCGTGGACCTGGTCGGGTCGCGGGCCGAGTCAGTGGATTTGAGTGGATGGGTGGGTGACGGGGAAGGTGAACGGGGAGATGAGCAGTCGCGTGCGTATCGAGGTGCCCGAGGGTTCCGGGTTCGGACCCACGCATTTGCCCTACTGCGTGTTCCGCCCGCTGGGCGAGGAGCCGCGGGTGGGCGCGCGGCTGGGTGATTCGATCATCGATCTGGCTGTCGCGCTGGACGATCCGATGTTCCACCAGCCCAGCCTCAACGCCTTCATGACGCAGGGTCCGCAGTGCTGGCGGGAGGTGCGCGAGCGGGTGCGCGCGGCCGCCGAATCGGAGCTGCCCGCGGCGGCCGTGCACGAGGTGCGGGCGGTGCGGCTGGATCTGCCGGTCGAGATCGGCGACTACGTGGACTTCTACGCCAGCCTCGATCACGCCACCGCGCTGGGGCGCATGCTGCGGCCCAATGCCGAACCGCTGCTGCCGAACTGGCGACATCTGCCGGTGGGGTACCACGGGCGCTCGGGCACGGTGGTGGTGTCGGGCACCGATATCGTCCGGCCGCACGGTCAGCGCAAGACCGATTCCGGCACACCGGATTTCGGGCCGAGTCGACGGCTCGACATCGAGGCCGAGCTGGGTTTCATCGTGGGCGCGGGGTCGGAGCTGGGCCGTCCCATCGAGACGGGCGAGTTCGCCGAACACGTCTTCGGGGTGGCCCTGGTCAACGACTGGTCGGCGCGGGACATCCAGGCGTGGGAGGGGCAACCGCTGGGCCCGTTCCTCGGCAAGTCCTTCGCAACCACCCTGTCGGCGTGGGTCACTCCGCTCGACGCGCTGGCCGCCGCCCGGATTCCGCTGCCCGCGCAGCATCCCGAACCGCTGCCGTATCTGCGGGACACGGCGGCCTGGGGATTGGACATCAACCTGAGCGTCGAATGGAACGGGCAGGTCGTCTCCACTCCCCCGTACCGGCGCATGTACTGGTCTCCGGCGCAGATGCTCGCGCACATGACGGTGAACGGGGCCTCCACCCGCACCGGGGATCTGTTCGCCTCCGGCACCATTTCGGGCGCGGACCGCAGTGAGCGGGGATCGCTGATGGAAATGACCTGGGGCGGCACCGAACCCCTCGAGCTGAACGGGGTGCAGCGCACCTTCCTCAACGACGGCGACGAGGTGACGATCACCGCCACCGCGCCCGCCGTCGGCGGTGGTCGCCTGAGCCTGGGCGAGGTGCGCGGCCGCGCCGTGAAAGCCGTTTAACCCTTTCCCACTCCCCTTGCGCCCGCCGCGGCTTCGGCCGCGGCGGGCGCGATACTTCCCGAGATAGCCATGGGCTATCTGCATGAGCGTCGTCACTGACCCTACCGAGCGGTAGATCAGGAACGCTACGGTTCCGAGCGTCGGGAGACCCTCGGAGGTGGCGTCAGTGTTGACCAGTCTTGCCCGGTTCGCCATGGCGCGCCCGCGTGCCGTGCTGGTGGCCGCGCTCTTGCTGATGCTCGTCTGCGGTGGGTTCGGTGCCACCGCGAAGTCCCACATGGTCGGCGGCGGGTACCTGACCGGCTCGCTGGAGTCGGTGCGCGCCAATGACTTCATCACCGAGAACTTCCCCGGCGGCAATCCGAACCTCATCGTCATGGTGAGCGGTGACGGCGGCGTCAACGCTCCGCAGGTGCGCGCCGAGGCGCAGCGCATTACCGACGACCTCGGCCGGAATCCGAATATCACCGGCGTGCAGTCGTATTGGACCACCGCGACCGCCCGACCCGATCTGGCCGCCGCGCTCAAGAGCAAGGACGGCCAGCGCGGGCTGATCATGGCCACGGTGACCGGCACCGATACCGATGTGCAGAACCGCGCGGCGGAGTTGGCCAACCAGTTCAATGGCGATCGCGACGGCGTGCGGGTGCGGGTCGGCGGCATGGCCGGATCGTTCGCGGATATCAATCACCAGGTCGAGAAGGATCTGGTGGTGGCCGAGGCCATCGCGGTGCCGGTGTCCGGGCTGCTGCTGGTGCTGGTGTTCGGCAGCGTGGTCGCGGCGGCGCTGCCGATCGGGGTGGGGCTCTTCGCGATTGCCGCCACGCTCGGGATTCTGCGCGGGCTGACCACGGTCATGCAGGTGTCGATCTTCGCGCTGAACATGACCAGCGCGCTGGGGCTGGCCCTGGCCATCGACTACAGCCTGTTCATTGTCAGTCGGTATCGCGAAGAGCTGGCCGCGGGGCGCGATACCCGTTCGGCCATTCTGCGTTCGGTGCGGACGGCGGGCCGCACGGTCGTCTTCTCCGGCTTGACGGTGGCGCTCGCGCTGGCCGCGCTGGCGGTGTTCCCGCAGCCGTTCTTCAAGTCCTTCGCGTACGCGGGCGTGGCGGTCGTGGCGGCCGCGGTGGGCGCGTCGGTCCTGCTGCTGCCCGCGGCCCTCATGCTGCTCGGGGATCGCGTGAACGCCTGGGATCTGCGAAAGCCCTTGCGCCGCCTGGCCGGGCGCACGGCCATCGCGCCCAGGCGGCCGGCGGACACCTTCTGGTATCGGCTGGTCACCCGGGTGATGCGGCGGGCCCTGCCGGTCGCGGTCATCGCGGCGGCGGTGCTGCTGGGGCTCGGATCTCCGTTCCTGCAGGCGCATTTCGGGACACCCGACGACCGGGTGATCGGCACCTTCGCCTCCAGCCGGCAGGTGGGTGACGCGCTGCGACACGACTTCAATGCCGATATGGCGTCGAGTGCCGTGGTGGCCCTGCCCGGATTCCACGGCGACAGCGGGGAAATCGGCGGGTACGCCGCCGCGCTGTCGCGGGTGCCCGGGGTTCCGGCGGTGCTGTCGAGTGAGGGCGTCTACGCGAACGGCACCAAGATGGCGGCCGGCATCCCGCAGATGGCGGGACCCGGCGGAACCTATCTGTCGGTCGGCACCAGGGTCGCGCCCTACTCCGCCGAGGGCAAGCGGCAGCTGTCGCAATTGCGCGCGGTGGACGCGCCCGGCGAGGTCCGCTTCGGCGGTGCGGCCGCCCTGAACGAGGACACCATGGACTCGGTGATCAGCCGACTTCCCTTGGCGGGCGCGCTGATCGCCGTCATCACCCTGATTCTGCTGTTCCTGTTCACCGGCAGCGTGGTGCTCCCGGTGAAGGCGCTGCTGCTGAACATGCTCTCGCTCACCGCCACCTTCGGCGCGATGATCTGGATCTTCGAGCAGGGCCATCTGTCCGGCCTCCTGGGTTTCACCGCCACCGGCAATATCGACCTGTTCATGCCGATCCTCATGTTCTGCCTGGCCTTCGGCATGTCCATGGACTACGAGGTGTTCCTGCTCTCCCGCATTCGCGAGGAGTGGCTGGCCTCGGACCGCAGTAGCGAGGCCAACACCCGCTCGGTCGCCCTCGGAGTGGCCCGCACCGGCCGAATCTTCACCGCCGCGGCGGGATTGATGGCGGTGGTGCTGCTGGCCGTGGCCACCTCCGAGGTCGCACCCATGAAGCTGTTCGGGATCGGCTTGGCACTGGCCGTGGTCGCCGACGCGACCATCATCCGTGGCCTGCTGGCCCCGGCCCTCATGCGTCTGATGTCCACCGGCAACTGGTGGGCCCCGAAACCGCTTGCGGCACTGCACAAGCGGATCGGACTGGAAGAGTCGGGCCCGGAAGCCTCACCGACGGTAGCCGAGGGCGACCACACCGGCGGCGAGCAGCACCAGCGAGCCGATGACGGCGAGGCCGAGACCCATGCCGTCGGCGAAGTCGGCCGGATGGCGAGCACCGTCCCCCGTGTGTGAGGCCATCAGGGTACCGATCATCGCGACACCGATGGTGAGCACCGGGGCGGCGAAACCCATACCGAACGACAGCAGCACCAGGTAGACCGCGTACAGCGGATACGGGGTGCCGGCGTCCGCGGTGGCGACCAGCAGCAGGCCCGCGCCGATGGCGGCCAGCCCACCCGCGGCCGGAATCCGGGGCCCCAGGGCGGCTTCCAGCCGAGAATCCCTTCACGTATTGCAGGTACTGCGAGTTCACGAAGAACAAGGCGAACAGCCCGAAAAACGTGGTGGCCGTGCCCAATACGGCCACGGACAGCGACCGAGACCGGAACACGCGCGGGTCGATGAGCGGATGCGGCGAGCGCAGCGAATGCCAACCCAGCACCACGATCAGGATCGCGCCGAGCCCGAACCCGACCAGCACCTCCGGCGCGCCCCAGCCGTGCGAGGGGCCCTCGATAATGCCGTAGAGCAGCGCGGTCGATCCGGCCATGAGCAGCAGCGCCCCGGTCAGATCCTGATTCGCTTCGCGCCGTGGGGTTTTCGGGGTCACGACCGCCACCGCGATGAGCAGTGCGAGTCCAGCGGGGACCATCACCCAGAACAACGCCTGCCACGGCAGATACTGCTGCAACAGCCCGCCACCGATATTGCCCAGTGCCCGGACGCGCCGCCAGCGCGCCCACGGCGAAGAATCGGAGCGCTGCGGCAGCATCCCGCTACCTAGTTTCAGGGCCAGCCCAGTAGTGAGGCAACCAGGGATGTGGCGCGTGTTAGCGCCTGCTGCCCGGCGTTGCCGATCGGCTCGTCAAGCGCCGAGACTGGCAGCCACTGCGTGAGTTCTGGCAATAGGAGGCCGGTTGGCGTGGGCACTGCGACATCGAAAGCCATTGCACCCTCGGGCAATTCGCCGGGTATAAAGGGACACACGAACACTCGTCCGGTCTCGGCTTCGATATGAGTGGCGCTGGACAGAACGGCGACGTAGATCTCTGTGTCGGTATCGCGGCGGGGACAAATTGCGCCAGGACGGATCACAGGCCCACTTTCCGATTGAGTTGATAGATGCGCTGGGCGTATTCGTCAATTCCGAGCGTAGGGACAGTGACGGACTTGTAGCGTTGCAGCGCCGCCCGCAGGTTGGCCTCCCGCACCGCTCGCTCCATATATTCGGAACGGTTGAGACCTGCGGCCTCTGCGGCGGCATCCGCGTCAGCGGCAACCGAATCGTCGATGGTGATCGATAGCTTCGTCTTGGCCATCCATACATCCTACTCGCCATCGGATAATTTATCCGACCGTATCCGGCGCACGATCGGCGACCCGATCCTGGTCCGCGCGGGCCGGGTCATGGTCCCGACCCCACACGCGCTGGCCATCCAGGCCGAGGTGCGGGAACTGGTCGATCGTGTGCAGCGGCTCTTCTCGGCCGCCCATAGCACCGATGTCCGGTCGGTGACCCGCGATCTCACCGTGTTGGCCCACTACGCCATGGCCGCGGTGTTCGGCCCGGCTCTGGTCGAGCGCGCGGCGGCCGAGGAGCCGGGCATCACCCTGCGCTTCCTCAACGAGGGCCACACCGACACACCCATGCTGTGGGATGGCCATGCCGATTTGGAGATGGGCATCATCGGCGATCGCGCGCCGGAAATCCATATCGCGCAGGTCTACGAGGACCGTATGATCGGGGCGGCCCGCCTCGGGCATCCGCTGGTGCGCGGCAACAGAATTCGGCTGGAGGACTATGTGAGCGCCCGCCACCTTGCGGCCTCGCGCCGGGGACGCCTCACCGGCCCGATCGACGACGCGCTCGCCCGGCAGGGCCTGCGTCGCGAAGTCACCGCCTCGGTCGCCGGAATCACCGGCTCGCTCTTCTTCCTCCGCAATAGCGATCTACTGGGCAATATCCCCGCCTGCGCGGGCCCGATGGCGGAGCAACTGGGTCTCACCACCTTCGAGCTGCCGGTCGAAACCCCGCCGCTCCCTTACGCTTTGGCCTGGCATCCCCGCAACGACGCCGACCCGGCCCACCGCTGGCTGCGCGACGCCCTTCGCGAGATCATGCTCGACGCCCGGCCGCGCTGAGCCGTCGCCGATCAGCGCATCGCCGCTCGGCCCGCGTCGACGACGGCGACGAAGTGGTTCAGGTCGGCGACGAGGGTTTCGACGGAGTCGGGGGCGCCGCCGTCGTCGTGGTGGTGCAGCCAGTCGGCGACGAGTTCGAACATGCCGCCGATGGTGGCCAGCGCCAAGGCCAGCATGCCGGGGTGTTCGCGCGGATCGTCCTGCAGCCATTGCTGTTTCAGGAATTCCGCGGACCAGCGGCGATTACTGCGGCGCTGGGCCTCCACGGCGGGGGAAATGCCGCCCGCCTCGCCGAAGGTCACCTTGGCCAGTCGCGGGTCGTCGGCGATGGCGTGCACGAAGGCGGCGACGACGGCCGCGCGGCGGGTCGGCCAGTCCCGATCCGCGGTCTCGGCGGCGACCTCGGCGACGCGTTGCTGGATGCCGGTACTGATCTGGACGAGCAGGGCGGTGTAGCAGGCTTCCTTGCTCTCGAAGTGGTCGTAGAAGCCCTTGGTGCCGACGTAGGCGTGCTGGCAGATCTGTTCGATCGAGGTCAGCGAATAGCTTTGCCGGGCAAAGAGTTCGGTGGCGGCGGACAGCAGTTGACGACGGCGCTGGGCGCTGCGCTCGTCGGCGTCCAGGCCACGGATGCGACGCCGTACGGGGGTCCGGTCGGTCGGCGCGGCAGATTTGCTGCGGGACATGCCTAGACGATAGCCAAGCTATTTTCAGAAAGACATCTTGTTGGTAACTGGATACCGTGTTGTAATCGCTGTCACGTCGATGAGGAAGGGAACAGAGACGTGGCAATCAATGGGGATCGCCGAAGACGAGGGACGCGGCTGCTCGCGGCCGCCCTCGCGACGGCATTGACGGCCGCCTCGGCCGTACTACTAGGGGGTTTCACCGCCGGAACGGCTGCCGCGCAACCGCTTCCGTTGAACGTGGACCCGTTCTACCAGGCGCCCGACGGCTTCGAATCCGCCGAGCCGGGCACGATCCTGCGCAGTCGCGAAGTACAGCTGGCGGTGCTGACCGTGCTGCCGGTGCACGTGCGGTCCTGGCAGCTGCTCTACCGCACCACCGACCTGTTCGGACAGCCGACCGTCGCGGCCACCACGGTCGCGATCCCCGAGGGGGCCAACACTTCTCACAGCCGCCCGCTGGTCTCGCACCAGTTCTTCTACGACAGCACCTCGCCCGCCTGCGCGCCCTCGTACGTTCTGCAGCAGGGCGGCGGACTGCCCGCGCTGGAGGGCATTCACTCGACGGTCGAGTACCTCGAGCTCGCGGCCTCCATCAGTCAGGGCTACGCCATCAACGTGCCCGACTACGAGGGACTCAACGGCCATCTGGCGGTGGCCAAGGAACCGGGCTACATGATTCTCGACAGCGTGCGCGCGGCCGAGAGTTTCCAGCCGCTGGGTCTGGACGGCGCGAATACGCCTGTGGCCCTGTGGGGTTACTCCGGTGGCGGCATGGGCAGCGGCTGGGCGGCGGAGATGCAGCCGAGCTACGCGCCGGAACTGAACATCAAGGGCATTGCCATGGGCGCGCCCGTGTCGGATGTCGAATCGCTGCTGCACGTCAACGGTTCCATGTTCGCGAGCCTGATCGGCGTCGGCATCGCGTCCCTGCGCAACGCCTATCCGAAGTTCGCGGAGACCACCGACAAGTACCTGACCCCGGAGGGGCGGGCGATCATGGAACGCACCGCCAATCAGTGTCTGGTGCGCAATGTGCTGAACCTGATGTTCACCGACTACCAGCGCATGCTGACCATCCCGATCGCGGATTACCTGGCCTTGCCCGAGATCAAGGAGGTCTTCGATTCGACCGTGCTGGGCAGCAATCCGCCGACCGCGCCGACCATGGTCTACCAGGGTGTTTACGACGAGGCCGTGCCCTGGTACACCAACGACCGGATGGTCCAGCAGTGGTGTGACGGCGGCACTTCCGTCTACTACAAGCGCGATCACCTCAGCGAGCATCTGACCCTGACCACGCTGGGCATGGCCGACGCCTTCAACTGGATCAAGTCGCGGCTCGCCCCGGGCGCGGGCGATCCGGTCGGCTGCCGCACCGACAATGTGATCACCATGCTCGGCAGCCTGGATGCTCTCGCCACCCAGACCGAGATCAATCTGAACGCGGCGTTCGGCGCGCTCGGCTGGCCCATCGGTCCGCAGGAGCACTGAGAGCGAGCTCGTATATTTTTCCGCCGCCGGTCCACACCCTTGCACTGCCGGGGTATGGTCGGCTGCGGAAAAGTACGCATGCCAACGGGGGCTCGCACCAGCGGGCTGAGAGGACGGCTAGTGGGCCGTCGACCGTATGAACCTGACCGGGTAATGCCGGCGTAGGGAGGATTCTCAAATGTCATCGAATCGTGTCTCCAGCACATCTGCGCCTGTCGACACCGTGACAACCGGTCCTATCGAGGGCAGCGTCAAGCACTACGAACAGATCGAGGCCGACGGCACGATCCTGAATGTTCCGGTGCGGCGCATCAACCTCACCAATGGCGAGCACTTCGACGTGTACGACACCTCGGGCCCGTACACCGACGACAGCGCCACCATCGATCTGGAAGCGGGTCTGCCCAAGCTGCGCGACGGCTGGGACAAGCCGCAGGTCGACGGCCCGCCGACGCAGCTGAACTGGGCGCGCCAGGGCATCATCACCAAGGAGATGGCCTTCATCGCCGCGCGCGAAGGCGTTTCGCCCGAACTGGTGCGTGACGAGGTCGCCGCGGGCCGCGCGGTCATCCCCGCGAACCACAAGCATCCCGAGTCCGAGCCGATGATCATCGGCAAGAAGTTCGCGGTGAAGATCAACGCGAATATCGGCAACTCGGCCGTGAGCTCCTCCATCGCCGAGGAGGTCGAGAAGATGGTGTGGGCCACCCGCTGGGGCGCGGACACCATCATGGATCTGTCCACCGGCAAGAACATTCACGAGACCCGCGAGTGGATTCTGCGCAACTCCCCCGTCCCGGTGGGCACCGTGCCGATCTACCAGGCGCTCGAGAAGGTCAACGGCGATCCCACCAAGCTCACCTGGGAGATCTACCGCGACACCGTGATCGAGCAGGCCGAGCAGGGCGTGGACTACATGACCGTGCACGCGGGCGTGCTGCTGCGCTATGTGCCGCTGGCCGCCAAGCGCGTAACCGGCATCGTCTCGCGCGGCGGATCCATCATGGCCGCTTGGTGTTTGGCGCATCACCAGGAGTCGTTCCTGTACACCAACTTCGCCGAGCTGTGCGAGATTCTCGCCAAGTACGACATCACCTTCTCCCTCGGTGACGGTCTGCGTCCCGGCTCCATCGCGGACGCCAATGACGAGGCCCAGTTCGCCGAACTGCGCACCCTGGGCGAGCTCACCAAGATCGCGAAATCCTATGGCGTGCAGGTGATGATCGAGGGCCCCGGCCATGTGCCGATGCACAAGATCGTGGAGAACGTGCGGCTCGAGGAGGAGCTCTGCGAGGAGGCTCCGTTCTACACCCTCGGCCCGCTGGCCACCGATATCGCGCCCGCCTACGACCACATCACCTCGGCCATCGGCGCGGCCATCATCGCCCAGGCCGGTACCGCGATGCTCTGCTACGTGACTCCCAAGGAGCACCTGGGCCTGCCCAACCGCGACGACGTGAAGGTCGGCGTGATCACCTACAAGATCGCCGCCCACTCCGCCGACCTGGCCAAGCAGCACCCGCGCGCCCAGGAGCGCGACAACGCGCTGTCCAAGGCGCGCTTCGAGTTCCGCTGGACCGACCAGTTCAACCTCTCGCTCGACCCCGACACCGCGCGGGAATACCACGACGAGACCCTCCCGGCCGAGCCCGCCAAGACCGCCCACTTCTGCTCCATGTGCGGTCCGAAGTTCTGCTCCATGCGCATCTCGCAGGACGTGCGCGACTACGCCGAGAAGCACGGCCTCACCGACGTGAACGCCATCGAGGCGGGCATGGCGGAGAAGTCCGAGGAGTTCGCGGCGGCCGGTAACAAGGTGTACCTGCCCGTCGTGTCGTAAGACGAATTCTCCTCTGGGCGGATGGCTTTCGGGCCATCCGCCCAGAGTCGTATTCAGGCCCGGTTGGAGATCTGTTGGATGGCCCAGCTATTGCCGTCCGGGTCGTCGAAGAAGACGAATCCGGCGTTGTCGAGGGGGTCACCGGCCGAGGGCGGGCCGGGCAGGACCTGGATGTCGCTGACATCGACGCCGCGTTCGACCAGTTCGGCGTGGGCGCGGCGCAGATCGGGGACGACCAGTTGCAGGCCCTTCAGATATCCGGGCTCCATCTTCGGCACCGTGCCGCCCGCACCGATCACGATGGAGCAGCCGGAGCCCGGCGGGGTCAGCTGGCAGATGCGCATGCCCGGGCTGGGCACGACATCGTGGTCGACGTGGAAGCCGAGCTTGTTCGCGTAGAAGTCCTTGGCGCGGTCGACGTCCGACACGGGGACGATGACCACTTCGAGGGTCCAGTTCATGGCAAATCCCTTCCGTTTCGAGTGTTCCTCCGGAAGTCGGAGCCGAGTCGTGGAAATCATCATGGTTCCGCGGTCACTTTGTCAGCGCGTTGCCAGCGGTGGGCGAACTCGTTCGGGCCGGGTGGCGGACCCGGCAGGTCTCCCGTGGTGGCGAGGCCGTCGATGAGCAGCGCCAGGACACGGCGGCGGAGTTGGCGGGTGCGGTCCGGGTCGGGGAGGGAGATGGCGGCGCAGGATTCGAGGATCAGGCCGAAGTCGGCGACCTCGATGGTCGGGCGCAGGCGGCCGGATGCGCGTGCCCTGCGCAGGATCTCCGCATTGAGTTCGGCCGAGCGCTGGACCTCCGGGACGATGGACTCGTCGGGGGTGAAGGTACCGGCCAGATGGACGACCAGCGAGTGCACGTCGGCGTCGACCACGCGCTCCAGGAAGTCGACCAGGGTCTGCCAGCCGTCCGAATCCCGCAGCGCCGCTTCGGCTTCCGCGTTGTAGCGGCGTAGCCCGTCGTAGCAGAGGGTGCGCAGCAGCTCCTCCTTGCTCGGATAGCGGCGGTACAGGGCGCTGATGCCCACCCCGGCGCGCTCGGCGACGGCCGAGATCGGGGCCTTCGGTTCGGCCAGGAACACGTCCCGCGCGGCGGCCAGGATGAGTTCGTCATTGCGGGCGGCCTGCGCCTTGCGACCGGGTAGGGAGCGCTGAGCTGCGGTTTCGGCTGTCTTCGGCATGAATCGAGAATAGCACTTGAACGGAACGATCCGTTCCGCTACGGTTGAAACAGAACGAAACATTCCGTTCCACCAAGGAGAGAATGATGAACACCCAGCCCGCCGCCTCCGCCATCCGCCCCTTCCGCATCGACATCCCCCAGGCCCAGCTCGATGACCTGAACGAGCGGCTGCGCAAGGCCGTTCTCCCGAACGAGCTGCCGGGCGTGGGCGACGCGTACGGCGTCACCAATGCGCGGGTGCAGGGCCTGGCGCAGTACTGGCTGAACGAATTCGATTGGCGGGCACTGGAAGCCAAGCTGAACGCCTACCCGCAGTTCACCACCGAGATCGAGGGCGAGGACATCCACTTCCTGCATGTGCGCTCGCCGCGCGAGGACGCCGTCCCGGCGGTCCTCATCCACGGCTGGCCCGGCTCGATCCTCGAGTACCTGGATGTGATCGAACCCCTGACCAACCCCGCCGATGCCCAGGCCCCGGCCTTCCACCTGGTCATCCCCTCGCTGCCCGGCTTCGGCTTCTCGGGCCCGACCCGCAGCACCGGCTGGGGCACCCGCCGCACCGCCCGCGCCTTCGTGGAGCTGATGGCCCGGCTCGGCTACGAGCGGTTCGGCGCGATCGGCAATGACGCGGGCTCGATGGTCGCGCCGGAAATGGCTCGCATCGCCCCGGATCGTGTGGCGGGAATGCATGTGACGCAGCTGTTCTCGTTCCCGTCCGGTGATCCGGCCGAGTTCGCGGACCTGTCCGCCGAGGATCAGGCGGCGCTCGCGCACCTGCAGTGGTTCATGGACAACAAGTTCGCCTTCAACACCCTGCACAGCCAGCAGCCGCAGACCCTGGCCTTCGCGATCTCGGATTCGCCGATCGGCCTGCTGGGCTGGAACTCCCAGCTCATGGGCGAGAGCCTGGACGCCGACTTCATCATCGGCAATATCGCGATCTACTGGCTGACCGACACCGCGGCCTCCTCGATCCGCTTCTACTGGGAGGACGCCCACGACACCGAGCGCACCCCCGGCCCGACCACCGTGCCCACCGCGTTGGCCATGTTCAAGGGTGATTTCCAGTCCATCCGCCGCTTCGCCGACCGGGATCACAAGAACATCGTGAGCTGGCATGCCTACGATGTGGCCTCGATGCGTTCGGACGGTGCGAACGACGCCGCCGGGCACTACGCCGCGCACGAGGTGCCCGAGATCCTGATCGCCGATATCCGCGAATTCTTCGCCCGCGTGAGCTGATCTCGCATGTTCGCGAGACGCGCATCGATGTTTCCCGGCGGCCTCCGTTGATGTACTGAATTCACCTTCGCAACAACGAATTACACGAGGTGAGAGCAATGAAGGTAGCAATTTTCGGAGCCACCGGGACCATCGGTCGCCACGTCGTCGCCCGCGCCCTCGCGGCCGGATACGAGGTCACCGCCCTGACCCGCGACGCGTCCCACATCTCCACACCGCACGAGCGGTTGCGCGTCGTGGTCGGCGACGTCCTGGACCCCGCCGCCGTCGAGCGCACGGTCATCGGCCAGGACGCCGTCATCGTCACCCTCGGCGCGGGCCGCAAGGGCGTCGTCCGCGCCGAGGGCACCCGCCGCATCATCGAGGCCATGGACCGCACCGGCGTCAAACGCCTGATCTGCCAATCCTCCCTGGGCGTCGGCGACAGCCGCGGCAACCTCGACTTCGTCTGGAAATACATCATGTTCGGCATGCTGCTGCGCCAGGCCTACGCCGACCACGTCCAGCAGGAGCAGTACGTCATGGCCAGCGACCTGGACTGGACCATCGTCCGCCCCAGCGCCTTCACCGACGGCCCGGCCACCGGCAACTTCCGCCGCGGCTTCCCCGCCACCGAATCCGGCCTGTCCCTGAAGATCTCCCGCGCCGACATCGCCAACTTCCTGGTCGACCAACTCACCGACCCCACCTACCTCCGCCGCACCCCCGGCATCTCCAACTGAGCCGGACTACGCGTGTTCGTGCATACCGCCCCAGGACGGGAAGGGATCCGGGTACCGCAGCCACGCCTGCGGCCCGGCTTCCAACTCGGCGTCGGTGAGCAGGGCCGAGTTCAGCAGATCGCGGACGTGGGGGCGGTCGAGTTTGATGCCGATGAAGACGATTTCCTGGCCGGGCTGCATATCGAGGGCCTCCCAGTAGGCACCCGCCTCGAAGGTCAGGTTCGGGCCCGCCTGTGACCAGATGGCGGCGAGGTCGGGGCGGCTGGCCAGCCAGAAGAAACCCTTGCTGCGCAACAGCCTTTGGAGTTGTTCGAGGGCGGCGTTCAGGCGCTCGGGGTGGAAGGGGCGGTCGGCGGTGAAGGTCAGGCTGCTGATGCCGTATTCCTCGGTCTCGGGAGTGTGGCCGCCCGCCAATTCCTCGTCCCAGCCGTCGAATTGGGCCGCCAGATCGGGGTTGTAGCGGCCGGTGTCGAGGACCTCGGCGAGATCGACCACACCGTGTGCGGCATGCACCACGCGGGCGGCGGGATTCAATCGCCGGATCGTGGCCTCCACCGTCCCAAGGGCATTCGCGCTCACCAGGTCGGTCTTATTGAGCACCAGCACATTCGCGAACTCGACCTGGTCGATGAGCAGATCGGCGATGGTGCGCGCATCCCCTTCGCCCGCTTGCAGATTCCGCTCGGCCAGCGCCTGCCCCTTCACCACCTCCGCCAGGAAGGTCGAGCAGTCGACCACGGTCACCATGGTGTCCAGTCGCGCCAGCTCGCCCAGCCGGAACCCGTCCTCGAACTCCCACTCGAAGGTGGCCGCCACCGGCATGGGCTCGGAGATGCCGGTGGATTCGATGACCAGCTGATCGAATCGACCCTCCCGGGCCAGCTTTCCCACCGATTCGATGAGGTCCTCGCGCAGCGTGCAGCAGATGCAGCCGTTGGTGAGTTCGACCAGCTTCTCCTCGGTCCGGTCCAGGTGGCCCTGGCCCGCGACCAGGGCGGCGTCGATGTTCACCTCGCTCATGTCGTTCACGATGACCGCCACCCGGCGGCCCTCCCGGTTGGCGAGGATGTGGTTGAGCAGGGTCGTCTTGCCCGCGCCGAGGAAACCGGACAGCACGGTCACCGGGAGTGGATGCAGGGTCGGGTCCGAAGTCATGCGGTTAATGATAACGGTTTTCAATTAGGGTCGACGCACCGGCCCGATTCGTCCCCACTAGGGTCTGTGACGTGGAACTCCTACCGCTTGCTCCGAATGGCACCACCCCGGTTCGCGCCCTGACCATCGCGGGCACCGACTCCGGCGGCGGCGCGGGCATCCAGGCCGACTCCCGCACCATGGCCATGTGCGGCGTGCACGCGTGCGTGGCGGTGGCCGCGGTGACCGTGCAGAACACCCTCGGCGTCAGCGGCTTCCACGAGATTCCGCCGCAGATCGTGGCCGACCAGGTGCGAACCGTGGTGGGCGACATCGGAATCGGCGCGGCCAAGACCGGCATGCTGGCCTCCACCGCCATCATCGAGGCGGTCGCGGGCGTGTGCCGCGAGGTCGGCATCGGCCGCGACGGCGATATCCCGCTGGTCGTGGACCCGGTCGCGGCCTCCATGCACGGCGACGCCCTGCTGCACGCCGAGGCCCTGGACGCGGTGCGCCACACCCTGATTCCGCTGGCCACCGTGGTCACCCCGAACCTCGACGAGGTCCGCCTCATCACCGGCATCGACGTGATCGACGACCGCACCGCCCGCGCGGCCGCCGAGGCGCTCATCGCCCTGGGCCCGCGCTGGGCCATCGTCAAGGGCGGCCACCTGCGCACCTCAGAGCAGTCCACCGACCTGCTCTTCGACGGCGACACCTTCCACGAACTCCCCGCCAAGCGCCTGAACACCGGCAACGACCACGGCGGCGGCGACACCCTGGCGGCCGCCATCTGCTGCGCGCTGGCCCACGGTTATTCGGTCCCCGACGCCGTCGCCTTCGCCAAGGAATGGACCTTCCGCAGCCTGGAAGCCTCCTACGACCTCGGCGCGGGACATGGTCCGGTCTCGCCGCTGTGGCGGTTGCATCTCGGCGCGATGTAGCCGCGGCCACGCTCCCAGGAACCTCCCAGGCGGGCCGCAGGTGGGATAAAGGCTGGTGATCGAAGTTTGTCACCATGAGCGACACCGTGACCGCCGTCCGGGAGGCGGAATCCGCAGAAGCAGTGACCGCGCCCGTCGTGGATGTGGTCGTTCCGGTCTACAACGAAGAGGTCGACCTCGGCCCCTGCGTGCGCAGACTGCACGCCTTCCTCGCCCTGAGCTTCCCGTTCACCGCGCGAATCACGATCGCCGACAACGCTTCCACCGACTCCACCCTCGAGGTCGCCAAGCAGCTGGCGGCCCAGCTGGACGGCGTGCGCGTGGTGCATCTGGACCGCAAGGGCCGCGGTCGCGCGCTGCGCGAGGTGTGGCAGGCCTCCAATGCCCAGGTCGTCGCGTACATGGACGTCGACCTGTCCACCGATCTCAACGCGCTGCTGCCGCTGGTCGCGCCGCTGGTGTCCGGGCACTCGGACGTCGCCATCGGCACGCGGCTGGCCTCCTCCTCGCGGGTGGTGCGCGGACCCAAGCGCGAGATCATCTCCCGCTGCTACAACCTCATTCTGCGAGCCTCGCTGCAGGCCAAGTTCTCCGATGCGCAGTGCGGCTTCAAGGCCATGCGCGGTGAGGTGGCCAAGCTGGTACTGCCGCTGGTCGAGGACGGCGAATGGTTCTTCGACACCGAACTGCTGGTGCTGGCCGAACGCATCGGGTTGCGCATCCACGAGGTGCCGGTGGACTGGATCGACGATCCGGATTCTCGGGTGGACATTGTCGACACTGCCCGCAAGGACCTCCTCGGCGTCTGGCGGGTCGGCCGCGCGTTGACCACCGGACGGCTGCCGATCAATGAGCTGCGCGCCGCGATCGGGCGTGAGCCGCTGGTGGAGGGCGTGCCGTTGGGCATGGTCGGGCAGCTGGTGCGGTTCGGCATCGTCGGCGTCACCTCCACGCTGGCCTATCTGCTGCTCTACGTTGTGCTGCAAGGGATTACCGGCGCGCAGGTGGCCAACTTCCTGGCGCTGCTGATCACCGCGATCGGCAATACGGCGGCCAACCGCGCCTTCACCTTCGGGGTGCGCGGCTCCAATCAAGCGGTGTCGCACCACTTTCAGGGGCTCGCCATCTTCGGTGTCGGCCTGGCGCTGACCAGTGGTTCGCTGTTCGCGCTGCACCACTGGGCGCCCGACGCGGCGGTCCACCTCGAACTGGTGGTGCTGGTGGTCGCCAACCTGGTCGCCACGCTGCTGCGTTTCGTCGGCCTGCGGTGGGTCTTCCGCAATGCCGGTAAGCATTCCGAGCCGGAGGTGGTCCGATGACCGCGACCATCACCGAACGCCCGATCACCCCGCCCCCGGCCGAGCCGCCCGCCACCCGTGGCGATCGTCGTGAGTATCTGGCGCTGGCGGCCCTGCTGATCGGCACCGGTATCGCGTACCTGTGGAATCTGTCGGCCAATGGCTGGGCCAACTCCTTCTACGCCGCGGCCGTGCAGGCGGGTTCGGTGTCGTGGAAGGCGTTCTTCTTCGGCTCCTCCGATGCCGCCAACTCCATCACCGTGGACAAGACGCCACTGTCGTTGTGGCCCATGGAGATCTCGGTCCGGATCTTCGGGCTGCACAGCTGGAGCATGCTGCTGCCGCAGGCGCTGCTGGGCGTCGCGTCGGTGGCGCTGCTGTGGGCCACCGTGCGCCGGACCTTCGGCGCGAGCGCCGGGCTGTTGGCCGGTCTGGTGCTCGCCGTGACTCCCATTGCGGCCGTGATGTTCCGGTTCAACAATCCGGACGCCATGCTGGTGTTCCTCATGCTGGCCGCGGCCTGGGCCATGAATCGCGCGGTGGCCGACGGGCGCTGGCGGTGGCTGTTGCTCAGCGGCGGATTCGTCGGACTCGGCTTCCTGGCCAAGCAATTGCAGGTGCTGCTGGTGGTGCCCGCGTTGGCGTTGACCTATCTGATCGCGGGTCCACCCGCGCTCGGCAAGCGCATCGCGCAGCTGTTCGGCGCGGGCGCGGCCCTGGTGGCCGGTGCGGGCTGGTGGGTGCTGGTGGCCGAGCTGTGGCCCGCCTCCGATCGACCGTACTTCGGTGGCTCGCAGCACAATTCGATCATCGAGCTGACGCTCGGCTACAACGGGCTGGGTCGCCTCAATGGCGACGAGACCGGCAGCGTGGGCGGCTTCGGCGGCGGCGAGCAGCTGCCGACCGGCGGAGGCGGCATGTGGGGGACGCCCGGCATCGGGCGGCTGTTCGAGCCGCAGCAGGCCGGTCAGATCGCCTGGCTCATTCCGGCCGCCCTGATCCTGCTGATCATGGTAATCGTCCTGCGCGGCAAGGTGACTCGCACCGATCCGCAGCGGGCGACGCTGATTCTGTTCGGCGGCTGGCTGGTGGGCACCGGGCTGGTGTTCAGCTTCATGAAGGGCATCTTCCACCCGTATTACACGGTGGCGCTGGCCCCGGCCGTGGCCGCTTCGATCGGCATCGGCGCGGTGCTCGCCTGGCGGCATCGCGACCTGCCGTGGGTGCGCCTGGCCGCCGCGCTCGCACTCGGCGCGACCACCGCGACGGCGTGGATCATCCTGTCCCGCAGCACGTCCTTCGTGCCGTGGCTGCGCTGGGTGATCCTGGTCGGTGGCATTGTCGCCACCCTGCTCCTGCTGATTCGCCTGCCGCGCAAGGCCGGTCTGGTCGCCGCAGCGGTCGCGGTGCTGGTCGGGCTGGCCGGTCCGATCGCCTACACGATCAGCGGCCTGACCACCGCGCATCAGGGACCGATGCCCTCGGCCGGACCCATGGTTCGGGGCGGTTGGGGACCCGGCGGGCGCGGCGGCGACCGGCCGATGGGTGGACCCGGCGGTCCGCACGGGATGGGCGTCAACCACGGTGAGCCCGCGGGCATGCCGGGCGGCCCTGCCGGAAACACCGGTGGCCCGGGTGATTTCGGTGGCGGCGCGGGCAACATGATGATGGCGAGCAAGCCCAGCGACCAGGTCACCGCGCTGCTGAAGGCCGACGGCTCCGACTACACCTGGGTGGCCGCCACCGTCAGCTCCAACTCGGCCGCGGGCTTCCAGTTGGCGACCCAGCTGCCGGTCATGCCGGTCGGCGGCTTCAACGGCAGCGATCCGTCGCCGACGCTGGCCCAGTTCCAGGAGTACGTGCAGGTGGGCCGGATCCACTACTTCATCGCGGGCAGTCAGATGGGTGGTGAGCGCGGTAATGGCAATACCAAGAGCGAGAGCGCTCAGATCACCGCATGGGTCAAGGAGCACTTCAACTCGCAGGAAGTGGACGGCATCACCCTCTACGACCTGACCTCGCCCAAAACCGAATAGTCGGTGAGTTTCCCACCGCGACAAGAACACTGAGCGCTCGTACCCGATCGGGTACGAGCGCTCGGCACTTCTCGATACACTCGATTGTGACGGTCGTCACGATCCAGGGAATCAGCTATGACCACGCCGCATCCCCTCAGCGATGAGCACCGAGAAGCCTTCTGGCGCAGGTCCGGATGGGACCCCGCCCTCCCCGAGGCCGAGCGCGAGCTCATAGAGCATCGCTGGGACGACGAATCCATCGCCATGGCAGAGGTTTTCGGCTTCTGACACCTACGGCCACCGAATCGCGGTGCTGGCCAACGTGCTCTATCTAGGGCTGGCCCTTTTCATCGCCCTGGGGCGTTTCTGGTTGCTGCCCTGCTGATCCGCGCGGCGTGGGCAGGGCCGCGTGCAAGGTGGCGGCCCACTGCTGGACGATTTCCTTGCGGCGCAAGGAATCATCGGTGAGGACGTCGGCGAGGCCGAGGCCGCGGGCCAGGTCGAGGGTGGCTTGGACCAGGTGGTGGGCGACGGGGTCGGAGTCGTCGACGCCGAGGGCTTCCACCGCCATGCGGTGGGAGATGCGGCCGAAGCGGGCCTCCATGGGGACGATGCGTTCGCGCAGGGCCGGGTCGGCGGCGGCGTGCGTCCAGACCTGTAATGCCGCCTTGAACAGGGGGCTGGTGTAGGACTCGACCAGGCCGGAGACGACGGCTTCGGTGCGGGCCGCGCCCTCGGCGACCTCGGCCACCGCGAGCGCGTCGGCCTTGGCCTGGTCCATGCGGGTTTCGAACATGTACTCCAGCGCGGCGGTGATCAGATCCTCACGGGTGGGGAAATGGTGTTGGGCCGCACCGCGCGACACCCCGGCCCGTTCGGCCACCACGGCGACCGTGGCCGCGGCCCAACCCGTCTCGGCCAGGCAGTCGATGGTGGCCTCCAGCAGCCGCTGCCGGGTGGCCCGGCTGCGGTCCTGCTTGGGTTCGTGGGGTGTCGCCATGGTTGCCTATTCTGCCCAGTTGGGCGGGCGGCGCTGCAGGAAGGCCGTCATGCCCTCGATGACCTGCGGGGTACCGAAATAGCTGGCCGAACGTTTGGCCAGTTCCTCGGCGGAGCGGTCGAAGGCGGCGAGCAGCTCGGCGTTCACCAATCGCTTGCTCTCGGCGAGTCCCTGCGGCGCGCCCTTGCGGAGTTCACCGAGCAGGCGGCCCACCTCGGCGGCCGGATCGTCGGCGGCCACGGTGATGAGGCCGATGCGTTCGGCCTCGGCGGCGTCGAAGATCTCGCCGGTGGAGAAGTACCGGGCCGCCGCGCGCGGGGCCAGGCGCGGCAGCAGGGTCAGCGAGATCATGAACGGGGCCAGGCCAATGCGCACTTCGGTCAGGCCGAAGCTGCTGTCGTGGCCCGCGACCACCAGATCGCAGGCGGCGATGATCCCCATGCCGCCCGCCCGCACATTGCCGTTCACCTGCGCCACAACGGGTTTCGGCATGACCAGAATGTCGCGCAGCACCGAGATCATCCAGCGGGTGCGGATATCGGCGGCGGCGGCCGGGTCGGCGTCCACCGCCTCCTTGAGATCCGCTCCGGCGCAGAAGGTATTGCCGGTGTGGGTCAGCACCACGGCTCGCACGGCGTCATCGGCCGCCGCCTGCTCCAGTCCCTCGAGCAACTCGGCCACCAGCCGCGAGGACAGGGCATTGCGGTTGTGCGGGGAATCCAGTGTGAGCGTGGCGAATCCGTCCGCCACCTGGTAGCGGACGAACGGGCCCGCGGGCGCGTCACTCATCAGTAGGACCTCGGCAATCCCAGCGAATGCTGCGCGACGAAGTTCAGGATCATCTCGCGGCTGACCGGGGCGACCCGGGCGATGCGGGCGGCGGCCAGCATGCCCGCCAGGCCGACGTCGGAGGTCAGGCCGGAGCCACCGTGGGTCTGGATCGCCTGGTCGAGGGCCTTGATACTGGCCTCGGCCGCAGCGTATTTGGCCATATTGGCGGCCTCGGCGGCACCGAAGTCGTCGCCGGAGTCGTAGAGGAACGCGGCCTTCTGCATCATGACCTTGGCCAGTTCCAGCTCGATCTTCACCTGCGCCAGCGGATGCGAGATGCCCTGGTGCGAACCGATCGGCGCGCCCTTCCACACCGCACGCTCCTTGGCGTACTTCACCGCCGCGTCGATGGCGTAGCGGCCCATGCCGACCGCCATGGCCGCACCCATGATGCGCTCCGGGTTGAGGCCCGCGAACAGCTGCGCGATGGCCGCGTCCTCCTGACCGACCAGGGCGGTGGCGGGCAGGCGGACCTCGTCGAGGAACAGCGTGAACTGGTTGTCCGGCTCGATGATGTCCATCTCCTGCTTCGTCTTCACGAAGCCGGGGGTGTCGACGGGGACGATGAACAGCGCGGGCTGCAGGTTGCCGGTCTTGGCGTTCTCGGAGCGGGCCACGATGAGCACGGCCTCGGCCTGGTCCACGCCGGAGATGAAGATCTTGCGGCCGTTGAGGATCCAGTCCTCGCCGTCGCGGCGGGCGGTGGTGGTGATCTTGTGCGAGTTGGAGCCCGCGTCCGGCTCGGTGATGCCGAACACCATCTTCGCCGAGCCGTCGGCCAGCTTGGTCAGCCACTGCTGCTTCTGCGCCTCGGTGCCGTACTTGGTGATGATGGTGCCGCAGATGGCGGGCGAGACCACCACGAGCAGCAGTCCGCAGCCCTGCGCCGCCAATTCCTCTTGGACCAGCGCGAGTTCGTAGATGCCCGCGCCACCGCCGCCGTACTCCTCGGGCAGGTTCACGCCCAGGAAGCCGAGCTTGCCCGCCTCGTCCCACAGTTCGTCGAAGGGCTCGTTGCGGCGGGCCTTGGGTCCGGCGTAATCGCGGAAGTTGTATTTCGCGGCCAGCTTGGCCACCGCGGACCGCAGCGCCTTCTGTTCGTCGGTCTCGATGAAACTCATTGCCTACTCCTGCTCTTCGCTGGGGACCGCGGATTCTTCGGCATGCACGACGGCGAGCACCGCGCCCACCTCGACCTGCTGACCGGCGGAAACATTCAATTCGGTGAGGACACCGGCGGCGGGCGCCGCGATGGTGTGCTCCATCTTCATCGCCTCCAGCCACAGGATCGGCTGGCCCTTCTCGACCCGATCGCCGACCTGCGCGCCCAGGCGGATCACCGCGCCGGGCATGGGCGCGAGCAGCGAGCCCTCGGCCACCTGGTCGGCCGGGTCCTCGAAACGCGGCAGGCGGCGCACGGCCACCGGGCCGAGCGGGGAGTCCACCGCCACCAGATCGCCGTAGCGGGCGATCTCGAAGCGCCGACGCACCGGGCCGCGCTCGCCGGGGACCTGAAGGATGACGAGATCCGGTGTGGCCTCGACCAATTCGAGCCCATCGTGACACTCGACCTCGAGCCCCGTGCGGGTGAGGCGGTAGCGCACCTCGTGCTTACCGGTCAGACGCGACTCGTAGGACTTGGACTGTCCCTGCGAGGGCAGATTGCGCCAGCCGCTGGGCAGCCCGCCACCGACCCGCGCCGAGCGGCGATTGGCGGCCGCGTCGGCCAGGGCCGCGGCGATGATCGACAGCTTCTCGTCCTCCTCCGAAACCAGCGGGGCGGAGAGCTTTTCGAGATCGTGCGTGGCGAAGAACGCGGTGTCGGTGTCCCCGGCCAGGAACGCCGGGTGCCGCAGCACCCGCACCAGCAGGTCGCGGTTGGTGACCAGGCCGTGAATCTTGGCCCGCTGCAACGCGCTCGCCAGCAGGTGCGCGGCCTCGTCGCGGGTCTCGGCGAAGGAGATGACCTTCGACAGCATGGGGTCGTAGTGCACGCCGACGACCGAACCGTCCACCACGCCGGTGTCCAGGCGCACGCCCGGCTCGGTCAGCACGGTGAATTCGCCCAGGGTGCCCGGGATGTCGAGCTTGTGCACCGGTCCGGACTGCGGCTGCCAGTCGTGGGCCGGGTCCTCGGCGTACAGGCGCACCTCGATGGAGTGGCCGCGCATCTCCGGCTGCCGCGCGGGCAGCGGGCGACCGGCGGCCACCTGCAGTTGCAGGCGCACCAGATCCAGGCCGGTGACCTGCTCGGTGACCGGATGTTCCACCTGCAGACGGGTATTCATCTCCAGGAAGAAGAAGTCGCCCTTCTCGTCGGCCAGGAATTCGACGGTGCCCGCGCCCTCGTACCCGATGGCCTCCGACGCCAGCCGCGCCGCCTCGAACAGCCGCGCCCGCATCCCGTCGATCTTCTCGACCAGCGGCGACGGTGCCTCTTCCACCACCTTCTGGTGCCGGCGCTGAATCGAGCACTCGCGCTCGCCGACCGCCCACACCGTGCCGTGGGTGTCGGCCATGACCTGCACCTCGATATGGCGGCCGGTCTCGAGGTAGCGCTCACAGAAAACCGTCGGATCGCCGAAGGCGGACTGGGCTTCGCGCTGCGCGGCCTCGATCTGACCGGTCAGCTCGGACAGCTCGCGCACGACCCGCATGCCGCGACCACCGCCGCCGGCCGATGCCTTGATGAGCACCGGCAGCATCTGGGCGGTGACCTCGGCCGGATCCAGCTGCTTCAGCACCGGGACGCCCGCGGCGTCCATCATCTTCTTGGACTCGACCTTGGAGCCCATCTGCTCGATGGCCGCGACCGGCGGGCCGATCCAGGTCAGTCCGGCGGCCTGTACGGCCGCAGCGAATTCGGCGTTCTCGGAAAGGAATCCGTAGCCCGGGTGAATGGCGTCGGCACCGGCGGCCAAGGCGGCCTCGATGATCAATTCGCTCCGCAGGTACGTCTCACCGGGCGTGTTGCCCGGCAGGCGAATCGCCGCGTCGGCCTCCGCCACATGCGGGGCGTTGGCGTCGGCGTCCGAATAGACCGCGGTGGTCGCGATCCCCATGCGACGGCACGTCGCGAAGACCCGTCGCGCGATCTCGCCACGGTTGGCGACCAGCACATTCGTGATTTCCATACCGTGCCTCACATCCGGAAGACGCCGAAGCCCTCGGCGCCCTTGATCGGGGCATTGTGAATGGCCGACAACGCCATTCCCAAGACCGTGCGGGTGTCGCGGGGATCGATGACGCCGTCGTCGTAGAGGCGGCCCGACATGAACATGGGCAGCGATTCGGCCTCGATCTGCGCCTCGATCATGGCGCGCAACCCGGCGTCGGCCTCCGCGTCGAAGGGAATGCCGCGGGCCTCATTGGCGGCCCGGCCGACGATCGAGATGACGCCCGCCAGCTGCGCGCCGCCCATGACGGCGGATTTCGCACTGGGCCAGGCGAAGACGAAGCGCGGATCGTAGGCGCGCCCGCACATGCCGTAGTGGCCCGCACCGTAGGACGCGCCCATGAGCAGCGAAATGTGCGGGACCTTCGAGTTCGACACCGCGTTGATCATCATCGCGCCGTGCTTGATGATGCCCTTCTGCTCGTACTCCTTGCCGACCATGTAGCCGGTGGTGTTGTGCAGGAACAGCAGTGGCGTGTTCGACTGGTTGGCCAGCTGAATGAACTGGGTGGCCTTCTGGGCCTCCTCCGAGAACAGCACCCCGCGCGCATTGGCGAGAACGCCGACCGGATAGCCGTGCAGTTCGGCCCAGCCGGTGACCAGGCTGGAGCCGTAGAGCGGCTTGAACTCGTCGAAATCCGAGCCGTCCACCACGCGGGCGATGACCTCGCGCGGATCGAACGGGATCTTGAGATCGCCCGGCACGATGCCGAGCAGCTCCTCCTGGTCGTACAGCGGCTCGATGATCTGATCGGCCGGGCGCGCCGCCGGACCCTGCTTACGCCAGTTCAGGCGCTTGACGATGGACCGGCCCAGGCGGATCGCGTCCTGCTCGTCCACGGCCAGGTAGTCGGCCAGACCCGAAGTGCGGGCGTGCATTTCGGCACCGCCGAGGGATTCGTCGTCGGACTCCTCACCGGTGGCCATCTTGACCAGCGGCGGCCCGCCCAGGAACACCTTGGAGCGCTCCTTGATCATGACCGTGTAGTCGGACATACCGGGTATGTACGCGCCACCGGCGGTCGAGTTTCCGAAAACCAGTGCGATGGTGGGGATTCCGGCCGCCGACAACCGGGTCAGATCCCGGAACATGCGGCCGCCGGGCACGAAGACTTCCTTCTGCGTCGGCAGATCCGCGCCGCCGGACTCCACCAGGCCGATCACCGGCAGCCGGTTCTCCAGCGCGATGTCGTTCATCCGCAGCGTCTTCCGCAGCGTCCAGGGATTCGAGGTGCCGCCGCGCACCGTCGGGTCGGGGGCGGTGATCAGGCACTCGACGCCCTCCACAATGCCGATGCCCGCGATCACGCTCGCGCCCACGTGGAACTCGCTGCCCCAGGCCGCCAGCGGGGCCAGCTCGAGGAACGGCGAGTCCTCGTCGATGAGCAGTTCGATGCGCTCGCGCGCGGTCAGCTTGCCGCGCTTGCGATGCCGCGCCAGCTTCTCCGGGCCGCCGCCCGCGATGTTCTTGGCGTATTCGGCCTCCACCTCGGCGAGCTTGGTGGTCATGGCCTCGGCGGCGGCCTGATACTCCGCCGAGTTCGAGTCGAGGGACGTGCGCAGAATGGTCAAGACTGGAACCCCAATCGCTTGGCCGCGAGGCTGGTCAGGATCTCGTTGGTACCGCCGCCGATGCCCAGGATGCGGACATCCCGGTAGTGCCGTTCGACTTCGGACTCACGCATGTAGCCGAGGCCGCCGAAGAGCTGCACCGCCTGGTGCGCAACCCATTCGGCCGTCTCCACGGCGGTGTTCTTGGCGAAGCATACTTCCGCGATGAGATCGGTCTCGCCGTGCGCGGCGCGCTCCACCACATGATGGGTGTAGACGCGTGCCACATCTATGCGACGCGCCATCTCGGACAGCGTGTTCTGCACGGCCTGGCGGCTGATGAGCGGGCGACCGAAGGTCTCGCGATCCCGGCACCACCGCAGGGTCAGGTCCAGACAGCGCTGCGCGTGCCCGTACGCCTGCGCGGCCAGACCCACCCGCTCGCTCACGAAAGCCTGTGCGATCTGCGCGAATCCGGAATTCTCCGGGCCCACCAGATTCGAGACCGGCACCCGCACATCGACATACGACAGTTCGGCGGTATCGGAGGCCAGCCAGCCCATCTTCTCCAGCTTGCGGCTGACCGTGAATCCCGGCGTGCCCTTCTCCACCACCAGCAGCGAAACACCGCCCGCGCCGGGGCCACCCGTGCGCACGGCCGTCACGACGTAATCGGCGCGCACGCCGGAGGTGATGAACGTCTTGGCACCGTTGACGATGAATTCGTCGCCGTCGCGCACCGCGCTGGTGCGCAGATGCCCGACATCCGAGCCGCCGCCCGGCTCGGTGATCGCCAGCGACCCGATCTTCTCCCCCGCCAGCGTCGGCTTCACCCACCGCTCGATGTGCTCGGCATTCCCCGACGCGACCAGGTGCGGCACCGCGATTCCACAGGTGAACAGCGACGCGAACAGACCGCCCGAGCATCCCGCGTAATGCATCTCCTCGCACACGATGGCGGCGTCGATCCCGTCACCGCCTGAACCGCCCACGGCTTCGGGGAATTGGATGCCCAACAGCCCCAGCGCACCCGCCTTCTTGTGCAGCTCGCGCGGAATCTCGCCCTGCCGCTCCCAGTCGTCCAGGTAGGGCAGCACCTCCCGCTCCGCGAAACCGCGCACGGTCGCACGCAATTCACGCCGCTCGGGCGTCGTCCAGGGATTCACGTATCCGGTGGTCATGGCAGCAGCTCCACGGGGATCTCGAGGTGTCGGGCCCGCAGCCATTCGCCGAGCCCCTTGGCCTGCGGGTCGAAACGGGCCTGATAGGCCACGCCCGCGCCGAGCAGGCCTTCGACAATGAAGTTGAGTGCCAACAGATTCGGCAATACATGCCGGGTGACGGGCAGCTCGGCGGTCTCCGGCAGCAGGCGGCGCAGCTCGTCGACGGTGAGGGTGTGCACCAGCCAGCGCCACTGCTCCTCGGTGCGGACCCAGACACCGATGTTCGCGTTACCGCCCTTGTCACCGGAGCGTGCGAGCGCGATCGTGCCCAGCGGCACCCGCTTGCTCGCGCCCGCCGGAAGCGGTTGCGGCAGCGCCGGTTCGGCGACCGCGTCGAGTTCGAGGGTCTCCCCCGCCGGGGCGATCGCCACCTCGGAGCCGTCCGGCAGCACCGCCGTGTGCGGGACCTCCTTGGCATCCACGTAGCCCGGCGTGAACACGCCGTAGGGGCCGCCGTTGCCGGGCGGGGAGGTCAGCGAAAAGCCGGGGAAGCTGGCCAGCGCCAATTCGACCGCGACACTGGAGAAATTGCGGCCCACCTTGTTCGGGTCCGGGTCGCGCACCACGCAGCGCAGCAGGGCGCTGGCCTGCTCCTCGGTGTCGGCGTCGGGGCGGTCCAGGCGGGCCAGGGTCCACTCCAGCTCGGCGGGCCGGACGGCCAGCCAGGATTCCAGCTGCCGTTGCGCCAGTGCGGCTTTGGCCTCGATATCGAGGCCGGTGAGGATGAACTCCATCTCGTTGCGGAAGCCGCCGATGGTGTTGGTGGAGACCTTCGTCCGCGGCGGCGGGGCCTCACCGGTGACCCCGCTGATGAGCACCCGATCCGGCGCGTCCTGGCTCACCCGGATGCTGTCGAGCCGCGCGGTGACATCCGGCCCGGCGTAGCGCGCACCCTGGATCTCGTACATCAGCTGCGCCTTGACCGTGTCCACGGTGACCGCGCCGTCGGTGCCCTCGTGCTTGGTGATGACGCTGCTGCCGTCGCGGCGCACCTCGGCGATCGGGAAGCCGGGGCGGCCCAGATCGGCGATCTCGGTGAAGAAGGCGAAGTTGCCGCCGGTGGCCTGGGTACCGCATTCGATCACGTGCCCCGCCACCACCGCACCGGCCAGCGCGTCGTAATCGGTTCGGCCCCAGCCGAAGTGCGCGGCCGCCGGTCCGACGACCACCGACGCGTCGGTGACCCGGCCGGTCACCACGATGTCCGCGCCCGCGTTCAGGCATTCGGCGATGCCCCACCCGCCCAGATAGGCATTGGCGGTCAGCGGTGCGCCCAGCCCGAGTTCGCCCGCGCGTGCCAGCAGGTCGTCACCGGTCACATGGGCGACTTTCGGTGCGAGACCGAGGTTCTCGGCCACCTCGCGGATCCGCTGCGCGAGCCCGGCCGGATTCAGCCCGCCCGCGTTCGACACGATCTTCACGCCCGACTCCAGGGCCAGCCCGAGGCAGTCCTCCACCTGCTTCACAAAGGTCTTGGCGTAGCCGAGGTTCGGATCCTTCATGCGATCCCGTCCCAGGATCAGCATGGTGAGCTCGGCCAGATAGTCGCCGGTCAACACGTCGAGCTGCCCGCCCTCGAGCATCTCCCGCATGGCGCTGAGCCGATCGCCGTAGAACCCGGAACAATTGCCGATCCGGATGACATCCGGAGTGTCGGCGAGCTGACTCATGAAGGGCCTCCTGTGCACACCTGAGTCCGGCGCAGCTTCGGCGCTGCGGTCGGTTACAGGGTCACATCCACCCCTGAAAAAAGCAAGCCCGCGTGCTTGTTATTCAAAGAATCACCAGTTCGGGACCGGTGACCGGAGTGGCGGCAACCTTCAGGCAGACTGGGCGCGTGTCCTCAGACGTCACCGCCATCGTCCTGCTCGCCCTCGCCGGATTCCTGCTCGGCGGGGCGTACTCGCTGTTCAAGACCTCGCGGCCACTGGCCATCGGCCTGGGCGCGTGCGGCGTCCTCGCGGCAGTGGGCGCGATCTTGTGGATGACCAGCTAGCTATTCGGCTTCGAGGCGGAAGATGCGCAGATCTTCCGGGACCCCGCTGAGGGGAGCCGCGAAAAAGCTCCGGCGGTAAGGCTTTACGCCCAGGCCGAGTTCCTCGAGCGTTTCGGGCTGCAGGGCGTCGAGGGTCGCGCCCGAGATCATGGTGTTGCCATTGCCGCCCGCCTCCATGACGCGGGCGGCGATATTCACGTCGATGCCGAGCCAGTCGCCGCCGATCTCCCGCGGGCTGCCGGTGTGCAGGCCCAGGCGCATCTGCGGGCGGTAGCCGTCCACGGAAACCGCGGAGAGGTTCTCCTTGGCGGCGATGGCCGCGCGCACCGCGCGGTCCGCGGACGGGAACACGGCCATGACACCGTCACCCATGCGCTTGACCACCTGGCCGCCGCGATCATTGATCGGCGGCTCGATGGCCTTGGCCACCCGCCGCAGCAGATCCAGGGTCACCTCGTCGCCCGCGGCCAGCGACCAACTGGAGAAGGCCACCAGATCGGTGAACATGATGGTGATCTCCTGCGCCCCACGGCCTTTGCCGACCCGTTCCAGCATGGCCTGCCAGACCTGCAGCGCGCCCAGCCCCAATTCGCGTGCGGCACTGGGGGAATCGCCGACCAGCTTGTCGGCCGCGCGAGCCACGGCGCGCACGCCGCCGGGACCGGACACCGAGAGCGGATCGCCGAAGGCCGGATCGCCGGGCAGGTTCTCGCGGGCCTTGCGGATGACGCCGATCAGATCGCCGCGCTGATTGGCGGCGTTGACCAGGGCCGAGAGCTGCCCCGGAAACCGGCCGCGCCGACGCGGCTGCCCGTCGGATTCGGCGTCGTCCGCGGAGAGTTCGGCGGGGATCAGGGGAATGACCACATCCGGGTCGATGCGGTTGTCCCGCGCCCGGTTGCCGCTCGCCTCGCGCGAGCGGTTGCGATCGGTTCCCAGTCCGTCCGTGCGGTTCGCGTCGGAGGCGCGTTCACCGCCGTCGGAGGGTCGTTCGCTCACGCCCAGAGCGTATCCCAGGGCTCGGTCCTGGGATGGATCAATGATTGCCACCTGACACCTCCCGATCGGTGCTAGCGGCCACTTCATTGGACCCGCCGATGTTTGAGTGTTTTGGTTGCTGAGGCGATGCTACAGACCGTTCAGTCCGAGATCTAGAAGATTCCGGCCGGAAGCGAAAGTTTTCACACGGCCTTAGCCCGCCGCTCGGAAATGACATCGGCCCGACACGGAATTCCGCATCGGGCCGATGCCTGCCGCCGGGCCGGGCAGTGGCCGGCGGCTCCCCGGGCAGGGTCTCTATTCGATGGTCACGAGCTAGGCGTCGCGCTTGTTCACCACGAACAGCGCGGCACCGAAGACGATCGCCACGAAGACGGCGAAGTAGATCAGACCACCCCACGGTCCCCAGTGCCAGTACTGGGATTTCTCGTCCACGGTACCCAGGAACCGGCCCGCGTTCTGGAACGGCAGCAGCACCTGGATCTCGCGGCCGATCTTGCCGAACGCGCCGACCATGGGCTCGATGATCACCGGCCACACGATCAGCAGCGACAACGCGCCCGCCGACTGCCGGATCAGCGTGCCCACGCCCACGGCCAGGAACACCACCAGCAGGATGAACAGCGGCACGGCGTAGAAGACGCGCAGATCACCGCTGCTCAGGCTCAGGTGACTGCCCGCGTCGTGGGTGACCATCGCCTTGAAGATGAAGAATCCGAGGAAGGTCAGCATCGCGCTCAGCAAACTCATAGCTACCCCGATGACACCCGCCTTGGTGAGCAGGACCGTGGTCCGGTTCGGGCTGGCCAGGAAGGTCGTCTTGATGGTCCCGAAGCGGTATTCACTGGTCACCGCGAGCGCGGCCAGGATCATGACCATCAGGTAGCCGAAACCCGGAATGCCCTGGGCCAGACCGGTGATGCCCAGGCCCGCCACCGAGTTCTCCGCGTAAGGGGCGTCGGCAGGGGTCATCTTGCCCTCGGCCAGCTGATCCTGGAACACCCGCCAGGAGGCATTGAGCGCCAGGCTGAACAGGGCCGCGATACCGAGCGCGAACACCACCAGCAGGGCCGTGCACCAGACCGGGGACTTGGTCGAGGTGAGCTTGATTCGTTCCGCCGCGAGCACTCCCATCAGAGCGCACCTCCCATAACCTGATCGAAGCCTTCGCCGTGGTACTGCACCGCGCCACCGGTCATGCGCATGAACGCCTCCTCCAGCGAGGCCCGCTGCGGCGAGAGCTCGTAGAGCGTGATGTCGTTGGCGCCGGCCAATTTTCCGACCGCGTCACTGGTGACACCGGCGACGACCAGGGCCGGACCGTCGGCCTCGGCCCCGTCCTCGCGGACGGTCATGCCATTGGAGGTGAGCAGGCTGCGCAGCTGATCCAGCTGCGGACTGCGCACGCGCACCGACTGTTCCGAGGCCTTCTCGATGAAATCCTTCGTGGTGGTGTCGGCGATCAGGCGGCCGCGGCCGATCACGATGAGATGCTCTGCGGTCTGGGCCATTTCGGAGAGCAGGTGGCTCGACACCAGCACGGTGCGACCCTCCCCCGCCAGCCGCTGCATGAAGCGGCGGATCCACAGGATGCCCTCGGGGTCCAGGCCGTTGACCGGCTCGTCGAACAGCAGCACCTGCGGATCCCCGAGCAGCGCCCCGGCCAGGCCGAGCCGCTGCGACATGCCCAGGGAGAAGCCGCCCGCGCTCTTGTTGGCCACCTCGGACAGGCCGACCAGGCGCAGCACCTCCTCGACCCGGGCGGCCGGAATGTCATTGGAGGCGGCCATCCAGCGCAGATGCGAGCGCGCGGAACGGTTGGGGTGCACCCACTTCGCGTCGAGCAGCGCGCCGACCGTCTCCAGCGGCTTCTTCAATTCGTGGTAGGGCTGGCCGTTGATGAGGGCGGTGCCCGAGGTCGGGGTGTCGAGTCCCAGGATCATGCGCATGGTGGTCGACTTGCCCGCCCCATTGGGGCCGAGAAAGCCGGTCACCTGGCCGGGCGGGACCGTGAACGACAGGTCCGACACCGCGACGGTCTGGCCGTAGTGTTTGGTCAGGCCTCTCAGTTCGATCATGGGCACCAGTCTTCCCCACATTCGGAGCGCGCACTATCGCTAATTGGTAGCGCGTCGCTCATCCTCAGGGATGACTACGGCCGGACCACGACTCCGGGTTCACAATCAGGGCCGACCGGTTCGGAATTCGGCCCGTCTGCTCAGAATCCGGGCGAGGAGGCCTGGGCCCAGAAGCGCTTGGGGATGCGACCGGCCTGGCGGGCGAGCCAACCGGCCTCGACGGCGCGGGCCATGGCGGCGGCCATGAGGGCGGGCTGGCGGGCGCGGGTGACCGCGGTCGCCAACAGCACGGCCGAGCAGCCGAGTTCCATGGCCAGGGCGGCGTCGCTGGCGGTGCCGATGCCCGCGTCGAGAATGACCGGGACGCCCGCGGCGGCCACGATCATCTCGATATTGTGCGGATTGCCGATGCCCAGGCCGGTGCCGATGGGCGAGCCCAGCGGCATGACCGCGGCGCAGCCGATGTCCTCGAGCCGCTTGGCCAGCACCGGATCGTCATTGGTGTAGGGCAGCACGGTGAAGCCGTCGTCCACCAATTGCTCGGCGGCGGCGACCAATTCGATGGCGTCGGGCAGCAGGGTGCGCTCGTCGGCGATGACTTCCAGCTTCACCCAATCGGTTTCGAGCGCCTCGCGGCCCAGCTGCGCGGTGAGCACGGCCTCGGCGGCGGTGCGACAGCCTGCGGTATTGGGCAGCGGGGCGATCTCGAGGCGCTTGAGCAGATCCAGCACGCCGGTGCCGCCCGCGGCGTCCACCCGGCGCATGGCCACGGTGGTCAGCTCGGTGCCGGAGGCGACCAGTGCCTCCTCCAGGACCGCCAGATTCTCCGCGCCGCCGGTGCCGGTAATGAGCCGCGAACCGAATTCGCGACCCGCGATGACCAGGGGCTCGACGAGACTAGCCACCCTGCACCGCCGTCAGCACCTCGATCTCCCAGCCGCGGCCGACCGGTTCGTCCCAGCGGGACTTGGGGAACACCGCGCCGTCGATGGCCAGGGCCACGCCCTGGGACGGCAGGTTCAGGCGATCCAGCAGTTCACGCACGGTGAGCGCGTCGGGGAAGACATGGTCCTGCCCGTTCACGGTCACGCCGACCGGGATTGTCATCGAACTCCTCCTGGGTAAAGCGATGCGGCAACCGAAGATTCGGGGAACCGCCGCGGATGCGCGGGGGCGGCCTCGGGCAGCTCGGTATCGGTGAGCAGGGCGAGGACGGCGTCGGCGGTGACGGGGGTATCGAGAATGCCGTTGCGGCCGTGGCCCGCCGCCACGATCACGCGGTCGTCGAGATGGCCGATGAGCGGCAGATTGTCCGGGGTGCCGGGGCGGTGACCGGCGATGGCCTCGGCGAATTCGTACTCGCCCAGGCCGGGCAGCACCGACTCGGCGTCGGTGACCAGATCGCGCACGCCCGCCACGGTGACGGCGGTGTCGAAGCCGACCTCGTATTGGGTTGCGCCCAAAACGATTCCGTCGTGGCGGGGCACGATGTAGATGGGACGCCCGTGCACGCGCGCGCGAATGACGCGCCGGGGCGGGGTCGGCGCGCTGGGGCGGCGGCGCAGGCGCAGGATCTCGCCCTTCACCGGTCGAATCGGCAGACCGGGCCACAGCTGCGCCGCGGCGGCCCCGGTCGCGAGGACGACGCGGTCGTGCGGCAGGTCGGCCAGGGCTGCCACGCGTTCGGCGCGGAACTCGACTCCGGCTGCGCCGCAGGCGATTCGGAGCGCGTCGACCAGGGCCCGATTGTCCACGGCCGGTTCGGTGCTCGCGAGCAGTCCGGCGCGCACACCGCGACCCAGATTCGGTTCCGCGGCGCGCACGCCCGCGCGGTCCAAGACGCGCAGTTCGTGGCCGCGGGCATTGACCCAGTCGGCGATGGTGCGCAGGTCCGCGGCATCGGCGGCGTCGAGGGCGACGGTCAGGGTCTCATCGGCGACGAAGACATCGGTACCGCTGATCGCCTTCAGCTCGGCGGCGAAGCCGGGCCAGCGGGCGAGGGAGGCGGCGCCGAAGGCGAGGGCCTCGTCCTCGCCGGGCCAGCCTTCGGACAGCGGTGCGAGCATGCCGCCCGCCACCCAGGAGGCTCCGGAGCCGACGGCCGGGTCGAAGAGGGTGACGGTAAAGCCCGCTCCGGCGGCCCGCCAGGCCGCCGACAGTCCGATCACACCGCCGCCGACGACGGCCAAAGTCCGCATTAGATCCACCTAACCCGCCCGGACGCCGCCGGGACCTGCATATATACCTTTCGAAACCGAAAATTCACGGGTGACCGTCGCGCTGCCCGGCAGCGGGTGCGTCCCCATGGGTCGTTTCGACTCAACCACCGTAGCGCGACTACCGTCGTGGCTGTGCAACCCTCCCACCCGAACCGGCCGGTATCCCCACGGGAGCGTCTCGCGACCGCGCGGCTCTACCTGTGCACCGACGCCCGCCGCGACAAGGGCGACCTGGCCCAGTTCGCCGAAGCCGCCCTCGCGGGCGGTGTCGACATCATTCAGATCCGCGACAAGGGCTCGCGCGGGGAGAAGCAGTTCGGCCCGCTCGAGGCCAAGGCCGAACTGGGTGCGCTCGCCGAATTGAAGGCCGCGGCCCGCCGCCACGGCGCGCTGGTCGCCTGCAACGACCGCGCCGATATCGCGCTCGCGGCCGGGGTCGACGTGCTGCACCTGGGTCAGGGCGATCTGCCGCCCTGGTACGCGCGGCAGATTCTGGGCAGCGAGGTCGTGCTGGGCCGCTCCACCCACAATCGCGCGCAGGCCGGACTGGCCGCGATCGACGAACACATCGACTACTTCTGCACCGGCCCGGTCTTCGCCACCCCGACCAAGCCCGGCCGCACCCCCGCGGGCATCGACCTGGTCCGCTCCACCGCCGATTCGCACACCCAGCGCCCGTGGTTCGCCATCGGCGGCATCGACGAGCAGACCCTCCCCGAGGTGCTGGACGCGGGCGCGACCCGAATCGTGGTGGTACGAGCCATTACCGAGGCCGACGACCCGGAGGCCGCGGCCCGCGCGATCAAACAGCGGATCCTCGAGAACGACCGCTGATCAGGCGACCGGGTCCAGGCGGATGGGGACGCCGTTCAGGTTGGACATGCCCGCGAGGCGTTCCACATCGGCGAGCTCGGTGGACATCAGGTCGTTGACGTTCGCGCCGCCCGCGGCGTTCGCGCGCTGCCAGCCGCCGCGGTGACCCCAGCCGTGCGGGATGGCCACGGTGCCCTCGGTCATGTCCTCGGTCAGGCGGGCGGTGACCTCGATGGAGCCGTGGGCGGAGGTGACCCGGCAGCGGTCGCCGTCGTTGATGCCCGCCACCGCGGCGTCCTTGGGGTTGATGCGGGCCGCGTGCTCGCGGTCGCCGCGCATGAGCGCCTCGACATTGTGCATCCACGAGTTGTGGGATTTGAGCTCGCGCAGGCCGATCACGCGCAGCGGGTAGGTGGGGTCGGCGGGACGATCGGCGAGGGTGCGCAACTCGATGATGATCTCGTCGGGGTCCAGCCGGACGCGACCGCCCTTGTGCATCACCACTTCTCGCAGCACGCCGGTGGTGATGGCGTCGGCCAGCACCACGCCGTGCGGGTGGCGGCGCAGCATGCGCAGGCTGATTCCCTTGCGGCGCAGGCCGAACAGATCACCGTAGGGGCCGGTGCGCAGGGCCAGATCCGCCAGCAGGGTCGGGGTGGGGCGCGCCGAGGCCAGGCCGGGCACGCGGCGGCGCAATGAGCTCAGCAGGCGACCCATCGGGCGAGCCGGCCCGACGGCGAAGGGCTGCACGCCGATTCGGGTCGCGAGGGCGTCGATGATCCGCCATTCCTCGCGGGCCTCCCCGTACGGCTCCACGACGCGCTCGGTGTACTGGGTGTACGGGGTCGGGGAGAGCGCGGTGAACGGCAGCGGAATGTCGTCGCGCTCGAGGAAGGTGGTCGCCGGGAGGATGTAGTCGGCCAGCCGGTTGGAGTCGTTGACGTAGATGTCGATGGAGACGTGCAGGTCGAGTTGTGCCAGGGCGGAGGCCAATTCGCGGCCGTTGGGCACCGAGGACACCGGATTGCCCGCCGAGGTGAACAGGGCCCGCAGTCGACCCGGCCCCGGCGTGGTGATCTCCTTGGCCATGATGGCGGCCGGGAAGGTGCCCAGCACATCCGGGAATCCGCCCACGCGGGAACGGTTCTTGCCGTAGCCGACGAAACCCAGGCGGGCGTTCAGCTTGGAGACCGCCACCAGCTCCTTGCCGAAGACGGCGCCGCCGGGCCGGTCCAGATTGCCGGTGACCAGGGACAGCGCGTCGATGAGGAAGGCCACCAGGGTGGCGTGCCGACCCAGGCAGGTGCCGGTGCGGCCGTAGACGGCGGCGCTCTCGGCGCGGGCCAGATCGCGCGCCAGGGCGCGCACCCGGTCGGGTTCGAGGCCGGTCACCTCGGCGGTGGCCTCGGGCGTGAAACGGCTGACGGCCGTGCGCAATTCGCGGACCCCGGAGGCTTGGCGGCGCAAGGCTTCGGCGTCCTCGAGACCCTCGTCGAAGATGACCTGCAGCAGCGCGGCCAGCAGCCAGGCGTCTCCGTCCGCGCGCACCCCGACGTGCTCGAACAGCTTGGCCGTCTCGGTGTTTCGCGGATCGACCACGACCACGCGGCCGCCGCGCTTGGTGATCGCGGTGAGCTTCTCGCGAATCCGCGGCACGCTCATCACACTGCCGTGCGAGATCAGCGGATTCGCGCCCAGCATGAGCAGGAAGTCGGTGCGGTCCAGGTCGGGCACCGGCACCGAGGTGAGCGAGCCGTAGAGCAGCTGACTGGCCACGAAGCGGTTGTTCACGTCCTGGGAGCCCGCCGAATACACGTGCTTCAGCCCGGCGGCCAGCTGGAATCCCAGCATCCACAGGGTGTGTGAGTAGGAGAAGGAGGACGGGTTCCCGAAATACCAACCGAGGCTTTCGATTCCGTGCAGGTCGATGAGTCGGCGCAGCCGCTCGCCGATCTCGTCCAGCGCGGTATCCCAGGAGATCCGCTCGAACTCGCCCTCGGGCGTGCGCCGCAGCGGGTGGAGCACGCGGTCCGGATCGTTCTGGATCTCGGTGAACGCGATGCCCTTCGGGCAGGCATTGCCGCGGGAGAGCGGATGCTCCTTGTCGGCGCGCAGCTGCACCAGCCGACCGTCCTCGACGGTGGCGATCAGCCCGCAGAGCGGCTCACAGATTCGGCAGTAGGTCGGAAGCTCGCGCGTGCTCACGGCTCAAGACAACACCTGATCCAGAGTGAGGAACAACACATTTCCGGCCAATTCGGTCTGTTTCGGGTCGGATCCGCCGCCGATGCGGGCCGTGCGGCCGTCCCCGTCGCCATTGGAGTGCAGCCAGAGGAATCCGAGCTCGGCCAGGTCCAGGGTGCGCGGCAACGCGGCCGCCACCGCCTCGGACTCGGCGAAACCCTCCAGGCTGACGCGGGTGGGTGTGGCGCGCAGGGTCGGCCAGGCCGCGGCGAAACCCGGATGCAGCGGACGGTCCTCGACCTCGTCCTCGGGGACCCAGACCAGATCCTGACTCTCCTTGTTGCCGCGGGTCTCGAGGCGGTCGGCCGCGTCGGCGACGACCGTCGTGTAGGTCCAGCCGCTGGGCGCGGTCGCGGTCACCCGGGAGCCGCGCACGCGAATCGAGCCGGGCGCGATGCCCGCCTCCTCCTCGGCCTCGCGGACCGCGGCGTGCACGGTGGTCTCGTGCGAGTCGCGGGCGCCGCCGGGCAGGGCCCAGGTGCCGCCCTGATGGGTCCACGCGGCGCGGTGATGCAGCAGGACCGCGGAGCCGCCGCCGATGAGCGGGGCCCGCAGCAACAGTCCGGCAGCGCCGTAACGGCCCCATTGACGGGTGCCATCCGGACTTTCCGCCCAACCGTCGCCGTCACCACGCATCGCCACAATCCCATCGTCCGAACACGCCGTGGTGCGCGTTTCCCGCACGGTGGGGCACACCGCGGGGATTCCCGCGTCACGGCGGAGGTACGTCCACAATAAGCTCATCCGACGGGAACAAGTCGGTCGTTCGATTTCGGTCACTGGGAGGTGAGGATGGCTCGTACCGCGGAGTTGGATATCGAGGAGCTGTCCCCGCGCGCGTCCGCCGCGGCCTGGCGAGAACGCTTCGCCACCACCGAACTGCGCTCGTTCGCCCAGTCCTCCCCGGCCAAATTGATCGCCGTCGGACTGGTGCTGCTGAGTCTGTGTGTGACCGCGGGCATCGTGACCGCCACCGCGGTCACCAACCGGCAACAAGCCCTCGACGTACTGCTGAGCGAATCGGAACCCGACGCCTACTCGGCGCAGCGGCTCTACACCTCGTTGTCGGTGGCCGACGCGTCGGCGGGCACCGCGTTCATCTCCGGTGGGCTGGAGCCCAAGCCGGTGCGCGACCGCTACAACCAGGCGGTCGGCGAGGCCGCCGCCGAACTGGTCACCCAGTCCAATCGCAGTGAGGGCGACGCGGATACGCATCTGCGCAGCGGGATCGCCACCGGCCTGCCGGTCTACACCGGGATCGTCGAGACCGCGCGGGCCAACAATCGCGGCGGACAACCGGTCGGCGCGGCGTATCTGAGCGAGGCCTCCAATCTCATGCAGACCACCCTGCTGCCGATGGCGCAGGAACTGCAGGAGCACCGGTCCGCGGCCATCACCGCCACCCAGCGCAATCACGTGCGGCCGCCGTGGCCGGCCATCCTGCTGCCGCTGCTGGCCGTCGCGGCCCTGATCATCGCGCAGCTGTTCCTGTTCCGCCGCTGGCACCGGGTATTGAATCTCGGTCTGCTGCTGGCCAGCGCGACCATGGTGGTGCTGCTGGCCTGGACGGTGGTGGCGGGCATCATCTCCGCGGTGGACACCACCCACGCCCGCGACGACGGCAGCATTCCGACCGCCGCGCTCACCGAGAGCCGCATCCTGGCCCAGCAGGCGCGCACCGCCGAGACCCTGAAACTGGTGCGCCGCGACACCAGCGCCGACTACGACCGCACCTACGACCAGGCCATTGGAAAACTGCGAAACATCCTGTCCGGCTACGCATCCGACGCGCCCGGCGCGAACGACGTGAAGACCGCCGCGGACGCGCTGGACCGCTGGCGGGCCGCCCATCAGCGCATGAACGAGGCGCTGTCCAAGGGCGATTTCCTCGGCGCCGCCGCCGTCGCGACCGGGCCCGGCGCGAACGAGGCCACCGCCCAGACCGACGCCCTGGACAAGGCCCTCGGCGACGGCATCGCCGAGACCCGGAACATGTTGCGCGCCGACACCTCTCACGCCGCCCGCACCCTGGACCTGCTCGGGCCGGGTGCGCTGGTGCTGAGCACGGCGGCCGCGGTGCTGGTCGCGGCGGGTCTGTGGCCACGGCTGCGGGAGTACCGATGATGCGAAGACCCGCCCGTCCGCTCGCCCTCGCGGCCCTGGCGCTGGCCGTGGCCGCCACGGCGGCCTGCGGCGACGACACGCCACCGCCGCCCGCGCCGTCCACCCGGGTGCCGAGCTATATCGAACCGCCGCTGCCGTCGGGAGCCGTGGTGGCGCAGACGCAATCGGCCCCGCCGCCGGTCGCCCCCGACTGCGGGGACCCGACGGCCAGCCTGCGGCCCAATGGGATTCGCAGCGGCCCGAACATCGATGCCATTCGGGCGCGCGGCCGACTACTCGTGGGCCTGGACCCGGGCAGCAATCTGTTCAGCTTCCGCGATCCGACCACCGGCACCCTGGCCGGCTTCGACGTGGACATCGCCAAGGAGCTGGCCCGGGATCTGCTCGGCGATCCGGCCGCGATCGAATATCGGATCCTCAGCTCGGCCGATCGCGAGAAGGCCCTGGTGGAGCACACCGTGGACGTCGTGGTGAAGACCATGACCATCAATTGCCAACGGCGGCAGACGGTCACCTTCTCGACCTCGTATCTGCAGGCGCACCAGCGGGTGCTGACCGTGCGCGACTCCGGCATCGCCGGGCTCACCGATCTCGCGGGCAAGCGGGTGTGCGTGGCCAGCGGCACCACCTCGCTCGACCTGATTCGGCGGCAGCAGCCCGCCGCCTCCGTCCTCACCGTGCCCGGCTGGGCCGACTGCCTGGTGGTGCTGCAGCAGCGGCAGGTCGACGCGGTCAGCACCGACGACACCGTCCTGGCCGGTCTGGCCGAACAGGATCCGGCCACCGAGGTGGTCGGGCCGAATCTGAGCACCGAGCAGTACGGCATCGGCATCTCCAAGGGCTCGGACGATCTGGTCCGCTTCGTCAACGGCACCCTGGAACGGATTCGCGCCGACGGCACCTGGGACCGGCTCTACCAGCGCTGGCTGGTGTCCGAGCTGGGCACCGCGGCCATCCCGCCCGCACCGAGGTATCAGGATTGATGACCACGCCGTCCGGATCCGAGCCCGCGCGCACCGAGATCACCACCCGGCCCGAACCGGCCGGGGACAGTGCGGAATTCCCGCCGACGCAGGCCACCGAGCGCACCCAGTTGACACCGCGCACGGCCGGGGAGGCGGACGAGGCCGTTCCCGAGGCGGAGCCCGTCCCGAAGGCGGAGTCCGTCCCCGAATCCGAGCCGCGCACACCGACGCGACCCTCACAGCGGACCGCGCGCATGACGCGCCCGCGGCCGGTGGTCCGGCGGCTCGGGGCCGGGCTGGTGCCGATCCCCACGGTCGAACCGGTCGATCCGGAAGCCGCGGTGCTGGAGGATCCGGTGGTGGCCGAGGGTCGCCGATTCTGTTGGCGCTGTGGGAAACCGGTGGGGCGGGCCACGCCGACGCAGCCGTCGACCACGGTGGGCACCTGCCAAACCTGCGGCGCGCCTTACGATTTCCGGCCGTCGCTGCATCCGGGCGATCGGGTGGCCGGGCAGTACGAGATCCAGGGCTGTATCGCGCACGGCGGGTTGGGCTGGATCTATCTGGCCATCGACCGGAATGTGAGCGACCGCTGGGTGGTGCTCAAGGGCCTCTTGCACGCCGGTGACGCCGAGGCGCAGGCCGTGGCCGTGGCCGAACGGCAGTTCCTGGCCGAGGTGGCGCATCCGAGCATCGTGAAGATCCACAATTTCGTGGAGCACGCGGGTTCGGACGGGACGCCCATCGGCTATATCGTCATGGAGTACGTGGGCGGGCATTCGCTGCGCGATCTGCTCGATCACTATGCGCCCGAACGCATGCCGGTCACCGAGGCCATCGCGTATCTGCTGGAGATCCTGCCGGCACTGGACTATCTGCACTCGGTGGGGCTGGCCTACAACGACCTCAAGCCCGACAACATCATGATCACCACCGATCGGGTGGAGCTCATCGACCTGGGCGCGGTCAGCCAGTTCGAGGCGTACGGAAACCTGTACGGCACCAGGGGATATCAGGCGCCGGAGATCGCGCAGACCGGGCCGACCGTGGCCTCGGACATCTACACCGTGGGCCGCACGCTGGCCGTGCTCACCCTGCACATGCCGATGGAACGCGGCGCGTATGTGGACGGCATCCCGGACCCCAAGGACGAGCCGATCCTGGCCCGGCACCGGTTCCTTTATCGGCTGCTGCTGCGCGCCACCCACCCGGACCCGGATCGCCGCTTCCCCTCGGCGCGGGTGCTGGGCAACCAGCTCACGGGTGTCCTTCGCGAGATCCTGGCCGTGGAGACCGGGACCGAGCATCCGCAGCTGTCCACGCTGTTCAGCCCGCCGCGCACCAGTTTCGGGACGGGTGAGCTGATCGCGCAGACCGACGGCATCATCGACGGCGTCGCCCGCGACACCCTGTTGCGGCCCGGCGAGGTGGTGGCGGCGCTGCCGGTGCCGATCATCGATCCCGGCGACCCCTCCGCGCCGCTGCTGGCCGGGGCCGCGCATCCCGAACCCCGCCACGCCCTCGACGAACTGCGGCACGCCCGCCAGCGCGCCACGGCCGAACCCGGCGGCGCGCCCGAGACTTTCGAGCTCGAGGTGACCCTGGCCGAGGCCCGCGCCCACCTGGATCTCCAGGAACCCGCGGCCGCGCGCATGCTGCTGGACCGACTCGCCGACGAGCCGCTGCCGCCAGCCCCGGATTGGCGCATCGACTGGTACCTGGGCCTGACCGAGCTGCTGGAACTGGAATACGAGCGCGCCTTCGCCCGCTTCGACGCGGTACTGGAGGCGCTGCCCGGCGAGATCGGACCCAAGCTGGCCTTGGCCGCCACGGCGGAACTCATTCTCCAGCACTGGGATTCGCCAGATCCGGAGGAGTGGCGGGTCTACGCCGAGAACTACTACGCCACCGTGTGGCGCACCGACCGGGGTGTGGTGAGCGCCGCGTTCGGGCTGGCCCGCCAGCTGGCCGCGGCGGGGAACATCACCGCGGCCGTGCACGCGCTGGATCAGGTGCCGCCCGCCTCGCGGCACTACTCCGAGGCGCGCATGACGGCCGTCCTCATGCTGCTGACCTGCGCTCCCGCAGCGGAATTGGATGAATCGACACTGCATGTCGCGGCCGCGCGGGTGCAGGATCTGCCGCCCGGCGAGGGGCGCGCGGCACAGCTGCGCATCCTCACCCTGGGCATCGCGCTGGGCTGGGTGCAGGCCGGGAAACGTCCGAAGTCGCCCGCCGCCAAGCTGTTCGGCTCCCCGTTCACCGAACGGGATCTGCGCCGCGGCATCGAAACGGGTCTGCGCGGCCTGGCGCGCTCCGCACCCGCGCGCACGCACCGCTACGCCCTCGTGGACCTGGCCAACGCGGTGCGCGCCAAATCCTGGTTCTGATCACCCGGAGAGAGCCCGTGTCGCCTGCGGCGATCTCGGGGGCAGCCTGAGATCACGGGGTCGGCGAGGGATATGTTCGATCCCTACCGCAGTTGTGCGTGGTGCGACACGGGTTCCGGTGGACCGGGGAAGAACCGGGCCCGTCGACCACGATGCCAGGGGCATCGTGATGTTTTCATGAAGAAGTTTTCAGGCCACCAGGTCGGCGGCCGCGCGGGCGATGGCGAGCTCCTCGTTGGTCGGCACCACCAGTACCGAGATCGCGGAGTCGTCCGTCGAGATGCGCCGGGCCGAGCGGTCTTTCGCGGTATTGCGGGCCTCGTCGAGCTTGATGCCGTAGTTCTCCAGCCCGGCCAGCGCCTCGGCGCGGACGTGCGCGTCGTTCTCGCCGACACCGGCGGTGAAGGTGATGGCGTCCACCGTGCCCAGGTCGATCAGGTACGCGCCGATGTAGCGGCGCAGGCGGTGGATGTAGACGTCGAAGGCCAATTTCGCGGTGGGATGGCCGGTTTCGATGAGCTGACCCAGTTCGCGGAAGTCGTTGACACCGGAGATGCCCTTGATGCCGGAGTGCCGGTTGAGCAGGTTGTCCACATCGTCCACGCCCATGCCCGCGGTGCGGATCAGGTGGAAGATGATGCCCGGGTCCAGATCTCCGGAGCGGGTGCCCATGACCAGGCCCTCGAGCGGGGTCAGACCCATGGTGGTGTCGACGGCCCGTCCGGCGCGAATGGCCGAGGCCGACGCGCCGTTGCCCAGGTGCAGCACGATCTGATTGAGCTCGGACCGGTCCTTGCCCAGGAAGGCCGCGACCTGCCCGGAGACGTAGTCGTGCGAGGTGCCGTGGAAGCCGTACTTGCGAATGCCGTGCGCGGCGGCGGTTTCCGCGTCGATGGCGTAGGTCTTGGCGGCGGCGGGCAGGTTGTGGAAGAACGCGGTGTCGAACACCGCGACCTGCGGCACGTCCGGCAGCAGCGCCCGCGCCGACTCGATGCCGGTGACATTCGGCGGATTGTGCAGGGGGGCCAGCGCGGACAGGTCGATGATCGCCTTGACCACGTCGTCGTCGATCAGGGTCGGCCGGTAGAAGACCTCGCCGCCGTGCACCACCCGGTGCCCGACCGCACCCAGGTCGGCGTGGGCCAGATCCTGGCCGCTCGCGCCGAACAGGTCGAACACCACCCGCAGGCCCGCCGCGTGATCGGCGACGGGTCCGCGGTGCTCGAAAGTCTCTCCGCCGCACTTGTGTTCGACGGTGACGACATCGCCCTCGACGTCCTCGCCGATGCGCTGCACCGTGCCGGAGGCCACCACATGAGCCGATTCCGGTTCCAGCAGTTGATATTTGATGGACGAGGAACCGGAATTGATCACCAGTACCTTCATTGCGCCTCCTGTTGGGCTTGAATGGCGGTGATGGCGACGGTGTTGACGATGTCGGCGACGAGCGCGCCGCGCGAGAGGTCGTTGACCGGCTTGCGCAGACCCTGGAGCACGGGGCCGATGGCCACCGCGCCGGCGCTGCGCTGCACCGCTTTGTAGGTGTTGTTACCCGTATTGAGGTCCGGGAAGATGAAGACCGTCGCCTGACCCGCCACCTCGGAATTGGGCAGCTTGGTCTTGGCCACCGTGGGTTCGATGGCGGCGTCGTACTGAATCGGGCCCTCCACCAACAACTCCGGGGCACGCTCGTGCACCAGCTTGGTGGCGGTGCGGACCTTGTCGACGTCCGCGCCGGAGCCGGATTCACCGGTCGAGTACGAGAGCATGGCCACGCGCGGGTCGATGCCGAACTGGGCGGCGGTGCGCGCGGAGGAGATGGCGATATCGGCCAGCTGTTCCTGGGTCGGGTCCGGCACCACGGCGCAGTCGCCGTACACCAGCACCCGATCCGCGAGACACATGAGGAAGACCGACGACACCGTGGACACGCCCGGCGTGGTCTTGATGATCTCGAAGGACGGGCGGATGGTGTGCGCGGTGGTGTGCGCCGCACCCGACACCATGCCGTCGGCGACACCCATGTGCACCATCATGGTGCCGAAATACGAGATGTCGCTCATGAATTCGCGGGCGCGGTCCACCGTCATGCCCTTGTGGGCGCGCAGGCGGGCGTACTCCTCGGCGAATTCGTCGCGCAGCGGGCAGGTCTTGGGGTCGAGCACCTCGGCGGCGTCGATGTCCACGCCCAGTTCGGCGGCGCGGCCGCGAATGGCGGCCTCCTCGCCGAGAATGGTGAGGTCGGCGATCTTGCGCTGCAGCACGCGACCGGCGGCGCGCAGAATGCGGTCGTCGTCGCCCTCGGGCAGCACGATGCGCTTGCGGTCGTTGCGGGCGCGCTCGATGAGCTGGTATTCGAACATCTGCGGGGTGACCACGTTCGGAATCGGAACGTCGATCTGCCGCAACAGTTCTCGCGGATCTACGCGCTCCTCCATGACGGCCAGCGCGGTGTCGACCTTGCGAATGCTGGACAGCGAGACCCGGCCGCGGGTGAGCGCGGTGGCCTTGGCGGTCTCGTAGGTGCCGAGGTCGGTGGAGAGGATGGGCAGCTTGGGCTTGAGGCCCGCCATGAGCCGCGCGATGGACGGCTCGGGCAGCATGCCGCCGTTCATGATGATGCCCGCCAGCGACGGAAAGCCTTCCGCCTCATGGGCGTTCACCAGGGCGAGCAGCACGTCGGAGCGGTCGCCGGGGGTGATGACGGCGACGCCGTCGGTGAGCCGCTCCAGAATGTGTTCGGCGGTCATGCCGCCGACGATCACCTCGAGGGCCTCGCGCTGCATGAGTTCCGGGTCGCCGCTGTAGAGTTCGCCGCCGATGGCCTCGCGCAGCTCCTCCATGGTGGGGGCCTGCAGCAGCGGCACCTCCGGCAGCGCCCAGGACGGCACGGCCGCAACCTTTTTCAGCACGGCGTCGTCGGCCTCGAGCTGGGCGGGCTCGCAGCGGTTGGCGACCACGGCCACCAGCTTGGCGTGCTCGGCCACCAGCTCGCCGCGGCACAGCTCCACCAGCTGACCCAATTCGTCTGGGGTGCGGCCGATTCCGCGCACCACGAGCAGCACGGGCGCACCGAGGTTCACGGCGATGCGGGCGTTGTAGCGCAGTTCGCTGGGGCTGGCGACATCGGTGTAGTCGGAGCCGATGATGAGCACGGCGTCGCACTGCTTGGCGACCGCGTGATAGCGCATCACGATCTCGCTGATCGCCGCGTCCGGGTCCTCGTGCACCTGTTCGTAGGTGACGCCGATGGCCTGGTCGTAGTCGACATCGGAGGTGGAGTGCTCGAGCAGCAGCTCGAGGATGTAGTCGCGTCCGTTCGCGGACCGGGTGATGGGTCGGAACACGCCTACGCGCGGTGTGGTCGCGGCGAGGGCCTGCAGGACGCCGAGCGCCACCGTCGACTTGCCGGTGTCGCCCTCGGGGGACGCGATGTAGACACTGGAAACCGGTGTGGCAGCCATGAGCAGAAGACTACCGACCGATATGGGCCGATTTCCGCTGCTGCCTGGCAACACGACATTCGGTCCGACTGATGCACAGTTGCTATTAGTTGGTCAAGGCCCGTCCGAGCTGGGGTTTCCGCGACCGCCCATACCCGAACCCATCGGCGCGAGACCGCAATCACATGACATATGTCCCGGTCCGGCACCACTTTTCAGCCAACGAGCGGCACACCGGGACCGGACTTCGCAAGGGATGTCCGTCCCGATGTGCCGCTCGATGAGGTGTGACGCAGGTCCCGTCAGAGTCGAATGGGACGCGACGCGTCAGAGCGCGCGCAGACGCGGGGCCAGATCGCGCTGGAACAGGTCCAGGAAGCGCTTCTGGTCGTGCCCGGGGGCGTGGAAGACCAGGTGGTTCAGGCCCGCGTCCAGGTACGGCTTGATCTGCTCGACGGCCTGGTCGGGATCGCTGGCCACGATCCAGCGCTTGGCGATCTGCTCGATCGGCAGCGCGTCGGCCGCGGCCTCCATCTCGATCGGGTCGGTGATGGAGTGCTTCTGCTCGGCGGTCAGCGACAGCGGGGCCCAGAAGCGGGTGTTCTCCAGCGCCAGAACGGGATCGGTGTCGTAGGAGATCTTGATCTCGATCATCCGGTCGATGTCGTCGAGGGTGCGCCCGGCCTTGGCCGCGCCCTCCTCGACGGCGGGCATGAGCTTCTCGGTGTAGAGGTCCATGCCCTTGCCCGAGGTGCAGATGAAACCGTCACCGGCGCGACCGGCGTAGCGGGCCACCAGCGGACCACCCGCGGCGATGTAGACCGGGATGCCGCCCTTGGACACGTCGTAGATGGAGGCGCCGACGGTCTTGTAGTACTGGCCGTCGAAATCGGTGCGCTCGCCCGTCCACAGGGCGCGCATCAGATCCACCGACTCGCGCAGCCGCGCGAAACGCTCCTTGAATTCGGGCCATTCGCCGGTGTAGCCGGTGGCGATCTCATTGAGCGCCTCGCCGGAGCCGACGCCGAGCATGATGCGGCCCGGGTACAGGCAGCCCATGGTGGCGAAGGCCTGCGCGATGACCGCGGGGTTGTAGCGGAAGGTCGGGGTCAGCACCGAGGTGCCGAGCTGAATGCGGCTGGTGCGCTCGCCCACCGCGGCCAGGAAGGCCAGCGAGAACGGGGCGTGACCGCCATTGTGCCGCCAGGGCTGGAAATGGTCGGAGACGGTCGCGGAGTCGAGGCCGTGCGCCTCCGCCTCCACCGCCAGCTCCACCAGTTCGCGCGGGCCGAACTGTTCCGCGGATGCCTTGTAACCGAGCTTGAGGTCCTTCACCTGGGCACTCCTGTCGCCTTGCTGCGCTTGGGTTGTGCGGGCCAACCTCCCGCCGGTCGCCTGCGACGCGCGCGCCGCAAACGGACTTACCTCGCACCCTAGTCAGCGGCGGAAAGCGGTGCGGCAGGGGTCACACCCAAGACGTCGAACCCCGGGTCGGGGAACGGTATTCCAGGGATGAGACCGGTCGGACGGTCAGCAAGAGCAGGAATATATGAGCGCCCGGTCCGGGGATAGCGGAGAATGTGCGCGTGACCAACTCGAGCGCAGATCCGATCCTCTCCTACCTGACCGACATGGACGGCGTCCTCGTGCACGAGAACCACCTGGTGCCCGGGGCCGATCAGTTCCTCGCCGAACTGCGCGACAACGACATCCCGTTCCTGGTGCTCACCAACAATTCGATCTACACCGCGCGCGATCTGCAGGCCCGGCTCAAGCACACCGGCCTGGAGATCCCGGTCGAGGCCATCTGGACCTCCGCGCTGGCCACCGCGACCTTCCTGAACGAGCAGCGCCCGGGCGGCACCGCCTACGTGGTCGGCGAGTCCGGCCTCACCACCGCGCTGCACGAAATCGGTTACATCCTCACCGATTCCGATCCGGACTACGTGGTGCTGGGCGAAACCCGCACCTACTCTTTCGAAGCCATCACCACCGCCATCCGGCTCGTCGCGGCGGGCGCGCGCTTCATCGCCACCAATCCCGACGCCACCGGACCCTCGCGCGAGGGCATTCTCCCGGCCACCGGCTCGGTCGCGGCGCTGATCACCCGGGCCACCGGCAAGGAGCCGTACTACGTCGGCAAGCCCAACCCGCTGATGATGCGCTCGGCACTGCGCCGCATCGGCGCGCACTCGCAGTCCACGGTCATGATCGGCGACCGCATGGACACCGATGTGATCGCGGGGCTCGAGGCGGGCATGCGCACCATCCTCGTGACCACCGGCATCTCCACCCCGGCTCTGGTCGAACAGTTCCCGTACCGCCCGACCACCATCCTGCCGTCGGTGGCGGCCCTGGTCGGCAAGACCAAGGACCCGTTCTCGGCCTAGTCGAAAAGACCGGTCACGCCGCGTCCGTAGCGTCGCCCTCGAGCGCTTCGAGGGCGACCGACAGGTCGGTGAGCGCGTCCACGATGCGGGCCAGCTTTTCCTTACCCAGTTGCGCCGTCAGGCGTTTCGCCATGGCCGCGTGCTGCGGATCGATCCGTCGCACCGCGTCGTGACCGCCCTCGGTGATCGCCACCAGCTTGGCGCGCCGATGCGCCGGATTCGGGCGGTATTCGGCAAATCCCTTGTCCACCAGCAGATCCGCGACGCGTTGCACGCTCTGCCGGGTGATGCCCATCTCGCGCGCGATGCCCGCGACCGGCAGCGGCCCGTGCACCACCGCGCCCAGCACCTGCCACCAGGCCACGGTGATTCCGGCGGGCTTGGCCAATTCCTCCGCGATGGCGAGGAATTGACCGTTCAGCTTGAACGACGTGACCGCCGCGGTGGCGAAGAGCTGCTGTTCGGTGCGCGTCATCGGGTTTTCACCGCCCGCTGCTGCTCGTACTCGTAGAGCGCGTAGAACCCGGCGGGGTCATTGTTTCCGTACAGCTTGTACCAGGCCTCGAGCACGTGCGGCTCGAAAATGTCGAGGCGAGCGAAGATCTCGCGGGCGAAGTCCACCGGACGGGTGCCGGTCGCCGTGATCAGGTCCCCATCGGTGACCGCGGTCGCCGACGTGACGTAGTGCTCGCCCCCCGAATATCCGGAGTAGCCAAGGTATCCCGGGTCGTTGCTGGTGTGCGGCCGCTCGTCGAGCAGCCCCTCCTTCGCCAGGCCGAAGGTCGCACCGCAGATGGCGGCGACCGGGACACCGGCGGCGAGGAACTCCCGGGCCTCACGGGCGAACGCCGTGATCGGACTGTCCGGATCGAATTCGGTGCCCAATCCGGGGAGTATGAGCATGGCACTGTCGGCGGGCTTCAGGTCCTCGAGCACCAGGTCCGGCACGACTCGCATGCCACCCATCGAGGTGACCGGATCGGCGGTGAGCGCCACCGTCTTCACCCGCCAGTTCCCCGGATCCCGGTGCCACAGTTCGCGATTGATGTGGGCCGTCGCATATCCGACCTCCCAGTCCGAGAAGGTGTCGTACACGGCCATGTGGACTGTTCTCATCATGACAGTATGCTGTCATATTTGACAGCATACTGTCAATGATTCGGTCTGCTCCGGTTCTCCCATCAAGCGACCTCGCGGACCGCGTCGGCCACGGCCTTGAAGTCCTTGCGCAGAATGTGATCGTGGTTGCTGGCGACCTTCGCACTGATCGCGATGTGGGGATTGCGTTCGCACGCACCGGCGACCGAGGCGCGGATCACCTCCTGCTCGTCACCGTGGCTGCCCAACGACGAGCCCGAGGCGAGCACGAACCGGGTGGGCACCGCGATGTTGTCCAGGACCGGTCCCAGGACCGCGGCCCGCGACAGCTTGCCCAGCTCGATATTGCTCTCGGCCTGCTGCGCGGCGGTCAGCTTCGGGGTCAGGCCCGTCGGGCGCAGCAGCGCGGTGATCGGGGCGAGCCGCTTGAACAGCTTGCGGATGCGCGCCTCCATGGCGTCGTCCAGCCAGTCATGCGGCATCGCACCGTCGACCAGCACCGCACCGATGGCCCGGTCGGGGTTGCGGTTCGCCCAGTTCGCGGCAACCAGCGCGCCGTACGACCAGCCGATCACGATGGCCTTCTCGACGCCCCGGGCGGCGAGCACGGCGTCCACATCGCGGACGCACGCCTCGAAGGAGTAGTCGGCGGACTTCAGCGACTTCTTGCCGCGCGCCCGCTCGTCGAAGGTGATGTGGCGGAAGCCGTCACCGAGCTCGGCGATGACATGCTTCCAGTAGCCCTGGGTGGCGAACTGGCCGTTGAGGTAGATCACCGGGATGCCGTCGCCGCCGGTATCGGTGCAGAACAGGGCGGTGTCGTCGACCGGAATCATGCCGGTCCAGGTGGTGGAGGAGGAAGCGGAGGAAGCGGAGGAGCTGTTGTTCTTCGTCATGCCGACAACTTTCGGCGGGTGGCCTGATATCGGCCTGACACCGTCCTGACGTCTCCCCTGACATGGAAAAAGGGCCGGAATCCAGTGGGTTCCGGCCCTTTTCGAACGATCGACGGATCAGCTCAGCGCGTGATCCAGATCGTTCAGCAGATCTTCGACATCCTCGAGGCCGATCGAGATGCGCACGACGCCGTCCGTAATGCCCACGGCCGCACGGCCTTCCGGGCCCATGGCGCGGTGCGTCGTGGTGGCCGGGTGGGTGATGAGGGTCTTCGCGTCACCGAGGTTGTTGGAGATGTCGATGATGCGCAAGCGGTTGAGCACCTCGAAGGCCCGCTTCTTGGCCTCGTTCTCGGCGGCCTTCAGCTCGAAGGTGATTACCGTGCCGCCGCCGGACATCTGGCGCTTGGCCAGCTCGTACTGCGGGTGCGAGGACAGGAACGGGTACTTCACCCAGGCCACCGCCGGATGGTTCTCGAGGAACTGGGCGATCTTCAGGGCGGAGTCCACCGACTGGCGCAGCCGCAGCGGCATGGTCTCGAGACCCTTGAGCAGCGTCCAGGCATTGAACGGGCTCAGCGCCGGACCGGTGTGGCGCATCAGGTTCTTCACCGGACCGTCGATGTAGTCCTGCGGGCCCAGGATCGCGCCGCCGAGCACGCGGCCCTGGCCGTCGATGTGCTTGGTGCCCGAGTAGACGGTGATGTCCGCGCCCAGGTCGAAGCCGCGCTGCAGCAGCGGGGTGGCGAAGACGTTGTCCAGCACCACCTTCGCGCCCGCCGCGTGAGCGAGATCGGAGACCGCGCGCACATCGGTGAGGGTCTGCATCGGATTCGAGGGGGTCTCGAAGAAGACGGCCTGGGTGGGCACCGACAGCGCCTTTTCCCACTGGTCCAGATCCTCGCCGTCGACGAAGACGGTCTCCACGCCCCAGCGCGGCAGGATCTCATTGGCCACCACGAAGCAGGAGCCGAACAGGCTGCGCGCCGCCACCAGTCGATCGCCCGCGGCGAGCAGCGCGCCCAGCGCGGTGAACACCGCCGACATGCCCGACGCGGTCGCGAAACAGGCCTCCGCGCCGTCGATCAGGCGCAGCCGCTCCTCGAACATGGCGACCGTCGGATTGCCGTAGCGGGAGTAGACGAAATGCTCGATATCGCCGGTGAACGACGCCTCGGCCGCCTCGGCGCTCTCGTAGACGAAACCCGAATTGAGGAACAGCGCCTCGGAGGTCTCGTCGAAGCCGGAGCGGCGGGTGCCGCCGCGCACGGCCTGGGTGGCGGGGCCGACGCCCTCGGGCAGCGGCTTGTCGAAAGAGCCACCGGTGATCATGACTGGTTCCCTTCGGAGGAGCTGGGGGAGCTGGGCGAAATCACGACTGCCGCCACGGCAGGCCGTCGGCCCGCCAACCGGTGGCACCGCGATGGCCCTGGCCGTCCAGCGCGCCCTCGAAACCGTCGACCACATTGAACGACGGCGTGATGCCGACGGTGGTGGCCGCGGTGGCCGCGCCGATGGAGCGCTGACCCGAGCGGCAGATGAACAGGACCGGGGCCTGCGAATCCGGGTTCCGGTCGGCGAGCGCCTGCTTCAACTGGTCCACGAACCGCGGGTTGGGCGTGCCGGTGGCGTCCACCCATTCGATCAGCGCGGTCGGGCGGCCGATCTCGCTGGTGTCGGGCACACCGACGAATCGCCATTCCGCCTCGGTGCGCACGTCCACCAGCACCGCATCCGGATTGTCGCGCAACAACTCCCATGCCTGCTTCGGCGTGATGTCACCCGCGTAGCTCACCTGTACCTCCTGTGAATCCGCACTTGCCGCATCGCTGCTCGATGCGTGGCCAGGTCGTCACCCGGAGCACCCCACCGCGGAGGAGGGTTGCCGACCAGCCAGCCGGGGCTTGGCGCTGGTACTCATGACCTGGGATGAGAGTGCCGAAAAAACCGGTGTTGTGTCAAACCCCCGGTCGGTCTTCGGACCTTGTCACGAACCGCAGACCAACCACCGGGAATTCTCCTTGGTGAAATGCCAAGTCGAGGTCGACTGCGCACCGTCCACGCTGAAGGTGACCTGGGCGGTGGCCTTGTCACCGTCGACCACCGGATCGTCGAGCCGATCGAAGGTGATGCCCGTGCCGCTCGTGCCCGCGATCTTCAGCGGGGAGTTGTTCTCGTCGAATCCCTTGCAGGCCACGGCCGGAACGAACTTGCCGGTGTCGTTACGGGACTTGATGAACTCGCCCGCGGCGACCGAGAGGCGATCGCGATCTGTGACATTCTTCTCAACCGGCGAGATCAGCGTCGCGATCACGATGCCCAGGATCACCGCCGCGATGACACCCGCCGCGAGCAGAAACGGCCACATGCTGCGGGTCTCGTTCTGCTCGATCGGAATCGACGTCTCCTCGACTGTCTCCTCGGCATCGCTCATGGGTAGATCATGCCTGGCGTTCCCGCAGTTTCCCCGCCCGCGCGCGGGGGCGCCCGTGCGCCATCGATAGAATCAGCAGAATTTCCGCTCCGGTGCGGGAATAGCAAGACCACGCAGCAACGCTGCAGCGTCGGGGGCCAACGAAGGTCGCCGAGGCCAGGGCGTCAACTTAGCCTAAGCTAAGAACGACGGCTAAGTTTTGACGGCAAGTTAGTTTCGACCCAAAGGGTGCGCGGAAGAATGACCGAACAGAGTGCAGCGACCCGCCCGCTACGCATTGCGATCGTGGGCGCGGGCCCGGCCGGTATCTATGCCGCCGACGCCTTGATGAAGTCCGATGCCCCCGCCGGGTTCGACGGGGTGAGCATCGACCTCTACGAGCGCATGCCCGCGCCGTTCGGCCTGATCCGCTACGGCGTCGCGCCCGATCACCCGCGCATCAAGGGCATCATCACCGCCCTGCACAAGGTGCTCGACAAGGACCAGGTCCGCCTGCTCGGCAATATCGACTACGGCACCGACATCACCCTCGAGGACCTGCGCCAGTTCTACGACGCGGTCATCTTCTCCACCGGCGCCAATGCCGACCGCGCCCTGGGCGTTCCGGGCATCGACCTCGACGGCTCCTACGGCGCCGCGGACTTCGTGTCCTGGTACGACGGCCACCCCGATGTGCCGCGCACCTGGCCCCTCGATGCGGAGAAGGTCGCCGTGCTCGGCGTCGGCAATGTCGCCCTGGACGTGGCGCGCGTGCTGGCCAAGACCGGTGACGAACTGCTGCCCACCGAGATCCCGCCGAACGTCTACGAGGGGCTGAAGGCCAACAAGGCCGTCGAGGTGCACGTGTTCGGCCGCCGCGGCCCGGCCCAGGCCAAGTTCACGCCGCTCGAGCTGCGCGAACTCGACCACTCCCCCACCATCGAGGTCATCGTCGATCCCGAGGACATCGACTACGACGAGGGCTCCGAGGCCGCCCGCCGCCACTCCAAGCAGGTCGACATGATCTGCAATACGTTGGAGCAGTGGGCCATTCGCGACGTCGGCAACCGCCCGCACAAGCTGTTCCTGCACTTCTTCGAGAACCCCGCCGAAATCCTCGGTGACGAGAACGGCAAGGTCGTGGGCCTGCGCACCGAGCGCACCCAGCTCGACGGCACCGGAAACTGCAAGGGCACCGGCGAATTCAAGGACTGGGACATCCAGGCCGTGTACCGCGCGGTCGGCTACCTGTCGCAGAACATCCCGGCCCTGCCCTTCGACGACCAGGCCGGCACCGTCCCCAACGAGGCCGGACGCGTGCTGGTCGACGAGAACGCCGACGGCAAGGACCGCTACGCGCCCGCCACCTACGTGACCGGCTGGATCAAACGCGGCCCGGTCGGCCTCATCGGCCACACCAAGGGCGACGCCAACGAGACCATCGCCTGCCTGCTCGACGACGCCGCCGATTTCGTCCCGGCCCCCAAGCCGGAACCCGAGGCCGTCACCGAGTTCCTCGAGGGCAAGGGCATCCCGTTCACCACCTGGGCCGGCTGGTACCGCCTCGACGCGCACGAGCGCGCCCTGGGCGAGCCGCAGGGCCGCGAGCGGGTCAAGGTCGTCGAGCGCGAGGAGATGCTCGCCGCCTCCGAGCCCGACAAGGTGTCCTGACCAGTACCGGACACCAGGTCCTGACCAGCGCGAATCCGCTTGCCGGACAAGGTTGTCCACACTTGTCACCGTTCTGAGGCATGCTGATCAACGTGTTCGATGCCCATCTCCACATCTTCGACCCGCGGTTCCCGCTGTCGGAGAACGAGGGCTACCTGCCCGACCCGTACACCATCGCCGACTATCGCAAGCGCATGTCCCGCTTCGATATCGACGGTGGTGCGGTGGTCAGCGGGTCGTTCCAGGGCACCGATCAGAGCTATCTCATGGCGGCGTTGGCGGCGCTCGGCGAGGGCTGGGTGGGCGTCACCATGCTGCCCGTCGACGCCTCCGACAAGCAGATCATCGAGTTGAACCGGGCCGGGGTCCGCGCGATCCGGTTCAATCTCAAGCGGGCGGGCGGCGATATCGTCGGGCTGACCATGCTGGCCCTGCGCGCCTATGAACTGGCCGGTTGGCATGTGGAGCTGTACATCGACGGATCCATGCTGGGCTCGCTCGAACCGGTCATCACCAAGCTGCCCAAGCTGTCCATCGACCACCTGGGCATGTCCGACGAATGCCTGCCCTACCTGCTCAACCTGGTCGACCGGGGCGCGAAGGTGAAGGCGTCCGGGTTCGGGCGGGTGTCGATGAACGTGGGTGCGGCGCTGCGGAAGATCCACACCGTCAATCCCGAGGCCCTCATGTTCGGCACCGATCTGCCGGGCACCCGGGCCGGGCGTCCCTTCCGCGATGCCGATCTGTCGATCATCGCCGACGCCGTGGGCTCGGACCTGCACCGCGTGCTCGAGGACAATGCCCGGGCCTTCTACGGTCTGCCCGCCAAGGACCGGACGCTCGAGGATCCGGAGTCCCCGCTGCGCAAGGCCTCCGGCGAGGTGCCCACCCTGCGCCTGCCCCGCTCCGAGCTCCCCACGACCCCGCCGCCGGACACCCTGCCCCTCCCGATTGTCGACCACTGAATCCGCGTTATTGTCATAACGTCAACACCGGCGTGGCGTCGGTGCGCAGGATTCGACGACGAACCGAGGTAGGGCGTGAGCACTCCATCCACCGCCAAGCAGGGCCCGCTCGCGGGCATTCGAGTGGTCGAACTGGCCGGTATCGGTCCGGGTCCGCACGCGGCACTGCTGCTCGCCGATCTCGGCGCGGACGTGGTGCGGGTGCAGCGGCCGGGCGGGTTTCCCGGCTTCATGGAGCGCCCGCAGTGGCGGGGCCGCACCATCGTCGAGGCCAATCTGAAGGATCCGGCCGATATCGAGAAGGTGCTCGGGCTCATCGAGAAGGCCGACGTGCTCATCGAGGGCTTCCGGCCGGGTGTCACCGAGCGCATGGGACTGGGTCCCGAGGTCGCGCTGGAACGCAATCCGCGGCTGGTCTACGGCCGCATGACCGGGTGGGGCCAGTACGGGCCGCTGGCCGATCGCGCCGGGCACGACATCAACTACATCTCGCTGACCGGTGTGCTGAATGCCATCGGCCGCAAGGGCGAACGCCCCGTCCCGCCGCTGAACATGGTGGGGGACTTCGGCGGTGGGTCCATGTTCCTGGTCTTCGGCATCCTGGCCGCGCTGGTGGAGCGACAGAATTCGGGCAAGGGCCAGGTCATCGACTCGGCCATGATCGATGGCGCGCTTGCCCTTTCGCACATGATCTGGGGCATGAAGGGCATGGGCCTGTGGTCCGACGAGCGCGGCACCAACCTGCTCGACACCGGCATGGCCTTCTACGACACCTATGAGACCGCCGACGGCAAGTACATGGCGGTCGGCTGCATCGAGCCGCAGTTCTACGCGGAACTGCTTCGGGGCCTGGAGATCTCGCCCGAGGGGCTGCCGCATCAGATCGACCCGGCCGGTCAGGATCAGTTGCGCAAGCTGTTCGCCGAGAAGTTCAAGACCAAGACGCGCGACGAGTGGTGGGCGATCTTCGAACACACCGACGCCTGCACCACCCCGGTGCTGACCTTCACCGAGGCCGAACAGAATCCGCACATTCAGGCCCGCACCGGCCTCATCGAGATCGACGGCGTCGTGCAGCACGCTCCGGCCCCGCGCTTCTCCCGCACCCCGTCGGGCACCCCGACCCCGCCGCCGGACGCGGGCACCCCGATCGAATCGGTCTGGGCGGACTGACCTCCCCCGGACGGCCGAACGCCCCCTGTGGAATCCACAGGGGGCGTTGACTTTTCCGATGCGGCGGGGAGAACTACGGGGCGACCAGCTGGATGTCGAGCTCGATGGCGATCTTGTCGCTCAGCATGGCGTTGGGCATGCCCGGGGCCACGCCGAAGTCGCTGCGCTTGATGGTGCCGGTGGCGGTGAAGCCCGCGTGCTCCTTGTTGTCCTGCGGGAAGACCTGCACGCCGCCCCACTCGACGTCGAGGGTGACGGGCTTGGTGATGCCGCCGATGGTGGCCTCGCCGGTGACCTCGAACTCCTCGGCCAGCGCGACCGGCTCCGGGACGCGGAAGGTCAGGTGCGGGCGGTTGGCGACATCGAGGATGTCGGCGCTGCGCACGTGGCCGTCGCGCATCTCGTTGCCGGTGTCGAAGGAGTCGAAGTAGATGGTGGCCTCGATGGCCGCCTCGCCCGCCTCGTTCACGACGAAACCGGTCTCGAAGCGGTTGAAGCGGCCGCGGACCTTGGAAATGCCCAGGTGCTTCACGGTGAAGCTGACCGAGGAGTGGTTGGCGTCGAGGGTCCAGGCGCCGGGGGCGAGGGTGGTCTGCTCGGAAGTCGTCATGGCTCGAGATTAAGTGGACTGTGGTCCGGTTATCCAGGCCGTAGTTATCCGGGTATTGGCAGGGCGGGGATAACGGGACGGGGACCGGGCACTATGGAGAGGTGTCTCGTTCCGAATTCGCCGAGTTCCTGATCGCACGCCGCGCCCAGCTGCAGCCCGAGGACGTCGGGCTGCCCGCCGGTCGGCGGCGGCGCACGCCCGGCCTGCGCCGCGAAGAGGTCGCGGCCCTCGCGGGCGTCAGCGCAGACTACCTGGCCCGGCTCGAACAGGGACGCGACACCAACCCCTCCACGGCGGTGCTGGCGGCGCTCGCGGATGCCTTGCGGCTCAATGAGATCGAGAAGCACCACTTCGGCAAGCTGGCGCTCGGCATGGAGCAGAAGGCCAACTGCCCGTCCGCCGGGCAGGCCCGCGAACAGGTCTCGCCGACCATGCAGGCGGTCATCGACGCCCTGCATCCCACACCCGCGTTCATACTCGGCCGCTGGCTGAACCTGCTCACCGGCAACCCGGCCTGGCGCGACTTCGCCGAGCCGCTCGGCATGTTCGACGAGGAGTCGCACGGCAACTTCGCCACCTTCGTCTTCGCCCATCCGACCGCCAAGAAGACCATCCTGAACTGGGACGCCGCCGCCGATATGGCCGCCTCGGCGCTGCGCGCGGCCGTGACCCGCTTCCCGGACGACCCGTCGGTCCAGAACTACATCACCGCGCTGAGCCGCTATCCGGAGTTCGAGCGACGCTGGCGCGAACACCGGCTCACCGACTTCCGAACCGTCGTGCTGAAGATTCAGCACCCGGTGCGGGGCGAGGTGGAGGTCGAGATCGAGACCCTGGATCCGGCCGCCGACCAGACCGTCATGGTCTGGCTGGTCGACCGGCGACAGGCCCGCCAACCCGGATTGCGGCTGGTCAACGAATAAAAGCCGCAGGTTCCGGGCATTTCGTTCCCGCTGCCCGGGCGCGTCGCGGGCACTACAGTTGAGCCATGGCTCGGAATTGGCCGATGGTCGAACGGGAGTCCGAACTCGAATCGATCTCCTCGGCGCTCACCGGCGACGACTTCGTCGGGGCGGTTCTCACCGGGGACGCGGGGGTCGGCAAGACTACGCTGGCACGGCAGGCCACCGCCGCCGTCGGCGGCAATATTCGTTGGGTCGCGGGGACCGAATCCGCCCGGAGCATTCCGCTCGGGGTCTTCGCGCACATGGTGGGGGTGTACACCGCCCACGATCCGGTGACCTTCATGGCCGCGGCGCGCGAGGCGCTGCTCGCCGACGGGCACACCATCATCGGCGTCGACGACGCGCATCTGCTCGATCAGCTCTCCGCCACACTGCTTTTGCAGCTGGCCATCGACAAGGCGGCGCACATCGTGTGCACCGTGCGCAGCGGGGTGCAAGTGCCCGACGCGGTGACCTCGCTGTGGAAGGACGGGCACCTGCTGCGCATCGACCTGCGGCCGTTCACGCAACGCCAGAGCGTGGAACTGGTGGAGTCGATGCTCGGCGGACAGCTCGAGGGCTTCACCGCCAACCTCATGTGGGAATCCTCCGGGGGCAACGCGCTGTTCCTGCGGCACCTGGTCGAGGGCGCGCTGGAGGCGGGGACGCTGCGGCAGGTCAACGGGGTGTGGCAGTTGCGCGGGCGCGCCGCCGTCACCTCGGAACTGGCCGCGCTGCTGGAGGATCGGGTGGAGCAGCTGCCCGACTCCGTGCTGCGGGTGCTGGAACTGCTGACGTTCTGCGAGCCCATCGATCTGGATGTGCTCTCGGAGCTGGCGGGCGAGGAGGCGGTGGAATCGGCCGAAACCCGCGGGCTCATAAGGATTGTGGAGAACAGCCATCAGCTGCTGGTGCGATACAACCATCCGCTGTTCGGGGAGGTGATCCGGCGGCGACTGGGCATCGCGTCGGCGCGGCGGCTGCGCGGGCGGCTGTATTCGGCGCTGAAGGATCGGCCCATCAATTCGGCGTCCGAACGCATCCGGCTGGCCGAATTGGCCTTGGACAGTGACAAATCCGCCGATCTCGAGCTGTTCCTGGCGGCGGCGTCGGATGCCATCGCACTGGCGAATCTCCCGCTGGGAGAACGCTTCGCGCGCGCGGCGGTGGAACGGCAGGGCGGCGTGGAGGCCGCCGATCTGCTGGGTCGAGCGCTGCTGTGGCAGGGTCATCGCATCGAGGCCGAACGCATGCTGGCCGGATTCGATCCGGATCAGATGAACGAGGTCCAGCTCGCGCGCTGGGGCACCACCCGGGTCTCGAACCTGCTGTGGTCCATGGGCGACGCCGACCGCGCCGACGCGGTGCTGGAATCGGTGCGCAGCCGGGTCACCAATCCGAAAATCATTGCGACACTGGATGGCCTGGCCTCGGCCTGCGCGGTCAACGAGAACCGCGTCGATGAGGCGTTCGCGCTCGCCGAACCGGTCATGTCCGCCACGGAAGTGCCCCCGTGGGCGGTGTACTGGGCGGCCTTCGGCGGCGGCCTCGCGCTGGCGCTCATGGGCCGCGGCGAAGCGGCCCGGCAGTACGCGGCACGCGGGCACGCCGTGGAATCCCATGTCGACGGGCTCAACCGGTTCATGTCCACACACGCCGAGGTGCTGGCCCTCACCTTCACCGGGGAGCTGGAGGCCGCACGGCGTTGCGCCGGAAGCAATTTCAGCTACTCCTCGCCGGGGCAATACCTGGCCTGGGGCTTCGCCAAGATCCTGCAGGGCACCGTGGACGTGGCGCAGGGCCAATTCCCGCAGGGCATAGACAATCTCGAACAGGCGCTCGCGGCGCTGGCCGCCGAGGGCGCGGCGGCCTGGATGTTCCCGGCGCACCTGCGGCTGGCCGAGGCCTACGCCGGGCTCGGGCGCGCCACCGAGGCCGCGGAAGCCATTGCGGCGGCGAGCTTCCGGGGTGGTCGGCACAGCGCGGTCTACGAGCCGATGCTCGAACTCGCGCGCGCCATGCAGGCCGCAGCCGAGGGCACCGCGACGCCCGCGATTCGGCTCGCTCTCAGCGCCGCCGATATAGCCGCGCGCAGCCATCAGCACGCCATCGAGGCCATGGCGCTGCACACCGCGGCGCGGTTCGGTGATCACTCCGTGGCGGGGCGGCTGGCGGATCTCGCGGCCCGCATCGACGGTCGGCTGGTGCAGGTGCAGGCCCGGCACGCGGTGGCGGTAGCGGCCCACGACGGGCCCGGATTGGATACCGCCGCAGCGGAATTCGAGAACATCGGGGCCTTGCTCTCGGCGGCCGACGCGGCGGCGCAGGCGGCATCGGCGCACGAGCGTGCGGGCGATCGACGACGGCTGCTGGAATCGGCGGCGACCGCGAATCGGCTGGCGGCCGCGTGCGGCGGGGCCTCGACCCCGGCGCTGCGGCAGTCCGCGCAGCCCCTGCCGCTGACCGCGCGGGAACGCGAGATCGCGAATCTGGTGGCGGCCGGGCTGTCGAACCGGCAGATCGCGGATCGGCTGACGGTGTCGGTGCGGACGGTGGAAGGTCACCTGTACCGGGCGTGCATCAAGCTCGATGTCACCGATCGTGAGGCGCTTGCCGAACTTATGCGTGGCGGGACATCTTCTAGCAAACTCGAGAACTGAAGGTGGTAGAGCGCTTGAAAACCGCTCTACCAGCCAAATGTGGGATATGTCTCGTTGCCCACCGTCAAACTATGCAAGCGCTCGAGAGAGGCTAGAGCAACAAGCTCTCAATCAGTTAACATCCCGCATCGTGTGAACCCGTCAAGGGTCACCTCCGGGGGGAGGTCGGGAAAATCTGATGAGGGTGGTGTTTTCGGCGTGACTCGTCGGCATCGTGAAGTGAATACCGGCGTGCTCCGTCACGCCATCCGTCCCGCCATCGGCATCCTGCCGCTGGCCCTTGCCATCGCCTGCGCGTCCGTCGCCCAGGCCGTCCCGCAGCCGGGCGTGACGACGAGCCCCGCGCAGCCGGGCGGCTCGCCGTCCGCGGTGCAGCCCGGGACCACCGTCTCGCCCGCCGCGCCGCAGTCGTCCCCGCAGGTCGACTACGTGGTGCCGGAGAATCACCGGCCGATTCCGGCCGAGACCGAGCCCGCGCCCGCCATCGACTGGCAGTCGCTGCACACGCCCGAGCCCGTCGAGCCGGTCGCGCCCATCGCTCCCCCGCCGCGCACCGTGCGCATCGGTGACTTCTACACCCCGGCCCCGGATGCGGTGCCGGACGAGATCCTGAATCCGGTCAACGACTTCTCGGCCGATGCCGAGGCCGCGCTGGCCACCGGGCTGCAGTCGATCGGCATCGACGCGTCCCGCTCCGACAAGATCGCGGGCATGACCGCGGCCGGTGCGGTGACCGGCGCTGCGCTGCTGGGCATTCCGGGCGCGGTGGCCGGTGCGGTCGGCGGCGGTGTCGGCGGCGGCATCATCGGTGCGGGCGTCGGCGCGGCCATCGGCGCCGGCGTCGGCGTCGGGATCGTCGCGGCCACCGCGGCCGCCGCGGGTGCGAGCACCGGCGGCATCGGCGCCGCCATCGCCGCGCCCGAGGCCATTCCGGTCATCGGCGGCGGCGCGCTCATCGGCCTCGGCGTGGGTGCCGCGGTCGGCGCGGTCGGCGGTGCCGCACTCGGCGCGGCCGCCGTCGGCATCCCCATGGCCGTCCTCGGCGGTGTCGGCGGCGGTATCGCCGGTGCCGCCATCGGCGGGGCGTTCTAACCAACTTCGCACCCCCAATTCATCGCTCTGACATGCGGATACATGTCGGGGCGGTGGCATGGGCAACGCCGGGCCGGGGGCGGGCGCGAATAACCGGCATCGACAGACGGTCCCCGGACCGGTGAAACGAAATATGTTCGGAAGGTGGGTGTTTCGGCGTGGGTCGTCGGCATCGTGAAGTGAAGAGCAGCGTGGCTCGACGGGCGATCGTCGTAGGCACCATCCCGTTGGCCCTCGCCGTGGCCTGCTCGACGACGAGCAACCAGCCGACCAAGGTCGCCGACGGCACCACGACGCAATCCCCCGCGTCGTCCCCCACCGGCACCCCGCAGTCGGGCAATACCGCCGCGCCCCAACCCAACCCGCAGCCGGGCCTCGCCGACCAGGGCGGCGCGAACACCGCGCCCGGTGTCCAGCCCGGCCCACGCCCCACCGGCGCGCAGCCCGGCGTCGCCCTCCCGGCCGGTGACCAGGACCGCCCGGCCCCGCGCCCGAGCCTGGCCCAGCCCGGCGTCACCGTCCCGAACCGCCCACTGCCGCAACCCCAGTCGCCGCAGTCCGACTACCCGATCCCGGCCAACTTCCGCCCGATCCCCAACCACGAGGCGGCCCCCGCGGTCGATTTCCAAACCCTGCACACCCCCACGGTGGTGGACCCGGTGCTCCCCATCGCGCCGCCCCCGCGCACGGTCCGCATCGGCGACTTCTCCACCCCCGCCCCAGAACAGCTGCCCGACAACATTCTCGACGGCGTGAACGGCCTCGCCGCCAACACCGAAGCGGGCCTCGCCACCGGCCTCAACTCTATCGGCGTCAACCCCAGCCGCTCCGACAAGATCGCCGCGGGCACCCTCGGCGGTGCCGCGATCGGCGCGGGCATCGGCGCGGTCGCCGCGGGCGTTCCGTTCGCCGTGGCCGGTGGCGCGGGCGGTGCGGCCATCGGTGCCGGGATCGGCGCTGTCACCGGTGTCGCGATCGGCTCCATCGGCGGCATCGCGATCGCACCGTGGCTGGCCCCTATTGATGTGGTCGGCGGCGGCATCGGCGGCGCGCTCATCGGCGCCGGTGTCGGCGGTGCGGCCGGAGCCGCGGCCCTCGGCGTGCCGGCCGCGGTCGTCGGTGGCGTCGCGGGCGGTGCCGCCGGAGCCGCGATCGGCGGCTTCCTCGGCGGCGCACTGTAACCGAAAGACCCTCGCAATCGGCGAATCCCACTGCGCCGCTTGCTTGTTTCACACAGCTCTTCACAAAGGGGAATTGCAATGAAATCAGGAATGCGCATCGTCACCGTCGCCGGGGCGGTCATCGCCGCCGGTGTGATCGGCACCCAGTCGGCCTCCGCCACCGCTCCGGTCATCACGACCGAGCCGGGCGGCGTCATCCGGGCGGACATCGCGCCCGGCGAGTGGTGGAACTGCGGCGGCTGGAGCCTGCAGCCCCCGTTCATCAACAGCGCCCCCGCCTTCGGCGCGGTGCAAGGCCCGGACACCCTCCGAATGACCTTCACCCCCGGTGCCGACGTCTGGGTCTTCTGCAACGGCACCGGCCTCCCCATCTACGACTGGAACCACATCATCAAGACCACCCCGTAGCCCCGGCCCTGAAGATTTTCGATGGCGGCGATGAGTTTTTCGGACCGGCTCCGTCCTTGTTGGTGAACGCGCTACCAACCCGGCGCGACCGACCAGAAGGAACACGAGATGACCGCCATCGCCGCCACCCAGACCACCGACGCCGTCCGTACCAACAAGATTCGCAATCGCGTGCTGTGGACCCTGCAGATTGTGCTCGGCCTGTTCTTCGTCATCGCCTCCGGCGGCCCGAAGCTCGTCATTCCGAAGACCCTGATGGAGAACAACGCCTCCGCTGCCTCGATCCCGTTGGGGCTGCTGGTGTTCATCGGGCTCGCCGAGGTCGCGGGCGGGATCGGACTCATGGTGCCCCGGCTGACCGCGGCCGCCGCGATCGGCCTCGCGATCGTCACCTTCCTCGCCGCTGGCTTCAACGCGTTCGTGGTTCATACCCCGGGAATGGCCCCGTTCCCGCTGGCGCTGGCCGGGATCTTCGCCTGGATCGCCTACGAGCGCCGCGCCTCGCTCACCGCCCTGGGTGCGCTGATCAACCGATGACCCACCCATGACGCCCGGCTACCGGCGGCGCCCAGCCGCCGGTAGCCGCGTTGTGCGTTTCGGGGACGGTCCGGTCGGGTTGGTCGGACCGTCCATCGCGCCGCTCGGTCCTGGGAGTTGAGCAAGATCGGTCAAGCGGGGTCGGGGGTGGGGTTGGGAGACTCGTCGGGTGGCCAAGAACGGACGGGATCGACTACGGGAATTGCTCGATGCGGTGCTCGACGAGGACAACACCACGCTCGGGGCGATGGCGGCCGATGCCTTTGTTTCGCCGTTTCATTTCACGCGGCAGGTCTCGCGCGGGATCGGCGAGCCGCCGGTGGCGTTGAAGCGGCGGGTGCTGCTGGAGCGGGCGGCATGGGAGATATCGACAGGTCGGTCGGTGACCGATGTGGCGTTCGCGGCCGGGTACGAGTCGGTGGAGGGTTTCAGCCGGGCGTTCAGCGCCGCCTTCGGGTATCCGCCCAGCCTGACGCCCACCGATGAGCGGCGGCCATGGTTGCCCGCGAGCAATGGCATCCACTTTCACCCGCCGATGTCGCTGTGGGTGACCGGCGGGCCGAAGGGAGCGGCCGGGCTGGATCCCACCACGCTGATGGTTCATCACGATGTCGATGACACCCGCGAACTGCTCGGCATGGCAGCGCGACTCGACGAATCGCGATACCGGCGGGTGCGGGCTCCGGGTCTGCTGGTGGAGTCGTTCCGGGGCCCCGAGGAATCGATTGCCGCCGTGCTCACCCATCTCATCGAGGCGAAGGAGATGTGGCTGGCCGCGATAGACGGCGAGGACGTCCCGACGGCCGGGGACGACGCCCTCCCGGAACTGGTGCGACGCCATGAGCGCGTGGCGGTTCGGTGGCTGGACACCGTCCGCGACATCACCCGGCGGGGCGGGTGGGACGACACCCTGATCGACGCGCTGTGCGAGCCACCGCAGAGCTTCGTCATCGGCAGCGTGATCGCCCACATCCTGAGCTACTCCGCCCACCGCAGACATCTCGTACGGCATTGGCTGCGCACCGAATTGTCCACCGCCGGAACCGAAATCGGAGACGGCGATCTCATCGAATGGCTACACCGGAGAGGCTGACGTGACCTTCAAGACCGTTTACCACACCGCCACCAGTCTGGACGGTTTTCTCGCGACGCCCGACCACAAGCTGGATTGGTTGCTGTCCCGGCAGGTCGACTGGGACGGCCCGCTGGGACTGAACCGGTTCACGGCCGGTGCGGGCGCAATCGCCATGGGCGCCAGCACCTATCGGTGGATCAACGAGAATTCCACCGAGCCATGGCCTTACGACATGCCGACCTGGGTGTTCACCCATCGTGAGTTTCCCGCATTCGACGACGGCCGCGACGTCCGATTCACCTCGGAGCCGGTGGCGGTCGTGCACCGGGAGATGGCCGCGGCCGCCGACGGCAAGGATCTCTGGCTGATGGGCGGCGGCGAACTGGTCGGGCAATTCGCCGATCAGGATTTGCTGGACGAAATCATCGTGTCCATCGCCCCCGTCACGCTGGGCGCGGGCGCACCCCTGCTCCCCCGGCGTCTCGAACTGAAGGCCGAGGAACTCGCCCACAACGGCGAATTCGCCTGCGTCCGTTACTCGGTCGTGCGCTGACGGTTCCCGGAACGAGAGACCTTCAGAAGAGGGTGGGTTCGCCGAAGCCGGGGGTGCGTTCTATTTCCAGGAGGTGTTGTTTGGTGGTCAGGCCGCCGGGTGCGGAAAAGCCGTGGAGGGCGTGGTCGGCGGCCAGGACTCGGTGGCAGGGGATGATCAGGGGGATGGGGTTGCGGCCCAAGGACTGACCTACCGCTTGGGCTCCGGAGGGGTGACCGATGCGGGTGGCGACGGCTCCGTAGTTGAGGGTGTGGCCCGGGTCGATGGCCCGGGTCACCTCGTAGACGGCTCGGTCGAAATCGTTGAGCGGGCTGGTGTCCAAGGGGATCCAGCGGAGATCGTCGAGGTCACCGGAGAGGTGGGCCTGAATTCCGGTTATGGCCTCGGCGATTTCGGGGGTGGGATCGGCTTCGCGCACATCCATCACGCGGTGGCGGCGCACGATGTGGGTGCGGGTGGCCTCCGGGTCGCGATCGGGGAGGGCGAAGCGGAGGACGCCGGTGGCGCTCCAGGCGATGGCGCAGACGCCGATCGCGGTGTCGAAGAGCGCCGCCGACGCCGAGGGGCGGGCCGGGGCGGACATAGGGCCAGTGTGCACGGTGGCACCGACAAGAAGTCCACTTCAGACCAGTTTGCTAGAACTGGACCGATTCGCCACGACAGGGGATGTGCGAGAGGGCCGCGACCGCGGAGGATTGGCGGCGGAAGCGGCGGATCGGGGTGGGCGGGCAGGCGTCGGGACGCAGGGAGGCGATGGCGGCCAGGTCCGAATATTGGCGCACGGCTTCATATTCGGCGACCGACCAGTCCGACATAGGGGCGTGCGGGCGGTAGCGCTCGAGCATGATGCCCCAGCGCTCACCGGACTTCGGGGCGAACCGGTACACCAGACCGGCGAAGGCGGCGACGATCACGAGGGAGGCGAGCAGAGCGACCATAGGGCAATGGTGGCCTTGTCGTGGACTTGAAGAAAATATCCAGTGCCCCGATACTGGCCTGTATGGCGACACGAGTTATCGGCGCGGCCAGCTTGACGCGCGATCTGGGTCGGTGGCGAAACGACGAGTCGGGAGCCACCGCCGACACCGGCAAGCGGTCGGCGCGGCCCGCCTACGTGGCACTGGCGGAGAGCATTCGCCTGCTCATTCACGACGGCCGCGCGCCCCTGGGCGTCGCGCTGCCCAGCGAACGGGATCTGGCCACCAGCCTCGCGGTCAGCCGCACCACCGTCACCTCCGCGTACGCGTTGCTGCGCGAGCACGGCTACCTGGTCAGCCGCCAGGGTTCGCGCAGCACCGTGGCCCTGCCGCCGACCGTCGTACACGACGGCGCGAAGCCGACCCGCAGCCTGCTCGCCACGATGGCGCAGCCGGACCTGCCGACCATCGACATGACCTATGCCGCCATGGCCGCCCCGCCGCAGATGACCGAGGCGTATTCCTTTGCCCTGCAAGGTCTTCCGACCTATCTCGGCACCCACGGCATGGACCCGGTGGGCGTGCTCATGCTGCGCGAGGCACTGGCCCGCCGCTACACCGAGCGCGGCCTGCCCACCGAACCGGACCAGATCCTGATCACCCTCGGCGCACAGCACGGCCTGCGCCTGCTGCTGAACGTGCTCACCACGCCCGCCGAGCGCGTCCTCATCGAGCACCCCACCTACCCGAACGCCATCGAGGCGATTCGCGATGTGGGCGCGCGCCCGGTGCCGGTTCCCCTGCGCCCGGACGGCTGGGATCTGGATGGAATCCGCAGTGCCGCACGGCAGACCGCCGCCAGCGCCGCCTATCTGATTCCCGACTTCAACAACCCCACCGGTCACCTGCTGGACACCGAGGGCCGCGCCGAGCTGGCCGCCATCGCCCGCGAGACCCGCATGACGGTCATCGTCGACGAATCCATGGTCGACCTGAACCTCTCGGATCTCGAATCCCCGCCGCCCGTGGCCGCTTTCGCCCGCAATGCGGAGATCGTCACCATCGGCTCGGCCTCCAAATCCTTCTGGGGCGGCCTGCGGGTCGGCTGGGTGCGCGCCAACCAGTCCCTCATCACCAAGCTGCTCGGCATTCGCTCCACGGTCGACCTGGGCACCCCGGTCATGGATCAGCTGGCCACCGTCCACCTGCTGCGCAATGCCGACGAAATCCTCACCGCCAGAAGGGATCAGCTCCGCGCCCGCCGCGCCGTGCTACTGGAATCCCTCGCCGAGGAACTCCCCGACTGGCGCATCACCCCGGCCGTCGGCGGCATGTCCCTGTGGGCCCAACTTCCCACCCCGGTCTCCACCGCCCTCGCCGCGACGGCCCCCAACCACGGCGTCTTGCTCGCCGCCGGACCACGTTTCGGCGTCCAGGGCGCCTTCGAACGTTTCATCCGCCTCCCCTTCACCCACGAGGAACCCGACATCCGCCTCGGCGTGAAGTCCATCGCCGCCGCCTACCAGGCCCTCACCCCCCACGCCGCCGATCCATTGGCACCCCTCATCACCTACTGACACCAACCCCCGTCGAAACGAGTTCGGCCCCACCGCATCACAGGCGGTGGGGCCGAATTGTTCAGTGCTCAGCGCAAATTCACGCGAGGATGTCGTGGCGGACGATGGTCTGGTCGCGGCCCGGGCCGACGCCGATGCACGAAACCCGGGCGCCGGACAGCTCTTCCAGGCGCTTCACGTAGGCCTGGGCGTTGGCCGGGAGATCCTCGAAGGTGCGGGCTCCGGAGATGTCCTCCCACCAGCCGGGCATCTCTTCGTAAATCGGCTTGGCGTGGTGGAATTCGGTCTGGGTGGTGGGCATCTGCTCGACGCGCTCGCCGTCGATCTCGTAGGCCACGCAGATCGGGACGGTGTCCAGGCTGGAGAGCACGTCCAGCTTGGTGAGGAAGTAGTCGGTGATGCCGTTGACGCGGGTGGCGTAGCGGGCGATCACGGCGTCGAACCAGCCGGTGCGCCGCGCGCGGCCGGTGGTGACGCCGACCTCGCCGCCGGTCTTGGCCAGGTAGGTGCCGGACTCGTCGAAGAGCTCGGTCGGGAACGGGCCGGAGCCGACGCGGGTGGTGTACGCCTTCAGGATGCCGAGCACCGTGGTGATCTTGTTCGGGCCGACGCCCGCGCCCACGGCCGCGCCACCGGCGGTCGGGTTGGAGGAGGTCACATACGGGTAGGTGCCGTGATCGACATCGAGCAGCGTGCCCTGCGAACCCTCAAGCAGCACGATCTCGTCGCGCTCCAAGGCCTGGTTGAGCAGCAGCCGCGAGTCGGCGATGCGGTGCTTGAAGCCCTCGGCCTTCTCCAGCACCTCGTCCACCACCTGCTGCGGGTCCAGCGCGCGGCGGTTGTAGATCTTCACCAGCACCTGGTTCTTGAATTCCAGTGCGGCCTCGACCTTCTGGGTGAGGATCTTCTCGTCCAGCACGTCCGCGACGCGGACGCCGACGCGGGCGACCTTGTCCTGGTAGCAGGGGCCGATGCCGCGGCCGGTGGTGCCGATCTTCTTGTTGCCCAGGAAGCGTTCGGTGACCTTATCGATGGCCACGTGGTACGGCATGATCAGATGCGCGTCGGCCGAGAGCAGCAGGCGGGAGGTGTCCACACCGCGCTCTTCCAGACCGGCGAGTTCGGCCAGCAGCACGCCCGGGTCGACCACGACGCCATTGCCGATGACGTTGGTCACATCGGGGGTGAGGATGCCGGAGGGAATCAGGTGCAGCGCGAAGCTCTCACCGTTCGGCAGCACCACGGTGTGTCCCGCGTTGTTGCCGCCCTGGTATCGAACTACCCACTGAACGCGATCACCGAGCAGATCGGTCGCTTTGCCCTTGCCCTCGTCGCCCCACTGGGCGCCGATCAGCACGATTGCCGGCATGTGAGTGTCTCCTACGGGTTCGACGCGCAGCACCCCGGTGCTGCAGCTACCCGCCGTCAGAAGGCGGTGGCCGTAGGCACACTTTACTGGATGGCCACATACGTCCAGGTATAAGGCCCGACTCCCAAAAAACCGGACGTAACGGATGCGCAGCGAGGGCAGCGTGGCTATTGAGACAGGGTTATGGTGACACGGGGAGAGGGACCGGCAGGGGGTCCATCGGAACGCAGCGAGGCGGATAGGTGTTGGCAAGCCAGAGGAGGGTGTTCGGCAGTTGAGTACCCATGTTCTCCGCTGCGACGGCGCGCCGGTTCCCATCGCGCTGGCTTCCCTGCCCCTCACCCAGACCTCGGCCATTCCCGATACGGGCGTGTTGGACGAGTTGCTCCCGGTGATGGCGGCCGACAGCCTGCCCCGACTCATCGTGCTCGGTGAGGACGCGGGCCTCGCGGCCGTGCTGACCCACCTGATGCGCACCGAACGCCTCGGCGTCGAGATCGGCTACGTGCCCATCGACCGCACCTACGGCTCGCGCGCCTACGAGACCGGCACCGGTTCGGCGGCCGCCAAGCGCGCCCTCGAGGGCAAGGCCACCGAGACCCCGCTCATTCGCGACGACACCGGCAAGGTGCTCATCGGCCGCGCCACCATCGTGGGCGAGGCGGGCGCGAAGCTCGAGGGTGAGGCGTACGTCGACGACACCCGGCTGTTCACGGGAAAGGTCGCGGCACTGCACGTTTCGCCGATGCTGGAGATGCCGGGTCTGCACGCCACCGTGCAGCGGGGGCTGCGCAAGAAGCGTTGGGTCGAGGGGCGTGCCATGCAGTTGGGCACGCACGGCGCGATCGTCACCCGCGACGGAATCACCGCCGACCGCCTGGTGAAGCGGTCCACTTTCTATCGACACCACGAGCCTTGGCTACTGGTTCGCTGATTCACCCCCAGAATGGGAATCGGCAGATCCGCAAGGCCGACCAGTTGGGAGTACACAGGTGAATTACCCGCGCGCGGTGGGACGGCAGTCGGGGGCGGTGCGGCCCAGTCCGGTGTTCCTGCTCGTCGTGGTGATCACGGTGGCGGGCGGCGCGCTCGCGTGGGACGCCGATTACGGCACGCGCACAGCCCAAATCGGGGTGTTCATTCTGGTGGTGGCGGGCTGGATCGTGTCGGTCTGCCTGCACGAGTTCGCGCACGCGTATGTCGGCTGGCGGGCCGGGGACCGCGAAGTGGAGATGCGCGGGTACCTGACGCTGAATCCACTCAAGTACAGCCATCCCCTGCTGTCGATCGGATTGCCGCTGTTGTTCATCGCGCTCGGCGGCTTCGCGCTTCCAGGTGGCGCGGTCTACGTGCACTCACACAACTTCAGCCCGCGCACGCAGCGGATTCTGAGTGGCGCGGGCCCGGCCGTGAACGCGGTCTGCGCGATCATCCTGCTGATGGTCGTGCGCCTGTACGGCAGCACCCATGCGCACTCGGCCTTCTGGTTCGGCCTCAGTTATCTTGCGTTCCTGCAGATTACGGCGACGGTGCTGAATCTCATCCCGATTCCGGGCACCGACGGATACGGGATTCTGGAGCCTTCGCTGAGCTATCAGACGCGGCGGTCACTCGATCAGATCAAGCCGTTCGGCATCTTGATCCTCTTCGCGCTGCTGTTCACGCCGCAGGTCCGCGATATCTTCTTCACCTTCGTCAACACCCTGTTCGACCTGTCGGGTCTGTCCCGGTACTGGTGGACCGAGGGGTACTGGCTGACCCGATTCTGGGCGTGAGCATCGACGTGGAGGAGCCGCCCGGACGACCCGGTTGCCGGGCGGCTCCCTTCGCGGTACCGAACTACCCCTCGCGAGTCCGGCCTGATACGAACGGTAGAGCGACACAGGCGGTTCAACGCGAGTAGCGGACTACTCGAAGATCAAGAGCAGACCCCCGCAGCCGGGCGAATCGGCCACGTGCGTCAATCGATCGGCGTCACATACGGATTCGCCACGGTGGGCGGCAGCAGTGCCATGGCCGAGAGGCGGCGCATGCCGCAGACCTGCATGAGATCGACGACGATGGAACGCAACTGCGCGAAGACCACGTGGGCCGACAGCCCCGCACCGGCCACCAGATCCTTGGTCGCGCCCTTGCCGACCGAGCGCAGCACCCGGGTGGCCTCGGCGGGATCGGGCTTCTCGTCCGGGTCGGCGAGCATCATGCGGCGCACCACGTCCACGGCCTGCCCCAGCTTCTCGACCTCCGCGATGAGTCGGGGGTCGAGCACCTCGTCGTCGCGGACCGAGGTGAGCGCGCGGCGCAGCAGCACGCGGGTATTGCGGATGGCGTTGTCGAGCGGGTCGGCGGCCTCGCGCAGACGGCCCAGCCGGGCGCGAGAGTTCCAGTACAGCGGGGAGATTCGAATGATCTCCCGACTGCCCTCGAGCGTATTGCGCATGGAGTCGATCGCGCCCTGGGTGCCGCGGGCGGCCTCGAGGGCCCGCTTGATCTTGTCGGCGTCGTGCTCGAGCAGGCCGTCCGCGCATTCGGTGAGCGCCGTGCCCATCACCTCGAGGATTCCAGCGGCCTGCTCGCGGGCGCGGCGCACCGGGTGCAACGGAATGGCCGCCACCACCACGATGCCGACCAGTCCGCCGATGAGGGCGTCGATCATGCGCAGTCCCGCACCGCCATTGCCGGGCGGGTAGAGGGTCGCGACCAGGACGGCCGAGCTGGCGGCCTGCATGGTGATGACCGGGCCGCCGTCCAGGAAGACGGCCGCGCACATGGCGATCAGCACCAGCAGCACGATCTGCCAGCCGCCGGTGCCGACCTGGGTGACGAACAGGTCGCCGATGCCGATGCCCACGGCCACGCCGACGATCAGCTCGACCGAGCGGCGCAGCCGCGCGCCGAAGGAGACGCCGATGGAGATCATGGCGGCCATGGGCGCGAAGAACGGGCGCTCGTGGCCGACCACATTGTGGGCGATGAACCAGGCGACGCCCGCACCGACGGCGCACTGCACGATCGGCAGCAGCGAGGACCGCACGCGCGCGGCGGCGCGGCGCATGCGGGTGAGGCTGCTCTCGCGGGCAGCGTCGAGGGTTTCGCCTAGGGCGCCGCTCAATTCGGCCGCCGCGGGATCAGTCGAGGCCGAGTTCGGCGGCCGCGCGCGGGTCGCAGTCCTCGAGCAGGTCGAGGCAGCGCGCGTACTCGTCGGTCTCGCCGATGGCGCGGGCGGCCTTGGCCAGCGCGCCGACACTGCGCAGGAATCCCTGATTCGGTTCGTGGCTCCACGGGACCGGGCCGAAGCCCTTCCAGCCGTTGCGGCGCAACAGGTCCAGGCCGCGGTGGTAGCCGGTGCGGGCGAACGCGTAGGCGGAGATGACGTCGAGATTGACCTCGCCCTCGGCCTGCTCGCCCCGCGCGAGGGCGGCTTCGGCCAGGTGGGCCCAGGCGATGGAGGCGGTCGGATGCGCCGCGGCGACCTGCACCGGGTCCTGGTTCTGCAGCAGCGCGTCCTCGGCCTCGATGTTTTCCGGAAGGAGGACCGGCTGCGGTCCGAGCAGATCACCGAAGGAGGTCATGCCGATCATTCTGCACCGCCGCCCGGATTGCTCAGTAGGCTGACCGTCGAATCACAGTTCCGCCGATACGAGGGGTGCAGCGCGTGTCCGACCCGAAAGACGACCAGCAGCCACAGGGCCCGGCCGACTCGGCGGCCCGACCCGCCGCAGGTAACCCGGACACTCCCGCCACTCCGAACCCGGCCGACCAGTCCACTCCCGGCCCGGCAGACAAGCCCGCCGCCGCGAGCGACAAGCCCGCCGACCAGGCCCCGCCGACGGCCGCCACCGAGGTGATCCCCTCCCCCAACGCCCGCACCGAGGAAATCCGCACCGGCGCACCGAAACCCGCCGCACCCGGATCCGGCTTCGCCACAATCCATTACGAGGCCCCCAAGCCGAACGGCCCCGCGGGCGCGTCACGAGTCCAGCCACCCGCGCCCGGCCGCCCCGCCCCGACCCCTCCCGCGCAGGCAGCGAAGAACGAACCGGCCGGACAACCCACCTCCGCAGGGCAGTCCGGCCCCAGCGGCCAGGCCCCGGCCGCGGCCGGAAGCGGCGTGCCCGGACGTGAAGGATCCGGGGCGTTTTCGCCGCAGAGTGCGCCGAGTGGGCAGCCGCAGGCTCCGGGGCAGGTCGGCAAGGGAGGGCAGGGGCCCGGGGCTCCGTCTCCGGCCGACGCGCCCACGCAGTTCATTCCGATTCAGCGGCCGGGTGGGGAGAAGAAGGCCCCGGAGGCGGGTGGCGATCGGCCGGACCAGGGCGGTTCGGCCGATGCCGCGGCCGCGGACGCGACCACGCAGATGATCAAGATTCAGCGGCCGGATCAGGCGGCCCAGGGCGAAAAGGCCAAGGAGGCCAAGCAGGCCAAGCAGGCCAAGCAGGCCGAGGAGACCAAAGAGGCCGGGAAGAAGCCCGCGCCCGAGGATGTTCCGACGCAGGGCATGGCGGAAGTCGATGCCGGAGACGGTGATTCGGGGACGCCCGGCGACAGCGCGGAGCAGGCCGACGGCAAAGCCGACGGCAAGGGCGAGTCCGCCGCGCAGCCGGAGCCGGAGAGCGCGGACGCCGGGGACGCGAAAACCGTTGTGATCAAGAAGGTTCCGAGCCCCGCGGAGGATGCCACCACCGCGTTACCGATCGTGAACGGTGAGGCGGGGACCGAGAAGATTCGGGTTTCGGGCCCGCAGGGGCGGCCCGTGAGCAAGCCGCCGCAGACCCCGCGCGGGAATGTCGGGCCGCGCAATGCGGGTCCGCGCGCCGCCGGGCCGGTGCCGGACGCGCCGGTCGAGGAGACGCGACCCGCGCCGCCGCGGCCACCGATGGGCCCGCGCCGCCCGGCCACCGCGCCGTCGCCCGCGGATATGCAGCCGACCACCCCCGGTCAGCCGATCGGCGGGCCGCGCATCGCCGCGCCGCAGCGGGTCGGCGCGGGCGCGCCGCAAGGTCCCGGACCACAGGGTCCGCGCGGGCCGCAGGGTCAGGACGCCCCGGGACAGCCCGGGGCGCAAGCCGGTCCGGCCGTGCAGGATGCACCGGCCCCGGTGCTCGCGCAGCCGCAGCGGGTGCCAGCCGTGGACGCGGACTCCGGCAAGGCCGCCGGCGGGTCCAAGAAGAAGCTGTGGATCATCCTGGCGGCGGCCGCGGTGGTGGTGATCGCGATCATCGGCGTGGTGCTCGGGGTGGTGAAGCACAACAACGACAATTCGCCGGAAGCCTTGGTGCAGAACGCGGTTACGTCCTACACCGACGCGTTGAACAGCGGGAACCTGGATACGCTGCGCGCGGTGACCTGCGGCAACCAGCACGACTTCTATCAGAAGATCTCGGCGGACCAGTTCACCAGCGTGTATCGGACGTCCAAGGAGCAGAAGAGCATTCCGCGGGTGAAGAGCATCGACGCCATCCAGGTCACCGGCGATACCGCCATCGCGCAGGCGACGGTCTACACCGACGCGGATCCGAACAAGACCTCCGCGCGCACGTTCGATCTGCGGAACGAGGGTGGTTCGTGGAAGGTGTGTGATCCGCAGAACGGGCACTGACACCTTCGCGGTCCCCGCCGCGATAAACATCACAAACACCTGGTCATCGGTCCGATACGCCGGTAGAGTCGCCCGGATTGTCTGGGCCAGCCTTTTCGGCATTCCGGCACTTCGACGGTTGTACACCGTCCAGGACATTGTCTTCACAGCCCGAAGCAATGTCCGCGCGAAGTGGTGCGGGCCCACCGGGTTTCGATTTGCAGGGAGCTGAACACCATGCCGGAAACGGCAGAGGCGACTAAAGCCACCGCGGCCGAGCTGGTCGGACGACACTTCCGTGTCCGTGATCACTATGACGTCGGCCGCGAGAAGATTCGCGAATTCGCGCGCGCCGTGCGCAACGATCATCCCGCCCACCACAAAGAGGATGCGGCCGTTGCGCTCGGCTACGGCGGACTGCTCGCCCCGCCGACCTTCGCGTCGGTGATCGGCGCGGCCACTACCCGCTCGCTGATCGGCACCGTGCTCACCGAGTACGACGTCTCCCAGTTCCTGCAGACAGATCAGGTCTTCGAGTACTACCGCCCGATCCTGGCCGAGGACCGCCTTGGTGTGGACGTGACGGTGGAGAGCATCCGCAGCTACGGCGACAACGACTTCATCAACGTCAAGGTGACGATGACCGACGCGGACCTGCTGCCGGTACTGGTCGCGACCACCACCATCGTGGCCCGCAAGGGCGTTGAAATCGATCCCGGCATGGTGGAGACGGTGACCGGGGTCGTCATGCACGGCCACGTAGCGAAGCCGGGTGAGTCCGCCGCCGATCCCAACGCGCTCATCCTGCTCGAGCCCGAGGAGGTGGGCGAGCTGGCCGCCCCGGCCGCCCCACTTCCGGTGCACACCAAGCACACCGTGGCCGAGCTGACCGCCGGGTCGGAGCTGCCCGCCGGTCGGTCCGCCGTCACCCGCGGCGATCTGGTGAACTACGCGGGCGTCTCGGGCGACCCGAACCCCATCCACTTCAGCGACGCCGCCGCGAAGCTGGCCGGACTACCCACCGTGGTGGCGCACGGCATGCTCACCATGGGCCTGACCGCCGACTACCTGGTGAAGTGGCTGGGCGATCCGTCGGCGCTGCGCAAGTTCAGCGTGCGGTTCTCCGGCTTCGTGCCGGTCGAGCCCACCGCGGCGACCCCAATCGACTTCACCGGCAAGGTGAAGTCGGTGGACGCCGAAACCGGCCTGGCGACCGTGGTTCTCGGCGCGACCTCGGAGGGCAAGAAGCTCTTCGGCCGTGCCGTCGCCGAGGTCAAACTCGGCTGAGCCCCGAAACCCGAAGAGCGGGCCGCACATTCCGTGCGGCCCGCTCTTTTTGGTTGTCCCGCAGCACGATTCAGTTCAGGCTGGCGTGCATCAGGTAGACGTTGTAGTCGCTCCAGGTCGACATGGTGAAGTACATGTCGTTCCCGGTCGACCACGGGTGGATGAAACCACCGTAGAGCTCCGGATATTGGAGGGCGCTCACCGTGACCGCACTGTCGGACCACGCGCCCTGCGGCGAATCCGATTCCCGCACGACCAGAGCCGCCTTGGCGGTGTCCAGGTAGCTCATCTGCCACACCTTGCGGCTCTCGTCGTAGCGCACCGACAGCTCACCGGCGGGCGCGTCCACAATCGGTGTGGCGGTGACCAATCCATTGACCGCGGGCACCCAGGCGTCGGTCTGCCAGTACTGGTAGGCCGTCGGATTGAGGACCTGGTCCTTGGGCACCCGGGCCAGCCCGACCCCGCCGAGGCGGGTATTGGGGATGCCGAACATGTAGACCCAGTCGCCCTGCGGCACCATGGCCGCCACCTGGAAGTTGGAGACGCCGAAGATGTTCTCCCACTTGGCGTACGGGTCCTTGATCCAGTGTTCGCCGTGGTCGTCGGAGTAGGCGATGCCGCCGTAGTTGGTGTACCAGGTGCCCGGGATGCTGTTCCAGGTGCGAATCGACATGTAGCTCATGTACTGCCGCTCACCGAGGGCGAAACCCGAGGTGGGGATGGTGGTGATCTCGATATTGTCCATCTTGCGGCTGCTCAGCAGCTCCGAGGCGTGGCAGCGGTCGTCGGTGACCATGCGGTCGAACACGACACCCTGGCTCAGATCCCGATTCTTGCTGAACGCCAAGAGATTCGAGCGCCAGTCCTCGCCCATGCCGCCCGGCGGATGGAAGTCGCGGCCCACGGTGTCGCCGAAGGCGATGGCGATCTCGTCGGGCGCGCTCTGCCACATGATGCCCAGGTCGGTGCCCTGCACCTGCCAGCGCTTGTCGGTGCGGTTGACCGAGTTCGCGCCGGTCAGCTTGGCCACCTCGCGCACCTGCGAGACCTGCGGGGTGGGCCGGGCGGGCGTCTGCGCGGCGGCCTCGACCGGCGGGTGCTCGGGATCGGGCCCGGGCGGCAGCGTCGGCGGATTCGGGTTGGGCAGTGCGAAATTGAACGGTTGCGGCCGCAGGATCAGCTTCGGTAGGCCGAGCTGCTGGGCCAGATCGGGCGGCCCGGCCGGTTGATCGGTGAGGTCCGGACACGGGTTCACGCACGGATCGGAGGGCAGCTCCATCTGCACGCGCTTGGTGTTCTCCACCGGCGGACCCGGATCGACCGTGACGACCGGGTACACGACCGGCACCTCGACGGTCTTGGGCACCAGCGCCTCGTGGGTCGGCTTGGCCTCGCTCTGGCACGGCCCGGTGCCCGGAACGGCCTGTGCCACACCCGGATCCGCCACCGCCGCATGGTCCATTCCGACCAGCGCACCCGCCCCGAAGATCACCGCTCCCGCAGCTGCGACCAGCCGCTTGGCCATGAACTCAACCTCTCGCCACATCAAGATCCCGGACACATTCGCCGCAGAGACCCTACCCGCCAAACCGGGCGAATCGCCGGTACTCGGCCGATCTCGATCGAATCGAGACAGGCTCGGCGCAGTATCCGATGTGCGCTCGGCGCGGTATCCGATGGGCGCTCAGCGCAGCGCTTGGAAGGTCAACACCGTGGTCCCGATCCGAATGGCGTCCCCGTCGGCCAGTACGGCGGCCGATTCGATGGACTCCTCGTTGATGTAGATGCCATTGGCCGAGTGCAGATCCTTGATGAGCAGTCCGGCCCGGCTCGGGGTGATCTGCGCGTGGTACCGGCTGGCTTTGGGATCGTCGAGCACCAGATCGTTGTCGGTCATGCGGCCGATCTTCATGCCGTTCGCGCCGATCGGGATCACCCGCCCGTCCGCCATGCGCAGCTGACCGGCGCGCACCGCGCGCGGCATCTCGGTGACGGTCTCGGTCATGGCCTTGGCCATGCGCTCGACCTCGTGAATCTGCCCGGTGCTCAACGGTTCCTGGCGCAGCACCTTCTGTTCCAGCGCGATGAGCGCGGGACCCGGATCGATGCCCAACTCGTCGGAGAGCACGGTGCGCACCCGCCGGCACGCCTCGAGCGCGTCGGCCTGACGGCCCGAGAGGTAGAGGGCGATGATCAATTGCGCCCACAGCGGTTCGCGCAGCGGATGGGCATTGGTCATCGAGACCAGTTCGCCGACCACCGAAGACGCTCGGCCCAGGGCGATTTCGGAATCGATGCGCGCGGAGGCGACCAGCAGCCGCTCCTCGTCCATGGCGGTCGCGAAGCTCTCCGCGAAGCCGAGCCCGGACAGGTCGTCGAGCGCCCGCCCGCTCCACTCCGCCAGCGCCGCACCGAAAAGCCGCGCGGCGGAAGCGGGATCGCCGATCGCGGCGGCCTCGGAGCCCTCCCGCCGCAGCGTCTCGAAGCGGCCGAGGTCGCATTCGTCGTCCTCGATTTCCAGCCGGTAGCCGGAGGATTCGGTGCGCAGCAACGCCACCGGGTCCACCCCGGCCGTGCGCAGCGTCTTGCGAATGTTCGACACGAACACCTGCAGACTGGCCTGATAGGAGTCCGGCGGATCATCGTTCCAGACGATGTCGGCCAGCGCCTGCGAGGACACCGCCCGCCGCCGGTTCACGGTCAAGGCCGCCAGCAGCGCACGGGGTTTGGGGCCGCCGACCGGCACGGACCGACCGGCGACCAACAGCTGCACGGGGCCCAGGACCCGTACATCGACAGTCATGCCACCTGCCTCGATAGAGACCGCGGCGCGCCCGCCGCTCGAAAATTGCCCGGGATTCCGCGTTTTCAGCGGAATCCCGACCGTTGAGCTTACTTGGCGCTGATCGAACGTCCCGCCGACTTCAGGTCGTTGCAGGCTTCGACGACGCGCGCGGCCATCGAGGTCTCGGCCTTCTTGAGGTAGCTGCGCGGGTCGTAGACCTTCTTGTTGCCGACCTCGCCGTCGATCTTGAGCACGCCGTCGTAGTTGCCGAACATGTGGCCCGCGACCGGACGGGTGAAGGCGTACTGGGTGTCGGTGTCGACGTTCATCTTCACCACGCCGAAGCGCAGCGAGTCCTCGATCTCCGACTTCAGCGAGCCCGAACCGCCGTGGAAGACGAAGTCGAACGGCTGCGCGTCCGCGCCCAGACCCAGCTTGGCGGCGGCCACCCGCTGGCCCTCGGCCAGCACCTCGGGCTTGAGCACGACATTGCCCGGCTTGTAGACGCCGTGCACATTGCCGAAGGTGGCGGCCAGCAGGTACTTGCCGTTCTCACCCGAGCCCAGCGCGTCGATGGTCTTCTCGAAGTCCTCGGGCGAGGTGTAGAGCTTCTCGTTGATCTCGGCCTCGACGCCGTCCTCTTCACCGCCGACGACGCCGATCTCGACCTCGAGGATGATGTTGGCCGCGTGCGCCTGCTTCAGCAGCTCCTTGGCGATCTCGAGGTTCTCGTCGATCGGAATCGCGGAACCGTCCCACATGTGCGACTGGAACAGCGGGTTCAGACCGTTCTTGACGCGCTCGGCCGAGATGGCCAGCAGCGGGCGCACGAAGGTGTCCAGCTTGTCCTTGGGGCAGTGGTCGGTGTGCAGCGCGATGGTCACGTCGTACTTGGCGGCGACCACGTTCGCGAACTCGGCCAGCGCGACCGCACCGGTCACCATGTCCTTCACACCCAGTCCGGAACCGAATTCCGCACCGCCGGTGGAGAACTGGATGATGCCGTCGGAACCGGCGTCCGCGAAGCCCTTGATCGCCGCGTTGATCGTCTCCGAGGACGTGCAATTGATGGCGGGGAACGCGAAGGAGTTCTGCTTGGCCCGAGCAATCATCTCGGCGTAGATCTCCGGAGTCGCGATGGGCACAGTGACCTCCGTGTTGTGTGTGGTGCGTACGACAAATTCTGTCAGCTGACACGATAGGACAGCCCTTTTTCTCCGGGGCAGTGGCCTCTTATTCCCTACAACTTTGTGAGGTTGCTTCGACGTTGGGTGTGATGTCCGAGCTACCGGTACTGTGGTGGCCGTGACCTTGCTGGCCGTATCCGATGCCGTGACGACCAATGCCGCGCTGCCCGCGATCTTGGATCCAATGCACCTCCTGACGGAGACTTGGCTCTCACACGCGGTGCTCCCGGCGATCTTGGCGATCGTCTTCATCGAGACCGGCCTGCTGTTCCCCATCCTGCCCGGCGACTCGCTGCTGTTCACTGGCGGGCTGCTGGCGGCCCAGGCGCATCCGCCGGCCGGCATGAACATCTGGTGGCTGGTGCCCGCGACCGCCTTCGTGGCCTGGCTGGGCGACCAGAGCGGCTACTGGATCGGCCGCAGCATCGGTCCGGCGCTGTTCAAGAAGGAAGACACGCGCTTCTTCAAGCAGCACTACATCACCGAGACGCACGCCTTCTTCGAGAAGCACGGCCCCAAGACCATCGTGCTGGCCCGCTTCGTGCCCATCGTGCGCACCTTCATGCCGGTGCTGGCCGGTGTCTCGAAGATGGACTACCGCAAGTTCGCCACCGTCGACATCATCGGCGCGGTGCTGTGGGGCGGCGGTGTCACGGTGCTCGGCTACTTCCTGGGCAATGTCGAATTCATTCGCAAGAACGTCGAGGCGATCTTCCTGCTGATCGTGTTCGTGTCCATTCTCCCGGGCATCATCACGGTCGCGAAGAACCTGCTGCACCGTGGCCAGCAGCCGGAGAAGGCCGAGCTGGCCACCTCGACGAACGAGCCGACCCGCTGAGCCACCGGTGTCGACCACCCCGCTAACCACCCTCGCCGCCGGCGGGTTCGGACCGCTGGAAACGGCGGGACCGGTTCTCGTCTGGACGATCGTGCTCACGTTCGTCTTCCTCGAATGCGCGCTCATCATCGGACTGTTCCTGCCCGGTGACTCCATGCTCATCACCGCGGGCGTGGTGATGGCCTCGCAGGTCAATGGCGAGGGCCATATCTGGGCGCTGTCGGTCGGCACCATGATCGCGGCGATCGCGGGCAATCAGGTGGGGTATGTGTTCGGCAATCGCACCGGACACCATCTGGTCGCGCGCAAGAACGGGAAATACATCAATACCCGCAATCTGGCGCGGGTTTCGGAAATGCTGCACAAGCACGGTTTTCTGGCGGTGCTGGTGGCCCGCTGGATTCCGTGGGTGCGCACCCTGTGCCCGCTGGTGGCGGGCGCGGCCGGGATGGATCACCGCAAGTACACGATCGCCTCGACCATCGGCGCGGTCGTCTGGGCCCCGGTGATCCTGCTGGCCAGCTACTACGCGGGCAGCTTCCTCGAGGACATGTCCTGGCTGATGCCCGCCGTCATCGGCACGCTGGTGGTCGGCCTGATCCTGGGCACGATCGTCGGGGTCCGGCAGTACCGCGCCGAAATGGCGCGCCCCGCCGAGGATTTCGACCTGGACGCGGCCGAGGCGGCGACCCAGCCGATCCCGGTGATCCGGCGGCACAACGTCTGAACCGGGAAACGCCCCGGCGGCTACAGCAACCCCGCGGCCGTGACGGTATGCGCGGCCTCCATCAGCATCCAGCCCGAAAGCTGCACCGACAGATCGCGTTCCGGGTTGCGCGAGGCGGTCACCGAACCGCCCTCGAACCCGCCCGCGCCCGCGAGGCCGGGCAGTCGCGCGGGCTGTCGCCAGTCCGCGCCGAACAGCGGTTCGCCCTCCACATCCAGGCGGTGCCCCCAGGCCGCGGTCGCCGACGCGCGCACGATGGCCGCGGCCTTGCGGCGCGCGGTGACCTGCGCGGGCTCGTCGCCGGGCAGCATGAGGGCGGTCAGGGCCAGGTAGCGAATGAGGATGCCGTTGAACAGGCCGCCGTCGCCGCCGCCGTCCCCAACCACCACGCCGCCCACGGTCATGTGTTCCTCGACCGCGTCCACCAGTCGCACGGCCCGCTCGGTGTGCCGGGATTCGCCGGTGTGCACGGCCAATTCGGTTTCCAGACCGAGTGTCACGCCCTGGCAGTAGCTGTAGACGGGGGTTTCCACCTCGCCCGACGGTAGATGGATGCCGTCGAAGACGAGACCGGTCTCCTTGTCACGCAGGTGCGTATCGAGGAAGTCGGCGAGTTCCTGGGCCCGGGCGTAGCGGCCCAGCCTGGCCATGGCGATGCCCGTCGGACCATTGGCCGGGGCATTGAAGAAGTCCGAGCCCTTGCGCCACGGCACCGCGCCGAACTCCGGCTCGAAGCCGTCGACCAGCGTCTTCTCCAGAGCCAGTAGTGCGCCGCGGACCTCGGACACCCCCTGGGTGCGCTCGGCGCGCTCCAAAGAGATTGTCAGCCAGGCCATATCGTCGTAGTAGTTGTTGGTCCAGCCGGTGATATTGCGCCGCCGCATGGCGTGTGCGATGGACCAGAGTCGGCGTTGACGGGCGGGCGTGGGGGCACGATTCGCGGCATCCACCGCGCAGTCGATCAGGTGGGCTTGCCACCAGTAGTGCCAGAAGGCGAACGCGCGCTCGCTCTTGGTGGCGGGCCAGCCGACCACCCCGAGCTGGGTGCCCGGAATGGCCCACAATTTCCGTAGATGACGGGACAGGATCGCGGATTCCGCCAGGTCGGCGCGCTCAGACCACAGCGCAGCGGTCGGCTCGATATTGCGCCCGGTCCGCGAAGTCATGGGACTAATGGTGCCAGTCGGACAGGGGCTCTCGTGGCTTATTTGTTACCTCTCGATCCCGTGCCCCGCTGCCTGACGGCAGCGGGGAACTGAGGGAAAGGGGGTCAGGGTGACCTACCACGCGTTGGCGAGGTCGGCGTGTTGGCGGATCCAGGCGTGCATGGCGATGCCCGCGGCGACACCGGCGTTGATGCTGCGGGTGGAGCCGAACTGGGCGATCGAAACGGTCAGCAGCGCGCCTTTTTTCGCGGCCTCGGTGACGCCGGGGCCCTCCTGGCCGAAGAGCAGCAGGCAATCGCGCGGCAGTTCCGCGGTTTCCAGCGGCACCGAGCCGGGGACATTGTCGACGGCCACCACGGTCAGGCCGTGCTCCTCCGCGTAGCGGAGCAGTTCGTCGGTGTCGGTGTGGTGCTCGATGTGCTGGTAGCGGTCGGTGACCATGGCACCGCGCCGATTCCAGCGCTTGCGGCCCACAATGTGCACCGCCGCCGCGGCGAAGGCATTGGCCGTGCGCACCACCGTGCCGATATTGGCGTCGTGCCCGAAGTTCTCGATGGCCACGTGGAAGGGATGCCGGCGCGCGTCGATATCGGCGACTATGGCCTCGCGCCGCCAATACCGGTAGGCATCCACCACATTGCGGCGGTCCCCGTGTTCGAGCAGTTCCGGGTCCAGGCGCGCGTCCGCGGGCGGCTCGGTGCCGAACTCCACGCGCCACGGTCCGACGCCGTGCGGATGCTCACCCCATTCGGTCGGGCCGGGGGCGAGCGGTTCGTCGGCGATCGGAGCGGGACTCACCCGGGCGATGCTAATGCGTGCCCCGACCGGCCCCGCGCGGCGAGCAGGCTAACTCGTCGAGCTGGCCGCGCCGACGACGATCATCAGCACGATGAACAGGACGGCCAGGATGAGCAGCGCCGAGGACACGATGCCGCAGATCCAGCCCGCGGTCACCATGCCGCTGCCGCCGATGGCCCCGCCCGAATCCTGGATCTCCCGGCGCGCCTTGCCGCCCATGATCCAGGCCACCGGTCCGAGCAACTGGCAGAACACCAGGCTCATGATGCCGAGAATCAGCACCACCACGGCCTGCGGATGGTCCGGCGCGGGCGCACCGTAGTAGCCCTGCGGGTAGTAGCCCGGCCCGGCCTGCGGGTATCCCGGGTTGTAGGGGTAGGGCTGGCCGTAGCCCTGGGGTTGGCCGTAACCCTGCGCGCCGAAATCCTGCGGCTGACCGTAGTCCTGAGGCTGGCCGTAGTTCTGGGGCTGACCGTCCTGCGGCTTGTTCAAGTCCACGGGCTGCGGTGGGTGCTGTGGATCCCAGCCGGGCGGCGGCGGATCGTATGTCATGGCCAGAATGCTAGGGGGTAGTGCTGGCTACACCACACATTTACGGGTCTGCTCCATCGCCGCGGAATCCGGCAACCGGGACGATGAGACGCATGAGCGAAACCGCGGGACCCCGCAGCGACACGGCCACCCAGCCCTTCCTCGCCGTCGACCCGGAGCCGCGCTCGGATCCGCCTGCGCCGCAACCGGACCCGGGCGGACACGGTCTGGCCTCCGCGTTGCGCACCTTTCTCCGCACTCCCTTCCGGGCGCGCACCTGGAAGGAATTCGCCTATCTGATCATTGTTTTCGTGCTCGGTTGCCTGGCGACGGCGTATCTGTTCCTGGTCGTCGGCGGCAGCCTGTACCTGTCACTGGTCCTGATCGGCATCCCGGTGCTCGCGGTGGCGCTGCTGGGCGGGCGGGTCTGGGGGAAGGTCTACCGGGTGCTGGCCGCGGTGCTGTTGGACACCCCGCTGCCCGAGCCGCCACCGTTCACCTTCGCGCCCGGCCCGATCCGCTGGCTGCGCGCCGCCTTCACCGACCGGGTCTCGTGGCGCGCCATGCTGTTTCTGCTCCTCGAATGCGTACTGGGCATGATGGTCGGTTACGTCGTACTGACGGTGGTGGCCATGATCGGATTCGCGGCCATCTCCCCCATTCCGTGGGCGGTTCTCCAGCCCACCAATGTGGACGACCAAGGCGTGGCACACCATTCGCAGTTCCAATTCGGCGACTACTACATCGAGACCTGGCCGCGGGTATTGGGTATCGCCGCGATCGGCGTCCTCCTGTGCTTCCTGCTGCCGTGGCTGTTTCGCGGCGTGTGCTTCCTGCATCGCCTGCTCTCCTTCTGGCTGCTCACCCCGACCGCACGCGATCACAAGCTGGCCGAACTGCGGGAGAGCCGCCGCGCCGCGGTCGACGATGCCGCCGCGACCCTGCGCCGCCTGGAACGCGATCTGCACGACGGCACCCAGGCGCGGCTGGTGAGCATCGCCATGATGCTGGGACGCGCCGAGGAGCGCATGGCCAATGGCGGCGACGCCATCGAGTTGATCACCCTGGCCCGCATGGGATCCAAGGAGGCGCTGACCGAATTGCGCGAATTGGTGCGCGGCATTCACCCGCCCGCCCTGGAACTCGGACTGGAACCGGCGCTGGAAACCCTGGCCGCGCGCTGCGCGATTCCGGTGGAGTTGCGGGTGCTGCTGCCGGTGCGGCCCAGCCCGGCCATCGAGGCCATCGCCTACTTCTCGGTCGCCGAACTGCTCACCAATGTGGTGAAACACGCTGGTGCCAGCCGAATCTGGGTGGCCGTGCTGCCCACCGGCACCGACTCGCTGTCGGTGAGCGTGCGCGACAACGGTCAGGGCGGTGCGCTGCAACCGGCCGACGCGTCGGGCGAAGCCGTTGTGGCGGGCGGGCTTTCGGGGCTGGCGCAGCGGGCGCGGGCGGTGGACGGCGCGCTGTTCGTGGACAGTCCGGTGGGTGGCCCGACCGTGGTCACGCTGGTGCTGCCGGTGGCGGGGCCGCGATGATCGGGGACGTGCGCATGGAGACCGGGAACGCGCCGCTGCGCGTGGTGATCGCCGAGGACAATGCCATCCTGCGGGACGGGCTGACCGCGCTGCTGTCGGAGCGCGGATTCGAGGTGGTGAGCACCGTGGGAGACGCGACCGGTCTGCATGTTGCGGTGGCCGAGCAGCGGCCGGACGTGGCCGTGGTGGATGTCCGCATGCCGCCGAGCTTCACCGACGAGGGCCTGCTCGCCGCGCTGGCGCTGCGGCGTAGCCACCCGGGCACGGGGGTCCTGGTGTTCTCGCAATGGATCGAAACCCGCTATGCCACCGAACTACTGGCCGCGGGCGCGGGCGGCGTCGGCTATCTGCTCAAGGACCGCGTGGCCGATGTGACCGATTTCGTGGAGGCGCTGCGCCGCGTCGCCACCGGCGGCACGGCCCTGGACCCGGAGGTGGTGAGCCAGCTCATGGGCGCTGCCCGACAACAGGATTCGCTGGCCCGGCTCACCCCGCGCGAGCGCGAGGTGCTGGAATCCATGGCCCAGGGATTGTCGAATTCGGCCATCGCACAGGCCCTGAGCGTCACCGAACGCGCGGTCGAAAAACACATCGGCAACATCTTCACCAAACTGGAACTGCCGCCCTCGGATCTGCATCACCGGCGCGTGCTGGCGGTTTTGCGCTTGAAAGGCTAAACGTCGCTGCGCGGTTGCGGAGCGTGGAAGACTGGGGGCATGACTCGGTCGAGTTCCGCGGAATTGCTGAAATCGGTTGAATACTGGCCGAATCACCTGCTGACCATTGCCGAGTGGTCGCTACTGCCCGAGAACAATCGCCACTGCCGGGAACTGGTGGACGGCGTGCTCGTGGTCGCGCCGCAGCCGCCCCGGCACCAACTCGCGGTGTGGCGCTTGGCCGCTCAATTGGAGCGGGCGCTGCCGCGGCGGGTGGCGGCCATGGCGCGCATCGAATTGCTCATCGACGAGGGCTCGCCGCCGACGGTGCGGGTGCCGGACGTGCTGATCGTGGGCGGTGCGGCCGGGGCCGAGCACGCCACCCGGGTGCGGCCCGCGGATGTGCTGGCCGCCATCGAGATCGTGTCGCCGGGCTCGCGGCGAGTGGATCGGGTGATGAAGTTCGCCGAGTACGCGGCGGTCGGCATCGAGCACTATTGGCTGCTGGAGACACAGGATTCGCTGCGGTTGCTGACGCATCGGCTGCGCGACGGGCGATACGTACCGACCGGTGAGTACGGCGGACAGGTGACACTCGAACTCGACACCCTGCACCTGCCGCTGGATCTCGACGCCCTCACCACCCTGCGCAGCTCCGGCGCGTCCGTCTGACCCGTTCCGGCCACTGACCTCGCCTGATTCGCCCACCTGCGACGAAATTCGGGACTATCCTGGAGTTCCGTAAGCCGTGGTTGGAGGGTGTCATGGACCACGCGCGCATAGTCCGAACGGTGCTCGCGGTGACGGCCGCCTATCTGGTCGCGCTCGGGGTGTGGCTGGGCTGGATCGTTCCGCTCACGCCGCCCGGTACCGTGCCGGTCCAAGTCATCACGCTGGTCGGTCTCTTCGGAACCTTCCTGGGGCTCGGCATGCTCTTCGCCCAACGGCCGTCCCGTTCCGACCGGCGACTGCGCCGCCACGGACTCGAGGGCTGGGCGAACATCGAAGGCGTCCACCCGCTCCAGCGCACCGACCACTGCACCGAGATCACCGAACTGGACCTCGAACTGGTGGTGCCGGGCTCGGAGACCTATTACGGCAGCATCGTCTTCGATGTGGAACCGGTCGTGAAGCCGCGAATCACAGTGGGCGGAACGCTCTCGATCCGCGTCGACCCCACCAACCGCGACCGCATCATGCTGTGCCTATGAAACATATATCCAGGTCAGGACGACCTGACTGTCGGTTTTGCCGGTTCCGGGCCGTAGCATCCTCGGCATGACGATCGCCGAAAAGAAGGACCACCGAGAAGCGCCGCTGGTGCTCGACACCGAGCCGCCGCGCACGCTCGGGTTCACCGATCAGGCGGCGTTCTGGCTCAATATCGGCGTCAGCCTGATCGGGTTCAGCGGCGCGGCCGTGGTGCTGTCCCCGACCGAGGGCTCGCGGCTGCCGTTGCTCGGCGCGCTGCTGGCGACCGTGGTCGGCACCGTGATCGGCGCGGCCATGGTGGCCGGACCCGCCGCCATCGGAGCACGCACCGGCGCGCCCGCCATGGCCGTGCTGCGCGGTCTGTTCGGCACGCGGTTGTCCTACGTGCCGACGGTCGCCAATATCGTGCAGTGCATCGGCTGGGGCGTGTACGAGCTGACCGTCATCACCCTCGGCGTCTCGGCGCTCACCCACGACCGGGTGCCGCACTGGATCGTCATCGTCGCGGCGGGCGTGCTGTCCACGGTCATGGCCATCTGGCCGCTGGCCGCCGTGCGGGCGCTGCGCAAGTACGTGTCGGTGGCGGTCGGCATCGCGCTCGTCTACTTCACGATTCAGCTGCTGCGGCAACCGATTCCGCTGCCCACGGGCACCAGCTGGAGCGGCTTCTGGCCCGCCGTGGACTCCACCCTCGCGGTCTCCATCTCCTTCGTCCCGCTGGCCGCCGACTACACCCGCCACTCGCGCTCGGCGAAGACGGCCGCCGGGGCCACCGTGATCGGCTACTCCGTCGCCCAAATCTGGTGCTACGGACTGGGAATCCTGGCGATCCTGCACGCGGGCAATGCCGACAACATCTTCGACACCTTCCTCGGCGTGGCCGCGGGCTGGGTGTTCTTCGCGGTCCTGGTGCTGCGCGAATCGGATCAGTCCTTCGCCAATATCTATTCGACGGCCATGTCGATTCAGAACCTGCTGCCGCGGGTCGATCGCCGGATTCTCGCCGGACTGGTCGGCCTGATCGTGACACTGCTGGCACTGCCGGTCCGCGACTTCAGCAACTACGCCAACTTCCTGGTGTTGATCGGTTCGGTGTTCGTGCCGCTGTGCGCGGTGCTGATCGTCGACTACTTCTTCGGCCAGGGGCGGCGCGGCTGGAACCTGACCGAGAGCGCGCCCACCCGGCCACTCATGTTGCTGCCGTGGGCCATCGGCTTCGTCACCTACCAGCTGTTCAATCCCGGTTCGATCACCTGGTGGACCGATTTCTGGACCAAGGCGCAGGACACGCTGCACATTCACCCGGGCTGGTGGTCCTCGGCCTCGCTGTACTCCTTCCTGGTCGCCGCGGCCGTGACGGCACTGCTGGTGCGTTTCCGGCGGGCATGACCGGCGACGACCGCGTCTACGGCATGGCGCTCGACCCACTGGTCGAACCCGATTGGCCCGCACTGACTTCCACCGAGGTGGAGGCGGTGTTGGGCACCGACGCGGTCATCAGCTGGCGCAGCCCGCGACCGCTGTCGGCGACCGCCCTGGTCCGATTGCCCGACGGGGACGAGGTCATCGTCAAGCGGCTGCCGCACGCCCTGCGCGATGCCGCCGCACTCGGCGAGGAACACCGGTTCATGGATCACGTGCGGGCGCGCGGAATTCCGGTGCCGCGCATGCGGCACACGGTCGACCTCGGCGAATTCACCTACGAGGTCCAGGAACTCGGCGACGGAGCCGACGAGTACGCGGGCGTGTTCTCCTGGTCGCCGTATCTGTCCCGCGACGAGGCGGCCGCCGCCGGTCACATGCTGGCCCGCCTGCACCTCGCGGCCGCCGGCTACGACGCGCCCCGCCGCCCGGCCCGGCCGCTGCTGGCCGGTTTCACGATCTTCGCCTCCCCCGATCCCCTTGCGGCCGTGGCGGATCGGGCCGTCGCGCGACCGGCGCTGGGCGCGTTCCTGGCCGAGCGCGACTGGCGGGCCGATATGACCCGCGTCCACCTGCCCGCCCACGATCGCCTACGCCCACTGCTCGGCGAGCTGGAACCGCTGTGGACACACAATGATTGGCACGGCACCAACCTGCTCTGGCGCGACCACGAGGTGACCTCGGTCATCGACTTCGGCCTGTGCGACCGCACCACCGCCGTCCACGATCTGGCCACCGCCATCGAACGCTGTGCCGTGGACTGGATTTCGATTCGCGACGGCGGTCCCGCGCACGTCCGCTTCGATCAGGTGCGCGCCCTGCTCGAGTCATACCAATCGGTACGCAATTTGCCGGCCGCCGAACGCCACGCACTTCCGGCCCTGCTGCCACTCGTGCACTGTGAGTACGAACTCTCCGAGATCGACTACTTCCTCGGCGTCATTCCCGGCGGCAATGCGAAGAACGCCGAAATCGCGTACAGCGAGTACTTTCTCGGGCATACCGCCTGGTGGATGGAATCCGAGGCGGGCGCCGAACTACTCGGCGCGATCCCCGAAATATAGGGGCATTGCCGAATAGTGGCGGTCAACACAATTCCGCGAATCCCGAATGGCGATCCGGGACTTGATTCCGTGACCGCGATCGGATAGAACTTGTCTCGTTGCTCTTGGACAATTGGTCGGGGCAACGCGAATCGTTCTGCACGTCATCTGAGTTCGTGCAGCCGGGGGTCGGGAGAATCAGGAAAATCATGCGCAGCACCGTTCGTCATCTCGGTCGTAAGGCCCTCGTCGCGGCCCTGCCGCTGGCCGTCGTCGCCGCCGCCTTCGCCAGCGCCGGAACCGCTTCCGCCACCGCGCCCGCCGACCTTCCGGCCCAGGCCGCCGTCGTGCAGCCGGTCGCCGTCGAGCAGGCCGCCCTGCCGATCGCCCCGGAAGCCGCCGCCACCACGGCTGTCGAGCAGCCCGCCGTCGACGCCAATGCCCCTGCGGCAGCCGAGATTTCGCAGCCGCAGGACATCGCCACCGATCCGAACGCCAAGAACCATGATCCGCTGGCCAATGGCGCCGCGGCCGGCGCCATTGGCGGTGCCATCTTCGGGGCCGTCGTCTGCGGTGTCACCATCATCGGCATCCCCCTCATTCCGCTCTGCGCACTCGGTCCGGCCTTCCAGGGCGCCCTGGTCGGCCTGATCGTCGGCGCGATCGCCCCGGACGTCATTCCGCAGGTGCTGCCCTGATCCCTCGGGGATAAAGCGTGAGAACCCCTTCCCGATTCGGGAAGGGGTTCTTGTCGAATGGAATTCGATTTTGCCGACCGGTGACCTATTCGATGACCGATACGGTGACCGATTCGATTACCGATTACCGATGCGCGCGCGGATCCGCCAGCAGATATTGCGCCGCCGCATAGGTCCCGAGAATCATGCCCTCGGTGACCCGCCGCGACTTCTCGCCGCGCGCGAAAACCCGTCGCAGCACGATCAATCCGTCCGACAGCGTGAACAGCAGCGCGCCCAGCCCGAGCCGACTGCGCGGATCGGCATTGGGAATATTGAGTCCCGCGATGTTTTTCGCGTCGCGCGCCAGGTCCGGATCCGACGCCAGGGTGGCCGCCGTACCGAGGGTCGCGCCGTAGGCGGTGAGCGGAACCGCCACCGTCGGGGCCTTGCACCGCATGAGGACCGCCGCACCCAACCATGCCGCCACCCGGGGAGCCACGACCGACGCCCGCGGCCGACCGCCGCGCCGGAACCACAGCCACGAGTAGCCGGTCTGCATGACCGCGAAAGACGAAGCCCCGGCAATCAATCGGCGATCGTCGTCCGGATCGATCAGCAATACGTCCCCGACGGTGGCCGCGGCCAGTGCGCCCAGCAGTACCGCGCGGTCGGTCCGGTGCAGATACCCGCCGTTTGCCACGACGTCCGCCGCCAGCAGCGGCATGAGCAGCGGCTTGGCCGCCCACTGCGCTTTCTCACGACCGGTGACCGCGCCGAACACGGTCACCGCCGCCGCGCCGACGAACGCGGCGCGGAACGGGCGGGCCATCAGAAGCTGGGTTCGGCCGGGGCCGGGGGCAGCACCGCGACCTGGCCCGCGTAGGACAGGCCCGCGCCGAACCCGAGCAGCAGCGCCAGCTGGCCGCCCTTGGCCTTGCCGGTCACCAGCATTTCCTCCATGGCCAGCGGAATCGAGGCGGCCGAGGTGTTGCCGGTGTTCTCGATGTCATTGGCCATCGGGATGTCGTCGGCGAGCCCGAGGTTCTTCTTCATGAGCTCGTTGATGCGGGCATTGGCCTGGTGCGGAATGAATATCTCGATGTCCTCCTTGGCCACACCCGAGACCTCGATGGCGCTGGAGAGCGCCCGCGGCAGGGTGACCGCGGCCCAGCGGAAGACCTTGGGGCCCTCCATGTGCAGCGACATCCGGCCGACCGGTTCGATCTCCGGGTCGGTGCCCTGCAGCCGCTGCGCCTTGTTCATGAACTCCAGGAAGTCAACATCCTGGGCGATGGCCTCGGCGTTCTCGCCGTCGGAGCCCCACACGGTCGGGGAGATGCCGTTCTCCTCGCTGGGTCCGACCACGACCGCGCCCGCGCCGTCACCGAAGATCATGGCGGTGCCGCGGTCGGTCGGGTCCAGGCCGACGGTCATCGTCTCCGCGCCGATGACCAGGATGTATTCGGCCGAGCCGGACCGGATCATGTCGGTGGCGACACCCAGGCCGTAACCGAAACCGCCGCAGCCGGAGGTCAGGTCGAAGGCCGGGATGCCGTTCATGCCGAGGTCGGCGGCCACGGTGGGCGCGCCGTGCGGGGTCAGCTTGAGCCAGCTGGAGGTGCACAGGATGACCGCGCCGATCTTGGCGCGATCGATGCCGGTGTTGTTCAGCGCCCGGTCACCGGCCGCCACCGCCATGCTGCGCAGCGTCTCGTCGCCGGAGATCCAACGCCGGTTGTGGATGCCGGTGCGCTCGAAGATCCACTCGGGGGTGGAGTCGAGGACCTCGCACACCTCGGCGTTGCTGACCAGGCGCTGGGGCCGGTAGGCGCCGATGCCGAGCATTGCGACATTCTGATGACCCTTATTGATAGCAATGCTCACCACAGGTGACTCACACGACCCTTCACAACACCTTTGTCGGACGTAAGACCAGCACCAGGCTAACCCAGAGCAAGGGTTCAGCCCAGCGCCAAGTCGCGTTCACCACCGAGTAAGGACTTTTGTCCTCAGCCCAGTGCGAGGTCCTTCAAACCCAGAATCGAGCGGTACTCGAGACCCTCGGCCGCGATGATGCCGTCGGCCCCGGTCTCCCGGTCCACCACCGTGGCCACGCCGACCACGATCGCGCCCGCGTCGCGCAGCGCGCGCACCGCGGTGAGGGGTGAGTTGCCGGTCGTGGTGGTGTCCTCGACCACCAGCACCCGCTTGCCCACGATGTCCGGGCCCTCGATCTGCCGCTGCATGCCGTGGGTCTTGGCCGCCTTGCGGACCACGAAGGCGTCGATGGGACGGCCCGGCGCGTGCATGACCGCGGCCGCCACCGGGTCCGCGCCCATGGTGAGCCCGCCCACCGCGTCGAAGTCCCAGTCCGCCACCAGTTCCCGCAGCAGCTTGCCGATCAGCGGGGCCGCCTCGTGGTGCAGGGTGGCCCGGCGCAGGTCCACGTAGTAGTCGGCTTCCTTGCCCGAGGACAGGGTGACCCGGCCGTGTACGACGGCGAGGTCACGCACCAGAGCCGCGAGTCTGTCCCGGTCGGTCGTCGTTACCTGCATTGCTGTGTCTATGTCCTTCCGCGTGCGTTGAACAGGCCCCGGTTCAGGCGGCTCACCAGGGATCCTGGGATAAGTCCGGCGATCGCGACGATCGCTTTGTACTGCATTCCGGGCACGCTGATCACCCGGTCTCTCTCCAGATCACGCAGCGAACCGGCCACCACCTCGTCCACGCTCAACCACAGTGGTCGCGGCAGCGAGGCCATATCGATTCCGGCTCGCTCATGGAATTCGGTGCGGACGAATCCCGGGCACAAGGCCTGCACCCGGACTCCGGTCCCGGCCAGCCCGCCCGCCAGCCCTTGGGAGAAGGATACGACGTACGCCTTGGAGGCCGAATAGGTCGATCCCCGTCCGGGGATCAGACCCGCCGTACTGGCCACATTGACCACCGTGCCCTTGGCGGCGTGCAGCATGGGCGGCAGGGCCGCCCGGGTCAGCTGCACCACGGCGGTGACGTTCACATCCAGTTGCCGCTGCAGGGCGTCGGGCTCCTGCGTCCAGAATTCACCCGACATGCCGAATCCCGCGTTGTTGACCAGGAATTCGACGCCGTCGCCCAGGCGGGCGGCCACCAGATCGCGATCGTGCGGCCGGGCCAGATCGGCGGGCAGCATCTCCGCGCGCGCACCGAACCGCACCTGCACATCGTGTGCCAGCGCGGCCAGCCGGTCCTCATCGCGCGCCACCAGCACCAGGTCGTAACCGAGCGAGGCGAGCCGGGTGGCGTACGCCTTGCCGATGCCGGAGGTGGGCCCGGTGACCAGGGCCACCGAACGATGCGCGCCGGGCAGGCGGGCAGGGGAACTCTCGGTCATCGACGGCCTATCACTCGCACGACGGGGCAACGGTCGGCGATGACCGGAAACTGCGCCCCCATTCTGGGGCCTGGGCGACCCACCCGCGGCGAATTCACGCAGACACGACGTGGTCGCGGCGTGCCGCGGGCGGGCGCACCCCGTGGCGCGTCACCGGGGAGTCGGTCCCTGATAGGGCCGGAACCCCGGATGGAAGGGGCCGCCGGGCGGGGCGCTGCGGCCCTGATCCTTGCGCCAGCCCTCCTCGGGCTCGCGGTCGGGATCCTCGTCGCGGTCCTCGGATTCGGGCTCGGCCCAACGGTCTTCGTCCTCGGGGCCGCGGGGCACGCCGGACTCGTCGCGCCAATCCGGTTCGTCCTCCGGGGCGGGCGGCCAGTTGCGGCGCGGACGATTGCGCGGGTCCGGCACGACCTTCAGTGCGGGACGCCAGTTCTCGGACTCACCGTCGGCGTCCGCCTCTCCGGCGATATCGCTGACCAGCGGGGAGTCGTAGTCGTCGGCCTCCGCGCGCGGGCGCGGCCGGGGCGGTTCCTCGTCGGCGTAGTCGCCGTACTCGTCGTGGCCGTCGTAGTCGTCGTCCTCGGGGACCGGGCGGGAGCTGCCGGGTTCGGGCAGTTCGTCGCGGCCACGCTCGGCATTGATGACCGGCGGCAGCACGTGCAGCAGACCGGACAGCCGCAGCACCGCGTCGATGGCCATCTCCCAGTCCTTGGAGGCGGAACCCACCGGCAGCATGCCGAGCGTCCAATTGCCTTCGGACCACAGCTGTTGCACGGTGTCGGGCAGCGACTCGATGAACGCCACCATGCGCTGATCCACCGCGTGCCGGGCGATGTCCGGATTCGTCGCGAAGACCACCCGGTCACCGATGGCGCCGAGCAGCTCCAGATCGTGATCCTTCGGCGGCGCCGCGGTTTTCAGGCGCAGGTCGATATCGATGTCCGAGCCGATCTGGCGACGCACCGCGACCAGGGTGGCGGCGTCCTCCAGATCGAAGAGCACGAACTTCTCGCCCTTGCGGTTGCCGGAGACCACGTCCACCGCGGACAGGTAGCCGAGCTTGGCCAGCGCACCGCGCCGCCAGGTGGAGGCGAGCGCGGGCTCCACCGAAACATAGGTGTAGCCCTGGGATTTCGCCCAGACCTGTCGTACGTGTCCCGTACGCTGCCGTTGCAGCCGATCGAAGTAGAGCAGCACGATCGCACCCACGAGTGCGATCGCCGCCAGCCCGAACCATATCGCCGTCATCGCCGCCTACCCTATCCAGCTGAACGTTGTAATGCCCGGCACGCCTGCGGTTTCGCCTGTCATCGGGTCGCACTCGGCAGCGAGGTGCTGAAGATCAGCTTCGCCTGAATGGATCCGTCGGCGTTCTTATCGCCTTGCACCATAACGACTTCCCCCACGGCGAGATCGGCCACCTTGGTGCTGCCGAGCGAGATCACCTGGGTCTTGTCATCGGTCTTGACGGTGAGCTTGTCGCCGGTCAGCGAGGTGAGGGTCAGCGTGGACCCGTCGTTGCTGGCGATGGTGCCCATATTGGCGCCGAGCTGATCCAGGTCCCCGAGGCCCGGAATGGTCGGGATGCCGCTGGGTAGGGGCACGGCGGAGGTATTGCCCGGCGCCGGATACGAGGAGGTCCGGACGCTGCTGGACGCGGATGCGGAATTCGACGAATCCTTGCTGCCCAACAGGGTTCCGATCAATACGCCCGCGATGGCGACGACGATGACCGCGCCGATGGCGAGGGCGACCCACAGGGTCGTATTGCGTTTGGGCGGGGGCGGCGGCGGGTCCTGCGGGAATCCCGCGGGCTGATAGCCGCCCGGCCCACCCGGACCGCCGGGCCCGCCCGGATAACCCGGAGTGCCGTAGTTGCCGGAGGCGCCGTAGTTGCCGGGAGTGCCGTAGCTGCCGGGAGTGCCGTAGCTGGCCGTCGGCGGGTATCCCTGCTGCCCCGAGTAGACGGCCGTCGGCTCGTAGCCCCCGCCGGTCTCGTAGCCGCCCCACTGCGCGTCGGCGGGCGGCATGACCCGGGTGGAGTCGGCTCCGATCGGCTGCCCGAAATACTCGGTCGGGCTGTTGTCCGAGGGGTGGCCGCCCGGTCCGGCCTGCTCGGTCGGCCCACCGTCCTGGCCCGGTTCCGGCCGCCGCGACCACGGATCGCTCGGGTTGGTCATGGCCTCCAGGGTAGGCGGCCTGGACCTGATGAGCCGCGAACTCGACCGGACGGTCCCAAAAGCGGGCCGCGACGACGAACGCCCCGCCCGAACCGAAGTTCGAGCGGGGCGCCGCGGTGCCCGATCGGACACCGCCGGAGGCGAATCAGCGCCCGACGATCAGCGTGTCCCCGTCGGGGGAGACGTTGACCTTCACCGTGTCGCCGTCCTGCACCTCTCCGGCCAGCAGTTCCTTGGCGAGCGAGTCGCCGATGGCCTGCTGGATGAGGCGGCGCAGCGGCCGCGCGCCATAGGCCGGGTCGTAGCCGCGCACGGCCAGCCAGAAGCGGGCCGAGTCGGACACGTCCAGCTTCAGGCGGCGCTGCGACAGCCGCTTCTGCAGCTGCTGCAGCTGGATGTCGACGATGAGCTCCAGCTGTTCCTCGTCGAGGGCGTGGAACATGACCACGTCGTCGAGCCGGTTGAGGAACTCCGGCTTGAACGCCGAGCGCACCGCCGCCATGACCATGTCCTTGTCACCGCCCGCACCCAGATTCGAGGTCAGGATGAGGATGGTGTTGCGGAAATCGACCGTGCGGCCCTGGGAGTCGGTGAGCCGACCCTCGTCGAGCACCTGCAGCAGGATGTCGAAGACGTCCGGGTGGGCCTTCTCGATCTCGTCGAAGAGCACCACCGTGTACGGGCGTCGCCGCACCGCCTCGGTGAGCTGACCGCCCTGGTCGTAGCCGACATAGCCCGGGGGCGCGCCGACCAGGCGGGCCACCGAGTGCTTCTCGGAGTACTCGCTCATATCGATGCGGACCATGGCGCGCTCGTCGTCGAACAGGAAGTCCGCCAACGCCTTCGCGAGCTCGGTCTTACCGACACCGGTCGGACCCACGAACATAAAGGAACCGGTCGGACGGTTCGGGTCGGCGACCCCGGCCCGCGCGCGGCGCACCGCATCCGAAACCGCTTGCACGGCTTCTTTCTGCCCGACGACCCGATGCCCCAGCTCGTCCTCCATGCGCAGCAGCTTCTGGGTCTCGCCCTCCATCATCTTGCCGACGGGGACACCGGTCCACGACGACACCACCTCGGCGATATCGTCCGGGCCGACCTCCTCCTTGAGCATGACGTCGCCGTCGGAGGCCGACTTGGCCTTGGACTCGGCCTCGGCGAGTTCCTTCTCCAGCTTGGGGATTCGCCCATACCGGAGTTCGGCGGCCTTGTTGTAGTCGCCGTCGCGCTCGGCCCGCTCGGACTCGCCCTTGAGCGACTCCAGCTGCTCCTTGAGCACCGATACCGCGTCGATGGCCTGCTTCTCGTTCTGCCAGCGGGTCATCAGCTGGTTGAGCTTCTCGCGGTCGTCGGCGAGTTCGGAGCGCAGCTTCTCCAGCCGCGCCTTGGAGGCCTCGTCGGTCTCCTTGGCCAGGGCCACCTCCTCGATCTCGAGGCGGCGCACGACGCGCTCGATCTCGTCGATTTCCACGGGGCGGGAATCGATTTCCATGCGCAGCCGGGACGCGGCCTCGTCGACCAGGTCGATGGCCTTGTCCGGCAGGAACCGGGAGGTGATGTAGCGGTCGGACAGGGTCGCGGCGGCCACCAGCGCGGAATCGGTGATGCGCACGTGGTGGTGGTTCTCGTAGCGCTCCTTGAGCCCGCGCAGGATGCCGACGGTGTCCTCCACCGACGGCTCGCCGACCAGCACCTGTTGGAAGCGGCGCTCCAGGGCCGCGTCCTTCTCGATGTGCTGGCGGTACTCGTCGAGCGTGGTCGCGCCGACCAGCCGCAGCTCACCGCGGGCGAGCATGGGCTTGATCATGTTTCCGGCGTCCATGGCGGATTCGCCGGTCGCGCCCGCGCCCACGATGGTGTGCAGCTCGTCGATGAACGTGATGATCTGTCCCGCAGAGGATTTGATCTCCTCCAGCACGGCCTTCAACCGCTCCTCGAACTCACCGCGGTACTTGGCGCCGGCCACCATCGCGCCCAGGTCGAGCGAGATGAGCTTCTTGCCGCGCAACGATTCCGGGACGTCACCCGCGACGATGCGCTGGGCCAGGCCCTCCACGATGGCGGTCTTGCCGACGCCCGGCTCGCCGATGAGCACCGGGTTGTTCTTGGTGCGGCGGCTCAACACCTGGACGACACGGCGGATTTCGTGATCGCGCCCGATGACCGGGTCCAGCTTGCCCTCGCGGGCGGCGGCGGTCAGATCGGTGGAGTACTTCTCCAGCGCCTGGTACGAACCCTCCGGGTCGGCGGTGGTGACGCGGGTATTGCCGCGCACGGCGGTGAACGCCTCGCGCAGCGCGTCGGCGGTCGCGCCGTACTTCAGCAGCAGCTGCTGAACATCCGAATCACCTTCGGCCAGACCGACCATCAGGTGCTCGGTGGAGACGTACTCGTCGCCCATCTCGGTGGCCAGCTTCTGCGCGGCGGTGACCGCGGCCAGGGCCTCGCGCCCGAGGTTGGGGGTGGTGGTCGCGCCGGTCGCGCGGGGCAGCCGGTCGACGATGTCCTGGGCCTCGCGCCGCACCGTCGCCGGGTCGACTGCGACGGCCTTGAGCAAGGGGGCGGCGATGCCGTCGGTCTGATCCAGCAACGCCACCAGCAAGTGCGCCGGACGGATCTCCGGGTTTCCGGCGGCGGAGGCCGCCTGGAGTGCGGCGGTCAGGGCCGCCTGGGTCTTGGTGGTGGGATTGAACGAGTCCACTGTCACCTTCCTACTAGTCGCTGCCCGGTACAACGCGGCACAAGTTGAGTCTGTTCCGCTCAAGTCTGACTAGTTTCCGGCGTCGCCGCCAGAGGACCAAAGCCCCTACTTACGCTACGCGTACGATGGGGGCGTTCGTTGACGCATCACACCGGTTCGCCTCAACTCTCGGAACTCTCAGGGGCTTCCCCTGAAACCCCTTCTGAAGAGCCCACATGTGAGGAGTTCAATGCGCGCGATCGTCGTCCGTGAATTCGGTGGCAAGCCCGAGACCGCCGACATGCCGACTCCGGAGGTCGGACCGGAACAGATACAGATCCAGCTGGAAGCGGCGGGGGTCAACCCGTTCGACAAGCGGATCATCGACGGCTTCCTGGACGGCAAACTGCCCCACGACTTTCCGATGATTCCCGGCGTCGACGGCGCGGGAACGGTCAGCGCCGTGGGCGCGGGCGTGGACGACTTCGAGATCGGGGATCGGGTGGTCGGGAAGTTCCTGATTCCGCCGGTCGGGCACGGCACCTTCGCCGAGTACATCGTGGTGCCGCGCGAGAGCACCATCGCCAAGCTGTCCGACGAGGTCACCGCGATCCGGGCCGCGGCGCTGCCGACCGCGGGCATCACCGCGCTGGATCTCATGCGCGCCGCCGGGGTTTCGGACGGGCAGAAGGTGCTGATCGTGGGGGCCTCGGGCGGGGTCGGCTCGTATCTGGTGCAACTGGCCGCGCTGGCCGGTGCCCACACCATCGCCACCGCGCGGCCCGACGACACCGATCGAATGATTCGCCTGGGCGCGACCGAGGTGGTGAACTACGGCCGGATCACCGTCACCGACTCCCCGACCCACGCCGAGGCCTCGGAGCTCTCGGTTGCCGATTCGGTGCGGATCACCGATCCGGGCGGCATCGACGTGCTCTTCGACCTGGTCTCCCCGCCGCCGGTCTTCGCCGACAACGCGAGCCTGGTGCGGCCGGGCGGTGCGGCCTACTCGACCATCTGGTCCGCGAACGAGGCCGATTTGCGGGCCCGCGACATCCGGGGCGGCAATCTCGAATCGACCGGCGGCGCAGCCGAATTGCGGGAGCTCTTACGATTGGTGGGGAACGGCGACCTGATGGTGCCGATCAGCAATATGCCACCCTTGGCGGAGGCCGCCGATGCCATCGGCGCGCCCGGTGCCCGCGGCAAGACCGTCATAGTCATCTGAACCTCGAGTCACACAAAACGATCACCTCCCGCTATATCCGTGCGACCACCGGCTTTTAAGGGATACTTGACGCGGAGGGCCGCCTGGCAGCAGGCGTTCCGGGGTAGCAGCACAGGAAGGAAAGCTCGACGTCGTGGATGCGCGTTCGGCAGCGCTGGTCCGCGCAAACTTTCGGACAGTCGTCGAGGCCCCGAACGGGCCCGAACGACTGATCAGCGCGTTCTACGGTCATCTTTTCGCGGAGATTCCCGCCCTGCGGGAGCTGTTCCCCTCCGCCATGGACATGCAGCCGAAGAGGTTGGTCACCGCCATCCAATTCGTGCTCGACAATCTGGAGGACTGGGATCGCGCACAGCGCTTCCTCGAACAGCTCGCGCGCGACCACCGCAAATACGGGGTCGAGGCCGCGCACTACGACATCGCCGGGCGCGCCCTGCTCGCGGCCTTCCGCAGCTACAACGGCGCGGCCAATTGGTCGCGGCCGCTGGAGGCGGGTTGGCGCGACATCACCATCCTGATCTCGGCGTCCATGGCCATCGGGGCCAATTCCGATAAGTCGCAGCCCTATTGGGAGGCGACGGTGGTCGGGCACCGGCGGGTGGTGGACGATCTGGCCATCGTCCGGCTGCAGACCGACACCCCGATCCCGTATCAGGCCGGGCAGTACGTGCCGATCGCGATTCCGCAGCGCCCCAAGATGTGGCGCTATCTGTCCCCGGCGATTCCCACGAATCCCTACGGCGAGATCGAATTCCACGTGCGCAAGGTGCGCACCGGCTGGGTGAGTCCGGCCATCGTGAACGAGACCCAGGTCGGCGACCGCTGGATGATCGCGGCCCCGCTGGGCGGGCTGCACGTGGATCTGAGCATCCGCAAGGACGTGCTCATGATCGGCTCGGGCACCGGCATCGCGCCGCTGCGCGCGCAGTTGATCGAAATGGGCCGCCGCGGCATCAATCCGCGGGTGCACCTGTTCCTGGGCGGGCGCTACCCGTGCGATCTCTACGACGTGGAGAACATGTGGCAGCTCTCGCAATCGAATCCGTGGCTCACGGTGATCCCGGTGTGCGAGAACGAGACCAACCCGTGGTGGCATCCGTACCCGCCCGCCGAGACGCCGTTCGGCATGCACCGTCGGCTGATCGGCAATCTGGGCGCGGTGGTGGCCAGCTTCGGGGCCTGGGCGGATCGTCAGATCCAGATCGCCGGATCGGCCCGCATGATCGCCGACACCAAGCGCGCTCTGTTGTCGGTGGGCACCCCGGAGTCGGCGATAAGCTCGGACCCGGTGTAGTGCACGACCTTTCGACGCTCCACCCCGCACCGCCGCACTGATCAGGAGTTCGCGTTGAGTATCGGCCCCGAGGAAACCGGCGCACTGCCGTTGGGCGAGCAGGCTCTGCCGCCCGGTGAGCAAACAGAGTGGACCGCGACGGTGGTCGGTGCGCACCGGCTGCGCGAGGACACCACGGTGGTGCGGCTGATCGGTGAGTTCGTGCCGTTCGCGGCGGGCCAGTCGGTGGAAGTGCGCACGCCGCAGCATCCGAACATGGTGCGGCGCATGTATTGCGCGCTGCCGCCCTCGCTGGACGGCAAGCTGGAGTTCCATGTGCGCACCGTGCCGGGCGGCTGGTGCAGCGGCTCCATCGTCGCCGATTCGCATCCCGGCGACGAGTGGCGGATCAGCGCACCGGCGGGGTGGCTGGCGGTGGAGCCGGGAGCCACCGACGTGGTCATGCTGGCCGACGGTGTCGGGCTCGCGCCGCTGCGCTCCCTGCTGCTGGACATCTCGCGCCGCCCCGAGCCGCCGCGCACCCACCTGTTCGTCGGCGGCCGCTACCCGCGCGACCTCTACGCCTCGGACATGCTCTACCTGCTGACCGGCGAATTGCCCTGGCTCACCGTGATTCCCGTGGTCGAGGACGAGGACGATCCGGATCTGGTCGACCCCTGGTACGAGCAGTGCCGGGTCGATATCGGCTTCCGCCCGGAGGAGATGATGCCGGGCACCATCGCCGACATCCCCGAACGCTTCGGCCCGCTCGACCACCACCAGATCCTGGTGTGCGGCGGCGCGGCCATGGTGCGCAACACCATCGATCAGCTGGTTGCCATCGGCGCACCGGCGGAAGCCATTCGCTACGAAGGGTTTTGAGCCTCAGAAGAGGGGATCGTGGCGGATGTTCTGGGTCGGGGTCCCCGCGGCCATGAGCCGGAACTTGGTGGTCTGCACCATGGAGGGCGCACCCACGATCTGCACGTCCCGGTCGTCCCAGGAGCCGTAGGCCGCCACGATCTTGCCCATCTGACCGACCACGCGCGGCTGCAGGCCCGGAAACTCCTGCGGCCCTTCGGAATCGTCGTAATGCCACCACGGGTTCTCGGTGGATTCGGTGACCGGGTGGACGGTGAGCCACTTGTTGGCGCAGGCCAATTGGCTCAGCACCTCGAGATCGTAGAGATCGCACGGGTAGTGGCCGCCGACGAACAGATCCACCTTCGGATTGGAGCGGCGCGCGGTCATGGCCATGAGCTGCGCGCGCAGCGGCGCGATGCCGGTGCCGCAGCCGATCATGAGCATCTTGCGCCGGGTATTGCGCGGCACGCCCAGACCGCCGAGCGGCGAACCGATCAGCCACTGTTCCCCGACCCGGGTGTGGCCGACCATGGCGGGACTGACCCAGCCGCCGGTGACACCGCGAATGTGGAATTCCAACTCCCCGTTGCCATTCGCGGGAATGGCCGGTGACAGGTACCGCCACATGCGGGGCCGGGACGGGATCTGCACGCTCATGTACTGCCCGGCCGCGTACTGCATGGGCTGGTCCAGCTTCAGCCGCACCACGGCCAGATTGCGCAGCACCTCGCGATGCTCGATCACGGTGCCGGTCCACACCGGCGGGGTGGTCTCCTGGTCGGCCGCGCCGATCATGGTTTCGGCGATCACGCCGATGCCCTCGTCCCAGGCCCGGCCGATCTCCTCGGTCCAGATCTCGGTTCCGGCGTAGGCCTCGAGCGCGGTCTTCAGCGATTTGCCCACGGCCACATAGTGTTCGGCCACCACGCCGTACTTGCGGTGGTCGCGGCCGAGCTGGGCCAGGAAGGGCAGCAGTCGATCGGGTTCCTCGAGCCGGTCCACCACGTAGGCGATGGCCTTGACCAGGCGGTCACGCTGAGCGTCGAGGGCGGCGGGGAAGAAGTCGCGAACCTGTGGATAGTCGGTGAAGAGGATGGCGTAGAACGATCGAGCGAGTTTCTCGGGGCCACCATCCTCCGCAGCAACCGCCTTGAACGTTGTTCTTATCAATGCGACGGTCCGCGAATCCATGTGTGTCACAACCCCATTTCGCAATCGAACACAGGCGTGACCGGCGAGTGAAGTGCTGCGGGACACTCGACAGCAGCCGTTGCCAAGCAAGTGTAGGCGAGGTTAGCCAGCAACGGAACGGGACGTTTCAATAACACGCCCTTTTATCCTCGAAAACATGAACGTTGCGGGGTATCTGACGCGAAAACAGACTGTTCAACTGGAACACGCCGCGCGACACGAGCTTTCAGCTGCCGATACTGCCTGATCCGTTTTGCAAGACTCAGTAAAGTAGCGATCCCACCGCAACCGCGCCCTGCATCTAATTCCCCTGCAGCATACGGACAAAACTCATGAATGGCAGTAATCGATAACCTACCGGTCCGTATGTAATTAACTGCCGCAAAGAACTTCGCCAATCCCACAGTGATTAGGGGTAACTCAGCACATTGCCCGCAACATTCGCCGAAAACGAGCAGGCGGTGTCCCCCGTCGAGGGGACACCGCCTGCTCCAGTTCTCTTGCCCTACTGCGGCTTACGCCGGTTTCTGGGCTGCCACACCACGAGGGCCGTGCTGGGCTGAGGTGTCAGGTGCGCGGGCCGGTACCCGGCCCGCAGCCTTTCCACCTCGGCGGTCAACTCGCTCACCCGGTGTTGCAGCGCCTCCACCTCGTTGGTGAGTTCGATGATCCGTTTGATGCCCGCCAGATTCACGCCCTCGTCCTGGGACAGGCGCTGCACCTCGCGGAGCAGCTCCACATCCCGGTTCGAGTAGCGCCGCCCGCCCCCGGAGGTGCGTTGCGGCGATACGAGACCCAGTCGGTCATAGGTGCGCAGCGTCTGGGCGTGCATGCCCGCCAGCTGCGCGGCCACCGAGATCAGGAAGTACTGGGCCTCGGTCTTCTTCGGATGATCGGAACTCATTACGCACCTGCCCATCCCGCACGTGGATCGAACCCGCTGGTCTTCTCGGCCTCCGCGTAGCGCCGGAGCGCCTCGGTGGCATTGTCGTCCAGCTTCTGCGGCACCGCGACCTTCACGGTGACCAACAGGTCGCCCGCGCCACCGTCACGCTTGGGCACACCGCGCCCGCGCACCCGCAGGGTCCGGCCGTCGGCGGTGCCCGGCGGCACCTTGACGCCCACGCGTCCGTCCAGTGTGGGCACGGAAACCGTTGTGCCCAACACCAGTTCGGCGTACGAGACCGGCAGCACCAGGGTCAGGTCGTCGCCATTGCGGCCGAAGACCTTGTCCTGGCTGACGTGCACGGTGACGTACAGGTCACCCGGCGGCGCGCCGCGCAGGCCCGCCTCGCCCTGACCGGCCAGTCGGATCCGCTGCCCGTCGCGCACGCCCGGGGGAATGCGCACGGTGATGGTGCGGGTCCGGTTCTGGATGCCGGTGCCGCGGCAGTCGACACACGGGTCGTCGATGATCGACCCGGTGCCCCGGCAGTCCTCGCACGGCTCGCTGAAGCCGAACGCGCCCTGATTGCGGCTGACCACACCGGAACCGTTGCAGTGCGGGCAGACTCGCGGGCTGGTGCCCGGCTTGGCACCGCTGCCGTGGCAGGTGGTGCAGGCGGCCGGACTGGTCATGCGCAGCGGGACGGTCACGCCCTGGGCGGCCTCGCGGAAGCCGAGGGTCGTCTCGGTCTCCACGTCGGAACCGCGCCGGGGACGCGAGGACGCCCGCGTGCCACCGCGATTGAACAAACCGCCCAGGATGTCACCGAGTCCGCCATCGGCTCCCCCGGCGCCCGCGCCGAAGATGTCGCCGATATTGAACTCGCTGGAGAATCCGCCCCCGGGCTGGCCGTAACCGGCGCCGGGGGTGAAGCCGCCGCGGCCGAAACCGCCGCCCGCGAACAGCTTCCGGGCTTCGTCGTACTCCTTGCGCTTCTCCGGATCCGACAGCACGGCATTCGCCTCGCTGACGGCCTTGAACCGCTCCTCGGCCTTGCTGTCCCCGGGGTTCTTGTCCGGGTGCAGGTCTCGGGCCAGTCGGCGGTAGGCCTTCTTGATCTCGTCCTGGGTGGCGCTGGAGGAAACACCCAGATCCTTGTAGAAGTCCTTCTCGAGCCACTCTCGATTCACCGGGCATCTCCTCCTTTCCGTGTTGTAGGTGACGCCGGGGGCGTCGGTGTTGTAGACGCCGGGGGCGTCGGGGTGTTGTTAATCAGTGCCAGCGGCATCGGTGCCAGCGTTCGTCGTATCCGACTGCGCCGCAGCCGAATCCGCCACACCGTCGGTCACGCCGACCAGCGCGTGCCGCAGCACGCGATCGCCGAAGCGGTAGCCCTTGCGCATCACCATGCCCAGCACCGGGTCCGCGCCGCTGCCCTCGTGCTGCACGGCCTCGTGCAGGGTCGGGTCGAAGGGCTCGCCCTCCAGACCGAACTCCTCGAGACCCTGCTTCTGCAGGGCGGTGACGAGCTTGTCCGCCACCGACTTCAGCGGCCCGTTGTCCAGGTCGCCGTGGGCCCGCGCGCGGTCCAGATCGTCGAGCACGGGCAGCAGTTCGCTGACCACCGCGGCCTTGGCGGTATCGATGGTGACCTTGCGGTCCCGCTCGACCCGACGGCGGTAGTTGGCGTACTCCGCCGTCAGACGCTGCAGATCGGCTGTGCGCTCGGCCAATTCGGCCGTGATCGCGTCGGCGAGGGCATCCTCGCTCACCTCGGGGGAACCCTCGGCCTCCGCGGCCGCGGCGTCGTCCGCCGCGGCCTCGAAGACCTCACCCGTAGGCGCGAAGCGCCCCTCGAACTCAGCCGGATCGATGGTTGGTTCCGGGTTCTGGTTCGTCACTTCTTCTCAGGCTCCTCGACCACCTCGGCGTCCACGACGGTGTCATCGGACTGCGGCGCCGAAGCACCGTTGCCCTGGGCGGCCTGGTCGGCGGCCGAGGCCTCGTAGATGGCCTGGCCCAGCGCCTGCGACTCGGTGGCGAGCTTCTCCACCGCGGTCTTGATGACCGCGATATCGGTGCCCTTGAGCGCGTCGTTGGCCTCCGCGATGGCCGCCTCGACCTTGGTCTTGACGTCCGCCGGGACCTTGTCCTCGTTGTCCTTGATGAACTTCTCGGTCTGGTGCACCAGCGACTCGGCCTGGTTGCGGGTCTCCGCCTCCTCGCGACGCGCCTTGTCCTCGGCCGCGTGCGCCTCGGCGTCCTTCACCATGCGGTCGATCTCCTCCTTGGACAGGCCGGAGCCGTCCTGGATCTTGATCGTGTTCTCCTTGCCGGTGCCCTTGTCCTTGGCCGTCACGTGCACGATGCCGTTGGCGTCGATGTCGAAGGTGACCTCGATCTGCGGCACGCCGCGCGGGGCCGGCGGGATGCCGGTCAGCTCGAACGAGCCGAGCAGCTTGTTGTGCGAGGCGATCTCGCGCTCACCCTGGAAGACCTGGATCTGCACGGACGGCTGGTTGTCGTCGGCCGTGGTGAAGGTCTCCGAGCGCTTGGTCGGAATGGTGGTGTTGCGCTCGATGAGCTTGGTCATCACGCCGCCCTTGGTCTCGATGCCCAGCGACAGCGGGGTGACATCGAGCAGCAGGACGTCCTTGACCTCACCCTTGAGCACACCGGCCTGCAGGGCGGCGCCGACGGCGACGACCTCGTCCGGGTTCACGCCCTTGTTGGGCTCCTTGCCGCCGGTCAGCTCCTTGACCAGGTCGGAGACCGCGGGCATACGGGTCGAACCGCCAACCAGCACAACGTGATCGATGTCGCCGACGGAGATGCCGGCGTCCTTGATGACCGACTGGAACGGCTTGCGGGTGCGGTCCAGCAGATCGGAGGTGATCTTCTGGAACTCGGCGCGGGTCAGCTGCTCGTCGAGGAACAGCGGGTTCTTGTCCGCGTCCACGGTGATGTAGGGCAGGTTGATCGAGGTGCTCTGCGAGGAGCTCAGCTCGATCTTCGCCTTCTCCGCGGCCTCGCGCAGGCGCTGCATGGCCATCTTGTCCTTGGTCAGGTCGATGCCCGAGGTGCCCTTGAACTTGTCGACCAGCCAGCTGACGATGCGCTCGTCCCAGTCGTCGCCACCGAGGTGGTTGTCACCGGAGGTGGCGCGGACCTCGACGACGCCCTCGCCGATCTCCAGCAGGGAGACGTCGAAGGTGCCACCACCGAGGTCGAAGACCAGGATGGTCTGTTCCTTGTCGCCCTTGTCGAGGCCGTAGGCCAGCGCGGCCGCGGTGGGCTCGTTGACGATGCGCAGGACGTTCAGGCCCGCGATCTGTCCGGCCTCCTTGGTGGCCTGGCGCTGGGCGTCCTCGAAGTAGGCCGGGACGGTGATAACCGCGTCGGTGATCTCCTCACCGAGGTAGGCCTCGGCGTCGCGCTTCAGCTTCATGAGCGTGCGCGCGGAAATCTCCTGCGGGGTGTACTTCTTGCCGTCGATCTCGACCGTCCAGTCCTCGCCCATGTGGCGCTTGACGGACTTGATGGTGCGGTCGACATTGGTGACGGCCTGGTTCTTGGCGGGCTGGCCGACGAGCACCTCACCGTTCTTGGCGAACGCGACGATCGACGGGGTGGTGCGCGATCCTTCCGAATTGGCCACGACGACCGGCTCGCCGCCTTCGAGAACGGCGATGACAGAGTTCGTGGTCCCGAGGTCGATACCGACCGCACGAGCCATGGTGTTCCTCCTGTTGTCCTTCATCCCAGTAACACTGAGCGTGGTCGGCTCAATCTTGCCCCCGCCCCGGGCGGTGCGCAACTCCAACTTGAGTCCAACTCACTCAACCTTGCTGACCTGTGCCAACGGGAGACGCACGTCATCTATTCCACGTGCCGGAAAAAATCTATGGATCAGCTCGGCGGGTAGACGGCCATGGGCTCGCCCTTGGCGGTCATCTTGAACCAGCCGCTGACCGAGCCGTCGGCGACATAGACGGAGACCTCGGGATTGCCGTCCGCGCCGCGGGCGAGCTCGACGTGGCTGATCCGGCCGTTCGGGACACCCACCGATTGCGGGGCGCCGGCCAGCAGCGGGGCCACCTTCCGAATGTCCAGGGCCGACATGTCGAAGATGTCGGTACCCGGGGACCGCGCGACGTCGTCATAGGAGTGGAAGGTGCCGTCGTAGCGGATGTGCGCATCACGCGGCGCGGCCGGATTCTGGCGGCGCTCGATCAATACGTAATCGGGATAGAGCAGCACCTGGTCGGCCTTGGTGTCGCCGAAATGATCCTTGTAGGCCGTGACGAAACTGGCCAGCCCCGGCCCGGTGGTCGGGTCGGGCAGCGCGGGTTTCGGTGCGGCCGTACGGGATACGCAACCCGCGAACGCGCCGAGCAGGGCCGCCGCCACCACGATCGCGGCGGCGACCCGCCACCGCGTCGAGGGCCCACGCCGATTCGGCCGCACCACGGCCGAATTCACCAGATTGCGGGGGATCTGCAGATCCGAGAGCACCGCGTCGAGGTCACCGAAGGTGGTGGCGGACATGGCCTTCGCGGTGCGTTCGGAGTGCTCGACGGCGGTGAGTTCGCCGGATTCGCGGGCGGCGTCGAGCAGGGTGCAGGCATCCACGCGATCGGTGTCGCGGGCCCGCAATCCCTGGGAGCGTGCATCAGCCATGGTCTCGCCTATCCCCCGAACGCCAGGGTGCGCACGATCCGGCCGTCCGGAGCGGCCTCGACATAGCCGTTCTCACCGGCCTTGTTGCCCACATAGATTCGGACGATGGGACCGGTGGCGCCGCCCTCGATGTCCAGGTAGCTGACCGTGCCCTGGTCCACCTTGGTCAGGGTGGGGGCCTGGGTCAGCAGCGCCGCGATGGCGGCCACGTTCACCGCGGCCAGATCCACGGTCGGGGTCGCCGGCGGCCGGGTCTGCGGGTTCTCGCCCTGGTCGAAGCCACCGCGATAGGTGTAGCGCACCTTGCGATTCGCCTGGGTGCCCCGGGTCACCACGGCATAGTCGGGGAACAGGTCGGCCTCGTCGACGACGGTGTCGCCGAACTTCGCGCGATAGGCGGAGATGAAATACGAAATGCCTTCGGCGGTGGTCAATTTCGGCCGCGGCAGCACCAGCGGCTGGACGATGCCGATATCCACCTTGGGCGGTCCGGCCGGTGCGGACGCGGGCCGGTCCACCGCCAGGAACGTGCCCACGGCGACCAGGATGCTGGCCGCCACCACCCCGGTGGTGAACCACGTCTCGCGCCGGGATTTCGGCGGCACCGGGTCCGGCGGTGCGTCCGCGGCGCGTTGCAGATCATCGGTGAGTTGCGCCAGCTCACCCAAAGTCTTTGCCTCACCGGCGAGTTCGGTGAGGGTGCGATGGTCGGCGGCGGTCAGCTGCCCGTCGGCCAGACCGGCGTCGAGCAGCGCGCAGGCGGCCTGTCGGTCGCTGTCGCGCGCCCGGGTGCTCGGTGGATAGCCCCCGGCGCTCCGCCGGGTCCGCTTTCGGGCGGGTGTGAGATCGACGGTCTTGGTGCTCGGCTGGAGATCGCCGATGAGCGCCCGCAGTTCGCCGAGTGTCTGCGCCCGCTGCGCCCGCTCCGACCGCTGGTGATACTCCTCGGTCCCCAGCTCGCCTTCCTCGTAGGCGGCGTCGAGCAGCGACCGGGCATTGACCCGGTCGATGTCGCGCGCCCGCATCCGCCCGGACGCGGCCGCATCCCCGGCCGATCCGGACGATTGGGAGCTCACGCCCGGGATCGTAGACGTAATCGGTGCCGACCGCGCGGCTTCGAATACTCCCGCTACGTGGCCTCGGCCAGGATCTCGTCGCGCAGGTGGTGATCGAGGGTGACGCGCACCAGCGCGGCGGCGAGGTCGGCGTCCCGGCCGGTGGGGTTGAGGCGATCGAGGGCGACGGCGTCGGTGGGCAGGTCGAGTTCGGACGCGCCCCGGCGGGCGCGCTCGTCGAAGTACGGGCGCACCCAGGTCCAGGTGTCCTGGACCTCGCGCAGATAGATGTCCGCACCGACCGGGCCGATGCCCTTGAAGCGCTGGAGCAGTGCGGCCAGCCGGGCCGGATCGTGCCCGGATTCGGCTGCGAGCCCGCGCATATCGCCGGACCACTCGGCGACCAGGTCGGACGCGTTGGCGATCAGGCGCGTGGCGGTGGACTCGTCGTAGCGGACGAAATGGGCGCGGCCGAGCGTCAACACCAGATCGGACCATTGCGCCTCGGCCACCCGGCGCGGGGTGGTGTATCCGGCGGCCAGGAGTTCGCGGGCCGCGGCCACCGCGATATCGGCGGAGATGCGATGCCCGAGCAGCTGGGCCAGCATCAGGAGTTGGAACAGTGGCGCGGGCCGGTCGGCCAGCCGGATTCCGGCCTCGGCGGCGTAGCTGGTTCCGGCGCGATGCAGCAGCCTGCGCACCGTGTCGTGATCGTTCATGCGGCACCTGCCTTTCTTCCGTGGGCATGCCCGGATACGCCGCTCGCAACCCCCGGACACGCCCACGGGCGGGCCGACGTCCGAAATGCCGGGTATCGGCCGACCCGGCCATGAAGATCGAATTTGTCGATTTTCGCTGGTGAGGAGGCGTGATGAAGGCAAGGTTCGGCATTTCGATCCCGCCCGTCGCGGCCGCGCTGCCGGACGTCATCGACATGGCCCTGGCCGCCGATGCCGACGGGCTGGATCTGGTGGCCATTCAGGATCATCCGTACAACGCGCAGTTCGCGGACACCTTCGCGGTGATCGGCGCGTGTCTGGCCGCCACCGGCCGGGTCAGCCTCTATCCGGGGGTCGCGAATCTGCCGCTGCGTACCCCGGCCATGATCGCCAAACAGGCCGCCACCTTCGATCTGCTCAGCGGCGGCCGCTTCGAATTGGGTTTGGGGACGGGCGCTTTCGAGAGCGGCGTGGTCGGCATGGGCGGACCGGCGCGCAAGGGCCGCGCCGCGCTCATGGCGCTCGCCGAGGCGATCGCCATCATTCGCGCGCAATGGCGTCCGGGACAACTGGTTTCGGTGGTGGGCACCGAATACACCGTGCAGGGCATCGAGGGCGGACCCGCGCCCGCGCACGCCATCGGCATCTGGCTGGGCGCGATGGGCCCGCACGCCCTGGATCTGATCGGTTCGGCCGCGGACGGATGGGTTGCGCCGCTGCCGAATTGGATGCCGTGGGAGCAGTGGGCCGATGCCAATGCCCGCATCGACGCGGCGGCCCGTGCGGTGGGCCGCGATCCGCGCACCATCACCCGGCTGGCGGCGCTGCCGGGTGTGGTGAGCGATCGTGCGCTGCACCCGAATCCGCGTGGCTCCGATCCGATTCACGGTTCGCCGCAGGAGTGGGCGGAGCTCATCGCGCGACTGGCCCACGAGGGCGGATTCGACACCTTCATCTATTGGCCGCCCGGCTTCGACGTGGATCAGGTGCAGCGTTTCGCGCGTCAGGTGGTGCCGCTGGCGCGAAAGCTGCTGGGCGACGGCTGAAACGGGACCGTCACCACGCGCCCTGGACGGCTGCGATCGCCTCGGCCTGGCCGGGCAGCTGATCGGGGAGTCCAACGCCGGTGCCGATCAGGTCGCGCAGACTCCGGGTGACGTAGTAGGTCCACGCCGGGCTGCAGGCGTCGTAGCACTCATAGTCGGGCACCAGCCCGATCTGGGTGAAGCGGAGTTCGGTGCCGCCTTCGGATTCGGTGATGTCGAAGTGGATTTCGTTGTTCACCCATTCGGTCTGGTCCTGAATGAACGACATGCGGTTCTCGGTGACCAGCCAGACCACCTTGCGGTCCGGCACCACCTCGGTCAGTTCGATCCGGCTGCGGTGCACGCCCGGGACCTCGTAATCGAAGGTGTCGCCGACCTTCTCGGTGCCCCCTTGAATGTCGGCCGACCACCACGCGCGCGGATCGAGGACGGCGCGGAAGACCTCGGCGGGCGTGCGGTCGACGGTGAAGCTGACGGTGAAGTTCTGATCGGTCATGGCGGATTCCGTTCCTCGGACAATTTATGCAGGCATTTACCTGCCTACTTGCATGACGATAGCGCGCCTGCTTGCATCACACAAGCGATTCCGACACCCTGGAGACATGTTGGGACGCATGTACGAGGGGGAGGTCTGCTCGGCGGCGCGCACGCTGGAGATCGTGGGCGAGCGCTGGAGCCTGCTGATCATTCGAAACGCCATGTTCGCGGGCATGACGCGGTTCACCGAGTTCCAGCGCGGCCTGGGCATCGCGCCGAACATCCTCACCAAGCGGCTCGCGGAATTCGTCGAGGCGGGAATCCTCGAGCAGCGCGGCGGCACCGGCCACACCGAATACCTGCTCACCCCGAAGGGCCTGGACCTGAAGCCGGTCATTCTCGCGCTCACCGCGTGGGGTGACGCCTGGGCCGCCCCCGACGGCCCGCCGGTGACCTACCGGCACACCGGCTGCGGCGGGGAAGTCGCTGTGCGCCTGGAGTGTTCGGACTGCGACAGCGCGCCCGAGCTCACGGCGGTGACCGCCGAACTGGCCCCCTGGGCCTACGAGAAGAAGTTCGGCGCGGCCGCGTCAGTCCAGTAGCGGGAACCGACCGGACGCCAGCAGCCCCGCGATGGCCGCCATTTTCGCCTGCGGCGCAGCGTAATCCGGGTGCGAGCCGAGGACGGCGGCGGCATCGTGCAGCCGGATCATCTGCCGTTCGGCCTCCTCGACGCCGCGCCCGCCGGGCGTGATCGGATGCGTGGCGAACGCGGGCCGACGCGGATCCACCCGCCCCAGCTCGACCGCCTTCGCCACCCGCCGCGAACACCGGCAGAAGGCCTCCGGATTCGCGAGCCCACAGGTGGCGGACAGGAAGTTGCCGAGCCGTTTCTTGGCCCGCTCCACCCGCTTTCGGTACGCGGCGGGTGTCGCGCCGACGATCCAGGCGGCCTCCTCGGAGCTCACCTCGAAGACATCGGAGAGCACATAGGCGACCCGCTCGTCGCGGCCGAGGCACTGCAGCATGGCCTGACTGCAGTTCAGACGGGTTTCATGGGTGAGCAGCGCGGCCTCGGGTCCGCGGTAATCCTCGTCCGCCAGACCGTCTTTGAGTCCCTCGCTGTATTCGTCGAGGCTGAGCTGCCGCGCCTCCTGCGGCGTCCGCCGCTTCAGGTTCAGCAGATAGTTGACGCCGATCCGATACGCCCACGTGGTCAGTTTGGCCTCGCCGCGGAAGGTGTCGAGATGGCCGAGGACCCGCAGCAGGATCTCCTGGGTGGCGTCCTCGGCATCGGCGGGCCGCCACACCATGCGCAGCGCCAGCCGGTAGATCGGATCCTGCAGCAGCCGAACGATATCCGAGACGGCGGCGCGATCACCCCCGGCGGCCCGGGCCACTAGTGCGCGCTCATCGGTGTCCTGCCCGGTGTCCATCTCGCCAGCATAGGGATCGCGGGGCACCCGTGCGGTGCCCCGCGATCAGCCCTGCCACGGCGAATCCAGGCTAACCGGTCGAACCGGCCCGATGCGAAATCCGACCTACCGGACTTCGGCCGGGCTGCCGAGCAGCGCGTGGCGGCGAATCCAGTCGGCGACCGCCGCGCCGATCTCGTCCGGCCGCTCCTCCGGGCAGTGATGCCCGGCCGCACCGATATTCACGGTCTCGGCGGAGGCGAAGGTCCGCGCGGCCCAACCCACCGCCTCGGGCGAGCCCAGACCGACACCCTGATCCACGTGCATGATCAGCTTGGGCACCTCGGGGGTGTCGGCCATCGCGCGGCCGTAGTTCTCCACGATCGCGACCGTGTCGCCGGGCTCCTCGAGGATCGGGAATTCCCGCGGCCACACCAGCATCGGCTTGCGGGACTCCGGGGTCGGGTACGGCGCGCGGTACGCGTCGTGCGCCTCGGCGGTCAGGCCGGGAATCGCGGTGGGCAGGTTGAATTCGATGAACAGATTGTCCTCGAGGATCATCTTCTCGCCCTCGGGCGACCAGAAGCGCCGGAACAGCTGCTCGCCCTGCGGCGGCAGGTCGGACCAGTGCAGCGGCCGCAGGAACGTCTCCACCACGGCGATGCCGCGCACCCGGCCCGGGTGCCGGGCGGCGAAGTCCATGCCGAGCGCCCCGCCCCAGTCGTGGCCCACGATCACCACGTCGTCCAGGCCGAGCGCATCGAACCAGGCGTCGAGGTAGCGGGCGTGGTCGACGAAGCGGTAGTCGCTCGCGGGCTTGCCGGAGGCCCCCATGCCGATGAGATCCGGTGCCAGGGCGCGGGTTTCGCCGCTCACGTGTGGAATCACATTGCGCCACAGGTAGGACGAGGTGGGGTTGCCGTGCAGGAAGACGACCGGAACGTCGCCGCTGCCGGTGTCGGTGTAGTTGATGAACGAGTCCAGGATGTCGATGGTGGCCATCGTCGGTGTCCTTCCGGGTGAATTGCCTACACCTGGTTGGACACGCGCCGGGGCGGCCTGTGACAGCTCCTAGGTATGACCTGGGTCACAGATCGGCATGACGCCCGGCTCGACCGTCAGGCCCGGGTGCACCCCCGGCGTGAGGCCGTTGCCGATGGACATCCGCTGCAGCATGGCCAGCATGCGCGGCCGGTCCTCGGGCTCGAGCGGGGCCAGCAGCTCGGCGTTCAGCCGGTCGGCGAGTTCGCCCGCGCGCGTGATGGTCTCGCGCCCGGCGGGCAGCAGGTGCACCGCGTGCGCGCGCCGATCGACGGGATGGCGACGCCGTTCGACCAGCCCCCGCCGCTCCAGGGCGTCGATCACGCTGACCATGACATTGCGGTGGATGCCGAGCGCCTCGCACAGCTGCTGCTGGGTCCGCCCGTCATTGGCCTCGAGCAGGCGCAGCGTGCCGTACTGCGGCGGATTGATGCCCAGCGGCTCGAGCAGCTGGCCGAACCGGTAGGCGGAGTGGGATCCCAACTGCCCCAACAGGAATGCGGAACTGGTGAACAACGGCATACGGGTGGGATCGACAGCGGTCACCCGCCCAGCATACAGCAACGCCTCATAGGTGATTGCCCTATTGCGGGATAATCACTTCAGGTGCATAGTTTCAGGCGGGCCCCGTCACACTCACCGCACCGAAGAGAGTTCGCAGTGGAAACCGACATCTCACCCACTCTCGATCCACGCCGCTGGATCGCCTTCGCCGTCGTGCTGGCCGCCGGATTCATGGACCTGCTCGACGTCACCATCGTCAATGTGGCGGTGCCCAGCATTCAGCGGGATCTGGGCGCGGCCTACTCCGAGATCGAATGGATCATCGCCGCCTATGTGCTGTCCTTCGCGGCGGTGCTCATCACCGGCGGCCGCCTCGGCGACATCTACGGCCGCAAGCGGCTGTTCCTGGTCGGCATGGCCGGATTCACCGCGGCCTCGCTGGCCTGCGGCATCGCCTCGTCGCCCGCGCTGCTCATCGGCTCCCGCTTCGTGCAGGGCGCGATGGCCGGGCTCATGGTGCCGCAGATTCTGGCCATCATCCGGGTCACCTTCCCGAAGCGCGAGCGCGCCAAGGCGATCGCCATCTACAGCGGGGTCGGCGGGTCCGCCTCCGCGGTGGGGCTGTCGCTGGGCGGGATGCTGGTGCAGTGGAATCTGCTGGATCTGGGCTGGCGGCCCATCTTCCTGGTGAACGTGCCGGTGGGCATCGCGGCACTGGCCGCGGCGGCCGTGGTGATGCGGGATTCCCGTTCCGCGCACGCGCCGCGGCTCGACATCGTCGGCATGGTGCTGGCCGTCTCGGCGGTGCTGCTGCTGGTGTACCCGCTCACCGAGGGACGCCGATTGGATTGGCCCGCCTGGACTTTCGTCATGATGGGCGCGGCCGGGCTCACGTTCGTGGCGTTCGGCGTCTACGAGCGGTGGCGAGCGCGGACCATCGGATCGCCGCTGGTCGACCTGGAACTCTTCCGGTCCCGGCCGTTCACCGTTGGCCTGGCCAGCTGGGGACTGTTCTGGATCGGCTTCGGCGGGTTCTTCCTCATCTGGACGCTGTTCATGCAGGCCGGACTGGGCTGGTCACCCATGCGGGCCGGGCTCACCTCGGTGTTCTTCGCGGTCGGCGCGGGCATTGGCGCGGGCGTCTCGGTGAGCGTGCTGGCACCCCGGTTCGGCAAGTGGGTGCTGCTGGCGGGCGGGCTGGTCACCATGGGCGGGTTCGGGCTGTACGGGGCCATGGCCGCGCACTACGAATCCGATTTCGCCTCTTGGCAAATGGTGTTGCCGCTGCTGGTCACCGGCATCGGCTTCGGCATCGTGGTCGCGCCGACCATCGACATGCTGCTCGGGCGGATTCCCGACCGCGAGGCCGGGGCCGCGTCCGGGCTGCTGAACACCGGGCAGCAGTTGGGGATGGCGCTCGGCGTGGCGCTGGTCGGGATTCTGTTCTTCGCGCAGCTGGACCACGATTCGGTCCGCGGCGTGGATTCGGTCGCGGCGCAGACCCGGACCGAGCTGGCGGCGACCGGTGTGCCGGAACCGGCCCAGGACCAGATTCTCGCGGGCTTCCGGGCGTGCGTGCGGTATCGGTCCGCCGAGGTGGATCCGTCCGTGGTTCCGGCCAGTTGCCAGTCCACGCCCGGTGATCCGCGCATTGCCCAGACCCTCGCCCGCGCGGGCAAGGACGCGAACGCGGTGAACTTCGCGCACACCTTCGACTACACGATGGTGTGGGGCATCGGGCTGCTGGCGCTGGTCTGCCTGGGATTCCTGGCACTGCCGCGCGATACCCGGCTCGAACAGCACGAGATCGAGGCCGACGACGAGGAACTCGTCACCGTCTGATCGATATCCGGACAAAAGCGGCCGCGGGTTCGGTGATTCACCGGACCCGTGGCGCGCGTCGGTGAAGAATCCCCACTGTCACCGTCTTTCGGACAGGAGTCAGGCATGCGCGCGACCGTGGTCAGCAAGGGTGAATTCCAGGTCGAGGACCTGCCGAACCCGGTGCCCGGTCCGGGCCAAGTGCTGATCAGCGTGACCCGCTGCGGCATCTGCGGCTCCGATCTGCACGCCCGCGTGCACTGCGACGAGCTGGCCGACCTGGCCGCCGCCACCGGCTACGACCGCTTCATGCGCTCCGATCAGCGGGTGGTCATGGGACACGAATTCACCGGGGAGATCATCGAATACGGTCCCGCCACCCGCCGCCGCTGGAAGCCGGGGACGCCCGTGGTGGCGCTGCCCATCCTGCGCACCGGGCGCCGGCCCGAACTCACCGGACTGTCGGTCCACGCGCCCGGTGGCTACGCCGAACAGGTGGTGGTGCAGGAATCCATGACCTTCCCGGTGCCGGGTGGTCTGTCTCCCGATCACGCGGCCCTCACCGAACCCATGGCGGTGGCCTGGCACGCGGTGCGCAAGAGTCGAATCACCAAGGGGCAGACCGCGTTCGTGATCGGCTGCGGGCCCATCGGCCTGGCGGTCATCACCATGTTGAAGGCCGCGGGCGTGCACACCGTCGTCGCCAGCGACTTCTCGCCCCGCCGCCGGGAACTGGCGGGCCGCTGCGGCGCGGACGTGGTCGTCGACCCGAGCACCGAATCACCCTGGGAGGCAACGCCGAAGCAGCCGCGCATCACCGGTGCGGCCGATGTGCTGAATCTCGGGTTCGACGCCATGGAGCGGCTGCGGCGCATCCCGAACTTCCCGTGGTGGTATCTGTTCCGCGTCCTGCACGGCCTCAACCGAGGCCCCGCGGGACCGGTCGTCTTCGAATGCGTCGGCGTTCCGGGCATCATCGACCAGATCCTCACGGCCGCACCACCATTGACGCGGGTCGTGGTCGTCGGCGTGTGCATGCAACAGGACGCCTTCCACCCCGCCACGGCCATCAACAAGGAGATCGAACTTCGATTCGTGCTCGGCTACGATCCGGGCGAGTTCCGCGACACGCTGCACATGATCGCCGACGGCAAGGTCGATCCGGGCCCCTTGATCACCGGCACCGTCGGCCTGGATGGCATCGACGCCGCCTTCGCCACCCTCGCCTCGCCCGACCACCACGCCAAAATCCTCATCGACCCGCGCAGTGACCGCACCACGCCCTGAGATTCGGCTACCGGTGCTGTCGCAGTGCCGGGAACGGGGTGGTCGGCGGCTCGTGGAGGATGTCCAGGAGCCCTTCGGCACTGCGGGCGGCGGTCAGGCAGGCGCTGGCGAAGGACTGATCGGCCAGGGGATGACGGGCGCGGGCGCGCCAGGTGTGCACGGCCGCCAGCGCGACCTCGCGCTGGGTGGGGAGATCGGTGTGCGCGGACAGACCCAGGCGCAGCGTGGGCGCGACGCCCGCGCCGCCGATGAGCCGGTGCAGTTCGGCGAGATCGGCCGGCGGTAACGGGAATTCGTCGGTGCGCAACTGGGCCAGCAGCCGCAGCTCCGCGAAGGCGTGCACGTCCGCGAGCAGGGTGCGAACCCGGGGCAGCAGGGTGTCGGCGGCGGTGCCGGGGTTGGCGGTGAGGATGCGCGAGAGGGCGGTGAGGGCCGAATGCGCCTTCAATTCGTCCGCGCGCTGGGCGAATTGGACGTCCAGGACGGTGCGGAGTTCATCGAGGCCGCTGCGGGCGGTGAGCTCGGCGGCCAGCGCCTGGGAACCGCGCACACCGAGCCGGATCAGGGTGACGGCCAGGCGGATACCGAACAGGCCGAAACGCGCGGCCAGGTGGGCGCGCAGTTCGGCGGGCACGGGCAGCGGCAGATCCGGGTGGGCGAAGCGGTCGGCGGACAGCAGGGCCGCGGTGAGTTCGTCCACGGGAATCGCGGCCAGCGCCTCGAAGGCGTCGTATTCGCGCTGGCGCAGCGTGGCGGCGGCGAAGGCGAGCAGGCCCGCGACCGGAATCACGGACTGGCACAGGCCGGTTCGCTCCAGTTCGGTGGCGAAGCGGGCGGCCACATCGCGCGCGGAGTGCAGGGCGTCGATGCGTCCGGCCCCGATCTCATCGGCCCGCGACACCACACCGATCACGCCGAGCGGACCCGAGAAGCCCTGCGGCGCACTGCCGCTCCCGCTCGGCCCCGCGCCGATCCGCTCCAGGAAGTCGACATCGGCGGTGTCGAGGCGGCGCAGCAGATAGACCACGGCGTCGGCGGGCGGCAGCACCGGACCCGGACCGCCCGGGGTGAGCAGCCGCGCGGTGCGGGCCGACACCTCCCGCGAGAGCGAGGAGATGCCCGGCGTGTCGATGATGGTGGTCTGCGCCAGCTCCGCGGACGGCCACTCGACGGCCAAATGGTCCACCTCGCGCGGCGTCGGCGAATTCCAGCGTGGGGCGGACAGATCGAAGGTGAGCCCGTGCGCACCCGGCAGCCCCTCGGTCCCGCGACCGCGCCGCACCACCACATCCGCGTGCGAGCCGTCCGCGGCGTACGCGGTGACCCGCGGCGCGGGCCCGTGGCGATACCAGGTGACCAGCCGCGTGCACTCGGTCGCGTCGGTGGGCGCGATGTCCTGCCCGACCAGCGCGTTCAACAGCGTCGACTTACCGGCCTTGAGCTGTCCCGCCAGGGCCACCCGCAGCGGCTCATCCAATCGCCGCGCGCACTCGTCCAACTGCCCGCGCACTCGCGGCCGATCGCCCAGCGCCCGCCGCGCGGCCGCCACCAACCCGCGAGTCTCCGCCACCAGCCCGTAGCCGACACCGCTCGCGTCGTCCCGCCTGGGCTCCCGATTCCGAAGCACTCCGCACCTCCACGCATTCGCTTGGCATTCGCGCCGCTCCGGCGAATCGTTAGCAGATGGCGCGGTGACTCACACCGAATTCGCAGTTCCGAGGGATGTTCCGTCACATATGCCCGACCGTCGGCTCAGGGGCCGGGTGGGAGCTGCGGCGTGCCCTGGGGCTGCGAGCCCGGAGCCGCGGGACCCAGGAGGGCATTGGCGTGGTGACGGAGTTCGGCGACCACGCGCAGGCGGCGTTCCAGTTCGGCGGCGCGCTCGGTGCGGCGGGCGGCCTCGAGGTTCGCGGCCTCCTGGGCGGCGCGCAGGGATTCGTCGAGGGAGCGCAGGGTGCGGTCGGCGATGGCGGTGAAGTGGTCGCGCAGCAGGCGGTGGATCCGGTGCAGGCGGTCCTTGGTCTCCTTGCCCGCGTGGAAGGCGATGTCGTCGAGGTAGCGGCGCACCGCCAGCTTGGCGTCGGCGCGGCGCTTGGCCAGCCGGGCCTTCTTGTCGTCGCTGAAGGCCTTGCCGCCCAACAACACTCCCGCGCCGAGGGACAGCGGATTGATCAGCGCCATTCCGGCCATGGTCCCGACCATGCCCGCCATGATCACGCCGCCGTAGGAGCCGCGCACACCCACCAGGAGCTTGTGACTCAGTCCCAGATCGGGTTCCAGATCCGACAGCGTGCAGGAGGCGGTGCGCGACGCGCCGTCGAGCGTGCCGCGGACCTCCGGCAGATCCACCGCGCCGAGCTCGGTGAAATGCGCGGCCACCCGCTCGGCCAGGCGCACGGCCCGGGTGCCGGTCCACACCAGATTGTCGCCGACCGCCGAACCCACGGTGGCCGTGAGCCATTCGTCGATGCTGTCCCAGTGGCGGCCCGGATCGTGGTCGTCGATCCAGTCCTCGGCGGTGCGGGCGATCTCGCGCAGCCGGTCGCGCAGATCGTGGTCGATGTCCCCGGCCAGATCGGTGATGCCGTCACCCAGCGTCTGCTGCCAGGTGGCGGTGTGGCGATGCAGTTTCTCGGCCTCGGCCTTGGCGGCGTGCAGTTCGCGAATGGCGGCGGCGCCGCGCGCCGGATCACGCAGGGCCACCAGTTCGCTGCCCAGGGCCAGGGCCAAATGCTCTGCGGCCGAGGAGATGTCGAGCGCTACGGCGCGCTGCAGGGCCGCCTGGTCGCGGGCCACCACCTGTTCGCGCAGGAACTGGAACACCAGCCCGAAACCGGACTCGCGACCCAGGCCCTCGTCCCGCAGACGCATGGCGTGGGCGCGCAGGACCGCCGACACCGGCAGCATGGGCAGCTCGAGGTCGGCGGTGCGCAGATGGGTGCGATTGGCCTCGAACACCTGCCGCCAGTGCGGATACAGGTCGATCTTGGTGACCAATACCGCGACGGCCGGGCAGAGTTCCCGCACCTGACGCAGGAAATCGACCTCGGTCTCGGTGAGTTCGGTGGAGGCATCGGTCAGCACCAGCACCGCGTCGGCCGCCGGAGCCTGGCCGAGAATGGTTGCTGTGCCGGTGTTTCCGTGCGCACCGAGGCCGGGGGTGTCCACCACCACGATGCCGTCGGCGAGCAGCGGACTGGGTGCCTCGAGCTCGAGGCGCAACACGGTGCGCCCCTGCGGGCTGCGCGTGCCGACCGTCGGAATCGCCTGGAATGGCAGCGGTTCCCGCGTGTTCTCGGTTCCGTCGGCACCGGCCGCCACGATGGTCGCCCGCGGTTCGGGGCCGTAGGACAGCACGGTGCTGACCGTGGTGGTCGCGTCGTCCGTCACCGGGCACACGTCCATATTGACGAGCGCGTTGACGAATCGGCTCTTGCCCTGATTCCCCAACCCGGCCACCAGGATCCGCCGCCGCGGATCGCGGACCCGGCCCGCCACCGTCTCCAGCCGGGCGACCAGATCCCCGCGCTGTGCGGCCCGCGCCACCGCGATGGTCTCCTGCACCATCGTCAGCAGCGGATTCGCCGCCACCATGCTCGTCACTGCCTACTCACCGAACCTATTCCAGCCGTACGTGTCTCGGAGGACCTCGCTCACCGCGGCGAACCGCGGTGAGCGACCCCTCGCCCTAGGAATGCAGCATGTCGCCGACGATGTCCCCGCCGGCATGCGCTCCCAGATCCGCCCCGGTGTGCGCCGCACCACCGCCGAACAGCGACGCATCCGCCCCCGGCGCCTGCACCCCACCCCCGAACGCCTGCGAAACATCCACCCCCGCCCAAGGATTCACCCCCGCCCCATGCAACCCGGCGTCCACCGCACCCCCACCATGCGCCCCCACATCGAGCCCGCTGCCGACCTGGGCCCCGCCCTGGCCCGCCCCCGAGAGCCCGGTATCCAGTCCTCCGCCGACCCCCGTGACCGCATTGCCGACCCCGGTCAAGCCGGTATCCACACCCCCACCGAGTTGAGTCCCGGCATCGAGCGCCGAATGCACACCTGCGTCGAGTCCGGTACCTACGCCCGCGCCGATTCCGGTGGCGGCATTCCCCGCACCAGAAATGCCGGTCTCCAAACCACTGCCGATCTGGGCACCCAAGTCCGCGCCGGTGTGAATACCGGTATCGAGCCCGCCCTGCAGCCCCGCGCCGACCCCTGTCGCCGCATTGCCCATGCCGGAAATGTCGGTTTGCAGGCCGCTTCCGAGATGAGTGCCGAGATCAGCGCCGGTGTGCAGGCCGGTATCCAGCCCCGCGCCAATCCCGGTCGCCGCATTACCCATGCCCGAAATGCCCGCATCCAGGCCGCTTCCGAGTTGCGCACCGAGATCCGCGCCGGTGTGGAGACCCGTGTCGAGGCCGCCCTGCAGCCCTGCGCCAACCCCTGCCGCAGCGTTGCTCACGCCCGAAATGCCTGTCTCCAAGCCGGTTCCGAGCTGCGTGCTCAGATCCGCGCCGGTGTGGAGGCCGGTGTCGAGGCCCGCGCCGAGATCCGCTGCGGAGTTCAGGGCTCCGGTCAGACCGGTTTGGAGGCCCGCGGCCGCGTCGGTCCCGGCGGAAACGCTTGTGCCGAGGCCGGTTTCGAGACCGGCGGCGGTGTTCAGCGCTCCGGTGAGGCCCGTGGTCAGGTCGGCTCCGGCATTGGCGAAGGCGTCGGTGGTGGCCTGGATGCCGGTTTGCAGGCCCGCGCCCAGGTCGGTGGCGGCCCCGACGACCGCGCCGATGTTGTTGGACAGGCCCAGATCCAGGCCCGTGCCGGTGCCGCCGTTGAGGACGACCTGGCTGGCGGCGGTGGTGCCGAGGTTGATCCCGGCCACGTCGCCGAGGCCGACGCTGCCATTGGCCCCGAGGCCGCCGTTGACGCCCGCTCCGACGCCGAGGCCGGTGTCCGCGCTCAGCCCGGTGTCGGCCCCCAGCCCGGTGTCGGCGCTCACGTCGGTCGCGCCGCCCGCGGCGATGATGTCGGACAGCTGCGAACCTCCCGCAACCAATGCGGATTCGGCCACCATGGGCGCGACGGCCGCGATGTCCTCCGGCGTCACATTGTCCAGTCCGGCGGCGGCCAAGGCCGCTCCCGGATTGGCGCAATAGCTGACCGCGGCCTCGTGGTCGCGCAGCAGATTGAGGATGAACTCGAGAATTGCGTTGGGGCTCATGATAAATCGTCTCCCTGGATGGGCGGGCCCCGCTGACCCGCGCTGCTCGAATGTCCTTTCACGTTAGGAAGCCGACGCGTTACGCGTAACGGGGCGAACTCCCCTGTCTCCGGTTACGTACACCCGGGGGAGAAGGTGGACATTAGGGGAATTTCCCCATACCTGTCGGGGAATCGGTAACGACGACCCCCCAGCTACCGACAGGCTCGGTGGGTCGCCCGGCGTAACCCAAGGATTTCGTACAAATCAGACCGAAGAGCTTTCATACGGCACGCGATTCACCCGACGCGGGTCAGGGAATGACAGGGGAACTCGAATGAGTCAGGGGCTGGCGCTCGGCATCACCGTCGGGTCGTCCAATACCGTCGCCGTGACGACTTCGGGGGGACAGCACAGAGTGCATACGCGGCCCAGCATGCTGGGCGCGGAGCCGGAAGTTCCGGAAAGTTTCCTGTCCCGGGTCGGGGATCCCGTGGACATTCGCACGCGCGACGGATCCGCTGTTCGCGCAGCGGATCTGGTGGCCGGGGCCATCGGTCGGACCGTGCACGACGCGGGCCCGGCCGACGCCGTGATCGCCTGCTATCCGGCGTGGTGGTCGCAACACACCGTCGAGGTGCAGCGCGCGGCCCTGGCCGAGGCCGGGCTGGACGCGGTGACCCTGGTCCCGGAGCCGACCGCGGCCATGCGCTGGCTGCAGGAGGTGCACGAGTCCAGCCACGACGGCGCGATGGCGGTGTACGACCTGGGAGCCACCGGCCTGACCGTTTCGGTCGCCCGCACGGGCACCATGTCGGGCCTGCTCGGCGAACCGGTACGGACCACCGCGGTGGCCGGTTCGGAATTCGATCTACTGACAATGCGATACGTGCTCGCCCATGCCCTCGGCGATAAGGATTTCGATCCTTTCGATCCATTGGTGGAACAAGAATTGGCGGCACTCCGAGTTCGCTGCAAAATTGCGAAAGAAAGTCTCTCCACAAATACCGCGACCATGGTGCCCGTGCGTTTGCCGGGCATGAACCAGTTGGACGTACGACTTGTTCGCGACGATATCGAGGAACTGCTGCGCGGCCCGCTGCTCGGTTCCACCGACCTGATCCGCGAGGCCCTGCGCCGGGCGGGCGTGGCGGTGGCCGATCTGGACGGCTTCCTGCTCACCGGCGGCGGCGCCAGCATCCCGCTGGTAACCGAGTTGCTGTCCACCGAATTCGGCGTCCCGGTCGCGGCCGCCGCCGACCCGGCCCACCTGAGCGCGCACGGCGCGGCCCTGCTGGCCGCCGATCTGCTCGCCGACACCACCGACACCGAGGCGCATCCGGCCATCGCGGGCCGCACCGGTCACGCCGAGGCCGATGCCGCGCACGCCCTCCCCCGCACCGCGGCCGGTCTGCCGCAACGGGTTCGCGCCGACTCTCTAGCCGGTTCCGGCGAGCCCGCCCGCGACGACACCGACCGCGCACCGAACTCCGCTGCCGCCCAGCGGGTTCCGCTGCTCCCCGAGTTGCCCACCGAGGGTCCGGGCGGCGGCTTCCGCCATTGGAAGCGGCTCGCCGTCTTCGGCGCGGCCGCCCTGGCGGTGGCCGCGGTGGCCACCGGGACCCTGGCCATGGGCACCGGCGCGCAGTCGTCGTCCACGAATCCCAGTGCGCCCCAGAAGCCGTCGACCTCCGCGGTCGCGCTCGACGCCCCCGCGCCGACGGGCGGCGCGACCGTCTCCGCGACCCCGATCGCGGGCAACCCCGTGGTCGCGACCAAATCGGCGCAGCAGCCGGGCGGCGCGAAGGCCCCCGCGACCGGCACCCCCGCACCCGCCGGTGACGCGGCCGCCCCGGCGGACACCCCTGCGCCACAACAGGATTCGGCGGGATCGCAGTCCCCGGCCCAGCAGCCGCCCAGCCAGGCGCAGCAGCCGCCCCAGACCCAACCCCAGGCCCCGACGCAGGTGCCGACCATCCCCTCGCCCTCGCTCCCGACGGGAGCCCTGAACAACGCCGTCGATCCGCTCGGTCATGCGATTCCGCAGGCACCGGTGCAGGTCGTTCCGCATATCGGCTGAGAGTTGGTTCCTCGTGACAGGCATTACCCCGGTGGCGCTGGATTCCCTTCCGTGCGCGCGAGAAATATTCCGGGAACTGGATTCCGACGATGCCGCGGCGGCGCTCTACCTCATCCGAGGTCGTTCCGGCACCGGTAAGTCCACGCTGCTGGGCGCGATTCGCGCCCGGCTGCGGGCCCGCGGCATCCCCCATACCGACAATCCGGCCCACGCCCTGCGCCCGCCGGGCACCCGCGCGGACGGGCATGCGGGCCGCATCCGAATCGCCCTGATCGTGGACGACGCCCACACCCTGGGCGCGGGCGAGTTCGATCTGCTGTGCGCCGCGGTGGAGGCCGGGGAGTTCCCGGTCGTCATCGGCCTGCGCCCGCGACCCCACGACGCCCGCCTGCGCGCCCTTACCGATCTGGTGGCCCGGCGCGGCCGGGTCGTCGACCTGCGTGCCCTGGGCGCGACCGAGATCGCCCCGTTCGCACGGGAATTGGGCATGATGGTGCCGCGCGGCCTGGCCCTGCACATCCATCGCCAGACCGGCGGCATCCACGGCGGCGTGGTGGCCGCCCTGACCGCCGCCTGCGCCACCCGGCTGGACGCGGGCATGACGGCGGTCGACCAGGCGGTCGCGTCCTGGGCGCGGGCTCGCCTCGACGACGCCGACCCGGACCTGTTGGACGCCCTGGTGGTGGCGGCCATCGGCGCGGGCCTGGACACCGGCGAACTCGCCGAGGTGCTCGACCTGAATCCCACGGCCGCACAGGATCTGGTGGATCGCGCCCGGGGCAGCGCCCTGGTCACCGACGCCGATCTGCTGCTGGCCCCGGCCGTCGCGCCGCTGCGGACCCTGGTCGGGGATCGCCGCTTCCTGACCGTGGCACGGCGGCTGCTGCACGCGCGCCTGGACGCCGGACTGCTGCGCGACCACACTGCCCTGCTGCTCGCCGAATCCGGTGTCCGCGACGAGCGCCTGGCCGAATTCCTGTGTGCCGCCGCCGAACGGGCCGGGGACGAGGCGGTCCGGTGCTACGCGGCCGCGGCCGCCGCCGGCGCCGATCCGGAGGCGCTCGCGGTCCGCTGGGCCGATGCCGCGGCCCGCGCCGGGGACGGTGACACGGCCCTGCGCCTGGCCGAACCGGCCCTGGCCGATCCGGCGCTGTCGCTGGCCGATCTGGCCGCCGCCGTGCGCATTTGCGCGGGCGTCTGGACCCGGCGGGGTCTGGCCGAGCGCGCCGCCCAGCTCTACACCTGGCTCGGCCCCACTCGGGTCGGCCCGGACTGGGCGGTCGCCGCCACGGTGCTGTACCTGTCCGGCGATGCCCAAGGCGCGCAGATGCTTTCGGTGAACGCCGCGCAATGGCCGCCCACCGAAGCCACCGCACGCGCGGCGCTGATCGCCAACGCCCTGTTCGACTCCATCGGATCCCCCGGTGTCGCGGGCGATGCCACGACCCCGCACGGCTCCGCCCGCGGCGCGGCCCGCCGCCCGTCGGGCACCGAATATGCCGCGCCGCCAACGGCTTTCCGACCGCCGAACGGCATCGCGATCCAGTCGCCGACCAAACCCACCGGCGCCGACCGCAACCGGCCGACCGACCTCGAACCACCCCGTCAGTCCGACATGCTCGTGGCCGCCACCCCGCAGCCCTTCGGACCCGCCTCCGCGCCAACGGGATTCACCGGTGAGATGCGAGCCATCGCGCCGACAACCCTTGCCGCGCAACGCTTCGCGAGTCCCGCCCTGGCGCACCGCGGCGCGGCCGTGTCGGCGGCCTCGGCCCTGATCCAGGCGGCGCATTCGGGACCGGCCCCCGCCGACCACGGCGGCGATCGCTTCCTGCCCTGTTCGCCGGTGTCCATCGCGGTGCTGCTGTGCCTGAGCATGGGCGACCCCCGCCGCGCGGCCGACGCCCTGCGCGGCACCGCCCGCGACCCCCAGCGCCTGGTGCTGGGCGCGTGGGTGGCCATGCTGGGCGGCGACGAGCACACCGCCCACACCCTGATGACGGAGGTCGAGCTGGCTCAACTGGATCCGCGCGACCGCCTGCTCGCCCACGGCGTGCTGGTCGGATTGGCCCGGCGCAGCGGCGATCACACCGCCCTGTCGCTGGCCTGGCAGCAGGCCGCCCCGCTGTTCGACGAGGTCGGCCCGGATCTGTTGGCGCTGCTGCCGATCGGCGAGCTGTGGCTGGCCGGTATCCGGCTGCGCGACGAGGCCCGGCTGACCGCGCTGGTGACCGGCGCGGACGAGCTGCTGCGCCAACTCGGTCAGCCGCCCGCCTGGTCGAATGCCTTCCACTGGTACGCGATTCAGGCCGCCATCGCCCAGGAGAGCCCGGAAGCCCTACTGCCGCACGCCCATCGGCTCAAGACGGCCGCGGCGGCGGGCGACCCGCAGGCCGCCGCGCTGGCCGACGCGGGCCGCACCTGGGTGCTGGTGTTGCGCGGTCAGGTGGCGCGGGCTCAGGTGGAGGCCGCGGTGGCCCGGCTGGCCGGTCTCGGCCTGCGCTGGGACGCCGCCCGGCTGGCCAGCGAGGCGGCACTGGCGGCCGGAGACTCGGCCACGGCGACGGCCCTGCTGAAACTGGCCCGCACCCTGCGCGCCCAGGCCCGCCCGCCGGAGTCGCCGGTCCGGGTGGCCGCACCGGCCGCCCCGCAGCAGCGTCCGGAACCGATCACCGATACGGTGCTCAGCGAACGCGAACGCGAGGTCGCCGAACTGGTGCTCCTGGGCTTGACGTATCGGGAGATCGGGGCCCGCCTCTACATCTCGGCCAAGACCGTGGAACATCATGTCGCCCGGATGCGGCGTCGAATCGGTGCGGGCTCGCGTTCGGAGTTATTGTCAATGCTTCGCGCCATGGGTCACGGTTCACTCCTCGTCTGACCCCGGGCGCGAGAGGACCCGGACGCACCGAGCGAGGTAGAAGAGGATGGCCACTGGGGTGGGCCTGCGCATCGCGGACGACGAATCCGTCGTCGCCGTGGTGACCGGCGACGACGCCACACTCCCGGTGCACTACACGGTGCGCGAATCCGTGCTGCACATGTCGGAGGACGGCGATGCCGTGCTGGGCGGCGAAGCGCCCGAGGGCTATTCGCATTCCATTCGCGGTTTCGTCGGCGCGGTCGGCGACCCGGCCGGGCTGCCGGTGGACGACGGCGAGGCGTACCGCGCCGAGGATCTGATGGCGACCGCCGTCTTCTGCCTGATCGGCCAGGCCGCCGAGCACCTCAACGGCCCGGCCGAGTTCTACCTCACCCATCCGACCGGCTGGCCCGACACCCATGTCCGCGCCCTGCGCGAGGCCCTGGACTATCTGGGCCTGAAGTCGGTGGTGCTGGTCGCCGAGCGCGACCTACCCCCGGCGGACGCGGACACCGGCAAGACCCTCGCCTATCAAGCCGCGCGCGCGGCGCTGGCGGCGGTGCTGTCCACCCCCGCCGGGCTCACCCCGCCCGACGCCACCGCGTCCGCCGTCAACGCCTCCGACGTCACCGACGTGCTGCCCGCCCTCAAGTCCTCCGAACTGGCCCAGGCGTATTCGGAGGCGGTCCCGGCCGTCACCGCCGCCGAGCCGTCGGTGACCCGTTCGATTCCGGCGGCGGCCGTCACGCACGCGCCGCGCGCGAATCGCGGGCCCTACATCATCGCCGCCGCGGCCGCCCTGATCGGTTTGCTGCTCGGTGGCATCGGCGTCGCCGCGGTGTTGCGCCACGACGACTCCACGCCCGGACCGCCGCGCGGGGAGGTGCGTTCCGAGCCCGCGGGCAGTGCGGGCGCCGCACCGCCGCTGCTGCCGCCGACCGGTTCCACGAATCCGACCGCCGCCGCGCCGCCGGCCGATGTGGCCGACGTGCCGGTCACCTCGGACGCGCCGACCACCACCACCCCGCCGCCCCCGACGGAAGCCCCGACCACCACGCCGAGCCCCACCCACACCACGCCGCCGACCACCACTCGCCCGTACCCGCCGATCTATCAGTACCCGCCGGTTCCCACTTTCGAAATTCCGCAACCGCCGTGGGCACAGAATCTGCGCTGATTTCGTAGCGACCTTCGGTGGTTTGTGCCCTAAAGTGGTGCGCTGACCGACCTTCCGGAGGGTAACCGGAACCGGATCCGGAAATCGTCGGTCTGCTGGTGCACTACGAAGGGACTCCATGCGCAAGTTCATGGCGCGTCGCGCCGCGGTTCGAGCAGCCACCGTCGCTTTCGCCTCGACCGTCCTGATCGGCCCCTTGCTCAGCACCGCCACCGCGGATCCGGTGTCATCGGATCAGCTTGCCGCCGAGAACCTTCCGGCCGAGTTGGTCACCGCGATCCAGCGCGATCTGAAGATGTCGCCCGCCGAATACCTCGACCGCGCCGCCAAGGCCCAGCAATTGCGGGACTACGCAACGAGTTTCCGCGCCCAGCGCCCCGACGACTTCGCGGGCGCGTGGGTGGGCGCCGACGGCAAGCCGGTCGTGGCCGTCACCTCCCTCGACGCCGCCAAGATCGCCGCCGACGACGGCTACCAGACCCGACTGGCCCCGATCAGCGCCGACGGCCTGGAGAAGTCCGCCGATCAGCTGAACATGTGGATCGCCGCGCTGCCGGTCGATCTGTCCAGCGCCATCAATTCGGTGGCCATCGACTTTCTCAACAGCCAGCTGGTACTCAGCGTGGCCAACACCCCCGCCGGGCATTTGCTGAACCTGCCCACCCTGATCGCGAATATCAAGGTGATGCTGTCCCCGGATGCCGGCGGCCCGGTCGAGCGTCGCCCCATGGGCGGTGACACCTACATCACCGCGCCGACTCCGCTCGACGATGCGGCGCTGCGCACCGTGGATGTCTGCTCATTCGGATTCAACAGTGTGGATTCCGCCGGAAACGCGCTGAACATCAGTGCCGGGCACTGCAATCCGAATGTCGAGAAAGGCACCGGCGCGGATGTCTATCTGCCGAATGTGAAAAACCTTGCCTCCAGTCCGAAGGTGGGCAGCTTCGTCTCCTCGAATCTGGGGGGCGGTAGCGCGCTGGACTATTCGGTCATCAAGCTGAACGACGACGCGGTGCGCGCCGGCATGGATCAGCCCTCGGTGCGCGGCGCGAACGGCACCACGCTCACCATTACCGGTGTGGCCGACCCGATTACCGGCGCGCCGGTCTGCAAGTCGGGCCAATCCTCCACCTTCACCTGCGGTTTCGTGGTGGCCGACCGGGTCGAGACCCAGTTGTTCACCGCCGAGGGCCAGTCCAAGACGGTGCGCGGATTCGCCTCCAGCGCCTGCACCCTGGGCGGCGACAGCGGCGGCGCCATCGTGACCGGCACGCTCGCCCTGGGCATCACCAGCGGTTCGAACGCGGCCGACGCGCCGAACTGCAACGAGGCCAATACCGCGCTGGCGCAGTACGGTGGAACCGCGTCGCTGGGCATCCCGGTGCGCGCGATTCTCTCCGATATCGACGCCAATTCCGGTGGTGGCATCGGCAGTGGAATTCAGGTGCGGACCCGGTCCAACGCCTGAGGGATGAGCGGATGGGAGGACATCCGCGAAAATCGGACATCCTTCCCATTGTGCTTGAATCCGACATGCCCGCTGTTTGCCCGGTGAATACCGAAACGTCACCTCGCAATAAGTAGGCATAACGGGCCGGACACCATATAGTCGGGGCCATGCTCCTGCCACGTATGCGCTTCTCCATGCCTTCTGCGGGCCGACGTCCACAGACCCTTGTCCGTACTGCGGCGATCGCGGCCACCACGCTGCTCGTCGCCGGACCCTTGGCGGCCAGCGCACACGCGGAACCCGCGAATCCCCCCGCGACCCCGGATCTCCCGGCCTCGCTGCTCGCGGCCATCACCCGCGACCTGAAGATCTCCCCGCAGGACTACCTGCAGCGCGCCGACACCGCGCAGAAGGTGGCCACCTTCGCCACCACCGCGCAGCGCCAGTTCCCGCAGGTCTTCGGCGGCGCGTGGTTGGACGAGACCGGTAAGGCCATCGTGGCGCTGGCCCCCGGCGACGGCGTGGACCAGGCCCGCAAGGCCGTCCAGGACGCCGGGTTCACCGCCAAGGACGTGAGCAAGAGCGAGACCACCCTGCGCGGCGAGAAGAACGCCTTCCAGCAGTGGCTCAAGGATCAGCCCGAATCCGTGTCGAAGGCCATCCGGGGCGTGGCCATCGACACCCTGAACAACAGCATCGCGGTCCGGGTGGACAAGCCCGACCTGCCGCTGCCGGGCTTCGTGGACCCGGCCCGCGTCATCGTCATGGCCGCGCCGCCGGTCGGCGGCGAGGGCCAGGAGGTGCCGCAGGCCAGCGATGTCGCCGGGGCGGGACCGCGGGCCGCGGCCGCCGGTGACGCCTACGCCTCGGTGGCCGGGCGAATGTCGCTGCGCTGCTCGCTCGGCTTCAACGGCCTCGACGCCAATGACAATGTCGTGAATATCACCGCGGGACACTGCAATCCGAACATCCCGGCCACCGGCGGCGCCAACTCGCCGGCCGTGTACCAGGTGGTCGGCGAGAGCCGCGGCCCGCAGGTCGGCGTGTTCCAGAAGTCGATCCTGGGCAACCAGGACTACTCGATCATCGGCATCAACAACGACTACCGCGACGCCTTCTCCAACCCGTTCGTGACCGTGCCGGGCGCGGCCCCGATCTCCGTCACCGGCGTGGCGGTGCCGGTGGTCGGCGCGCCGGTCTGCAAGTCGGGTGCGCGCACCGGCTTCAGCTGCGGCGTGGTGAACGCCGTCGACCAGACCGTCCAGGTCGGCGACCGCCTGCTCACCCAGTCGTTCTCGGCGAATATCTGCGCCCTGCCCGGTGATTCGGGCGGCCCGCTGGTGACCGGCACCCTGGCCCTGGGCATCTCCAGCGCCTCGTCGGTCGCCGACTACCCGATCTGCGAGATCCCCAACCTGATCGGGCTCATCACCGGCAACACCCCGCAGCTGTTCGCGCAGCCGGTGAGCACCGTGCTCTCCGACAACCCGGGCCTGCGGGTCCGCACCTCGTAATCACAGCACCCTCGAAAAGGCCGGTAGCTCAACAGCTACCGGCCTTTTCGCGCTCCGGGGTATCCGGATAGCCCTTCGGTGGCAGCGATGGGACAGCAGGGAGGCCTGGGGCGGGAGTGATCGGGCGTGGTCCGGTACCGGGGGTTTCCGGCATGCTGGGGATATGTGTTTGGTGTTGCTCGGGTGGCGGGCGCATCCGGAGTACCGGTTGATCGTGGCCGCCAATCGCGAAGAGTTCTTCACCCGCCCAACGGAATCGCTGCGGCGCTGGGACGAGGTGCCCGGCCTGGTGGCGGGCCGGGACCTGGGCGCGGCGGGCCCAGTCCCCGGCACCTGGCTCGGCGCGCTACCCGACCGCCACCGCTTCGCGACGGTCACCAATGTGCGCCTGCCCGGCGACTTCCGCGCCGACGCCCGCTCCCGCGGCGCGCTGCTCATGGATTTCCTGCGCGGCGACACGGTGCCGGAGAAGTTCGCGCGCGGCGTGGCCGCGGCCCCCGACGACTACAACGGCTTCAACCTGGTGGTCTCGGATCTGGAAACGCTGTGGTGGCACAGCAATCGGACCGATCGCACCCCGCGCGAGTTGACGCCCGGCTTCCACGGGCTGTCCAACAGCACGCTCGTCGGCTCGCTCGAACCCGACGGCGGCGTCGCCACCGGCACCCCGGATCCCGCCTGGCCCAAGGTCCGTTCCGGCGTGCGCGCCCTGGCACAGGTGGCCGCCACCACCCCGGAAGACGTGGACGCCTACCTGACCGTGCTCGCCGACCGCACCCCCGCCCCGACCGCCGAACTGCCCAATACCGGATTGGACCGCCTCACCGAGCGTTCCGCCTCCGCGCGCTTCGTCAATCACCCGGTGCATGGAACCCGCTGCAGCACGGTCCTTCTCGTCCGCGAGGACGGCACCTACTCGATGACCGAACGCACCTTCGCCCGCTTCGGCCGCGATCAGGGCACGGTGTCGTTCGAGGGGCGCGTCGAATTGCCCTGAGCGGCGCCCGATCCCGAATACACCGATGGCCCGACTCCACACCGGAGCCGGGCCATCGGACGTTTAGGGGATCAGGCGCCCCAGGTGCTGCAGGACGCGCCACCGCTGGAAGCGGTGCACAGGGTCCGGAGCAAGGTGAAGAGCAGGGTCTGAATGCTGCCGAAGTTCATGGTTCTTCCTCGAAATCTCAGTTCTGGTTGACCGGCTGCTGAGCGGCGGCCTGCTGCTGGGCCTGCGCGGCGTCGGACCACCGGGTGGTGCCGGCCGGCGCCTGCAGGGTGTTGATCAAATCGAAGCCCGCGGCGGCGAGCGTCGGTCCACCGGCGGCGATGGTGCCGAGGATGCCACCGATGCCCGCACCGGCGACGAGGCCCGGTACGCAACCGGCGACAAAGGTCACGACGCAGCCGATGATCGCGCCGAGCGCGGTGCCCACGAAGCTGCCGATGCCGATGGCGAGGCTGAACTTGGTGGAGAAGTCGTTCATCGCCTTCTGGTTCTCGGCATCCGAGGCGATGTCCTTGAGCTGGCCGGCCGGCTGGACCTGAGCCACAACGGGTTCGGTGCCGGGCTGGAAGTCGGCGGGCTTCTCGGGCACGACCTCGAGGACCTTGCCGTCATCCTTGAGTTCCGACTTCACGGCGATGTCCTTGCCGGAAACGCTGTACTTCAGCGGGAAGGAAAGCAGGACGGCACCCTGCTGATCCTTGACGTTCACCAACGTCTGCTTCGGATCCTCGGGCGTCGCACCATCCTGCTGGGCGAGCTCGAAGGTGCCGTTCTTGAGGGTGGTGACGATCTTGTTTCCGTCGGCAAGCTTGGTGGAGTAGTCGATTCCAGCAGGCTTTGCGGGAGCATCGTCGGCGTGAGCGATCGTCATTCCCATGGTCATTGCGCCGATGACCAGGGCAGCGCACGCAGTCGTACTGCGAAGCTTCATTCGGTTGTTTTCCATTCCGTCATCAGGTAATCCGCTGTGCGTCTTCGCCACGCGAGGCCCGGCTTCCCTCGGGCCATGCCACGCGCTAGGACTAGTCCTCCCCGAGCATGTGAAGATCCGCACAGCTGTCGGACAGCGTGAGCCTAGTCGATCGATCTACGATTTGCGAGATTCGTTTCTTTCTGCAGGGCAGGGGCTTTCGAAGTAAGCCTGCCCTTGGTTACAGCTGCGATTTGCCGGGATTTACGGTGTGGGAAACCCTGGACAGTTAAGTTACCGGCGGGTAACTTACCGTCCATTAGGATACGTGCAACCCGAGGTGGAACCAGGCCGCCTCGCGAGACGCTCGTAGAACCGTAAGAAAGGTCGCGACATGAATGCCCTGACAGTGACGCTGGGCACGATTGGGGCGGTGTTCACAGTCTTCTGTTGGGCATCGTTCATCGGAGGCGTGCGCAACATCGTGCGCACCGTCATGGTCGGGCAGTCCGCGCCCGATCGGTGGCGGCCCTTCTTGCCCCGCTTCAAGACCATGCTCGTCGAATTCATCGCGCACACGCGCATGAACAAGTTCCGCACGGTCGGCTGGGCCCACTGGCTCGTCATGATCGGCTTCCTGCTCGGATTCATCCTGTGGTTCGAGGCCTACGGCCAGATCTTCGATCCCGAATTCCACTGGCCCATCATCGGTTCCTGGGGCATCTACCACCTGGTGGACGAAATCCTCGGCATTGGAACGGTGGTCGGCATTCTGGTGCTGATCGTCATTCGCCAGTTGAACCACCCGCGCGTGCCGCAGCGCCTGTCCCGCTTCAGCGGCTCCCGGTTCGCGCCCGCGTATGTGATCGAGTCCATCGTCCTCGTCGAGGGCCTGGGCATGGTGTTGGTGAAGGCGGGCAAGATCGCCACCTATCACGAATCCCACACCTGGAGTGACTTCTTCACCGAGCAGGTGGCCAAGCTGCTGCCCGAGTCGATCGCCATGGTGTCGATCTTCGCGTTCGTCAAGCTGGTCTCCGGCGCGACCTTCCTGCTGTTGGTCGGACGCAATGTCACCTGGGGCGTGGCGTGGCACCGGTTCGCGGCCTTCCCGAACATCTACTTCAAGCGCGAGGCCGACGGCGATGTCGCGCTGGGCGCGTTGAAGCCGATGTTGTCCAAGGGCAAGCCGATCGATATGGAGACCGCCGACCCGGACAACGACACCTTCGGTGTGGGCAAGTTCGAGGACTTCTCCTGGAAGGACATCCTCGACGTCACCACCTGTACCGAGTGTGGCCGCTGCCAGTCGCAGTGCCCGGCCTGGAA
>NZ_JAYKYU010000008.1:0-232544 GCF_035818515.1 Nocardia sp. CDC153 | reverse complement strand
TTCCACGCCGGGCACTGCGACTGGCAGCGGCCACACTCGGTACAGGTGGTGACGTCGAGGATGTCCTTCCAGGAGAAGTCCTCGAACTTGCCCACACCGAAGGTGTCGTTGTCCGGGTCGGCGGTCTCCATATCGATCGGCTTGCCCTTGGACAACATCGGCTTCAGCGCGCCCAGCGCGACATCGCCGTCGGCCTCGCGCTTGAAGTAGATATTGAAGAACGCCGCGAACCGGTGCCAGGCCACACCCCAGTCGATATTGCGGCTGACCACGACGACCCACACCAGCGCCGCCATGAGCTTGAAGAACGCGAACACCGAAACCGCCGCCGCACTGGCGGGCAGCACCTTGGCGATCTGCATGCTGGCGAAGTCGCTGACCGCGTGGTGCTCACCGGTGTAGGCCTCCACCAACGCCTTCACCCCGACCATGCTGATGCCCTCGACGAGCACGACCGCCTCGACGAAGTAGGCGGCCAGGAAGTTGGAGCCGGAGAAGCGCGACAGCCGCGCGGGCCGGCGCGGGTGGTTGCGCTGCCGAATGACGATCAGCACCACCGCGCCCACGATGGTGCCCAGCCCCAGCAGCTCGTCGAGCAGGTGGTAGGCGAGGGTGTCGCCGACCCACGGCCAGGTGAAGGTGGGGCTGAAGATCTGCCCCTGCGCCTGGAAGACGGTGACGAATCCGATCAGGAACCCGACCATGACCAGCCAGTGCGCCCAGCCCACGGTCCGGAACTTCACCATGCGGGTGTGTGCCGCGAATTCCTTGACCATGGTGGCGAATCGCGGCAGGAACGGCCCGAAACGATCGGGTGCGGGCTGCCCCAGCCGAATGGTGCGCACCATTCTGCGGATCGCCAGGACAAACCCTGCCCACGCGGGAACACCTATCAGGATGGAGATGATGCCCAGCGTCAACTGCAGGGTGCTCATGCGGTGACCTTTCAGTTACCAAGGGACGCAATGTCGTTCGTCGCTCGCCGCATCATAATATGCCTCAAGTTACCCACCGGTAACAACCCTGGTTCGCTGGAACGCCGCGCATGGACACCGGGTTCGATACGGCCAGTTGGGCAAGGGGCTGGGATATCTCGTCGGCTCCAAGGATTTTCGCGACATGATCGATACGCAGCGGGTCGAACTCGTCGGCTGGTCCTACGGGGTGGCGCGGCGCTGCATGCCGCTCTCGGGCTCGATGCGGGGCCCAAACTGCAGCCCGCGTACACCGTCGCCTGGCTCGGTCATTTCGTGGCGAAAACCGCCGACTTCGACGCCTTCCTCTGCCAGGGCCCGCCCGCCTGGATCACCGACTTCGACGCGCGGATCCCCGACGTGCCCTGCGCGACAACGGGTCACGCGGTTCGCTAGCTGTCGCGATTGCGGTGCTTGACGGTGCGCTTGTAGCGGCGGCCGTTCGGAATGGGTTGGGCGGCATTGGATCTGCGCAGTTCGTGGCGTTGCCGCCAGGCGGTCAGGTCCGGGCGTTCCGCCGGAGCGGGCGCGCCGCGATCGGCGGGTGCGGGTTTCATGGGTCCCCCAGGGTGAATCGGTTCGGTGAACTCGAACACGGTAGGGGTTACAACGCCGGAGCTCCAGCGAATATTGCCGTCAGCGCGCGGTGTCGGATTCGGGGACCGCGCCGGGGGCTTCGAAGGGGACCACCGGATCGCGCGGGGTGAACTGGTTCCCGGCGGGCGAGCCGGGGTAGGGGCCGTAGCTGATCGCCGAACCGTATTGCGGCGGTGCGATGATCGTCGGCTCGGGCCGCTGACCGCCGAAGGGCAGGTACTCGCCGGTGCCGAGATCGTCGGAGGTGCTCAGCGCGGTCAGCAGGAGAACGACCACCGCGGCCGCGAGGGGCTGGGCGATGAGCGCGGCCCAACCTTCCACGGAGGGAGCGAATTCCACGATGGTGTGCACGGCCGGATGCTTGGGCCGGGTGTGCAGCTGTTCGGCGACGGCCTCGCCCACCACCTTGGTGAGGAAGGCCCCGGCCAGCGAACCGAGCAGGATCCCGCACAGCAGGATCGGCCCGCGCACCCGACGCCACCGCCACACCGCGGCCGTGCCCACGACCCCCAGCACGATCCCGATGAGCACGAAGATCGCGAGTGCGTCGAAGCGGTGCATGCTCTCACCGGTGAGCGCGGTCCCCCGGTCCGGCTCGACCACCAGCAGCTGCTCGGCGGGCGCGAGGTAGGCCCAGACCACCCCGGCCAGCGCGCTCACCGCGGCCAGCGCGGCGAACACCACCGCCGCCGCGCGCACTTCCCGCATCACCACATCGACGCGTAGTCCGCCCGGCTCGGCGGTGAGTGTGGTTGCCACTAGCGGCGTTCCAGGCTCGAGGACTCCAGCACGCCGTGCCGGGAGCACTTGGCCCACCAGCCGTCGGGGCTGACCTGCACGATCATTCGGCGACCGCACTGCTCACAGAAGCGCGGCGGCTCCAAACCCAGTGCGGCCGCGGCCGGTACGGGATCTTCCACACCCGGCACGATCCGCTTGCCCGTGAACGGGTTGTAGCGCTCCTCGATCTCCACGACCACCTCGAAAGATCCTTCGTGTCCGAAACTCGACCGTTTGGGGGACAGCGGGGGTTCGCGACCCCCATATCCCTACAGTAAGCGCGGGTCCGCCGCCGCGGCCCCGGACCCCCAGTTTTTCAGAGGGTTTCGTTGAGCGCCTTGATCGGCATCTTGAGCTCGCCCAGCAGATCCAGGTCCGCTTCGGCGGGGCGACCCAGGGTGGTCAGGTAGTTGCCGACGATGACGGCATTGATGCCGCCGAGAATGCCCTGCTTGGCGCCCAGGTCGCCGAGGGTGATCTCACGCCCGCCCGCGAAACGCAGGATGGTGCGCGGCAGGGCGAGGCGGAAGGCGGCGACGGCGCGCAGGGCGTCGGCGGCCGGGAGCACCTCGAGGTCGCCGAACGGGGTGCCCGGGCGCGGGTTGAGGAAGTTCAGCGGCACCTCGTCGGGCTCGAGCAGCGCCAGGTCGGCGGCGAATTCGGCGCGCTGCTCCAGGGTTTCGCCCATGCCGAGGATGCCGCCGCAACAGACCTCCATGCCCGCCTCGCGGACCATGCGCAGGGTCTCCCAGCGCTCGTCGTAGGTGTGGGTGGTGACCACGTTCGGGAAGTACGAGCGCGCGGTCTCGAGATTGTGGTTGTAGCGGTGCACGCCCATGGCGGCCAGCTGGTCGACCTGTTCCTGGTTGAGCATGCCGAGCGAGCAGGCGACCTGGATGTCGACCTCGTTGCGAATGGCCTCCACGCCCGCGGCGACCTGCGCCATGAGCCGCTCGTCGGGTCCGCGCACGGCGGCCACGATGCAGAATTCGGTCGCGCCGGTCTTGGCGGTCTGCTTGGCGGCCTCGACCAGCGACGGGATGTCGAGCCAGGCGGCGCGCACGGGCGACTGGAAAAGGCCGGACTGCGAACAGAAGTGGCAGTCCTCGGGGCAGCCGCCGGTCTTGAGCGAGATGATGCCCTCGACCTCGACCTCCGGGCCGCACCACTTCATGCGGACCTCGTGCGCCAGGCCGAGCAGCTCCTCGAGCCGGTCGTCGCCGAGCCGCAGCACCTCGAGGGTCTGCTCCCGATCCAGGCCGACGCCGCGCTCGAGCACCTGCTCGCGAGCGATGGCGAGAATGTCATCGCCTGCAGTGCTACCGGCTTCGGTGGTGACGGCTGCCTGAGTCATATCCGCGCGAATCCCTTCGTCCGGCCGGTGTGGCCGAGCAACTTGAACGGTGTTCAGGGTAGGCTAGCAGTCCGGAACGTGAGCCGGAACACGAGAGGGTCGGGTTTTTCAGTGCAACTCCATCGCACGGACGTGGTCGACGGCGCGATCGCCATTCTCGACCAGTACGGATTGGCGGATCTCACCATGCGCCGCCTGGCCACCTCGCTGCATGTTCAGCCGGGCGCGCTGTACTGGCACTTCCCCAATAAGCAGGCCCTGCTCGGCGCGGTCGCCGACCGCATTCTCGCGCCCATGGACGAGCCGGTCGCCGCGGACGAATGGTCCAAGCAGATCACCGAATTGGCGCACCGGCTGCGCGAATGCCTGCTCGCCTACCGCGACGGAGCCGAATTGGTCTCGGCCACCTACGCTTCCCGACTCACCACCAGCAAGGGCCGGGAACGCCTGGCCAGCGCGGCAATTCGCGCGGGCATGACGCGCGAGGAAGCCGACCTCGCCGCCTACACCCTGCTCTACTACGTCCTCGGCCAGACCGTCGACGAGCAGTCGCGCATCCAAATGGACTCGGTAGGCGCTCTCGCCGAGGAACATTCACCCCTCTACGACACCACCGACGCCACCGCCCGCTTCGACTTCGGCCTGCAACTCTTCGTCAGCGGCGTCCGCCACCTGCTCGGCAGCCGCATTCGCTGAGAATTGGTTCCGGACGGTAGAGTCCGTCCGTAATCGTCGGTGGGTGCGGGAATCCGGTGGGAATCCGGAACGGTCGCGCCACTGTGAGTACCGGGCTTCCGGTGCGAGTCAGACCTCCCCCGCCGCGCAGAACTCTCGAGAGGCCGCGATTTGCCCGAGGAGCTTCGTCGATGAGGCGCGCCCGCACATCGATAGCCCTGCCCGTCATGGGGATACTGCTGGTTGTCGCGATGGTGGTGGCGACCGGATTCGGGGCGGAGAACATTCCGCTGGGCGAGGTGGTCGGCGTGCTCCGGAGCCGGTTGGGTGGCCGGGAGGCCGCCGACCTCGGGCTGGACACGATCGTGTGGCAATTGCGGGTGCCGCGAACGATTCTCGCGGCCGTCGTCGGGGCTGGGTTGGCGGTGGCGGGGGTGGCCATGCAGACGCTGGTGCGCAATCCGCTCGCCGACCCCTATCTGCTGGGTGTCTCTTCAGGGGCGGGTGTCGGGGCGGCGGCCGTCATTACCTCTGGGGTGTTCGCGGGTGCGGGATTGTGGGCGCTTTCGGCGGGCGCGTTGGTCGGTGCGCTGGCGGCGGCCGCGGCGGTCTTTCTGATCGCCATGGCCCAAGGTGGGCTCGACCCACTGCGTTTGGTGCTCACCGGTACCGTGCTGGCTTCCGCGTTCTCCGCCTTCAGCAGCTTTCTGATCTTCCGCAGCAGTGATCCGTCGGCGGCGCAGTCGGTGTTGTTCTGGCTGCTGGGCAGTCTCGCGGGCGCGGACTGGACTCGAATTCTGCTGCCCGCGTGCGTGGTCGCCGCTGCGCTGGTCGCGCTGTTGCTGGCGGCGAATTCGCTCGACGCGCTGAACCTGGGCGCGGACACGGCCACCTCGATCGGAGTTTCCGTGCGGGAGCTGCGGATCGCGCTGTTCGTGCTGCTGGCGGTGCTGGTCGGGGTCCTGGTCGCGGTGTCGGGCGGGATCGGCTTCGTCGGCCTGGTGATCCCCCACGCCGCCCGCCTGCTGGTGGGTCCGCGCCATCGGGTGCTGCTCCCGGCCAGCGCCCTGTGCGGAGCGCTGTTCCTGGTGGTCGCCGACGCCGCCACCCGAATTCTGGTTCGCCCCACCGAAATCCCGGTGGGTGTCCTCACCGGGCTGATCGGGGCCCCCGCGTTTCTCCTCCTCTTGGGCCGCCGCAGCTACCGGTTCGGTGCCGCATGACGAAAGGCGCAGTCTTGACCAAGGTTTCGGATTTCCGGGTGCGCCCGGCGCTCGCGCTGATCGCCGCGGCGGCGGTGCTGGCGGGATGCGGGTCGTCACAGGCGACGTCGGGCAACCTCACCGTGCGCAATTGCGGTGTGGAGCAGCGCTTTCCGTCGCCCGCGCAACGGATGTTCGTCAATGACGGGAACCTGATCTCCATGGTGTTGGCGCTGGGAGCGCAGGACCAGACCGTGGCGGTGTCGAGCCTGAAGCGGGACGCGGACACGCTGCGCAAGCACTACGGGGACGCCGTCGACAAGCTGAATTCCGTTGCGCCGGATTACCCTTCACGCGAGACGGTGCTCGCTCAGCGACCGGATGTGATAGTGGCGGGCTGGAACTACGGCTACTCGGAATCCACGAACCTGACCCCCGATTCCCTGCGAACCGCCGGGGTCGCCCCCTACATCCTGACCGAGAGCTGCCGCCGCCCCAATGGTGAACGCGGCGTGGTGGACCCGTGGACGGCCCTGCGCACGGATCTCACCGCGCTGGGCGCGATCACCGGCCGCAAGGACCGGGCCACGGAGGTGACGAGCGATCTCGACCGCCGCCTCGCCGCCCTGCAATCCGCCCCTCGGCCCGCAAAGCCCCCCACCGTCTTCGTCTTCGACAGCGCCTCCGACACCGTCATGTCCAGCGGCGAATTCGGCGCTCCCCAAGCGATTCTGGAGGCGGCCGGGGCCCGCAATGCCCTCGCCGATGTCGCCGACACCTGGACCGCCGTGTCCTGGGAGCGCATAGCCGCCGCCGACCCGGACGCCATCGTCTTCGTCGACTACCCGCCCCAGACCTTCGGGCAGAAGATCGACCTGCTGCGCGCCAAGCCCGGCATTCGCGATCTGCGCGCCGTCACCGCGGGCCGATTCCTGAACCTGCCGTACGCCCTGTGGACCAGCGGCCCGCTGAACATCGATGCCGCCGAGCAGGTCCGCGCCCAGCTGGAGCGCTGGAATCTGGTGCCGCCCTCGGGAATTCACCCCGCCACCGACGACGCCGTGCGCTGAGGCTCCGATGCTCAGCGCCCGATCGACACGGTGCCGATCTCGTCGAGCTGGATCTGCCGCACGAACGGCACGATCTGGTTGGCGATGACCGCGTTGTACTCCTGTGGCCGCTCGATCGGGTTGGCGTGCCCGGTGGTGTGTGTGGTCACCACCAGCAGCGTCCCGTTCACCCCGCCCACCTGATCGATGAGCACCTGGTGCGAGTACTCGACATTCACGATCGGATCGTCGTACGGATTGTGCGGGCGAATGAACGCGATGGCCGGACGCGGTTTACCCGCCGCGGGTTTGGACAGCGCCCGCAGATCGTCGACCGCGCCACCGGCCACAATGGCCTTGAACTGCGCCTCGATCAGGCCATTGCTGGCGGCATTGGTGTTCAGGATCTTGTCGCGCAGCACGTTTCGCACCGCCTGCCGGAATTCGTCGCCGCGAATCACATAGCGTCCGCCGACGAAATCCTGATGGCGCGCATAGGTTTCCACGATGAGCCGCAGCAGTCGGCTCTCGCGCGCCCCGGGGAACCAGCCCATCCAGCGCAGCATTTCCTCACCCTGGTCCCGGCTTTCGGGCCGCACGGCGTCCAGGTCGACCGGCGTGCAGTCGAGAATCACCGCCTTCACCTTCTCGGCGCTGCCGACGTGCAGGTGTTTGGCGATCTCCAGCGCGATCACCCCGCCCATGCTGTGGCCCACCAGCACCACGTTCGGCACCTTGGCGGCCTCGGTGACCTTCACGATCAGATCCGAGATGACCTTGGTGTCGATACCGGTCTGGTCGTAGCGCACGGCCCACACCGACCCCAGCGTGGCCAGCGACGGCAGCGCGCGGGCGGTGTCACCGGCGTCGAGCACGCCGAGACCGACCAGGTCGAATACGGCGGTGTCGCTGACCTTCGCGTCCGAGGGTCCCGCGATGGGCAGCACGGCCGGTTCGGTGCGCGCCAGCCGCGCCTGCTCGGGCAGCACGTCGACGCCCATGTATTCGGCGAAGGCACCCAGCGCCACCAGTGGAATCAGGCTCAGCCGCAGAATCATCAGCCGCGTCCGCCGCAGCCGCACCCAGCCCGCGCCGAGCCGGGTCGCGCGCAGCCGTTCCCGACGCCGCCGATCGTCGTAATCGGCGACACCGGACGGATGGGGAAAACCCGGCAACGCCATACCAATCCACTGTACGAATTTCCGGCGTTTCATCCAGGCTTGCGCCGCCGGTCAGCTCCTGGTATCGCGCTGTTCACCTGTCGGGAGGTGAACTCAGTGCCGGGCCGCGTGCTCGGTCAGCTGGGCCAGCTTGGCCAAGGACATGCGGAAACCGACCTCGTTATCGGCCGCGGACAGCCCCGGCGGCAGATTGTCGTGCCGCGCCGTGACCTTGGTGCCGCCCGGGACATCGTCGAGGGTGTAGGTGACCGTCATCTCCCCGCTCAAATCCGGGTCCTGCGTTTCGAATTCGACTGTCTGCACCACCTCCCGATTCGGAACGACCCGCGCGAAGACCCCGTGAAAGGTGTCGGTGTGCGCGGTCGTCTTTCCGGCCTCGGTGGGCAGGTCGTAGGTCAGCGATATCCGGAACCGCCCGCCGACGCGCGGATCGAATTCGTGGATGTGACTCGACATTCCGTCGGGGACCATCCACGTGCGCACCGAACGCGCATCCAGGAGCGCCCGGAAGACATTCGGACGCGGGGCACCGACGAACTTCTCGACATGGGTGGAGGGCACGCGGCCACCCTACGCCGACTGTGATGAAGATCACGACAGATTCATTCGCTGTTCGGCGAGTCCGCTGGAGCCTCCGGGAGGGTGAGGGTGGCCAGCGTGCCGCCGCCATCGGCGGAAGTCAGTGTGACGGAACCGGAATGGACGTCGGCCACCCAGCGCACCAGCGACAGCCCGATGCCGTGCTGCCCGCGCGTCCCCACCGCGCCACGCCGGAAGGGGTCGGTCAACTCGGGATCGACCCCGGGCCCGTGATCGCGGACGAGCACCTGTCCCGCCGCGACCCGCACCTGGACGGGCGTGCCGCCGTGCACGAGCGCGTTGTCGATGAGATTGCGCACCGCCAGCGCCAGCAGATCCGGATCCGCCCGCACCGCCGTGGGTTCCGCGACGAAGGCGACCTCGCCGCCGCACTCCGCGACGACGCCCTCCACCAGCTGATCCAGATGCAGCCGCTGCAGATCCAGCTCGCCCACACCGGTTTCCGCGCGGGTGCGGGCCAGCAGCCCGGCCACCATGCGGCCCATGCGGTCGGTGAGCGAGCGCGCGTCGGTGACCGCGCGCCGCGCATCGCCCGGATCCCGCAGTGCCGCATCGAGATACAGCCGCAGCGTCGCCAGCGGCGTGCGCAGTTCGTGCGAGGCCTCGGACAGGAATCGCTCCTGCTGATCCAGCATGCGCAGCGCCGACCGCATGCTCACCCCCGAGAGCAGGTGCCCGGCCAGACCGGCCAGCACCACCAGCGCGAGCCCGCCGCCCCACAGCGCCATGACCAGGCTGCGGTGGTCGCGCTGCCCGGGCGCGGGATCCCCGGCGGCGAAAATGACCGCGGCGGGCGAGCCCTCGGTATCCCAGATCGGCGCGCCCGCCAGCCGGGTCGGATGCCCGTCGCGGTCGGTCCCGGTCCGCCACCGTGTCTCCTCGTCCGCGGCGACCTGCCGGGCCGGGGCGACCAGATCGGCGGGCAGCTCGGATCGCTTGTGCGCGAACCGTTCCTGCCAGCTGCCCTGCGCATCCCGCACGAGGACGGCGACCGCGTTCGACCCGCCCGACAGATCGTCGTCACCGCGCACGGTCTCCAGATCGAGGCTGCCGTCCTCGTTCCAATACACCTCGCGGGCCAGTCCGGTCACCACCCGGTCGATGCCCGCGTCCAATTCCTTGTCGCGCGAGTGCGCGTCGATGGAGGCCGCGATGGAGCCGAGCACGATGAGGCAGACGGCGGTGAGCGCGGTGAACAGGGCGGTCAGCAGCCATCGGGTGCGCCGCAGCTGTCCGGGACTGGTCGGCCGGGTCCGGGTCGTGCGCCAGGCGCTCCGCAATAGCAGCGGCATCCTCATGGCGCGATGGTGAAGCCGACGCCCCGGACGGTGTCGATGAGCGGCGGCTCCCCGAGCTTGCGCCGCAGCTGGGCGACCACCACGTCCACCACATTGGAGGCGGGTTCGGCCATTTCGTCCCAGCAGCATTCGATGAGTTCGGCCCGGGTGACCACGGTTCCGGCGCGCACGGCCAGCAGCTCGAGCACCCCGAATTCCTTGGGCGTCAAGGTGAGTAGCGTCCCGGCGCGATGCACCCGACGACGCGGGCGGTCCACCACCAGGGTGCCCACGACCGTGCGGGTGGCCTCGGGGAGTTCCTGGCGGCGGCACAGGGCCCGCACCCGCGCGGCGAGCTCGTCCATGGCGAAGGGTTTGACCACGTAGTCGTCGGCCCCTTGGGCGAACCCGTCGAGCCGGTCGGCCAGGGCGTCGCGCGCGGTCAGCATGAGCACCGGCGTGCGCCGCCCGGATTCGCGCTGCGCGCGCACCAGATCCAACCCGTCGCCGTCGGGCAGCCCGCGATCGACCACCAGGCAGTCATAGCTGTTGACCGCGATCTTCAGGTCCGCGTCGGCGTAGTCGCGGGCCAGATCGACCGCGAATCCGGCCGCCCGCAATCCCGCGGCGACCTCGTCGCCCAGCTCCCTGTCGTCCTCGCACACGAGTACCCGCACCTGCGCAATTACAGCACTCGTACCGGTCATACGGCCACGACCCCGGGCAGTGGCCGCGGCGAGCCGGGCAGAACGTCGCTCGCCGGGACGCCGAACCAGGATTCGGCGAGGGTCGCGTAGAACTCGGTCATATCGACGGTGGCGCGCAGATTGTCGTCGGCGTCGAGGGCGCGCAGCGAGGGCATCTCCCCGGCAACCCCGGAATTGGTGGGGCCGAGCAGCAGGGCGGTTCCGGCCGCGCCGTGATCGAGGCCGCCGGAGTCGTTGTCGGGGACGCGGCGGCCGAACTCGCTGTAGGCGGCGATCAGGACGCGGTCGGCGATGCCACGGGCGGCGAGGTCCTGCCGGAACGCGGCGAGGGAGTTGTCGAGGTCGGTCATGAGCTCCGCGTACTGTTCGGTGTGATTGGAGTGGGTGTCGAAGTCCGCGCCCATGGGTACGTGCACGATGCGCAGGCCGTGGCTGTCGTCGGCGAGCAGCCGTGCGGCCAAACGCAATTGGATGCCCAGGTCGGAGTCCGGGTAGCCGGTCGCGGCGGGCGAGAGGGTGGCGGCCACGTCCGAGAAGCGCAGGGCGGCAGCGCTTCCGGCCCGAGCGGTCGCGAACAGCGGCGCGTCCAGGCGGTCCGGATGGGCCATGGCACGCTGTGCGGCCAGCCACGCGCCCCGCACGTTCTCATCATCGAAAACCGGGAACAGGCCGTCGTTTCCGGCATCCACGGACAGCGTCGTGACCCGCTCGCAGGCCAGGGCCTGGGACGAGCCGACGCCCAGTGCGACACCCACCGCGGGCGCGCTCGGGTCGCCGAGGTGATCGCACAACCGCCCCAGGAATCCGGTCTCGGCGCGCAGTCGCCCCTCGGGATCGCCGGTCTGCCACCGATGCAGCATCTCGAAATGCGAGAGGTCGGGTTTGGCGGTGCCCACGCCCGGAACGAGGGTGGCACCGGCCGCGGCGAGCTTCGGCAGATTCGGGTGTAGCCCGAGCTTGTCGTCCACGACGTGCACCTTGTCGGCGGCGATCGCGGTGCGCCGCCGCAGCTCCCGATAGCGGGAGTCGGCGTACGGCACGGTCATCGACAATCCGTCACTGCCTCCGGCCATTTCGATGACGAGCAGCTTGCGCTTGTCGAGCGCGGCGGCCCGCACCGGCGCGGGCGGCTGCCACACCGGCGGGGTCGATGACGAGCCGAGCACCTCGTATCCGGCCACCGCGCTGGCCGCGGCCACCACGCCGACACCGAGTCCGGCCCGCAGCACGGTCCGGCGATTCAGCGAGATCATGAGATTCCCTTCGTCATGCCAGCGTGAATTCCGGCGCGGTGATGGCCAGCGCGAGCAGCGCGCTCGCCGCCTGCCGTGGCTCGCGACGCAGCTCGAACGCCAGATCGCGAGCGGCCGTGGAGGTTTCGGGCGTGGGGTCGTAGATCGCGGCGCGGGCGAAGACGGCGGCGACCGGATCGCCCGCGCCCGCGATCTCCTCGAGCACCGGGGCACCGATCGCGGCCGCGGCGCGCGCCACGGCCGTGCCCGGTGCCAGCCACCGGTTGCCCGGCGGCCAGCCCGCCACATTCGGCGGGTAGAACGGCGACTGTCCGAGCCCGGTCATGGTCTCGAAAGCCGCTGCCGGGTCGTCGATTCCGCACACGGCGAAGGCGGCGGTCACCCATTCGACCGGATAGCGCGGGCGGGTGTACACGGCGGCGGTGAAGGAGCCGTCGCGCAGGATCGCCTCCACCAGCGGCCGAATCTCCAAGCGCGCCCGGGTGAATACCGCCGCGAGCTCGTCCACCCGCTGCTCCGGGGCCCACTGCCCGACCAGGAAGTAATGCAGCTTGGCGGCAATGAACCGCGCGCACTCGGGCCGATCGCACAGCACGTCCACGGCGTCACGCGCGGTCGTCACCGAGCGCCCGAGCAGTTGTACCGGCCGCCGGTTGCCGCCCTCGGGATCGAAGGACACCGTGCCGTCGTCGTCCACCGACCAGCCCGACAGCGCGGTCGCGGCGGCCTTCACATCCGCCTGCGTGTAGTTCCCGCGCCCGAGGGTGAACAACTCCATGAGCTCTCGCCCGTGATTCTCATTGGGCGCGTCCGCCACCGACCCGGCGCCGTCGAGCCACTGCAGCATGGCCCCGTCCACGGTGACCGCCCGCGTCAGCTCCCGGAAGTTCCCGAGCGCGTGGCGCCGCAGCAGCAGATGCTGCCGCCACATCAGCTCCCAGGTGTCGACCTTGTCGTGGCTGGAGGTGAAATGCGAGTGCCAGAACCAGACCAGCTTCTCGTGCAATCCGGCCGCCGGATCCGCCATGGCCCGCAGCCACCGTCCGGCGGGACCGTCCACCGCGGCATCGGCGTACTCGTCGAAGACCGGTGTCGCCGGTTCCAGCGCGGGTGCGGCCAGCACGAGGTCCACCACGCCGCTCGCGCCGTGCCCGGCGAGCGCCTCCACCCGCCCGGGAAACGGCCCGAAGGTGGTGCGCCGCAACACATGCGCCACCGCCGCCAACTCATCCATGCGGCCACGGTGACAGACGGCCCGTTAGGAATTCATGAGCCCAGATACCGCGCGCGCCAAGCCGGGTCGAACCACGACGGGGCCGCCGCACCGAACTCGTCGGCAGTCCACGAGCCCGCGCCCGCCGGAATCGAACCGACCAAATCGACTCCGGTGACCGCGGGCAGATCGACGCGGTTGCACTCCGAGGCCAGATCGGGTTCCGCGGGCCAGGATCCGATGACCAGCCCCGCGCACTCGACACCGGCCGCCGCGAGCGCCCGCGTGGTGAGTTCGCTGTGATTGAGCGTGCCCAGCCCGGCCGCCGCCACCAGCAGCACGGGCGCGCCGAGTTTCTGGGCGAGATCGAGCAGGGTGAAGTCGCCGATTCGCACGAGCAGCCCGCCCGCGCCCTCGACCAGGATCAGGTCCGCGTCGGCGCACGATTCGATTCCGGCGACCGTCTCGGCCAGGGTCAACAGTGGCCGGCCGCAGCGTCGGGCGGCGGTGTCGGGGGCGAGGGGTTCGGGGTAGCGGGCCAGTTCGAGGGTGCGCGAAACACCGCTGAGCCGAGTGATTTCCGCCAGGTCGCCGGGCTCGCCGGGGGCCACGCCGGTCTGCGCGGGTTTGCAGACGGCGACCCGCGCACCGGCCGTGGCGGCGGTGGCGGCCAGTGCCGCAGTGGCGATCGTCTTGCCGACATCGGTCGACGTACCCGTGATGAACAGCATGCGGCTCATACCGAAACGACCTCCCGTCCACGCGCCTGCGCCAGCACGTCGCCGAGAACGGTTGCGATGGTGGCCAGTTCGTCCGGGGTGAGATCGGCGCGGGCGGTCAGCCGCAGCCGCGAGGTGCCCTCCGGCACGGACGGCGGCCGGAAGCAGCCGACGCTGAGTCCGCGTTCGCGGCAGGCTTGCGCGGCGTCATAGGCGGTCTGGGCCTCGCCGAGCACCACCGACACCACGGCCGAATCCGGTTCTCCCACACCGGCGATGCGAGCCAGATCAGCGGCGCGGTCCAACACCCGCTGCGCCAGCTCCGGCTCCTCGCGCAATAGACCCAACGCCGCACGCGCCGCACCCACGGCCGCCGGAGCCAGTCCGGTATCGAAGATGAACGTCCGCGCCGAATCGATCAGATGAGCCCGCACCCGCTCGCTCGCCAGCACCGCACCGCCCTGGGCGGCAAAGGCTTTGGACAGCGTCGCGGTGATCACCAGATCGGGCTCCCCCGCCAGCCCGCACTCGTGCACCAGACCGCGCCCGCCCGCGCCGCGCACACCCAGCCCGTGCGCCTCGTCCACGATGAGCACCGCCCCGTTGGCGCGAGTCACCCTGTGCAACTCCGTCAATGGCGCGAGGTCGCCGTCGGCGCTGAACACCGAATCCGTCAAGACCAGTGCACGCTCCTCGCGGCGCTCGGACAGCAGGCGATCCACCGCCGCCGGATCGCGATGCGGGGCGATCTCCACCCGCGCCCGCGACAGGCGGCAGGCATCCACCAGCGACGCGTGGCTGCCCGCGTCCGAAACCACCAGCGCCCCACGCCCGGCCAGCGCGGTCACCGCGCCCAGGTTCGCGGCGTAGCCCGACGCGAAGACCAATCCGGCCTCCGCGCCGACGAATTCGGCGAGTTCGGATTCGAGTTGTTCGTGCTCGGCGGTGGTTCCGGTGACCAGGCGCGAGCCCGTCGCGCCCGCGCCCCAACGGCGCACCGCGGCAATGGCTCCCTCGATCACCGCGGGGTGGCGCACCAGCCCGAGATAGTCGTTGGAGGCCAGGTCGATGCTCGTGCTCTCGGCGGTGCGGGCGCGCAGCGCACGGCGCAGTCCGGCGTCCACACGCTCGGCGGCGCGGGTGTCGAGCCAGCTCAAGGGATCGGCAGTCACAGCTCGGAAGCATACTTGAACGGCGTTCAGGAGACCATGGGTGTCGGGCCGCCGGACTATGCTGGGGATCGTAAGGAGGCTGCGCGATGCCACGATGGGCAATAGTGGTCGAGCAGACGACCGGCTTCGGCGACAGCAAAACCTGGAGTCCGAAGATCCTCACGGAGGTGGTGGGCACCCGCGAACAAGCACTCGCCAAGGTTCCCGACCTCGTTTCGAAGTTCATTCCCGATCATCCGAAGTTGATCAGCCGCCGCACCATCCTGCGCGACGGGGACACCTTCATGTTGATCGCCCGCGGCTGGTCCGACGACTACCACTGCGTATTCAAAGTCTGGGAGATCCTGTCCGACAGCGACAATTCAGACAAAGTGCGCGAAAAACGGGCTAACCGCTGACGACTCGCACCGCGCGAGCGGCACGAGCACCCAGGGCACCACGCCGTCGGCCGGGAACCGCGCTCGGTCGGCGGATCGAATGGCCGAATCGGCCGAGGCTGTGGCAGCGCTGAGCACGGGTCACACCGCCGCGGCCGCGCACATGGCGTCGGTGATGCGCCGGACGTCGTCGGGGGTGCTGATGAACGGCGGCATGCAGTAGATCAGATCGCGGAACGGGCGCAGCCAGACACCGGATTCGACCGCGGCGTGGGTGGTCTTGCGCATGTCCACCGGATGATCGAGCTGGATGACACCGATCGCGCCACGAATCCGGACATCGGCGACGCCGGGCAGCTCGCGCGCGGCTGCCAGACCGGTCCGCAATCCGGCCTCGATCCCGGCCACCTCGCCGCGCCAATCACGCGACAGCAGTAGCTCGATCGAGGCCACCGCGACCGCGCAGGCGAGCGGATTGCCCATGAAGGTCGGGCCGTGCATGAGGCCACCGTGGGAGCGACTGACGGTCTCGGCGATCTCGGCGGTGCACAGCGCGGCCGCGAGCGTCAGGTACCCGCCGGTGAGCGCCTTGCCCACGCACAGCACGTCCGGTCGGATCCCGGCCTGCTCGGCGGCGAAAAGCGTTCCCGTGCGGCCGAATCCGGTGGCGATCTCGTCGAAGACCAGCAGCACGTCGTGCTCGTCGCACAACCGGCGCAGATCGGCCAGATAGCGCGGGTCGTGGAAGCGCATGCCGCCCGCGCCCTGCACCACGGGTTCCACGATGACGGCGGCCAATTCGTGCGCGTGCTCGGCGATCACCCGCTCCAGCTCCGAGACGTACCGCGGCTCATAGCTTTCCGGCGGGGCGCTCGCGAAGACCTGCGGCTCCAGCACATCCGTCCACAGCGCGTGCATGCCGCCCTCCGGGTCGCACACGCTCATCGGGGTGAAGGTGTCGCCGTGGTAGCCGCCGCGCCAGGTCATCAGGCGGTGCTTCCCGGGGCGGCCGAGCGCGCGTTGATATTGCAGGCACATCTTCACCGCGACCTCGACCGACACCGAGCCCGAGTCGCACAGGAAGACCTTGTCCAGCCCGTCGGGGGTGAGCTCGACGAGCAATTGCGACAGTCGCACGGCCGGTTCGTGGGTGAGCCCGCCGAACATCACGTGACTCATCTTCCGCGACTGCTCGAGCAATGCCGCGTCCAGCACCGGGTGCCGGTAGCCGTGCACGGCCGCCCACCAGGAGCTCATGCCGTCCACCAATTCCCGCCCGTCGGCCAGGGTGAGCCGGGTACCCGACGCCGAGGCCACGATGAGCGGTTCGGTTCCGGCGGGGAAGCCGCCGTAGGGATGCCACACGTGCGCGGCGTCGAGGGCGGTGATCTCGCTGGGGGTCAATGCCACGGGAAGTCCTTACGAGGAGCTGGCTTGAACGGCGTTCAAGTTACCACGAACCCCTGGCGGAACGGCTCGCGCGGCGTATCCTTTGACTCAGTCAAAGAATTGGCATCGGGATGGGAATCGATATGGCCACCGGTATTGCCGACCGCCTCGTCGAGGCACAGCACATTGCCGCCGTCCGCGCCTTCAACCGGCGGTACACGCGGCTCATCGGAGTTCTCCAGGGCGGGATGCTCGGCACCGAGTACTCCCTGGCCGAGGCCCGTATCCTGTTCGAACTGGCCAACTTCGGGGCCTCGGAGGTCGTCGATCTACGGTTGGGACTGGATCTGGATCCCGGGTATCTGAGCCGGATCCTGGCGCGCTTCGAGGAGCGGGGGCTGGTGGCCCGCCGGAGATCGGATGCCGACGGACGGCGACAGGTGGTCGAGCTGACCGAGTCGGGTCGCGCGGCCTTCGAAGTCCTGGATCAGCGCACCCAGGAGCAGATCGGCGACCTGCTGATCCCGCACTCCCCCGGCAAGCGCAACCGACTCGTCGGTGCCATGCGCACCATCGAGCAGATCCTCGACACCGAGACCGAACCCGATCCGGCCGCCGTCGTGCTGCGCGAGCCGCGGCCCGGCGAGCACGGCTGGGTGATCGCGCGCAATGCCGAGCTCTACGCCGAGGAGTTCGGCTGGAACGGCGAATACGAGGCGCTGGTCGCCAAGATCGTCGCCGACTGGCTGAATTCCCATGACCCGCAACGGGAACGCGCGTGGATCGCGGAATACCGGGGCGAACCCGTCGGCTGCGTGTACTGCATGCGCGACAGCGACACCACCGCGCGGCTGCGGCTGCTGCTCGTCGAACCCTCGGCGCGGGGGCTCGGCGTGGGCAGCGCGCTCGTCGACGAATGTGTCCGATTCGCCACGGATGCCGGATACACCGAGCTGGTGCTGTGGACCAACAGCGTGTTGACCTCCGCCCGCCACATCTACGAGCGCGCGGGATTCACCCTCGGCGAATCGAATCCGCATCACAGCTTCGGCGTGGATCTGGTCGGGCAGACCTGGCGCAAGGGACTCGCCTAGGGCAGGGGACACGGTCCGGGAGCGCGACCGGCTCGCTAGGGTCAGGGCATGGCTCCCGCGACTCCCGGCTCGACCGGGCTCGGTGTCTGGCCGGGGACCGCCTACCCGCTGGGCGCGACCTACGACGGCGTCGGGACGAACTTCTCGGTGTTCTCCGAGGTCGCCCGGCGGGTCGAGCTGTGCCTGATCGACGCCGACCACCGCGAGACCCGGGTGCCGCTCGACGAGGTGGACGGGTACGTGTGGCACGCCTACCTGCCCGGGATCGGGCCCGGGCAGCGGTACGGGTTTCGGGTGCACGGGAAGTTCGATCCGGCCAAGGGGTTGCGCTGCGATCCCAGCAAGCTGCTGCTCGACCCGTACGGCAAGGCGTTCGAAGGGGACTTCGGGACCGATGCCGCGCCGTACAACTACGGGCAGAATTCGCTCGGGCACACCATGACCGGGGTGGTCATCAACCCGTATTTCGACTGGGCCGAGGACCGGTCGCCGCGGCGGCCGTATCACGAGACGGTCATCTACGAGGCGCATGTGAAAGGCATGACCCGCACGCATCCGGACGTGCCCCCGGAATTGCGCGGAACCTTCTCGGGCATGGCGCATCCGGCGATCATCGACCACCTCCAGCGGCTGGGCATCACCGCCGTCGAGTTGATGCCCGTGCACCAATTCCTCGACGACCGCATCCTGCTCGATCGAGGGTTGCGAAACTACTGGGGATACAACAGCTTCGGCTATCTCGCACCGCATCGCGGTTATGCCGCGGGCGCATCCCCCGACGCCGCGGTCACCGAGTTCAAGGCGATGGTGCGGGCCTTTCACGCCGCCGGTATCGAGGTCATTCTCGACGTGGTCTACAACCACACCGCCGAGGGCAATGAATTCGGGCCGACGCTCAGCTTCCGCGGGCTCGACAATGCGGCGTATTACCGTCTGGTGGACGGTGATCCGCAGCATTACATGGATTACACCGGCACCGGCAACAGCTTCAATATGGCGCATCCGCACGCGCTGCAGCTGATCATGGATTCGCTGCGCTACTGGATCCTGGACATGCACGTGGACGGCTTCCGGTTCGACCTGGCCGCCACCCTGGCGCGCGAATTGCACGATGTGGACCGGCTTTCCACGTTCTTCGACATGGTGCAGCAGGATCCGGTGGTGAGCCAGGTGAAGCTGATCGCCGAGCCCTGGGATGTCGGCGAGGGCGGCTATCAGGTCGGCAATTTCCCGGTCGCCTGGACCGAATGGAACGGGAAATACCGTGACACCGTGCGGGATTACTGGCGCGGGCAACCGGCGACACTGGGCGAGTTCGCATCCCGGCTCACCGGGTCCTCGGATCTGTACGAGGCGACCGGACGGCGGCCCGGGGCCAGCATCAATTTCGTGACCGCGCACGACGGGTTCACCCTCGCGGATCTGGTGTCCTACAACGAGAAACACAACGAGGACAACGGCGAGGACAACCAGGACGGCGAGAATCACAACCGGTCCTGGAACTGCGGGGTCGAAGGACCCACCGACGATCCGGAGATCCTCGCCCTGCGCGCCCGGCAGACCCGCAATCTGCTCGCCACTCTCATGCTGTCCCAGGGCACGCCCATGCTGTTGCACGGCGACGAATTCGGCCGCACCCAGCACGGCAACAACAATGCCTACTGTCAGGATTCACCGCTGTCGTGGATGGACTGGACGCTCATGCACACCAATGCCGAACTGCTCGAATTCACCGAGCGGGTCATCACGCTGCGCCGGGAACACCCGGTCTTTCGCCGCCGCCGCTTCTTCGATCCGAACCGGCCCGGGGACATCGCCTGGTTCACCCCCGGCGGGACCGAGATGACCGACGAGGACTGGAAGACCAGCTTCGCGCGCTCGCTGGCGGTGTATCTCAATGGCGACGGCATCCACGAGCCCGGGCCGCGCGGCGAACGCCTCGTCGACGACTCGTTCCTGCTGTGCTTCAACGCACATGACGCGGGACTCGACTTCACCCTGCCCGGGTCGGCGTACGGCAATGCCTGGTCGATCGCCCTGGACTGCTCCACGCCGACCGGCGATCCGGCCTGCGACACCCCTCGCCCCGCCGCCGCGAGCGTGCAAGTGCCCGCACGCTGTCTGCTCGTGCTGCGCCGTACGGCATGATCGATACCGCCATGACCAGCTCGCCCGAACACCACACCGGTCCCATCGCCCGGCAGACGCCCGTGCGCAGCACCTACCGTCTGCAGCTGCGGCCCGACGCGCTCACCTTCGCGGACGCGCGCGGCATCGCGGAATACCTGCAGCAGCTGGGCATTTCACATCTGTACCTGTCGCCCGTCATGACGGCGGCGCGGGGCTCCACCCACGGCTACGACGTCACCGATCCGACCACGGTGTCGGCGGGGCTGGGCGGGCCGACCGGGTTCAAGGCGCTCTCCGACGAGGTGCGCAGTCGCGGTATGGGTTTGATCGTGGATCTGGTGCCCAACCATGTGGGCGTGGCCGATCCGCGGCAGAACCAGTGGTGGTGGGATGTCCTGCAGTACGGCAAGGACTCGAAGTACGCCAGCTGGTTCGATATCGACTGGACGCCGGGCAATGGCTCGGGCGGGCGGATCGCGCTGCCGGTGCTGGCCGGGGAGAACGATCCCGCGGCGTTGACCGTCGACCGCTCCGGGGCGGAACCCATGCTGGCGCTGCACGATATGCGCTTCCCGCTCGCGCCGGGCACCGACGGTGAGAACGCGCTGCGCATTCACGACAAGCAGCACTATCGACTGGTCAACTGGAAGTCGGGGCTGTGCGGGTACCGGCGGTACTTCACCGTCGGCGGGCTGGCCGCCATTCGGCAGGAGAACCCGGAGGTCTTCGAGGCCACCCATCGCGAGCTGGCCGCCTGGTGCGAGCACGATCTGATCGACGGTGTGCGCGTGGATCATCCGGACGGGCTGGCCGATCCGGCCGAGTATCTGCGACGGCTGCGCCAGCTCATCGGACCGCAGCGGCTGCTGCTGGTGGAGAAGGTGCTGTCCAATCGCGAACCGCTGGATGCCACCCTGCCCATCGACGGCACCACCGGCTACGACGCGCTGGCCGATCTCGGCGGGGTCCTCATCGACCCGGACGGTGAGAAGCAGCTGACCGAATTGTCGCGGCAGTTCACCGGGCACGGCAGCGACCGCGCCTGGTTCACCGAGCAGGAGCATCGAATTCGGCGCGCGGTCGCCGAGACCATGCTGGTGCCGGAGGTGCGACGGTTGGTCGCCGCGATCAAACGCGATGCGCGCGCCGACGCGTTCGACACCATGGCGCTCACCAACGCCACCATCGAGGTGCTGTCGTTCATGCCGGTGTACCGCACCGACTACGCGCCGCTGGCCGGAATGGTCGGGGCGGTGGTGGCCGAGGTGGCGCGGCGCAATGCCGAACTCACCGCGCCGCTGCAGGTGCTGGTGACCGCGCTGGCCGCGGGCGGGGAGGCGGCCACCCGCTTCCACCAGGTGGGTGGCGCCATGACCGCGAAAGCCGTGGAGGACACCATGTTCTACCGCGCGGCGCGGCTGGTGTCACTGCAGGAGATGGGCACCGATCCGGCGCGGTTCGGGTGCTCGGTCATCGAATTCCATCTCGGCAATGCCGAGCGCGCGGCCCGCTGGCCCGCCACGATGACCACGTTGACCACCCATGACACCAAGCGTGGGGAGGATGTGCGCGCCCGCATCGGGATGCTCTCGCAGGTGCCCGACATCTGGGCGCGCTCGGTCACTACCTGGGAGGAGATGGCGCCCGGGCCCGACGGGGCGACCACACTGTTCCTGTTGCAGAACATGTTCGGCGTCTGGCCCGCCGACGGACGACCGGCCGCCGCCGTGCCCGGGCTGCGCGAGCGCCTGCATCAATTCGCGGAGAAGGCCGTTCGCGAGGCGGGCACCCAATCCTCCTGGGAGGAACCGGATATCGAGTTCGAGACGGCGGTGCACCGCTGGATCGACACCGTCATCGACGGCCCGGTGGGAGCCGAACTCGGTGAATTCGTCACCGATCTCGCCACTCACGCCTGGACCGACTCGCTGTCGCAAAAGCTCCTCCAACTCTGCGCCCCCGGCATCCCCGACATCTACCAGGGCTGCGAACTGTGGGAGGACTCCCTCGTCGACCCCGACAACCGCCGCCCCGTCGACTTCACCCACCGCTCCCTGCTACTCCAATCCCTCACCGGCACCCCCGATCTCGACCCCTCCGGCGCGGTCAAGATGTGGATCGTCGCCTACGCCCTGTGGCTGCGCCGCGAACGCCCCGACTGCTTCGTCGGCGGCACCTACACTCCCCTGTTCGCCTCCGGCGACCGCGCCCCCCACCTCATCTCCTACGCCCGCGGCCGCACCGGCGAAACCCCCGAGGTCATCGTCGCCGCCACCCGCCACAGCATCCGCCTCGACGAAGCGGGCGGCTGGTCCGACACCGTCCTGGACCTCCCCCAAGGCCACTGGACCGACCGCCTCACCGGCCACACTTTCTCCGGCCGAGCCCGCCTGGAAAAACTCTTCGCCCGCCTCCCCATAGCCCTCCTCGTCCGCTGACCCGGCCAGCGTATGGCGAAGGGAATTACAGTGCGGCGGTGAAGGCTTGATAGGCGTCAGGGCCGAAGAGCACGAAGCGCACCTGCTGGACTGCGGTGTCGGTGGCTCGGACGGTGTCGATCGCGATGCGGGCGCCGTCGTCGATCGGCCAGCCGTAGATGCCGGTGGAGATGGCCGGGAAGGCGACCGTTCGAGCGCCGAGTTCGTCTGCTACTCGGAGGGATTCGCGGTAGCAGGAGGACAGGAGGGGCGAGCGGTCGTCGTGGGGGGACCATACCGGGCCGACGGTGTGGATGACCCAGCGGGCGGGGAGGTTTCCGGCGGTGGTGGCGACGGCCCGGCCGGTGGGTAGGCCCTTGCCGTAGTGCGAGGCTCGCAGGTCGCGGCAGGCGGAGAGGATGGCCGGGCCGCCCTTGCGGTGGATGGCGCCGTCCACGCCTCCGCCGCCGAGCAGGGAGGAGTTCGCGGCGTTCACGACGGCATCCACCTCTTGTTCGGTGATATCGCCTTGGACCAGTACGAGTTCGACCATGGGGAGATTCTCCGCCCACGGGCGGTTAGAAACCGAAGGAGCCGGTGTTGGGTTTGCCGCCGCCCGAGGTGGGGTCGGTGACGGTGACGGACTTGGTGGCGGTGGAGCCCGCTACGCCGGGGCGGCCGGAGAAGGTGGCGGTGATGGTGTAAGTGCCTGCGGCACCCGGGGTCCAGACGATGGTGGACGTGCCGGTGGCCGCGACGGGGATGTCGCCGAGGACTTGGTCGCCCGCCTTGAACTGGACGGTGCCGCCCGCTGCCGCCGGGGAGACGGAGGCTTCGAGGGTGACGGGCTTGTTGGTCTGGGCTCCGGTCACGTCGGTGAGGGTGGTGGTCGACAGCGCGTCGCTGGAGACGGTGATGGCGGGACCTTTGTCGGTGTAGTTGCCGTCGCCGAGGGAGCCGCTGTAGTCCATGGTGGTGGAGAGGGGGGTGTCGCGGGCGCAGTTGACGCCCACCTTGTATTGGACTTCGAAGGTTTGGGATTTGGGTTGGATATTGGGGTAGACCGGGTATTTGGTGATGCCGAATTGGGCTCGGACCCAGTCCGGGGATGAGGTGGTGTCGAGGTCCACCTGGTCGCCGCCCATTTTGCCGGAGCCCGCGACCGGGGTGAGGCAGGCGGGGTGGAAGTCCTTGACGGCGTAGATGTATTCGACGGGGATGCCGGTGCGTTCGAAGGTCGTGGTGACGGTGACGGTGTCACCGACGATCGGGTTGGTGTTGGAGACCGTGCGGGTGAACTTGCTGTTCCCGTCGGTCCAGGTGATCGTGCCCGAGGCCGCCGCGGCCGTGCCGGGTACCGCCGCGACGGCGAATCCGGCCGCCACCGCGAACGCGGCCATCGAGCCCGCCGCACGCTGAATTCTCTTGTCCACCATTGTTTCTCCCACGTTTCCGGGCACCCCTCGACATCGTCATCGAGGCGCTGGCGCACCCGGGTCGAGACATTGGATCACGGTGGAGTCGGTCATGAGTCCAGTTTTGAAATGATCATGAGTCAAATACGGAGGGCCGCTTGCACAGCCGTCACGAACCTGCGCCTCGACCCACCCGGCCGAATGGCGGTGGCGGCCGCCCGCGCCAGATCTCCACAGCTGGCGTACCGGTCGGCCGGGTTCCAAGCGGTGGCCTTGGCCAGGACCGACCCGAGAGTGCCGGGCAGCCCGGAATCCCGCGCGGGAAGCGGCAATTCACCCGGTAGCTCACCGGTTACCAACTGATACAGGGTGACCGCCAGGGCGTGAACGTCCGCACGCGGACCCGCCGGACATCCGACCCGCTGCTCCGGCGGCGCATACGGCTGCGAGAACGCCCACCGGCCGCCGGAGGTCACCGTCTCCCCCTCCGCGAGACTGCGCGCGATCCCGAAATCACCGATCAGGATCCAGTCCGCCCCACCCGTCCCGGTGGTCCGGAAGATATTGGCGGGCTTCACATCCCGATGCACCACCTGGTGAGCGTGCGCGTAATCGAGCGCATCCGCCACCGCCGCGGCCATCCGCACCGCCCGCCCCGGTTCGATGCCGCGCGGATGCTGGGCGATCAGATCGGCCAAATCCCCGCCGGGCACGTACTGCATGGCCATCCACAGCGTCCCGTGATCGTCACCGAAGTCCTTGATATCCACGATGTTCGGATGCGCGAGATTCGCCACCAACTGTGCCTCGCGCCGGAACTGGGCGGCCCCGGCGGCATCGGCCACCACCGGCCTCAGCACCTTCAAGGCCACCGGCATCGCCAATTCCGGATGCCTGGCCAGGTACACGGTCCCCATCCCGCCCTCGCCCAGCCTGCGCTGGATCACATACCCCGCGAGGACGGACCCGGCGACCAACCCCGTCGCCCCCATCCCGCGCACCCCTCCCCCTGGGGTCCGCCGATGCGAGGAGAGCCCCGCGACGGCGGTCCGGAGCGAGGAGATCAGCATGACTAGCTCGACAGCACTCGGGTATCCGTCGGCGGGAGCGGAACCAGGTCGATGGGTTCGATGAGATCGGGCGGCACCGGGCCGCGGCTGTGCTCGCACCAGCGGTGAATATTGGCCGGGCGGTAGCCCTTCCGATCCGGGACCGTGGCGGCCAGGAAGCTGTCCTGATCCTCCGGCTGCAGTAGTTTGCGCCAGGAGTCGCGGTAGAAGCGCGGGCTGTTCCAGCTCGCTGCCAGCCGCACGTAGTTGAGCACCCGGAATCCGACGCTCAGCGAATCGTGCAGGTGGGCGGCGTCGAACGGGCACTCCGCCAGCAGGGTGTCGAGCCGATTGTGGTCGAAGGCCAGCCCCTCGGCCTCGGCCTCGGCGATCATCCAGCGCAGGGTGATATCGGACAGCCCGCAGTCGGCGTAGCCGCCGCCGATATCGCTGTGCACGCCCTCGAACCAGACCTGCTTCACCCGATCGGGCCGGTCGAAGCGCTGCCTGTCCTCCTGCGGAATCTCCCACAGGCAGGGGGCGAATTCCCGCCGCCGCTCGTCGATGGCCAGCGCCTGCCGCGCGCACAGCACGATCGGCGACAGGTTCACGTCGTGGAACCGGTGCTTCCACGCGGTCAGCCCCGGCACCCCCATCGCGCCGACGGTGTCGAATACGCCGAGGAAGTTGATGGTCGGCCGCTCCGGATGGCAGTACCGGGAACGGAACTCCTCCCACTCCGGCGGATCGGCGGCCTTCGGATCCTTCTTGCGCGTCTTGTAGATCTCGAGCGCCTTCGGGTACTTGCCGTGAATCATGGCGTCGTACTTCAGGATTCCGAGCCGATTGATCATCCCCGCCAGACTGCGCGCGGTGTACGCGCCCCGGCTGAAGCCGAAGATGAAGATCTCGTCACCCGGCTCCCAGTTCAACGCCAGCTGCCAATACGCCGCCGACAGGTTGGCCTCGAGCCCGAGCCCGAAGGCTCCGCCGAGCAACCGGTCCGACATGAATCCGCGCGAGCCGGGCCCCGACACGTAGTAGATGCGCTGACCGACGGACTTCCCCTCCCTGTCCGCTCCGGTCAGCCGCACCGTCTCCGCGATCTTGACGATGTTCGACACCGTCGTGCTCGACTCGGCTTTCCAGGTGCCGTCACAGCACACCACCAGCCTTTTCATGAACGCCAGCCTCCCGTCCTGACCGTTCGGTTTCACGCGTAGTGAACTACCCGATTAATCGTCCCCCCGACACGCACCCGTTAACTCGAATACGCGCCGCCACAGGTATTCGCCCGTTCGGTGTTAACAACCGCCGATCGCTCCGCGATCGCTCATGATTCGTTCACGATCACTGTGGCACCGTGGGGCCATGTCCGACGATGGAGTGACCGCCCGCAGCGTATTCGTTCTGGTGTGTGAGGACGATGAGAAGCTGGGCGAACGGGTCGCCGACGGACTGCGCGGGGCCGGATTCATCGTCGATCTGACCCGCAATCTCACCGACGCCAGCGCGCAGGTCGGGGCCCGGGTCTACGACTGTCTCATCGTGGACCGCGGGCTACCCGACGGCGACGGCCTGGATCTGGTTCGGCGGCAACGGGAATCGGGTGTTCGCACACCCGCATTGCTGCTCACCGCGCGCGACAGCCCCGCCGACCGCACCGAGAGCTATGCGGGCGGCGCGGACGACTATCTGCCCAAACCGTTTTCGCTCGCCGAACTGGCCGCCCGGGTCCGCACCCTGTGCACGCTGCGCAAGCCGCAGCAGCCGACGCCGGTGCTGACCATCGGCGACCTGGTGGTGGACCGATTACGCCGCCGGGTGCGGCGCAGCGGCGTGCTGCTGACCATGACGACGCGCGAATTCTGCGCCCTGGAATTGCTGGCCGCGCGCGCCGGAACCCTCGTCACCCCGGCCGAGATCGCCGCGTTCTGCGCCGACCCCACCTCGACCACCGGCATCGAGGAAGTGATCACGCGGCTCGACCGAAAGCTGGGCGAGCCGCAGATCATTCACACTTCGGCGGCGGGGTACCTGCTGCACGCGTGAATCAGGTCAGGTACCGGTAGGCGGGCGAGTTCGGGTCGAGTCGCTCGCACTGGATCGGGGCCTTGTCCATGCGCTCGAGCAGCGAATCCAGCCCCTGCGGGCTCCCGAGTTCGATACCGACCAGCGCCGCACCGGTTTCGCGGTTGTTGCGCTTGACGTACTCGAACAGGGTGATGTCGTCGTCCGGGCCGAGGACCTCGTCCAGGAAGCGACGCAGCGCACCGGGTTCCTGCGGAAAGTCCACGAGGAAATAGTGTTTCAACCCCTGATGCACCAGCGACCGCTCGATGACCTCGCCGTAGCGCGAGACATCGTTGTTGCCGCCCGAGAGCAGCACCACGACCGTCGATCCGGGCTCGACCTCGACCTCACGCAGGGCCGCCGCCGCCAGCGCACCCGCGGGCTCGGCGACAATGCCCTCGTTCTGGTACAGCTCCAACATGGCCGTGCAGATCGCGCCCTCGTCCACATGCATCATGCGGAAAGAGCCTGCGCCGGTACGGGTTTCGGTGCTGGTCAGTAAGGGCAGAGAGGCGTGCGAGCGCACCGCGCCGCCGAAACGCACCACCGCCTGATACCCGACCGCGCCGACGCGGCGCACGGCCGCGCCGTCGACGAACGGATCGATCTCCGGCAGCGTCACCGGTCCCCCGGCCACCAGCGCGGCCGTCATGGAGGCCGCCCCCGTGGGCTCGGCGGCCAGGATCGCGGTCCGCGGCGACCGTTCCCGCAGGTACGTGGCAATCCCCGCGAGGCAGCCGCCGCCGCCCACCGGCACCACCACCAGATCCGGCTGGGTGCCGAGCTGTTCGAGGAACTCGGCGGCGATCGTGCCCTGCCCGGCCGCGGTGCGCGGATCGTCGAAGGGCGGGACCATGGTCGCCCCGGTGCGCGCGACATCGTCGGCGGCGGCCGCGGCGGCCGCGTCGTAGGTGTCGCCGATGGCGATGAGTTCCACGAATTCGCCGCCGTGGACGCGGATTCGGTCGCGCTTCTGCTTGGGGGTGGTGGTCGGGACGTAGATGCGGCCGCGCACGCCCATGGCCTTGCACGCGAAAGCCACGCCCTGCGCGTGGTTTCCGGCGCTGGCGGTGACCACGCCCGCGGCCTTCTCGGCCTCGGTCAGCTGCATCATCAGGTTGTAGGCGCCGCGCAGCTTGTAGCTGCGCACGGCGGTGAGGTCCTCGCGCTTGAGGTAGACCTCGGCCCCGGTGAGCGCCGACAGCCGCGGAATCCGTTGCAGCGGCGTCGGCTCGATAATGTCCGAAATTCGCTTGGCCGCCGCGTCGATCTCGTCCGCGCTCAATTCGGGCAGCGGACCGGACACTTTCTCAGCTACAGCGAGCGGATCAGACACCCGAACATGCTAGCTGGCAGCACACGCCGGGCCGGAATCAGATGCCCCGGCCGCGATGCGGCCGGGGCATCTTTCCATCGACCGCCGCGCTTCCCGGTTTCGCGGCGGGCGACGCTCAGTCGCGCGGGGTCAGGACGAAGACCGGGATTTCGCGCGTGGTCTTCTTCTGGTACTCCGCGTAATCCGGCCAGACCTCGACCGCGCGCTTCCACCAGAGGGCCTTCTCGTCGCCGGTGACCTCGCGGGCGTCGTAGTCCTTGACCACGTCGCGGTCGCGGAGCTCGACGTGCGGGTCGGCCTTGATGTTCCAGTACCAGACCGGATGCTTGGGCGCACCGCCGAGCGAGGCGACAACCGCGTATTCGCCGTCGTGCTCGACCCGCATGAGCGGGGTCTTGCGCAGCTTGCCGGACTTGTTGCCGCGAGTGGTGAGCAGGATGATCGGCACGCCCTCGTGGTCGCCGCCCTCCGCGCCAGCGGTCTTCTCGTACTGCTCGGCCTGTTCACGTGCCCAGTCGTACCGACCGGGTTCGTACTCTCCGATTAGTGGCATGACGTGCTCAACCGTCATCGTCGCCGTGTTGTTCCCGACAGAGGTTTCGGTTGCCCGAACTTTGGGTCACCGTCTACCCTGACCGTATGGCAGTGGTTCACCCTACGGACACCGAGCGGGCCCCCGCGCGTCCGACCGTGGACATCGCCGGGACAGCCTGGCCGATGTACAAGCTCGAGGCCCTGTTCGCGGGCGCGGTGGTGTGCCTGATGCTCGCCCTGATCACCGGTTCGGTGCAGATCGCGGTGCTCGCCGGAGCGGCCGTGGCCACTGCCCGCTGGTTGCTGGCCTTCGCCCGCGCCTGATTCCGTTACGTGTCATTCGGGCGCGTTATTCCTTTTGCCTATTACCGTCGAGGCCATGCGGCTGTCCACTGTGGGCGTTCCATTGCTGTCCGTCGGGGCCGTCCTCGGCTGCGCGCAGCCGGCGGGGGCCGACATCATCACGCTGCCCTCGCACGAGCGGACCTATCAATCCACCTTCGGCAGTTTCACCGTCGGCGACCGTGACGAGTTCATCAACCGCATCGCCCCGCTGAACCAGGTCGGCACCACGCGCGAAGCCCTGGTCAGCAATATGGCCTACGCCCGGGTCGACGGCATCGCGGGCGGGCAACTCAAGACCGGCTATCACGTGGGCTGCTCGGTCACCCTGCCCAACGGCAATGTCGGGGTCATCCCGCAGGCGTACGTACCGACCGTCGACGTCCCCGGATCGCCCGCACCCACCGTGCACATCATCGGCCCCAATATCCAGGTGCCCATGAGCGTCAACCTGGCCCCGGGCGAGGTCAAGGATCTCGAGATCGCGACCAAGGACCTGATTCCGGGTAAGACCGTGCAGGTCATCATTCGCGATTTCCATATCGCCGTGAATCAATGCGCCGGACCGGTTTCCATCCGGCAGTACACCTACATCTACGCGAAGTCCGCCGAAACCGATGACAGCGGAGCGGTTTTCGGCGATCCCACCTGGCTCTGACACCCGCCCGGCTCTGCCACCCGATCCAGTTCCGAGATCACCGCGGTTACCCACACAGGAGACCATTCATGAGAGTGCGTGCCGCCCTGCTCACCCTGCTGCTGGCCACCCTTCCGATGATCGCCGTACCCGGCCCCGCCCAGGCCGACCCGGGCGATCACGCGATTCCCCTGACGAGCCTGGGTTTCGGCAAGACCCTGCAATTCCAGGGCCGGACCCACGAGGTCTCCCTGAGCCTGCCGATCCTGCCGGGCCTGGCCCCGACGGCGATCACCGGCACCGTGCAGCTTCCGCCCAGCCTGGCGCGCGGCACGCTGGAGGCGCATTCGGGGCAGCGGCTGCTGGAACGGGTGAACCTGCCGCAGGATCCGCGCGCGCCCATCCGAATCTCCTTGGCGGGGGCGGAGGTTCAGGGCGATACGGTGCCGGTGACCTTGACGTCCTCGCTGCTGCCCGAGCCCGGCATCTGCCCCGACGACTGGACCGGCCAGCCGCTCACGCTCAGCGATGTGGCCGTCACCTACTTCGGCGAGGAACGCCAGCCCACGACCGTGGCCGAATACCTCCCGCCGGTCCTGGAACGGTTGACCGTCTACCTCCCGCCGAATCCGTCGCAGCTCGAGAGTTCGGCGGCGCTGTCGCTGACCACGGCCGCGGTCGCCCGCTACGCCAATCAGGCGGTCGCGGTGGAGGTGCGCCGAATGGATTCGGGCGCAACGGGTCCCGATCATCCGCCCGCGTTCCTGGAGCGGCAGGTCGCGATTCGCGAGGGCTCCGATCCGGGCCTGCGGGTCACCGGCGGGCCGACGCCGCTGCTGACCGTCTCCGGTGACAAGTCCTCGCTGCCCACCCAGATCCAGTTGCTCACCAGCGATCTGGCCCGCGCGGCCATGGCCGGTTCGGCCACCGCGCTGGGTGTCCCGGTGGCTCCGCAGCTGGCGCCGGACGCGGTCACCCTGGCCGCACTCGGCCAGAATCGCCTCAGCGCCACCGCCATCGGCTACGTCCGGGTGGATTTCGCCCTGGACATGACCCGGCTGGGCCGCCCGTCGAAGGATGTGCGAGTCAACCTGCACGGCAATCACACACCGCTGCCGGACACCCGGGGCGGCCAGCTCGCGGTGACCATCGGCGACCGGCAGATCGCGGCGTGGCCGGTGGACCCGTCCGGTCGCTTCGACCAGTGGGTCAGCATTCCCAACGAGCTGCTGTCGCGGTTCACGACGGTGACGGTCACCCTGCAGCAGGCCGGTCTCACCCACGGTTGCGGGTTGGAGCAGCCGGTCACGCTGACCATCAACCCGGACGGCGAAGTCCAGAGCTATGTCGCGAAGCCGCCGGTGCCGGGCGGCTTGGGCGCGGTGCCGCAGGCCCTGATGCCCGGCGTGCAGGTCGGGCTGCAGACGCCCGGATTCGCCGACACCGTCCGTGCCATCCAGATTCTGGTGGCGGTGCAGCGGCTGACCTCGGTGCCGCTGCGACCGGAGCTGGTGTCCTTCGATACCGCCGCGGGCAGTGACCGACCGGCCGTGCTGGTGGCGTCGAACGGCGGCGTGCCGGGTTCGATCGTGCTGCCGCTGGACCGCAGCGGCGACACCCTGATCGTGTACGGCGACGACGCCGATCTGGAGACCAAGATCGAGCTGCGGCCGCCGCTCTCGTTCGGTTCCCTGCAGGCCACCTGGACCGGCAAGCGCACCGTGCTGGTCGGCACCTCGACCCAGGCCCCCGAACACCTGGACCGCCTGCTGAATTGGCTGCTGGCGGACCCGGATCGATCCTTCCGCCTGTCGGGCCCGGTGCTGTTGCAGGCGGGCGATCGCGAGCCGGAGTTCTTCGATCCGGCGGCCGGGATCAGCAAGCAGATCGCCGCGACGGGCAAGAGCGACTCCCCCATTCCGGTGGCAGCCCGACTGGCCCTCGCGGGCGGTGTCGCGCTGGCGGTGAGTCTGCTGGCCGCGCTGGTTATCCTGCTGCCGCGCAAGCATTCTCGCTGACATGAGCGTGACCGCGAGCCTGGAGGCGCAGGCACGGGCCCGTCATCTCTGGGACGGATTGCAGTGGCGCACGGTGGTGCGGTTCGTCGTCGTGCTGCTGTGCACGCTGGTCGCGTTCGGCTTCACCTGGCTCGAACTGCTCGGCGACCTGCGCCACGATTCGGATATCGGCTACGTTTTCGTGCTGGCGGTGGTCGCGGTCTTCGCGGCCACCGGAATCGCGTTGCGGCACCGGGACGAACTGCCGATCTACGACCGCCAGACCGACGTGATCGTGGGCCTGATCGGGTTGGGCCTGTCGGCGGCGCTGCTCGGGTTGCTGGTTTTGCGCTACCCCTACCAGTACGAGGTCCTGCACCTGGATCTGATCGCGGCCCCGCTGTTCCTGATGAGCGTGAGCATTCTGGCGTTCGGGCTGCGGCCGGTGTTCCGGTTCTGGCCCGCCTGGCTGCTGCTGCTCGCCGCGTTTCCCCCGCCGTACCGCCAGCTGGTGGTGCTGCTGGGCGGCAGCAGTGTCGCCGACGGCACCGCGACGCTGCTGCTCGGGGCGGCGGCCGCGGCGATCGGGTCCGGCCGCACCTGGCGGCGGGCCGTGGTGGCCGCCGTGCTCACCCTCGCCCTGGGCGCGATCGTGTTGCTCGTGTTGTGGCGGTGGTTCCCGGGTGCGCCGCTGCTGGTGTATCAGGCGGTGCCGACGATTCTGGCGGTGTACCTGTCGACCACCATCATGTATTTGAACCATCGGAACTGGTCGACGGTGAAGCCGCTGGATCGTCCGGTGCGCCCGCTGACCGCCGCGCATTCGCGCGGCGCGCTGGCGACGGCGGTGGTGGCGACGGCCTTGATCGCGCCCATTCCGGTGCCGCACGAATACGGCGTCGACTATCCGGATATCGCGACCCTGGTGATCGCCGACGCGCCCGCCGTGCCACCGGGCTGGCAGGTGTTCAACGAGCGTGAATATCCCTGGGCCCCACGCTTCTTCGGTCCGGGAACATCGTGGACGCGCCGCTATATGGTAGCGCTGCGCGGTAATCCCGACTGGGACAAGGAATCCCGTCGCCGCCGCATCGTGGTCGACACCGAACGCTCCGTCAATCCCAATGACATCGAACGGCATCCGCAGTTCGTGCTGTACTCGCTCAACCAGCCGCGCATCAGCTCACCGGTCCGCATCGACCTGGGCCACGGTGTCACCGGCCGTCTCAACACCGTGGTCGACGATCGACGGCTGCTGAGCTGGACCTGGCTGAGCTGGCGCTGGCGCGGCCAGGGCGGCGCGGAACGCATCAGCCTCATCTCCGCCGACAATCACCTGCCCGATGCCGAATTCCCCCGGCCCGAACCGTCGGTGGCGCGCAATACCGAGAACATGCTGCATCAGATTTTTCGCGGCAATGCGGTGTCCATCGATCCGGAGGCCGAGAAGCAGGACGCGGAGTCGGAGTACAAGGACCGCGAGATGCTCACCACCGTGGCGCGGGAGATCGTCCGGATCGGAGCGGGCGGATGAGCGCCGAGCTGCCGGGTCTGGCTACCGAATCCGAGCGATCCCACGCCCTGCACGCGGCCGTGCACGGGTTGCGCGAGACCGACCCGATGTCCTCGGCATCGGTGGCTTTCCTACCGTGGCAACGCAATACGCTGCTGGCGGGCCTGGCGGTCGTGGTGGTGTGCGCGGTATTGGCCCCGAAATGGACGCTGGTCGTGCTGGTCGCGGCCTGCACACTCGGCTATACCGCCGTCATGATCGACCGCGTGGTGATCTTCGCGCGGGGCATGCCACGCGACGCCATCCTGCACGTCGACGACGAGCGCGCCCGGGCGTTCCCGGAGGATCGCTTGCCGCCGTACACGATTCTGGTCCCGGCCTACGGTGAGCCCGAGGTGGTCGGCGATCTCATCGCGGCCCTGAACGGTCTGGACTACCCCCGCGACCGGATGCAGGCGCTGCTGCTGCTCGAGGAGGACGACACCCCGACCATCGAGGCCGCCCACGCCGCCGGAATCGGTTCGGCCGGAAGCGAACACATCACCATCGTGCTGGTCCCGGCCGCCGACCCGCGTACCAAACCCAAGGCCTGCAACTACGGATTGCACGCGGCCACCGGCGATATCGTCACCATCTACGACGCCGAGGACATCCCGGATCCGCTGCAATTGCGCCGCGTGGTGGCCGCTTTCGCCGAGCTGCCGCGCTCGGTGGTGTGCATTCAGGCCAAGCTGGCGTTCCACAACGCCCGCCAGAATCTGCTCACCGCGTGGTTCACCATGGACTACGGCCTCTGGTTCGGGTTCCTGCTGCCGGGGCTCATGCGCAGCAGCGCGCCGATCCCCTTGGGCGGCACCTCGAATCACTTCCGGCGCAATGTGCTCACCGCCATCGGCGCGTGGGACCCCTACAACGTCACCGAGGACGCCGACCTGGGCGTGCGCATCGCGGCGCGCGGCTATTCCACGGCCGTCATCGATTCGACCACCCTGGAGGAGGCGAACCCGGATCCGATCAACTGGATTCGGCAGCGCTCGCGCTGGTACAAGGGCTATCTGCAGAGCTGGCTGGTGCACGCCCGGCGGCCGGTCGAACTGTGGCGCAAGATCGGGCCGATCGCGTTCGGGCGTTTCACGCTGTTCCTGGCGGGCACGCCGATCATCGCCTGCCTGAACCTGCTGTTCTGGTTCGTCACCCTGGCCTGGATCTTCGGTCAGCCGCAGATCATCGAGCAGGTGTTCCCGGCCGCGGTGTACTTCCCGGCGCTCATCGCGCTGGTGCTCGGCAACGCGACCACCGTGTACATGAACCTGATCGCCTGCCGCGAGAACGGCCGCCCCGACCTGTTGGTGGCGTGCCTGGTCTCGCCCGCCTACTGGCTGTTGATGGCCATTGCCGCGACCAAGGGCTGCTGGCAGCTGATCCGCAATCCGTCCTACTGGGAGAAGACCTTTCACGGGCTGGGCACGTCCACGGAGGCCGCCGAGTGAACATGAACCGGGTGCCGCGCGCGATCTTCGCCGCCTCGACGCTGCTGTACGTGATCACCGGCGGCTTCCTCACCGCCGGGCGCGGATATCTGATGGGCGATGCGCTCAGCCGCGTCTCGGCCACGGATTCGGCGCTGTTCAGCCGGGATCCGCACCTGTCGGCCATCGGGTTCGTGTTCACCCCGCTCACCGCGTTGGCGCAGTTGCCGTTCGTGGCGTTCGCGCGCTGGATTCCGGCGATCACCCGCTGGGGGCTCTCGGGTGTGCTGATGACGTCGCTGTTCATGGCCGGGGCGGTGGTCATGGTGTGGGGTATCGGCCGGGATCGCGGTGTGCCGGTGTGGCTTTGCGGGCTCGTGACGGCGGTGTTCGCGCTGAATCCGATGGTGGTGTTCTACGGCGGCAATGGGATGAGCGAGGCGCTGTTCCTGTTCTGCCTGTGCTGGGCGGTGCGGCGGCTCATGCGCTGGGTGACCACCGACGGTGTGCACGATCTGGTGGCGTGCGGGATCGCGCTGGGCCTCGGCTATCTGACCCGCTACGACGCGCTCGCTCCGGCCGCCACGGCGGGGGTGTTCGTCTTCGCGATCGGCTACTACCGGCGTCGCGCCGCCGAGCACCGATTCGCGGGCGCGGCAATGGATCTGGTGCTGGTCGCGGCTCCGGTCGCGCTGGCGTTCGTGGTGTGGGCGGCCACCAGCTGGCTCATTACCGGGCAGGCGTTCCAGCAGTTCACCTCGCAGTACGGCAATTCGGCGATCCTGGCGCAGGAGGGGGCGACGGGCCCGCAGCATCCGCTGGCGGCGGCGCAGTACTCGACCGGGGCGATGCTGATCCTCGCGCCCGCGCTGCCGCTGCTGCTGCCGATCGTCGGAGCGCTGGCCCTGCGGCGGCGGGAGCTGACGCCGGTGGTGCCGATGCTGCTGTGCGGATCGGTGCTGGGGTTCCAGATGCTCAGCTACGCAACCGGTTCGACCTTCGCGTTCCTGCGGTTCTATGTGGCCGCGATCCCATTGACGGCGATTCTGGCGCTGCTGATTCCACCGGCCGTGGGTGCGGTACCGAGCCGCAGGCTCGGCGCGTTCGCGCACGAACAGACACCACCGGTGGACCGGCCGAACCGATCGTCCGGCCTCGCGACAATGGCCGCCGTTCTGGTCGGCCTGGTGCTCGTGGCGTCCCTGCCGATCACCGCCCGCGGCATGAACAGCCAGCTCATGGCGGTGCAGGAGTACGCCTTGCGCGCCGTGCTCTTCCCCGACCCCAACGACACCAGCGACAAGTACCTCGACGCCGAGCACATCGCCTACACCTTCGCCGCCGAACGCCGCCTGGCCGACCACCTCGACGCCATGAACCTGCCGCGCGGCTCGATCGTCATGGACACCGTGTACGGCTTCGCGGTGCAGATCGCGTCGAAACACCCGGACCGCTTCGTCATTCCCTCCGACCGCGACTTCGTGCAAACGCTGAACCGCCCGCTGGAGCGCGGCGTGAAGTACATCCTGGCGGTCCCGAACTCCGGCCGCGGCACCTCCGACGCGGTGAACCGCCGCTACCCCACCATGTACGAGAACGGCGCGCAGATCGCCACGTTGGAGTTGGAGATACCCAATGACGGTGCCGGTCAGCCGAATTGGCGGCTGTACCGGGTGATCGGCAGCTGATCAGCCGAGGGTGGTGCGGTCGGCGACCAGCCCCCACAGCGGATCCTCGGGACCGATGTCGTAGGTGCACTGGTCCGGTCGCGGGTCCGGAACGAACGCCCAGAACAGCGCGCCCGCCGTGCCCGCCTGACGCTGTCCGTCGATGCGGCGGGCCAGGATGTCACGGCGGTCGTCGAGGGTCTCGCAGGATCCGGCGTACTCGCCGATCTCGGCCACCAGCAGGGGCTTTCCGAGATCGCGGGACTGGGCCAGCCGCCGCGCCAGGCCATGGGTGGGGCCGCCCGGCAAGGGGGCGCCATCCTCGCTGTAGTCGTGGAATTCGACCACGTCGATATTCGGCGACGCGCTGACATAGCTGAACGAGTCACCGGCGGTGCCACACTGGCTGCCCCCGACGTAGCCCGCGAAGATCAACCGATGCGGATCGAGCGCGCGCACCTGCTGGCCCGCCTCGTCCATGAAGGCGCGCAGCACCTGCTGGGAGTCCTTGGGGCAGGTGCGGAATCGCAGATCGCACTGGGTGCCGCGGCAGACGCTGGGCTCGGGCTCGCCGACCAATTCCCAGCCCGCCAGCACCGGCGAGCCGCGCCAACGCCCCACAGCGGTGCGCACCCAGTCCTGGAAACTCATGACCGCGCGACCCGGCACATGGCTCGCGGCCTTCCACCCGTCCACATACCACTGCCGCTGCTTGAACATCTCGTCGCCGCAGTCGCCGCTCTGCGCAGCCAATACCGGCAGCACCATCCGGCCGTGCCGCTGCGCCGCCGCGAAAACCGCGTCCGCCGCGGTGAAATCGAGCGCACCCGTATTCTTGTTCACCGCCAGCGCCTGGAACATGGCGAAACGGGTCAGCGAATGCTCCGGCACCTGGGCGAAGAACGCGTCGAGGTCGACCTCGGCCCCACAGCCGAAGTTCACCGAATAGTTCGTCGCCAGTTGCGGACCGTTGAATCCGGCGGGCCACCACGGCTGCCCGCGCAGCAGCAACCCGCTCGAGGTGGCCGTCACGGCCGCCGCGGCCGCGGGTGCGCCCTCGGGAATAGTGGCCTGGTCGCCCGACGGGGTGACCGGGACCGAGTGCGGCCCGCTGTGCCCGCAGGCCGTGGACAGGGCCACCAGTGCCGCCGCGACGATCAACCCGGACCGGCGAAGACGCGGAACAGCCACCAGTTTCGGTCCTCTCGGTCACGGTGCGGCGGGCGTGGTCCCTTCCCTTGGGACACTACCGCCGCGCCCGACCGATTCCGGGAAGCGGCGCAGCGCGTTCCGGGCTCGCCGAGGGTTCAGCCGCCCAGGCAGCCCGGGCCGAGCAGCGCCTTGAGGTCACCCATCAAGGCACTCGACGGTGACACGCGCAGATTGTCGGCGACCTTCAGCGTGGTGGTGCGATCCCGCGAACCGACATGTTTGATGTGCACATCGGCGGTGCCCGGATGCCGGTTCAACACCCGCTTGAGCTCACCGATCTTGTCCGGCGTGCACAGTCGCGTCGGGATCACCACCGACACCGGCTTGTCCACGCCGATCGACGAAAGGTCGGGCACCACAAGGTCGTTGGCGATCAGCGAGACCCGGTCGTCGCGGGCGCTTACGCGTGCCTTCACCAGCACGATGGCGTCCTCGGTGACGTCCATGCCGTACACCGAGTAGGACTGCGGGAAGAACAGCACCTCGATGCCACCGCTGAGATCCTCGAGCTGCGCCGAGGCCCAGGGCAGGCCGTTCTTGTTCACGCGCCGAGTCACATTGGCGAAGATGCCGCCGATGGTGACCTGCGCGCCGTCCTTGACCTCGCCTTCGAGAATGGCCGGAATCTGGGTGTCGGATTGGGCGGCCAGCACGTGCTCGACGCCATTGAGCGGATGCCCGGACACGTACAGGCCCAGCATTTCCCGCTCCAGGGCGAGCTTGTGCTTGGTCTCCCATTCCTCGTCGGGGACCTTCACATTGAAGACGCTGGCGATCGACTCGTCACCGTCGTCGAGCCCGCCGAACAGGTCGAACTGGCCGATGGCCTCGGCCTTCTTGGTGGACATGACCGCGTCGATGGCGTCGGAGTGCACCAGCATCAGGCCCTTGCGGGGATGCCCGAGCGAATCGAAAGCGCCCGCCTTGATGAGGGATTCGGTGACCTTCTTGGTGCAGGCGATGGCGTCGATCTTGTTCAGGTAGTCGGAGAAGTCGGTGAACTTCGACTTCTCCTTGCGCGCCTGGATGATCGAGGCGACCACGTTCGCGCCGACATTGCGCACCGCGCCCATGCCGAAGCGAATGTCCTTGCCCACGGAGGCGAATTCGAGTTCGGACTCGTTGACGTCGGGCGGCAGCACCTGGATGCCCAGGCGGCGGCAGTCGGCGAGATAGACGGCGGCCTTGTCCTTGTCGTCACCGACGGAGGTGAGCAGACCGGCCATGTACTCGGCGGGGTAGTTGGCCTTGAGGTAGGCGGTCCAGAAGGAGACCAGGCCGTAGCCGGCGGCGTGCGATTTGTTGAACGCGTAACCGGCGAACGGGAGAATCGTGTCCCACAGCGCCTTGATGGCGGGCTTGGAGAAACCGTTCTCCAACATGCCCTTTTCGAAGCCCTCGAATTCGGCCTCGAGCACCTCGGCCTTCTTCTTACCCATGGCGCGGCGCAGAATGTCTGCTCGACCGAGCGAGTACCCGGCGACCTTCTGCGCGATCTGCATGATCTGCTCCTGATACACGATCAGGCCGTAGGTATCACGCAGGATGTCTTTCAGCGGCTCTTCCAATTCGGGGTGAATCGGTTTGACCTCTTGCCGCCCGTTCTTGCGGTCGGCGTAGTCGTTGTGCGCGTTCATGCCCATGGGGCCGGGGCGGTACAGCGCGAGCACGGCGACGATGTCCTCGAAGCCGGTGGGGATCATGCGGCGCAGCAGGTCTCGCATGGCGCCACCGTCGAGCTGGAAGACGCCGAGAGTGTCACCGCGCGCGAGCAATTCGTAGGTGGCGGGGTCTTCGAGGGGCAGCGTGTCGAGGTCGAGTTCGATGCCGCGGTTGTTCTTGATATTGACCAGCGCGTCACCGATGACGGTGAGGTTGCGCAGACCCAGGAAGTCCATCTTCAGCAGGCCGATGGCCTCGCAAGAGGGGTAATCCCACCCGGTGATGATCGCGCCGTCCTGCGCGCGCTTCCACACGGGGATCGCGTCGGTCAAAGGCTCCGACGACATGATGACCGCACAGGCGTGCACGCCCGCGTTGCGAATCAGGCCTTCCAGCCCGCGCGCGGTCTCGTAGATCTTGTTGACGTCCGGGTTCGTATTGATGAGCTCACGAACCTCGGCCGCTTCCTTGTACCGCTCGTGCTCGGGATCCATGATGCCCGAGAGCGGAATGTCCTTGGCCATGATCGGCGGCGGCAGCGCCTTGGAGATCTGGTCCGCGATGGCGAAACCGGGCTGGCCGAACTGGACGCGCGCCGAGTCCTTCAGCGCCGCCTTGGTTTTAATGGTGCCGAAGGTGATCACCTGGGCGACCTTGTCGCTGCCCCACTTGTCGGTAGCGTAGCGGACCATTTCACCGCGACGGCGATCGTCGAAGTCGATATCGATATCGGGCATGGACACGCGCTCGGGATTCAGGAAGCGCTCGAACAGCAGACCGTGCGGAATCGGGTCGATGTTCGTGATGCCCATGGCGTAGGCGACCAGCGAACCGGCCGCCGAACCACGGCCCGGGCCGACATTGATGCCGACGCTGCGGGCGTAGGTGATGAGGTCACCGACGACGAGGAAGTAGGCGGGGAAGCCCATTTCGTTGATGACACCGAGCTCGTACTTGGCGCGGTGGACGTACTCCTCGGGCGGACCGCTCGGGAAGCGGCGGTCCAGACCCTTCATCACCTCGTGCTCGAGCCAGCTGGCCTGGGTGTGGCCCTCGGGCACCGGGAAGATGGGCATCCGGTCGCGGTGCTTCCAGACATCCTCGTAGGACTGCACGCGTTCGCCGATGAGCACGGTGTTGTCGCACGCGCCGGGGACCTCCGCGTCCCAGATGGCGCGCATCTCCTCGGCGGACTTGAGGTAATAGCCGGAGCCGTCGAACTTGAAGCGGGTCGGGTCCGAAAGCGTCTTGCCGGTCTGAATGCACAGCAGCGCTTCGTGATTGGCCGCGTCGGACTCGTGCACGTAGTGGCAGTCGTTGGTGGCCAGCGGCGGAATGCCCAGCTTCTTGCCGACCTCGAGCAGGCCCTCGCGCACCCGGCGCTCGATGGACAGGCCGTGGTCCATCAGCTCCAGGAAGAAGTTCTCGGGGCCGAAGATCTCCTGCCACTTGGCCGCCGCCTCGAGCGCCTCGCGCTCGTGGCCCAGGCGCAGGCGGGTCTGCACCTCGCCGGAGGGGCAGCCGGTGGTGGCGATGATGCCCTCGGAGTACTCGGCGATGATGTCGGCGTCCATGCGCGCCCACTTGCCGAGCTGACCCTCGATGGAGGCGAGACTCGACAGCTTGAACAGGTTGCGCAGACCGGTCGCGTTCTCGGCGACCATGGTCATGTGGGTGTAGGAACCCGAACCCGAGACGTCATCGGACTTCTGCGACGGATCGCCCCACAGCACACGCTTGGTGTTGAACCGGGACTCCGGCGCGATGTAGGCCTCGATGCCGATGATCGGCTTGATGCCCTGCTTCTTGGCGGAGTTGTAGAACTCCGACGCGCCGTACATATTGCCGTGGTCGGACATGCCGACGGCGGTCATTCCCAGCCGGGTCGCCTCTTTGAACAAGGGCGTGATCTTCGCCGCGCCGTCGAGCATCGAGTACTCGGTGTGGTTGTGGAGATGAACGAATGATCCCGACGAGGCTGACACTCGGCCATCTTAAGGGCACCCGCCGACAGGTTCCGAAGGCACGCGGGGGCGGGTCGCAAGATCGGCGTGGCGGTGTCCGCGTGTCGTGATCCAGGCCACCGACGCGGCGGTACTCCTATGCCACCGAGGCGGCGGCGGGCTCGATCTGGGTAGGGGTGCGGCGCGCCGCGCGAGCGCCCCGCACCACCAGCGGCAGCACCCATGCCGACGCGATCTGGTCCAGACTCTGCGCACCGATGCCGAGGCGGTTGTGCACGAATCCGACCGAAAGTCCCTGCCGCGGATCGGCCCAGCCGAAGGACCCGCCGAGACCGATGTGCCCGAAGCCCGCGCGGGCGCCGGGGACGGGCAGGGAGTGATATCCCATGTGCCACATCATCGGGATGTAGAACAGGGCGTGATCGAGCGCGTACGTCTCGACGTGTCGCATGGCCCGGATGGTCTCGGGCGAGAGGTACCGACGGCCCTGGTGCATACCGTCATTGGCGAGCGCCCCGTACACCGTGGCCAGACCGGTGGCGGTGCAGACCCCATTGCCCGCACCGAGTTCGGTGCGCAGGATGGGCGGCTCATCGCCCTCGAGCAGCAGATCCAGGCCGGGCAGGAACAGGGCGCGCGCGGCGGCGCCCAGCGCGCCGGGCAGCGAATAGGCGCGGCCGAGGACCAGCGAGACATAGTTGGTGCCCACGGCCGACAGCTTGTTGCCCTGCAGCACCGCCGCGTGCGTCGGCGACCCGGCGGGCGGCACGCCCAGGTGAATTCCCTCCGCCCCCAACGGTTCGGCGACCTCGGTCCGGAACAGCTCCGCCATCCCGCGCCCGGTCACCGCGCGCGCCAGACCCGCCAGCAGCCAGCCGTAGGTCAGCGCGTGATAGGTCGGAATCCCCAGCAGGTGATCGGGTTTGGCCGCGGCCAGATGCTCTTCCATCATGCGGTGATCGAGCACGTCGTCGAGTCCGCGCGCGATGGCGGGCAGACCGTAGAGCCCCGCCCGGTGGGACAGGACCTGCCGCACCGTGATTCGTTCCTTGCCATTGGCCGCGAACTCGGGCCAGTAGTGGGCGACCGGGGCGTTGTAGTCGATGAGCCCACGGTCGGCGAGCCGGTGGATGACCGTGGCCGAAATGCCCTTGGTGGCCGAGAAGACGATGGAGCCGGTGTCGGCGTCCCAGTCCCGGCCGGGCGCGGCCTCGCCGGTCCAGATCTCGACCAGCGGTTCACCCCGCAGCTGCACCGTGAGCGCGCCGCCCGCGCCCGGACGACCACCGACCAGCCGCGCGAAAGTGCGTACCAGCGGACCGAATTCGGCGCTCGCGTAGCCGCGCACCGAGGTGGGCAGGCCCACGAGACCCGTCGAGGAAGCGTCATTGCTCACCCATCCCACGGTACGAGCGGTGGGTGAGGCGGGGCAATGACGCGGCGGCGGAAGTTATTGCCGTTGCCCCAGTGGTTATTTCGAGTGTCCAGTTCGGGATGGGCTCGTTATCGCACGCGGGTGCGTACGCTGAACTTCATGCGTACGCTGCGGTCGGTGCTGCTGGCTGTGTTCGCCGTCGTCGCCCTGGTGGCTGGGTGCTCGACGAAACAGGAGGCCCCCGCCCCGCCCCGGGTGACCGGCGACTTCCACGGGAACATCGAAATCCCCGACCATCCCCTGGCCGTCGGGGTCAGCTTCGCCAACGATGGCAAGGCCACCATCGACATTCCGGCGCAGGGCGTTCAGGAGAAATCGCTCAGCGCGGTGCAGGCCGATGCCGACGCCGTGTCCTTCTCGATCACGAAGTTCCCGGGAAACCCCTCGTACCAGGGCAAATACGATAAGGGCGCGGACCGCGTCACGGGCACGTTCACCCAGGCGGGCAAGTCGTACCCGCTGAACCTGGATCGCGGCAAGGTCGAGACGCCCCCGCGTCCGCAGGAGCCGAAGCCGCCGTTCCCGTACAAGTCCGAGGATGTCAGCTACCGCAGCGGCGATATCACCATTGCCGGGACGCTGACCGAACCCAACTCCGGCGGCCCGTTCCCGACGGTCGTGCTGATCAATGGCAGCGGGGCCAATGACCGCAATGAGGAGATTCTGGGCCACAAGCCGTTCCTGCTGTTGTCCGACACCCTCACCCGCGCCGGGTACGCCGTGCTGCGCACCGACAAGCGCGGCGTGGGCAAGACCGGCGGGAACCTCGACACCTCGACCTATGCGGATCTGACCGGTGACATCGCCGCCGGAATGACGTTCCTGCGTGGACGTTCCGAGATCGATGCCAAACGGATCGGTCTGCTGGGGCACAGCGAGGGCGGCTATCTCGGCCCGCTGTACGCCTCGCGGCCGGACAGCGGCGTGGCTTTCGTGATCATGATGGCGGGTCCGGCGGTGCCCGGTTCGGATGTGCTGGTGCTGCAGAACCGGCTGATTCTCACCGCCGAGGGCGCGAGCGCCGCGGAGGTCGACAAGCAGGTCGGCTTCTCCGACACCCTGGCCACGCTGCTGCGAGCGGGGGATCTGACGGCCGCCAAGAACTATGTGCGACAGCACAATGACGAGCTTCCGGTCGAGAAGAAGCTCTCCGAGGACGATATCGACGCGCTGGTGACGCCGTACATGGCCGCCCTGGTCGGCTACGACCCGGCCCCGGCCCTGCGGGCCCTGCGCATGCCGGTGCTCGCCTTCTACGGCACCAAGGATCTCCAGGTGCCCGCCTCCCAGAGCGCGGGCCCGGCCCGCGACCTGCTGTCGGCCGATCCGGACGCCACGGTGCACGTCTTCGACGGGCTCAATCATTTGATGCAGCCCGCCGGGACCGGCAGCCCAAAGGAGTACGCCGGTATCGAGACCACCATCGATCCGCAGGTGCTGACCTACGTCACCGACTGGCTGACCCAGCGTTTCCCGCCCGCGCACTGACATTTCGGGCAGAGTGGTGGCGTGGGAATTTACGAGGACCGGGTGCTGCCGCACCTCGTCGATCTGTGTTGCGGCGCCAAGGCCATGGACCCCGAACGCCAGCGCGTTTGTTCGGGCCTGCACGGGCGGGTCGTCGAGATCGGCTTCGGCTCGGGACGCAATGTGCCGTTCTATCCGGACACGGTGAAATCCGTGAGCGCGGTCGAGCCCGCCGATCTCGGCTGGCGCATGGCCGCCGAGCGGGTGGCGGCCTCGCCGGTGCCGGTCGAGCGCTCCGGCCTGGACGGCCAACAGTTGCCCTTCGCGGACAATAGCTTCGATTCGGCGCTGTCCACCTGGACGCTGTGCACCATTCCCGATGTCGAGTCCGCGCTCGCCGAGGTGCGCCGGGTTCTGGTGCCCGGCGGCACTTTTCATTTCGTCGAGCACGGTCTCGCGCCGGATGCCGGTGTGGCGAAGTGGCAGCACCGGTTGAATCCGCTCCAGAAGGCGGTGGCCGGTGGCTGCCACCTCAACCGCGATATTCGCGGACTGATCGAAACAGCGGGCTTCGAGATCCGCGATATCGACCGCTATTACCAGCCCGACGGCCCCAAGCCATGGGGTGCGCTGTCGCTGGGTGTAGCGGTACCCGCGTGAATTCTATTGGGGCCAGCCACCGTACGGGACGGTGATCAGCTCCATGTAGTGGCCGACGGGGTCGAGGAAATAGATCCCGCGGCCGCCGTCATTGTGGTTGATCTGATTGACGCCCTGCTGACGCGGATCGGCCCAATAGGTCATGCCGTACCGCTTGATCTTGTCGTAGGCCGCGTCGAACTCTTCCTCGGACACCAGGAAGGCGTAATGCTGCGGTTGCGGCTCACCCTCGAAACCCGGTGGCGTATTGGCGAAGTCGAAGGTGACGCCATTACCGACGGTAATCGGAATGAACGGACCATACGGCTTGCCCACCTCCACCCCGAGGATATCCGCCCAGAATTCGGCGGAGACTCGATTGTCCTTGCTCGCGACGATGGTGTGGTTGAACTGGATAGTGATAGGAATTCTCCTGTACTCGTGACGATCCCGACCCTGGACCGGTACAAGTCGGCCGACAGGAGCACCGCCACGTCTTCGACGTTAACCATTCGCCGCGGAATTCGCCAAGTCCCGCGTGCGAACGATCACACTCGCCGGGGTGCGGAGTACTCCTGTTCGGGGCGGCCGGTGGAGCCGTAGCGCAGTTGCATGCGCAGGTCACCGGCACCGACCAGGGTGGCCAGGTAGCGCTGGGCGGTGGCGCGGGAGATGCCGATCGCGGCGGACACCTGTGCCGCCGACATGGGTGCATGGGCGGCCCGAACCGCTTCCAGCACCAGATCTTTCGTGTGTGACGCGGGTGCGGGCGTGACGCCGCCGGGGGTGGAGGCCGCCAGCGGGCGCAGCGCGGCCAGCGCCAGATCCACATCGGCGGCGGTCACCTCCGGGGCGGACAGGATCCGTCGATACCGCGCGTACCCGGCCAGCCGCGCGGCCAGCGCGGCGTGATCGAACGGCTTCACCAGATACCCCAGCGCCCCGGCCGCCAGTGCCGCCCGAATCGTCCCCGATTCCGTTGCGGCCGTGAGCATCATGGCGTCGAACCCGATCTCGCGCACCAGCTCGACGCCCGACCCGTCGGGCAGGTACACATCCACCAACGCCAGATCGAAGGCGTGCTCGGCGATCGCCGCCCGCGCCGCCGCCAGACTGTTCACCGTCGCCTCGACCGTGAATCCCGGTAGCGCCGAGACGATTCCCGCATGCATGTTCGCCACGCGAAAGTCGTCATCGACGACCAACACGCTCAGTTCTCCGCGGCCCACGCCGCCTCCTCTTCAGACAACACACCCGGCATCCGGGCAATGAATTCCGCTCCGGCCAAAGGGGTCTCGGCGGCGCTTACATCGCGACGGCCCCCACCACCCGGATCGGCCAAACGCACATCCCCGCCGCGAGCCCGCGCCACCTGCCGAGACAGCGCCAGACCCAGCCCGCGCCCGCCCGGCCCGCCACCCGACTTGGTCGAAACCCCTTCGGCGAAAAGCGAATCCACCAGCTCGTCCGCAACCCCGGCCCCGCTGTCCGCGACCGCGATGTGCAGGGTCTCCCCCTCCCGCACGAGCTCGACCTCGACCACCGGCCCGCTGGGCGGTGCATCGGCCGCCGCGGCGGCATCGATGGCGTTGTCGAGGAGGTTGCCCAGCACGGTGGTGACATCAACGGGGGCAGACAGATTCGCGTCGACCCAGGTGTTCGGGCCGAGCCGGAGTTGGACGCCGCGTTCGCGGGCATGCGCAGCCTTGGCAGCGAGGAAAGCTTGCAGATAGGGGTCGCGGATAGCGTCTATGCCAGGCAGCGCGGCTCCCAGCGGGCCCGAGCCGAGCAGCTCGTCCAGGTAGCGGGTGGCCTCGTCCGGGCGATCGGTGTGCAGCAGCCCGCTGAGCAGATGTAGCCGATTGGCGAATTCGTGGCGCTGAGCGCGCAGCACCGTACTCATGGTGGAGACCGCGTCGAGTTGGCGGGTCAGCGATTCCACATCGGTGCGATCGCGCACGGACAGGACCGCGCCGAGAGAGCGGGCGTCGCGCGTGACCTTCCGGGCGGTGACCACCACGATCCGCTCCCCCACCGCCGCCTGCACCGGCTCACCGTCCGCATCCCGGAACGCTTGCAGGACACGGGGAGTCAGCCCGATCGCATCGACATCGCTCCCCGGCGCGGGATCGATACTGAGCAGGCGACGGGCTTCGTCATTGACGACGGTGATCCGCCAGCTCGAGTCGACGGCGACCACGCCTTCGCCGATGCCGTGCAGAACCGCATCTTGCTCACGAACCAGGTCGGCCAGATCGGACGGTTCCAGTCCGAGCGTCAAACCATGCCAGCGACGTGCCAGCAACACCGATCCGGCAATACCGGCGAGCAGCGCGCCGCCGATGAGCAGACCCGCCCGACGGAGGTCCCGCAGGAGTTGATCACGCACCGCCGCCGTCGATATCCCCACGCTCACCTCGCCGACGACCCGGGCGGTATCCGGTTGGAGCACCGGTACTTTCGCGCGGACAGATTCACCCAGGGTGCCGTGTTCCTGGATCACCACCTCGGATCCGGCCAGGGCGCGGGAGGGGTCGGTGCTGACCTTTTCGCCGAGGCGGGAGCGGTCGGGGTGGGCCAGGCGGATGCCCTGGTCGTCGGTGATGACCACGAAGAGCGCGTCGGTGCGGGAGCGCGCGTCGTCGGAGAGGTGCTCCAGTTCTCCGGCCGCGAGCTCCTGTCGCAGCGCCGGGCCGATGGGGGTCGGGCTGTCCGCGTAGCGCGCGACCTCGGCGCGGACCTGCGGGTCGGAGGCAACGGTGCGGGCAATGGCCAGCGCGCGCTGGCCGTATTCATTGGACAGTCGCTCCCCGCTCACGTAGGCGAAGACGCCGAAGGCCAATCCCAGGGTCAGCCCCACCACGGCGATCTGCAGGAGCAGGATCTGGGTCCGGAGACGGACGGAGCGGGGGCCGAGCGAGAACACGGGCGACAGTGTAGACAACCCCTCGCAAACGCCTGAGCAGAATGCGCAAAACGGTCTAATCGTCAGTTGTGTGACTTGCGCGCACAACCGGGTCGAGTGTGACCCGGCGCACGTAGCTTCTGTCCAACGCCGCGAAAGTGGCATTGGATACAGGAGCAGTAATGAGCACAACGGCCACTGAGCACGGCGGCGAGCCGCCCATTGGGCAGAGCGATGCGCCTTTGATCGAACTGCGTGGTGCGACCAAGCGGTTCCCCGGCAATAACGGCGGTATTCACACCGCCGTGCGCGATCTGAACTTCACGGTCGCGGCAGGCGAGTTCGTCGCCGTCGTCGGCCCCACCGGCTGCGGCAAGTCGACCACCCTGTCGCTGGTCTCCGGTCTCGAGCCCGCCTCGGCCGGTCGAACCCTGGTGCGCGGCAAGGATGTTCGAGGCATTCCGGACGGCGTCGGCTACATGTTCCAGCAGGATGCCGTGCTGCCGTGGAAGTCGGTAATCGAGAATGTGGCGCTGGGTCCGAAGTTCCGGGGCGTGTCCAAGGCCGAGGCTCGCAAGCGCGCGGCCCGCTGGGTGCGCACGGTCGGCCTGGCCGGGTTCGAGAACTACTACCCGCATCAGCTCTCGGGTGGCATGCGCAAGCGCGTCGCGCTGGCGCAGACCCTGGTCAACGACCCGGAGATCATCCTCATGGACGAGCCGTTCAGCGCGCTCGACGTGCAGACCCGCCAGCTCATGCAGGACGAACTGCTGCGCGTCTGGTCCGGCACCAATGCGGCGGTCATCTTCGTGACCCACGACCTGGAAGAAGCCATCGCCCTGGCCGACCGCGTGGTCGTCATGACCGCCAGCCCGGCGACGGTCTGCGGCGACTTCAAGGTCACCCTCGACCGCCCCCGCAATGTCGAGGAAGTCCGGCTCACCGAGGAATTCCGCGACCTCTACAAGGAAATCTGGGAAACGCTGCGCGATCAGGTCGAGGCGGCCCGGCAGAACGGAGCGTCCCGTGTCGCATAACGTCATCGAGAAGACCGCCACCACCGCACCGGAATTCGTCGCCGAGACCGAGGAGCAAATCCTCGCGCGGGTGCGATCGAGCGCCCGCAAGAACAAGATCCGCACCTGGGGCCTGCGCGCCCTGATCGTGCTCGCCTGGCTCGGTTCCTGGCAGCTCACCGCCACCTACTGGATCGACCCGTTCTTCTACTCCAAGCCGTCGCTCATCTGGGACCGCCTGGTCGAATGGTTCACCAGGGGAACGCAATTCGGCTCCATCTGGCTGCAGCTGTACACCACCGTGCAGGAGGCCGTGCTGGGCTTCGCCATCGGCACCGTCGCGGGCGTCGTGCTGGGCGTGCTGCTGGGCCGCTCCCGCTACTGGGCCGATGTGCTGGCCCCGTTCATCAAGGCGCTCAACGCGGTTCCCCGCATCGTGCTGGCTTCGCTGTTCATCATCTGGTTCGGCCTGGGCCTGCAGTCCAAGGTGGCCACGGTCGTGGTCCTGGTGTTCTTCGCGGTGTTCTTCAACGCCTTCACCGGCGCGCGTGAGGTGGACGGCAATGTCATCAACAATGCCCGCATCCTGGGCGCGAGCCGCGGTCAGGTGCTGAACTCCATCGTCCTGCCCAGCGCCACCACCTGGATCCTCTCGTCGCTGCACACCGCCTTCGGTTTCGCGCTCATCGGCGCGGTGGTCGGTGAATACGCCGGTGCCAGCAAGGGTTTGGGTCTGCTGATCAGCAATGCGCAGGGCACCTTCGACGCGGCGGGCATCTACGCGGGCATGATCATCATCACGGTGGTGGCCCTGGTGGCGGAGTGGCTGATCGGCCTGGCGGAGAACCGGCTGCTGAAATGGCGTCCCTCGCAGTCGTCCTCGGCGCACGGGATCTGAGCCATGAGGTACCGCAAGCATCTCGCCCTCATCCTGTTGGCGATCAGTTCGCTGCTGCTGGTCACCGGCTGCCGCGACTCGCGCACGATCCCGATGGCCAATGGCCGTCCGCAGATCACCATCATGGTCGGCGGCCTGGAGAAGGTCATCTACCTGCCCGCCATGCTCACCGAGAAGCTCGGCTTCTTCAAGGCCAACGACATCGACGTGAAGCTGATGGGCGAGCAGTCCGGCGCGACCGCCGAAACCGCGCTGCTCACCGGCGACGTGCAGGCCGTGGTCGGCTTCTACGACCACACCATCGATCTGCAGGCCAAGGACCAGTGTCTGAAGACGGTCGTGCAATTCGCCGACGTGCCGGGCGAAGTCGAGCTGGTGTCCAAGCAGGACGCCGCGGACATCAAGTCCCCCAAGGACTTCAAGGGCCGCAATCTGGGTGTCACGTCGCTGGGCTCGTCCACCGACTTCCTCACCCAGGCCCTGGCCGGGCAGGCCGGACTGCAGACCTCCGACTACACGCGCGTGAAAGTCGGTGCGGGACAGACGTTCATCGCGGGCATGAACCACAATGGCATCGACGCGGGCATGACCACCGACCCCACGGTCGCCAAGATGGTCACCTCCGGCGACGCCCAGATCCTGGTGGACATGCGCAAGGAGCAGGGCACCCGCGAGGCGCTCGGCGGCCTCTACCCCGCCGCCTCGCTGTACATGCGCTGCGAGACCGTGGCCAGCCATCCGGACATCGTGCAGAAGCTGGCGAACGCCTTCGTCCAGACGCTGGGCTGGATCAAGTCGCATACGCCGGAGGAGATCGCCGCCAAGATGCCCGCGCAGTACGCGGGCGGGGATCCGAAGCTGTACGTCAAGTCGATCGCCGACTCGATCAGCATGTTCAATGGCGACGGGCTGATGAAACGCGAAGGGGCGGAGAACGTGCTGCGGATCCTGTCGCAGTACTCGCGCAATGTCTCGCCGGTGAAGGATCGCATCGACCTGGATGCCACCTATACCAACGAGTTCGTGGAGAAGGCGCAGGGCGCGCGCAAACCCTGACCTGCCCGGCGGAACCGCACATCCGATGAGGGGTGTGCGGTTTCGCCGTATCAGGCGGGCACCGTGTGTATCAGGCCGGCACCGTGCGACGGGAGCGCCGCAGGGCGTCGCCGGTGAAAATGGCCAGCGCCAACCAGATCAACGCGAACCCGGCCCAGCGCGACGCGGGCATGGGCTCGTGTCCCACCGCGACGCCCCAGGTCAATTGCAGTGCGGGCGTGAGGTATTGCAGAATTCCCATGGTGGACAACGGCACTCGCTGTGCCGCCAGCGCGAAGAACACCAGCGGCACGAGCGTGACCGGCCCGGTGAGCATGAGCAGCCCGGTATGCGAGACCGACGAGCCGAACGTCGCATTGCCGGTCGACGCGATCACGATCACGATCAACGCGAACGGTGCCGCGGCAAGCCCTTCCGCCGCCAATCCCGGCAGGGCGTCGAGCCGGATCACCTTCTTCACCAGACCGTACGTCGCGAACGAGCACGCCAGGATCAACGCGATCCACGGCGGCCGCCCGTAATCCACGGTCAGCACGATCACCGCCGCCGCACCCAGCCCCAACGCGACCCACTGCGGCGCACGCAGCTTCTCGCGGAAGATGACCACCCCGAACGCGACCGTGACCAGCGGATTGATGAAGTACCCCAGCGCGCACTCGACGACATGATGCGAGATCACGCCGTAGACGTACACACCCCAGTTCATCGAGATGGCAGCCGACGCCGCGGCCGCCAGCCGCCAGGTCCGGGCATCGATGCGGCGCAACTCGCCCAGCCGCCCGGCCAGGGTCAAAACCAGCAGCGACACGACCAGCGTCCACAGAATCCGTTCGGCGACCACCTCCCCCGGACTCGCGAACGACAGCAATCCGAAGAACGCCGGGAACAACCCCCAGATGAAATAGGCCCCGACCCCAAAGGCGACGCCCGAGTCTCGCTGGAGATGACTCTCTGCCCGCACGCTATCGACGCTCACTCGTCCTTCGGCCACCCGATTACGTTAGCCCGCGCAATGAACCTCACGACAGCCGATTCATAGGATCATCCCCACACCCCGCCCGGCGCGTGACGCCCAGCAACAGCCCAGTTTCTTTGATCGCCCTTTACTGTGGAGAGCATGTCGATTACTGCGCAGGCAGCTAGTCCACCCGCCCCGGGGCTCACCGCCGCCGAGGTCGAGCAGCGGCGACGCGACGGACTCACCAATGACGTGCCCGAGCGTGCCAGCCGGTCGGTCCGCGACATTGTCCGGGCCAACGTCTTCACCCGCATCAATGCCATCCTCGGCGTCCTGTTCATCCTGGTGCTGGCCACCGGCTCGATCATCGACGGCATGTTCGGCCTGCTGATCATCGCCAATAGCGCGGTCGGCATCATCCAGGAGATCCGCGCCAAGAACACCCTCGACAAGCTGGCCATTGTCGGACAGGCCAAGCCGATGGTGCGCCGCGAGGGCAAGGCCACCGCGGTCGCCCCGCAGGAGATCGTGCTCGACGACATCATCGAGCTCGGCCCCGGCGATCAGATCGTGGTCGACGGCGAGGTCGTCGAATCCGAACTCCTCGAGGTCGACGAATCGCTGCTCACCGGTGAGTCCGACCCGATCGACAAAACCGTTGCCGCACCGATCATGTCGGGCAGCTTCGTGGTGTCGGGCAGCGGCGCGTACCGGGCCACCAAGGTCGGCAAGGACGCCTACGCGGCCAAGCTCGCCGATGAGGCCAGCAAGTTCACGCTGGTCAAGTCCGAGCTGCGCAGCGGTATCGACACCATTCTGAAAGTCATTACCTACCTGCTGATTCCGGCGGGACTGCTGTCGATCTACAACCAGCTGGTGTCGTCGAAGGAGTCCTGGCGGCCCGCGGTCAACGGCATGGTGGCCGCGCTGGTGCCGATGGTGCCGGAGGGCCTGGTGCTGATGACGTCGATCGCGTTCGCGGTGGGCGTGGTCCGGCTGGGTGCGCGCAAGTGTCTGGTGCAGGAGCTGCCCGCGATCGAGGGGCTGGCCCGGGTCGACGTGGTCTGCGCGGACAAGACCGGAACGCTGACGGAAAACGGCATGCGGCTGGCCGAGATTCGACCGGTCGGCGATGAACGGCTGACGACTACCGCAGACGGTGCCACGCCCAGCTACATGAGGGAACTCCAGCAGGTCCTCTCCGCTCTGGCCAACGACGACCCGCGCCCCAATGCGAGCATGCTGGCCATCAGGGAAGCGCTGCCGGACGCGCCCGGCTGGTCCTCCACCGCCATCGCCCCCTTCTCCTCCGCCAAGAAGTGGTCCGGCATGTCCTACGGCGACCACGGCAACTGGCTCATGGGCGCACCCGACGTCCTGCTCGACCCACATTCCGAAATCGCCGCCACCGCACAGGAAATCGGTGCGAAGGGGCTGCGGGTGCTGCTGCTGGCCCAGAGCGACCGCCCGGTCGACGCCAAGGACGCTCCGGGCACGGTCACCCCCGCCGCCCTGGTCGTCCTCGAGCAGAAGGTCCGCCCCGACGCCAAGTCCACCCTCGACTACTTCGCCTCCCAAAACGTCTCAACCAAGGTCATTTCCGGCGACAATGCCGTCTCCGTCGGCGCGGTCGCGACCTCGCTGGGCATGGCGGGCGGCGACCACCCCGTCGACGCGCGCAAACTCCCCGAGGACCAGAACGAACTCGCCGACGTCCTCGACACCGAAACCGTCTTCGGCCGAGTCCGCCCGGATCAGAAGCGCGCCATGGTCTCCGCTCTGCAGTCGCGCGGCCACACCGTCGCCATGACCGGCGACGGCGTCAACGATGTCCTCGCTCTTAAAGACGCCGATATCGGCGTCGCCATGGGTTCGGGCAGCCCCGCCACGCGCTCGGTGGCCCAGATCGTGCTGCTGGACAACAAGTTCGCGACACTGCCGTACGTCGTGGCCGAGGGCCGCCGTGTCATCGGCAATATCGAGCGCGTCTCGAACCTGTTCCTCACCAAGACCGTTTACTCGGTGGTGCTGGCCTTCCTGGTCGGCGTCGCGGGCATCGGTTCGCAGATCTTCCACTACAAGGCCATCGGCTATCCGTTCCTGCCGCGCCACGTGACGATCGCCGCCTGGTTCACCATCGGCATCCCGGCCTTCATCCTGTCCCTCGCGCCCAATAACGAGCGCGCCCGCACCGGATTCGTCGGCCGCGTCATGCGATTGGCCGTACCGTCCGGTCTGGTGATTGGCGTGATGACGTTCATCTCGTACCTGATCGCCTACAAGGGTCCGGACGCGGGCGAGACCGCGAAGGTGCAGTCGGGCACCACCGCCCTCATCACCCTGCTGATCATCGCGGTGTGGGTGCTGGCCATCGTGGCGCGCCCGTGGAACTGGTGGAAGATCCTGCTGGTCGCGGGTTCCGTTGCGGGATACCTGATCCTGTTCTCTGTCCCGTTCACGCGGCACTTCTTCAAACTGGATCCGTCGAACGTGGCGCTGACGACCTCGGCGGTGGTCTGCGGCGCGATCGGCATCGTGCTGGTCGAGGCGGCGTGGTGGCTCAGCGCGAAATATCTGGGCGAGTCGCCGCATACCCGGCCCCCGGTGGTGATATCCGAAAAGGCCTGAACCGCTTAACATCCAAACTGGTCGCATGGTTTGGCTCGCCGGGGGTTTGTCCGTCCTGGGCAGTCGTTGAAACGGCAGGTACCTTGTGCCCCATGGAGGTCTTGCTGCATCAGCTCGACGCATTCGCCGACGCCCCCTTCTCGGGCAACCCCGCGGCGGTCATGCCGCTGTTGTCCTGGCTGCCGGACGAGTTGCTGCAGCGGCTAGCGGAGGAGAACAACCTCGCGGAAACGGCCTTCTACACCTCGGCCCTGCCGCCGGAAGCGGGTGCGCCGCCGGACAACTCGCCCGCCTTCCACCTGCGCTGGTTCACCCCCAGCGTCGAGGTCGATCTGTGCGGCCACGCCACCATGGCCGCGGCCGCGCAGATCCTCGACGATATGCATCCCGGCGCGGACCGCGTCCACTTCTACACGCGCAGCGGCTGGTTACGCGTGGACCGCGACCGCGACGATCTGGTGCTGGATCTGCCGTCGGTGTCGTCGGTGGAAATCGATGTGCACGAGGACATTCCGAAGCAGCTCGCCCACGCCCTGGGCGTGCGCCCCCTGCGTGCCTTCGAGGGCACCGACGTGGTCCTGTTCCTCACCGCCGAACACGAAGTGCGCGACTCCCGCCCGAACTTCTCGATCTTCCCGGCCATCGAGCGGGCGGCCATTCTCACCGCGGAGGGCGACGACGTCGATTTCGTCTCCCGAGTCTTCGCACCCGGCAAAGGCATACCCGAGGATCCGGTGACCGGTTCCGCCCACGCCCAACTGGCCCCGCTGTGGAGCCGCGAACTCGGCCGCACCACCCTCACCGCCCGCCAGCTCAGCCGCCGCGGCGGCTCGATGCGCTGCAACCTCTCCGACGACCGCGTCCGTTTGACCGGACGCTGCCGCCGCTATTTGGACGGGGTAGTTCGTCTGCCGGACTAGGGCATTCAGCGCTGGGTGATCTGTCGCGTCAACGAATCCAGATCATCCGCCCGATACCCCGGGTACCCGTGCAATAGCTCCCGCCACTCCGCCGGGATCGCCGAGGCACCCCACCGCGCCCCCAGCAGCCCGCCCGCGATGGCCGCCGTCGTATCCGTGTCCCCGCCCGCCCGCACCGCGAGTTCCAGTGCGCCGGGCAGGGTTTCGGAATGCGTGATGGCCCACCAGGCGGTCTGCAGGGCGTGCACGACCCACCCGTTCTTCGGGAAGTCCGACGGGCTGCCGGATTCCGCCTTGTCCAGCAACGGTTCCCAGAACCCGGTGTCCACCTGCGAGAGCGCCTCCCGCAAACCGTCGTAGTTGCCGTGGATGACCGCGTGCCGAATGCCCAGCGTCCACAGCTTGCACGCCTGCATGGCCTGCATGTCGTAGTGGGTCAGCGAACTGACGAGTTTCGCTGCCTTCCCACACTTCTCGGCATCGTCGAGATAGGCGAGCGCCACCGGCGCGGTCCGCATGAGCGACCCATTGCCCGCCTTCAGTCCGTCCAGATCGTGCGCCCGCATCTGCATGGCCCGCCCGCTCTGGTCCCGCCACTCGAGCACCTGCCGCGTCTGATTCCCGATGTCCTTGGGCCGCGAATCCCACCACGCGACGAACTCCGCCGCCACCGCGTCCAGCCCCTCCGGACTACAGATGTCCCCGTTCTTCGCCGCCGCCCGCGCCACCGCGACCGCCATGGCCGTGTCATCGGTCCACTCCCCCGGAGCCCACCGAAACGCGCCGCCGCCCTTCATCCGGATCTCCACCTCGGGCCCCGGATGCGTGAACTCGTATCCGGCCCCCAACGCGTCACCGGCCGCCGTGCCCAACAAAACCCCCGCGGCCCGATCGGCCTGCTCCGGCGTCAATTCCATGTGCGCTCGCCTCTTCCACTCCGATGCGTCCACATCGATCCACCACGACGTTACTCGGCAGGGCGGCGGGGGCTCGGACGGCTGGCGCACTACGCTCGGGACCACAAATGACGGATGGATGATCCGGAGGTTCTGCCCATGATGAACCAGCTCGAAGACCGTCCCAGCCTGATGGATTCCCACCCGCTGACCCGGGCCCTGGCCCCCGTCCCCACCTCGGGCCACATCTTCGACGTCACCCGCCGCCTCGGCACCGTCGACATGGACGAGCACCAGTACCTGCGCGTCGACGGCATCGCCCGCCACCTTCAGGACGCGGGGGTCGATCACCTGATCCACTGCGACGCCCTCGAGTCGCACCCGCACTGGATCTGCCGCCGCACCGTCATCGACGTCCTGCGACCGGTGACCTGGCCCTCGCAACTCCGCATCCGCCGCTGGTGCTCGGGCATCTCCCCGCGCTGGTGCACCATGCGCGTACGCATCGACTCCGACACCGGCGGCCTGATCGAGACCGAGGGCTTCTGGATCCACATGAACAAGGACACGATGGCCCCCTCCCGTGTGGCCGACGAATTCTTCGACCTCATGTGCACCACCACCGACGACCACCGCCTGCGCTGGCGGCAATGGCTCGACGCCCCCCTGCCCGCCACCCCCGGCACCCGATTCCCCCTGCGCCGCACCGACACCGACCATTTCCAACACATCACCAACACCGCCTACTGGCACGCCGTCCACGAATTCACCGCCGACACACCCGAACTCACCCAATCCCCCCACCGCTTCGTGCTGGAATACAACAAGCCCATCCGCTACGGCGAGGCCCTGGACATCCACACCTCCCGCACCGACGACACCGTCACCCTCTGGTTCGCGGTCGACGGCGACACCCGAGCCATAGCCCAGCTCCGCCCCGCCACCTTCTGATTCGAGGAGACGAGATGCTCCCAGACCCGATATCGGCCCAGAACCTCAACATCTACGGCAGCGGCGAATTGACCTGGGAGCAAGTGCAACAGGCAATCGAAAAGGGAGTCGGCCTCCCTGAAACCCCCCAATTCCTGGGCACCGTAACCCCCGACGGCAAACCCAGCTCCGCGGGCATCGGCTGCATCCAATCCGCCGGCCACCTCTACTTCACCAGCGGCCCCACCACCCGCAAATCCCGCAACCTCACCACAAACCCCGCCTGCACCCTGTCCTTCCGCTTCCCCGACGTCGACCTCACCCTCTCCGGCGAAGCCCACCGCACCACCAACCCCACCGAACTGGACCAAGTCACCGCCGCCTACCGCGAATCCGGCTGGCCCGCCCACCGCGAAGGCGACGCCATCACCGCCCCCTACAGCGCCCAAAGCGCCGGCCCCGCCCCCTGGCACCTCTACCGCTTCACCCCCCACACCGCAGTAGGCGTAGCCCTAACCGAACCCCACGGCGCCACCCGCTGGCATTTCGCCCCGCACTAGAGCGTGGACCTGCGGAACAACACCCCGGCGAAAGCACCCGCTGCCAAGGTGATTGCGCCGAATTCGATCAGCGCCATCCACAGATGGTTGCCGAAGGGCTGGTTCAGCAGAAGCGCGCGCAACGCATCGACGGCCTGCGTGACAGGCTGATTGGCGAGTACCACCCGCAGCCAGCCGGGCATCGTGTCGGTCGGCACCAGCGCGCTGCTGAAAAACACCGGCAGGATGATCAATGCCGAAAGTTGCTGGGTGACCTCAAGTGATCGGCCCAATAGCCCGATCAGTGCGGCGAGCCAAGACAATCCGAGCGCCACCAGTACCAGCAGGCCGGCGGTGGCGACCCAGCCGCCGATGCTCGCGTGGGGCCGGAAACCCACCGCGATCCCCACCCCCGTGGTGACGACCACTCCAAACCCGCTGCGAATCAGGTCGGCAACGACATGTCCGGCGATCACCGCGGACTTGGCGATCGGCAGGGTGCGGAACCGGTCGACCACACCATCCTGCAGATCGGCTGCCACGCTGGTCGCGGTGGTCACCGCCGCGAAGGCGATCGCGACGACGAGGACACCGGGCATCACGTAATCGATGTAGTGCTCATGCCCGCCGGTGCTGATCGCCCCACCGAGCAGGTAGTTCATCAAGATGATGGTGAGTACCGGCTGCAGGGTCACATTGATCAGCTGTTCGGGATCGTGGCGGATGTGAACCAGGCTGCGCCGCACCATCTCCCAGTAGTCGCTGACCATCCAGGCGAGCGAGCCTCGGCGCAGCGGCGGCGAGAGTGTCGTCATGCCGCGTCCTTCATCTCGACCGGCCGGGCATGCCCGGTCAGGTGGAAGTAGACATCGTCGAGGTCGGGCTCGCGCACGGTGTAGCTCTCGACATCGACATCGGTGCGCAGGGCCGCGTCGAGCACGGCCCGCAATTCATTGAGGCCGTCGCCTCCGTTGGCGGGCACGGCGATCCGCACGGTGCGGTGGTCAGCGACGGCGTGAAAACCCTCCAAACCGGTGGTCAGCCGCACGGCATCGGGCTCGGACGCCATCGTGAGGACGAGCTGGGTGCTCGCGGCGCGTGCCTTCAGCTCGGCCGGGGTGCCCGTGGCGATCACCCGGCCACCGTCGAGGAACACGATCGAATCCGCCAGTGCGTCAGCCTCGTCCAGATACTGCGTGGTCAGCATTACGGTGCTGCCCTGGCGGACCAGGCTGCCTATCACGTCCCACAGCGCGTGCCGACTCGCCGGATCCAAGCCGGTGGTCGGTTCATCGAGGAACAGAATCCTCGGCTGAGCCATCAGGCTCAGCGCGAGATCGAGTTTGCGGCGCATCCCGCCGGAGTAGGTCTTGACCGCACGCTTGCCGGCGCGGTCCAGCTCGAACGTCTCCAACAGCGGCGCCGATCGCTCCCGCACCACAGGCCAGGACAGCCGATTCAGGCGGCCGAACATCCGCAGATTCTCGGGCCCGGACAGCTTGGCGTCGACGGCGACCGACTGACCCGTCAGACCGATGAGGGCCCGCACACGCTCGGGTTCGCGCAGCACGTCGTGACCCGCGACGCGGATCATGCCCGAGTCGGGCCGCAGCAGGGTCGACAGAATCCTGACCATCGTGGTCTTGCCCGCGCCGTTTGGGCCGAGCAGGGAAGTCACTGTGCCGGTGGGAACTTCGAGGTCGACGCGGTCCAGACCGACGGCTCCCTCGAACTGCTTGCTCACCCCGTTTGCCGTGATCGCGACCGAGTCGGTGCGTCCCATGATCATCCTATTCGTACTTCATACGCTATCTTCGTATGCCATACGAATACGTTATTCGTATGCTGTACGCATGTCAACGGCGGACAACGCACCCATCTGGGCCCGCCCCGAGCCAGCAGGTCGTCGACCGCGCTTCACTCGGGAGCAAATCGCCGCGGCGGCGCTACACATCGCCGACACCGAGGGTTTCGAGGCGGTCACCATGAAGCGCATCGCCGCGGAACTGGGTGCGGGCACGATGACGCTGTACTACTACGTGCGCAACAAGGCCGACATCGTGGCGCTGATGCAGGACGCGATCCTGGCCGACCAGCTCGTGCCCGACGCGGAGTTGCACGCCGGCTGGCGTCAGGCCACGATCGCCATCGCCCGCCGCACCCGAGCGGTGCTGATGGCACATCCCTGGTCACCGGCCGCCCTCACCGCAGCCACCTTCGGCCCCAACGCCATGCGACACATGGAACAGAACCTCGCCGCACTGGCCGGTACGCGCCTCACCGCGCGAGAAAAAATGGAGCTTATCGCCGACGTCGACGCCTACGTCCTGGGCGCATCCCTGCAAGCCATCGAAACCCTGTCCCGCGCCGAGCTGATCGAATCGGATCCCGAATCAGCCACCACCGCAGTCGAATTCGGCCGAGGACTACTGCGTACCGGCGATTTCCCACAGCTGAACGCACTCAACGACCAACTCTCGGAGACAGACTCCGCCCGCCCCCCGATGACCGCCGACGCCCTGACCGATCAATTCGACCGCGGCCTCCAAGCCCTACTGGACGGCCTGGCCACCCAGCTGAAGATCGACTGAACCCACTCCAAACCCCAAAGAAGTCTTGCCTTTTCGTGTTTTGTCTTTTCGTGTTTTGTCTTTGAAGGTGATCCGTGCAGTCCGTGGGCTGGGAGGTGAGTCACGGCTCCCAACCCGGCGTCAGCCCAAGTCCGGTAGGGCAGGCGAGGCGACCACACTTCCGGTACCTGCACTCCGAGAGCAATCCCGTTGCCAGACATGCACGCAAGTAGTCTTCCCCCGCGTTACCTGGCCTCATGCATCTGAATCACATGTTGTGACGGGCGCGGCGGTGAGCGCGGCGTTGGGAGGGAGTGCAGTAGGCCTGGACCAGGTCCATCAGCTCGTTGACGAGTGGGCCGGGGTCGAGGAGGGAGCCGGTGGGTTGGACGTCCGGGACGCCTGCGGCGGTGACGGGTGGTACCGGCACCGAGGGGAAGAGGAAGGGGGTTCCCTCGGGGGTTGTGGTGGTGGAATCACCTGAGGGCGTGCGCCATTCGACCACGCGGTCCGGGTGGTGGGTGATCTGCCAGCGGTTCGCGCCGTTGTCGGCGAGGGTCTTGAGGCGGTGGTGTCGGCGGCAGCGGGCACCGAGGTTCGATTCGGTGGTGGGGCCGCCGGTGTCGGGGTTGTGGTGGTCGAATCGGTCTTGGTGGTCGAGGTCGGTGTCCGCGGCGGGGACCTGGCAGCCGGGCGCGCGGCAGGTTCCGTCGAGGGCGCGGACGCGGGCGGTGAGGCGCGCCGAGGGGCGGTAGATACGCTCCGCGGTGGAGGACTGTCCGGGCGCGTCCGAAGTTCGTCCGGCGGACTCGAAAATCTCTCCGGCGGACTCGGAAGGCTTACCGGCGGACTCGGAAGTCATTCCGGCGGTGGGGTTCTCAGGGATCAGCTCGATCTTCGCGAGGCGGGCGAGTTGGCGGGCCAGGTCGGCGTCGATCGCGCCGAAACCCGAGAGGAGGGCAGGGTTGTCCTGCAAGCCGGCCAGGGTTTCGGCCGAGACTCCCACCTGGACAAGGGTTTTGCGCGGAGCGGGGACAGGCTCGGTCGGGAGGCGCGGGCAATCGGCCTTGCCGCACTGGCAGATCAGGCGGCCGCTGCCGTCCGCGAGGGCGACCAGGGCGTCCGCGCGGCGCTGGTTCATGGTGCGCGGATCACTGCCACAGCATTCGGTGACGGCCATCTCCCGCAGGCGCTCGTAGAGTGTGCGCCCACCGTGAGCGGTCAGCACCCCCTCGAGTTCGGCGGTCCCATTGTCGGCCGCGCGCACCGACACGAACCGCTCGGCCTCCGCTTCCTTGCGCCGCAGGGCCTGCCCCTCCGGATCCGCCTCCAGCATCCACCGCCGCCCCGTCCGCCGAATGCGCTGCGGCTCAGCCTTTTCCGCGTAGTCGGCAAGCCGAGGCTCCAGCTCCGCGAGCATGTCCTCCGGCGCATTGGTCAAGGTGTCACTGATGGCCCGCACCTGCGACAGGTCGATCCGCCCCGCCGCGAAGGCCTCCCGGGTGTGCGGATACCGATGCTCCAGCCCCAACCCGAGGCCGATCAGCCCATCCGCCGACCGCTGCGACACCTTCAGCGCAATCCCGATCTCGGTGGCCGCGTCCTCCCCCGCATACAACTCCCCCACGCCAAGATCGAGCTGCTCCGCCCGCCGCACCTGATACAGCAGCGTCATCAACTCAACTTCCTTGGCCTGCAAGGCAGCAATCTCCGAGTGCACAGCACGAAGCTCCTCCACCACCTCGGTGGCAAAGAGCACGTCATCAGCACTTCCGGTCATACCTCGATCATACTTTCGAGACCCATGACACGATAGAATGATCAAAGCAACACGCTGCGTAAACCTCCAGCTACCAACAGATTTCGGCAGCCACGGCCCCGATCAGTTATCGGGAACGGGCCCATCATCGGCCCCAGGACTGGCCGACTCCACCTGTTCCGGCAGCAACGGCGAAACAGCGAAAACCCCCGCCGACGCATCGGCCGGAAGCGCCTGCACCGCCCGAACCCCGTTCTGCGAACCCAGATGTCGAAGCTGTTCCAGATTCCCCTGAAGAACGATCCCCACCACACACGCACAGTCCCCCCGCAGCCGCGCGGCCACGAGCCTCGCCACCCGAGTAGACCGATCATCGAAGGTAGGAGTCGACTCCATCTGCGCCGCAGCGGATTTCACCGATTCCACCGCCACCCGCTCGCCGTCCGGCACCCCGATCGCGACGATCGGCGTAGCCACCCGATCCACCGCCACGTGATACAGCACCTGCGAAATCCGCAGCCCCCCACTGAATTCCGGAATCCGATCCGCGGTAACCCCCTGCGTGAACGACAGCAGCGCCCAATGCCCGCCACCGTCGTCGCCCCGCAACGACTCCCGCGCCCGATCCAGGTACCGGGAAACCGCCTCCCCGCTCTCCGGCCCCAGCCGATCGGTCGAAACAACAGCCGCCCGAGGCGGAATCGCCCACCCCAGCAAGACGACCACCACCGCGACCAGCACCGCCACGGCCACGATCCCCGCCCGCCGCAGCGTCGGTGCCTCCACGGTTTCTCCCGATCAGCTCAGTGCTCTGGCCCGATGAACTCAGTGCGCGCGCAGCACGTCCAGCGCGTGTTCCAGGTCGGCCGGGTACTCGCTGGTGATCTCCACCCACCGCCCATCGGCGGGATGGTTGAACCCCAGCTGCCGCGCATGCAGCCACTGCCGTTCCAGCCCGAGCCGCTCGGCCAGCCGCGGATCGGCACCATAGGTCAGATCACCACAGCACGGATGCCGAACCGCCGAGAAATGCACCCGAATCTGGTGCGTCCGACCGGTTTCCAGATGAATGTCGAGCAGCGACGCCGACTGGAACGCCTCGATGGTGTCGTAGTGCGTCACCGACGGCCGCCCGTCCGCCGTCACCGCGAACTTCCAGTCGTTGCCCCGCGCCCGCCCGATCGGCGCGTCGATGGTCCCGCTCGACGGATCCGGATGCCCCTGCACCAGCGCGTGATACTTCTTCTCCACCGTCCGGTACTTGAACGCCCGCTTCAACTGCGTATAGGCGTGCTCCGACTGCGCGACGACCATCACACCGGAGGTCCCCACATCCAGCCGGTGCACGATCCCTTGCCGCTCATGGGCTCCCGAGGTCGAGATCCGGTACCCCATGGCCGCCAGTCCGCCCACCACGGTGGGTCCGGTCCACCCGACACCCGTATGCGCCGCCACCCCAACGGGTTTGTCCACGGCCACGATGTCGTCATCGGCGTAGAGGATCTTCATCCCCTCCACCGGCGTAGCCTCCACCGTGAGTTCCCGCTTGGGCTCCGGGAATTCGACCTCCAGCCAGGACCCGGCGGTCAGCCGATCCGACTTCCCCGCCGCGACCCCGTCCAGCTGTACGGCCCCCTCCTCGGCCATCGAGGCCACGGCCGTGCGCGAGAGCCCGAGCAACCGCGACAGCCCGGCGTCGACACGCATGCCGTCCAGCCCGTCCGGCACCGGCATACTGCGGGTCTCCCTCATGCCGCCTCCCCTTCCGCGCTGGACGCGTGCTCGCGATTCATGCGGCTGCCGTCGGGCTCGAACCCGAACACCGTCAAGGCGACCAGCAGAATGGCCCCGCACACGATCGACGAATCGGCCACATTGAACACCGGCCACCAGCCGATGGCCACGAAGTCCACGACATGCCCCTGCAGCGGTCCCGGCGCGCGAAAGAGCCGATCGACGAGATTGCCGAGCGCCCCGCCCAACACCATGCCCAACCCGATGGCCCAGGGCAGCGACCGCAGCGTGCGCCCGATTCGAATGACACCGATCACGACCGCCGCCGCGACCAGCGTCAGCAGCCAGGTCATGCCGGTGGCCATGGAGAACGCCGCGCCCGGATTGCGAGTCAGCGTCAGCCGCGCCCAGTCGCCGATCAGATAGATCGGCTTCCCCGGCGTCATGGTGGCGACCACGATGGTCTTGGTCAGCAGGTCCAGACCGAGTAGGACAGCCGCGACGATCAGCAAGGTCCGCAGGCGACGGGGTCGCTGCTCGAAAGGCTGATTCTCGGCTGGATCCTCTGCGTCGGTTTCGCGCGGCCGGTCGGTACTCACCCTGACATCATTCCCTATCCCCGGAGAGCAACGCCGAATACCCGTCCCCCTCGTGATCCCAGCTGTTTTTCAGGATCGCACCGTAACCTGTTCGACGTGACGGTGTTGTCTTCATCCCCTGTGCGGACCAGGTCGCACAACACCCGGACGGGGGTTCTGCTGCTGGTACTCGCGATGACCCTGAGCGCATTCGGCGTGGGCTGCAGCGATGTCTCCGAGCGCACGGTCGAATCCGACGGCACCGAGCCGGTGGGCATCAACAAAGAGGTCACCATGCCGATCCAGGCCGTGACCACCACCGTCGTCGATCCCGGCGCGGAACCGCGCTCGCCGCTGCGCCGCACGCTCGCGCCCGGCACCTCGCAGCAGGTGACGCTGAGCACCAACCACCACATCGAGCAGCAGATCAACAATCAGGCGCTGCGCGACATCTCCCCGCCCGCGATCACCATTCCCTTGGTGGCGGCGGCCGGTAACGACGGCGTGGACCTGACCCTCGGCAATGTCACCTCCCCCGATCCGAACCTGGCGAAGGCGCTGCTGCCCGCCGACGGTTCGCAGGTCGGCTTCGACGTGAACGAACTGGGCGCGATCACCGCGCTCAAGCTGGCACCCAAGCCCGCCACCTCCGATACCGCGCGCGCCGCACTGGAACAGTCGTTCTATCAGGCGGTGTACCAGTCCATCGCCTTCCCCGAGGAGCCCGTCGGCGTGGGCGCGGTATGGACCGTGCGGCAACAGGTTTCCGACACCGTGCCGCTGGAGCAGGTGACCACCGCCACCCTCACCGCCCGCGACGGCAACCTGCTCACCATCGAATTGAATGTGACGCAGACGCCGAAATCCACCATCTGGAAGCTGCCCAACGAGGCGGGCCAGCTCGAGATCGTGGACTACCTCATGCACGGCACCGGCCAGGTCACCGTGGATCTGGGTCTGCCGCTGCCGGTTTCCGGCGCGGTCGAGGTGGGCGGCAACCAGACCTACCGCGACCCGCGCAGCGCGGTGACGCTGCGCCAGACCCTGCGCACGGAGGTGCAGTGGGGAGCGTGACGCGGCTGGCGCTGCTGGCCGGTGCGCTGGCGCTGACGGTGACCGCCTGCGGGAACAAGGATTCCGCGCCGCCACTGCCGAGTCTGGGGCCGACGGTGACTCCGAAGACGCCGGGTACGGCGACACCGGCGTTGGATCAGTACACGTTGCGGTCGGATCTGCTGGATGTGTCCCAGCTGCCCGCCGGATTCACGGCGCTGGATGACCCCCCGCCGGGCAACACCGGTGGTGCGGGTGCCAAGACCGATCCGGCACCGTGCGCGAAGGTGTTGGCGGAGATCGGGACTCAAGCCCCGGGTGCCGTCGCGCAGGTCGCGGCGCAGTTCGCGGGTTCGAACTTCGCCTCGGTGGACATCGATGCCGCGTCGTATGCGAATGGTGGAGCGGCACAGGCGTTTTCGACCGCTCAGGGGCTGCTTGCCGGGTGTACCAAGTACTCCGGGAGGGACGCCGACAATACGAACGTGGAGTTCCGGCTGGGCGGGTTGGATCAGCCGCAGGCCGGGGACGGGTCGACGTCGTTCCAGGTGCGGACTACCAGCGAGGGGATGACGCTCTACACGGACGTGACCATCGTGCTGGTCGGCTCGACGGTCGTGCAGATCGCGTACTCCGACTCGAAAGAGCCCGATCCGCAACAGCTCACCGCCATGACGGCGGCACAGGTGCGAAAGCTGCAGGGCGCTGCCGGACCGTAAAGCGTGAAAACAGGTCCGCCCCGCCTCCTTTCGGGGGCGGGGCGAACTGTCTTTACTGCCTACTGCCAGCCAGTGACATTGATCGGACCCGGATTCCACAACCCGGTATGCGTCTCCGTCGTCACGATCGGCTTGGCCGTCTGCGCCGAGTGATCGATCCGATCCAGGATCTGCAACTCGCCCCAATCCTGACGCGGGTCATTGTCGAGGAAGGTCGCCAGAGTGACCGGCCGCAGCAGCATCGAGCTCCAGCCCAGCGCGCCGCCGCCGTCGTGGCTCTGCCACAGGGTGGTCATGGCCGCGCCGCCGCGATCCGGCAGGATGCGGTAGTCGGGCACCTCGGCGATGCCGTCGAGATGGTTGAACGGCCGCTGGCACGGGAACTGCAGACCCACTTCCCAATCCAGCAGCACGGGCTTGTCCTTGCCCACGAAATCCTGCAGCGTCACGGTTTGCGGAATGCGCGGCGGGGTGAGCGCCACCCACTGCTTGGCGTCGCTGTCGCGATCCTCGGCGACCACGCGAATCGCGGTGGCCTGCGCCGGAATCTGGCTCAACGGGACCCGCAGATTGCGCCAGGTCGGCGCGGGACCGATATCGATGGGCAGGACGCGGCCCTGCGGTTGCACCGCACCGTCGGCACCGGGCACGCCGTACTCGATCTCGACCTTCTGGCCGGGGGTCGCGATGCCGTCCTTGTTCACCGAGTAGATCCGTCCGGCCGCCGCCATGGCGATGATGCCGGAGCTGTCGCGCTGCGCGGGCAGGGCGTACCAGCCGGTGGTCAGCGTCGAGACGGCCTCGGTGCTGTTGTAGCTGCCCAGGATCGGGGTGTTCGCGTCGAGGCCGAAGGGCAGTGGCGCGGTGGTGGTTCCGTCGACGGTCGTGCTGGAGCGACCGCTGACCGCGGCGGAGACGTTGCCGCCGGTGTCGGTGTCGTCATCGGCACGGAGGTCGGTCGCCACGCCCTTGGGCGTGAAGCCGACGGCGTCCGCGGTGAACGTGCTCAGCGCGTCGCCGGTGAGCGGCTTCAGCATGCCCTTGTTCGGGTTCTCCTCCACCAGCACGTCATTGGCGAGACCGCACGGCTTGCCCAGCACCGCATCGACATTCGAGCGGGCCAGCGAGTACGCGGGGTACTGCGCGACCGCGCCCTTGGCCAGGGAAGCCACCTCGAACAACACCATGAACGCGGCCGCCACGGTCAGCGGCGGGATGGCGACGAATCGCCAGCCGAGCTTCGAAATCCGGTGCGGGCCAGGCTGTTGCGGCGCCCGCACATGGAACCAACCGGCCAGACCGAGCAGGCCCACGGCGGCGGCGAGCAGGATCTTGTCGACCTCGATCCCGGCCAGCACCGGCGACTTGTCGTTCCAGGAAATCGACCAGTTCGAGACGTACCACCAGCCGTTGATGCTCGCGAAGGAGATCGCGAGCGCGAAGGCCACCACCGCGGCGAACAGCGCGCGGTTGCGCGGCGAGCGCATGACCTTCGGGCCGACCGCCACGGCCGTCAAAACCGCGACGACACCGGCGATTCCGGCGTAGATGCCGTTGTGATGGGTCCACTTGGTGGGCGTCAGCATCATCAGCAGCATGACGCCGACGCCGGTGCCCAGCACGCGGCGGACCGGCCCGGGCGCGGTGAACGGGATCCGGCCGCCCTTGCGCAACAGCACGAACGCGCACACCAGCAGGCCGATCCAGAAGGCGAACATGCCGAAGCGGCGGGCCAGCGAACCGTCGATGGTGGGCATGAAAAGGTACTGGTAGCGAATGTATTCCGCGTCCCAGTGCACGTTCGGCCCGATCAGGTCGTGCACCCGGTTCATCTCGAACATGGAGGACAGCGGCTGGTCGGCGAACATGATCGACAGCGCCACCGCACCGGCCGCGACCAGCGGCACGGCGAGGGTCAGATACGCGCCGAATCGGGTGCGCAGCACCGTGAAACCGCCCGAACCAGCGGGAACGGGCTTGCTCAATGCGCTTGCGCGTCGGTCGAGTATCCGCCACATCGGCCGGATACCGGCGAGCAGCGGTGCGAAGCAAATGATTCCCGACGGACCGACGGTACAGGTGAACGCGCCGATGGCAATCGCGATGCCGTAGGGCAGCAAACGACCGGTCGCGATGGCTCGCTCCACCGAGACCCAGGTGAGCAGCAAGCCCAGCGCCACCAACGGTTCCGGCCGCAAGCCGTTGTTGTACGGCAGCCAGATGGCCAGGAAGCCCAGCGCACCCGTCCACACCGCGACCCGGTCGCGCCGAATCCGCGCGCCCAGCCGGGGAATCACCTCGCGGCTGAGCACCAGCCAGATCACGATGCCCGCCAGCAGTGCGGGCAGCCGCACGAACGCGCTGGCCGAGTAGATCTGCGCCAGGCGGCCGATCAGGTCGTAATACGGTGTGCCGACCGGGTTTTCGGGCACGCCCAGGTAACCGAAGTAGTTGGCCATGTACCCGGCGTGAATCGAGGCCCGACCCATCCCGTACTGGTAGCCGTCGTCGGAGGTGGTCGCGCCGATGAAGTGCCAGAGGATCAGCGTGCCCAGCACGACCGCGTCGACCGGCTTGAAACTCCACCAATGCTGCGGCAGGAAGCGACGATTGCGTCGTCCGTCCAACCGGTCCAGTCGCGAGACCGCGAACAGCGCGATGATCGTGCCGATGATCGCGGTCCAGATGGCGATCTTCTTGATGACGCTCGGCGTGGAGCTGAACCGGCTGTCGACCTGCGCGGTGACCTTGGCCCCGTCCGAGACTGTCAGATCGCTGAAGATGCCGACCATCTGCGGCCGGTAATCACCGTTCAGCGTGACCGGGGCGACCGTGGAGCCCTCGAGCGTCGCGGTGGTGGAGGTGAAGTCCGAGTGGACCGTGAGCACGCACCCGGCGGGCAGCTCGTCGACCGGAACACTCACCAGCGTCTTGTGGTGGGTGATCGCCTCCAGCTTGCCGCCCGATGTGACCCGCGCCACGAACCCGTACCGTTCGAGATCCGGCGCACCGTTCGGCGCGGTCGCGGCCAGCGTGCCGCCGTTCGAACCCAGCTGTGTCACAGCCGAACACGGGATGGTGGCGTCGAAAGCGGCGGGCGCGTAGGACACCAGCGGAGCCTCGATGCTCTGCGTCGAATTGCCCTGCGGCCAAGTCAGAGTCGTGTGATCCACGACGACCGGGAGCAGCGGCACGGCCAGCGCGGAGACGACCGCTATCAATCCGGCGATCAGAGCGAGCGGTCGGGCCCATCCCCCTCGGGTTCGTCTCTCGGGTTCGGCACCAGCACTCCCGGCGGAATCCTGCCCCGCCTTCTCCAACACGTCGGTCACGACCGGAGATCCTAAGCGGAGTTCATAATCGTCCGCTAAGAGAGGACGAACCCGGCATCTCGGATTTCCGATGCCGGGCCCGTCACCTGGGGACTAGCTGCAGGCCGGGGAGGTCTGGTTGGCCAGCGACAGCGCGTTGCAGATCCATTCCTTCTGGACCTTCCACTTGCCGTCCTCGGCCACGAACGGCACGACGGCCTGCTGCGGCTGGCCGCCATTGACCGCGATCTGGGCGTCGGCGGTGATGGTGCCATTGCCGAGATCGGTCACATTGGTGACGGTGATGGTGGCGTTGTTCTGCTTGTAGGCGTCCGCCAGGCGGCTCGGCAGGCTCGGATCGGCCTGGACGCCCTGCATCATGTCCAGCTTCTGCGAGTCCGGCACACTCGGATCCAGCGCCTTCTGCAGCTCGGCGTTCAGATCCGCGGCGGTCGGGGCCGCCGGGTAGCTCGTCTGCGCGGCCGTGGTCTTCGAGGTGGTCGCCTTGGTGGGCTTGCTGTCCTTCTTGTCACCGCTCCCACACGCCGACAGCCCGAGGACGGTCACCACCGCGAGTGCGGCGACCGCGATGCGTCCAGTCTTCTGAAGCTTCAACTGCTCGTCCTTTGCGTTCGAGTAGGTCCGTTCGACAACGAGCGCGACACTACCAACGCGCGGTCGCGGAAGCCCCCTCCGCAAGCGATAACGCGCCATTTTCAGTCCGAATCCTCATAATTGGCGCAAACCTGTCTTAACAGCATCAACGCAGGCTGTCGAGCGGATCGGCCCGGCGTAGGTCGGGATCGTCGGCGGGGAAGGTGCGGGCGGGACCCGGTCCGGTCGAACGGGTTTCGAAGCGGACGGTGACCACGCCGTGGCCCGCGCCCTGCACCCAGCCGTGACCGAATTCCGGGTGTGCGACATCGAGTCCCGGGTACCAGGTTCCGGTGGTGTAGGAGCGAGTCGCGGGCGGCACCACGGGATCCGGACTGTCCGGCAGGGCGAGGGTGGGTTCCTCGGAGACCGCGCCGATCGGGTCCACGGTTTGATCCAGTTCGGGGAACAGGGATTCCTGGCGAATCTCGGACAGTCCCGCGAAACCCACGCCCACCAGGCGAATCGGACCGATCTCGGCGGGATCGAGGGCCGAGCGCTGGGCGGCGGCGGTGAGGGTGGCCAGATCCTCGGTGGCATAGGGCAATGTCGAGGAGCGGGTCACGATGCTCATATCGGTCTTCTTGAGCTTGAGGACGACGGTTCTCGCCGCCCGGCCGTCGTTCGTCAGCCGCCGATGCGCCGCGGCGGCCATGGCCTCGATCGCGGGGCGCAGTTGGGCCAGATTGAGAATGTCGGTCTCATAGGTGGTTTCGGCGCTGATCTGCTTGGCCTCGGCGCGCTCGGCCACCGGCCGGTCGTCGATGCCGCGGGCCAGCCGGTGCAGCGCCACGCCGACGCTGCCGCCCAGAATCGAGGACGCCTCCGACTCCGGCAGCGCGGCCAGCGCGCCCACCGTCTCGATTCCCAGTGAGCGCAAACGACTTTCGGCAACCGGTCCGATGCCCCACAGCTTGCGGACCGGGAGGGCGGAAAGGAATTTGTCCTGCTCGATGGCCGGAATCACCCGTACACCATCGGGTTTGGCCAGGCCGGAGGCGATCTTGGCGAGCTGCTTGCCGCTGCCCGCGCCGACCGAGGCGACCAGACCGGTGCGCTCGCGCACGGCGGTGCGCAGGGCCTCACAGAATTCGAGGACCTGGTCGGGGGTGGCGCCCGCGAGTTCGGCGGGCTCGCCGAACGCCTCGTCGAAGGAGAGGGTTTCCAGCACGGGGATTTTGGCCCGGAGGGCTTCGAACACCTGGCCGCTGAGCTCGCCGTAGACGGCACCGCGCGGGGGAATGACCACCGCCGAGACCCCGACCAGCCGCCGCGCCTGATGCATCGGCATGGCCGAGCGCGCCCCGTACACCCGCGCCTCGTAACTGGCCCCCGCCACCACCCCGCGCCCGCCCATTCCGCCGACCAGGACCGGGCGGCCCCGCAGGGTCGGACGGGTGAGCTGCTCCACCGAAGCGAAGAACGCGTCCATATCTATGTGCAACACCCAGCGCCGCTGGCCGGTAGCTGCGGACCGGCTGGTGATTTGCCGTGCGTCGGCCACCGGTGTGTCCATTCCCACGCCCGGCCCCGGCGACCCCGAAACGTCGCCCCCACCAGGCGTAATGGCCTGACTGTCGAGCGCGGCGGGTGTGTTCACAACGGGAAATTTACGCCCGCCTACCGACAGGTACGAGCCGCGACGTGTGTGATGATCGATGCCATGACCATTCGCAAGGCCGTGATTCCCGCCGCCGGTATCGGTTCGCGGCTGCTGCCGTTGACCAAGGCGATTCCCAAGGAAATGCTCCCCGTCGGCGACAAGCCGGTCATCGAACACACCGTCCGCGAACTGGTGGCCTCCGGCGTCACCGACATCACCATCGTGGTCAGCGGTGGAAAGTCGTTGATCCAGGACCACTTCCGCCCCAATCCCGCGCTGGTCGCCCAGCTGCGCGCCGACGGCAAGGCCGCCTACGCCGATGCCGTCGAGGAGGTCGGCGAGCTCGGCCGCGCCGGGCACATCACCTACCTGGACCAGCACGGCCCCTACGGCAACGGCACGCCCGTGCTCAATGCCGCCCGTCACCTGGGCGATGAGCCGCTGCTGGTGCTGTGGCCCGACGACGTGTTCGTCGCCGAGGTGCCGCGCGCCCAGCAGCTCGTGGACGCCTACGAGAAGACCGGTGCGCCGGTGCTGGCGCTCATGCCCATGGATCCCTCCGAATCGCAGCGCTACGGCGTGCCGGTGGTGGAGGAGACCGTGAGCGAGGGTCTGATGCGGATCAGCGGCCTCAAGGAGAAGCCCAAGCCCGCCGACGCGCCGTCGTCGTTCGCGGCCATCGGCGGCTACGTGGTCACCCCGGGCATCATCAAGGAGCTGCGCAAGCAGGTCGACGACTGGTACACCCACCGCACCGGCGAGGTCTACCTGACCGATGCCATCAATATCTTCGCCGCCTCGAATCCGGTGTACGGGCAGGTGATTCGCGGACGCTGGTACGACACCGGCAACCCGGCCGACTACCTGACCGCCCAATTCGCCTCGGCGCTGGCGCATCCGGAGTACGGGCCGCTGCTGCGGCAACTCGTAGCGGAGTAGAACGCCGAATAGATCACATCGCCGATTTTGTCGAAACCCGAAACATGGGGGCAGGTTTCGGCGATCATCCATCCGGGGTCGGGACACCCGGTGGATCGAAGGTCGGTTTTGCTAGGCGGTTTGGGTACCCGAGCGGCAGCGCTCGCGGCGGCAAGTTGTTCTCTGGTCAGCGCTTTCACCATGGCCCTGCCCGCGGGCACGGCCTCCGGGGCACCGCCCGACCCGATCACCGGCACCGCCACCCTGGCCGCGACCCCGGTCGCCGAGGACGGTTCCAGCATTCGGGCCTTCGAGGTGCACGACGCCCGCAATCTGACGCTGCACGTGTATTCGGCGGCCATGGACACCGACATCACGGTGGAGGTGCAGCGCCCCGCCGATACCTCCCAGCCGCGGCCGGTGCTCTACCTGCTCAATGGCGCTGGCGGCGGCCTGGATACGGCCACCTGGAAGCGAAACACCGACTCCACCCAGTTCTTCGACGACAAGAACGTGAACGTGGTGATGCCCATCGGCGGCGCGTTCACCTACTACACCGATTGGCGCGCACCCGATCCCAAGCTCGGGCAGCCGATGTGGAAGACCTTCCTCACCGAGGAACTGCCGCCGCTGGTCGACGCGGCCCTGGACACCAATGGGATTCACGCCATCGCGGGCATGTCCATGTCCGGGACCTCGGTGTTGCAGCTGGCCATCGCCCGGCCCGGCCTGTACGGGGCGGTCGCCGCGTACAGCGGGTGCGCGCAGATCAGCGATCCGGTCGGCCAGAAGTTCGCCAATCTGGTGATCTCCATCGGCGGCGGCAATCCGGTGAACATGTACGGGCCCATGGATGATCCGGAGTGGGCCGCCAACGACCCCTACGTGCACGCGGACGCGCTGCGCGGCATGGGAATCTACGTCTCCAATGGCTCGGGCCTGCCCGGACGGCACGACAATGTGGCCGATGTGCGCAGCCTCGGGCCCGCGGACGGCGGTCTGCCGCAACAGATCTTGGTGGGCGGGATTCTGGAGGCGGCCAGCGACTGGTGCGCGCGGAATCTCAAGACGCGGTTGCGGGAGTTGCAGATTCCGGCGACCTTCGACATCGCCAAGCCGGGAACGCATTCGTGGGGGTACTGGCAGGACGCGCTGCGGGCGTCGTGGCCGGTGCTGGCCAAGGGGCTGGGCCTCCCCGAAACCGACTGAGCCGCGCGGTTATTCGTCGGCGGAGTTGTAGCGGACCAGGTATTCCGCCAGGCGCTCCACATCCTTGTCGTCCCAGTCCCGGAAGCGTTCGGCGAAGGCGGCGGTGCGACTGCGGGCGGCGGCGCGGGCAATTCGCTTGCCCTCCGGTGTCGCCCGCAGCACAAGGTTGCGGCGGTTGGACGGATCGACGTCCCGCGCCAGGTACCCATCTCGTTCCAGCGCCGCCACCTGTCTGCTGACCGTCGACTTGTCCAGGTGGAAGTGCCCCGCCAGGTCCGCGGCCAGGCAGCCGTCGCGCTCGATCACCAGGTCCAGGATGCTCGAGGCCACCAGCGACAGTTCCGGGTGCAGTTCGGTGGCCCGGCCGCGGGCTCGACGGGCGAAGGCGGTGAGCTCACGCTGTATGACCTCGATCGCATCGGCGCGGGCGGGGAATGCCGGGTGACCATCCATGGTTGTAGACTACAACCTTGCTTGGTTGTATTTACCAACTATTGGAGAAGAACCTCATGGCCTCGCATCAGATCCGGCATGTCGCCACCCACCTGCTCACCCCGCTGCTCATGTGCCTCGGCATGGGACTGGCGTATCTGGGCGCGTTCCATCAGCCCGAGCCCAATCACCTGGCCGTGGCCGTGGTCGGCGACAGCCCGCAGGTGAAGGTGCTGGCGCAGACCATGAAGGACAAGGGCGGGGACGCGCTGGACGTGATCACCGTGCCGAGCCGGGAGGAGGCGGTCGATCAGCTGCGGCACCGGGATCTGGCGGGGGCGTACGTGCCGGATCCGCAGCAGCCGGAAGTGCTGGTCGCCAAGGCCGGATCGGATACGACGGCCATGGCGGTCGAAGCGGTCTTTCATCAGGTGTCCGTCCAGCAGGGTGCCACCCAGCCCACGGTCACCGACGTGACCACGCCCAGCTCCGGCGATCCGACCGCGCAGGGCATCTTCTTCCTGCTGGTCGCGCTGAGCATCGGGTCCTACGGCAGCGTGGCGGCCATCGGCGCGGCGGGCGCGGGACTGTCCATGCGGGTGCGCGCGCTGATCGGACTGGTCACCTCGCTGCTGGTGAGCCTGATCGGACTGGCCTTGGCGGGCCCGGTCTTCCACGTGGTCGACCACGACGCCGCCGCGATCTGGGCCATGTCGTGGCTGTACTCGGCGGGCATCCTGGCCATCGGCATCGGCCTGCACACCTTCCTGAAGCGGTGGACCACCCTGGCCATGATGGTGCTGTTCGTCATGCTGAATTTCACCAGCTCCGGCGGCGTCTACAGCCCGTGGCTGCAGAACGACTTCTTCGGGACGCTACACCACTTCTGGAACGGGGCCGGATTCGTCGAGGGCGCGCGCGGCCTGCTGTACTTCGACAGCGCGGGCCTCGGGAGCCGGATCGCGAGCCTGGTCATCTGGTTCGCGGCGGGCGTGGTACTGATGGCCATTGCGGCCGCGGCCGAAAAGCGCCAGGCCGCAATCGGTTCCGAGCCCCGGCACGCGGCCCCGGTCGAGAAGCCCGAGGCCGCCGAGGAGGAGATGGAAGAGGCCGTCGGCGTCTAGGCCGACCGAATACCCAACTGCGACAAGGCGGTCCGGATGCCCACCCGGACCGTCTCGTTGTCTCCGACTCCCCCGCTGATGGTCACGCCATCGCGGGTCATCAGCAGCATGCGCGCGGCGTCGTCGACATCGGCGTGCCCGGCCGCGCGCAGCCGGTCGGCCATGAGATCCCGGAACCAACCGCGATAGTCGTCGACCACCTGGCGCACGGCGTGGTCGGGCTGCGGAAACTCCACGGCCGCATTGAGGAACGGGCAGCCGCGGAAGCCCGGACCGCGGCTGAGGTCGCCGAGCCGCTCGAAGATGCCGACGATGGATTCGGTCCCCTCGCCCGGGATGGCCTCCAGCGTCTCGCGCTGGCGGGCATACTCGCGGACCAGGTAGGCCACGACCAGGTCTTCCTTGGTCTTGAAGTGCCGGTAGAAGGTGGCCTTCGCGATTCCCGCCTCGGCGATGATGCGGTCGATGCCGACCGTGTGGATGCCCTCGGCATAGAACAGCCGAGTGGCGGTGTCCAGCAGGCGATCCCGGGCTTCGCTCATGGCTCGACCCACTCCTTCCCCGATCGTCTCGCTTTGCAAGCGGGTTTCGCTATTGACGATAGCAGACAGATCTGTCTACCCTGGCTTTCGTCGGAACAGACAAGTCTGTCTAGGGAGATTCGAAATGCCTAAGCTCTTCACCTCGTCCGCCACCTCCGTCGGCCGTGAGGGCCGCTCGGTCAGCTCCGACGGTTACCTCGACCTGAAGCTGGCCCAGCCCAAGGAGGCCGGCGGCAGCGGTGACGGCACCAACCCCGAGCAGCTGTTCGCGGTGGGCTACTCGGCCTGCTTCGCGGGTGCGCTGCAGGTCGTGGCCCGCAATGCCGGTGTCTCGATCGGCGACGCCTCGGTGACCGCCGACGTCAGCCTGAACAAGGACGAGGAGACCGGCTTCGGCATCTCCGTCGTGCTGCGCGTCGAGCTGCCCGAGGAACTGCAGAACGAGAAGGGCCGCGAGCTCGTCGAGGCCGCGCACCAGGTGTGCCCGTACTCCAAGGCCACCCGGGGCAACATCCCGGTCGAACTCGTTGTCGAGTAGGACGATTCAGTAGAACCGGCGGATGGTGTATATGTCGAACTGGCTCAGCGGAGTCAGGCCGACGGGCACACCCAAGCCGTACGCGTTCAAGATATTGCCGCCTCCCGCGTAGATGCCTACGTGGGAGGCGTCGTCGTTGAGGACCACCACATCGCCGGGTTGCAGTGCGCCGAAAGGCACTTCGAGCCCGGCGTCGGCCTGCTGCCAGGTGGTGCGCGGCATATCGATGCCGACGCTGCGAAAGGCCCACTGCACCAGCCCCGAACAGTCCCACTCGTCGGGGCCGGTGCCACCCCAGCGGTAGGGCTTGCCGGTCTGGGTGGTGGCCAGACTCAGGGCGACCATGGCGCGCGGGCTGGCCAGGGGAATCTGCGCCGAACCGCTCGCGCTGCCGGAGGCCGAGCCGGACGCACTGCCCGAGGCCGAACCCGACGCCGATCCGGAATCCGCATGGGCCGCACCCACCGACAATGCGCCCGCCACCGCCAGTGCCGCCATTGTCGTGACGACGTTCCGAACCCTGCCGAGCTGCCGTCGAGCCATGTGCGCGTCCCTTCATCGGCGATACCGCGGGAACTGCTTCAGCCAAAGATCAATAGCTAGCTGATAGCCGTTGTATCGCACGTGCCACACGCGTCACAAGGGAACCGGGGCTGGCGTGTCCCGAGACCCGGATCACCGAATACCGGGAACGCCCGGTCACACGGCGGTGAGATCCCGCTCGCGGGTCTCGGGCAGGGCCAGGATGCACAGCAGCGACAGCAGCGCCATCGCGCTCAGGAACCAGCCGACGGCACCGGAACCATGACTTTCCTGGATCTGCGCGACCAGCAGCGGCGCAATACCGCCGCCGAACACCCCGCCGAGGTTGTAGGCGATGCCCGCGCCGGTGTAGCGGACATCGGTGCTGAAAAGCTCCGGCAGGAACGCGCCGAGCGGTCCGTAGACCATGCCCATGCAGAGCAGCGCACCAGATAGCGCGGCGGTAACCAGAACCAGGTTCTTGGTATCGAGCAGCGGGAACATGACCAGACTGAACACCACGCCGAAGCCCGCGCCGCCGAGCATGAGCACGCGGCGGCCACGGCGGTCGGACTGCCGCGCCACCAGGAAGGTGCTCGCGCCCATGACCACCACCGCGATGAGGGTGATGCCCAGCATGGTGTTGCGCGGGATGTGCAGCGTCTTGGTCGTGTAGGTCAGGCAGTAGGTGGATGCCGTATAGAACATCACGTAGGCGACGATGATGCTGCCCGCGCCCAGCAGCAACTCCCTGGGATAGCGGCGCAGGACCGCCGCCAGCGGCGCGCTGTGCGTCCGCCGGTCGATCTCCAAGGCCGCGAAGGCCGGAGTCTCGGCCACCCGCAACCGGATTCGCAGGCCGATCACCACCAGCACCGAGGACAGCAGGAACGGAATACGCCAGCCCCAGGCCTGGAACGAAGCATCCGGCAGCCAGGCCGACAGCAGCCAGAACAGCGCGGTAGCCGCGAAATACCCGACGGGCGCGCCCATCTGGGCCGCCGACGCGAACAGGCCGCGTTTGCCCGGCGGTGCGTGCTCGGCGGAAAGCAGTGCCGCGCCGCCCCATTCGCCGCCCAGGCCGATGCCCTGCAGGATGCGCAACACCACCAGCAACAGCGGAGCCGCGACGCCGATCGTCGAATAGCTCGGCAGCAGGCCGACCGCGGCCGTGGACAGGCCCGTCAACAGCAGCGATACCACCAGCGTGGCCTTGCGCCCGATGCGATCTCCGAAGTGCCCGAAGACGATCGCGCTCACCGGGCGCACGACGAAACCGACGGCGAAGGTCGCCAGCGCGGCCAGCGTGCCCGCGAACGAGGACAGCGTGGGAAAGAACAACTTGTTGAGCACCAGCGCGGCGGCGGTGCCGTAGATGTAGTAGTCGTAGTACTCGATCGCGGTTCCGACAAAGCTGGCCGCCGCGATGCGGCCCTTCGAATTCACCTGTGCCGCAGCGCCACCCGCGGCAATCGTCCGGCTGTCCATCTACTCCCCATCTCCACGCGAGCGAGCGCTCATCGTACGGTCGTGCCGGAGTGAGGCAAACAAAATGCGCCTCCCCAGTTACTGGGGAGGCGCACTCCGGGTTCGCCAAGCGTCAGCGGTGCAGCCGCACGGTCAGCCGGTGGTTGGCCTTGGTCAGCATCGGGATCAGCAGGTAGGCGGTGGTCGGCACCACGACCGCGGTGAGGACCAGGGTGCGAGCCATCAGCGGCAGGCCCGTCATCAGCGGGCCCAGCAAAGCCAGCGCCAGGGTGATGGTCGGGTACACGGCCAGCCAGGTGATGATCGCCCGCCGGTGCACCGACGGAACCGTCAGCGGAGCGGGAACATTCGCGGCCGGAGCGGTGACGGTGGTGGCGTTGGTGGTGATGAGAGTGGTCATTGTTCGCTCCTAGCGACCGAGTTCCCGATTTCCTTCGGCGAGACGGTCCGTCTCGTCTCATGAAGTAAATTAGGCCGCCGTCCGACGCTTGTCAAGACGAGACGTACCGTCTCGTTCGGGGGTAAGCTGGACCCATGCCCCAGCCCCCCAAGCCCGAACTCCGCAATCCCAAGTCCCATCAGGCGATCCTGGACGCGACCTTCGAACTCGCGGTGAGCAAGGGCTACGGCAAACTCACCATCGAGGCCATCGCCGCCAAGGCGGGCGTGGGCAAGCAGACCATCTACCGCTGGTGGCCCTCCAAGGGCGCGATCGCCCTCGAGGCCATCAACGACCAAATCGGTTCCGCCACGGACTTTCCCGATACCGGCGATATCGCCGCCGACCTGAAGACCCAGATCACCGGACTGTCGCGGATGCTCGCCGGCGATGTCGGGTGCGTCTACCGAGGCGTCATCGCCGAGGCCCAGCATGATCCGAAACTCCTGCAGACCGTCCGCGAGACCTTCACCGAGCCCCGCGCGCGCAACGCGGCGCGCCGCCTCGAAACCGCCATGCGCGCCGGTCAGATTCGCGACGACCTCCCCATCCTGACCATGACCAATATGCTCTACGGCCCGGTCTACCTGAGATTCCTGCTCGGCCAGGGCGACCTCCTGGACGTCGCGAGCCTGGTCGACCCCATCCTCGACGGCCTGCGCCCGCGCCCCTGAATCACCGCTCGTCACGCAGCCGGTGCAGGTGCGGCGCCTCACCCCCAGCGGCGCGGTCCCGCAACCGCTCGTAATCGGCGAGCGAGATGATGACCGCGACATCGCTGCCGCCGTCAGCGACAATCGCTTCCTCGCCGGTCTTCGCCACCCCGCGCACGATCGCTCCCAGTCGTGCCCGCAGCTCACGCAATTCGTATGTGTTCATGCGGTGCATTCGGAGCCGATGCCGCCTCGGCCCGGTGTGAAACGCGTCGGGCAGGACCGATTACGGCCCTGCCCGACGTGTTCGAGGCGACTACGCCTTGGTGATGGAGACCTTCACGCCGCCGACGATCTCGGGGGCGTCGGCCGGTGTCGCGCCGAAATCCAGGCTGGTGGCGAGGATTTCGCCCGCGATGAGGTCGCGGTGGGTTTCGGCCCAGGGCAGGCGGTCGGCCGGGACGTCGAGGATCACGGTGATGCGGTCGGAGACGTCCAGGCCCAGGGACTTTCGGGTCTCCTGGAGGTCGCGGATGAGGTCGCGGGCCCAGCCCTCGGCCTCGAGTTCCTCGGTGACGAGCGAGTTCAGCACCACCAGACCGGCATTGCCGGGCAGGGCGGCGGTGGAGTCGGGCTCGGCGGCGACCAGGCGCTGGGTGTATTCCTCGGGGAGCAGGGCGATTCCGGCGGCGGAGACGGTGCCGTCGGCGGCCTCGGTCCACTCCCCGGCCTTGACGGCCTTGATGACCGTCTGGACGTCCTTGCCGATGCGCGGACCCGCGGCGCGGGCGTTGACCACGAGTTCGAAGCGGCCGTGGGCGGCCACGTCGGTGGTCAGGTCCACGCGCTTGACGTTCACCTCGTCGGCGATCAGGTCGACGAAGGGACGCAGGCGCTCGGCGTCGGCGGCGGCCACGGTGACCTCCGAGAGCGGCAGGCGCACCCGGAGATTCTGGGCCTTGCGCAGGCTCAGCACCGTGGAGCAGACCGTGCGGACCTCGTCCATGGCCGACACCAGCTCGGCGTCGTGCGGCAGCTCGTCCGCCTTCGGCCAATCGGTCAGGTGCACCGAACGCTCGCCGGTGAGACCGCGGTAGATCACCTCGGTCAGCAGCGGCAGCAGCGGCGCGGCCAGCCGCGTGGTCACCTCGAGCACCGTGTGCAGGGTGTCGATGGCGTCGCGGTTCTCTTCCCAGAAGCGCGAACGCGACCGGCGCACATACCAATTGGTCAGGGCGTCGGCGAAGGTGCGCAGCTCGTCGCAGGCGGTGGCGATGTCGTAGACCTCGAGCGCGTCGGTCATGACGTCGCGCGTCTGCGCGAGCTTGGCCAGGATGTACCGGTCCAGCACGTTCTTCGAGTCGGTGCGCCAGGTGCCGGGGGCCGAGGCGTACAGCTGCAGGAAGGTCCACGCGTTCCACAGCGGACGCAGCGCCTGGCTCACGCCCTCGCGGATGCCGCGCTCGGTGACGATCAGGTTGCCGCCGCGCAGCACCGGGGAGGCCATGAGGAACCAGCGCATGGCGTCGGAGCCGTCGCGGTCGAAGACCTCGTTGACGTCGGGGTAGTTGCCCTTGGACTTGGACATCTTGAGGCCGTCGTCGCCGAGCACGATGCCGTGCGCCACAACGGACTTGAACGCCGGGCGGTCGAACAGCGCGGTCGAGAGCACGTGCAGGTTGTAGAACCAGCCGCGGGTCTGGCCGTTGTACTCGACGATGAAATCGCCGGGGCTGTGGGCGGGTTCGTCCGCGGTGCCCTCGAACCATTCCTTGTTCTCGAACGGGTAGTGCACCTGCGCGTACGGCATGGACCCGGACTCGAACCAGCAGTCGAGCACCTCGGGGGTGCGCCGCATCATCGACTTCCCGGTCGGGTCATCGGGATTCGGGCGCACCAGCTCGTCGATGCCGGGCCGGTGCAGATCCTCCGGGCGGACGCCGAAGTCCTGCTCGATCTGATCGAGCGAGCCGTACACGTCCACGCGCGGGTAGGCCGGGTCGTCGGAGATCCACACCGGGATGGGCGCGCCCCAGTACCGGTTGCGGCTGATGTTCCAGTCGCGCGCGTTCTCCAGCCACTTGCCGAATTGGCCGTCGCGGATGTGCTCGGGGACCCAGGTGATCTCCTTGTTCAGCTCGACCATGCGGTCGCGGAACTTGGTGACCGCCACGAACCAGGACGGCACCGCCATGTAGATCAGCGGCTGGCCCGAACGCCACGAGTGCGGGTAGGAGTGCTCGATGGTCTCGTGCCGCAACAGCTTTCCGGCGGCCTTGAGGTCCTTGATGATGACCGGGTTGGCGTCGAAGACCATGAGGCCCTCGTACGGCGGCACCATCGAGGTGAACTTGCCGCCCGCGTCGAGGGGCTGCACGATCTCGATCCCGTTGGCGGAGGCGACATCCATGTCCTCCTCACCGAAGGCGGGCGCGAGATGCACGATGCCGGTGCCGGAGTCGGTGGTCACGTAGTCGGCGTTGAGCACGCGGTGGGCACGGGGGTGGCCCAGGAAGAAGTCGAAGGGCGGCAGGTAGTCCAGGCCCTCGAGCGCCGCGCCCGAATGCTCGGACAGCACCGTGGGCTCCTCGCCCAGCTCTCGGGTGTAGTGCGAGAGCCGTTCGGCGGCAAGCACGTACCGCTTACCGTCCTTGCCCTCGACGTGCACGTAGGTCAGGTCCGGGTGCACGGCGATCGCCAGGTTGGACGGCAGGGTCCAGGGCGTGGTGGTCCAGATGAGCGCGTTCGCGCCGTCGAGCTGGTGCAGCGGGTGATCGGCCGCCACCCGCAGCACCATGTCCACGGTGACCGCCGGATCCTGGCGCATGCGGTAGGAGTCGTCGAGGCGCGCTTCCTGATTCGACAGCGGCGTCTGCTCATACCAGCTGTAGGGCAGCACCCGGAAGCCCTGATAGATCAGCCCCTTGTCGTACAACGACTTGAACGCCCACATGACCGATTCCATGAAGTCGAGGTCGAGGGTTTTGTAGTCGTTGTCGAAGTCGACCCAGCGCGCCTGACGCGTCACATAGTTACGCCACTCGTTGGTGTAGCGAAGCACCGAGGATTTGCACGCGGCATTGAATTCCGCGAGACCCATGGCATCGATCTGTGATTTGTCCGTGATACCGAGCTGCTTCTCGGCTTCGATTTCCGCGGGGAGGCCGTGAGTATCCCAACCGAATCGTCGTTCCACCTTCTTCCCGCGCATGGTTTGGAATCGCGGGATCAAATCCTTGACGTATCCGGTGAGCAGATGGCCGTAGTGCGGCAACCCATTGGCGAAGGGCGGACCGTCGTAGAAGACGAATTCCTCTGCATCGGAACGGTTCTCGATGCTGGCGCGGAAGGTGTCGTCGGCGGCCCAGTAGTCGAGGACCCGCTGCTCCAGCTCAGGGAAGGACACCTGGCCGGTCGTGCGGCTCAGGTCCACGCGGGGGTACGCGCTTCGCGTCTCCGATGTCTCCGCGCTTCGGGTGGTCGTCTCGTCCGCCATGGCGGCCTCTCAGTCTCCTCGTGCCAACACCGTGGGCACGGGGACGATGGTGACGCTCGGTGCGTCACAACCGCGGTACCACCCCGCTTGCCCGGTCGTTCGGAGCGAAAACCCTTGTGCGACCAAGCCTCTCGTTGCGAGCTGTGACGGGCTCACCCGTTCGGTTCTAATAAGCGAGCTGTGTCGATGCCGCTGAACGCAGGCTCGCCGTTCTTCCGAAGGCTCCCCGGTGATAGCCGGATCAACGCCGTAAAGCTGTCTCCATACTAGCGGGGCGGGTCCAGCGGTTATTCCGCCGACCCACCCCTGAGGTCTCGCTAGTGCTTCGCATGTCTGCCACCCGGTCTCGACGAGGCTTCCTCGTCGTTCTCGGTCCGCAGCGACAACGCACTGACGAGCAGCAGCACCGCGCCTATGACGCACACGATGATGCAGCCCCATGCCCAGATCACCGAACCGGTGGTCAGTGCGGTCACCAGCAGGCCGAAACCCACGGCGGCGAGCGCGAGCGTCACCACGAGCAAGTGCACCACCCCCTCGCTGGGCTTCGCTGGCCCGGGCCATCAGCGGCTCGGCCATCGAAGGACGGGAAAGGTTGGCGACGATGACGCACCGACCGGGCTGTCACCCGGCACGACGCGGCATCGCGGGCCGTAGTTACGACTTTACTTGCTGCCCTTGAGAAGTGCGCCGTTGCCCGACGCGTCGGCGCCGAACTCGCCGCCGTCCACCGGAACCGCCGAACCACGGTTCTCCAGCTCCTCGAGCTGCGACTCCAGGTAGGACTTCAGCCGCACCCGGTACTCGCGCTCGAAGGTCTTGAGCTGCTCGATGCGGCTCTCCAGCACGCTGCGCTGCTGGGTAATGGTGGCCATGATCTCGGTGTGCTTGCGCTCGGCGTCGGCCTGCAGGGCGTCGGCCTTCTCCTTGGCCTGGCGCAGCTGGGAATCCGAGCGGGTCTGCGCGTCGGACAGCATGGCCTCGGCCTTCTGGCGGGCGTCGGCGATCATGGCCTCGGAGCGGGTGCGCGCGTCGCTGACCAGTCGCTCGGAGTTGGCTCTGGCGTTGGCCAGCAGCTGCTCGGCCTCGGTCTTGGCATCGGAGGTGAGGCGGTCGGCCATCTCCTGAGCCAGCGAAAGCACCTTGGCGGCCTGCAGATTCGCGTCCGCGGAGGGGGCGTCCTGCTTGACGGCGGCGACCGGGGCGGGCGCGGGCATGGGCGCCGGGGGCGCGGGCGGGGCGGCCTTGATGGGCTCCGGCGCGATGGGCGCCTTCACGGTCTGGACCGCGGGGCCCCGATTCTTCTTGGCGTCAGCCAGTTCCGCGTCCAACTCCGCAACGCGCTGGCGAAGATCAGCATTCTCCTCGATGAGGCGTGAGAGCTCCTGCTCGACCAGGTCGAGGAAGGCGTCGACTTCGTCCTCGTTGTATCCGCGCTTCCCGATCGGTGGTTTGCTGAACGCGACGTTATGAACATCGGCGGGGGTCAGCGGCATGGAACGATCCCTTCACGCTTCGTATGGAGATCTAGCGGTAGATCTGGGCAAGCTTTCTTTCGGCCCATTCTGTCACACCTGAGCTATCGACTGCCCTGCCTGGCCCGTGATCGTCATCAAGATGAACACGATAAAGAGCAGGACCATAATGGACAGATCGAGCCGAATTCCCCCAAGATTCACTGGGGGTATCAAACGCCTCAGAAGTTTCACCGGGGGGTCGGTGATCGTGAAGATCACCTCGAGGAGGATCACGACGAAGCCAGTCGGGCGCCAGTCTCGCGCGAAGCTGCGGATGAACTCGACGATGACTCGGCTGATCAGCAACAGCCAGAAGATGAACAGCAGCAGGTTCAACACCGTCAACAGGCTCACCCGACCACTCTGCCTCAGATCTCATGATCGGCAAAATAGAAACACTGATCGCCCCGGTCACAGCTGGGCTGGCAGCCTATGACTACCGGTCAGGACCACCGACACACGCTGTGGCACTCGAATACCCGGACATCTCGGGCACAAGACTCCCCACAATCCCCCAACGCCTCCCCGGCGAGCCCCCGCGACAAAGTCGCAACCCCCATAGACGCAACGTAATTCGTTGCCTCGGTTTACTTCTCACCCCACCCGACTCCCGGGCACCCGCCGTGGACGCGGCCCCGCGAATCCCGAGAGTTGGGTCCCGTTACTTCTGGTTGTAGAAGCCGTTTTCGGCGATGCGGCGACGCTCCTCGGCGGAGACGTCCACGTCGGCGGGCGACAGCAGGAAGACCTTGGTCGCGACCTTGTCGAACGAACCACGCAGGGCGAAGGCCAGACCCGCGGCGAAGTCCACCAGGCGGCGCGCGTCGGAGTTGCTCATCTCGACCAGATCCATGATCACCGGGGTGCCGTCGCGGAAGCGCTCGCCGATGATGGCGGCCTCCGCGTAGGTGCGCGGGCGCAGCGTGGTGATCTTGGACAAGGTGCCTCCGTCCTCGAAGATCTGGGGACGGCGGGCCGCCTCGATCCGGCGCTCCTGCTCCCGCAGCTCCTCAATGCGACGCTCCGCGTCGGTGTCCATCGCGAGCGCGCCGCGGGTGCTGCCGCGCACCATGGGCGCGCTGCCGCCCACGGACCGGGTGCGGCTGGACGGGGCGGTGTCGATGCGGGTGGGACGGCGCGGCGGCTCGTAGCGGTCGTCGGCGTCGTAGCGGTCGCGGTGATCGCGCTCGCGGAGGTCGTCGACGTAGTCGTCGCGGCGGGAGACGGCGCTGTAGCCCGGCTTGTAGGGGGCCTTGTACGACGGCTCGTAGGCGGGCTCGTCGTCGTAGCGGTCCTCGGCGTACCGGTCGTAGTCGCGCTCGCGTTCCCCGTAGGCGCGGGGGCGACGCTGACCACGCTCATCGGCGCTCCGGGCGGCTCCGCGGTCGTCGACGTAGTCGTCTTCGTAATCCTCGAGCGGAACCATCCCGAAGTACGCCTTGAACTTGTGCAGCGTGCTCATGCTTCCACCTCGCTGGCGCTCGGCTCCAGCACGAGCACGCTCGTGGCTGTATTTTTTGCCCGCTCGCTGCGCTCGCTCATCTGGTCGACCTTCCTTCGGCCCCGGTTGGCCTGGGGTGTTGTCCTGCTCAGACCTCATCTGTCACCAAGCATATGTTTCAAATGTGACTGGTGAGGTTTCTTTGCTACGCCGAGGTTATCGGTCGCGCGCCCATCAGGGCAGTACCGACACGCACGCACGTGGATCCATGGCGGATGGCCGACTCCAAGTCGCCGGACATGCCCGCCGACAGTTCCATAGCTTCGGGGTGGACGGTCGTTAATGCGGCGTGGATGCGGGCCAGTTGCTCGAAGGCGGCATCGGGTTCGACATCCAGCGGCGGGATCGCCATCAGGCCCGCGAGCTGCAGTGATTCCGAGGCGGCGACCTGATCGGCGAGGGCGTGCAGGGCCGCGTCGCGGACGCCGCCGCGGGCGGGATCGGCGTCGAGAGAGACCTGGAGCAGCACGCGCAAGGGGGTGGTGCGGGCACCGTCGTCGAGAGCGGCCTTGACGCCCGCGTCGAGGGCACTGGCGAGGCGGTCCGAATCGACCGAATAGACCGTATCGGCCCAGCGTGCAACGGCTTTGGCCTTGTTGCGCTGGAGGCGGCCGATGAACTCCCAACGTATTTGGGACAGGTGTCCCAGTTGGGCCACTTTGGCGGCGGCCTCCTGTTCCCGGGATTCACCGAACTCGCGGCGGCCGAGGTGATAGAGGATCTCGATATCCGAGGCCGGGAAGAACTTGGTGACGGGGAGCAGGCGGACGGCGGCTGGATCACGGCCCGCGGCCACGCACGCTGCGTCGATTCGCTCGATGAGAGCTGACAGTGACGTCTTCAGCTGCTCGGCGCGATCCGCCTGGCCTGTGAGCCCCGTCGCAACCGATCCCCTTGTGCCGGTAGAACTCTCGGTCATTCTGAAACCCCTTCGGATGACATCCAAATCACACCGGCGAGTCGCCCCGTCGGCGCGCCGCGGCGGTGTGAGAACAGTGTCTTGTCCTCGATGGTGCAGCGCGGGTCCACGGCGACCGCACCCACACCGGCCGCTTCCAGCTGTCGGCGGATGCCCGCGCGCAGATCCAGGCCTGGCGTGCCCTTGGCGGTGGTGGTCGCGCTGCCCGGCAGGTGCGCCTCGACATCGGCGCGCATGGCGGCGGGCACCTCGTACTGGCGACCGCTGGCCGCCGGGCCGAGGAACGCGCCGATGCGCTCGGGTCGCGCGCCGACCGAGACCATGGCCTCGAGGACCTTCGGGACGATGCCGATGCGCGCGCCGATGCGACCCGCGTGCACAGCGGCGATGACCCCGGCCTCGTCGTCGGAGAGCAGGATCGGCACGCAGTCGGCGGTGAGGACGACGAGGGCGAGATCCCGGCGGGTGGTCACCAGCGCGTCGGTGGCGGGCACGGGCTCATCGCGCGGGCCGTCGACGATCTCGACATTGCGGCCGTGGATCTGTTCCATCCAGATCAGGTGGTCGGGTGCCAGGCCGAGATTCTCGGCCAGCCGAACTCGATTGCGCCGCACCGCCTCCGGATCGTCGCCCACGTGGTCGCCCAGGTTGAACGAGTCGTAGGGGGCCGCGGAGAAGCCGCCCGCGCGCGTGGTCACAACCCGTCTGGTCCGGAAAACAGGTGCCGCTGATGTCATGGGTTCGAGAGTAGTAGCCACCGGCGGGCCAACTGGAAACGCGCCAGCCCCCGTGGTGGGGGCTGGCGCGTTCACGGCGAATTGCGTTGCGGTCCTTGCCTAATTCCGTCGCGATCCTTGGCCTATCGACGCATGAACGAGGGCACGTCCACATCGTCGTCGTCCGCGTCCGGCGGCTGGATGTGGCCGCGGGGGTTGCCGCCGATGGTCGGATCGACCGACGGGCGCGGGGCGCTGTAGGACGGCGCGGGGCCGCGCTCGGCCACGGGGGCCGGGGCGGGGGCGGCCGGGGCGGGCGGCGGTTCCACCGGACGGGTCGGCTCGGCGGCGCGGGTCGAGCTGTATTCGCTCGTGCGGCTGACCGATCCGGCCGAGGCCGAACTGGTGGTGGAGGCGGTGCTGCTGAAGCGGCTCACCGAGGGTTCGATGCGCCGCGACGGGCCGTTGCCGTCGAAACCGGCCGCGATCACCGTGACGCGGACCTCGTCGCCGAGGGAATCGTCGATGACCGTACCGAAGATGATGTTCGCCTCGATGTGCGCGGCCTCCTGGACCAGCGAGGCGGCCTCGTTGATCTCGAACAGGCCGAGGTCCGACCCGCCCGCGATGGAGAGCAGCACGCCGTGCGCGCCGTCCATGGAGGCTTCCAGCAGTGGCGAATTGATCGCCGCCTCGGCCGCCTTGACCGAACGGCCCTCGCCGCGTGCGGAACCGATGCCCATGAGGGCGCTGCCCGCGCCGGACATGACCGACTTGACGTCGGCGAAGTCGACATTGATCAGACCCGGGGTGGTGATCAGGTCGGTAATGCCCTGAACACCGTTGAGCAGCACCTCATCCGCGGAGCGGAAGGCGTCCATGAGGCTCACGGCCGCGTCGCCCAGCTGCAGCAGGCGGTCGTTGGGGATGACGATGAGGGTGTCGCAGGACTCGCGCAGGGCCTGGATGCCCGCCTCGGCCTGGTTGCTGCGGCGCTTGCCCTCGAACGAGAACGGCCGCGTCACAACGCCGATGGTGAGCGCGCCGAGTTTGCGGGCGATGGAGGCCACGACCGGTGCGCCGCCGGTGCCCGTGCCGCCGCCCTCACCGGCGGTCACGAAGACCATGTCCGCGCCCTTGAGGACCTCTTCGATCTCGTCCTTGTGATCCTCGGCGGCCTTGCGGCCGACCTCGGGATCGGCGCCGGCGCCCAGACCGCGGGTCAATTCCCGGCCGACGTCGAGCTTCACGTCGGCATCGGACATCAGCAGAGCCTGCGCGTCGGTGTTGACCGCGATGAACTCGACTCCCTTGAGTCCCTGTTCGATCATCCGGTTGACGGCATTCACGCCGCCGCCGCCGATACCGACGACCTTGATCACAGCAAGGTAGTTGTGCGGGGGCGTCATGGGCTCTCGCCTTCCTTCGATCTGAAACAGCTTGTCGTCTTCGGTTACTGGCAAAACTCCGGCGTTATGGTCTCGGTCCGATAAACCCTCAACCATAGCTTCAGCGTTATGTCAAGTATCCGACTGGTGCGGAACGGTATTCGCAGCCACCGCGTTACTAGCGCAGGCGCGCCGAAACGAGTGTCAGAATCTTGTGTGATTCGCCTCGTCCGACCCACCTGAGCATCGTATCGTGGACGGTTGCCCTCCGGTCCTGGATCGGAACCGGCGGTGCCCTTCCGGCAAACCACCGAAAATTTCGGCGGCCCAATGGGTATCGCTCACTTTACCGTGACCAGATTCGGACTCGTAACATCGAATACCTTGCCCGGCTGGGAAAGCAGGGGCCCGACCACCGCCGCCTTGCGCGCGGAGTCCGCGGTTCCGCCCCACACCACCGTACGGCCGTCACGCAACTCCAGGGCAATATCCGAAACCGAGCGGGCCACAACCGCTCCCACGCCCAACTGGTCACGCAGCGGTATGGGAAGGGCGGCCATGACCGCGACCGCGGCCCTGGTCACCGGATCCGAACCGCCCGGATGGTCGGTAATAAGTTTGGGCACTCCGGGTCCCGGCGGCTCGATCGCGAATTCCACGCTGTCGCAATCGAGCAGATGTGTCCCATCCGGGCTGTCGAAATACAGGACGGGGGTGCGCTCGACCACGGTCACCCGCACGGTGGACGGGAATACCCGTTGGACGCGGGCGGATCGGACCTTGGGTAGGTGGGCGACGCGTTCGGCGAGGGCGTCGGTGTCCAGCCGCAGCATCGAGCGACCGTCCGGTACCCGCAGCGCGTCCAGAACCTGTTGCTCCGGAACGGCGGCCAGCCCGTCCACGCGGACGGTCCGAACCGCCAGCAGCGGAGTGAAATACGCGACGAGGCCGAAGGCGATCAGCACGACGACACCGGCGAGCGCACCGAGACGGACTCGGCGGGATCGCCAGGCGCTCGGCCGATACGTGAGGTCTTCGCTCCCGGCGTCGTCTCCCCCGCCCTCGCTCATGTCCGGCTCACCGCCCGTGGCCGGGTCGCGCGCGCAGACCGTCCAGGATCTGGCCGCCCAGCATGGTCACATCGCCCGCGCCCATGGTGATCACCACATCGCCCGGCCGGGCCAGCGCGCCCACCTGCTTGCCGACCCGCGACATATCCGGCTGGTAGTGCACGGGTTTGGTGACGGCATTGGCCACCAGCGCGCCGTTCACGCCGGGCAGCGGCTCCTCGCGCGCGCCGTACACGTCGAGCACCACGACCTCGTCGGCCAGCGAGAGCGCCGCGCCGAACTCGGTCGCGAAAGTGGCGGTGCGACTGTACAAGTGGGGCTGGAAGACCACGATCACCCGACCGGGCCGCGAGCGCGCGCCGTCGCGGGCCTCCTGGGCGACCAGTTCGGCGGCGGCGGAGAGCACCGCGCGCACCTCGGTCGGGTGGTGGGCGTAATCGTCGAAGACGCGCACGCCGTTCTCTCGGCCGGTGAGCTGGAAACGCCGGTGCACGCCGCCGAAACCCTCCAGGCCCTGGATGATTTCGCCCATATCGGCCCCGGTGGCGCGGGCGGCCAGCAGCGCGCCGAGCGCGTTGAGGGCCATGTGGCGGCCGGGCACCGACAGGCGCAGGGTGCGCGGGGCGGACTCGTCGGAGAGCTGGAACACGGCCACGCCGCCGACATCGCGGGGCTCCCACGACAGCAGCCGCGCGCCGACGGGGACGCCGGAGTCGGCGATGTCGGCCGAGCCGTAACCGATCACCCGTACGCCGCGCGGATCGTCCTTCAGCTTGGCGACCGAGCGCTGCGCCAGGCCGAGCGAGCCCGGATCGTCCAGGCAGACCACCAGTCGCCCGCCCGGCTCGAGCCGGTCCACGAAGTCGTCGAAGACCTGGACGTAGGCCTCGTCCGTGCCGAAGTAGTCCAGGTGGTCGGACTCGATATTGGTGACCACCGCGACATCCGGCGCGTACTGCAGCAACGAGCCGTCGCTCTCGTCGGCCTCGGCCACGAAGATGCCGCCGGTGCCGTGGTGGGCATTGGTGCCCGCCTCGTTGAGCTCGCCGCCGACGGCGAAGGACGGATCGAGTCCGCAGTGCTGCAGGGCCACCACGAGCATGGAGGTGGTGGAGGTCTTGCCGTGCGTGCCCGAGACCAGCAGCGTCTTGTGGCCCTGCATGAGCGAGGCCAGCACGGCCGGGCGCAACAGCACGGGCACGCCGCGCTTATGGGCTTCCACCAGTTCGGGATTGGTCTTGGGAATGGCGGCGTAGGTGGTGACCACGGCGGTCGGCCCGCCCGGCAGCAGGTCCAGTGCTCCGGCGTCGTGACCGATGCGGACTTCCGCGCCGCGCGCCCGCAGGGCCAGCACGCCGCGGCTCTCCTTGGCGTCCGACCCGGACACCATGCCGCCACGCGACAGCAGAATTCGGGCGATACCGGACATACCGGCCCCACCGATGCCGATCATGTGCACGCGCCGCAGATGATCGGGTAAATCGGTCTGCACTCCTGCGATGGGTTCGGTCGCGGTGGGCGCATCGCTGTCCGGCCGCTCCACTGTCACCTCGAATTACCCCGTTCCCTGGCGTGTTTCATCGGATAGTTGGGTTCCCAGGCGCGAGTGCTGCGCCACGATTCCGTGGAGCGGCTGCTGCGCCGGGCCGAATCCGAATCTATCGATCGCCGCGACGCCGCTTCCGAGCCGCCCCGGCCTCGGCCCGATGGTAGCGCGCGCTTCTGTGGCGCGGGCTTGACCTTGGGCTTCGGCTTCGCCTTGGCCTTGGATCGGGCGCGGGCCGCGTTCGCCCGTGTGGGCGAATACATTTCGGGTTTGGGCAGCCGCAGCAGCCGGCTGAAGCGACCGTCGCCGCCGCCGTGCAGGGCCGCCACCGCCTCGGGTTCGTGGCGGGCGGCATTGGCGATGATGCCGAACATGAACAGGGTGATGGCCAGCGACGAGCCGCCCGCGGAGACCAGCGGCAGCTGCAGACCGGTCACCGGCAGCAAACCCACGACGTAGCCGACATTGATCAGGGCCTGACCGGTGATCCAGGTGGTGGCCGAGGCGGTGAGCAGGCGGATGAACGGATCCACCGAGCGCGAGGCGATGCGCAGACCGGTGTAGACGAACAGCGCGAAAAGCCCGAGCACCAGCGCGCAGCCGAGGAAGCCGAGTTCCTCGCCGATGATGGCGAAGATGAAGTCGTTGTGCGCGTTGGGCAGATAGCTCCACTTGGCGCGCGACTGCCCCAGCCCGCGACCCCAGATGCCGCCGTCGGCCAGCGAATACATGGCCTGGCGGGCCTGATAGCCGATGCCCTGCGGATCGTCGCCGGGATTGAAGAAGGCCCGCATGCGGTCGGAGCGGTATCCGGCCGAGAGCGCCAGGATGGCCGCGGCCACCGCGCCCGACACCGCGATGGTGACGAACATGCGCAGCGGCAGCCCGCCGAACCACAGCAGCGAGGTGAGAACGATACCGAGAGCGATGGTGGTCGACAGGTTGGGTTCCATCACGACCAAGAAACAAACCAGCAGGCCCGCGGGGACCAGCGGCATGAGAAGTTCCTTGTACCCGGCCCTTTCGCTCTGCCGGGAGGCCAGCAGGTGCGAACCCCACACCACCAGTGTGATTTTCGCGATCTCGGACGGCTGCACCGAGACGAAGCCGAGGTCGAACCAGCGCTGCGAGCCCTGCACCTTGGTGCCGACGCCGGGGATGAGCACCAGCACCAGCATGACCACCGACAGCGCGAACACCGGGAAGGACAGCCCGCGCATCACCCGCATGGGGATGCGCAGGGCAATATAGAACAGCACCGCGCCCAGTCCGGCGAACATCGCCTGCTGGATGAACAGCGAATACGGCGATCCGCCACCGGTATACGACTCGACGCTCGAGGCCGAGAGCACCATGACCAGGCCCAGCACGGTGAGCAGCACCGCGATGGTGACCACCAGGTGATACGACGCCAGCGGGCGGGCCAGCCACGCTCCGAACCATCCGGTTCGCGCACGCACGCGAGTCTGGTTTCCGACCCGCCGTGGCGTCGCCGTCGTCATTCGGTTCTCCCGATGTCCTTCTCGTCCAGGGCCTGCACGGCGGCCGCGAAGGCGCGTCCGCGGTGCGTGTAGTCGGCGAACATGTCCAACGACGCCGCGGCCGGGGCCAGCAGCACGGTGTCGCCACGAGTGGCGAATCCGGCCGCCACGCGCACAGCGCGTGCCATCACCGCTTCGGGTTCGATCTCGGTGAAGGGGTCACCCATTCGAGCATCGTCCCCCGAATTCAGCTCCACGACCGGGACATCCGGGGCGTGTCGCGCGAGTGCGGCCGCGATCACCGGCGCGTCCTGTCCGAACAGCACGGCGGCGACCAGGTGTTCGCGGCACTCCTCGATGAGGTCCTCGACGGTCGCGCCCTTGAGCTGACCACCCGCCACCCAGATCACGCTGGGGTGGGCCAGGATCGAGGAGCGCGCGGCGTGCGGGTTGGTGGCCTTGGAGTCGTCGACGAACTCGACGCCGGACAGCTCGCGCACGAACGCGGCGCGGTGCGGGCCGACCTTGTGCTCCTGCAGGCCCTCCTTCACGAACTGCGGTGCCACGTCGATGGATCGGGTGAGCGCGGCCGCGGCCAGCGCGTCGGCCACCCCGGCCGGTCCCTGCGGGCTGATGTCGCCGACCTCGGCCAGGATGGCGGCCTTGGTGAAGGCGCGGTCGAGCAGCTTGCCGTCCACCACGCCCAGCTCGCCGTCGGCGGGGACGCCGATGCGGAAGCCGACGGTGCGGCGCGCCTTGGACTTTCGGGCCAGCGCGGCGGCGACCGCGTCGTCCAGGCCGACCACGCCGACCCGTCCGGTCAGCGCGCGGGCCTTGGCGGCGGCGTAGGCGTCGAGCCCGCCGTGCCAATCCAGGTGGTCCTCGGCCACATTCAGCACGACGCCCGCCTCCGGGCGCACCGAGGGAGCCCAATGCAGCTGGAACGAGGACAGTTCCACCGCCAGGATCTGCGGTCCGGGATTGCGGCGCAGCGCGTCCAGGATGGGCAGGCCGATATTGCCGCAGGCCACCGACGGGATGCCCGCCGCGCGCAGGATCGAGTGCGTCATCTGCGTGGTGGTGGTCTTGCCGTTGGTGCCGGTGATCACCAGCCACTTGCGGACCGGTCCGTAGATGCGGGCCTGGTCGACCCACCAGGCGAACTCCACATCGCCCCACACCGGAATGCCCTCGGTGACAGCGGAAACCAGGACCGGGGAGTCCGGTCGCCAGCCCGGGCTGGTGATGACCAGCGCGAAGCGGCGCAGCGCGTCGGGTTCGAGCAGGTCGGCGGTGGTGGCGGTGCCCAGGCCGAGTTCGGCGGCCTCGGCCAGGGCCTTGCCGCCGCCGTCGGTGACGATCGGTCGCGCGCCGATGTCCTGCAGCGGCTCGATCAGCGAGCGCCCGGAGACGCCCCAACCGGCCACCAGCACATCACGGCCACGCAGGAATTCCAGCATGGGCCCCGGTGAACGCAGGACCCTCGGAGAATGTTCGGACATTGCTGCTCACTCACCCTGCCGCAGAGAGGTATTCGCTGTAGAACAGGCCCAGACCGATTGCCGAGGCCATGCCGGCCAGCAACCAGAACCGGATGATCACCGAGGTTTCGGCCCACCCGCTCAGCTCGAAGTGGTGATGGAACGGTGCCATCTTGAACAGGCGATTGCGCGTGGTGCGGAAGACCGCCACCTGCAGCACCACCGATGCGGCCTCGGCCACGAACAGCGCGCCGATCACGACCATGAGCAGTTCGGTGCGGGTGGTGATGGACAGACCCGCGAGCAGACCGCCCAGCATGAGCGAACCGGTGTCGCCCATGAAGATCTTGGCCGGCGCGGCATTCCACCACAGGAAGCCGATGCAGGCGGCGCCGCCCGCGGCGCACACCAGCGCCAGATCCAACGGATCGCGCACGTTGTAGCAGCCCGCCACCGCGTGCGCGGAGCAGGCGTTGCGCCACTGCCAGAAGGTGATGATCATGTACGCGCCGAGCACCAGGCTCATCGAGCCCGCGGCCAGACCGTCCAGCCCGTCGGTCAGGTTGACCGCGTTGGACCAGGCCACCACCAGCAGGCAGACGAAGGCCAGGAAGATCACCACGGCCATCGACACCGTATTGATGTCGCGGGTGTAGGACAGGTGCTTGTCGGCGGGGGTGAGGCCGTGCATGTTCTTGAATTGCAGTGCCAGCACACCGAAGACGACGGCCGCGGTGAGCTGGCCGATGTACTTGCCCGCCGCGGTCAGACCCAGGTTGCGCTGCTTGCGCAGCTTGATCAGGTCGTCGAGGAAGCCGACGAAGCCCAGCGCGGTGGCCAGACCCATGACCAGCAGGCCCGAGGCCGAGGGGCCGGGTTCGCCGTAGGTCATGGAGATCAGGTGCGAGCCCAGGTATCCGGCCCACATGCCGATGATGATGGCGACGCCGCCCATGGTGGGGGTGCCGCGCTTGGCCTTGTGGCTCTCCGGGCCGTCGACCCGGATCTCCTGTCCGAAGCCCTGTTTGGCGAAGTAGCGGATGACCACGGGGGTCAGCAGGATGGAGACGGTCAGCGCGATGGCCGCCGACAGCAGGATCTGGGTCATCGCGCGCCCTCCAGCAGATGCTCGGCGACGGTCCACAGGCCCACGGACTTCGAGGCCTTCACCAGGACCACCGCACCGGGCTCCAACTCCTCGTCGAGCAGCGCGATGGCCGCGTCGATATCGGGCACGTGGACGGCCTCCTCGCCCCAGGAGCCCTCCTGCACCGCGCCCTGGAACATGGCCCGCACCGGTCGGCCCTGGCCGACGACGACGAGACGATCCACGTCCAGCCGCACCGCCAGGCGGCCGATCTTGTCGTGTTCGAGGACCGATTCCTCGCCCAGCTCACCCATTTCGCCGAGCACCGCCCAGCTCGGGCGCGGCTGCGTTCCGGCCTTGGACATGGTGACCAGCGCCTTGAGCGCCGCGCGCACCGAATCCGGATTGGCGTTGTAGGAGTCGTTGACGACGGTGACGCCGTCGGCGCGGGTGCGCACGTCCATGCGACGGGCCGAGGCGGCGGTCGCGCCGGACAGCGCGTTCGCGACGGTGGCGAGGTCCGCGCCCAGGCCCAAGGCGACAGCGGCTGCGGAAAGCGCGTTGCCGACCTGGTGCTCGCCGTGCACGGCGAGCCGGATATCGGCCGATTCGCCGTTGGCGTGCAGGGTGAATCGGGCACGGGCCTGGTCGTCGAGGGTGACGTCGGAGGCACGCACGTCGGCGTTCGAGGCCTGCCCGACGGTGACCACCCGGGCCCGGGTCCGTTCGGCCATGGCGGCGACCAGGTGGTCGTCGAGGTTCAGCACGGCCAGGCCGTCGGCCGGAAGGGCTTCCACGAGTTCGCCTTTGGTCTGCGCGATGGCCTCGCGGCTGCCGAACTCGCCCAGGTGCGCGGTGCCGACATTGAGCACGACGCCGATGCTGGGCGGGGCGATCTCGGTGAGCGCCTTGATATGTCCGGGACCGCGGGCCGAGAGCTCGAGCACCAGGAAGCGGGTGTCGGAGTCGGCGCGCAGGGCGGTCCAGGGGTGACCGATCTCGTTGTTGAACGAACCGGGCGGGGCCACAACGGGTCCCAGCGGGGCCAGCACGGCGGCGATCAAATCCTTGGTGGAGGTCTTGCCCGAGGAGCCGGTCACGCCGACGACGGTCAGGGTGCCCGCGGCGACCAGGCGGTCGACGCTGACGCGGGCCAGTTTGGCCAGGGCGTCGAGCACGGCCGCACCCGAGCCGTCGGTGTCGTGAGCGAGGGCGATGGCGCGCGTATTGCCGGGCCGGGGCTCCACCACGATGGCCGGGACCCCGACCGGCCGCGCGGCCAGCACCGCGACCGCGCCCGCCGCGACGGCCTGCGCCGCGAAGTCGTGGCCGTCGGCGTGCTCGCCCGGCAGCGCCAGGAACAGGTCACCCGAACCCGCCCGGCGCGAATCGAATTCGGCCGCGCCGGTGACCTTCGCCTCGGGGTCGGGGGCGTCGTGCAGCGTGCCGCCGACGACCTCCGCGATCTCCCGCAAAGTCATCTCGATCATGAATGCGTCAGGTCCCTCGTCTTTTCCGACAGGGCGGCCGCGAGTACCTCGCGGTCGTCGAACGGATGCTTCACGCCTGAAATCTCCTGCCCTGTCTCATGTCCCTTGCCCGCGATCAACACCACGTCGCCGGGCCGGGCCCAGTCGACGGCGGCCTTGATCGCGGCCGCCCGGTCCCCAACCTCCCGGACCTCACCGCGTTCCGCGCTCGGCACCTGATCGGCACCGGCGAGCACCGCGGCGCGAATGGCCGCCGGGTCCTCACTGCGCGGATTGTCGTCGGTAATGATGGCCAGGTCGCTGCCGCGCGCCGCCGCCGCACCCATCAAGGGCCGCTTGGCCGTATCGCGATCACCGCCCGCGCCCACCACCACCGCCAGACGCCCCTCCCCCTGCTCGGCCAACCACGTGCGCAAGGTCGCCACGACCGATTCGATCGCGGCGGGCTTGTGCGCGTAATCCACCACGGCCAGAAACTCCTGACCCCTGTCCACCCGCTGCATGCGGCCCGGGACGTCGACGTCGCCGAGCGCCGCGGCGGCGGTCTCCGCATCGACCCCGGCCGCCGCGCAGACCGCGACGGCCAGCAGGCCATTGGCGATGTTGTACGCGCCCGGAAGTCGCAGGCGCACATCCACATTGACACCCGGGCCCGCGGCGGTGAATTCCTGGGTGCCGCCGGGGCCGGCGGTCGAGGCACCGGCGGTCCAGTCGGCTTGCGCGCCAGCGTGAGTCGCGACGGTCCACAACCGGGTCTCGTCGGCGGCGGCGAGGTCGTCGCGGATTTCCGAGGCCAGCCGCCGACCCCACTCGTCGTCCACACAGATCACCGAGCGACGCGCGGCCACCGACGGGCGCGGCGCGGCGGCGGGGTCCGGGCCGTCCGGAATGAACAGCCGGCGCTTGGCGGCGAAGTAATCCTCGAAGTCGGAATGGAAGTCGAGGTGATCCTGCGACAGGTTGGTGAACGCGCCGACGGCGAAGGACACCCCGTCCACCCGGCCCAGCGCCAGCGCGTGACTCGACACCTCCATGACCACCGCGTCCACGCCCCGCTCGACCATGAGCGCGAACATGGCGTGCAGCTGCGGCGCTTCCGGTGTGGTCAGCGCCGAGGGCACCCGGACGCCGCCGATGCGGGTCTCGATGGTGCCGATCAGCGCGGTGCGCAGTCCGGCGGCGGCGAGACCGGCCTCCACCAGATACGAGGTGGTGGTTTTGCCGGAAGTGCCGGTGATGCCGACGATGCGGAGTTTGCGAGACGGGTCACCGTAAAGAGCCGAGGACAACTCGCCGAGCACGGCGCGCGGGGTGTCGTGGATCAGGACGGGGACGGCGATCTCGCCGATCAGCTCCGCGCCCGCCGGATCGGTGAGGATGGCGGCGGCTCCGCGCTCGACCGCGTCGTGGGCGAAGCGGGCGCCGTGGGCCTTCTCTCCGGCCAGACCGGCGAAAAGATCGCCCGGCAGAACGGCATTCGACCGCTGCTCGATGCCGGTGACCTGGATGTTCGCCAGATCCGTTCCGGTACCGGCGCTGCGCGCCCCGGTCAGTTCTGCCACCTGACGCAGGCTGGTCGCTGCATTGGCAGCGGGCCGAAGCACCTGCGGGCTGGACTGCGCGGGCACGAAGCTCCTCTCCGGGGTGACTGTCATATGCATGAATCGTCCGGCTGACCGGATCGACGTGTCAGGTTACCTGTGTTCGATCGCCGCGCGATCGGCACGGCGTAGTTCGGTCACCCGCCGGTCCTCGCACCGGCGGCGGCGTACCTCACGATCATGTGTTCCCTGCTCTAACTCGCCTGCAGAACCAGCTGTTTGGCGGGCGGCGACGGCGGGATGCGATCCCGCTGCAGCAGCCACGACGCGATGCTGTGGAACAGCGGCGCGACCGATCCGCCGCCGCTGCCGTCGGAGCTGCGCACCGGCGCGTCCAGCATCATGCCGATCACGTAGCGCGGATTGTCGGCGGGGGCCATGCCCGCGAAGGTGATCCAGTAGCGGTCGCTGGAATAGCAGTGGCACTTGGGATCGACCTGCTGGGCGGTGCCGGTCTTGCCCGCGATCTGATAGCCCTCGATGGCGGCCGGAACACCGGTGCCACCCTGGTTGCCGCCATTGGGATCCTTCTGCACCACCGCCTGGAACATCTGGCGCAGGGTTTGCGCGGTGCGCGGGGACACCACCTTGATGCCGTCGGGTTGTGGCTCCTCGGTGCGGACGCCGTCGGGGGCGATCTTGGCCTTCACGATGCGCGGCGGAATCCGCACGCCGTCATTGGCGATGGCCTGGTACATGGCGGTCATCTGCAGGGTGGTCATCGAAAGACCCTGGCCGATGGGCAGGTTCGCGAAGGTGGAACCCGACCACTGGTCGCGCGCGGGCAGCACGCCCGCGCTCTCGCCGGGCAGGCCGACGCCGGTGCGCTGACCGATGCCGAAGCGCTTGACCATGTCGTACCAGCGGTCCTCGCCGACCCGCTGGGCCAGCATGAGGGTGCCCACGTTCGACGACTTACCGAAGACGCCGGTGGTGGTGTAGGGCGCGTTGCCGTGCACCCAGGCGTCGTGCACGGTGACGCCGCCCATGCTGATGCTGCCCGGAACGTCCAGCACCTCATCGGGAGTGGTCACGCCGTACTCGATGGCCGCGGCCGCGGTGACGATCTTGTTCACCGAGCCGGGCTCGAAGACCTCCTGCACCGACGGGTTGCCCAGGTCGGTGGTGGACCAGGTGTTCGGGTCCATGGCCGGGTTGAAGGTGTTGTCGTTGGCCATGGCCAGCACCTGGCCGGTGTGCACGTCCAGCACCACCGCCGAGGCCGCGCCCGCGCCCGAGAGATCCTTGGCCTGCTGCACCTGCTGCTGCACGTAGTACTGCAGATCCGAATCCAGGGTGAGCTCGACGCCGGAGCCGTTGACCGCGGGCTGGCGGTCGCGCCAGGAACCGGGGATGACCGCGCCGTCGGAGCCGCGGTCGTAGGTGAGCGAACCGTCGGAGCCGGCCAGCTGCGCGTCCATCGAGGACTCCAGGCCGATCTGGCCGTGCCCGTCCCAGCCGGTCGCGCCGATCACATTGGCGGCCAAGGAACCACCGGGATATTCGCGCATGTCCTGGCGTTCCAGGCCGACCTCGGGGAACTGCAGATTGATATCCGCCGCGATCCGGGGATCGACATTCCGCACCAGGTACACGAACGGTTCGTCGCTCTTCAGCTTGTCGAGAATGTCCTTCTCGGGAGCGTCCTTGCCGAGCTTGTCGTGAATGTATTTGGCGATGGCCGCGAGTCGATCCTCGGGCTTGGGCGCGGAATTGGGCTTCTTGTCGTATTCGTCGGACAGATCCTTGCGCACCCGCACCGGCTGAAAGGTCAACGCCTTGGCCGCGATCGTGAAAGCGAGAGATTTCCCATACCGGTCCAGAATGGCCCCGCGGGTCGCGGGATCGGCCACCTTCACCGTGCGCTGGCTCGCCGCCTCCGCCGACAGTTTCGGCGCGGAAATGCTTTGCACCCAGAGCAATTGAATGGCCGCCACGGCCAGCGCCACCAGCATGACCACCCGACCCACTCCGAACCGGAAGCGCGTCCCCGAATCCAGGCCCGGAGCGGGCCGCGGTCTGGACTGGCGACCGGGGCCCGAACCCGCACGGCCGGAACCACTCCGGCTGCGGGCGGCGGTCGTCCTGCCGCGCCCCGAGTCGCGCCCGCGCCCCGCGCGGGTAGGGCTCATGAAGCGTTTCCGTTCGTCATCGCGGTGCCCCGTTCGCCTGGACCTGGGGGTTCTGCTGCGTCGGCGCGGCCGGAACGGGATTCGCGGCGGTGGTCGTCGGTACGGCGGCCGAGGTGGGCGGCGCGGGCGTGGTGGTCACCGGAACGACGCGGTCGGCCTGGGGCTGGCCCGGTTTCGGGGGTTGGACCGGCGCGGGCGGCGTGGTGTTCAGCGGCGGGACCGGGGAGCCCTGGGCGGGTTGCGGATTGCCGACCACGGTGACCTGGCCGTCGGGCCCGATCAGCAGGCGGGCCGGGTCCTTGGCCGGGATCATGCCGAGTTCGGCGGCGCGCTGGGCCAATTCGGGGGCCGAGTCGGCGGCGGCGACCTCGCGCTGCAGGGCGTCGCGTTCGTCGGACAGCTTCTGGTTGGCGCGGCGCTGATCGCCGAGCTGGTAGGAGTCCTCGGTGGCGCGGGTGGTGAGCAGCAGCGTCAGGGCCAGCCCGCAGCCCAGCAGGGCGATGATGGTGGCCACGAAGGACATGCGGCCGCGCGGCATGGAGTCGCTGCGGCGGCCGCGGCGCATGCCCGGAATCTCGGTCTTGCCGCCCTCGCGATTGCGTCGCTTGGCGTAGGCGCGTTGGGCCGCACCCGATTTCACGCGCTCGGCGGCCTGCACCCGGCGAGCCCCCCGGCCCGCCGCCTGCTTCTGCATCGTCATAGCGCGGCCCCGATCCAGCGGGTCGCCCCTCGCCACCTGTGTACGCCGAACTTCACGAATGCTCCTCCCCTGCGATCCGTTCCGCCGCCCGCATGCGCACGGGGGCGGCGCGCGGGTTCTCGTCGATCTCCTGCTGGGTCGCCTTCTCCGCGCCACGGGTCAGGATCTTGAATTCCGGTCCCATGCCGGGCAATTCGACCGGCAGGTCCAGCGGGGTGCGCGAGGCCGACCGCTTGGCCAGCTCGGTCTTCACCACCCGGTCCTCGAGGGACTGATAGCTCATGACGCAGATCCGGCCGCCGGGTGCCAGCGCGTCCAGCGCGGCGGGCAGGGCGGCCTCGAGCGATTCCAGCTCCCGATTCACCTCGACGCGCAGCGCCTGGAAGGTGCGCTTGGCCGGATGCCCGCCGGTGCGGCGGGCGGCGGCGGGAATGGTGTCGTAGAGCAGTTCCACCAGTTGCGCGCTGGTGGTGAACGGCGTGCGCTGGCGGCGGCGGACCACCTCGGAGGCGATCTTGCCCGCGAAGCGTTCCTCGCCATAGATTTTCAGGACCCGGGCCAGCTCGCCGTGGCTGTAGGTATTGAGCACGTCGGCGGCGGTGGGGCCGGTGCTGGAGTCCATCCGCATGTCCAGGGGCGCGTCGATGGAGTAGGCGAAGCCGCGCTCGGCCTCGTCCAGCTGCATGGAGGACACACCCAAGTCCATGAGAATGGCGTTGACCGAGGACTTCTCGGGTAGTCCGGCTTGTTCCAGGGCGTAGGCGATACCGTCGTACCTGGTGTGCACCAGGGTGATCCGGTCCTGGAAGGGGGATAGTCGCTCGCCCGCCAGCTTCAGCGCGGAGGTGTCCCGGTCCAGGCCGACCAGGCGGATATTGGGATAGGTCTGCAGGAAGTACTCGGCGTGACCGCCGAGACCCAGGGTGCAGTCCATGTAGACAGCGCCATCGGAATGCAGTGCGGGGCCGAGGATTTCATCGGCGCGATGCAGGAGAACCGGAACATGGCGGGGGCCGTCACTGCCTCGGTGCACCTGGACCTCCCGGAATTTCCTGCCTCACGTTCTTCGCACGGCCGCACAGGGCAGTTGGCGAATCGGACCTAAGAAAGTTACGCGAATGCCCCGTGGTCTCTGACCGAAGCACCGCACCTGGCGTTGGGGAAGTACGTCAGGGTCGGTGTCGGGCAGAGGCCGCAGGGCACTCGCCTCGCTGCGGGCTAGAAGATCCCGCCCAGCGACTCGTCTCTGGCCTGCGAGTAATCCTCCTCGTGCTCGGCGAGGTAGGAATCCCACGCCGTCTTGTCCCATATCTCGAGGAAGTCGACCGAGCCGATCACCACGCAATCCTTGGTCAGATTGGCGTAGCGGCGGTGCTCGGGCGACAGCATGATCCGGCCCTGTGCGTCCGGACGTTGCTCATCGGAGGAAGCCGCCAAGGCCCGGACGAATGCACGGGCCTGCGGGTTCGATCGGGAAGCGGCCGCGGCTCTCCGCGCGAGCGCGGTGAACTCGTCCTTGGGATACACGGCAAGGCTGTGGTCTTGTCCCTTCGTGACCATCAACCCTCCCGCCAGCTCGTCCCGGAACTTCGCAGGCAACGTCAGTCGCCCTTTGTCGTCCAACCGAGGGGTATAGGTACCGAGAAACAAGCCCCGACACCTCCTACCGGATCACCCTCTCGACTGTTCGGCCTCCTGTAGTGCGCGCTCCACATTACCCCACTTTCCCCCACTTTCAATCGAAAGCAGCGGTGATCTCGGTCCCCGCTTGGCGAACTTCGCAGGTCACACCAGCTATCACGGTGGTGGGGAAGATTTCTCGCAGTTCCCCCGACACGCGCGACGCGCGCCGATGAGCACCCGACAACAGCCAGCAAACCCGCAGATAGCGGGCATTCCAGGCGGCCGTGGGGCGGGGTGGGGAGGGTGCGTGGGGAGGTGTGGGGAATCCCCGGATCGGCGCGACACGCCGAAACGGCACCTACAAGAAACGCCGTGACGCCACACCCGAAATCGGTGTGGCGTCACGGCGTGTCGCGAGTGTTTCAGTTAGTCGGCCGAACGGAACTGGCCAGTCGGCCGAGTGGAGCTAACTGCCTTCTTCGAACCTCTTGCGGAAGCGGTCCTCCATGCGGGCGGAGAAACCGCCCGGCTTGCGCTGCTTACCGCGGTTGGCACCGGGGGCGCCGCCCGTGCTCGGATGCGCATCGCCCGACGGACTCGCCGACCCGCTCATGCGGGGGCCACCGATCAGCAACAGCACGCCCGCGGCGAACATGACGATGAAACCGACCAGACTGATGATCGGGAACCCGCCCGGCTTGAACGGTGCGGCAATGCCGGCCACCAATAGGAACAGACCGAGGACGAACAGGGCTGCCGCCTGAAGTCTGCGTCGGCCGGTGGCAGAACGTAACCGTCCACCCCGAACAGTCGAGGCGAACTTCGGATCCTCAGCATAGAGCGCGCTCTCGATCTGTTCGAGCATGCGCTGCTCGTGCTCGGAGAGTGGCACGGTACCTCCCCCGGCACTAGGTGGTGGCTGTCGCCTCCGGGTAGACGACGGATAGCCGACCTTGGCGGCTGTCTGCCACCAATAATACGAGTTCGATCAGAGCGCGACCACCTACTCGCCGATACTCACGCCAGCATTCCGGTTACCCACCCTGAACTGGGGCGCAGCCGAGCCGCGGCGGCCAGCAGATCCTCCACGTCGTGCAGGAATGCGCCTACCCGCGAAGCGAACTCGTCGGCGCGGCGATCATCGACGGGTCTTGGCAACCCCGCTTCCAGGGCCGCGCGGGTCTCGGATTGACCCGTGAAATAGTCGGCCCACATCACGAATTCCGGTGCCGCGCGCTGCATCAGGACCCAGGCGTTGCGAGAACGCGCGCGGGGCGCGCGGTCTGCGCCGGTGAGGGCGAGCACGGCGGCCGCGCCGCGCAATGCCGCCAGGTACGCGGTGCGGAACCGCTCCGCGGGATCGGTTTCCCCCTCGGCTTGCAGCAATAGACCATCCGCCTTGCGCAGTAGGTCTCCGGCGCGGCCGGGGTGGCCCGACCGTTCTGTTTTCCCGCTCATTTCGGGTACCTCCCCACTCGCTTACCCGATTCATGCCGACGTGGCCGTGGCGTATGCCGAGGTGGCCCCGCAAGATCGAACAGGTATTCGAAGGTTTCTGTTGGGTTTGAATATAGAGAGACCCACCGACAAGTTGAGCCGTCCGCCGTGGCGCTACTGTCGAATCCATCTGTCCGCGCCAACGGAGAGTTGCGTCCCGCCGATGACCGCAGTCACCCCCAAACCGACACCCGCACCCGTCGTGGTCGACCTGTCGGCCGCGACCCTGCGGCACCGGCTGCACGACGCCCTCGCGGTTTATGTGGCGGCCATGGACTATCCGCGCGGCACCGAACACCAGCGCGCGCCCATGTGGACCGAGCACACCACGCGCCCCGGCTGGCAGGCCGTGGCCGCGGTGCTGCCCGACGACGACGGGCGGCTGGACCTGCGCACCGCGCCGATCGTGGCCATCGCCTACGGCTATCACGGTGCGCCGCACCAGTGGTGGCATCAGCAGGTGTACAGCGGTATGCGGCGCACCGGCTGGCCCGAACACGCGGCGCGGGAACTGCTTTCGGACTACTTCGAGCTCACCGAGCTGCACGTGCACCCGGCCGCGCAGGGGCGCGGGCTCGGCGAGATCCTGCTGACGCGGCTGCTGCAGAACCGGCCCGAGCGCACGGTGCTGCTGTCCACGCCCGAGGTGGATCGGGAGGCGAACCGGGCCTGGCGGCTGTATCGGCGGCAGGGGTTCGGGGATGTGGTGCGGCACTTCATCTTCTCCGGCGACACCCGGCGGTTCGCGGTGCTGGGGCGGCGGCTGCCCCTGTGGCCGGAGAACGCACAGTGGCCGGAGAACGCGCAGTGGCCCGAGCAGACGCAGTGAGCAAGGCGGACATCGGATCCCGGCGCAGCTCTCGACGCATCGCGATTGTCGGTTCGGGGCACAATGCGCTGGTCGCGGCCTGCTACCTGGCGCGGGCCGGGCATCGGGTGGAGGTGCTGGAGCGGGACACCGTGCTGGGCGGGGCGGTCTCGACGATCGAGCGGTTCCCGGGACACCAGATCGATCGCGGGTCGTCGGCGCACATCATGATCCGGCACACCGGGATCATCGAGGAGCTGGAGCTCGCCGAGTTCGGGCTGCGGTACATCGATTGCGATCCTTGGGCTTTCGCGCCCGCACCGCCCGGCTCGGACCTGCCGCCCATCGTGTTCCACCGCGATCTGGACCGGACCTGCGCCTCGATCGCCGCGGCCTGCGGTGAGCGAGACGCCGAGGCGTATCGGCGGTTCGCGACCGTGTGGGGGCCGCGCAGCGTGCGGGTCATGCGGGCGTTCTCGGGGACGCCGACGGGCGGGCAGCTGCTGAAGTCGTTCTGGGGCATGGATCCTCGCGAGGCCGCCGGGGCGACCGGGCGGGCCAGCGGCGGGGCGCTCTCGCGGGAGATGATGCAGTCCGGAGATGCCCTGCTGGACAGTCTTTTCGACAGTGAGCGACTGAAGGCGGCGCTGGCCTGGTTCGGGGCGCAGTCCGGGCCACCCATGTCGGAGCCGGGCTCCGCGCCCATGGTCGGGTTCGCGGCGCTCATGCACATCCTGCCGCCGGGGCGGGCGGTCGGCGGGAGCGGCGCGTTGAGCGCGGCGCTGGTGGAACGGCTGAAGTCCGATGGCGGCACGGTCAGTGCCGGGGATGCGGTCGCGTCGCTGGCGCGGGTCGGTGACGGCTGGGCGGTGCGCACCGAGAGTGGGCGAACCGTCCACGCGGACACCGTCATCGCGGGCTGCCACATTCTCACCACGCTGAACCTGCTGGAGCGGGGCGGTTTCGACGCGGCGACGATCGCCGACTGGCGTCGCCGCATTCGCGTCGGCCCCGGCATCGGCATGGTCGTGCGCGCGGCCACCACCGCGCTCCCCCGCTATCCCGGCGCGGAGTCCACCGAATCCGCCCATGGCCTCCAGCTTCTCGTCACCGACCGCCGCGAACTGCGGCGCGCGCACGGTGCCGCGCTGGCCGGTGACCTGCCGCCGCGACCGGTGGTGCTGGCCATGAGTTTCACCGCCCTGGATCCGAGTCTCGCCCCGGCGGGCGAACACAATCTGACCCTGTGGTCGCAGTGGCACCCCTACGACCTGGCCGACGGCACGAAGTGGTCCGACCACGCCGACCGCGAGGGCGACCGCATCATCGCCGAACTCGACTCGTACGCACCGGGTTTCGCCGACACCGTGCGGCACCGCTTCGTCCAGACCCCCGCCGACCTGGAGGCCGAAATGGGCCTGCTCGGCGGCAATGTCATGCACGTCGAGATGTCCATCGACCAGATGTTCATGTGGCGACCGCTGCCGGAACTGGCCGGCCAGCGCGTGCCCGGCGCACCGGGGCTGTATCTCACCGGTGCCTCGACCCATCCGGGCGGCGGGGTGTCGGGAGCCAGCGGGCGCAGTGCGGCTCGGCTGGTGGAACGCGATCTGCGACCCGGTCGATTCGCACTCCTACGCAGGTGAGGACGTCCATCTCACGGGCCACGGCCGTCGCGGTCGTACCCGCCGTTCTGCTGGTGCTGGTGCAGATCGCGTATCCGCTGGCGCACGGGACGGGGCGGGATCGGGTGACCGTGGTGGTCGTCTTGCTTTCGGCGGGTACGGCTTTGGTGCATGCGGTGGTTACGCGGGGGTTGCGATGGGCGGCGGGGCTGCTGGTGATCGTGTCGGGGATCGGGTTGGGGGCCGAGGTGGTCGGAACGGCGACGGGGTTTCCGTTCGGTTGCTACGACTATGCGAGTGGGCGGCTGGGGCCGGAGGTGCTCGGGGTGCCGGTGGTGGTGGCGTTGGCTTGGACCGGTGGGCTGTATCCGGTGTGGATCGTGGCGGGGAGGGTGGGTGATGCTGCGGTGGGGCGGGTTTCACCGGCGGCTCGGCGGATTGCGCTGACGGCGGTGGGAGCGGTCGGGTGGGATCTGTTCCTCGATCCGCAGATGGTCGCGGACGGGCAGTGGAGCTGGTGCTCGACGGTTGCGGGACTGCCGGGGCTGGACCGGATTCCGGTAACGAACTATCTCGGGTGGTTCGTCGTCGCGTTGATCATGGCCGGGTTGCTGGAGGCGTGGGATCGGACGGCTGCGGATACCGGTGCGGCGCGTGCGGTTCCGGTGGCGGTGTTCCTGTGGACCTGGCTCGGGTCGACGTTGGCGCACGCGGTGTTTCTCGGGTTGCCGGTGTCGGCGGTGTACGGGTTCTGCGGGCTCGGGGTGCTGGGGTTTCCGCTGGTTCGACAGCTGGGTGCCCGTCGAATCACCCTGCGGCCGGGCACGCATGGCACGATGTGAGCCGTGCAGCCGAGTCCGATCATGTCGACAGCAGAGGAAATGCCCGAGCCAGCGTCAGGGATCAGCCCCGAGCGGCGGCCCCGCCGGTGGGTGCGGATGCTGGCGGTGGTCCTGTTCGCGGGGCTGGCCGTGCTGCTGACCGGATGCCTGCGGGTGCAGGTGTCGATGGGTGTGTCCTCCAACGACCGGGTGTCGGGCCGCATTGTCGCGGCGGCCGTGCCGCAGAACGACAAGGACAAGGGCCCGCAGCTGAAGGCCCCCGACGGGCTGCAGAGCAAGGTGCGGGTGGACTCCTACTCGCAGGACGGATACGTCGGCAGCCAGGTGTATTTCGACGATCTCACCTTCGGTGAGGTGCAGCAGCTGGGCTCCATGTCCGACCAGACCTCCGGTATGTTCAACCTGGTCTTCAACCGCACCGGCGACCTGGTCACGCTGAGCGGCCGGGTGGATCTGAAGAGCCTGCCGCCGCAGGGGTCCGATGTGCAGTTGACCGTCGCCTTCCCGGCGCGCGTCGCCACCACCAACGGCACCCGCGACGGTGATTCGGTGGTGAGCTGGAAGCTGCCCGCCGGTGATGTCAGCACGCTGCGCGCGGAAGTCGGTTACGCCGACCCGAATACGCGGTCCTTCGCGGGCTGGGCGGGCATTGTCGGCGGCATCACCCTCGCCGTCGCCGCCGTGGTCGCCGTCCTGGCCTACATGGTCCGCAATCCCGATCCGCCCGCCTACGTCCGGGCCGCGCGCTGGCTGCGCCCCGATCGCACCAAGGTCCGATGAGTCTCGCGGCGAGGGCGGTGACGGCCGGAAGCGCCGTGGCTGCCCTCGGCGCGGCCACCGCCCTCGCGAATCGCCTGGGCATGCCCCGGCTTCGGTCCGACGCGCGAGAGATCACCGAGCCGGTCACCGTATTGATTCCGGCCCGGAACGAGGCCGGGCGACTACCGGCGTTGATCGCCGACCTCCGTGCCCAGCAAGGGATTTCCGATCTGGGCGTGGTCATCCTCGACGACGGGTCGACCGACGGGACCGGCGACGCCGCCTTGGCCGCCATCGGTGCGGACGAGCGCTTCTTCCTGGCCCGCAATGACATCGATCCCCCGGCGGGCTGGACCGGTAAGACCGCGGCGTGCGCCCGGCTCGCCGACCTCACCTCCGGCGAAGACGTGCTGATCTTCCTCGACGCCGATATTCGGCTGGCGCCCGATGCGCTGGCCGCGGCGGTGCGCGAATTGCGTTCGAGCCGAGCCGCACTCGTCTGTCCCTGGCCGGAGCAACTCGCGGGCTCCCCGGTGGAGCATCTGGTACAGCCGCTGCTGGCCTGGTCCTGGGCCTCGACTCTGCCTGTCGCGCTGGCTAATCGCCTCTTGCGGCCCTCGATGGCCGTGGCCTGTGGGCAGTTCCTGGTCTTCGACGCCGCCGCGTATCGCGGGCTCGGCGGGCATACCGTGGTGGCGGACAGCGTCACCGAGGATTTGGCGATCGCCCGGGAGCTTCGAAGACGCGGGCACCGCACGACGCTGGTCGCGGCCGGGCCGCTCGCGCGGACCCGCATGTATCGCGAGGCAAGCGAACTCGCCGACGGATACGGCCGCTGGCTGTGGTCGGCCTACGGCGGTCCCGTCGGCAGTCTCGCCGTCGGTTCGGTTGCGGCACTGACCTTCTGGGCTCCGCCACTGGCGGCCATACTCGGTCGCGGACGGGTTCGCCGGATCGGGCTGCTCGGCTACGCCGCGGCCGTGACCGCGCGCCTGCTGGCCCGCTCGACCGAACGCGGCGGACCCGTCGAACCCGCGGATGCCGTTGCCGCCCTGGCACATCCGCTGTCCGTGGCCGCATATCTCGGGCTCTCCGCCCGCTCCCACGGTGCCCGCCGGGCGGGCACCCTGCGCTGGAAGGGCCGAAAGGTCTAGGGCACCGGCGTCATTCCCACCGTGGGCAGGAACAAGCAGGTGGTGTTCCCATTGCGGACCGTGCCGAACATGGCGGCCAGCACGGTGCCGGAGCCGGTATTGACGGGCACGGCGCGCACCCCGCCGATCGGGAGGGCGGCGGTGAAGTAGTCGCGCACGGCCTGTTCGACGGTGGGGCGCAATTCATTCGGGACCTGGGGCGGGATCATGCCGTCGAGCACCTGGGTGAGCGGGCCCATGGGGACCAGGCCGCCGCGGCCGGTGGTCAGGTTGACCCAGGCCACCTGCATGCCGGAGGTGTCCGCGCCGTCCTTGCCGATGCCGTAGGGCACGAAGGCGAACATGGCCTGGCCCGCCTTGACGGCCGAAAGGTCAAGGCCCGGAATGGAAACCGTGTAGCGCGGCCACGGGCCGGGCACCGTGCCCGCCACCGCCGGGGCCAGGCCCAAGGTGGTGCCGCCCAGGCAGAAGGGGGCCGCGGTCGGGTAGAGGAAGGGCTCGACGCCCAGGGCCTGCAATCCGTCGACGGTCTGGTTGTAGGCCGAGAGCCAGTCGGTGGGTGCGGCGGCCTCGCCCGCGGTGGCAGCGCCGCCCGCGGTGGCGATGGCGGCCAGGGCGGCGGCGGCCTCGGCGGTGAGGGTCGCGGGCGGGGTGGCGGGTGCCGCGGCCGCGGTGCCGGTCAGGGTTGCCGGGCCGGTAGCGGTGAGTAGTGCGCAGACGCCGACGGCGCCCGCTACGCGGACGAGGTGGTGGAACACGGACATGGGAGGCTCCCCTCGAGGTCACGAGTCGAGGGGGAGGCTACTCCGCTGACCAGCAACAACCGGACATTTGCTCCGGCATGCCGGTCGGTTGTTCAGGCGTGGGCGGGTGTCGGCGACATGGTGTAGCCGAGGTTCGCCAACACTTCGCCGGTGGCCTTGGCGAAATTCAGGGTGATGAAGTGCAGGCAGGGCGCGCCCTCGGAGATGAGGCGCTCGGCGATCTCGGTGGCGATCTCGATGCCGACCGCGCGGACCGCCGCGCGATTCTCCTCCGGGCCGTCGCCGGCGGCCTGGTGCAGACGCTCCATGATCTTCGGCGGCAGGGCGCGACCCGACAGCTCGACCGCGCGCTCGACGGTGCGCAGCGAGGTGATCGGCATGAGTTCCGGGATGATCGGCTTCGCGCCCTCGATCGGGTCGGCCGCGATGGCGCGATCGCGCAGGCGCAGATAGTGCTCCGGGTCGAAGAACATCTGGGTGATCGAATACTCCGCGCCCGCACGCAGTTTCGACACCAGGAAGCGGGTGTCGTCGTCGAGGTTGTCCGACCGCGGGTGGCCCTGCGGGAACGAGGCCACGCCCACGTGGAAGTCGCCCAGATCGCGCACCATGCGGACCAGTTCCTCGGCGTACTCGACGCCCTCGGGATGCTTGACCCACTCACCCAGCACATCGCCGGGCGGATCGCCGCGCAGCACCAGCAGATTCCGGATGCCCGAATCCGCGTACGCGCCGACGATCGAACGCAGTTCGGCCACAGAGTGATCCACGGCGGTCAGGTGCGCGACCGTCAGCAGCGTGGTCTCGCGCGCCAACTGCCCGGTGACCCGAATGGTGCGATCGCGGGTGGACCCGCCCGCGCCGTAGGTCATGGACACAAATGCCGGATGCAGCCGCTCGAACTCGCGCGCGGCCCGCCACAGCCGCGCCTCACCGGCGGCATCGCGCGGGGGATTGAATTCGACCGAGAAGGGAATCGACCCGTCGGGACGCGGCCCCAACTGCTGCACCACCGACCGAGTTCCGGACCCTTGCGGTGTGCGGGAAACTCGGCCAGGGGTCGAATATCCCCGTACATTGTCGAAACTCACGCGGACATTTTACGGGTCGAGATGAGGCCCCGCCCCCCGACCTGCGCTTATCCCAGCAGGTGAGACCCGGACGCGCCGCTGCCCGCAGTGCGGTCTGGCGGGCGGGCGTGCCGGGATGGTGTGGGTCACTTCGGGGCGGGCGGGGATTGGGGCGGGCGCAACCGATTCCTGGGGGCGGTGTGGGGCTGGGTATTGTCGGGGGCGGATCCCGTGGGCGGGCTTTGGGCCGATCGGCGGGGTTGGGCATTTGCCGCGTGGCGGCACTCACCAAGGAGGCTCCCCTGTCCGCCGGACCCGGTACCCACAGCCGCCAGCAGGTTGGCGCGGCCTCGGTCGTCGCCGCCGTGGAGGAGCGTCTCACAGCGTTCTTCCGGACCCGGGAGCCGATCGTCGAGCCGCTCGGGCCGGTGTTCGTGGACGCGGCACGGGCGTTGGAGGACTTCGTGATCCGCGGGGGCAAGCGGACGCGGCCGTCTTTCGCGTGGACCGGATGGTTGGGGGCGGGGCGCAGCGCCGACGAGCCGGAGGCGGACGCGGTGCTGACCGCGTGTTCGGCGCTGGAGCTGGTGCAGGCGTGCGCGCTCATTCACGACGACATCATCGATTCCTCGCGCACCCGGCGCGGATTCCCGACCGTGCACGTGGATTACGAACAGCGGCACCGGGATCAGCGCTGGCGGGGTGACGCCGACCACTACGGGGTCAGCGTCGCCGTGCTCATCGGCGATCTCGCGCTGGCCTGGGCCGACGATATGACCCGCGACGCCGGACTGCCCGCCGACGCGGCCGCCCGCTTCGCACCGGTGTGGGCCGCCATGCGCACCGAGGTGCTGGGCGGGCAGCTGCTCGACATCCACGGCGAATCCGCCGGGGACGAGACCGTCGAGGCCGCGCTGCGGATCAACCGGTACAAGACCGCCGCCTACACCATCGAACGGCCGCTGCACATGGGTGCCGCGCTGGCCGACGCCTCCCCCGAACTCATTGCCGCCTACCGGGAATTCGGCACCGACATCGGCATCGCCTTCCAGCTGCGCGACGACCTGCTCGGCGTCTTCGGCGACCCGGCCGTCACCGGCAAGCCCTCGGGCGACGACCTGCGCGAGGGCAAGCGCACCGTCCTCATCGCCGAGGCCCTCCAACGCGCCGACGCCGATGCCCCGGCCGTCGGGGACCTCATTCGCTCCAGCCTCGGCACCGACGTGACGGCCGAGCAGGTGGCCGAATTGCGCACGGCCATCACCGATCTCGGCGCGGTCGACGCGGTCGAGAAGCGCATCAGCTCGCTCACCGATCAGGCCCTCACCGCCCTGGACGCCAGCACCGCGACGCCCGAAGCCAAGCGGCAACTGCGCGCCATGGCCCTGGCCGCCACCGCGCGTGCCTACTGAGCCCAACCCGCATCGGTCGATACGAAAGAACTGGTTCGCATGAAAACTGTTGCGGGGCCGACTGATCGGGTCGTGGTGATCGGCGCTGGACTGTCCGGGCTTTCGGCGGCGTTGCATCTGGTCGCGGCCGGGCGGCAGGTGACCGTGCTCGAACGGGCGGATCATCCGGGCGGGCGGGTCGGCCGGTATCGCGGACCCGACTATGAGATCGATTCCGGGGCAACGATTCTCACCCTGCCCGAGTTGATCGACGAGGTACTCGGGGTGGTCGGGCACACCCGGGAGTCGGTCGGGCTGCGGATTCTCGAGATGGCACCCGCCTATCGGGCGCGGTTCGCGGACGGGTCGGTGGTCGGCGTCTACTCCGAGGAGGAGCGGATGGCCGCCGAACTCGAACGGCTGCGCGGGGCGCGGGTGGCGCGGAATTACCGGCGGCTGCGCGGATGGCTGAAAGGCGTGTACGAGGCCGAGTTCCGGCAGTTCATGGACACCAACTTCGATTCACCCCTGGACATGGTCCGGATTCCCGAGAAGCGGGTGGCGCTGACGAAGCTGGTGCGGCTGGGCGCCTTCGGGCGACTCGGGCCGAAAGTCGGTGCGATCGTGCGGGATTCGCAGATCGCGCGGCTGTTCAGCTTTCAGGCGCTGTTCGCGGGGACCTCGCCGAACCAGGCGCTCGGCGTCTACGGGGCCATTCCCTATATGGACACCTGCCTGGGCGTGTACTACCCCGAAGGCGGTATGCGGGCCATCGCCGAGGCGCTCGGCCGGGCCCTCATCATGGCGGGCGGAACCCTCGAGCTGAACGCCGACGTGATCGGGATCGATTACCAGGGCAGGCGGGCCACCGCCGTCCGCACCGCCGACGGCCGCGTCGTCGACTGCGACGCCGTGGTGGTGACCGCCGACATCGGTTCCCTCCCCCGCTTCGGACTGCGCCATCGCCGCGGCCTGCGAGCCTCGCCCTCGGCCGTGGTGGCGCACGGCACCGTGCCCGCCGAGATCGCCCGAACCTGGCCGGTGCAGGCGCATCACACCATCGACTTCGGGCACGCCTGGGACCGGACCTTCGCCGAGATCGCCGCACGCCCCGGCCGCGGCCGCCTGATGAGCGACCCGTCGCTGCTGCTCACCCGGCCCGCGCTCACCGACCCCTCGCTCTATATCGACCGCCCCGAGCGGCACATCGACAGCGACGGCCATCTGCGCGAGACCGTCCGCTACGAGCCGCTGTCGCTGCTGGCCCCCTGCCCCAACCTGGCCGCCGCGCCCCTCGGCTGGGACCAGCTCACCCCCTTCTACCTGCGCGAACTCCTCAAAACCCTGGAAGAGCGCGGCTACCAAGGCATTTCGGAGCACTTCCGCGTCGACCACGTGGACACCCCGCGCACCTGGCAGGCCCGGGGGATGCTCGCGGGCACCCCGTTCTCCGCGGCGCACCTGTTCCGCCAGACCGGACCCTTCCGCACCCGAAACCTGGTGCGCGCCCGCGCGAATGTCGTCCTGGCCGGTTCGGGCACCGTGCCCGGCGTCGGCGTGCCGACCGTGCTGTTGTCGGGCAGACTGGCTGCGGCGCGTATCACGGGTGATGCGCGACATGCCGTCAGTCGATCACTCGATGCCGGGGCAGTGGTACCGGCGGGTAAGCACTAGACTGACCGCGTCCTTGTACCACCGCGGCCCGCCGCCGCCGACCTTTCCGGGGGGAAGACCGCCTATGCCGACCCCCGATACGGACGCCGCCATCGCCACGGACACCGCGCAGAGCTCCACCGCAGCCGCGCGGGCGACCGTCGACGGCCCCGCATCGCACGGCTGGAAGCGCAACACCACGGGGTGGATGCACACCCTCGGCGACTTCGTGCGCGGCCCGGCCGGGCATTCGGCCACGCTCGGATTCTTCGGCGCGCTGCTGATCACCTTCGGCGGTTTCGGCGCGGGCAGCACCCGGCGGAACGACCCGCTGCTCGAAGCCATGCACCTGTCCTGGCTGCGCATGGGACACGGGCTGGTGCTCTCGTCACTGTTCGTGTGGATCGGCGTGATCGCCATGATCACGGCGTGGGTCCGACTGGGGCGCATCGTCATCGGCAAACAGCCGGGCATCGACGTGACCCTCAACGAACTGCGCGCCATCGTCGGCATCTGGATCGCCCCGCTGCTGCTCGCGGTCCCCATGTTCAGCCGCGATGCCTACTCGTATCTGGCGCAGGGCGCGATGCTGCGCGACAACATCAACCCCTACGTGTACGGACCGGTTGAGCTCAAGGCCAACGCCGCCGTGGTGCTGGACAATGTGAGCTCCGTCTGGACCACCACCACCGCGCCATACGGGCCCATCTTCCTGCTCATCGGGCGGGCCATCACCACGATCACCGGTGACAACGTGGTCGCGGGCACCATCGCGCTGCGGCTGGTCATGCTGCCCGGCCTGGCGCTCATGGTGTGGGCGGTCCCGCATCTGACCAAACATCTCGGCGGCAAGCCGACCACGGCGCTGTGGCTGGCGGTGCTCAACCCGCTGGTGCTCATCCATCTGATCGGCGGCGTGCACAACGAAATGCTCATGGTGGGCCTGATGGCCGCCGGCATCGCGCTGGTGCTCGAACACCATCACGTGGCGGGCATCGTGGTGGTCGCGGTCGGCGTGGCCGTCAAGGCCACCGCGGGCGTGGCACTGCCATTCCTGGTGTGGATCTGGATGATTCACGAACGCGAGCGCCGCGCGGCGCGCAACGAGGGCGAACTGCCGCATCCCGTCCTGAGTTTCGCCAAGATCAGCGCGTTGGGTGTGGCGGTCTTCGCGGCCGTGTTCGCGGTGGCGACCTGGGCCACCGGGCTGCGCGACCATCAGATCGGCTGGCTGACCGCGCTTTCCGGTTCGAAGAAGATCATCAACTGGCTCTCGCTGCCGACCATCATGGCGCACGTCGTCACCTGGGTGACGCCGCTGTCGATGGACTCGGTCCTCAACGTCACCCGCATCATGTGCGCGGCCGTCATGGTGGCGATCCTGGTGTGGGCCTGGTGGCGGTTCAAGAACAGCGAGAAGGAGGCCGTGCTCGGCATTCTCGTGGCGTTCGTGGCCATCGTGATCCTCTCGCCCGCGGCCCTGCCCTGGTACTACTCGTGGCCGCTGGCGCTGGCGGCCGGGTTCGCGCTGTCCACCCGGACGCTGCAGATCCTGGTCGGCCTGTGCACGTGGCTCATGCTGATCTTCCAGCCGGACGGCGCGCCCGTCACCAACTACGTGCACGGCACCCTGGCGATCTTCGCCGCGGTGGTGGCCGCGCTCTCGCTGGTCCAGGTGGATCCGCTGAAACTGCGGGCGGCACACCCGCATACCGACAGCCACCCGCCCGCCGAGCAGCTCGGCGGCACGGCCGCACCCGGCGCGGCGTGACCGCGCCCATGCCGCTGGATCGCGCCTACCGGGACTGCCGCCGGATCGCCGCCACCCACGGGCGCACCTACTTCCTGGCCACCCGGCTGCTGGAACCCGAGCGAAGACCGGCGGTGCACGCGCTCTACGCGTTCGCCCGGCTGGTCGACGACATCGTGGACGCCAGCGACGCGCCGGAGCGGGCCGCGGAATCGACCGCGCGGCTGGATCGGATCGAACACGAACTGCGGGCGCGACTGGTGGACGCGCCGATCGAGGCGGTCGACGGGCGCGAGGCCCGGGTGCTGCTGGCGGTCTCCGACACCATTCGGCGGTATTCGATTGCGGCCGAACACTTCTGGGTCTTCCTCGACTCCATGCGCATGGATATTCCGGGCGGGCCGCAGTATCGCGACCGGTACGCCTCCATGGCGGAACTGAACGAGTACATGCGCGGGTCGGCCGCCGCCATCGGGCTGCAACTGCTGCCGGTGCTGGGCACCGTCGTCCCGACCGCCGACGCCGAACCGGCGGCGGCCGCGCTGGGGGAAGCGTTCCAGCTCACCAATTTCCTGCGGGATATCGCCGAGGACCTCGATCGCGGGCGGGTGTATCTGCCCGCCGACGAATTGGCGGCATTCGGGGTGGATGCCGAACTGCTGTTCCACTGCCGGGAATCGGGGCGCACAGATCCGCGGGTGCGGCGGGCGCTGGCGCATTTGATCGCGATCAATCGGGGGATTTATCGGCGGGCGATTCCCGGGATCGATCTGCTCGCCCCGCGGGTCCGCCCGGCCATTCGGACGGCGGCGACGCTGTACGGCGGAATTCTCGATGAGATCGAACGGGCCGACTACGCGGTTTTCACCCGTCGGGCCGTCGTACCTCAACACCGTCGTTTACGTGTCGCGGCGCGCGAATTCGTCGCGGCCAGTCCACTGCGGAACTGACCGCGACGCTGGTCCAGCTATTTCAGAACGGATCGGCCGCCGCTCGGCGGATCACCTCGCGGGCCAGCGGCCCGTGGATGGCGTCGATCGGGCGACCGGGCAGGGACTCGTCCTCGGTGTAGATCCACTCGAGGATTTCCTCGTCGGTGTATTTGCTGTCACGCATGACCGTGATGAGACCGGTCAGGTGCTTGGCCACCGCGCCGGTGGAATCGAAGAACTCCTTCGGAATTCCGGCAACGCCATCGCGGCGCACCGCGATTATCTGATGGTCGCGCAGCATCTGATGGACCCGCGTGACCACCATGCCCAGTTGCTCGGCCACGTCGGGCAGCGGGATCAGGGTCACCGAATCCGGCAGGACGTCTTCGCTGCAAGGAAAGGCACTCACCCGGACCACGGTAGTCTCTCGCGTCGCCACCGTCGCATCACACCCCGGCGCGACTACCATCGGGTGAGCCGCACGGGGCGGCTTCGACAAAATCGGAAGGGTTGCAGTTGATCGGCCAGATGCTGGAAGGGCGCTACCGCATCGACGCGCCGATCGCGCGTGGCGGCATGTCCATGGTGTTCCGGGGGGTGGACACCAGATTGGACCGACCGGTTGCAATCAAAGTCATGGATCCGAAGTTCGCCTCCGACCCGCAATTTCTCACCCGCTTCGAACTCGAGGCGCGCGCGGTGGCCAAGCTCAAGCATCCGTCGCTGGTCGCGGTGTACGACCAGGGCGTGGACGGCGACCACCCCTTCCTGATCATGGAACTCGTCGAGGGCGGCACCCTGCGCGAACTGCTGCGCGAGCGCGGGCCCATGCCGCCGCACGCGGTGCGCGCCGTCGCCGAACCGGTGCTCTACGCCATCGGCGTGGCGCACGCGGCCGGGTTGGTGCACCGCGACATCAAACCGGAGAACGTGCTCATCTCCGACTCCGGCGAGGTGAAGATCGCCGACTTCGGTCTGGTGCGCGCGGTGGCCGAGGCGAAGATCACCTCCGACAGCGTGATTCTCGGCACGGCCGCCTACCTCTCCCCCGAACAGGTCACCAGCGGCACCGCCGACGCGCGCAGCGACGTGTACTCCGCGGGCGTGCTCATCTTCGAAATGCTCACCGGGCGAACGCCGTTCACCGGCGACAACTCGCTGTCGATCGCTTTGCAGCGGGTCGAGAAGGATGTGCCCGCGCCGAGTCGGTTCATTTCCGGCGTGCCCGCGGAGATCGACGACCTCGTCGCCCACGCCACCGCGCGTGAACCCATGCACCGCTACGCCAATGCCACCGAGATGGCGGGCGAACTGCGGCGCATCGCACGGGAATTGCAGCTGCCCGACTATCGGGTGCCCGCACCGACCGAATCGGCCGAGCATCTCAGCGCGAAGTACCGCGTCGGGCCGACGCCCGCGCCGCATCAGCCCTACCATCCGCCCGCGCGGCCGATTCCGGGCGCGGCGGATCTGACCACGCGACTACCGGCCGACCCGCCGACGGTGCAGGTGCAGCCGCAGGCGCAACAGCACACCCGGGTCATGACGGCGGCGCGGGAGCTGGCTCCGGAGTATCAGCCGCCCGGGTACGCACCGCAGCCGGGTGGACCGCCGAACAACCACGGGTATCAATCGGAACTGATCGAGGATCGCGGGAAATCGCGGCGCAAGGTCGTCATCTGGTTGAGCATCGTGTTGGCGTTGGCGGTGCTGCTGGGCATCGGCGGCTGGTGGCTCGGGGTCGGGAGATATTCGGCGGTGCCGTCCATCGCGGGAATGAACACCGACAAGGCGATCGCCACGCTGCAGGGCGCGGGTTTCAAGACCGAGACCCGCAACAAGGCCTCCGATACCGTGCCGGTGGGCAATGTGGTCGGCACCGATCCGGCGGCGGGGTCCAGAATCACCAAGGGCTCCACGGTCGCGGTGCTGGTCTCGAGCGGGAAGCCGAAGGTGCCGGATCTGCAGGCCGGACAGGACATTCAATCGGTCAACAAGGCCATCAGAGACGCGGGTCTGACACCCGTCGACAGTGGGGAGGTCGGCTCGACCGCCCCGAAAGGCTCACTCGCCAAGGTGGATCCGGCCCCCGGCACCGTGCTCCCGGCCAACGCCCAGGTGAAGGTGTACCGCAGCAAGGGATCTCAGCCGGTGAAGGTGCCGGATGTGCGGGGCAAGACCGAGGACGAGGCCAAGACGGCGCTGCAGAAGGCGGGACTGACCGTCAGCTCCACCCGGGACCAGTTCGACGCGAAGATCAAGTCCGGCTCGGTGATCGGGACCGATCCCGCGGCGGGGACCAGCACCGAGTCCGGCAATGGCGTGGTGTTGATCGTGAACAGCGCGATCGAGATGCCGAATCTCCTGGGAGCCAATGTTTCTACCGCGCGCAGCAAGCTGCAGGCGCTGGGACTGTCGGTGAGCGTGCGGCAGCTGGCCAACAACGACAGTTCGATCATCATTTCGCAGAGCACCGCCCCGGGCGACGCGGTCGAACCCGGATCCACGATCACCTTGGTTGCGATTCCCTAGTTCTCAAAGGCTCGGAAACGCGAGAGCCCGGACCGTTTCCACGGTCCGGGCTCTCGTGTTGTGCTCTGCCTAACGCAGCATCTCCGCGACCAGGAACGCCAGTTCCAGCGACTGCTGGGTGTTCAGGCGCGGGTCGCAGGCGGTCTCGTAGCGCTCTTCCAGGTTCAGATCGCTGATGTCCTGTGCGCCGCCGAGGCATTCGGTGACGTTCTCACCGGTGAGCTCGATGTGCAGGCCGCCCGGGTGGGTGCCCAGCGCGTGGTGCACCTCGAAGAAGCCCTGCACCTCGTCGACGATGCGGTCGAAGTGGCGGGTCTTGTAGCCGGTGGTGGCCTCGTGGGTGTTGCCGTGCATGGGGTCGCACTGCCAGATCACCTGGTGGCCGGTGGCCTGCACCTTCTCGATGATCGGGGGCAGCACGTCGCGGACCTTGCCATTGCCCATGCGCGCGACCAGGGTCAGGCGGCCGGGCTCGTTGTTGGGGTCCAGGCGCTCGACGTACTCCACGGCCTGCTCGGGCGTGGTGGTCGGGCCGATCTTGAGGCCGATCGGGTTGGCGACCAACTCGGCGAAGGCGACGTGCGCGCCGTCGAGCTGGCGGGTGCGCTCGCCGATCCACAGGAAGTGGGCCGACAGGTCGTAGAGCACCGGCTCACCGGTGACGGGGTGCTCGCTCAGGCGCAGCATGGCCCGCTCGTAGTCGAGGACGAGCGCCTCGTGGCTGGCGTACAGGCGCGCGCTCGACAGGTTGGGATCGTTGACGCGACACGCCTTCATGAACGCCAGCGCGCGGTCGATCTCGGTGGCCATCTGCTCGTAGCGGGCGCCGGCCGGGGACTGGGCCACGAACTCGCGGTTCCAGTCGTGAACCTTGTGCAGGTCGGCCATGCCCGCGGAGGTCAGCGCGCGCACCAGGTTCATGGCGGCCGAGGCGTTGGCGTAGGCGCGGACCAGACGCGACGGATCGTGCTCACGCAGCGCGGGCTCGGCGGCGAGGGAGTTCACCATGTCGCCGCGGTAGGACTTCAGGCCCAGCGAATCGGTGTCGGACGAGCGGGGTTTGGCGTACTGCCCGGCGATGCGGGCCACCTTCACCACCGGCAGGCTCGCGCCGTAGGTGAGCACCACGGCCATCTGCAGCAGCGTGCGGATATTGCCGCGAATGTGGGGCTCGGTGTTGTCGGCGAAGGTCTCCGCGCAGTCACCGCCCTGCATGAGGAAGGCCTCGCCGCGGGCCACCTCGGCCAGCCGCAGCCGCAGCTCCTCCACCTCGGCGGGCACGCAGATCGGCGGGACGGACTCCAGCACGGTGCGCATCTTGGCGGCCTGCTCGGGATCCCACGAAGGCTGCTGCAGGGCCGGTCGGGCCAGTGCGTCGTCGAGGCGCCGACGGAGCTCGGCGGGCAGCGGAGGAAGTTCCGGCAAGCGATCGATCGGTACGTCGACGGTCCAGTTCACCCGTTCAGAATACGGATCGACCTTGGTGAGTTGGACCACCCCCAGGGCTTGAATTGCTCACACCGGGCGGACGCCTAGGCTGTGACCGGACGATCCGCTTCGATCGTCGGCGGACTCGAGCTGAGGAGAGACCCATCTCACTGCGGTACTTTTACGACTCGGAATTCATCGAGGACGGGACCGTCATCGATCTCGTCTCCATCGCGGTGGTGTGCGAGGACGGACGCGAGTTCTACGCGGTCTCCACCGAATTCGACCCCGAGAAGGCCGGGCCGTTCGTCCGCCGCAATGTGCTCCCGAAGCTACCGCCGCCGTCCTCGCCGCTGTGGCGCTCGCGCGAGCGGATTCGCGACGACCTCTACAAGTTCCTGGTGCCGCGCCCGGGCGTCGAACCCGAGCTGTGGGCGTGGGTCGGGGCCTACGACCATGTCGCGCTGTGCCAGCTGTGGGGTTCGATGGTGGATCTGCCCAACGCGCTGCCCCGCTACACCAATGAGCTGCGCCAGCATTGGGAGCAATACGGTCGCCCGCCGCTGCCGCCGGTGCCCAAGGACGCGCACGACGCGCTGGCCGACGCGCGGCACAATCTGGCGAAGTTCGAGGCCATCGAAGCGTACCGGCGACTTCAGGCTTCCTGATCGACCATGTCGAAAGGCCCCGGGAGACAGTGTCTCCCGGGGCCTTTCTCTTTCTATCTGATCTCGGTGGCTAGCTCGCGATGGTCTGCGGGATGCGGTCGGCGTCGGGGCGGCTGCCGGACGGGACGCCCTTCTTCAGGCTGGCGGCGTAGACGTCCACGTACTCCTGATCGCTCATCCGCATGAGCTCGTACATGATCTCGTCGGTGACCGCGCGCTCGACGAAGCGGTTGCCGCCCATGCCCTCGTAGCGCGAGAAGTCGATGGGCGCACCGAATTTCACGGTGACCCGGCGCGGACGCCAGCGGAACGGGCCGGGCGGGCACACCTCGTCGGTGCCGATCAGGGCGACCGGGATCACCGGCACTCCGGTCTCCAGGGCGAGGCGTGCCACACCGGTCTTGCCCTTGTACAGGCGGCCGTCCGGGGAGCGGGTGCCCTCGGGGTACAGGCCGACCAGGCGACCCTCGTCCAGCAGCTTGCGCGCGGTGTTGAGAGCGGATTCGGCGGCGTCGGCACCGGACCGGTCGATCGGGTACTGACCGGCGCCGGAGAAGAACCACTTCTGCAGACGACCCTTGAGGCCGGGGGTCGTGAAGTATTCGGCCTTGGCCAGATAGGTGATCCGGCGCGGGCTCATGAGGGGGGTGAACAGCCAGTCGGTGAACGAGAGATGGTTCCCCGCCAGAATCGCCGCGCCCTTGGCCGGGATGTTCTCGACGCCCTCTACCTTCGGGCGGTTGATCAGATGCATCCACGGACCCGGGAACACATACTTGAGCAGCCAGTAGAACATTGCGTCCTTTCCCCTGTTTCGATACCCGGGACCGGCCTCGTTGCGGGCACCACCACTGCTTGCCTACCCTACCGCCGAGACCTCGCGGTAACCAACCGGTGGCGGCGGGATTCTCCAATGTCGGGACTTTCGTCCCGCTTCATGGACTTGATCTTCCCGACCGGATCAGCGGCGGGCCTGAGCGACGGGTACCGCATCCTGCTCTTCCGGCACCGCCGCGCGAGCCAGTTCGGCCGCGCCGATCATGCCCGCGGCCTCGCCCAATTGGGCGGTGCGGATGCGGGACAGGCGGCGGTGGCGGGCGCCGGTGATGGAGGCGGCGTAGTGCTCGCGAGCGTCGTCGAGGAACTGCGGGGCCGAGCTGCTGACGCCACCGGCGACCACGATCAGGTCCGGGTCGAAGATGTCGCTGACGAAGGCCAGACCCAGGCCCAGCCAGCGCGCGAAGTCGGCCATGACCTCCTGGGCGACCGGGTCGCCGTCCTGGGCCGCGCCCGCCACCCGGCGGCCGGTCAGCGAGCCCGGATCGCGGCCGGATTCGCGGGCCAGCAGGGTGGACCGCTGCGGGTCGGTGGCCAGGAACTCGATCGCGGTGTCGACCAGGGCCGTTCCGCTGCAATACCTTTCCCAGCAGCCGCGCTTGCCGCACGGGCAAGCGCGGCCATTGGGCACCACCGTCAGATGCCCGAGTTCCGGTGCGACGCCGAAGCTTCCGCGATACAGCTGCCCATTGCTGAGCAGGGCCGCCCCGATGCCGGTGCCGATGGCCACCAGCACCACATTGCGCCCGCCCGCCGCCGCGCCGAAGCGGTACTCGGCCCACAGCGCGGCATTGGCGTCGTGCTCGAGGATGACCGGCAGGCCCAGGCGGTCGGTGAGTCGCTGCGCGACCGGCGCGTCCTCCCACGGCAGATGCGGGGCGAACCGCACGGTGGCGCGGTCCTCGTCCACGAATCCGGCGACGGCCAACCCGACCGCGCCGATGGCATGCCGCGCGCACAGTTCCCGCACGGCGCGGGCCAATCCGTCCTCGAGGGCGCGGGCCGAATGCGGGGTCGGCGCGGCGACGGTGTCGAGCACCTCGCCCGAACCGTCGACCACGGACGCCCGAATATTCGTGCCGCCCACATCGATTCCCACGGTCAGCGGCACGTCTCCACCCTCTCTCATGCCTTGATGTTCACGTCGATGGGCACATACTTGGCGCGCTTGGGTCGCCGCCCGGCACCGGGGCGGGTGCCGCCGGGCGCGGAGCCAGGATCCGGGCTCGCCGCCGGATCGCGGCGCACCTCGGCCGCGGGGGCCGCGACCGGCGGGCCGAAGGGCATGCCGCCGGGCGGTCCGATCGGTCCGGCGGAGGTGTCGAAGGTGCGTCGGGTTCCGGCGGTGGTCGCACCGGTGGCTCCGGGGCGACGGGCCGCACCCGGGCCGTGACCGAGCGGATCTCCGGAGTCGGAGCCCGGGACGCCTTCTCCCCCACCGAATTCCGACTCGCGAGCATCCCGCGCGCCGGGCTCGGTGCCGAAGGGGTTGCGCTGGGCCTGGTTTCGGGCAGCCGCGCGGCCCTGGACACCGGCGAGGAAGCGAGCGAAGACCGCGGCGAGACCCGCGCCGGCGGCGTGCGGATGACCCGGCTGCGCGGATTCACCTCCGCTCGCGGGCGATTCGCCCTCGCCCTGCGAGTCCGTCTCCCCGCGCGCGGTGGCGTAGGCGTCGGCGAAGGGCAGATCCGTTGCGCTGGAATCGGTTTCGCTCCGCTTCGAATAGTGCTGCCAGACGTGGTATTCCGGGGAGTCCGGGTCCAGGTCGGGCGGGATCACCGGATCCACCGGGACGCCCGCGAGCGCCTCGCGCAGGACGGTGACGATGGCGGTGCCGTGGTCGGCGATGGCGGCCACCACGTCGTGGTGTTCGCCGCGCACAATGGCCGCGGCCGCGCACACCGGACACCAACTGCAGCTGGACCATTCGGTGCGGCCGTCGGAGGCGGTGCGGCGCAGCACCGGTTCGACGCGTTCGAGGACGGCCTCGGCGAGCAGGCGCAGTTCCTCGGCGAATTCGCCGAGGTTCTCGTCGGGGTGGCCGGGACGCGGGTGGGTCGTGGTCATTTCGGCCAGACCTGGGGGTCGGGTCGGAACCGGATGACCAGTTGGTCGCCGTCGAGCTCGGCGGTCTCGACCGTGCACCGCCGCAATACCGGGGCCAGCGGCAACCGCCGCCGGACCCCGTCCGCTCCCACGATCAAATCGTCCTCCACTCGTCCCAGCCGCAGGGTCGACGGATCGACCACCGGCAGATGCATGCGCATCGCGAACAGCGAGTGCGCACCCGCCCCGGACTCGAGCCGCACCACCGGCTCGGCGGGGACGGGCAGCACACCGTCCGCATCTGTGCCAAGCATAGGTACCGGAGGCCATCCCACCCAGTTACCACTCGCGTCCACGGCGTAGGACAGGGCGGCCAGGGAGCTCAGGCCCACCGGCTCGGCACCGGCATGGCCCACGACCTGCACCGGAACGCCGCGCAGCTGTTTGCTCAGCTCGGTCACCACGTCGAGTTGCTCGCCGCGCCGGTTGAAGTACCACTGCACCGCGGGGTGCGGGGCTTCGGCCGGGTCGGGGGCGGGCAACTCGGGCAGCACCTTGTTCACGAGTACCGCGTCGAGGCGCAGTCCTAACAGGGCGGCCGCCGATCGCACCCGCGCCGACTCCGCGACCGCCACCCGCTCCGCGGCGGTCACCAGTCGGGCACCCGTGCGGGTGCGGTCGGCGAGCAGGTCACGCGCCTCGGTCACCGCGGCCACGATCTGCTCGACGGTCACCGCGAGCACGGCCTTGCGGAAATCGGTGCCGATGGCCTCCATGGTCCGGTTGTGCGCGGGCCACACCCGTTCCAGATAGCCGAGCAGGGTGTCTGGGGTGGTGACGATGCGCAGCATGTCCGCCGAGGGCGGACAGTCCACCACGATCACATCCCAGCGCGCGTCCTTGCCGAACTGCGTGATCTCCAACATGGCGAGCAGTTCCTGCACGCCCGGCAGACCGGTCAACTCCGCGGGATCCAGTGCGCCCAAATCGAATCCGTGCTCGTGCCCCGCCCCGGACGCCATGACCAACACCTGCCGGAACCGATCCTCCAGCAGCGCAAGCGAATCCACCTCGATCACATCCAGTGACGGTGCTTCGGCCAGCGCGTCGCCCCGGGGCATCGACGAGGCGGGCCTGCCGTCGGGCGCAGCGCTGGAATCGGCCGGGGACGCCGCGTACCCAGCGTCGGTCGTGGCTTCCTGAGCGGCGGCCGGATTGCCCGCCACCCCATCTCGCCACGCGGCGCTGAATTCCGCGGCGGCGGTGCCGGGCCCGCGCTCGGTGGCGAATTGCCCCGGACCCGCGGCGAATTCGGGCGCCGGGGCGGCGAACATGGGCAGGGGCAGGGTCGCGACGACGGGGGTCGCGCCGTGGCGCAGGCGGTAGCCCAGGGCGTCGCCGAGGGAGTGGGCCTGGTCGAGGGAGGCGAGCAGGACGCGCTGGCCGGTGCGGGCGTAGGCCAGGGCGGTGGCGCACGCCAGTGTCGTCTTTCCGACGCCGCCCTTGCCGATGAAAAGCTCGATACGGGTAGCGGGCCGCGGCGAGCGTTCGGTACCGCCGGTGGTCAGCCTTCGACCCGTTTCTTGAGTTCCTTGAGGGCGGTGTCGGTGATGACCTTCTCCGCCTTGCGTTTGAACATGCCGATCATCGGGATGTTCAGGTCCACGGTCAGCTCGTACACGACCTGCGTGGTGCCGTCGGGCAGGGCGATGAGTTCGTAGGTGCCGTCCTGCGCCTTCTGCAGCTCACCGGCCACCAGACTCCAGCTCACGGCGCGGCCGTCGGGCCGCCAGGTGTAGGACAGGCTGTAGGTGTCCTTCACGACGCCCGCGTCGAGCACGAAGCGGGCGGTGCGGGCGCGACCGTCCGGGTATTTGTCCAGCACTTCCACCGAGCGGGCCGCGGCGACCCATTCCGGATACGACTCCAGGTCGGCGATGACGGCCATCACTCGATCCGAGGGGGCGTCGATCACGATCGACCTCTGAGTTCGATCGGCCATGGGCGGCAACGCTTCCTTTCAGCCTGTGACGTGGAGCGATTGGTCAGACAGCGGCGGCGGGCGCGACCCCGGCCTTGCGCCCGGCCTCGAGGCGGGCCTTGATCTCGAAGGTCATGACCTTGCCCGCGACCCGGCGGGTCCGGTTCAGGGCCAGCAGTTCACGTCCGGACATACCGGCAATGCCGCCGCGCGGTTCGGCGTGCATGAAGTAATGCATGATGACGCCGTCCAGCATCGGCTCGAGCCAGACCTCCATGGTGCCGTCCGCGGCGCCGCCGACCGTCCAGCGAATGCCCTTGTCGCCCCGGTCTTCCCGCACCTGCAACTGCAGGTCCGGAAACCAGCGGCGCCAGCGGGCACGATCGGCCAGCACCTCGGCCACGGCCGAGCCCGGCGCGGCGACGAACGTCTGGTCGGCAACCTGGATACTGCTCACGGCGCTGAGCCTAGCGCAGGACCGGAATCCGCTCAGACCCACGCCGACCGGGAGTTGCCGCTCACGCGATGCTCCCGGTACGCAGGCTCGGATCCAGCAGTTCGCGTAGCCGCGCGCCCATCAGATCCCAGCGCCACTGCTGCTGCACCCAGGCGCGACCGGCCGCGCCCATGGCGGCGGCGGCATCGCGGTCGGAGAGGATGTCGACGATGGCGTCGGTGAGCGCGGCGACATCGCGGCCGCCGACCACCCGACCGGTCTCACCCTCGCGCACGGTCTCGGGCGCGCCGCCCGAATCCCCCGCGACCACCGGCACTCCCGAGGCCGAGGCCTCCAGGAACACGATGCCCAGCCCCTCGACATCCAGCCCGAACCCGCGGGTGCGGCACGGCATGGCGAAAACATCGGCGATGGTGTGGTGGGCCGCCAGCTCCTTCGACGGCACCCGCCCGGTGAAGACCACGTCCTCACGCAGCCCCATGGCATCGGCGAACGCCCGCAACTTCTGCTCGTAGGGCCCGCTGCCCGCGATCACCAGCACGGCCCCGTCGACCCGCTTCTTGATCTCGGGCATGGCGGTGATCAACATGTCCTGCCCCTTGCGCGGCACCAACCGCGACAGGCACAGAATCGTCGGCCGCTCCCCCAGCCCATACCGTTCCCGCAATTCCGTCCGTGCCGCCGGATCCGGCTTGAACACCTCCGAATCCACGGCGGGCGGCAGATATTCGAGCGCCGACTGCGCCCCGAACGCCGACGCGAACCGCCGCCGCGTGTACTTGCTGACATAGGTCACGACATCCGTGTGATCCCCGATCACCCGCAATGCCTGCCGCGCCGCGGGCAGCATCGACCACCCCACCTCGTGCCCATGCGTCGAGGCGATGATCCGCTCGGCCCCCGCCTGCCGCAGCACCGGCGACAACAGCGCCAACGGCGCCGCCGCCCCGAACCACACCCGATCACACTGCTCGTCCCGCATGAGCTTCTTCGCCCGCCGCGCCACCAACGGCGTCGGCAACATCAACGTCGTCGGATGCCGCACCACCTGAAACGGCTGCTCCGCATCGAACTTCCAATGACTGTCCCCCCGCCACCGCGGCGCGTAAACCACCAGCTCATCCGCGGGCAACTGCAAAGCCAGGGCATGCAGATACGACTGAATCCCGCCCGGCCGCGGCGGGAAATCATTGGTAACCAGCAACGTTCGCCCCATGCCCCAAACCTACTGCACCCCGGCCGCGCTCTCCTGCCACCCCGAAGCCTCGCACCCCGAGTCCTCGGCCGAGAGCTCGGCGCGTGTCGCGCGGGCGGTCAAGCGCCTTCGGTGGTTCGCGTCGTGATCCAGGCGCGCCAGGCGGTGACGAGGTCGGGGTAGGTGGTGTCGAGAGTGGATCGGAGGGCGGTATCGACCGCCGTGTGGTCCTTGGGGCCGGAGGCCAGTTGGTGGTAGAGGTCTACGAGTTTGGGGTCGCCATAGCGGTCGGCGATGAAAGCGCAGGCGGACCAGGCCTGTTCGTAGGCGAGGGAGGCTTGGCCGCTCTTGGGGTCGAACATCGCGTCCGACGGGAGGTCGGCGGGGAGGTCGCCGGCGCGGGCGCGGGTGGTGAGGGTGGGGGCTATCTGGGTGATGGGGTGGTGCATGCCGCGGTGGGCGGTGTACTCGGCCGCGCCCTCGAGCATCCACATCGGGGAGCCGTCGACGGTGATCTTGCGGGTGGCCATGTGGGTGAGTTCGTGGCGCAGGACCGAGCGGAGGCCGTCGGGGCCCAGGCGGTGTCCGGCCTCCGGGCCGAAAACCACGCGCTGGCCGGTCAATTCGGCGCCGGGGCGGAGGGGGTCGGCGACGGTGGAGGCGGCGACCTCGGCGGGGACGTCACCGACGGCGTGAGTGAGGGCCGCGAATTCGGCGGGGCTGGAGGCGACCACGACGACCGGTGCCTGATTCCATGCCGGACCCCACAGGTCGGTGACCGCCGTGGTGGATGCTGCGAGTTCGCCTGCGAGCAGGTCGATATCGGCGCGTTGGGCGGAATGGCCGAGGACGACGCCGACCCGGCCGGGACCGGTGGTCACCGTTTCGGCGACCGGCTTTCCGTAGTACCCCATGGTCCGCTTCACCTGCGGCACCTGCGGATCGGTGGCGGCGAGGCCATCCTGGCCCGGGGCCACCGCGCGCAGGGTCGGCAGCACGGAGTTCGGGATCATGAGCAGCGCGCCGCAGGCGGCGGTCAGGGCGGTGACCGTGACCAGGGTGAGGACGAACTGGAATCGCCGGCGCGCCGACAACCAGCCGCGCACGTTCCGCAGAGCGCTCATCGCCACCTCGTCGTGCTCATGCGCGGCCCTTCGTCGTGCTCATGGACGACACTGAATCAGAACCGGCGCGCCGAATTGAACGGTGTGGAGCCCATCGGCGCGACCTGAACCGGAACGCCGAAAGTCGAAGCGTGCAGCATCAATCCATTGCCCGCGTAGATGCCCACATGCGAGATATCAGAGTAGAAGAACACCACATCGCCGGGCTGCAGGTCCTTCTCGGCCACGGGCGTGCCGTAACTGGCCTGCTGCTGGCTGGTCCGCGGCACGTTCTTGCCGACCTGGTGGAAGGCCCACTGCACGAGGCCGGAGCAGTCGAACTGATCGGGACCGGTCGCGCCCCAGACATAGGGATCGCCGACCCGGGTCAGACCCGCGGCCAGGGCGCTGGTGCCCGAACCTGGGACCAGCCCCTTGAGCAGGCTGTCGCGATCGAAGCCGGGCGGGAACATCGAACCGGCCAGCGCGGACTTGTCACCGGCGGAGAGCTGACCCCACGCGGCGATCACGCTCGCCATGGAGCCTTGCAGCGCAGCGCGTTTGGATTCCAGATCGGCTCGCACCGCGTCGGCGGCGGTGCTGGCGGCGCGGGCGGCGTCGGCGGCGGTCCGGGCCGCGTTCTCGGCGACGGTGGCCGCGTCGGTGGCCTTCTGATACTGCGCCAGTTGATCATTGGTGCGCGCGCCCACCAGGTCCACGATCGACATCTGGTCGAGCAGCTGCTGCGGCGAATTGCTGACCATTAGCGAGGTGAGCCGGTTGGTGCGGCTGCCGAGGAGCGCGGAGGTCGCGGCCCGATCGATGACCGGACGGTATTTCGCGATCTCGGACTTGGCCGCGTCCAGCGCGGCCGCCGCGTCGGCGGCCCGCTTGTCGGCGGCGGCGGAGGCTGCGACCTTGGTGTCCAGATCGGCCTGCGCGTTGAGCGCCTGCTGATTGAGTTGCTCGGACTGCCGCGACAGGTCGATGAGCCGCTGCACTGCTTCCCCAGCAGTTGCCGGTGCGGAGACCGGATCGGCGGTCGCGGATCCGAGGCCGAGAGTGCCGGAGGTGCCGACCATGAGTGCGCCTACGGTGAGAGCTCCACCCACCAGTCGTCTGGTTCGCTGACTGCGTGTCCGATGAGGCTGCTGCGCTGCCACGGTTGGTGTCGTCCCGTTCTCTTACCCCGAGCTGGTCAAGAAGGTCTCGATAAGATTACGAAACGGCGACCGGTTGTGTCCAGCAGGCCACAGAACCATCACGGTCGCCGCTTCGAAATCCGAGGTCGAATCAGACGCGGACCGCGCCCGCGAACGGCATCGAGGAGATCGACGCCACGGCGACCGGCTGCCCGGCGGTCGAGGCGTGCACGACATTGCCGTCGCCGATGTAGATGCCGGAGTGGCTGCCGCCGTAGAACGACACCACGTCGCCCGGCTGCAGATCGTCGTAGGAGACCGGGGTGCCCGCACCGGCCTGCTCGTAGCTGGTGCGCGGGAGGCTGACGCCGGCCTGCGCGTAGGACCACTGGACCAGGCCCGAGCAGTCGAAGGCGTTCGGGCCCGAGGCGCCGTACACGTACGGGTCGCCGACGCGGCTCAGGGCGGCGTCGACCGCGGCCTGGTGCACATTGTTCTGGGGAGCGGGGGCGGCCGGGCCGCCCTGCGGGGTGACGATGCCCGGAATCTCGGGGATGTTCACCGGGATCGACGCCGGGGCGCCCGGAATGGGCGGGAGCTGAATCTGGTCGGGGACGTCGAAGACGCCGACCGGGGTGTTGACCGGCTGTGCCGACGCGGGAGTAGCGGGCAGCAGCAGCGCACTCAGCGTGGCAGCGCCGACGGCTCCGGCCGCTGCGGCACGGCGCGCGGTGCGCTGGATGCCCCGGACCTGTCGCTTGGTGGAGGTGGTCGCCATGGTGAGGTACTTCCAATCTGCCCCGCGACGCCGCACCCGGTGGTGCGTCGGACTCCGCGAGGTCTCAGGAAGATTACGAGCACATAACGGTGCTTTGTAAAGCCGAGGTGGTCGGTACGTGAACCGAAATTGTTACGCGGGCCTATTTCGGTGCGACAAACATCACAGCAATCACGAAACAATAACAGCGGGTGTTTTCGCGAGAGCGTCCCGGCGGCTACCGGCGGGTAGTTCCGGCGGGCTCGAGGCCCTCCCTACCTGGAGGAATTCCGCATAACACAAGGTCAGAGCCATGGCCCGCGACCTGGGGATCCTCGACACGCTTGATCGACACGCCCGACCGCAGGACAGCGGGGCAGCACACGGCGGCTGCCGATTCGTACCGAACGGCCCCTTCCTCATAATTGATCCACAATCCGAATTAAAGTGACCCTGGTCACAATCTTGCATATTCCAGCAATTCGGGGATTTCAGCTCGAGAATCTCGACCTTATATTCAGACATTTCCCCAGGTGGGCTGAATCGCGCCGTGACCGGGGGATTCCTCGGTCTCCAGACCCACGGCCCAGCGCAGCAGGATCAGCGCGACATACGGCAGGAGATCACGGCTGCGCCGGACCAACCAGGGGATTCCCCGTGCGACCAGCCAGCCCAGATGCCCGACCGTGCTCACCTCGCGCCCGCCGGAGCACACCAGACTCACCGGATACGGGATCGCGCAGCCCTCGTCGGCGAGCAGCTCGGTGAACGCCGCGGCCAGCACCCGGTGTCCCAGCTCGGAGGGATGCAGCCGATCGACGCTCCACAGCCGCAGGTCGTACGCGCCCGGCAGCAGGTCGATATCGACACAGCGCGCGTCGTGCCGGGCCGCGGCCGCGTCGATCACCGCGTTGAGGGCGGTGATCCGCTGTCGCAGCGCGCGGCGCAGGGGCCGGGGGATGCGGAAGATCTTGCCGTGGTCGTGGAATCGGACGGTCACCACCACGGTGCCGACGGCGGCCAGCCTCGACAGCACGTGCTCGAGATCGGCGCGCATGCCCGCGGGATCGAAGTTCGAGCGCAGGGTGTCGTTCATCCCGACCAGCAGCAGCGCCACATCCGGCCGGGACCGCACCGCCGCGGCCAGCTGCCGCTCGCGCACGCACGCCATGCGCGCCCCGACGAAGGACAGATTCGTGTACCGGATCTCGTTCCCGCCCAAGGCCTCCGCCAGCAACGGACCGACACCGCGCCAGCCGCCGCCCGGCAGCGGATCCCCGATGCCGACGGCGGTCGAATCGCCCAGCACCACGAGACTGCGTGCGCGCCACGTCAATCCACCACGAACATCCTGGTCGGCCCGTTCCACGGCGTTCATATCCTTCACGATCACCGCGATCGGCTCACGCCCGGTGAGCGACGGGTGACGGTCCGGGAAATCTTCGATGGCCAGCACCGGCGGGCCTCGCGGGCGGGAACCGGCCCGCTTGTCGGACCCTGCGCCTACGCTTGCCGTCCGTGTCCTCGAGATCGGATCCGGCCGCTCAGCTGGCCTTCGATGAGCTCGAAACCCCGCTCTACGACACGACGTTCGTGGTGGTCGATCTCGAGACCACCGGCACCAGCCCCGAGGGTGATTCGATCACCGAGATCGGTGCGGTGAAGGTGCGCGGGGGCGAGGTGCTCGGGGAGTTCGCGACGCTCGTCAATCCGGGTTGCGCGATTCCGCCGCAGATCGTGCAGATCACCGGGATCACGACGGCCATGGTGGTGGACGCGCCCCGCATCGAGCAGGTGCTGCCCGGGTTTCTGGAGTTCGCGCGCGGGGCGGTGCTGGTTGCCCACAATGCCCGATTCGATGTCGGGTTCCTCAAGGCCGCGGCCGCCAAGTGCGAATTGTCCTGGCCCGCTTTCCAAACGGTGTGCACGGTGCAGCTGGCGCGGCGGGTGCTGCCCAAGGAGGAGGCGCCCTCGGCCAAGCTCTGGTATCTGGCGCAGCTGTTGGGCGCGGAGACCCGGCCGACACACCGCGCCCTCGACGACGCCCGCGCGACCGTGGACGTGCTGCACGCGCTCATCGCACGGGTCGGCAATCAGGGGGTGCAGAGTCTCACCGAGCTGCTCGACTATCTGCCCGAGGTGACGCGCCGCCAACGCGCCAAACGGGTGATGGCCGCGGACCTTCCGGCCACACCGGGTGTGTATCTGTTCCGCGGGCCGTCGGACGAAGTCCTCTATATAGGGACGGCGGTGAATCTGCGCCGCCGCGTCCGCAACTACTTCACCGGGTCCGACACCCGCCCGCGCATGCGTGAGATGGTGCAGTTGGCCACCCGCGTCGACCACGTCGAGTGCGCGCACGGGCTGGAGGCGGGCGTGCGCGAACTCCGCCTGCTGCTCGCCCACACCCCGCCCTACAACCGCCGGTCCAAATTTCCCCAGCGCGCCTGGTGGCTGACCCTCACCGACGAGCCCTTCCCCCGTTTCGCCGTCTCCCGCACCCCCACCCGGGATGCCCTGGGCCCGTTCACCTCCCGCACCGACGCCCAGGAGATCGCCGCCACCCTCGCCGAGCAAGCGGGCCTGCGCACCTGCACCACCCGCATCCCCCGCGACGGCCGCCACGACTGCCAGCCCGCCGTGATCGGAGCGTGCCCCGCGAGCGCCCAAAACAGCCCCCTATATATAAAGGAATACGAACGAGCCCCCGCCGCGATCCGCGCACTCTTCTCGGGCACCGACGACACCCTCCTCCACACCATCGCGTCGAACCTCGAATCCCTCTCCACCGCAGAACATTTCGAGTCCGCCGCCCGCCTCCGCGACCGCACGGTCGCGGTAATCCGAGCCCTCCGCCGCACCCAACGCCTCGCCGCCCTCGCCGCCATCCCCGAACTGACAGCCGCCCACCCCGACGGCGCAGGCGGCTGGCACTTCGCCGTCATCCGCCACGCCCGCCTGGCTGCCGCGGGCACCGCCATCCGAGGCATCTCCCCCATGCCGGTCGTAGACCGCCTCACCGCCTCCGCCGAAACAGTCATCCCGCCCCGTCTCGACAGCCCCGACGACACCCCCGCCTATCCCCCACTGCGCGGCGCACTCCCGGAGGAGGCGGCCCTCCTGGTCCGCTGGCTCGAACAACCCGGCACCCGAATCGTCCGAACCACCCACGGCTACGCCGAACCCCGCCTAGGCGCAGGCCCCTGGCTCGCCTGGGTGGCCCGAGCCGAAGCCGCTCGAACGACGACACCTAGCACCGAGACCGAAACCTCGGCCCGCTAAGGCTGTTCCAGAACGTCGAATGGGATTGTCGCCTCCACCGGTTCGTCCAGCAGCAGCACCCGGCGGTGGACGTCGTGGGCGCGGTAGCGGCGGCCTGACCAATCGAGGCGGTATTCCTCGATTTCCTCGATGCGGTCTTCCTTCTGGTCCAGTCGGACGATCAGGTAGCGGGGAACGCCCGCCATTGCGTACTGGATTCGCTTGTCGTTGATATCGGTATCGATGGTCGATTCCGACGTCACTTCCACGATGAGCAGGAGATGTTCGCGGACCGTGTTCACGTCGTAGGGCTCGCAGTCGCGAATCCAGATGTCGGGGTAGCGAATGTTCAGACGGCGATCCACCGCTGCGGTTTCAGCATCGGCAAAGCGCGCGGCGACATCCGAGTCCACCACCATGCGCGGACCGCCAGCGCGCCGGGCCGCCTCGAGCAAGCCCGCCAGCCGCCTGACGACTCGGCTGTGTAGCGGGCTCTGATCGGCTTTCCGCAGAACTCGACCGTTCACGATCTCGATATCGCCGAGATCCGTTCCGCCGTCGGCGAATTGCTCAGCCGTTAACCACAGCTCGTCTTGTTCGCCGGGAGCGCCCATGCCGAACATCATGGCAGCCGACCGCGTACCGGCCCAGGAATGGGGAAGGCCCCGAGTCGGAAGCGACTCGGGGCCTTGCCTTGTGACGAACTATCCGATCAGTGGTCGGACTGGGTGCCCTTGGCGGCGTTCTGGGCCGATTCGAGGGCGGCGAGCATGTTGTGCTCTTCCTCGTGGGCGATGGCCACGTTCTGTTCCTGCTCCGCGGCGGGGTCGGCGCGGAGGAAGGAGCCGGTGCCGGGGGCGCCTGCGGAGCCCAGCTTGGACATCTTCTTGGGCACGGGGGCGCCCTGGTATTCCAGCGGGATGGGGTGGCCGTGGGAGTCGACCGGGCCCAGGGGCTGGTGCACCTCGATGTATTCGCCGTGCGGGAGGCGCTTGATGACACCGGTTTCGATGCCGTGCTCGAGGACCGCGCGGTCGCTGCGCTGCAGACCGATGCAGAACCGGTAGGCGGCGAAGTAGGCGATCGGCGGGGCCAGCAGCAGCGCGATGCGGAAGAACCAGGTGGTGGCGTTCAGCGAGATGTCGAACTTCAGCGACAGGATGTCGTTGACACACGCCAGGGTCAGCACCATGTAGAACGCGATGGCCATGGCACCGATGGCGGTGCGGACCGGCACGTCGCGCGGACGCTGCAGCAGGTTGTGGCGAGCGGTGTCACCGGTGAGGCGCTTCTCGATCCACGGGTAGGCGATCAGCACGGTGAACACCAGACCCATGATCAGGGCGACCCAGAACGGCGCGGGCACGGTGTAGCGGCCCAGGTACAGCTCCCACGGCGGCATGAGACGCGCCATACCGTCGGTCCACATCATGTAGAAGTCCGGCTGCGAACCCGCGGAGACCTGAGACGGGTTGTAGGGACCCAGGTTCCAGATCGGGTTGATCTGGAACACGCCACCCATGATCGCGACGACGCCGAGGGTGAAGGCGAAGAACGCGCCCTGGTCGGCGGCGAACACCGGGATGATGCGCGCGCCGACGACGTTCTTCTCGGTGCGGCCCGGTCCGGGGAACTGGGTGTGCTTCTGGTACCACACCAGCGCCACGTGCGCGGCGATCAGCGCCAGGATGATGCCCGGCAGCAGCAGCACGTGCGCGATGTACAGGCGCGGAATGATGATGGTGCCCGGGAAGTCACCGCCGAAGATCAGCCAGTGCATCCAGGTGCCGATCACCGGGATACCCATGGTGATACCGCCGAAGGCGGCGCGCAGACCGGTACCGGAGAGCAGGTCGTCCGGGATCGAGTAGCCGAAGAAGCCCTCGAACATGGCCAGGATCAGCAGCAGCGAGCCGATCACCCAGTTCGCCTCACGCGGCTTGCGGAACGCGCCGGTGAAGAAGATGCGGAACAGGTGGATGATGATCGACGACGCGAAAAGCAGTGCCGCCCAGTGGTGCACCTGGCGCACGAACAGACCGCCGCGCACCTCGAAGGAGATGTTCAGCGCCGTCTCGTAGGCCCGCGACATGGTGACACCGCGCAGGGGCTGGTAGGCGCCCTGGTACACGGTCTCCGACATGGACGGGTCGAAGTACAGCGTCAGGTAGATACCCGACAGCAGCAGGATGATGAACGCGTACAGCGCGATCTCACCGAGCAGGAACGACCAGTGGGTCGGGAAGACCTTGTTGATCGAGCGCTTGGCGAAGGCCGCTACCCGGTAGCGTTCGTCGATTTCGTTGGCCTGCACGGCCGCTTTGCTCGGGCTCATGAACGACGCTCCCAGTAGGCCGGGCCGAGGGGCTCGATGAAGTCGTGCTGGGCGACCAGGTAGCCATCGGCGTTGACGGTGATCGGCAGCTGCGGCAGCGCACGCGCGGCCGGACCGAAGACCGGCTTACCCCACTCGGTCGCCGAGAACTGCGACTGGTGGCAGGGGCACAGGATTCGGTTGGTCTGCTGCTCGAACAGCGAGGTGGGGCAGCCGAGGTGGGTGCAGATCTTCGAGTAGGCGAAGTAGTCGCCGTAGTTGAAGCTCTCCTGGCCCTTGCGCTTGATGGCGTGCTCGGCGTCGTGGGTGCGCAGGCGGATCAGCATGACCGCGTTGCGGATTCCACGCAGCGACTCGAGGGTCTTCTTCTCGTCTCCGCGCCAGGATTCCTTCCAGGGGAAGACGGTTTCCATGGCGCCCGCGTCCAGATCCTCCGGCTTGACGAGGACGATGTCCTCGGGACGGCCGGTGTCGCGGCGCAGGAAGACGGTCTCGCCCGGGTAGTCCGGGGTCCAGCCCGAGACCCACAGCGGCGACTTGTCGCCCTTGGCCCACGGGTTCTTGATCATGCCGCCGACGAAGACGAACAGCGCGCCCACACCGAGCAGACCCGCGCCCAGGCCCGCGGTGCGGGTGATGAGCTTGCGGCGGCCCAGGGTGGAGGTCTCGAGCGCGTCGGACAGCTCGGCGACCAGGGTGCGGCGGTCGACCTCGGAGGACTTGCCGTCGTGGCGGTCCTGGATGGAGATCTCGGCGGGGATGAAGTGCTTGCGGATCAGCACGACCGCAATGCCGATGGCCAGCACGGCGATGCCGAGCGTGATGCCGTACAGCGGGGTGGTCAGCGTGTACTGCGCATTACCGTCCTGGTGACGACCCTTGTACTCCCAGGGCCAGAACAGGTAGATGCCGATGAGCGCGGCGGCCGAGATGGCGGAGATGCCGAACCACAGGGCCACGCGGCGCTCGGCGCGCTTCTCGGCCCGGGTGCCCTCGACCGGCCAGCGCGGGGCGCGGTAGGCGACGTCGACGCCGTCGAGCTCGGTGCCGAGCTTGACCAGCTCGGCCTGTGACATGGCGTCGAGCTGCTCTTCGGTGGGTTCGGTGGGGTTGTCCCCCATGCTGTTTCGCTCCTGTTCGCTCATGACCGGGAACCGATCCACATCGCGGAACCGACCAGGACCACGATGCCGACGACCCAGATCGCCAGACCCTCGGTCGCGGGACCGAAGCCGCCGAGGCCGTAGCCGCCCTCGGACTTGGTCTCCATGCGGTCCTTGATGTAGGCGACGATGTCCTTCTTCTCCTCCGGCGTCAGCTGCCGGTCGGAGAACTTCGGCATGTTCTGCGGGCCGGTGAGCATGGCCAGGTAGATCTGCTGCTCGGTGGCCGGTTCCAGCGGCGGCGCGAACTTGCCGGAGGACAGCGCGCCGCCCTTGCCGGTGAAGTTGTGGCAGGACGCGCAGTTCATGCGGAACAGCTCGCCACCGCGGCCGAGGTCGCGGCCCTCGATGATGGACTCCGAGGCCAGTTCGCCATTGCTGTCGCGCAGCACGGTCGGACCGCCGCCCTGGGACTCGACGTACGCGCCGAGCGCGTCGGTCTGGTGCGCGTCGAACTTCGGGGGCTTGCGGACGATCTGGGCGCCATTGGCGGCGGCGGGCATGCGGCCGGTGGAGACCTGGAAGTAGACCGCGGCCTCACCGACGCCGATCAGGCTGGGGCCGCGATCCTGGACGCCCTGCAGGTTGGCACCGTGGCAGGTGACGCAGGAGGTGTCGTAGATCTGCTTGCCCTCGCGAATGAGCGCGGACTGGTCCTCTTTGGCGGTCGCGACCTGAGCCTGCGGGGTCAGGGCCGACGCCGCGAATCCGGCTCCGACGAGGCCCATCAGGAGGACCAGACCGCCGACCAGCTTGCGCCGTGTGCGGCGCTGCTTGCGGATCTTGGTGGCCTGGCCGATCCCCTCGGGATCTGGCGCTGACGGGGGAGATGAACTCATCTGTGTCCCTTTGGAGTAGACGGAACCGACTTGTACAAGCTTGTGGCTGCCGGGCGCGGGGCTGGGGCGCTCGGCGCGTCCGGGCTAGCGGACGAAGTAGATCGTGGCGAAGAGGCCGATCCAGACGATGTCGACGAAGTGCCAGTAGTAGGAGACGACGATCGCCGCCGTGGCCTGCGCCGGGGTGAACTTGCTGAGCTTGGTGCGCACCAGCAGGAAGATGAACGCGATGAGACCGCCGATGACGTGCAGACCGTGGAAACCGGTGGTGATGAAGAACACCGAGCCGTACACGCTGCTGGAGATCGAGGTGCCCTCCGAGTACAGGGCGTGGTACTCGGTGGCCTGGCCACCGACGAAGAACGCACCCATCAGGAAGGTCAGCAGGTACCAGCGGCGCAGGCCGAAGACGTCGCCCTTCTCCGCGGCGAACACGCCCATCTGGCAGGTGAACGAGGAGGCGATCAGCACCGCGGTCACCGGCACGGCGAGCTTCATGTTCAGCTCGGTCGGCTCCGGCGGCCAGTTGCCGTGGGCCTGCGCGCGAGCAACGAAGTACATGGCGAACAGGCCCGCGAAGAACATCAGCTCGCTCGACAGCCAGATGATGGTACCGACGCTGACCATGTTGGGCCGGTTCAGCGAATGCACACGCTGGGTAATGGCCGATCCTGGGGTCCCTACTGCGGTCGTCACGCCGGTAAGTATGACTTGTCGTAGTACGACAGGCGTAGCGGGGTACGAAAGTTCGTCGTACGTGTCGGAAAGCCCAGGGCGAGCGAGCGTCTCGCGGGGCCTCTCGGCGTGTCACGGTGGAGCCTAGATTGCGCAGGTAAGAGGAAGCTGAGCTGTGCTGAGAGGGATTTATGAGTCTGAAATCGTGGTGGCGGGGACTGCTCGGGCGGAGTGCGGCAACGGAACTGGATCCGGGGCGTCCGGATCTGGTCGTGGTGGCGTCGAGTTTCGATGACGCGGAAGCCTGTTCGGCGGCCCTGGGCAAGGCATTGGACTGGACCGCTGACCAACCAGTAGTCCTCCGGCACCACCTCCGGGTTCCCGCCGCCCAGGTGAATGCGGTGCAAGTCATTGCCGCGCAGGATGGCTATAACACCGCGTCGGTCTCGGACTCGGATCCGGCCAAGCTGGTCTTGCAGCGCATTCAGATCCTCGACGCCCTGCACTGTTCCCAGGAGCGTTCGCGCATGGCCGGTCTCGCGCAGCGCCACGACGGCGACGCCCTGGGCTGGGATGCGCTGCAGCCCGCCGCCGGTCCGGGCAATAAGAACTAGCCCCGCGCACTAGGCTTGCCCTCATGAGCGCGCGCAGCTGGCGAGACATTCTCGGCACCCTCACCGACGGCAACGATCTGTCCTCGGATGAGGCCGCGTGGGCCATGAACGAGATCTTCACCGACAACGCCACCTCCGCGCAGATCGCGGCCTTCGGCGTGGCCCTGAAGATGAAGGGCCCGACCCCCGCCGAGCTGAGCGGCCTGGCCGACGGCATGCTCGCGCACGCCCGCCGGGTCAGCGTCGACGCCCCGGCGGTCGACATCGTCGGCACCGGCGGTGACCGCTCGGGCACCGTGAACATTTCCACCATGTCCTCGATCGTGGTGGCGGCCACCGGGATTCCGGTCGTCAAGCACGGCAACCGGGCGGCGTCGTCCAAGAGCGGCGGCGCGGACGTGCTCGAGGCGCTGGGCGTGAAGATCGCGCTCGGTCCGGAGTCGGTGGCCGAATGCGTGCGCCAGGCCGGGATCGGCTTCTGTTTCGCGCCGGTGTTCCATCCGTCGCTGCGCTACGCCAGTCAGGCGCGCGGTGAGATCGGGATTCCGACGGTCTTCAATATCCTGGGCCCGCTGACCAATCCGGCGCAGCCGCGCGCGGGTCTGATCGGGTGCGCCTTCCCGGATCTGGTGCGGGTGATCGCGGGCGTGTTCGCCAAGCGTGGGGCCTCGGCACTGGTGGTGCGCGGCAATGACGGCCTGGACGAGATCACCACCGCCGACACCACCGACGTGTGGGTGGTCGCGGGCGGTCTCACCCACGAAACCACCATCGACCCAACCGAACTCGGCATCGAGCGGGTGAATCCGGAGGCGCTGCGCGGCGGCGACGCGGAGATGAACGCGGTGATCGCCCGCAATATGTTCGCGGGCGATCCGGGCCCGGTGCGCGACGCGGTGCTGTTGAACTCGGCGGCGGCGCTGGTGGCCTTCGAGCTGCGGCCCGAGGAGGTCGAGCTCGATCTGCACGCGAAACTGGCGGAGGCGCTGAAGCGGGTGGCCGAGACGGTCGACTCCGGCGCGGCCGCAGCGTTGCTGGATCGCTGGGTCGCCGTCTCGAACGAGCTCGGCGCGAACTAGCCGAGCTTGGTGGCCGCTTTGGTGGCTTCGATGAATTCGCGCATGGCGTCGAAACTCTTGACGCCGGGCGCGAGTTCGACCGAGCTGGACACGTCCACACCGTAGGGCCGGTGAGCCGCGATCACGCCCGCGACGTTCCCGGCATCGAGTCCCCCCGCGAGCACGAGCTTGCCGGGCACCTTCCCGACCCAGTCCGGGAATTCGGCGAAGACGCCCGAGCCGGTGCTGGCGTCGTAGAAGAAGTACTCGTAGCCCTGCGCCGGATCCGGTTCGGCCGCCGAGCAGTACGCGAGATTGGGCAGGTCGGTCCAGCGGTAGAGCTGGACGACGTCGAAATCGTCGATCACCTCGGCGACCTCGGACCTGTCGAAGGCCACCACGAAGCTGCGGATCTTCCCGCGCGCGTAGGCGGCGAGCTCCCGGGCCCGGGCCGGTTCGCGATAGCGCTTGCTCTTGGTCGTGCCGACCACGCCGATCGCCGAGTAGCCGAGCTCGACGGCCCAATCGATCTGTTCCTCGCTGGTCAGGCCGCAAACCTTCACGAACATCGGTAATGCCCTCTCGTGGACTTTTTCCTCCGAGTGTCCTGAGAGTTCGGGGCACTCGGCTGTGTGTTTCGTTGCCGAATGTCACGGCGGCGTTACAGTTTGCGACATGCGATACGGAGTGGTGCTACCCGGCCTGGTGGCCGTGTTTCTAGGCATCGGCATCCCGGTCAGCGCGGCGCACACGGCCCGCGTGGAGGCCACCGACACCGGCAACCTGACGGTGGACGGGCGCAACTACGGCAATCCCGACGACTGCGTGACCATCCGCAGCGTCCCGCACCGCCTGAATGTCGACAACGAGACCGACAAGCGGGTCCGGGTGTATCTGTTCCCCGGCTGCAAGGGCGGCGTCACGCACATTGTCGAGCCCGGCCATACCGGCACCGCGCTCGGCGCGTCGGTGCAGACGCGCTGACCCCGCGGTCCCATTGACTCCGGCGATCATTCGCCGATCGAGAACCCCGCCTCCACATCCGCGCGCGAGTAGGACTTGAACGCGATGTGGGTGGCGGTGCGCAGCACGCCGGGCGTCTTGTTGATCCGCCCCGTCACCACCTCGGCGATCTCCTCGTGGTCGCGCACCCGCACCACGGCGATCAGATCCACATCCCCCGCGCACGAGTAAACCTCGGCCACACCCTTGATGTCGGCCAATTCCTCCGCGGTCTCGGGAATCCGATCCACCTCGGCCGAGATCAGCACAATCGCGGTAATCATGCGCCCAACTCTAGCCAGCACGCGACCGGCGGCCCAGGTTTCCCACCCGGATATGCCCGAACCGCCAGATTTTCGAAAGGCATCTAGAACCTGTTCCACTCGGGGTAGGGTCTGCCCCCAAGATCGGCGCGGGATTCGCACGGCTGGTGGGGCAGCAGGTGCCTGCGGGTGATCGTCCAGGGGAGTGACGAAGAGCCGCAAGGAGGTTCGATGTCGTCGACCGAGACAGACGATTCGTACCAAGCCACGGAGATGTCCAATGCCGCGGAAATGTCCGGGGCACAGGTACTACGACGAAACTTCGGCGAGACGGTGCTGTCGAGCCTGGCGACACTGGGCCGCTCGTTGCGGATGGCGGCGAATGCCGTTCGGATCGGCGGCGCGGATCTGACCCGGTTGCGCTTCCCGGTCCACGAAACACTCACGCAAGCTTGGTTTCTCATTCGCGTCACCGCGATACCCAGTGTGCTGATGGCGATTCCGTTCGGCGTCATCGTCTCGGCGCAGGTCGGCAATATCGTCTCGCAACTGGGCGCGGATTCCATGATCGGCGCGGCCGGCGGGCTCGGCGTCATCAAACAGGGTGCGCCCCTGGCCACCGCCATGCTGCTCGGCGGGGCCGGGGCCGCCGCCATCGCCGCGGACCTGGGCGCGCGCACCATCCGCGAGGAGGTCGACGCCATGCGGGTGATGGGCGTGGATCCGGTGCAGCGCCTGGTGGTTCCGCGCATCGCCGCCATGATGCTGGTCGCGCCGCTGCTCAATGTGCTGATCATCTGCATCGGCATCGCCTCCGGTTTCGCGGTGGCGGTGACGGCACTGGGGGTGACGCCGGGGTCGTACTGGCAGTCGTTCGGCTCGTTCACCATGCCCATCGACATTTGGGTGTCGCTGGTCAAATCGGTGATCTTCGGGTTCCTGGTGGTGGTCATCGCCTGCCAGCGCGGCCTCGAGGCCAAGGGCGGCCCGCGCGGGGTCGCGGACGGCGTGAACGCCGCGGTGGTGATGTCGGTGGCCGCGGTCACGGTCTTGAACACCGCGATCACGCAGGTGGTCACCATGTTCATCCCGATTCGGATGGCGTGATGGCGGCCCCCTACACCCCGCCCGGGCTGGGCTGGACCCGTCGCCTGCGCCCCCTGGGTCCGATCGAAAACCTGGGATTCGTCATAGGTTTCGCCTGGCAGGTGCTGTCCTCGGTGCCCTACACCCTGGTCCACTACCGCCGCCAGACCGCCGCGGTGATCACCGATATGACCTGGGGGCGCGGTTCGGTCATCATCGGCGGCGGCGTGGTGCCGCTCATGCTGCTGATGGGTGCGGCCATGGGCGCGTCCATCGGCATCGAGGCGTTCAGCGCGTTGAATCTGCTGTCGCTGGGTCAGCTCAGCGGCCTGATCTCGGCGTTCGGGGTGACCCGCGAGCTGGCCCCGATCGCGGCGGGCATCGGGTTCGCCGCGCAGGCCGGCTGCCGGATGACCGCCGAGATCGGCTCCATGCGCATCTCCGAGGAGATCGACGCCCTGGAATCGCTGGGCATCCGCTCGGTGCCGTTCGTGGTCACCACCCGGGTGGTGGCCGGGATCATCGCGGTGGCACCGGCTTTCGTGGTGGCGCTGATCCTGAGCTACGCCTCCTGCGAGCTGATCGTGACCACCGTGCACGGCACCCCGTCGGGCACCTACAACCACTATTTCGATCAGTTCGTGGTCGGCTGGGATGTGGTGGCCGCGACCATCAAGGTGATGCTGTTCGCGGTGGCCGTGGTCCTGATCCATTGCTATCAGGGGTTTTTCGCCACCGGCGGTCCCGAGGGCGTGGGCGTCGGCTCGGGGCGGGCGATTCGCGCCAGCCTGGTCGCGATCATCGCCCTGGACATGCTGGCCACCATCGTGCTGTGGGGCTTCCGCTCCCCGGTCTCGTTCACGGGGTGATGACATGCCCGAATATTCCCTGCCCGGAACCGAAGTGGGACCCCGTCGTGCGCGGGTGCTCGGCGTGTGCGCCCTGGTGCTGTCGCTGTTGACCGTGGTCGGCTGGCGCGCCTGGCCCGAGACCACTCCCCCGGATGAGCTGCATGTGGCCCTGCTGGTGGGCCGGGTCGGCGCGGGCGTCGCGCCCGGCACCGATGTGCGTCTGGACGGTGTGCGCGTCGGCACGGTCACCGCCATCGACGCCTCGGGTGCCGGACGGCAGCGAATGACGCTGAACCTCAATGGTTCCCAACTCTTCGGTCTCACCGACGGGCTGACCCTGGATTACGCGCCGGGCAACCTGTTCGGGATCAGCTCGGTCGAATTGCATTCGGGCGCGGGGGGTTCGGCACTCGTCGACGGCGCGACCGTGGACCTCACCGGTGATGCGGGCCGGGTCCGCGACGCCACCTTGGCCACCCTGCTGAAGTCGACCGGCACCCTCACCGACCGGGTCCTGACCCCCGAACTGGTCGAGCTGCTGCGCCGATTCGCCCATGACCTCGACGGTTTCGTCCCGCTGCTGCAAGCCATCGGCGCGACCGCCCGCTCCTTCGCCGAGACCCAGCAGCTGCCGCCGTCGCTGCTGTTCGACCGGTACGGGTCCGCGCTGACCGGATTGCCGCCCATGCTCACCGGCGGCCTGGCGGTGCTGTGGGCGTCCTATACCAACGAGCATCTGAAAAGCGCCGAGCAACTGCAGAACTACGGCGCGATGTTCGATCGGATACGCGGCGAGTTGCTGCCGGTGGCCACCACCATGCTCGGCACCTCACAGCGGTATTTCCAGGGGCTGATGCCGATGGGCAGTCTGATCCTGGATCGGATCGCCGCCTCGGTGAGCACGCCCGACCGCTCGGCGGGGCAGCTCACCGACCTGCTCTCGCGCCTGGGCGCGGCCTTCCACGACAGCCCGGACGGGCCGGTGCTCGACGCCGCCGTGGAGCTGGTTCCCGCCCTGGCGCAACCGCTTTCGGCGCAGCTGGGACCGGCCGACGGGGAGGGCCCGCGATGAGAACCCCCGCCCTGCTGCTGCGCGTCGGCACGGCCGTCGTGGTCATGACGGTGGTGCTGATCGGCGTGTTCCGCGTGGTCGAGCGCCCGGTGAGCGGCGAAACAGACACCTACACCGCGCTTTTCACCGACGCCAATGGCGTGCGCGTCGGCGACGATGTGCGGCTGTACGGGGTTCAGGTCGGCAAGGTCGAGGCCGTGGGGCTGTCCGGCAGCCTGGCCCGCGTGCGGTTCACCGTCAGCCGCGACCACCCGGTCTTCGCCAATACCACCATCGCGGTCCGCTTCCAGAACCTCACCGGCTTCCGCTATCTGGATCTGCAGCAGCCCGAGCGGCCCGTCGGCCGCCGCGCCCCCGGCGACGCCTTCACCGCCGCGGAGACCGTGCCCGCCTTCGACATCACGACGCTGTTCAAGGGTCTGCAACCGGTGCTGGCGCAGATGTCGCCCGATGACCTCAACCAGTTCGCGACCTCCGTGCTGGCGGTCATCCAGGGCGACGGCACCGGTCTGGGCCCGGCGCTGGGTGGTATCGAGAAGCTCAGCCACTACGCCACCGATCGGCAGGCGGTGCTGTCCACCCTGGTCGCGAATCTGTCCCAGGTCTCCGAGCACATGGGCGGCAAGTCGGGCAATGCCATCAAGCTGCTCACCAATATGACCGACCTGTTCGTCACCATCAGCGACAAACTGCCGGGTCTGATCACTTTCTCCGCCACCATTCCGCCGGTGCTGCAACCACTTCGGGACCTGCTCACCGTGCTCGGTGTCACCGGTGCCCGCGACCGGGACCTGGACACCGTCCTGAAGCAGGCGTTCCCGGACCCGAAGCAGGCGGTGGCCGTGTTCGACCGGCTGCCGGGCCTGATTCAGGCCATGACCGCCGCGGTGCCGCCGACCGGTCCCGACGCCGTACCCACCTGCTTGCACGGCCCGGCCACCGCGCCCGAGCCGCTGCGGCTGCTGATCGCCGGACAGAGGATCACGCTGTGCCAGAACTGAGATCGTGGCGGCCCAGTCTCGAGTCGTGGGGGCAGCGCACCGGCCACCCCGAACCCCGTGACGACATCCGCTGGGGCATAGCCGGATTGGCCGTCGTCGTGCTGCTGGTCATCGCCATCGGCGCGGTGTACGCCACCGGAACCACCCCCGAGCACACCTATCGTGCCGACCTGTCCCAGGCCGGCACGATTCGCACCGGCGACGATGTGCGAGTCGCCGGGATCCCGGTGGGCAAGGTGAAATCGCTGACCCTGCTGGCGGATCGGGTGCGCATGGAGTTCAGCGTCGCCGCCGACACCTTCGTCGGCGATCAGAGCACCCTGGACGTGCGCATGCTGACCGTGGTCGGCGGCTACTATCTGGCGCTCACGCCCGCGGGCGCGAAACCCTTGGGCGACAGCGTGATTCCGCAGGATCGAGTGCAGCTGCCCTACAGCCTCACCCGCGCCTTCCAGGACGCGATCGACCCGGTCGCCAAGATCGACGGCGGCATGCTGCGCCAGGATCTGGCCGCGGTGTCCCAATCGGTCGGCGGCAGCCCGGATTCGGTGCGCGCGGCCCTGCACGCGGCCGGTGATCTGGTCGGCATCCTGGACAAGCAGAACGCCGATATCTCGCGCACCCTGTCCATGGCCGACGAGTATCTCTCGGCGCTCGACGCGAATTCCGATGTGCTGGCCCGGCTGATGAACACCTTCGGCACCCTCGAGGAGCTCATCCGCAACAACAAGGTGGTGGTGTCGCAGGCGCTGCGCGATCTCGCGGCGGTGGCCACCGACTTCACCCCGCTGGGCCGGGCCTGGGACAACGGCCTGAAGGATCGCGCGCAGACCCTGGCCGATGCCATCCCGACACTGAGCGAGCTCGGTGATCGGCTGGGCACGCTGCTGGATTCGGTACGCGGCCTGGAGCAGCGTCTGCGGCCATTGCTGCCCGCGGGCGGCGGGGTGAGCGTCGATCAGTCGGGCGCGAGTGTGCCGGTCGCCTCGGTGTGCGTGCCCGTACCCGTGCCCGGAGGAGGGTGCTGAATGGTCAAGCGAGTACTGGGCTCTCGCGGGTTCATGTCGATCGCGGTCGTGCTGACCCTCGTGCTGGCGGCCGGGATCGGTCTGCGCCTGAGCAAACCCGAGCCGCCCACGCGCGGCTACTGCGCCGAAATGCCCGACACCATCGGCCTGTACAAAGGCAGCGCCGTCGCCATCCTCGGCATACCGGTCGGCCGGGTCACCGAGATCAGCCCGCACGGTCCGACGGCCCTGGTGCGCTTCACCGTCCGGGCCGACCGCAAGCTGCCGCCCGATGTCGGCGCGGTGACCGTGAGCGACACCCTGGTCTCCGACCGCACCCTCACCCTGATCGGGGCCGAACCGACCGGGGCGGCCTGGAATCCGGACACCTGCATCACCAAAACGCTGACACCCAAGAGCCTTTCGCAGACCTTCGCCGCGCTCACCAGCCTGGTCGACGGTTTGAACGGCGGCGGGGACGCCGGTCAGCGCACCGCGCTCGCCTCCGGCCTCGATGCCCTGGATGCGGCGACCACCGGCACCGGCGATGAGATCAACGGCCTCATCAAACAGCTGTCCACCGCGCTCGCCGCGCCCGACGCCGCGGTCGGCCATCTGGGCAAGCTGCTGGACGCGCTCACCGAGCTGGCCCATCGCGCGCGCAACGGTTGGCCGCACCTGCGTGAGGTGTCCATCGGTCTGCCGCAGGCCTTCACCGATATCGTCAACCTGGCCTTCCCGCCCATCATCGAGCTGGTGGCGGCGCTGACCAATGTGCTGCCGCAGGCCAATGACGCCATCATGATGCTGGCTGCGCCGCTGCTGAAGAAGCTCGATGGCGCGGGCCTCGCGCGGCTGCTCGCCTCGGGGGTGGGTTCGCTCACCCAGGTGATCGGCATGGCCCCGGCGGTGGCCACCGGTTTCGCCACCGCGCTCGACCCGGACACCGGACAGTTCACCCTCGGGTACGCGCCGCCGAAACTCGCACTCGCGCAGTCCGATTCCGATCGGCTGTGCGCGGCCGTGCAGGCCCTCACCGGAGCGGGCTGCCAGGTGAGCGGTGGAGTGGTCACGGTTCCCGCGGTGCCCGCGCTGTTGGCGGCGGTGAGCGCGCGATGAACACCTGGCGTCGTGCCGGAGTGCACGTGATCACCTATCTCACGGTGCTTTTCGCGGTCACCGCCTGCGATCTGCAGCCCGCCGACATTCCCGTTCCCGGCTCGGGCGTCTCGGGACCCACCTACACCCTGCGCATCGAGTTCGCCAATGTGCTGAATCTGCCGCAGGGCGCGAAGGTGCTCGCCGACGGCGTGCGGGTCGGTCAACTCACCCACGTCACCCTGGTGGACGCGCAGCCCGCGACCGGTGACCGACCCGCCAAGCCCGGATACGCCATCGCCGATATCGCCGTGCGCGCCGCGGTGCGGCTGCCCGTGGGCACCACCGCCGAACTGCGCCAGGACACGCCGCTCGGCGATGTCCACATCGCGCTGTCCGAGCCCGCGACTTCCGGTGCGGCACAACTGCGACCGGGCGCGACCATCCCGCTCGCCGACACCACCCGCTCGCCCTCGATCGAGGACGTGCTGGCCGGGTTGTCGACCTTCATCGGCAGCGGCGCGGTCTCCGACTTCCAGGACATCGTGCGCAAGATGAACGGGGTGATGCCGCGCGATCCGGCCGACACCGCGCGCATCGCCGGGGTGCTGGGTGCGGACTTCACCGATCTGGGTGACCATCTCGCCTCGGTCGACGCCCTGCTGGACGGTCTGCAGGCCACGGTGAACGACGGGGTCGCCAAGAACGAGCCCACGCTCGACGGCCTGCTCACCCCCTTCGGCGTCCAGCACACCACCGACGCCATCACCGCCGAGAACGGTGTCATCTTCGTGCTCACCGCCCTCGGCCCGCTGGGTCCGTCGGCCGCCTGGCTCGGCCCGCTGGTCGGTTCGCTGGACGGGGCGGCGCGCGCGGTGGTGCCGATGCTGTTCGGCAGCCATCCGCTCGACAGCGATTCGCCGTCGAACATGAAGCTGCTCACCGATCTCATTCAGAACAAGCTGATTCCGTTCGCCGAACGCGGACCCAAGGTGAACCTGGTCGGGGTGAGCGTGGCGAGCCCTGCCCTGTCGGCGGACGACCGCACCGACCGCATTGTCGACACCCTGCGCATGATCGGAGCCGTGCGATGAACACCCGTACGCTGCTGTCGTTCTCGGCCATCGCGGCGGTGCTGGTGCTGGGCATCGCCTACATGACCGTCGGCGTCCTGCATCTCGATCCCCGGCGCGCCTACTTCGATGCCGAACTGCGCCTGGACAATTCGGGTGGGCTCGGGGTGAATTCGCCGATCCTGCTGACCGGCATCCAAATCGGCCGCACCGAGGCGGTCGACAAGCAGGCACACGGGGTGCGGGTGCGACTGCGCATCGACGACCGCTACCGCGTCCCCGTCGCCAGCGAGGTGCGCATCGAACAGCTCTCGGCGCTCGGCGAGCCCTACCTGGAATTCGCGCCGCAGTCGGCGGCGGGGCCGTATCTGTCCGACGGCCAGGTCATCTCGGCCGATCGGGCGCACGCGCCGACCACCGTCACCGATCTGGCGGCGCGGGTGGTGGATCTGCTGAACCAATTGCATCCGGACTCGATCGGACACCTGGTCGGCACCTTCGACCGCGCCCTGTCCGGCACCGATGACGCCGTCGCGGTGCTGCAGCGCTCCACCGATCTGCTGGCGGCCACCCTGCTCAGCCGCACCGCCGCCATCCGCCAGCTGTTCACCGACCTACAGGCGATGGGCGGCGATATGGACTGGCTCGGACCCTCGCTCGCCAATGCGGGGCCCCCACTCGGCCAGTTCGGCGTCACCCTCAACGACATCGTCGCCAATGGTGCCGCCCTGGCCGAAAGTCGGCCGGTGGCCTCGTATTTCACCGGCGACGGCTTGGTCCCGTTCCTGCAGTCACTGGATTCCCTGATCGCGCAGATCGGGCCAAGTCTGGCTCCGCTGGGGCCCGCCCTGGATCCCGTGGTGCGCGACGCGCTGAAGCGCACCCCCGCCCTCGATATCAGCGCGCTCATCGACCAGGCCCTGCGCGGCGTCGGGGACGACGGCGCGGTGCACTTCCGGATCGTCCTGAAAGGACAGCCATGACCACCACCACCGAGCCGACCGCGAAGACCCCGGAGAAGCCCGCGGAGAAGTCTCCCGAGACCGCGAAAAGCCCACGCACCGTGTCGATTCGGCTCTCGACCGTGCTGATCGCCGCCGCGTTCGCCGCGCTGCTGGCGGTATCGGTCACCTTCGGGGTGCTCTACGCCCACGCGGCGGCCACGCTGTCGGACCGCGACGCGACCGCCGCCGCCGACCGGCACGCCGAACAGATCGCCAGCGATTACGCCCTCGGGGCCTCCACCATCGACTACCACGATGTGAAGGGCTGGCTGGGCCGCCTGCAGGCGGGCACCACACCCCAGCTGTCGGCCAAATTCGACGCCACCGCACCACAACTCGAACAGATCCTGCTGCCCCTGCAGTGGACCTCCAAGGCCACCGTGCTCTCGGCGGCGGTGACCTCCGAAGCGGGCGGCATCTACAAGGTCAACGCCTACCTGAACGTCACCTCGACCAGCGCGCAGACCCCGGACGGCGCACAGACCACGGTCACCTATTCCATGACCATCGACCGCAATTCCGGCTGGAAGATCACCGAGGTGGGCGGCCTGCAGAACGCCCTGCCCACCAAGTAGCCGGTCAGTCCGGGATCGAGTCGGTGTGGTCGAGGGGGCCGCCGAGGAGGTCGGTCGCGGCGCGGTGGATCTTCTCGAGGGCCGACATCAGGTGTTCGCGTTCGGCGTCGGTGAGGTCGGCGGTGACGTTGTCCGACAGGGCTTTTCGGTCGGCTTCGACGGGGGCGCGGAGGGCGCGGCCGCGGTCGGTGAGCCAGAGGCGGACCAGGCGGTTGTCGTGGTCGTCGCGGCGGCGGGTGAGCAGGCCCGCGGCGGTCATGCGGGTGGCCATCTTGACGACGGTGGGGGTGGTGACATCGAGGGCGGCGGCCATCTCCCCCGGCGTACGGCCGTCACGTTCCCACAGGACGGCCAGCACGTGATTCTGGCCGAGGTGTAGGCCGTGGCGGCGCATATCGCGATCGGCCAAGGCGCGCAAGGCTTTCGAGGTGCGGCCGTGCAGGTCGAGGAAGTCGGACACGAATCCTCCAGTCGGGGGCGGGCAGCTATTGACCACCGATCGTTAGCCGTCTAACGTTTTTCGGTAGACGGCTAACGATCTGGAGATGCCAATGCTACTGCTGACCGGAGCGACCGGGAACATCGGCCGCGAACTCACCCGCATTCTCGACGCCGACGGGATCGAATTTCGCGCCCTGGTACGAGATTCGACCCGGGCGGAGATCCTGCCGCTGAGCGCCGAACCCGCCCGCGGCGACCTCGACGACCCGGCTGCCCTGCAACACGCCATGATCGGCGTGACAACCCTGTTCCTCCTGGTCCAGGGCATGGGCCTGAACCACACCCGCAATGCCCTGGCGGCCGCCGAGCACGCGGGCGTCGGCCGCATCGTCCTGATCTCCTCGGCCCACGTCCTGGTCGAGCCGCTGCCCGCCATGGGCAGCTGGCATCACGCCCGCGAAGAACTGGTGCGCGCCAGCGGAATTCCCGCCACCATCCTGCGCCCCGGCGGCTACATGTCCAACGCCCTGGAATGGATCCCGGCCGTCCGCGCGGGCGAGGCGATCCTCGACCCCTCCGGCCCCGGCCGCTACGCCCCCATCGACCCGGCCGACATCGCCGCCGTGGCAGCCCACTGCCTGACCACCCCGGGCCACGAGGGCGCGGCATATCACCTCACCGGCCCCGAAACCCTCACCATCGCCGAGCAGGTGGCGATCCTGTCCCGAATCATCAACCGGAACATCAAAATCCGCGAGGCCGTCACTCCGGAGGAGGTGGTGGCCGCCCGCTTCCCGAACGGCGCTCCACCACGTCTGGCCGAAGCCCTCGTGGAAGGCTTCGCCATCCTGCGCGCGGGAGTCGTGAGCACGCGCACCGATACGGTGGCCGAACTACTGGGCCGTCCGGCCCACACCTTCGCCGACTGGTGCGAGGCACACCGTTCAGCGTTCACCGACTGACTCATCGAACGTCCAAGCGCCCCACCGGGTTGGGGCGCTACCGCGGTGTCACCACTGGCCCGGGACATAGTCGCCGCCGACCACACCGGAGATGACGTTCAGCCGGTTCCAGGTGTTGATGGTGGCGATCAAAGAGATCAGCGCGCCGATCTGGTCGTCGTCGTAGTGCTTACGGACCTGGGCCCAGGTGTCTTCCGAGATGCCGGGCGAGGCGTCGGCCAGGCGGGTGCCCTCCTCGGTGAGGGCCAGGGCGGCGCGTTCGGCGTCGGTGAAGACGGTGGATTCCTTCCAGGCGGCGACGAGGGCCAAGCGGACGGCGGTCTCACCGGCCGCGGCGGCGTCCTTGGTGTGCATGTCCAGGCACATGCCGCAGTGGTTGATCTGGGAGGCGCGGATCTTCACCAGTTCCTGGGTGGCCTTGGGCAGGGTCGAGTCGTCGATGAGGCGGCTGGCGGCGGTGAAGCGCTTGATGAACTTGCCGGCGAGCTCGTTCTCGAACATGTTGAAGCGGGTCATCGTTCTCTCTTTTCCGTGTGGGTTTCGGTTGCCTTCGTCAGGTTGACGACGCGGCCCGCCCCGGTGTGACATCGGCTCCGCTGTGATGCCGGTCACGGGATTTTGTGAAATCGCCTCCGCCGAAGGCCATCCGGCGCGATCATGATTCGGAAGATTGTGAACCGACCGGTAGTCACATCCGGGCTACCTAGGGGGTTGCGATGCTCGACGCAGGCAGACATCGGAAAATCTCACCCAGCGGTCAGTGGCAGGGGGTCCGCCCGACCGTGCGGCGCGGCGGTACCGGCCGCCATCACCGATCCATCCCGAAAACCTTCCGCACCAAGGCGATCCAGGCCTTACTCCCCAGCGCCACGGTGCTCGCGCTGGCCGCGGCCCCGGCCCACGCGGACGCGCCGGAACCGGTGCGGGCCGAGATCCCGCCGCTGCCGGTGCAGATCGATCCGCTCGCGGGTCTGTCCCAGAACCTGTGGGCGGACATCGATGCTCTGAAAACGCTCAACTTCACCGATGTCGACCTCAATGGCATCGGACTGCCCGGCATCGATCTCCCGGGCGTCAATCTGCCCGCCCTGTTCGCCCCGGATACCGCGATCGTGGTGCTCGGGTACGGATTGGAGCCCGACGGCCAGATGCGTCCGGAACTCATGGCGCGCTTGTACGCCGGGTACGTCTCGGCCCTGCTGTCCCCGCAGGCCCCGATCATCGTGACCGGCGGCAATCCGCAGAACGGTGTCACCGAGGCGGACGCCATGGCGGACTGGCTGGTCGATCACGGCATCGACCGCGCCCGCATCCACACGGAGACCCGGGCGAATTCGACGATCCAGAACGCGACCTTCTCGGCGCAGCTCATGGACATCATCGGCGCGCACGCGGCGATCCTGATCACCTCGGCGGACCATATCGCCCGGGCGCTGTCGAATTTTCAGGCGGCCGGAATCTCGGTGGTGGCGACCATGACTCCGGACGCGGCTCCCCTCGCCGCGGTGCCGTTCGGGCCGCACAACTGAGAAACCGAGGGCCCGCCGATCGATGCGATCGGCGGGCCCGAGGTTTGCCGTTCAGGCGAGGTAGCGGGTGATGCTCTCGGCGACGCAGGCGGGCTTGTCCTGGCCCTCGATCTCCACGGTCACCGTCCGCACGACCTGGACGCCGCCGGGGATGTCGGTGACGGAGTCGAGGGTGAACCGCCCGCGAATGCGGCTGTCCACGCGCACCGGGTTGATGAAGCGAACCTTGTTGAGCCCGTAGTTGATCGCCATGGTGGCGCAGCTGACGCTCATGGCCTGCGCGGTCATGGGCACGGTCAGCGACAGGGTGAGGAACCCGTGCGCGATGGTGCGCCCGTAGGGTCCGGCGGCGGCGCGTTCGGCGTCGACGTGGATCCACTGGTGGTCGTCGGTGGCGTCGGCGAAGGTGTCGATGCGGCGCTGATCGACCGTGATCCATTCGCTCACACCGATTTCCGTGCCGACCGCCTTGCGCAGCTGGTCGAAGTCGCCGAAGTCGGTCATGCGTAACGCTCCTTCAGTTCCCGCTTGAGGATCTTGTGGGTGGGTCCCATGGGCAGTTCGGTGACGAACTCGACCCGGCGCGGGTACTTGTACCGGGCCACATGCTCTTTGGCGTACTCGATGACCTCCTCGGCGGTCAATGGCCCGGACGGCACCACGATGGCCAGGATCTCCTCGCCGTGACTCTCGTCGGGGACGCCGATGATCGCGACCTGCGCGATGCGCGGGTGCCGCAGCAGCGCCGCCTCGACCTCGGTCGGGTACACGTTGAACCCGCCGCGAATGATCATCTCCTTGATCCGGTCCACGATGCGCAGGTATCCGGCCTCGTCCTTGACGCCGAGGTCGCCGGTGCGAAACCAGCCGTCCACCATGACTTCCGCGGTGGCGTCGGGGCGGCCGGTGTACCCGGAGAACACATTGTGGCCGCGCACCACGACCTCGCCGATGGATCCGGCGGGGAGCAGGGTGATGCGGTCGCGCCGATCGGGGTCGGCGATCTCGACCTCCACGCCCCACACCGGATGCCCGACGGTGCCGACCTCGGGACCCAGCAGCGGCTGATTCACCGTTGCGGTCGGCGAGGTTTCGGACAGGCCGTAGCCCTCGAGAATGTGCGAGCCGTAGACCTTCTCGAACTCCTCGATGATGACCGGCGGCAGGGCCGCGCCGCCGGAGATGCACAGCCGCAGCTTGGGCAGCTCCGCGGCGTCCCCGGCCGCCGCGAGGAGTCCGTGGTACATGGTCGGCACGCCGTGGAAGGTGTTGACGTTCTCCCGCACCATCAGCTGGATCGCCTGTGCCGCATCGAATCTCGGCAGCAGCACCAGCGTCGCCCCGACCCGCCAGTGCGAGTTCATGGAGACGGTCTGCCCGAACACGTGGAACAGCGGCAGCGCCCCGAGCGCGATGTCCTCGCGCTCGACCTCATTGGCGTCGAAGGCGTTCACCGTGGCGCACATGACCATATTGAGGTGGCTGAGCTCCGCGCCCTTGGGCCGCCCGGTCGTGCCGGAGGTGTAGAACACCACGGCGGTGTCGAGCGGGCTGCGGGAGACGTAGGTCGAAATCGCCTCGCCGGTCAGTTCTTTCGGGTTCAGGCAGTCGATGCCGACCCGGCTGGCGGCTTCCTTGCCGACGGCCTCGACCATGGGATGGCAGATCAGCATCTTGGCCCCGCTGTCGCGCAGCACGTATTCGGCTTCGTCGGCGGTGAGCAGCAGGTGCACCGGCACCACGGTCGCGCCCGCCGCCAGGATGGCGAAGTAGGCGCGCGTGAAGTCCGCGGTGTTCGGTCCCATGAGCGCGACCCGGTCGCCCGGCCGCACCCCCGCTCCGATGAGCGCACCGGCCTGTTCGCGGGCCTGCCGCCACAGGTCGCGGAAGGTGATGCGCTGGTCGCCCTCGATCAGGGCGAGGTGGTCGGGTCGCCGCCACGCCGGTTCGGCGAGGATGCTGGCCAGGGAGAGAGTCGCGTTCATTGAGACCTCGGGTTGATCGATGGGCGGGGTGTCAGAGGCCCATGCTCTTGGCAATGATCATCTTCATGACTTCGCTTGTGCCGCCGTAGATTCGGTTCACGCGGTTGTCGGCGTAGAGGCGGGCGATGGGGTACTCGTTGATGAACCCGTAGCCGCCGTGCAGCTGGAGGCAGCGGTCGATCACCCGGTGCGCGACCTCGGTGCAGAACAGCTTGGCCGAGGCGGCGTCCGCCGGGGAGAGGGTGCCTTCGTCGAGGGCTTCGAGGCCGCGGTCGACCACGGCCTCGGCGGCGTCCACCTCGGCCTGGCAGGCGGCCAGCTCGAACTTGGTGTTCTGGAAGCCCGCGACCGGCTGGCCGAAGACCTTGCGCTGCTGGGTGTATTCCTTGGCGAACCGGATCGCGGCCTTGGCCTGCGCGTACGCGCCGACGGCAATGGACAGCCGCTCCTGCGGCAGGTTCTGGCCCAGGTAGGAGAAGCCCTTGTGCTCCTCGCCCAGCAGGTCCTCGACCGGCACCTTGACGTCGGTGAAGCTGAGTTCAGCGGTGTCGGAGACCTTGAGGCCCAACTTGTCCAGCTTGCGGCCGACGGTGTAGCCCGGCGACTTGGTGTCCACCGCGAACAGCGAAATGCCGTGGCGGCGATCGCCTTCGGTGGGCGCTGCGGTGCGCGCGCACACGATGACCCGGTCGGCCAGCACACCGCCGGTGATGAAGGTCTTGGACCCGTTCAGCACGTAGTGCGTGCCGTCTTCGGAAAGCTTTGCGGTGGTGCGCATTCCGGCCAGGTCCGAGCCGGTGCCGGGCTCGGTCATGGCGATGGCGAACATGGTCTCGCCGGACACGAAGCCCGGCAGCCAGCGCTGCTTCTGCTCCTGGGTGGCCAGGTTCAGGATGTAGGGCAGGCACAGTCCGACGTGCACGCCCGAACCGCCCAAAGACACCGCGGCGCGGGCGCATTCCTCGATGAGAATGGCCTGGAACTTGAACGACTCGATGCCCGCGCCACCGAACTCCTCGGGCACCTCGATGCCGAAGACCCCGAGTTCGCCCAGCTTGTAATAGAACTCGCGCGGCGCGATTCCGGCGGCGTACCACTCGTCGTAGACCGGCACGACCTCCGCCTCGAGAAAGGCGCGCACGGTCTCACGGAAGGCTTCGTGGTCCTTGTCGAAAATTGTTCTCTGCATGGTGAAGATCTCCGAACTAGAGGCGGCGGCCGCCGTCGACGTAGATGGTCTGGCCGGTGACGAAGGACGCGTTGTCGGAGACGAGGAACGACACCACGTTCGCGATGTCCGCGGGCTCGCCGACCCGGCGCAGCGGTGTGATCTTGGCGGCCTGCTCGCGGAACTCCTCCGGCGAGACGCCCACACGCGCGGCGGTGGCATCGGTCATCTCGGTGACGATGAAGCCCGGCGCGACGGCGTTGACATTGATGCCGAACGGCCCCAATTCCATTGCCAGCGTGCGGGTCAGCCCCTGGATGCCCATCTTGGCGGCGCTGTAGTTGGCCTGCCCCCGGCTGCCCAGCGCGGACACGCTGGAGGTGTTCACGATCTTGCCGGACTTCTGCTTCACCATGTACTTCTGCGCCTCCCGCGAGCACAGGAACGTGCCCTTGAGATGCACCGACATGACGATGTCCCAGTCCTCCACCGACATCTTGAACAGCAGGTTGTCGCGCAGCACGCCCGCGTTGTTGACCAGCACGTCGATCGAACCCAGTTCCGCGGCAATGCGTTCGAACGCGGCCCGCACCTGGGCTTCGTCGGTGACATTGCAACCCACGGCGATGGCCTTGCCGCCCTTGGCGACAATGGCGTCCACGGCGTCCTTGCAGGCGGCCTCGTCCAGATCGACGATGGCGACGGCGAATCCGTCGGCGGCCAGCCGGGCCGCGGTGCCCGCGCCGATGCCCCGGGCCGCGCCGGTCACTACCGCTACTTTCGACATGAGTGAATCTCCTTCTCAGACAATGGCTTTTGCTCAGACAAAGGCGTTGACGCCCGTCAGGGCGCGCCCGATGAGCAGTTTCTGAATCTGACTGGTGCCCTCGTAGAGGGTGAGCACGCGGGCGTCGCGCAAATACTTCGACACCGGGTACTCGTCGATGTAGCCGTATCCGCCGAACACCTGAATGGCATTGTTGGCGGCCTTCACCGCGGCCTCGCTGGCGAACAGCTTGGCGACCGAGGCCTCGGTGCCGAAGGGCTTGCCCTTCTCGACCAGATCCGCCACCCGCCAGGTCAGCAGCCGCGCCGCCTCGACCTCCACGGCGATATCGGCGATGAGTTCCTGAACCAGCTGGTAGGAGGCGATCGGCTTGCCGAACTGCTCGCGCTGGCCAGCGTATTGCACAGCGGCCTCCAGGCAGCCGCGCGCGACGCCGACGCATCCGGCGGCCACGCCCATGCGGCCCTTGTCCAGGGCGGCCATGGCGATCTTGAAGCCCTGGCCGAGTTCCCCGAGCCGGTTGGCGTCGGGCACGCGCACCCCGTCCAGCACCAGTTCGGCGGTGGCCTGGCCGCGCAGCCCGAGCTTGCCCTTGATCTCGGTGCGGGTGAATCCCGGTGCGTCCGTGGGCACCAGGAACGCGGTCACGCCTCGGGGCCCGGGCCCGCCGGTGCGCGCGAAGACGATCGCGACATCGGCCCAGGTGCCATTGGTAATGAAGATCTTGGTGCCCGACAGCAGCCAATCCGCGCCGTCGGCAACGGCTTTGGTGGTCAGATTGCCCGCGTCGGAGCCGGTGCCCGGTTCGGTGAGCCCGAAGCAGCCCAGCGCCTGCCCGGCGCACAACCGCGGCAGCCACGCGCGCTTCTGCGCTTCGCTGCCGTAGGTCTTGATCGTCTTCGCGACCAGCCCCAGCGACACCGACACGATGCCGCGCACCGAGCTGTCGCCGCGCCCGAGTTCCTCGAGCAGCAGGCAGTAGTCCAGGGCGGTGCCGCCGGAGCCGCCGTACTCCTCCGGGATCTCGATGCCGAGAAAGCCCATGTCCCCGAGCTTTCCGACGATCGCGGTGTCCACCGATTCGGCCCGGTCCCAGGCGGCGGCGTGGGGCACGACCTCTTTGTCCACCCAGGCGCGCGCCAGCTCGCGAAGTTCGCGCTGCGACTCGCCGAGTTCGAAGTCCATGATTGTGACGTCTCCTAACCAAACGTTGTTAGGTTTATAACTCGACGCTATCCTAACAGTGTTCGGTTATCAAGGATCCGGTGCTAAATTCGACCCGCGACGGGGGGATCATCGGGGTCCACCACACGAGGAGGTGAGCCGGATGGCCAGGCCGAAAGTGCCGCTGCTGAGCCGCGAACGCATTCGCGAGGCGGCGTTGACGCTGATCGACCGCGACGGGCTCGCCGACCTGTCCATGCGCAAACTCGCCGCCGAACTCGGGGTGCAGGCCGCTTCGCTCTACACCCACTACCCCACCAAGGACGCCGTCCTCGACGACATCGCGGGCGGCATCATGACCCGCGTCGACACCTCGGCCTTCGCATCGGGCGACTGGCGCACCGGGCTGGTGTCGTGGGCGCACTCGTATCGCGACGCCCTGGTCCGCCACCCCAATTTCGTCGCCTACCTGGCCGCGGGACCTGGTACCCGCGAGGAGAACCTGCGCCACGCCGATGCCGTGCACGGCGGCCTGGTCTCCGCGGGCTGGCCCCCGCGCGAGGCCACCATGATCGGCGCGGCCACCCGATATCTGGTCATGGGCGCGACCATGGGCTCCTTCTCGCGCGGCTTCGTCGACGACGTCCAGGTCTACCGCGACCGGTACCCCCACCTCGAGCAGGCGCACCTGCTGCGCGCCAAGGCCGACGAAATCGATGCCGAGAGTTTCGAATTGGCGCTGACCGCCTTCGTCGACGGACTGCAGCTGCGCTACGACGCCCTCGGCAAGAAGCGCGGCAGGTAGACACGAAAAGGCGGACCCATCGTCGACGGGTCCGCCCGGTTGTTCCGAATCCTATTGCGCGATGTGCGCTTTGGCCTCCTCGTACCCCAGCTGCTCGGGCGCTTCGGCGGGCCCGTAGACCGTATGCAGCACACCGGTCTTGAAGGCCTTCACCGAAAGCAGCTGCAGCGGAACGGTAGTCCCCTCCTCGAACAGCCGCAGGCCGCCGTTCTGCAGGGCGATCGGATGCACGAGCAGATGCAGTTCGTCGATCAGACCGGCCTCGAGCAGCTGCCGCACCACCGAGGTGGAGCCGCTGAGGGTGATCTCGCCGCCCTCCTCGGCCTTGAGCGCGGTCACCACGTCGACCAGCTCGCCCTTGGGCTGTTCGGAGTTGCGCCAGGTGAATTCGAGGTCCCGATGCGAGAAGACGATCTTGCGCAGATCGCCCAACGCCTTCGCGAATCCGGCATCCTCGCCGCCCGCGGCCTCGCGCTCGGGCCACGCACCGGCGAAGGAGTCGTAGGTGACCCGGCCGAACAGCAGGGTGTCGGCGGGGGCGACGAGGGCCGAAACCGCCTCGCCCATCTCGTCGTTGAAGTAGGGGAAGTGCCAGTCCTGCGGGTTGTCGACAATGCCGTCGACGGAGATGAACAGTCCAGCGGTGATCTTGCGCATCGGTGTGCTCCTTGGCTGTGGGTCGTGATGTCGGCCGCGCGGTTGTTCATAGGACGGCCCCCACAGCCGAAATTCATCGCCGAAGCATCAACCGTAACGAGCGGTCAGTCGCGCAGGGCCGCTTTCAGGACGCCGACGGCAATGGAGTGAGCGAGACTTCGGCGATCTCGTGCAGACGCTCGCGCGAAATGCCCATGCGGCTCAACTGGATCAGCCCCTGGGAGACCAGGACGATGTGTGCGCTCATGGCGGAGACGGAGTTCATGACGGACGCGGGGGCATCCGCCCCGAGATCGCGGCGCAGCCGTTCGGCGACCGCCTCCTCCATGGCCCGGGTGGTGCGCGCGCCGATCTCCGCGACCTCGGGAATCCGGCTGCCCAGCGCGGCGACGCTATTGATCATCAGGCAGCCGCGGCGACCGGGTTGGGCGGCGCAATCCTCGGCGACGGCGCGCAGCAGGGCCAGCACGGCGGCGCGGGTGGAGCCGGGCGCGGCCAGCACGGTGTCGCGCACGAACGCGGCCCGGCGATCGCAATAGCGGGCGAACGCGGCCAGAAACAGTCCGCGCTTGTTGCCGTAAGCGCCGTAGATGCTTCCATTGCCGACACCGGCGACCAGCGAGACATCCTCCACCGAGGTGTCGTCGTACCCCTTGGACCAGAACTGCTCGATCGCGGCGTCGAGCAGGTTCGATTCATCGAACTGTCGCGGCCGTCCCATGGGGGCACCGTACCAATCAACCTGCGACGACGCGCACACCGCTTGTTTTGGAGGCGTGCCTCCATAATACTGGTTGACATGTCCTCATCCGTGGCGCGGCCGCGCAGGCGCATTGGTTTCCTGGTGTTCGACGGTGTCAAGATGCTCGATTTCGCCGGTCCGGCAGAAGTATTCGTGGAGGCCAATCAATCGGTCTCCGACTACGAGGTGGTACTGATCTCCCCCGACGGGAGCGGGGTGCGCACGTCGCTGGGCACCAAGCTCGAGGTCAATGCCGCGGCGGCAGCGGCCGGAGACTTCGACACCGTCGTCATACCGGGCAGTGAACTGCCGCCCGCGCGCTTCGTCACCGATCAGCTGCTGGCCGCCGCCCGCGTGCTCTCGACCCGGACCCGTCGGCTCGCCTCGATCTGCAGCGGCGCGTTCGTGTTGGCCCGGCTCGGATTGTTGGACGGCAGGCCCGCGACCACCCATTGGAAGTTCACCCGCGAACTGGCGCAGCGGTATCCGGCCATCGAGGTGCGGCCCGATTCGATCTTCGTGCGCGACGGCAATCTGTACACCTCGGCGGGAGTCGTGGCGGGTGTGGATCTGGCGCTGGCCCTGGTCGAGGAGGACCACGGGCCGGAAGTGACTCGGCGCGTGGCGCAATCGCTGGTCGTGTACATGCAGCGCGGCGGCGGCCAGTCCCAGTTCACGGCGGCGCTGAGCGGGCCACCGCCGCGGAGTGCGCTGGTGGCCCGGGTGGCGGACCTGATCTGCTCGAATCCCGCCTTCCCCCATACGGTTCGAACCCTCGCCGCCCACGCCCAGGTCAGTCCCCGCCACCTGACCCGCCTGTTCCGCACCGAATTGGAGCGCTCCCCCGCCGAATACGTGGCCTTCGTGCGCTTCTGTGCCGCCCGTGACCTCCTGCACGCAGGTCACACCGTCACCGAGGCCGCCATGGCCGCGGGCTACGGCAATAGCGAAACCCTGCGCCGCGCCTTCATCGCCCGCCTGGGCATCTCGCCGCGCAAGTACCAACAGCGTTTCCGCTCAACGGGTTCGGCGGCCCTGTCGGACCAGGAGGAACTGGCGGACCAGGAGGAACTGGCGGACGAGGCGGAGCTGGCCGTGTCCTGATCCACCGGGCGCAGACGACGCAGGCCCCGAGCTGGATGGCTCGGGGCCTGAATTCGCTTGCGCGCGAGGCTTACTTCAAGCGGAGGCTGCCGAAGAGGCCTTCCTTCTCGTCATTGGGTCCCGCGGTGAAGTACAGGGCGTCGGCGTCGCCGAGCGACTCGCCATTGCCGAACATCAGACCCCACAGGCCGTCGATCTCGACGGGCTTGCCGTCGGCGTCACGCAGGTAGTCGACGAACTTGCCCGAGGCGTCGTCGAGGGCGAGGATGTGGCCCGCGCCGCCGAAGTTGCCGATCAGCAGCTTGCCGGCGAGCGGACCGAAGCCCTGCGGGGCGATGGTGACGGCCCAGGGCGCGTTGAGGCGGCCGTCGGCGTCGAGGGTGCGAACCAGTTTGCCGTTCTTGTCGAACTCGGCGACCTGGCCCTTCTTGGCCTTGTTGCCCGCGTCCTTTTCCTTGTCCTTGTCGAGCTTGTCCTCCTCACCTGCCTTGAGCTGGGTGGGGTCGCCGTCCTTGGGCTGGGTGATGGCGTAGGTGACGAAGACGCGGTCGCCGATGGTGGCGACATTGAAGGGGGCCGGATCGCCGATCTTCAGCTTCTTGCCCTTGGACGCGTCGGCCGGGTCGATGGCGTCACCGGTGGCGAAGGGGTTGGCGAAACCGGTGGTGGGCACCAGCTTCCAGTCCTTGTCGAAGGTGCGGATCTGCGGATCCTTGCCGAAGTCGGCGGCCAGCAGCTTGGTGCCGGAGGGGTCCAGGGCGATGCCCTTGAAGCCCATTCCCTGTGCGCTGCCGTCGAATTCGAGCACGGCCGGGCCGTCGTGGCGCACGATGGCGCCGCCCGCGCCCTGCTCGGTCCAGCCCGAGATCTTGCCCGAGTCGGTGGCGAAGATGAATCGCGCGGAGCCGGTGAGCTTTTCGTCCTTGCCGTCGTAGCTGACCGGCTGGTCCTTCACCGCGAAGATGTCGGAGGTGATGGGGGCCGGGTTGAACACCACGCCGGTGGTCTTGCCCTCGGAGTCGTCGCCGTCGTCGTCCGGGACCGAATCCGCGCCCGGAATCGTGACCAGCTTCAGCGGATCCTGGAACATCTTCTGGTACTTGGCATCCGGCGACTTGGTGACATCGCCGACGTACTGGAACGAGTAGCCGCCCGCGCCGACCCAGAAGTGCCCGCCCGCACCCTTGGGCCGGTCCGCGATGCCCCAGGCGTTGATGAAGCGCTCGTCGGTGAACTGCGCCTTGTCCGACGCCTTGTTGGAGGCGATATTGACCTGGGTGTAGTGATTGCCGTCGAGCGCCTTCACGTCGTCACTGTTCGACTTCGTACTGCCGCATGCCGCCGCCACAACAAGTGCCGCGCCCACAGCCGTGAGCCGCAGCAGGTTCTTGCGCACCGGCGGCATGCCGCTCGAGCGTCCGTTCATCTTCAGGTCCTTCTTCCCACACAACGCCCAGGTGCGGCGTTAGGTGATGCTAACCATAGCTGGAAGGACCGGCAGACTGTTAGGGGACCCTCATTTACACGATCAGAGCGCGACGAAGCCCGCCACCGCGCCGATCACCGCACCGGCCATCGCGCCGACGAAGATCATCGGAACGCAGCCGACCACCAGGCCCGCCAGGCCGATCGCACAACCGGCGACGGCACCGGCGAAGAAGCCGATGACCATACCCGCGGTCGCGCCGACCAGGCCGATGTCCTTCGCGGTGGAGATCGAGGTGACCGGCTCCACCGACGTCGGCCGCATGGTGATGGTGGTGCCGTCCTCGCTGACATCGGCGCTCAGACGCACGATCTTCTCGGTGGTGGCGACCACGGTGGGCAGGCTCTCCACCACGGTGCCGTCCTCGGCGGTCACATCGACCTTGCTGCCATCGGCGGCGACGTCGAAGTGGGCGCCGACCACCTGCGCGGCGATTCCGACGCCATCCGCGGCGGCACCGGTGGTGTAGGTGATGCCCTTTTCGGTGCCGGTCATCGTGGGCCCGCTGAACACCGGCGCCGCGACGGCCGTCTCACCGTGCGCGGTAGCCGACGCCAGACCGGTGGCAGCGATTGCCAGCAACGAGGTGGCAACGAACTTGCGGATCCACATGTATGGAAACACCTTTCAGTAGGCACTGGCAGATCCAGTGCGAGATGACGCTGGGAATTTGAAACACCACGCAGTACGAAACTGCTTCATACATTGGTAACTGATCAGCTACCAGCCCTCGAGAGCGAGCAAGACCTTACAACCACACGACGTATTTCCGGCGGATAGGACACGCCGATTTACTGCGTGGCGAAATTCGCCCGCGCGACTTTCATAGGGGCACAGCCACATTCAAGCCGACATAGTAGACAAACCAGACAAACCACTGAATGTGAAACGCAAGCGAGATCGCTTGAATCGAGAAACCATGAGTTACAGCAACATGATTCGTCGGTCCAATGTCCAGTTGATCCGGACAGGAATTCCACTTCCGTTCGCTACCAATTGATCACATGCCGTCTCGGCCATTGCGGGCCAAACCGGATGGCGACGCACGACGGCCGGATGCGCGGGGCGCATCCGGCCGCTGATCACTCGTTGGTCAGAGCTGGAATTCGGCTCGGACCTGATCCTCGGTGAGGCCGTAGTCGGCCAGGGAGTAGTGGTGGACCGGTTTGCGATCGCCGGATTTGCTCTCCTCATCGAGTGCGGTCATCGCGGCACGCGCCGAATCCGTATATTCCAGACCGAATTTCGCGTAGATCTTCTCGATGGTGGCGAACGGGTCGGCGCGCAGCTCGTCGAACTCGATGTCGAGGAACTGGTCCGGGTTGTAGCGCGCGCGGGCGGCGGTGAACTCGCGCAGGCCGCGCGACCAGAGTTCGAGCTGGGTCGCGCCGATGTTCTCGCCGACGAAGGTGGTCGACCAGCCCTTGGTGGTCAGCTCGGACAGGCTGCACGAGGAGCCGACGATGGTGACCGGGTCGCGGTGGGTCTGAATGATCAGCGCGTCCGGGTAGACCTTCATGAGCGCGTCGAGCGCGAACAGGTGGCTGGGGTTCTTGAGCACCCAGCGGCGTTGATCACCGAGTCCGATCAGCTGGAGGTTCTTGCGGTGTCGCGCATAGGCATCGGTCCAGTCCTGCTTCCGCAGCCACTGCGAGTAGGTCGGCAGGTAGGCCAGGGACTCGTAGGAGATGGACTTGACCGTCTGCCGCATGAGCTGCCAGCACTCTTCCGGCTCGGCGGCCGTCATGTAGTGCACGCCCATGTATTCCGGGTTCTCGATCCGGTGCTGCGCGAAGCCCCGGTCGACGGCCTGGTAGACGGGATTGTCGGCCCAGGTGTCGCGCGGCGGGCGCGGCTGCGGGAAGTCGGCCAGCCACATTTCCAGGGCCTGGTGCTGCGGGTCGGCGGCGAGCAGCCGGTGCAGCGCGGTGGTGCCGGTGCGGGGCAGGCCGGTCACGAAAATCGGTCTGGTGATGGCGGTTTCGGTGTGCTGCGGGTTGGCCTTGAACGAGGCCTCGCTCAGGGCCCGGGCCACCAGCGCGCCGCGCAGGAAGTAGCGGCTCATCTTGGAGCCGAGCTCGGTGAGCCCGGCATCGCGCTGATAGGACTCGAGCAGGACGCCGAGTGCCTCCAGGTAGTCGTCGGCTCCGAAGTCCTCGAGGCCGGTGACCTTGGTGGCGGAGCGGTGCAGATCCTCGATGGTGCCGACGTCGGTACGTCCGGTCATGATGGGTGAAACTCCTTGCTCAGACGTGGTATTCGCCGCAGTTGACGTCGATGGTCTGTCCGGTGATGGCATTGGCCCACGGCGAGGACAGGAACACGATGGTCTGGGCGATCTCGTCGGGCAGCGGCAGCCGCTTCAGGTCGGATTTGGACGCGGTCTGCTGGTAGACCTGTTCCTCGGTGATGCCGTACTTCTTGGCGATCTCACCGAAGTACCACTTGAGCTGGTCGGTCCAGATGTAGCCGGGCAGCACGCTGTTGACGCGAATCCCCTTCTCCCCCAGCTCGGTCGCCAGGGTCTGGGACATGGCCAGCAGGGCCGATTTGGCGATCTTGTAGCTGCCGTAGCGGGGTTCGGAGTGGCGCAGCACCATGGAGTTGACCATGACGACCGAGCCCTTGGTCTCCGCGAGGGCATCGGTGAAGGCCTGGGTCACGCGCAGATTGCCGAGCACGGTGAGGTCGACGGACTCGCGGATCTGCTCGAAGTCGGTGCGCGCCAACGGCTTCATGGATGGGACCTTGAAGGCATTGTTCACCAGGGCGTCGACGCGGCCGAAGGTGGCCAGGGTCCGGGCGGCCAGGTTCTCGACGGTCGCCGGATCGGTGATATCGGTGGGCACGCACAGGGTTTCCGCGCCGCCCTCGGCCGCGATCTCCTCGGCGACCTCCTTCAGCTTGGATTCGGTGCGCGCCGCGAGCACGACCTTGGCACCGGCGGCTGCGGCCTCGAGGGCAATGGAGCGGCCGAGGCCGGGTCCGATGCCGCTGACCACGACCACCTTGTCGGCCAGCAGTCCCGTCTTCAGCCTGCTCATCCGAGCATCCTTTCCGCGAAGGCGCGCTGGCGGTTCGCGATTCGTTCGCGCCACCCGGCCTCGTCGATCCGATTGTGTTCGTAGTGGGGCAGCCGTTCGGCCACTTTGTCGAAGGGCACCAGTTCGATGGTCGGGCCGTCCTCGGGCGTGATGACCCGGCCGACACGCTGCCAGCGGAACTGCAGAATGCCCAGCTTGCGGCCGGTGGTCTCGATCCAGTTGGCAATGCCCGGGTTTCGGGCGGACACCACCATGCGGATCATGCCGTCCGGATCCACCTGCGCCTGCCGGTGATTCAGCGAGGTCTGGTGATTGACGTAGTCGAGGGAGATGTACCAGCGGCTGCCCAGCTGGAAACCCTGGTACGGCGCATCGGATTTCGGGACGGTGATGATGAGCGCCTGATCGTCCTCGAGCTCGAAATGCCCCACCGAGGAGTACTGGGTGCTCAGGCCGCCCGGGGTGAGGCGCGGTTCGGTGAGCGTATTGACCGGCAGGTTCAGGTAGAACCACTTCGGGAAGTTGAACCAGGTGTGCACCCGGGTCAGCAGCATGCGTCCGGCCGCGCGGTAGCGCTTGCGCAGCTGCTCCACCCCGGCCTCGACCGGCGGCGTGCCGATGGTGTCCACGCGTTCGATGCGAATGCTGCCCTTGCGCTCGGCATTCCAGTCGCCGTACACCTCGCGCACGGCCAGCATGGACGCGCCCTCGCCGAGCACGAAGTAGTTGGGCTCCGGGTTGTCCTTGGGCGGGCCGAAGCGCAGCTGGTAGCTGCCGTCCTCGTTGATCTGCAGCCGCCGGTCGTCGAACGCGTCGTCACCGTTGGGGACATCGGTGGCGGTGTAATCGCCCTTGAGGACCTGGAAACTCAGGTCGACGGTGCTGCCGCGCACGCCGGTGAGCAGGTATTCCGCATTCGGTTCGACGGTGGCGTGATAGTAGAGCGTGTCCGGGTTGTCCAGGCCCATCTTGGTGTAGGGCCCGGTGGAGGACACGAAGTACGGGTGCGAGGTGCCGTGCGCCCGCGACAGCTGCAAGACCGCCGCGATGCTGCCCTGCAGGTAGTCGTAGCCCTCCGCGAGGTCGTGCGGGTCACGAATGAAATCCGCTGTGGCAATGAGCTTTTCGGCCTCGGTCACCGCCGCGATGAACGGATCGGTGAGCGCCAGCTCGGCCTGCTCGATGTCTGGTTGTGTCATCGGTTGTCTGCAATCCCTAGTGATTCTCGAATTCGGCGGGCGATCTCGGACGGCGTCCCGTCCGCGGGGGTGATGGTCAGGTCGGCGAACTCCGGCCGCTCGTACGGCGAGCTGACACCGGTGAATTCGGGCAGCTCCCCGGCGCGGGCCTTCTTGTACAGGCCCTTGGGGTCGCGCAGTTCGCATTCCTCGAGCGGGGTGTCGACGAAGACCTCGCGGAAGCGCAAATTCTTGCCGTCGTGCAGTTTTCGCGCTTCCCGCCGCTCGGCGCGGAACGGGCTGATGAGCGAGACGATGGCGACCACGCCCGCGTCGGCGAACAGGGCGGCGACCTCGGAGACGCGGCGGATGTTCTCGCGCCGGTCCTCGTCGGTGAAGCCCAGGTTCTTGTTCAGGCCGTGCCGGAGATTGTCGCCGTCGAGGAGATAGGCGGGCTGCCCGGCGGCGATCAGCTGTCGCTCCAATTCCACCGCGATGGTGGACTTTCCGGAGCCCGACAGTCCGGTCAGCCACACGGTCGCGCCGACGCTGAGCCGCTGTCCGCGTTCCACGGCGGAGCTGTGCCACACCACATTCGAGGCCTTGTGCTCGACTCGCGGTGCGCCGGTGGAGCGTCCGGTGATCATGCCCGCGGCGACGGTCTGGTTGCTGGTCTCGTCGATGAGGATGAAGCTGCCGGTGGCACGGTTCTCCCGGTAGGGGTCGAACAGCAGCGGTTGGCGGCTCTTCAGGCTCACCCGGCCGATGTCGTTGAGCGACAGGGCATCCGCGTCGGTCTGCCGGTGCAGGGTGTTGACGTCGAGGCGGTAGTCCAGTTCGCTCACCTCGACCTTGGAGGTCTGGGTGGCGGTGCGGATGGAGTAGGTGTTCCCGGCCCGCAATTGCGTGTCGTCGGAGAACCAGCACACCATGGCGTCGAGTTCACGATCGGTGTGCGGCTGATTGCCGGGGCGGGCGAGCATATCGCCGCGGCCGATATCGATTTCGTCGTCGAGGGTGAGCGAGACGGCCATGCCGGTGAACGCCTCGTCGACCTTGCCGCCGCCGGGAGCCCAGATCTGGTTGACGCGGCTGATGCGGCCCGAGGGCAGCACCACGACCTCGTCACCCGGCTTGAAGATGCCGCCCGCGACCGTGCCCGCGTAGCTGCGCTGCGTCTGGCCGTGCGGGCGAATCACGTACTGCACCGGCAGCCGGTTGTCGATGAGGTTGCGGTCCGAGGCCACGTGCACCTCCTCGAGGTGGCGCAGCAGCGGCGGGCCCGGGTACCAGTCGGCGGTGTGCGCCGAGGGATCGACCACATTGTCGCCGTGCAGGGCCGAGACCGGAATGAAGCTGAGGTCGCCGACATCGAGCTTGGTGGCGAAATCCGCGAATTCCGAACGGATTTCCTCGAACCGCCGCTCGGACCAGTCGACCAGATCCATCTTGTTCACGCACAGCACCAGGTGGCCCACGCCCAGCAGCGCGGACAGGAAGGCGTGGCGGCGGGTCTGCTCCGAGACGCCCTTGCGCGCGTCGACCAGAATGAGCGCCAGGTCCGCGGTGGACGCACCGGTCACCATGTTCCGGGTGTACTGCACATGCCCCGGGGTGTCGGCGATGATGAATTTCCTACGCGGCGTGGTGAAGTAGCGGTAGGCGACATCGATGGTGATGCCCTGCTCGCGTTCGGCGCGCAGGCCGTCGGTCACCAGCGACAGGTCCGGCCCGTCGCCGCCGCGCGAAAGGCTCGCGCGCTCGATGGCATCCAGCTGGTCGCTGAACAGGCTCTTGGAGTCGAACAGCAGCCGCCCGATGAGGGTCGATTTACCGTCGTCGACGCTGCCCGCGGTGGCGAGCCGTAAGAGGTTGCGGCGCATCAGAAGTAGCCCTCTCGCTTGCGGTCTTCCATGCCGGATTCGGAGATGCGGTCGTCGGCGCGGGTCGCGCCGCGCTCGGTCAGGCGGGTGACGGCGGTTTCCGCGATCACCTCGGCGGCGTCGACGGCGGTGGATTCGACGCAGCCGGTGCAGTCGGCGTCGCCGAGGGTGCGGAAGCGCACCGTGGCCTCGAACCGCTTCTCGTCCGGGCCGAAGGTCAGGAATCGATTGTCCGCCAACAGCATTCCATCGCGCTCGACGACAGTGCGGCGGTGCGCGTAGTACAGCGGAGGCAGTTCCACCTCGGCCTGGCCGATGTATTCCCAGATGTCGAGCTCGGTCCAGTTCGACAGCGGGAACACGCGAATGTGCTCGCCCTTGCGGTGGCGACCGTTGTAGAGGTTCCACACCTCCGGGCGCTGCGCGCGCGGATCCCACGCGCCATATTCGTCGCGGAAGCTGAACACCCGCTCCTTGGCCCGCGCCTTCTCCTCATCGCGGCGCGCGCCGCCGAAGACCGCGTCGAAGCGATGCTCGCCGATGGTGCGCAGCAGGGTGGCCGTCTGCAGTCGGTTGCGGGTCTCGCCGGGACGTTCGGTGACCCGGCCCGCGTCGATATCGTCCTGCACCCTGCCGACCAGCAGCTGAGCGCCCAGCCGCGCGACCGTGCGATCCCGGAAGTCGATGACCTCGTCGAAATTGCGCCCGGTATCGATGTGCAGCAACGGGAACGGCAGCGGCGCGGGCCAGAACGCCCGCCGCGCCAGCTCCAGCATGACCGCCGAGTCCTTGCCCCCGGAGAACAGCAGCACCGGCCGTTCGAAGGTCGCCGCCACCTCCCGAATGATGTGCACCGATTCCGCCTCCAAGGCGTTCAGGTGCGACAGCTCATATCCCGCGCGCATCTCTTCTCAACCCATTCGCCGCGCCGCCGACCCGTCGTCACCCGAAGGCTTGCGGTGTCGAATATTCGACGCTATTGTTCGATAATGTGACACCGACGATAGGTCGGTACCGCGCGACGGTCAATACCCATCCCGCCCGATACGATCGGGCGCGCCCCTCCCGCGCCGCCGGGACCGACCGAGCAGGGAACGAGTTGCCTGAATCCATCACCGCCCCAGTCGCTTCCGAGCCTGGCCCGGCCGCCGAGGATGCTCCGGCCCCCGCCTCGCCGCCGACGCACCGGGTGGTGCAGGCCATCGAACTGCTGTCCCGCCATCCCGGCGAGCGACTCTCGCTGGCGCGCATCGTGCGCGGGACGGGCATGTCGCGGGCCACGGCCCACGCGGTGCTCACACAGCTCACCGCCGACGGCTGGACCGTGCGCGACGCGGACGGAAACTACAGTCTCGGACTGGGTTTGGTGACCATCGCCCGCCGCGCCGACACCGCCTTCCCGCTGCGCAGCCTGGCCCTCGACCCCATGCGCCGCCTCGCCGACGACCACGACGTCCCGGTCTTCCTCGCCGAATTGGAACGCCAGGGGCCTTCCACCGGCGGCTACACCGGTCTGGACTCCATCGTCATCACCGAGATCATCGGCAACCCCTCGGTCCCCTGGATCCGCCACGCCCGCCGCATGCCCTTCGCCCCGCCGGTCTGCCGCGAATTCATCGCCTGGGCACCGGATTCCGATCGCCGCGCCTGGCTCGCGGCCGCCGACCCGCTGCACCGCCCCCGCCTCGAGGCCGTCCTGGACGCCATCAAATCCCGCGGCTACTCCGTCGAACGCCTCGCCGACGATTCCGCCCCCATGCTCGAGGCCCTCGCCGCCCTGCGCCACTCCCCCGTCACCGATCCGCTGCGCCACCGCCTCTCGGCCATGATCGCCGACCTCATCACCATCGACTACCTCCCCGACGAACTCACCGACCACAACGCCGTCGTCTCCCTGGCCGCCCCCCTCTTCGCCCCCGACGGCACCGTCACCGCCTCCCTCGTCGCCTGCCCCGACACCAACCTCTCCGCGGCTCGCCTCGAGTCCCTCGCCACCGCGACCATCGATGCCGCCACCCGCGTGACGAGCGCCCTGCGCGCCTGAACCGTCAGCCGAACAGGGCGTGAGTGACCGTGTACGCGAGCAGGGTCGCGCCCAGTCCGGCGACCAGGCTGGTGACGACGTTGAGCGCGGCGAACAGATACACGCGCTGTTCGACCAGGCGAATGGTTTCGTAGCTGAAGGTGCTGTAGGTGGTGAGCGCTCCACAGAAACCGGTGCCCACCAACATCATCCAGGGAGTGGACAGGGCCGCGCCGGAGATCCCGCCCAGCACCAGGCAGCCGGCGAGGTTGACCGTGAAAGTGCCCCACGGGAAGACGCTGTCGTGACGGGTCTGGACAGCGCGGTCGGTCAGGTAGCGCAGGGGCGCTCCGACCATTGCACCCAGAGCGACGAGCAACACGGTCATGCCACGGCCTTCCGCTCGGTCCGCCGCGTGGCCTCGTACGCCCAGCGGGCCAGCCGCACCGCGACCAGCGTCGCCAGCAGCGCACACAGCAGGGTCACCCCGAAATACACGAAGGCCGTGACGATCGTGTCGGGCCGCAGCAGCGCCCGGGTGTCGTTGGCGTAGGTCGAGAACGTGGTGAAACCGCCGAGAATGCCGACGCCGAGGAACGGCCGGACCAGCGGATGCGCCACCCAGATCTCGGTCACCGCGACCATGAGGATGCCGATGAGGAAGCAGCCGATCACATTGGTGATGAATGTGGCCCACGGGAATCCACCGGCCGGGGTCGGCCACAGTTGCGCGAGCCCGTACCGCGCGAGCGCGCCGATCGCGCCGCCAACCGAGATCACCGCCAAGATCGCTCCGTGTGAGCGCGACAGCTCACGGCGCTGCACGGGATCGTGGACATCGATATCCGGATCGACGGGTTCCCTACCGGGCGTGGTCAGCTCACTGGTCACAGACTTCTCCTACTCCATGCCGCACACGGCGGCTTCCTGGGGTAGGGACTGTTGGTGGCGACGCCACGGTTGTCCGGAACGATCCGGAGCGGCGAGCCCCACCGCCGCAATCTTGTCCAGGGTAGCCGGCCGGTCGCTCCACCGGGCCGATGGTGAAGCGAATCACACCCGGCGCTCGCCATGTTCACGCTGGTCAGAGGCGTGCACGCAACCATGCGACGAGGGCTGACACAGTCTCGGAGTCGAGATGGGTGTCTGCCGAGTTGTAGTTGGTCACCCCTCCGGCCTGCTCGAGTTCAACACGCGGGCGGGGCTCGTATTTGAGAACGTGGTTGGCGTTCTCGGGGAACAGAAATGACACGTTCTCGTGCGCCCCGGCCGCCCGCTCCAGCGCTTGCCCGTCGGCTTGCCAGTCCACCTGCACGTCCTTCTTTCCGATCACCACCAGCACCGGCACCCGTACCCGGCTCAGCGGTTGTGCCGCATCGGCGGTCCACAATTCGCGGGCGAAGGGCAGATTGGCCGGATTCTCCAGGGCCAGCAGCAGATTGCGCACGCCCTCGGGGAGAGCGGGATCGGGAACGATGGGCTCCCCGGCCTCGAATCGCGCGATCGACGCGTCGAACAGTCCCATCAGCTCGTCGCCATTGGGCAGCGCCGCGGCCTGCGCGGCGAGCTGCGCTCGGGCCACGTCACCCACCATCCGCCCGGGCGGCGCGGCCAGGATCAACCCGGCGAACGGCGGCTGGGAATCGCTGAGCGCGTAGTTCAGCACGTGCAGCGTCCCCTCGCTATTGCCCAGCCCGACGATTCGATCGTCCCGGATGTCGTCCTCACCCGCTAGGACGTGCACCGCGCCGATGAGTTCGTCGAGGTGACTCCGCATGCTCATCTGGCCGATCAGCAGCGGAATCGTCTCGCGCACATGGGGCCCCGACGCGCGCTTGTCGTACCGTATCGACGCGATCCCGGCCTCGGCCAGGGCTTCGGCGAGCAGGCGGCCGGAGCCATTGGTCCCCGGCAGCAGCGGTGAATTCCAGTCCCGATCGGTCGGTCCGCTCCCCGCCACGAACGCCACACCCGGAAACGGCCCGGGCCCTTCCGGCTTCACCAGCGTCCCGTACATAGTGGTCGGACCGAGAATCCAGCTGACGTCGCGACTACGCATGTCCGGATCGTATGTGCTCCCCCACCCCGCCGCAGCCAGCCGCGCACGGCCCCACCGAACCGGAGCAGTCCGCAAACGTCGGCGGCCCACACCCTGAGGGTGCGGGTCGCCGAATTCCGTTGTGGGAAGGGATATGTGGGGATCAGCGGTTAGCGAGCTCCGAAAGCTGGAAGGCCAGCTTGTGGCGGAAGGCCGGGATGCGAGCGAGAGTGCTGATCACGAGGTTGCGGATCAGGCGGGCGGGCAGCGGGCGCAGGGTGGCCATGCGGGTGACGCGGTCGGTGAACTTCACCACGCCGAGAGCCACCGGGCGGCGGGTCTTCTCGTACTCGTCCAGGGTCGACTCCGGCGCACCCGCGACCACCGCGGCCAGCAGCTTGCCGAGCATGGCGGCGTCCTGGATGCCGGTGTTCATGCCCTGACCGCCCGCGGGGCTGTGGACATGGGCGGCGTCACCGGCGAGCAGGATGCGCCCGGCCCGGTAGTGGTCGGCGACCCGGTGGTGCACGCGGAAGCGCGAGCTCCAGATGATCTCCTCGACCTTGGTGTGCGCGCCGGGCCGCCGCGCGTCGACCAGTGCCTGCACGTAGCCCAGGTCCTGATGCTCGGGGGCGTCGGCGACGGTGGCGACAATGCGGTAGCGGTCGGGCCGCGGGTCCGGCAGCGGCGCGACCACGGTGACACCCTCGGGCGAGAGGTGCAGCGACACCTCGTCGCGCGGATCCGGCCAGGTCATGCGGACGTCGGCGAGAACGAAGGATTCGGGGTAGGTGGCCCCGGTGAAGCCGATGCCCGCGGCCTCGCGGACCTTGCTGTGCATGCCGTCCGCGCCGATGACCCAGTCCGCGCGAAGGGAATTCGCGCTGCCGGCGGCATCGGTGTACTCGACGGTGACCCCGTCGGCGTCCTGCGCGACCGACCGCACCTCGGTATGCCGGAAGACCTGCGCGCCCGCTTTCTCCAAGCGCGCCAACAGGATTACCTCGGTGGATTCCTGACCGATCATGACGGTGTAGGGGTACCTGGTGGGCAGTCCCGCGAACGAGACCCGGGCCAGTACCCGATCGCCGTCGTGCATGACGAAATTCGGCACCACGATGCCGCGCTCGTGCAGCTGCTCGGTGACGCCGAACTCCTCCAATACCTCGAGGGTGCGGGCGTGCACGACGACCGCGCGGGAGGTGTTCGCGCCCTCGGCCAGCTTGTCGAGCAGCACCACGTGCACACCGGCGTCGGCGAGCGCGATGCCCGCGGTCATTCCGGCGGGACCGGCACCCACGATGACGACCGAGGCGGTGGCGGGGACGGTGTTCATGGCGACTCCTGAAGCTCTGCCAACATTTGTTGGCCAACGTCTGTTGAATTAGACGGTACGACCCGGTCCACGCTATGTCAACACTTGTTGGCCAACAATTGTTGACCAGTTGCTCGACCGGACTTCACGGTAGGCCGCCCGACGCGCGCGACCGCGTGCCGTTCGGTGCCGAAAAACGGACTCGGCGCTCAGCCCTCGGTGGCCGCCGCCAGCGACTGGAAGACGCTCGCGGTCCGGGTGTGCGGGGTCGCGCAGTAGACGATGACCCGCTGATCGGTGTCGGAGATGTGCAGCACTTGGCAGTGAAAGTCCAAGGGGCCCAAGTCGGGATGGCGAATGCGCTTGCGGTGGGTGCGCCGCACCTCCACCTCGTGCGCGCCCCACATGTCGGCGAAACGCGGTGAGGTGCCCAGCAATTCGGTGACCAGCGCCGACAGGGCCGGGTGGCCCGGATAGCGGGCATAGGCGGCCCGTAGATCGGCGATGACGGCGCGGGCGAAATCGCGGGTGTCGGCATCGGCCCATTGCGGATGGTCGGCGGCCTCGCGGAACATCCAGCGCACCATGTTCCGCTCGTGCGACGGCACGGTGTCGAGATCGCCGAGGAAGGGTGCGGCGGCGCGATTCCAGGCCAGCACCTCGTAGGTGGCGTCCACCACGTACGCGGGTGCGGCGAGACTGTCGAGAATGGTCCGAATCTCCTGGGGCACAGTCCGGTTCGGTCCAGCGGTCGCGGGCGGCTGCTCACCGGCCACCCGGTACAGATACTCGCGTTCGTCCACGGTGAGCATGAGGGCTCGGGCGAGCGCGGCCAGCACCTGCCGTGAGGGCTTCGAACCACGCGCCTGTTCCATGCGAATGTAGTAGTCGACCGATATCCCGGCCAACTGCGCGACCTCCTGGCGGCGCAATCCCGGTGCGCGGCGGTTGAGTCCGGCGGGCAGGCCGACATCGCTGGGTGTCAGCCGATTGCGCCGGGCCTTCAGAAAGGCCGCGAGTTCACTCCTGTCAGCCATGGTTCCAGTGTGGTCCGCGAAGGTGGTACAAAGCGGTCCTCCCGCGAAAGACGTGATGGCCCGATGCTTTTCACATGAGAAAAACCGCATTCATCACAGGCGCCAACAAAGGCATCGGCTACGAGACCGCTCGGCAGCTCGCCGCACGCGACATGACCGTCCTGCTCGGCGCGCGAGACCCCGAACTCGGACAGGCCGCGGCCGACAAGCTGCGGGCCGAGGGCGCGGACGCCCACTTCGTCCAGATCGATATCACCGACGAGGAATCCATCGCCGCGGCCGCCGCCCGCATCGAAGCCGACTTCGGCAAGCTGGACGTCCTGGTCAACAATGCCGGTATCAGCGGGGGCCTCGAGGGTGACGGGAAGCCGTCCTCGGGCACGCTCGCCACCCTGCGCCGGGTCTACGAGACCAATGTGTTCGGACTGGTCGCCGTCACCAACGCGCTGCTGCCGCTGCTGCGACGAGCCGAGGCGGCCCGAATCGTGAACGTGTCCAGTGAAGTCGGATCGCTGGCCGGACGCACCAACCCGAACAACCCCCTGTCCCAAGTGGTTTCGGCGATCCCCTACACCTCGTCCAAGACGGCGGTGAACATGGTGACGGTCCTCTACGCGATGGAACTGAAGGACACCCCGATCAAGGTGAACGCCGCCAACCCCGGCTACACCGCGACGGATCTCAACGGCAACAGCGGATTCCGCACCGCCGAGCAGAGCGCGGAACCCAGCGTGCACCTCGCCACGCTGCCCGACGACGGACCGTCCGGCACCTTCTACGGATACATCTGGGGTCAGGACGAGTACGGCCGAATCGAGTGGTGATCATGGGCCGATTCGGCCCATGCCCTACCAGCTCCCGATCGACGGTGGCTCCCCCCGATGCCACATATCGCCGCCGTCGCGCTCGCAACGAGGCTGCCACCATTCGTGCATCTGACGGCAGTGGCGCTCGAACCAGAAGTCGCCGTCATCATCACGGGGCCGTCGCCAACCCTGGCCTTGGTCGCCGCCGCCCTGATCCTGACCTTGCCCTTGATCCTGATCCGGCCCCTGGCCTTGCCCTTGGTCCTGGCCCCGATCACCACCGTGGTGGGTGGCCAGGATGGTCGCCGAACTCGTCGGGGCGGCCTGCGCGGTCGCCAGTCCGGTGGCCAGGGGAACGGTGATGAGGGCGGCCGCCATGGCCACGCGCCCGAGTCTTCCGATCATGTTCACTCTTCGTATCGCGTTGTACACCAAGACGATCCATGATCGTTTCCCCCGGCCCTTCGATGCGTGGACCGCGACGCCGATTAAACGCCGCCGAGATCACGGCGCAAGGGATATCGCGGCTCACCTTCGGCGCGTCTTCTGGTTTCGAACGCAATGAACCGTCCATCCGACTGGACAGCCGGTCAGGGCCGACCGGTCCCGACCCGCCTTTCCCGGAGCAGCAGAAGCGAATACGCGGCGATGGTCTGGGCGTCGACGATCACGCCGTCGGCGATCATGTCCTCCAACTCGTCCCGCGCGAACCAGGCCGAGGTCATGTCGCGCTCGGAATGCTCCCGCTCGTGCGGCCCCTCGGTAAGCTCGGTGGCCAGCACGACATGGCCGTACTGGGTGCTGGTCGCCGGAGCGGGCGACACCTTCCCCAGGAATTCGAGGTGCCCCGCCCGCAACCCGGTCTCCTCGCGAAGTTCCTGGCGCGCCACCGCGATCGCATCGAACTCGCCACCGGCCACCGCGCCGCCCGGGAACTCCCACGACCGCCGCCGCAGGGGATACCGGTACTGCTCGACCAGGTGAAACCGCTCCCCATCCCAGGGAATCACCACGGCGAACTCCGCCTTCTCGAGGTAGGCGTAGATGGATTCCTCCCCGTCCGCCTGCCGAACCACGCCCTCCCGCACCGTGATCCACCGATTCGAGTAGACCTCACGACTCTCCACCGTCTCCATTCCCCGATCCTCCCCCACCCCCGCACCAAGATCAGCCTTTGCTGCGCGGGAGTGGCGCTTGGTCGGCGACGCCGTTCCAGGTGGACTGCGCGCCGGACTCGCCGATGCGGTAGACCTGCACGGTCGCGGCGGTACCGACGGCAATGGTGAGGACCGCGAGCGCGCCCGCCAGGAGGCGGGAGGGGGTGTGGCCGCGGGATTCGCGGCGGTGCAGGACGGCGAGCAGGATCGCGACGACCAGCAGCGGGAGGGCGAAATAGATCATGGTGTCGCCGAGGTGAGTGTGATTGTGCAGAGCGGGGCTTCGAGGAATCCGCTTTTCGAGCCACTCCCCCGCGTCGGTGGTGACCGGCGTAGCGACGACGACGAGCGCGGCGAGGGCGAGTACCAGCCACACCAGCCGCCGCCGGGCCGCGGGCCAGACGGCCGCCAGTATCGCCAGCACCGCGGTGAGCGGCACCAACACCACGATGAGGTGAACCAGCAAAACGTGGGCGGGCAGCCCATTGATCGAGGACATCGACACTTTCCTTCGCACGACGACAACTCCCCGAAAGTCTCCACACGCCCGCTGTGAACACGCTGAGCCTCCACCCCGAACCCCCTGCGCACCCGTCGCAGCAGCGACGAGCATGCAAATCAGCAGGTGCCTTCTCGGTGTTCAGCTGCTCGATTGCATGCTCGTGGGGGTCAGCTCAGGCGGGCGGGGGCCAGGGCGGTGCGGGCGTCCATGAGGGCGAAGCCCAGGAGGTTTTCGCCGCGCCATTGGGAAGGGTCGGTGGCGGCGGGGGATTCGGCGGGCAGGCCGATGCCCCAGATGGTGTCGCGGGGGGCGGCTTCGACCAGGACCTTGTCCTTCGTGGCGAGGAGGAAGTCGCGCAGGGTGTCGTGTTGGCCGAATTTGGCGATGCTGCCGCGCAGGACGATGTCGAAGCGGTGGGCTTCCCAGGTGTCCTGGTCGAAGCCGGAGATCGCGCGGCCGAGGCGTTTGGCGTCGGCGGGGGTTGCGCTGGCGAGGATGCGGGTGCGCATGGCCTCGTCGCCGAACAGGCGCGCCTTCTCGGCCATCATGAAATGCTCTGCGCTGCCGTAGGTTTGGCCGTCCACGGTGAATTCGACGGGCCACCACTGGCTGAGCACCCATTTCCCGACCTCGTGGCCGGGGGTGCGAGTGTGCCCCCAGAAGAAGAGGAACTCCGGTCTGGCCCCGTCCGCCATCTCAGCTGTCAGCTGCGCCCTGTCCACGCCGCGACCCTAGCCGAACCGGGTGACACGGTCGCGTGGATAACCCGCCACGCCGCGCCGACGCGCCGCTACGGCACACCGAATCCCCTGGGCGCGGACGTGATCAGCTCGACAGCGCGCGCAGGCGGGTCATGATCTCGGCGGGGGGATGGTCGTGAACTCGGTAGCGGGGTGGGTCGTATTCGTCGGCCAGTTCCAGGGGGACGAGTCCGGTCACGACGTCCCAGGCCACGCGGAAGACGTCGCCGTCGGCGGTGACGAAGCAGATGTAGTCGGCCTTGGGGAGGAGTTGGGTGACGCCGTCGGGCCAGGAGGTCATGGTGGTCTCGCCGCCGTTCGGGTCGCGCAGGTGCAGCAGCTCCTGGATGCCGCCCTCGCGATCCTGGTCGGCGCGTAGCTTTTCGGTCTGGCCGCGATAGGCGCTGACCGCCAGCTGGATCTCGGCGTGGCGGATGGCGGCGGCCGCGGGATGGTCGGGCTCGACCCGCAGCGGGACGATCTCCCCCTCGTCGTCGACGGTGTACGGCACGGTGGACAGCGGCCGCAGCGCCGCCTGGTACCGCTCCTCGGCCAAGGACATGAGTTGCACCAGCACCTGGGGCGTCGCGCCGAGCACGACGAACATGCCCAGGTGCCCGGGTAGGAACACCAGTGGGCGCGTGTCACTTCGGGCCCGCACCCCGGCCAGCCAGCCCGCGACCAGCGGCAGCGAGCCGACATAGCTCTCGCCGTCGTCGTCGGCGAACTCCAGCACCCGCACGCCCTGCGGCGGATCGAAGGCCTCCATGGTGTTCATGGCCAGCTCGGTGAGATTGGCGTGGGCGATGGAATACACGGTGTCGGCGTCCACACCCCAGCGCGAAAGATCCTGCCCGGTAACGAATTGCACGGTACTGGGCAGATCGATGACCACCAGTTCCGACAGATACGGCAGGGCGGGTCGCGACAGCACCAGATCCCGCCCGTCGAGGCCCTCGACCTTCACCGACCCGTACCCGGCCTTGCGCAGCACCGGCCGCAGCTTGGGCGCGACCTGCTCCCAGCCCGGCGGCGCGTCCGGCGGCAACAGCAGCGCGCCGACCGCCTCGAACACCGCGGCGGTGATCTTGCCGTCGAATCGCCGATACAGCGTGTCCAGGTTCAGCTTCGCCGCGTACCCGTTCTTCAGCGTGTACGCGATCTCGTACGCCTGCGCGTCGAACCGCGCCGTCTCCACGGCGTCGTATCCGAGCACGTGTTCCAACACCCTCTTGCCGAACCGATTTCGCCCCGAACCGAACATATCGCTCAAGAAACTCATGACGCCCCGCCCGAGAAACCCATGGCGCGGACTTTACGCGCGACCGGCGACAAACGCTCCCCGCAAATCCGCAGGGAACCCGTGTGCCACAACCGAAAACGCGCTGTTCACACGGCGTCCGCACGGTGTGCATTGAGACGCCTGTCCAACTACGAGCACAATGCGCGTGACTATGGTTAGCTGTAGCGCCATGAGCACGCCCGTCTCCACCCACCCCGACGAATTTCTGCCCCGCGACACCGCGGATGTGGTTCGGACCGTTCGGGATTCGCGACGTTCGACGAAACCGCTGATCATCCGGGGTGGGGAACGACCGGACGAGGAGTTCGGGCTGCCGGATCAGGGCAGCGTGCTGAGCCTGCGCAAGATGAACCGCGTGCAGGTGGTGGACGCCGATGCCAGAACGGTGCGGGTGCAGGCGGGGGCGCGCCTCTACGACATCGACAAGACCCTGGGCGCGCACGGGCTCGGGCTCCCGATCGTCGGCGACCACCGGGACATCACGGCGGGCGGATTCGCGGCGGTGGGCGGGCTGTCGGCGGCGTCACATCGCTTCGGCATGTTCAGCGACAATGTGGCCGAACTCGAATACGTCGATCAGGACGGACGTTTCGGCACCTGCGGGCGCACCCATCACGCGGAGCGCTTCCACAAGATCCTGGGCGGGGGCGGACGCACCGGGGTCATCACCGCGCTGACGCTGGAGGTGACCGATGTGGACAAGGACCGCACCTGGCTCACCACCGACGCGCACCGCTTCCTGGACTTCGACACCTGGGTCGAGCACTCCTACAAGGAGATTCAGTCCCCCGGTGACGCCATGCTGCAGGTCGGCCGCTGGGTGGACACCGCACCCCTGAAGGTGGCCCGACCGGTCGGTACCGGCACCGTGCAGCTGGGCACCGTCCGATTCGGCCAGTGGTCGAGCCTGCACCCCACCACCCCGAACCTCTCCCTGCGCGCCCGCCGCGAGGTCGGCGCGCGCGCCCGAAAGTCGCTGGGCGCCATTGCCGCCTCGGCGGGCGGCCGCGCCGGTATGCCGGTCCGCAATGCGGCCGCGGGCGCGCTCATGTTCGCTCCGAAGGTGCTGACACTGCGCGATGCGGAGTATCTGGCCGATACGGTCATTTCCTCCTCGGAGCGCGGACCGGCCTACCGCGTCTCGGTTTTCGCGCCCCTGTCGAACTACGCGAAGGTCTTCCACGGCCTGCACGACCTGTTCGCCGGGCACCGGGAACGCACCGGCTGCTTCACCGTCATCTCGGCCATGACCTACGGTGTGCGGTCCCGCTACCTGCGCGAACTCGACGGCGAAGACCACGGCTTCATTACCTTCACCTGCCGCCTGCGCCCGGCCGCGCTGCCCTCGGAACTGTTGCGGGACATCGTTTCCGCAATCGACGAGATCTGTCTGGCCGAACGCGCCCGGCGTTATGACCCGACCGAATAGAATGTGTTCCGCCGCACCGCCAGCTATCGGTTAGCAGCCCAATCTTTTCGAGATGGCGCGACGGGGCGGCGGTATCGGTGCTGTCGGCGGGGCATCGGTGCATGGTTCATGCTCAATCCTCAGATGAAGGTTGCCTGTCCCATGATCGAATTCCGTGCTGCCCGCCGCCCCCGCACCACCGGCTCACCGACCGGTGAGATCCCCATCGAGGGCAAACGCATCGTCGTCACCGACGCCACCTCCGATATCGGGCGGGAAACCGCGCGATTACTGGGTTTTCACGGCGCCGAGGTAATCCTGGTCGCGCGCAACGGCTCCCAGCTGGTCGAGGAGTGCGCCACCATCATTCAGGCCGGGGGCCGCGCCCACTGGTTCCGCTGCGACATCTCCGCCCTCGGCGATGTGGATCAGCTGGTCGAATGGCTGCTCACCGAGTTCGACGCCGTCGACGTGCTGGTCAACAACACCGGCCGCCCCACCCGCCGCCCGGTGCTGCAGTCCCTGGACCGCTTCCGCGACTACCAGCGCACCATGGCCGCTTACTATTTCGGCCCGCTGCGCCTGACCCTGGGTCTGCTGCCCGCCATGCTCGCGGGCGGTTCCGGGCACGTGGTGAACGTGGGCCCGTGGAGTCCCGAGACCGCCGCGGCCCCCAATTTCTCCTCCTACGCCGCCGCCCAGGCCGCCTGGACCACCTTCGGCCAGTGTGCCGACGCGGAGCTGTCGCCGCGCGGCATTCACGTCACCACGGTCCAGTACCCGGCCTTCAAGGTCGATGCCCAATCCGCCGCCCACCGCCCCGAGGGCTCGTCCCTGGACCCGTCCGAGGCGGCCCGCTGGATCGAATCCGCCATCCGCACCCGACCGACCCAGCTCCAACCCCGTTTCCCCCGCGCCCTGCTCGGCCTGACCACCATGGGCCCGCGCACCACGCGCCTCAAACACGCCCTGGGCATCTAGCCCCTGAAACAGCGAAGCGCCACATCCGAATTCGGATGGGGCGCTTCGTTTTCAGCTCAGTGCTTCTCGGGTCCGAGGTGGTACTCGAACACCAGGCCGCCCGCGGCGACCAGGATGCAGATGACGCCGATGGCGATCAGCCAGAACTGGAAGAACGCCAGGCCCAGGGCGGCGATGGAGCCCGCGCCCGCGAGCAGGATGGGCCAGAACGAGCCGGGCGAGAAGAAGCCCAGGTCGCCCGCGCCGTCCACGATCTCGGCCTCTTCGTAGTCCTCGGGACGCAGGTCCAGGCGACGGGCCACGAAGCGGAAGTAGGTGGCCACGATGAGCGCCAGGCCCGCCGACAGCACGATGGCGGTGGTGCCGGCCCACTCGACGCCGGTGCGCGAGCGGCCGGTGAAGTAGCCGTAGACCACGGCCACGATCACGAAGAAGACCGTGATCAGTTCGAAGATGCGAGCTTCGACCTTCATGTCAGTTCATCCTCACTTGGCGTCGGCGAGTTCGTTACCGCGCGCCTTGCGGTCGGTGTTGAACGGATGGGTGGAGGTGGCGACCGGCGACTGACCGATGGAGGCCAGGGCCTCGGCATTGGTCTTGCCCTCCTGACGCGCCTTCAGGTACTTGTCGAAGTCCGCCGGGGACACCGCACGAATCTCGAAGTTCATCATCGAGTGGAAGGTGCCGCACATCTCGGCGCAACGGCCGACGAACGCGCCTTCCTTCTCGATCTTCGTGATCTGGAAGACGTTGTCGGAGTTGTTCTGCTTCGGGTTCGGCATGACGTCGCGCTTGAACAGGAACTCCGGCACCCAGAAGGAGTGGATGACGTCCGCGGCGGCCAGCTGGAACTCGATGTTCTTGCCGGTGGGCAGGACCAGGACCGGGATCTCGTTGGAGCTGCCGACGGTCTCGATCTTGTCGTAGTTCAGGTACGAGATGTCATTGGCGGGCAGACCGTTGTTCGGGCCCGGCTGCGGGTGCCCGTTCTTGGTCGCTTCCTTGTACTCGTCCTTGATCTGCTGGTTCATGTCCTGACGGGCGTGGTCGACACCGTCGTAGAGGGAACCGTCGGACATGACGACCTTCTGGTAACCGAACTTCCAGTTCCACTGGAACGCGGTCACATCGACGGTCACGTCCGGGTTGCCGACCTTCTCGTGCACGTAGTTCTGCACGACCACGGTGAAGTAGAACAGCACCGCGATGATCACGAACGGGATCGCGGTGTAGCTCAGCTCGAGCGGCACGTTGTAACCGGTCTGCCGCGGGAACTCCGGGGAGTTCGGCTTCTTGCGGTGGAACGCGATGGTCCAGAAGGTCAGGCCCCACACCAGCACACCCATGGCGAGCGCGGCCAGCACGGACCAGGTCCACAGCTCACGCATGCGGGTGGCCTGCGGCGTGATGCCCGAGGGCCAGCCGAACCGAAGCCACGGGTTGTCGATCGAGCAGCCGGAAACGAGCATCGCGGTCATCCCCAAGGACACCGCCAGCCCGGCCCGCCGAAGGATGCGGCCCCGCCGACCCTGGGCGGGTCGTGCCCCTATCGCCTCGCTCGCCTTGTGCGCCACGCTCAACGCCTTCCTGGTCGTCATTCCGACACCGCGTCGCCCGGGCTCCCTTCCGCCGGGCGACACAACTTCAGCACAGTTTGGGGGCTCGGGCAGGCTACACGCGAACGCACAACCGACCCTGAGAGTTTCCCAAGTACTACGCAGCGTAGACCAAGAAACCGCCCCCGTTGTGATCGGGTCCGGTTCGACACTCCGGAAACCCCATAAGCACTGGATACGGCCTCTGGCGGCGCGATCTGCCCGGGTACGGCATACTCGGGCAGTAGGTTTCGCGTTCGTGCGCGCCCGTGCGGGTGCGCCCCAATCCTTGATTCCGGAAAGAGGTTCTTGCCGCAGTGTGTGGACTGCTCGGATTTCTGACAGCTAGCACGGCTACAACCCCGGACGGGCGGACGGTCGAAACCACGGCATCGCAGGTTTACGAGGCGCTGCACTGCCAGCGGCACCGCGGCCCCGACGAGCGCGGCACCTGGAACGACGAGCACATGATCTTCGGCTTCAACCGCCTGTCGATCATCGATATCGAGCATTCGCATCAGCCGCTGCGCTGGGGTCCGCCGGAGAACCCCGAGCGCTACGCCATGACCTTCAATGGCGAGATCTACAACTACCTCGAACTGCGCGCCGAATTGAAGGAAGCGCACGCCGCCGAGTTCGGCGATGCGCCCATGTTCCGCACCGAGGGTGACGGCGAGGCCATCGTGGCGGCCTTCCACTACTGGGGTGCGAAGGCCGCGAGCCGGTTGCGCGGCATGTTCGCCTTCGCCATCTGGGATACCGAGCTGAACAAGCTGTTCCTGGCCCGCGACCCGTTCGGCATCAAGCCGCTGTTCATCGCCACCGGCAAGGGCGGCACGGCGTTCTCGAGCGAGAAGAAGAGCCTGCTGGGATTGCTTCCGGCGCTGGAGCTTTCCGACGAGCTGGATCCGCGCGCGCTCGAGCACTACACGGTGCTGCAGTACGTGCCCGAGGCCGAGACCCTGCACAAGGATGTCCGCCGCCTCGAATCCGGTTGCTACGCCTGGGTCGAGCCGGGCGAGACCCCGCGCGTGACCCGCTACTTCAACCCGCAGTTCCGGGTGCAGAAGTTCGCGGCGGGCTCGGAGGCCAAGCGGTACCGGGAGATTGCCGAGGCGCTCGAGGATTCGGTCGCCAAGCACATGCGCGCGGATGTGACCGTCGGCGCGTTCCTGTCCGGCGGCATCGACTCCACCGCCATTGCGGCCCTGGCCATTCGCCACAATCCGAACCTGCTGACCTTCACCTCGGCGTTCGAGCGCCAGGGCTACTCGGAGGCCGATGTGGCCGCCGAGACCGCGGAGGCAATCGGCGCGAAGCACTACATCCGCATGGTCTCCCCCGAGGAGTACGCGGCCGCCATCCCCGAAATCGTCTGGTACTTGGACGAACCCGTGGCCGACCCGGCGCTGGTGCCGCTGTACTTCGTGGCCAAGGAGGCCCGCAAGCACGTCAAGGTCGTGCTCTCGGGCGAGGGTTCCGACGAACTGTTCGGCGGCTACACCATCTACCGGGAACCGCTGTCGCTCAAGCCCTTCGAGTATCTGCCCAAGGGCCTGCGCAAGCTGGCGGGCAAGATCTCCGACCGCATTCCCGAGGGCACCCGCGGCAAGAGCCTGCTGCACCGCGGCTCGCTCACCATGGAGGAGCGCTACTACGGCAACGCCCGCAGCTTCAACGACGCCCAATTGCGTTCGGTGCTGCGCGAATTCCGCCCCGAGTGGACGCATCAGGACGTGACCGCGCCCATCTACGGCATGCAGGGCTACGGCTGGGATCCGGTGGCGCGCATGCAGCATCTGGACCTGTTCACCTGGCTGCGCGGCGACATTCTGGTCAAGGCCGACAAGATGACCATGGCCAACTCCCTGGAACTGCGCGTGCCGTTCCTGGACCCCGAGGTCTTCAAGGTCGCCGAGAAGATCCCGGTCGAACAGAAGATCACCAAGGAAACCACCAAATACGCCCTGCGCCAGGCGCTCACCGACATCGTGCCCCCGCACGTCCTCAACCGCGCCAAGCTCGGCTTCCCGGTCCCCCTGCGCCACTGGCTCCGCGGCCCCGAACTCTACGACTGGGCCCGCGCCCAGATCACCGAATCCGGCACCGACCACCTGCTCAACAAGCAGGCCATCCTGGCCATGCTCGACGCGCACCGCACCGGCCCGGTGGACCACTCCCGCCGCCTGTGGACGCTGATCGTCTTCATGATCTGGCACGGCATCTTCGTCGAGAACCGCATCAAGCCCGAGATCCAGGAGCCGACCTACCCGGTCAACCTCTGAACCGTCCGTCAGCGGGCGGTGACGAAGCCCTGTTGGACCATCCAGTCGCGGGCGACGTCGGCGGGTTCGCGGCCGTCGACGTCGACCTTGCGGTTGAGTTCGGTGATGACCGGGTTGGTCAGCAGGGCGGAGATGGGGGCCATGAGGGCGGCGATGTCCGGGTGGGCGTGGTCGAAGTCGGCTCGAAGGACCAGGGCCGCATTGTATTTCGGGAAAAAGGACAGGTCGTCCTTCAGCAGTACCAGGTCCAGGGCGGGGATGCGGCCGTCGGTGGCGGCGACGGAGCCGAAGCGGCATTGGCGGGCGTCGGCGGTGGCCTGGTAGACGAGGGCGTCCTGGACGATCTGCTTGTGGACCTTGCCGACGTCGATGCCGTATTTGGCGGCCATGCCCGGGAATCCGTCGGGGCGGACATTGAATTCGGTGCCGACGCAGGTCCCGGCCGCGCCCGGATCCTTGGCGATGAGGGCGGCGTAGTCGGACAGGGAGGCGACGCCGGTCTCCTGGGCGGTGCGTTTGCTGGTCACCATGGCGTAGGTGTTGTTCATGGGAGCCATATCGGTCCACACCATGTCGTGGGCGGCACGGTCGGCATCGCGGACGGCCTCGAACTGGCCGCGCTCGTCGGGGACGGGTTTCTCCTTGCCGAGGTAGTTGACCCAGCCGGTGCCGGTGTAGTCATAAGCCACGTCGATCTGGCCGTGCAACTGCGCGTCCCGAAGACTGTTGGAGCCTTGGATATTCGTCAGGTCGCGCACATTCGCCCCGGCCGCGGACAGGGCGAATTCGATGAGGTAGCCGAGGATGTTCTGCTCGGTGAAATCCTTGGAGCCGACGGTGACCGTCACGCCGTGGAGCGCGGCCACCGGGCGAATGCTGCCCGGGCCGACCCGCAGCGGCACGGCGCTGCCGGACTCGAGCCCGCAGCCGGTCAGCGCGAGCAGCAGTCCAATGGCCAGGCAGCACCACCGTTTTCCGGTTCTCACCGCAGCCCCCTGGGCCCGAGGAAACGCTCGGCGAGCGCGCCGAGCCAGTCGACGAGCAGCGCCAGCGCCACCGCGAGCACGGAGCCCACGACGAGCGTGACGTTGTCGCGCAGCTTGTATCCGGTATCGATGAGAATGCCGAGCCCACCGGCGCTCACCAGGAACGACAGGGTGGCGGTGCCGACCGCCAGCACCAGCGAGGTCCGCAGGCCCGCCAGAATGTACGGGACCGCCAGCGGAAACTCTATGCGCCGCAATACCGTTGACGACGACATGCCCTGCCCGCGTCCGGCGTCCACCACCGCCGGGTCCACCTGCTGGTAGCCGAGGATCGTATTGCGCAGCACCGGGAGCAGCGAATAGAAGGCGATGGGCGCGACCCCGATCCAGAAGCCGGTGGTGCGGGTCACGAGGTAGAACAGGACGATCAGGCCGATCGCGGGGGCGGATGCGCCGATATTGGCGATGCCGATGAAAACCGGTGCGAGACGGCGGAATCCGGGCCGGGTGACCAGGGTGCCGAGGGGGACCGCCACCGCGAGAACGATCACCACCACCGCGAGGGTGATCACTATGTGCTGGCGGGTGACGGTCGCGATATTGTGCGCGTTCATGCTTGCCCGCTGGGTCGTGGTGAGGGTGCGGGTGAAGGCCCAGATCAGCACACCGGCGGTCAGTGCTGCGACGAGCAAGGGTTGGACGAGCAGCCGTAGCCCCTCGGCGCGGCGGGCGGTCGCGGTGGCGGCGGGTCCGGTGACGGTGTTCGCGGTCATGGGCGCGTCCCCCCGGCCCCCTGGTCCCGGAGCTCGGACAGATGCGCGACCAAGGTGTCGATGGTGATCAGGCCCGCGTATTCGCCACGCGCGCCGGTGATTACGGCGGTGGCATTGCGCTCGGCGAGCAGGGCACCGAGGGCGTTCTGCAGTGTGGACCGCAGCGACAACACCTGCCCGACCGGGCGGCCGATATCGCGCAGGGAGCCCGCCGAGGTGAGCTGTTCGGCCGACACCCACCGCAACGGCCGCCGCTGGTCGTCCAGGACGAGCGCCCACGGCCATTCGCGACCGTCGAGCGCCTCGCGCAGCACCGCCACCGGCTCGTCCTCGGTGGCGACCGGGCAGTCGCCGAGCTCCACGTCCACGACCCGGGTCAGGGTCAATTGTTTGAGCGAGGCGTCTCCCCCGACGAATCCGGCGACCGTCTCATCGGCGGGATTGGCCAGGATCGCGGCCGGGGTGTCGTACTGGAGGATGCGGGATCGACTGCCCAGCACCGCGATTCGATCACCGAGCTTGACCGCCTCGGTGAAATCGTGGGTGACGAACACGATCGTCTTGCCCAATTCGGCCTGTAGACGCAGCAATTCGTCCTGGAGCAGCCCGCGGGTGATCGGATCGACCGCGCCGAACGGCTCGTCCATCAGCAGGACCGGCGGATCGGCGGCCAAAGCACGGGCCACCCCGACCCGCTGCTGCTGCCCGCCCGAGAGCTGGCGCGGATACCGGCGTCGATAGGTGGCCGGATCCAGGCCCACCAACTCGAGCATCTCGTCGACGCGCGCGGCGATGCGTTTGCGGTCCCAGCCGAGCAATCCCGGCACCGTGGCGATGTTCTTGGCCACCGACAGGTGCGGGAACAGCCCGGCCTGCTGGATGGAATAGCCGATGCCGCGCCGCAATTCGTCCGGATTCATGGCGGCGGCATCGCGGCCGCCGATGGAAATCGTGCCCGCGCTGGGTTCGATCAGGCGGTTGATCATGCGCAGCGTGGTGGTCTTGCCACAGCCCGACGGGCCGACCAGCACCACGATCTCCCCGGCCGGAATGGTCATGGAGACCGCTTCGACAGCCGGATCAGGCTGTCCCGCATAGTATTTGGATACCTCATCGAGCACGATCTCGACTCCGGACACCGTCGCGTCGGCGGTCATCGCAGCCCCTTCGAGGTGGTGAAACGTCCAATGAGCAGAAACACCCCGTCCAACAGCAGGGCGAGCACGATGACCAATACGGTCCCGGTCAGCGCCTGCGGCACGGCATTCGGGCTCCCGAGCCGCGACAGCCCGGACAGAATGACATTGCCCAGCCCCGGCCCCTTCGCATAGGCGGCGAGCGCCAGAATGCCCATGATCAACTGGGTGCTCACCCGCATCCCGGTCAGAATCGCGGGCCACGCCAGCGGCAGCTCGATCACCGCCAGCACCCGCCACCGGTTCATGCCGACCCCGCGCGCCGCATCCACCACCGCCGGGTCCACCGACGACAGCCCGATGATGGCATTGCGCAGGATCGGCAGCAGCGCGTAGACCACCAGCGCCGCCACGGTCGGCGCGACACCCAGACCCAGCACCGGGATCAGCAAACCCAGCAGCGCGAACGACGGCACCGTCAATATCGCGCTGGCCGCCGCCGTCGCCGCCGAGGACCCGAGCGGACTGCGATAGACCACCACCGCGATGCCCACCGCCACCACCGTGGCGATCAACAGCGACTGCACCACCGCCGACACATGAAGATAGGAATCGACGAGCAACTGGTGCCGCCGCGTCACCAAGAACTTCCACAGCGCGTCCACAGTCCCCACCTCCCGGATCCCGCTGTCTCGCAGAGTATCCCGGACCCGCCGCCCCCACCTCCGGAACGACCGGAATACGCGACCCGAGGCAGCCCCGGCAGTACGGTAACCAGTGGTTAGCAGATTACTTGCAGTGGCACTGCAAAAACGTCATGATGAGTGGCGGCCTGTCCGGTACGCACAGGCCCGAAATGGAAAGGGCGCTGGCAGCTATGGAATTCCCGTCGAACGATCGGACCGGACATTTCTCCCGGCGGCAGGCCCTCGGCCTGGGCGCGGCGGTCACCGCCGCCCTCGCGCTCACCGCCTGCGGCAAGTCCGGTAGCGGTTCGACCGCGACCAGCACCACCCCGGCCTCGACGGATCCCAAGGACATCGCCGCCGACGCCTACATCTTCGGCTATCCGCTGGTCCTCATGGATGCCACCCGCGAAACGGCGGGGCCCACCAATCAATTCGTGCACGCGACCCCACCGACCCCGGACGCCAAGCAGGTCGTGCGGCTCAACCTCGACACCCTCTACTCGCAGGCCTGGCTGGATCTGCGCGCCGAGCCCATGGTGTTGCAGGTGCCGCCGATCGAGGCCGGGCGCTACTGGCTCATGCAGTTGCTGGATGCGTGGACCAATACCGTGCACAATCCGAGCAGCACGGACCCGCAGGTGAAATCCGGTGCGCCACAGACCTATGTGATCACCGGGCCGAACTGGAACGGGAACCTGCCCGACCATGTCACACAGCTGGCCATGCCGACCGGCACCACCTGGCTGCTCGGGCGCATCGAATACAAGGGCGGCGATGATCTACCCGCGGTGCGCGCGCTCCAGGAACAGTTGAAGCTCTCCCCGTTGAGCGTCTACCTGCAGAACCCGGGCGCGGGCGGCGGACCGGGAGCCCAGGCGGTGGGCGGGAATCCACCGGCGCAGACGGTCGCCAGCATGGACGCGACCGCGTTCATGAATCGCCTGTGCGCGCTCATGTCGCTGAATCCGCCCGCTGCCGCGGACGCCGACGCCATGAAGCGCTTCGCCACGCTGGGCATCACTCCCGGCGCGTCCATGACCACCGCGCCCGCGGAGGTGCTGACCGCCGGTGCGACCGCGGCCCGCAAGCAGGTCATGGCGTATCGAAACCCCAAGGCGATCAATGAGAACGGCTGGTCGTTCAATCCGAATGTGGGGACCTACGGCACCGAATACACCTTGCGCGCGCAGGTCGCCGCGGTCGGGCTCGGGGCGAATCTGCCCAAGGACGCCATCTATCCGACCATCAACGCGAATGCCGACGGGGGCAGCCGCTTCCGCCTCACCTTCCCCAAGGGTCAGCTGCCGCCCGTCGACGCCTTCTGGTCGCTCACGGCCTATGACGCCCAGAGCTACCTGGTCCAGAACCCGGCGGGCATCTACTCCGTCGGGCATCTGATTCCGCTCACCCCGGCCGCGGACGGCTCGGTCGAGATCGTCGTGCAGAACGCCGATCCCGGCCCGAGCGTCCCCGCCGGGCACTGGCTACCCATTCCCGAGTCGGGACAGTTCTCCCTGACCCTGCGCCTCTACGCTCCGAAATCCGAAGCGCTGGAGGGCAAGTGGAAGGTGCCGCAGCTCGAGAAGCTGAGCTGAGGGCCGGGCGGCCCGCAGTTCACCGCCGAAGTACCCTGCGGGCCAACCAGTTTCCGAGGAACTGAATCCCCTGCACCCCGGCGATGATGATCAGCGTCGCCACCAGGGTGACCTGCCAGTCGAACCGCTGATACCCGTAGACCAACGCGAAGTCACCGAGCCCGCCGCCGCCGACCGTGCCCGCCATGGCGGACATGTCGACGATCGCGATCACGACGAACGTGTACCCGAGTACCAAGGGCCCCAAGGCTTCCGGAATCAACAGCGTCAGAATGATCCGCAATGGCCCGGCCCCCATCGACCGCGCTGCCTCGATCACCCCGGGATCCACGGTCACCAGATTCTGCTCGACGATCCGCGCGATCCCGAACGAGGCGGCCACGATCATGACGAACGCCGCCGCGTCGGTGCCGATCGTCGTGCCGATCACCTTCAAAGTGACCGGACCCAATGCCGCCAGCAAAATAATGAATGGAATCGGCCGAACCACATTCACCAGCACGTTCAGCACCACATTCACCGGCGCATTGGCCAGCAACCCACCCTTGCGAGTGGTGTACAGCAACGTCCCCAGCGCCAACCCGATGGTCCCGCCCACCACGAAGGTCAACAGCACCAAATAGACGGTGGTCCCGACCGCCTCGCTCAGCACCGGCCGCAGCCGATCCCAATCCGTATGCACGGCAGCCAGATTGCTCACGGTGCCCATCACGCACTCCTCCGATCGGCCTCGACCGCCGACACGACCGGACCCGCCACCAACCGTTCGGCCACCCTCCGGACCGCGTCCTCCGGGCCGGTCAGGGCCAGGGTCAGGCTGCCGAAGGTCTTGTCCTGCAACGCACTGACCCCGCCGAAGACGATCTCGAAGCCGACGCCCGCGGCCGCGGCGGCGGTCAGTTCCGCGCCGAGGGTGTTGTCGTCGGTGATCGGGACCGTCACCAGGGTGCCGGGGTGGCGCTCGCCCAGGCGGCGCAGCTCCTCGTCGGTCGGACGGTTGTGCAGGACCGTTTCGACGAACGAGCGGGTGGGCGGGGCCGCCGGGGCGGAGAAGACGTCGAAGGTGCTGGCCAGCTCGACAATTCGGCCCTCGGCCAGGACCGCCACGCGGTCGGCCACCGCGCGGATGACATCCATTTCGTGGGTGATGACCACGATGGTGACGCCCAGTTCGCGATTGATCTTCTTCAGCAGGCGCAGCACCTCGCCCGTGGTCTCCGGATCGAGTGCCGAGGTGGCCTCGTCCGCCAGCAGCAGCGACGGGGAGGTGGCCAGCGCGCGGGCAATGCCCACGCGCTGCTTCTGCCCACCGGAGAGCTGGTCCGGGTAGCTGCGCGCCTTGTCCGAAAGCCCCACGAACTCCAGGAGTTCGGCCACGCGCGCCTTGCGCCGCGCACGTGGCCAACCCGCCACCTTCAGCGGGTACTCGATATTGCCCGCGGCCGTGCGCGAGCGAAACAGGTTGAACTGCTGGAAGACCATGCCGATATCGCGGCGCAACTGCCGGACCCGGGACTCCGGGACCCCGGTAATGGGGTCGCCGGAGATCAGGATGGTGCCCTCGGTGGGCTTCTCCAGGGCATTGATCAGCCGCACCAGCGTGGACTTGCCCGCGCCAGAATACCCGATCACACCGAAGATCTCACCCCGCTCGATACGCAGGTCGATGCCGTCCAGCGCGGTGTGGCGCTGTTTGCCGCTGCGGAAAACCTTGGTGACCGAACGGAATTCGACAGCGGCGGCCTCGGTCTGGCTCATTTGCCGTCGCGGATGGTCTGCTGCACCCGCGCCAGGATCTGCTCCAGCTCCGGCCCGTTCTTCTTCACCTCGACCGCGGTGCCCTTGGAATCGGCCGCCTCGGCCTTCTGCACCTCGGGGCTGTGGAAGATGTCGACCAGCTTCAGGTAGGTCGCATTGTTCTTGTCCGCGGCGCGGGTGACCAGCGCGTTGATGTAGGGCGCGGCACCGGGGTTGTTCGGATCGTCCTTGTACAGCGCGCTGTTCGGATCGATATCGGCCTTGGACAGGTAGGTGTTGTTGACGATCGCGCCGTCCACCGAGGCCAGCGACAGCGCGGTCTGCGCGGCGTCGACCGGGGTCACCTTCACCTTGGACGCGCCCTTGTCGATGTCGGCGGGCGTCGGCTGGCCCTTGTCGCCGGACAGCTTCAACAGTCCCGCGGCCTGCAGCACGAACAGCGCGCGCGCCTGATTGGTCGGATCGTTGGGGATCGCGATCTCCGCGCCCGGCCCGAACTCGGTGAGCGACTTGTGCTTCTTGGAGTAAAGCCCCAGCGGCACAATGTAAGTCGCGCCGATCGGCGTCAGATCCTGGTTGTTGGCCACGTTGTACTGGCCCAGGAACTGCAGGTGCTGGAACAGATTCACGTCGATCTGCTTCTGCGCCAACGCGATATTGGGCTGCGAGTAGTCCGAGTAGTGGACGATGTCGAGGGTGATGCCCTGCTTCTTGGCCTCGTCCTTGAAGACGTCCCAGTGCGGGTCGGACTCGGTGGTGCCGATGCGGACGGTATTGCCGCCGGAATCACCGCTCGAGCCGCAAGCCGTGAGGGTGAGGCTCGCGACGGCTGCTACCAGGACCGGGATCGCCAGTACCCGATGGAATTTCACTCGTGCTCCCGCATGAATCGTCGACCCGGGTCGGGGTCGAGATGACAATGAACCCGGCCATGCAACCGTGCGGGCAATCCCCGGGCAATGATTGCGATCCGCGCGAGCGGAACGCTTCCGGGTGGCACGAACCCTCCCCTACGGTGCGTGAAATGCGAAAATTGCGCCGTTTCCTGGTGATTCCGGTCCTGCTCTCGCTAGCGCTGACGGCCGCCTGTGGCAAGGAACACCACGGCGACGTGGTGCGTATCGGTGTGAACGACCTCGCACTGCCGCACTGGGACGTGTTCAAGAAGAAGGCCGCCGCCGCGGGCATCACGGTCGAGTTCACCAACTTCACCGATTACAACCAGCCGAACCCGGCGCTGTCGCAGGGGCAGGTGGATCTCAACAAGTTCCAGCACATCCGCTACCTGGCCAATTACAACGCCCGCAACAACGACACGCTGGTGCCGATCGGGGCGACGGAGATCTATCCGCTGGGGTTGTACTCGAAGAAGCACAAGTCGGTCGGCGAGATCCCGCAGGGCGGTGAGATCACGTTGAGCAACAATCCCGCGAATCAGGTGCGGCCGCTGTTGAATCTGGCGGCGGCCGGGCTCATCGTGTTGAAGAACGGCGGGTCGTGGGATTCCAAGCTCGAGGATGTGGACAAGGCCGCGTCGAAGGTCAAGCTCACCCCCATCGACCCGACGCTCACGGCCTCGTCACTGGACAGTGTGGACGCCGCCTACGTCGACGACACCTGGGCGCGGCAGGCGGGGCTGACCAATGATCAGATCATCTACACCGACGACCCGAATCGGCCGGATCTGAAGCAGTACATCAATATCTTCGCCGCCCGCGCCGCCGACAAGGACAACCCGAAGTACCTGCAGCTCACCCAGATCTACCACGATCCGGAGGTCGAGGCGGCGATCAAGGCCGAGGCCGGCTTCCAGGGCATCTTCAAGACCAATTCCGCGGCCGATCTGCAGGCGACGGCCACGGATCTGGAGGCCAAGTTCCGCAAGTAGACCGACCGGCTATTCGGCGGCGCCGCCCCGGTGTCCGCGAGCCATTCGGACGCGGGCACCGGCGAGGATGGTGATGATCAGGACGGTCATGAACTGCAATGCGGTCCAGGGGACGGGCTGCGGGGGTGGCGCGGGCGCGACATAGGCGACCGGTGGCGGCGGTGGCGGAACGGGCCTCGGCGCGGGCGGCACCACCACCGGTTGCGGCGCGGGCGCGGGGGCGGCGACCGGAACCACGGCGGGCGCGGGCACCGGGGCCGCAGGTGGCGGAATCTCCAGGGGGATACCGGGTTCCGGCGGCGTCGGGACCGGCAGCAACAGCAGGCAGGTGAGCAGGGCACTGCCGGTCATGGCGCTGCCCACCGCGACGCTGCCCGCTCCTGCGGACCCCGACCCGATCAGGCCGCTGCCGGTCACGGCGCTGCCGACGCCGGCGGATCCTAGGCCGCTGCCGGTCACCGCGCTGCCCACCCCGGCGGAGCCCGGTCCGATCAGACCGGGCACGAGTCCGGGGCCGATCAGGCCGGAGCCGGTACCGCTGCCGGTCAGCAGGCCCAGACCCAAGACCGCGCTGCCGACCACGGCGCTGCCCGCGCAGGCGGTGGCGACACTGCCGGAGTCCAGTCCGGCCAGACCGCCGAGGGTGTTCGGCGCGTCGGCGGGGCGCAGTGGGGTCGCCGTCTGGACCGGCCGCACCGCCCCGCCGCCGTTGTACGAATTCGCGTGTGGCAGCGCCAAACTCGTCGCGTCGGCCGCGATTCCGCTTCCGGTCTGGGCGCTACCGGTAAGGCTGCTGCCGGTGCTGAGCGACCCGCCCGCCGCGTTTCCGGGCGACAGATCGACATTGCCGGGCGACAGATCGATATTGCCGGGCGACGGATTCGCCGGATTTCCCGGCCCGAGCCCCAGCGAGCTGCCCGTGGTCGCCCCACCGCTGCCCGGCCCCGAAGCACTGCCGGTGACACTGCTACCGCCGCCCAACCCGAGCGAGCTCCCGGACGGCGCGTCGATCGGTGCGGGCGTCTCCGAACCCGCACTCCCGCTGAGAATCTCGCCGATCGGCGGCAGCGCGGGTTGCCCCGGATCGGCCTCGGCGACATCCGCTTGCACGGCAAGTACCGCGGCGGCCAGCGGGAGCACCGTGGCCACCGCGAATCCCCGTGCCGCCCTGTTGGTTCGAGTCACATTGCCTCCGAAAACCGTGTGCGAACGATGCTGCGGTGGCGCGTCAGCGCGGATTGGCGCTGGCCGCCGGGGCCGTGGAGGTGATGTGTTCGAAGCGGGACAGGGCCAGTTCGTAGGCGTCGCGGGAGACGTGGTCGCCACCCGAGAACGGTTGATCCAGTTGGTAGATGGCCACGACGACCGCGCCGATCACCAATCCGAACAGGCCGGTCATGATGATGCTGCGCTTGGTGACCACCACACCGGAGAGCACGGTGCCGAACAGCAGCATGACGGTCGCGAACCACAGTGCCACGTACAGGAATCCGGGCAGCCGATACCCGGCGTCCAGGCCCCGGTCGTAGCGCGCTTCCGCGATGGCGTCGACACCGGTCATCGCCTTGTCCTGGGTCGCTTTGGCATCCGCGTCCCCGGCCGGTGCCGCGGCGACGGCCTCCCGCAGATCGTCGAGGGTGGCCTGGGCGGCCGGGCTGAGCCGCCGCTGCTGGTCCATCACCCGCCACTCGTCGCCGACCACCTGCTTCGTGTAATCCTTGACCAGCGCCTGGATCTGGGTGCGATCCGGGTCGGGCATTCCGGCGGCGGTCTCGTACACGCTCACCAGCGCCTTGGCCTCGGTCACGGTGTGCTCGTGCGAGGTGTCGTACTGCTGCCACAGCACCACCACCACGAAGGCCACGATGGCGGCGAAGAACATGTTCACCAGGTCGAGCATCATGTGCCCCGCACCCTGATCATCGCTGTGCCGCCACGATTTCGGCCGCAGCCGATCCCCCACCACGAAGACCGTCACCGCCACCACCGCGAACAGCACGAGCAAACCCAGCTGCACCAGAACTCCGAGCATTCCGCGACTCCATTTCCGCGCCAGGGCAGTTGCGATCACGAAGTATTCGCAACCACTGGTCGGTCGGATTGCACCGGCAAACAATCTGTTACGCGCGCGGTTCACTACCGGAAAGACTTCGATGCCGGGTGGCCGGGACACATCGAAACTCTAGTTACGCAGCCGTAGTTACGGTACCGTACGGGCATTGCGTCACGACGCCCGAAAGAGGCCAGCATGACTCCCTCCGCCCCACAAGCGATTTCCGACGACCCGGCCGCGGTGGTGGGCGCAGGGCCCGTCGGCCTCATCGCCGCTCTCGCGCTGGCTCGGCGCGGGGTACGCACCCTGGTGCTGGAAGCAGAAGCGCAGCAACGGATTCGGCCTGGCAGCCGGGCCATCGTGCTGGCCCTTCCGACCACGCACCGCATCGATACCGTGCTGCCCGGGCTCGGCGGCCGAATCCGGGCGGCGGGCATCGGCGTCAGTGGCTACGACGCCTTCTACGAGGGTCGCCGAATCTTCCTGCACCGCAGTGAACACGGTGTGCTCGGCCGGATCGCCCGCACGGATCGGCTGCTCACCAGCCTGCCGCAGCGGGTCACCGAGGGTTTCCTGTACGAGGCGTGCGTACGCGAGGGCGTCGAATTTCGATGGGAGAGTCCCGTTTCCACGATGGAGACCGGCGACGGCGGCGTCGACCTCACCCTGGCATCGGGTGAAACCATCAGCGCCACATACGTGATCGGCGCGGACGGCGCGCGGTCCGCGGTGCGGCGGGCCATCGGTGCGACAATGACCGGCCATACCGACGACACCCCGTTCATCATCGTGGATGTCGAGGCCCACCCCGACGGCTCCACGCCCCTGATGCCCGGCCATTTCTACTACCGCGAGCCGCGCGTCGACGGCCGCAATGTCATGCACATGCCGTTCCAGGGCGGTATGCGCGTCGATCTGCAGTGCACCGCCGACGACGACGCCGACTACCTCGCGAGTCCGGACGGCGTGCGGGACTGGACTTCCCGCATCATCGACCCCTGGTACGGCGAGCACATCACCTGGATCTCCACCTACCGATTCCATCAGGTGGTCGCCGACACCTACACCGATCCGCATCGCCGCGTCCTGCTCGCCGGGGAGGCCGCCCACCTGTTCGCGCCCTGGGGCGGCCGCGGCCTCAACTCCGGAGTCCTCGACGCCACCGACGCCGCCCGGGCCATCGCCGCCGCGCTGTCGGCGCCCTCCCGTGCGACAGCCCACCGGGCCATCGGCCGCTGTGCCGCCTACCGTCGGGCCTGGGGTCTCCGCAATCGCGACGTCTCCTCCCGAGCGCTCCGAATCATGCGCGCACCAGACCGTTCCACCCGCCTGCGCCGCGACCTGGCCGCCCGGCTCGCCCCCGCCTGCTGGCCCGCCGCCGCCTGGCTCGCCAACGGCCCGCTGCAGTTGCCGGGTCCCCGCCTGGGCAGCACCGACCTGTATTGACCGACCGATCTCGTCGTCTCGACCTCGCCGCACCCTCGATTCGATGGTCGCCTAGCGTGAACGCCGTGCCCGACCGCCCCGCCCGCCAGCGCCAGCCGCGCATGGATCTGGAGATCCGTCGTGAGCAGATCCTCGATGCGGCCCTGCGGCTGGTCACCGCGCACGGGTATGCCGCCACCACCATGGAGGCGGTCGCGCGGGCGGCCGATCTGGCGAAACCGCGTGTGTACGCGGCCTATCCGGGTCGGGGGCCGCTGCTGGTGGCCTTGTTCGAGCGCGAACAGCGCCGCGTTCTCGACCAGTTGGATTTGGCCATGCCGACCGTCGAGGAGCGCGTCGACTTCCCGTCCACGCTGGCCGCCGCGGCCGCCAATCTGCTGTGCGCGGTCATCCGGCATCCCGACTCCGCGCGACTGCTGCTGCTTCCCGCCGACGACGCTCCGGCCGAGGTCCGCGAATACTCCACCCGTGCCAGGGATTTCGCCCGCGCCAAGCTGCGTGCCCTGATCGACTGGGCCCACGACCACGCCACCGGGCCGGGCCCCCTGGACCCGGACATCCTCGCCGTCGCACTGCTCGCGGTCGGCGAGCAACTCGTTCGACTCACGCTCACCCAACCGGAAGACTATCCGGCCGACCGCCTGATCGACTTCGTCCAGTCCGCCGTCGCCCGCCTCATACCAACTCCTGACCGGCGCACCCCGCCCGCTGACGGGCCGCTCAGCGCGCGAACGACAGCACGGCGGCGGCGAGGGTGACGCTCAATTCCAGTGCGGCTCCGAGCACATCGCCATTCAGCCCGCCGAACCGCCGCACACAATGCCGCACCAGCAACACCGTCACGGCCAACGCCAGCAGCACCGCCATCGGCCCCTGCCAGTAATTTCCGGTGGCGAATACCGCCGCCACACAGGCAATCCCACCCCAGGCGAGACCCACGACCGGACTCTGTGTCCCCGCGACCAGCGCACCGAATCCGGCCCCCGGAGCCGCCTCGATCCCGCGTCGACACGCCAGCACCACCGCCACCCGCCCAACCGCCACGGCAACCACCACCGCCACCCACCGCCCGGCCTCGGCCAACGCGGCCAACGAAACCGCCTGCACCCCAATGGCGAACACCAGGGCAGCCACCCCGAACGGCCCGGCCCCACCACTCTTCATGATCTCCCGAGCCCGCTCCGGCGGCCCGTAACTCCCGAGCCCATCCATGGTGTCGGCCAGACCGTCGATATGCATCCCCCGCGTAACCAGCGCCAACCCCGCCACCGCCACGAACCCGGCCAGCAGCCACGAAGCCCCGAGTTCGCCAAGAGCCCACATCAACTCGGCGGTCCCGACACCGAGCAGTACCCCGACCACCGGTGCCCATGCGATAGCCCGCCCCGCCGCACCTCGATCCACCTCATCCGGCCCGCGCACGGGCAGCACCGTCAGCCAAGAAATAGCCAACTGCAACCCGTTCACGCCGTAGCCTCACTCGCCCGTATTCGGCCCCGCGCTGCAGGATTCGACTCAACCCGGCGGGCATGGTTACGCGCCAACGCGGTTCGCTGCGCGGGGCGTGGTGCGGTGCTCGGCGGCGAGTTACGCACCGGCCGGGTCGGGGTCCGCGTCGGCGGTGCTGACTCCGGCCTCGGCGAAGGTGGCCATTTCGCCGAGGGTGGCGACGGCCGCGCGGAGGAGGGGGAGGGCGGTGACTGCGCCGGAGCCTTCGCCCAGGCGCATGCTCATGTCGACGAGGGGCTCGAGATCCAGGCGTTGCAGGGCGATGGTGTGGGAGGGCTCGCTGGAGCGGTGGCCCGCGACCCACCAGGCGCGGGAGCCGGGGGCGAGCTGGTCGGCGACCAGGGCGGCGGCGGTGACGACAACGCCGTCGAGGATGACCGGGGTGCGGCGGGCGGCGGCGCGGGCGAGGAAGCCCGCCATGGCGGCGAAGTCCGCGCCGGATGCGGTGCGCAGCAAGGCAACCGGGTCCTTGACGACCGGGCGGGCGCGCCACATGGCGTCGCGGATGGCGGCGGTCTTACGGATCCAGCCCGCGTCGTCGACACCGGTGCCGCGCCCGACGGCGATGACCGGCTCGGTATCGGTGATGGTGGCGATCAGCACCGTGGCCGGTGTCGTGTTCCCGATGCCCATGTCACCGGCGATGAGAAGGTCCGCGCCGGAATCGATTTCCTCGTCGGCGATGGTCGCACCGGCGGTCAGCGCCGCCTGCACCTCGGCCTCGCTCAGCGCGTCCTCACGGTCGATCGACCCGCTGGACCGCCGCACCTTGTGCCGCGAGATCTCCGGCGCGGTATCGCCCTCCACCGCGAGGTCTTCCACCCGCACCGACGCATCGGCCAAGCGCGCCAACACATTCACCGCGGCCCCACCGTGCAGGAAGTTGGCGACCATCTGCGCGGTCACCTCACTCGGATACGCCGACACCCCGTGCTTGGCCACCCCGTGATCCCCCGCGAACACCACCACCCGAGCCCGCTCGAACTGCTTGGGCGGACACACCCCCTGGCAAGCGGCAACCCAATTCGCCAACTTCTCCAGCCGCCCCAACGCCCCCGCGGGCTTGGTCAACTCCAACTGCCGCGCCTCCGCAGCCGCCCGCACCACCGCATCCGGCCCCGGCACGGGCCCAAACGAGATCCGCACCGGCTTGGTGAGCCGCGGCCCATCCTCCGACGCGGCGGCAACCGCATTCTCGGCACCACCGGTGGCGGCGCTTCCCGCACCAGCGGTGGCGGCGCTCCCTGCGCCGGCGGCCGCCGAATCCCCCACGCTCACACCCGCATCCGCCGACGCGGCCTCGCTTTCCAACGCAGCGGCGGTCACGGCACCGGCGGCGGTCATGCCCAGGCCCGCGACGGCGTCCACCACGGCGGCGGACGTCGGAATCTGCTCCACCGCAGGCTGATCCGTCGAGGCGGCTGCCGAACTTTCCAGCGCAGCAGCGGAACTCGCGCCCGTCGCGACGACCGGCGAGCTCGTGGTCGCCGCGTCGGTGAGGGCGGCGGCCGAGGCGGCGGCGCGATCCGGCTTGACCTGGAGCGCCTGCCCGGCGACCACCAGGAACACCTCGTCGCACACCTCGGCCAAGCGCTGGTTCAAGGTGCCGATCTCATCGCGGAACAGTCGGCCGGAGGCGGTGCCCGGGATGACGCCCAACCCCACCTCGGGGCTGACGATGATCAGCCGCTCGGTGTATCCGGCGACGGCCGCCACCAACGCGGCGACGTCGGGGGCCACGGTGCCGCGCGGGGACTCCCACGCCGCATGCGCGTCCAACCGCCCGGTCAGCCAGGTGCCGAGGTCGTCGACCAGGGTGACGGGCGTGGGCTCGCCGAGCGCCGCGACCGGGTCGCCCTCCACGATCGTCCAGGTCGCGGGCCGCCGAGCCCGATGCGCCGCAATGCGTTCGGCGAAGTCGGCGTCGGCGGGATCGGCCACCGCGGTGGCCACGTACCGCACCGCCTCCGACGCGACCAACTGTTCCGCGAAGGCCGACTTCCCGGACCGGGCGCCACCGAGCACCAGGGTCCGCAGCGGCCGATCGGTTGTCTGAGCTGTGTGCGACACGTCAGCACGGTATCAATTGGACCGACACCCCGGCGGAGTAGGCACGGTCATCCCGCGAATCCGGCCGAGCTCCCTGGCCCCGAGGGCCAAGCGACGCCGTCCACCGGTCGCAGCGCCGCGTGGCCGCGAGGCTTCGGCCGCAGGTCAGCCCTTCTCGTTGTGGACGCACATGACCTTCAGGTCCTTGGCGGCATACGACCAGTCCGTACCCTGCGGGCAGTCCGACTCGTGGCTCACGCTCGCGACGATCTTCCCGTCGTGCGGCTTCGAGCAGGACACCACCTTGTCGTGATTGGACGTCGGCCCGCCCACCAGGCACTGCCCCTCCGCATTCCGCGGATCCTTGCACCCGGCCGCGGTCCCGGCCACCAGAATCGCCAGCGGCACAGCGGCAATCAACACTCCCCAACGCACGATTGCGCATCCTAACGGTCGGCATCGAGCGTCGTCCGATTCAGACGTCCATATCAGGACACACGCGCACCGAAGCGCCTGCGGTACTCCGCGGGCGCGATCCCCACCATCCGCTGGAAGTGATGCCGTAGCAGCGCCCCAGAGCCGAACCCGCAACGGTGGGCCAGGGATTCGAGATCGAGGTCGCTGTCCTCGAGCAGCTGTTTGGCGAGCAGAATGCGCTGCCCGGTCAGCCATTTCACCGGGGTGGTCCCGGTTTCGGCGGCGAATCGGCGGGCGAAGGTGCGCGTCGACATGGCGGTGCGGGCGGCCAGCGCCTCGACCGTGTGCGGCAGCTCGAGGTTCTCGCCCATCCAGTGCAGGGTTTCGCTGAGGCTGTCGGAGTCGCAGTCCACCACGGGCCGTTCGATGAATTGCCGCTGCCCGCCATCGCGTTGCGGCGGCACCACCATGCGCCGGGCAATGGCGTTGGCCACGGAACTGCCCAGTTCGCGGCGCACCAGATGCAGGGAGGCGTCGATGCCCGCGGCCGTGCCCGCGCTGGTGATCAGGTTCCCCTCGTCCACGAACAGCACGTCCGGGTCGACGGTGGCCTGCGGGAACTTCTCCGCCAGCAGGTCGACATAGCGCCAGTGCGTCGTGCATTTGCGCCCGTCGAGCAGCCCGGCCGCGCCCGCGAGGAAGGCCCCCGAGCACACGGTCAGCACGGTGGCCCCGCGGTCGGCGGCGTCCCGCACGGCATCGACCACGCGCTGGTCGAAGGGGTTGTCGGCGTAGATCGGAAACGCCGGAATGGCAACCAGATCCGCGTCGCGCAGTTCCTCCAGCCCGTATTCGGGCGTCACCTGGATGCCCGGCGAGCTGGAGACCAGCGGCTTGCCGGGTTCCGCGCCGCAGACCCGGAAGTCGAACAGCGGTAACCCATCCGAACTGCGGTCCAGGCCGAAAACCTCACAGACGACGCCGAATTCGAACATGGCGAGGTGGTCATTGAGTACGACGGCGACCTTCGAGAGCATGTTTCGATCCCATCTGGCCGAATATTTACGAACTATGTCAGAACTGCCACTGTTGGCGGTATGTTCTCTATAGAAAACTTACTGCCATGCAAGCCCTCACCGCAATCGTCGCAGCCGGAACCGCCATGGCGGCGCTCGGCACCATGACCTTCGGCTTCATGGCCGGAGACACCACCGACACCACAGAGGAAGGGGAGGCCCGCGCATGACCGCCATCACCCCCGGCCGCATTCACACCGCGACCGACACCACCGAGATCGTCACCATGTTCCGCCGCATCGCCGCCCTGTTCGCCGCCGCCGGCCGGGCCGTACCGTTCCACCGCGAAAACAGCTGGGGCCTCGCGGGTTCCACCAACTTCATCGACCGCGACCGCGATCGGGTGGCGCTGGAGATCCGCGCCCTGTCGACCTACCGCGAACACAACTGACGGGCGGCCCGAACCCCTCGTTCGAGAGGTTCGAATCCGCCCGTCGGGCACCATCTTCGAGCCGTCGACGCCGACGGCCCCACGATTCAGACCGCGTCGCCCGCGTTCACCCGCGGCTTGGGCGCACGCATCCGGCGCACCTGCGAGGCGCGCACGAACGCGTACCAGCCCAGCGAGAACGAGGAATCGGTGGTGTCCGGGAAGCGTTCCCGGACCCGCTTGTTCACGATCCGCCCGAGCACGACGCCCTCGATGATCATGAACAGCATCATCACCAGCATGGCCAGCGTGACGATCGCCTGCAGCGCGGGCGAGAGGATCATGCTGAGGATCAACACCAGCGCCAGCGGCATGAACAGCCCGAGCAGATTGCGGCGCGCGTCCACGATGTCACGCACGTACCCCTTGACCTTGCCCTTGTCGCGCGGCAGCAGGTACTGCTCCTCGCCCGCGAGCATGCGGGCGCGGCGGTCCTGCGCGGCGGCGCGCCGCTCGGCCGAGTCCGACTTGCGTTCCGCCCTGGTCCCGCGCAGCGCCTTGCGACGGGCGCGGGCCTCCTTGGCGGTCTTCGGCGCGGGCGCGACCGGACCGCGGCGGCGGCCCTGCGCCTCGCGGCGAGACGGGGTCGGTCGTCCCTTGCCGAGGGTGACGGTCTTGTCCGCCACCGCGGCATCGGTATCGACGCTGCTGGAGCTGTCGGAGGTGGGGGTGGACTCGCCACGGCGCAGGAACTTCACGCCGACCAGGCTATTGGATGGCACGTCTCCCCGAAAATCCTGGTCCGTACCTTTGTTGTGTCGCACACCCCACCAGCTATCTGTCAGCGACTCGACAACCTGGCCGGTCCGTCGAATACGCGCCGCGTAGGATGGGGAATAGTCTCCCGGGAACAGGTGTTGACAGGCATCGAGCCGTGCGCCTTCACGGGTTGAAAACAGGTCCCTTAGGAGAGTTCATGACTGTGCAGAACGAGACCACCACTCACGGTGTGACTCTGACCGACGCCGCCGCCAGCAAGGCCAAGGCGCTGCTGGATCAGGAAGGCCGCGACGATCTCGCCCTTCGCATCGCTGTCCAGCCCGGTGGCTGCGCGGGCCTCCGCTACCAGCTCTTCTTCGACGACCGCAGCCTCGACGGCGACCTGGTCGTCGAGTTCGGCGGCGTGAAGCTCGCGGTCGACCGCATGAGCGCCCCCTACGTGCAGGGCGCCTCGATCGACTTCGTCGACACCATCGAGAAGCAGGGTTTCACCATCGACAACCCGAACGCCACCGGCTCCTGCGCCTGCGGCGACAGCTTCAACTGAGTTAGCTCGCACAGCGCGGAACATCCGCTGACGGATGTTCCGCGCTGTCGTGTGTCCGGGCTAAAACGTCTCGGACGGTGTTATTTTCATTAGTGCGAGCCCCTTTCGGTTCGTCGCCCCCAACCCAAAGGATCGACCCCGTGACCATCGCCGTGTCCGCGTCCATCGCGACCGACCACCTCATGCGCTTCCCGGGCAAGTTCTCCGATGTGCTGCTCGCCGATCAGCTGCACCACGTCTCGCTCAGCTTCCTCGTCGATGATCTGGTCATCCGCAAGGGCGGCGTGGCGGGCAATATCAGCTACGCCATGGGCGTGCTCGGTCGCAACCCGCTGCTCGTCGGCGCGGTCGGCAAGGACTGGGGCGACTACCGGAAGTGGTTGGAGGACAACGGCGTCGACTGCTCGGCCGTGCGCGTCTCCGAGGACCTCCACACCGCCCGCTTCGTCTGCACCACCGACGAGACCATGGCCCAGATCGCTTCCTTCTACCCCGGAGCGATGGCCGAGGCCCGCGACATCGACATCACCTCGCTCGGCCGCGAGCTCGATCTGGTCCTGATCGGCGCGGACGATCCCGAAGCCATGCTGCGCCACACCGACCAGTGCCGCAGCGCCGGAATCCCCTTCGCCGCCGACCCCTCCCAGCAGCTGGCCTTCGTGGACGGCCCGACCATCCTGCGTTTGATCGACGGCGCGGACTACCTGTTCACCAACGAGTACGAGTGGGGCATCCTGCTCCAGAAGACCGGCCTGTCCGAGGCGGAAATCGGTGCGCGCGTGGGCATTCGCGTCACCACCCTGGGCTCCAAGGGCGCGAAGATCGTCACCCGCGACGGCGCGGAACTGCACGTGGACGTGGTCCCCGACATCGCCAAGGTCGACCCCACGGGTGTCGGCGACGGCTTCCGCGCGGGCTTCCTCACCGGCCAGTCCGCGGGCCTGTCGTTGGAGCGCTCCGCCCAGTTGGGCTCCCTGGTAGCCGTCCTGGTCCTGGAAACCGTTGGCCCCCAGGACTGGACCCTCGACCACGACACCGCCATGAAGCGCCTCCGCGACGCCTACGGCCCCGAAGCCGCCGCCGAAATCGAACCCCTCCTCCGCTGACCCGCCGAGTGGCACATCCTGGAGGGGTTTCGCCCGATTTCCCCTCCAGAATGTGCCACTCGATGGCAAGGAAATACATCGCGCGCAATACGCTGTGGGGATGGCCTCCGACCGTTTGTACTTTCGCCAGTTGCTGTCCGGGCGCGACTGGGCCGTGGGCGATCCGATCGCCACGCAGATGCGCAACTTCGCCTACCTGATCGGGGATCGGGACAGTGGCGAGTGTGTGGTTGTCGACCCGGCATACGAGGCGGGGCAGCTCGTCGATATCGCCGAGGGCGATGGGATGCGGCTGACCGGGGTGCTCGCTACGCATCACCACCCGGATCATGTCGGCGGCACGATGATGGGCTTCACGCTGCGGGGCGTGAAGGAACTGCTCGAAAAGACCGATGTGGCAGTGCATGTCAATGCCGAGGAGCTGCCGTGGGTCGCGAACGTCACCGGGATCGCGCCGAGTGAGCTGACCGGGCACGCGCACGGGGACAAGGTCGCCGTCGGCGGGTTCGAGATCGAGCTGCTCCACACCCCCGGGCACACCCCCGGCAGCCAATGCTTCCTGTTCGAGGACCGCCTGATCGCGGGCGACACGCTGTTCGTGGACGGCTGCGGCCGCACCGACTTCCCCGGCGGCGACTCCGACGCCATGTTCCGCAGCCTGCGGTACCTCGCCGATCTGAAGTCGAACCCGACGGTGTACCCGGGTCATTGGTACTCGGAGGAGCCGAGTGCGTCGCTGACCCACATCAAGGAACACAACTACGTCATGCGCCCCCAGACCCTCGAACAGTGGCACATGTTCATGCCCAGCTGACCGCCGAAAGTGAAAGTGCCCGCCCCGAAGGCTTTCGGGGCGGGCACTTTTCGTCCGACCGGCGTCAGACCAGCGTGCGCATCCAGCCGTGGTTGTCGGCGAAGGTGCCGCGCTGGATACCGGTGAGGGTGTCGCGCAGGGCCATGGTGACCTCGCCGGGTTCGCCGTCGCCGATGGTGAATTCGCCCTCGGCCGAGCGGACCGAGCCGACGGGGATGACGACCGCGGCGGTGCCGCAGCCGAAAACCTCGGTGATCTCACCGGTTTCGACGCCCTTGCGCCATTCGGCGACCGAGATCTTGCGCTCCTCGACCTTGTAGCCGGAGTCGGCGGCGAGGGTGATGAGCGAATCGCGGGTGATGCCGGGGAGCAGGGAGCCGGAGAGTTCGGGCGTCACCAGGCGGGCGTCCGAGCCGCTGCCGAAGACGAAGAACAGGTTGTTGGTGCCCATCTCCTCGACGTAGCGGTGCTCGCAGGCGTCCAGCCAGACGACCTGATCGCAGCCCTTCTCGGCGGCCTGCTGCTGAGCCAGCAGCGATGCCGCGTAGTTGCCCGCCACCTTGGCCTCGCCGGTGCCGCCGGGGGCCGCGCGCACGTATTCGGTGGACAGCCACACCTTGACCGGCTTCAGACCGCGCGAGAAGTACGCACCGGCCGGGCCGCCGAGCAACAGGTACTTGTAGGAGGCGGCGGGCTTCACACCCAGGCCGACCTCGGTGGAGAACATGAACGGGCGCAGGTACAGCGCGTCCTCACCGCCCGCCGCGGGCACCCAGTCGGCGTCGACCTCGAGCAGCTGGCGAATCGATTCGATGAACAGCTCGTCGGGTAGCTGCGCCATCGCCATCCGCGCCGCGCTGCGACGGAACCGGGCGGCGTTGGCGTCCACCCGGAAGGTGGCGATGCTGCCATCGGCCTGCCGATACGCCTTCAGCCCCTCGAAGATGGCCTGACCGTAGTGGAACACCATGGTCGCCGGATCCATGGCCAGCGGCCCATAGGGCTCGACCCGCCCATTCGTCCACTGCCCATCGACGTAATCCAGCGACACCATGTGATCGGTGAAGAAGCGCCCGAACCCGGGCTCCGCGAGAATCTCCTGCCGCCGCTGCGCCGATAGCGGCGCGGGATGCGGGACACGGGTGAACTGCGCGGCAAGTGTCATGACCTGGAGTCTAATTCGCCCCACCCAACACGCCCCAACCGGACGACCCTCCGCACCCGCCACCCCCGCGACCCGCCGCCCAACACTCCGTTTCCCCTCGTCAGCGGGCTTGACGCGCCCGGAAGGCTCGAATCGAGCGCATAGCGCAGAGTCCAACCGGTTCGACGAACCGAACCGACGGATGGGGCGGGAATTCCGGCCAATCGCCGCCATGGACAGGCAGCGGCCCCTCCCACCAATCACGCTTGGGAACGGCGAACACAACCGCACCCGGGGCCGGCGACTGCGGCCCGGACGAATCGGGTCGGCCGCAGCCACCGACGTCGCCAAGAACTGGGCGACCGTGGCCGAAATGAACGGCGACCGCCGGCCGGACCGGCCGTGACCGAATACAAGCAGGGCAACGAGGTCGTCGACACCTGGTGCGGCTGAAGGTTATTGCCCCAGGCGCAATTCGAAGGTGATCATGTCCCGTCCGGGACCGTTGTAGTCGGCGATCGGGCCGTCGACGACGAATCCGAGTGCGCGGTGGAAGGCCACGGAGCCCGCATTTCCGGGCGAGGTGATCGCGCGGATCACTGTGCAGCCGTGGGCTCGCGCAGCCGCGCCGAACCGGCCATACAGCTCACGAGCAAGCCCGGTCCCTCGGCGATTCGGGTGCACGCCGACGAAATGGATGTACGCGCAGAGGGATTCCTCCGGCGCGAAGAAGCCGATCAGGAACCCGGCCAGCTGCCCACGGTGTTCGGCCACCAGACTGGTACCGGCGAAATGGTCCAGGAAAAGCCGGGGAATCGCCCGCAGGACCGGGCGGCCCCACCAGTCATCCACGACACCGGCAATGGCGTCGTAGTCGGTGGGGACCGCCGGTCGGATCGAGAGGCCGGTTGCCAACCCCGGTCAGGCCGTGCGGGTTTCGACGAAGGGCGGGCGGATGACCTCGCAGCGGAGGCGGCGGCCGCGCACGTCGACCTCGACCTGATCGCCGGGCTCGATGCCCGCGGCGGTGTCGAGGAGGGCGAGGGCGATGCCGACCTTGAGGCTGGGAGAGAAAGTGCCGGAGGTGGTTTCACCGACCTGGGTGTCGCCCCGCATGACGGTTTGGCCCTGACGCAGCACGCCCTTGTCGATTGCCTTGAGGCCCAGCAGGATTCGGCGGGGGCCGGCGGCCTTCTCGGCTTCCAGGGCCGACTTGCCCCAGAACTCCGGCTTCTTCCAGCCGACAGCCCAGCCGGTGCGGGCCTGCAACGGCGAAATGTCCAGGGACAGTTCATGTCCGTGCAGCGGGTAACCCATCTCGGTGCGCAGGGTGTCGCGCGCGCCGAGCCCGGCAGGCTGGCCGTCAGCGGCCTGGACCTCGGCCACCAGTGCCCGGAACACAGCCTCGGCGTCCTCCCAGCGGGGCAGCAGCTCGTAGCCGTGCTCGCCGGTGTACCCGGTGCGGCACACCCGGACCGGTCGCCCGTCCCACTCGGCGTCGGCGTAGGCCATGTACTCCATATCGGTGGGCAGCCCCAGCTTGGCCAGCACCTCGGCGGACCGCGGACCCTGCACCGCGAACACCGCATAGCCCCGATGCTCGTCGGTGATGGTGATGCCCTCCGGCGCAACCTTCTGCAGCTCGGCGACCACGGTCGCGGTATTCGCCGCATTCGGCACGAGGAAGATCTCGTCGTCGCTCACGTAGTAGGCAATGAGATCGTCGATCACGCCCCCCTCGGGCGTGCAGCACAGCGTGTACTGCGCCTTCCCGGGCCGAATCCGATTCAGGTCATTGGTCAGCGCGGAGTTCACGAACGCCGCGGCCCCCGGCCCCTTCACGGTGGCCTTACCGAGGTGACTCACATCGAAAAGCCCGACGGTGGTCCGCACGGCGGTGTGCTCCCCCACGGTCCCCGCATAGGAAACCGGCATCTCCCACCCGCCGAACGGAGCGAAGCTCGCCCCCAGTTCGACATGCACAGCGTGAATAGGTCCCTGCAGCAGCGTCTCGTCGGTCACCCGATGCAGCTTATCGGTCCGCTATGGGTCCTCAGTGCTGGGACTGTTGGAAGCAGGCGACGTCGTATTGGGATTTGGGCGAGTAGTGCTGGCCGCCGGTACCGCCGTTCTGGCTGTTGATGCCCGGCTCGTTGAAGGGGGAGCCGGGGCTGTTGGCCGAGTTGCCGGGAGTGTTGGGCTCGAGGAATTGGCAGGACTGGTTCGGGGGGCCGGGTGGCCCCGTCGGGATCGCGAGGGCCGGCGCGGCGAAGAGGGTTCCTGCCGCGCAGATGATCGCTGCGGTCGCCAGTGTCGTACGCATGACCGCCTCCTTAGGGGTAGCGATATGGACTACACGGATCATCGCGAACGGCGGTTCAGCAATTGCAGTGCAAACCTTCGGATCAGATGCCGAGGGTGCGGGCGATGCCGGGCCAGGCGGTGTGGAAGTCGGCTTGCCAGGAGGGCCAGTTGTGGCCGCCGCCGGGGAGGTAGTCGAAGGTGGCCGGGATGTTGGCAGTGGACAACTCGGATTGCAAAGCGCGAGTGCAGGTTTCGACGGTGGATTCCAAGGCCGTACTGGATGCGCCGACTTGGCCGCCGCCCGCCGCGGCGGGGTTGGCACCGGTTCCGGCGGCAATGTGGAGGTCGGTGCCACGAAGTTTCTCGAGGTTGGCCGGGGTGGAGGGATCGTTCGCGAGCCAGGCCGGGGAATCATCGAGGCCCCAGATGTTCCAAGGATTTCCGCCACCGGAGAGGACCACGGCCTGCAGGTAGCGGCGGCCCGGGTCGGTCCCGGTCTGCGCGCAGCCGCTGAAGGAGCCGACACTCGCATACAGGCCCGGGGCGGCTTCGGCGAGCGCGAGTGCGGAGGTGGCCGACATCGATACTCCCACAATGGCATTGCGGCCCGAGGCGTTGAGGGCCGAATCCAGGACGGGCGGAAGCTCCCGCGTCAGGAAGGTCGTCCACTTGTTGCGCCCGAGCATGGGGTCGTCGGACTGCCAGTCGGTGTAATACGTGTACCGGCCATCGAGGACAGTCACCACATTCGCATCCTGATCCGCCATGAAATCGACGAGATCCGTCCGGGTCTCCCACGAAACTTCGGTGCCATTGGCGTCGAGCCCATCTTCCGCACCATTCAACAGGTACAGAGTCGGACGCGGAACCGAGGTATCGGCCGCGCGCATGACCCGCAGCGCAATGTCGCGATTCATGGCGGCGGAATAAACGTAGACGGTGGATCGCCGCTCATCCAGCGGAACAACGCGAGAAATATGCGACCCGTCGGCGGCCGACACGGCATTGGGAAATCCCGGCTCCCGAGCATTCGCCGGCCCCGGAATCACCGCCCCGAATATCGCCGTGACCAGTGCAATTCCGGCCCCGATTCGCCAGCGCCGACCCCGTGCACCCGTCATATCCGCCTCTAGATCATCCGAACGATTCCCCAATCCTCTCTACCCAGCCCTGGGCGGCCTCGCAAGAACGAAAGACTCACACCCCTGATCTGCTGAACAGTCTTGCTCCCACTGCCGCATGCGTTGCCAGCCGTCGCCGACCCGCCTATCCGCGGGCCGCCACCTCGACCGCTCCCTTCCCGATGCGCGCCAGGAAACCGGCCTCGTCGAGAACCTCGATCCGCTGCCCACGCGCCCGGAGTTCGGCTGCCCGTCGTGCCTTCGACGTCGTGAACGCGGTGGGATCGCTGCCTCGGAATCCATCGCCGATTACCAGGCCGGTCGCGCGGCGGGTGACGTTTCGGGCCGGGGTCGCTCCGCAGGCTGCGATGGCGTTCCATGCTTCCTGGCGCTTCATGGCGGTGAGATCGCCTGTGAACACGATGATTTCGCCGTAGAGCGGATGTGATGGGTCGGTGCCGGTGACGGTGGGGATGACCAATTCCTCATGGCCGAACCAGGATCGGCGTGGGCGTTCCCCGCTCGGCTCCGGCTGCGCCCGCGTCGTCCTAGATGCGGCCCGGACCGGTTCCGTCCGGAGCGGTCGATCGACGACCGCGCGCTCGAGCGCCGCCAGCGAATCGGCACCGGCGCGCTCCGCGAGGGCGATCACGATGTCGGCGGCGGCTGCGGCATCCGCGGCGGCGTCATGGTGATTGGTGAAGTCGATACCCAGGGCGGCCGCGACGTGCGGCAGCCGATAGCTGTCGAGGTTCAGGTGACGTCGGGCCAGCGAGAGACTGCAACTGAAGGACCATGCGGGCACCCGAATCCCACTGCGGCTGCACGCTTCTCGAATGGCACCACTGTCGAACCCGGCATTGTGGGCGATGAGTGGCAGGTCTCCCACCAACTGCACCACCTCTGGAAAGCGCTCCGCGAACCCCGGCTGGTCCGCGACCATCGCCGCCGAAATCCCGTGCACGCGAATGTTGTGCCAGTTGAAGAAGTCCAGCCCCGCAGGCGGACGACACAACCACGACACGGTCTCCTCGCGCTTCCCTTCCCGCACGACCGTGACGCCAACCGCACAGATACTGCCCCGCGCGGAATTGGCGGTCTCGACATCGATGGCGGCGAACGACAATCCCGCCATGCTCACCGCACCGCGAGCGGCAACGGCCGCGCAACGGGACCACCGAACTCGACCAGGAATGGCCGAGCGAGCCTAAGCGATTCGAAAGCCGCCCAGGCATCGGCCAAGTCGGCGAGCGCTCGCGCCAGGGTGAGCACCGGACGAATGTGATCGTCCACGACGTCGACCTGCGATTGCGTCAGCGAGACCTCATGCGGCGGCACGATCGTCGGCCACTGCGGCCGGGTGTACTTCCCACCGGCCGCGTCCTGCTGCTCGGTGAACCGCGCATCAACCGATTCGATTTCAGCGCAAACGGTTTCGACGGTCGCATCGACATCCACGATCCCGCTGCTGGCCGCAATCGAAACCCCGTCACCGGTAAGCGCGATCGGATACGCCGCCGTGAGGCTCTCGATCTCGGCCGTACGCGAATCCTCCAACACCCAAGCGCCCGATAGCCGCGACTCCCCCAGCCCCGCCCCCACATTCACATGCCAGATCACCAATCGATCCTCGGCCGCACCGAGCACAGCAAGGGAATGAAGGTCGAACGAGGCAGCCATAACGCTCCACGGTCGTAGCGAACAGATACCCGCACACGTTAGAGCATCCCTCCGACAAACTTCCCGCGAACCCACCCGAATTCCCCACGCCCCCAAACAGTTCCAACCGCCGGGTTTGTCTGTCCTTCACCTGCCGCCGTACCAACGATCTCGCTCGCCTTCGTGGAATAGCTCGCAAGAAGGGCGATCTGACCACCACCTGCGACATACGAGGATCCACATCCGAACCCAATCGCAACGGCATCCCTCACCCAGCCCCTACACCACCGCGGCCAAGCTCTTCTCCTGCGCACCGTTCCCACCCGAATCACCACCGCGTCCAACTGTTTCGACCGATCGGATCCGAACCAGTCTGGTCCGGAACGGGCCCACGCCTCTCGACCCGGGAGCGGGGACCCCTTGCACCGCGGGTACCGGCCCAATCCCGGTCAGGGCGTGTAAATAGTGTTCGGCAAGCCGGTCCGGCTGGTCCCGCGGCACCTGCCGCGGGTGACGCGGCGACGGGCTGCCCAGTCAGCGCAACGCCGCGCGCCGCACCCACTCCGCGTGGGCTGCCATGGAATAGTTCGCACAGATAGCGATCCGCGACCACCCCGGAGGCCTCGTGTCCGACTCGGAATCCGCGCCGCCCGTACCCGCGACGCTTCGCCAGCGGGGGCCAGCGCTTCTCCTCCTGATTCTCCCCGGCGTCCTCTACTGCATCGCGCCGTTCGTGGCCAACCGCGTCGAACCGCGCATCCTGGGTGTCCCGTTCCTGGTCGCCTACCTGATCGCGGTCACCATTGTGACAGGCCCACTGATCTGGCTGGTCGCCCGCCTCGACCCCGCATATCGTTCGGGCGCACCGGAATTCGTCCCCGCAGACGACCGAGACTCCGCATCCGACTTCCCGCCCACCGCTGGCGACGGGAGCGTGCGATGACCGGCCACGCGACGGTGGCCGTGACCCTGTTCGCGATCGCCATGCTCGCCACGATCGCGATCGGCGTCCTCTCAGCGCGCGGCCGCACCCGCACCATGTCCGAATGGTCCATTACCGAACGGGGTTTGGGCACACTTTTCGTCCTGGTGCTAATGGCAGGCGAGAGCTACACCAGCTTCTCGTTCCTGGGCGCGGCCGGTTGGTCCTACCGCTACGGCATCCCGATCTTCTACTTGATCGCCTACCTGAGCACCGGTTTGGCCGTGGCATATTTCGTCGCGCCACTCCTCTGGACATATTGCGCCCGCCACCACCTGGTCTCGATCGCCGACATCGCCGAACATCGTTTCCGCTCAAGGCCTTTGGGCATAGCCGTCGCCGTAATCTGCACGATCTTCCTCGTCCCCTACGTGCAACTACAAATCCAGGGCATGGGCGTGGTCGTCAACGCCATGTCCTACCGCGCGATCAACCTGAAAACCGCAGCCGTCATCTCATTCGTGGTAGCCGAAACCTTCATCCTCACCTCCGGCCTCCGCGGCTCAGCCTGGGTAAGCGTCCTCAAAGACACCCTCGCCGTCCTATCGATAGCCATCCTCGCCATCTACATCCCCTGGCACTATTTCGACGGCCCATCCGAACTCCTAGACCGCCTGGTCGCCGAAAAGCCTCAGTGGCTAACGTTCCCGGGAGCAGGCGGCGGCACCTTCGGCGCATCCTGGTTCATCTCCACAATCATCCTGAACGCCATCACCATCTGCGTCTTCCCCACCACAGTCTCCGGCTACCTCTCCGCCAAATCCCCAAACGCCCTCCGCCGCAACTCAATCCTCCTCCCCTGGTACCAGGTCCTCCTCCTGATCCCCATCATGATCGGCGCCGCCGCCCTCTTCGTCACCCCGGCATTGAAGAACCCCGACCTAGCCCTCTTCACCCTCGTAACCGACTCCCTCCCCTCGCCACTAGTCGCCCTCATCGGCACAGCCGGAGCCCTCTCAGCAATCGTCCCCATGAGCGTCTTCCTGGTAGCCATCGGAACCCTCTGCGGCCGAACCATTCTCGGCGGTGGACTGCGCGGCGGCGGCGCATCGGATTCCCGTCAACGCCGAGGCTCCCAACTGATCGGCCTCCTGGTCGGCGCAATCGCCCTCGGCGGCGCAGTGGCATTCCCAAAGGTCCTCGTGAACCTCTCGGTCCTGTCCTACGAGGGCATCGCCCAACTGGTCCCCGCGGTCCTCCTGGGCCTGTACTGGCGTCGCCTGACCACCCTCGGTGTGAGCGCGGGACTCTTCACAGGCGGAGCAGTGGTCCTCCTGCTCCACGCCACCGGACACGACCCCCTGCTCGGCATAAACGGCGGCCTCTTCGCCCTGGCCGCAAACCTCGCCGTCGCGACCGCAATTTCCGCCGTCGGTCGTCACCGATATCAACTCCAAGGATCCACCCCCACCGGCCCCACAAACCTCTCGTCACGCTAACTATTTGCCCTCTTCTACATAGAAGGGCCTTCAAGGCGATCCAGAAGCAGCCCCAGCAGCTCTAAACACTGATCTATCTGGCAAAATTCTGATTCCAGGCACGTCCTGGGATCAAGAACGAGTCATGACCAGAAGATTGCTGGCGACTGAAGGGGCGGCTGCGGCATGTTCCAGGCCGATATTGACGAACTGAAGAAACTGGCCACGACGGTGAGCTCGGTCGGTGACGAGATCGACAACCTGGATGTCCGGACCACCGGGGACACCCTTGGCGACGCACTTCCCGGCATTGCCATTGGCGCGGCCTGCTCGAAGGCGGGCGAGTACACCGAGGGTGCATGGCTGCGCATCGCGGAACGCATGCGCAAGCTCGCGGGCATCGTCAACCAGTGCGCCGACGACATCAAGGTCACCGACACAGAGTTCAAGAATCGGCTCGAACAAATGCACTTCTTCCGCACCGGGGACACCGCGTAATGCCGAGCCGCAAGGACGTCGAGAACTGGAAGCCGGAGAAGCTCTCCGAGTGGGCGACCGAGCTCGACGCGAAAACGACTAGCTACGAAGGCCAACTCGATCGCAGCGTGACGCACTTCCGCGGCACCAACTGGCAGGGCAAGGCCTATCTCGCCGCCTACGACCGATTCGGTGAGGAACACGACGAGGGCTACAAGCTCTCGCAGGAGATCCGCGATGTCTCGTCCGCGCTGCGGACCGCGGACAGCCGCCTCGCCGACGAACGACGCATCCTGCTCGGGCGGGTATCCGATGCCGAGCACGACGGCGAGTGCCCGGTCGGACTGACCGTCGACGACGGCTGGAAGGTTCACGCCAAGCCGTACACCGGGAACTCCGACCAGGACAAGAAGAAGATCAAGGAGCGAATCGACCACCATCAGGGTCTGATCGATACCGCCCGATCCGGCCTGATGACCGCGGTCGGCGAGGTGATTGCCGGAATCGTCAACGCCTCCAACAACGTTCGAACCCGCGGCGATCAACTCGGCAGCGGAATCGACACCCCGGCGCTGACCAAGGTCGACCCGGCCGAGCTGGGCCGTAAGGACGGCGAGGACGTCTCCGACGGCAAGCTCTCCGACAAGAAGATCGCCCAGATCGCTGACCGACTAGCCGGCACAAGCCTGCCCCCAGACCAATTGGCAATCCTGGCCAAGGGCGGCGAGATCACGGTCCCGCAGTCGACCATGGACTACCTATCGGCGTTCTACGACAAAGCCGGCCGCGACGGCTTGGTCGAACTCTCGGATTCCTTGAAAGCCAACGGATCTCCGCAAGCCCTGCAGCTACGTCAGGAACTGATCAACAACATGCTAACCCTCTCCAATGAGAAGGTCGTCACCCGCGGCCCCGACGGCCAGGTCGCCGATCGCGGCGGCTGGAACAAGCTCAACTCGGAAGTCCGCGAAATGATCGGTACCCGACCGAAGATCGGCGGTGCACCGGACTCCAATACCCGCGATCTTCCCGATGACTACCGCGCCGTCATCTTCGGCAAGGGCCCCATCGACGACCGCCACGCCTTGTTCGACTACACCGAGGACATGGCCAAGATGGGCAGATTCCTCAACAGCGGTGATCCGAGCTATGTCCCTGGCCAACGCCTCGGGGTAGAGCTGGAACGCCAAGCGGCGCACCAGGCATGGATTCTCGATCACGGTGGCTATGCCGGATACAAATCGGTGGGTATGAACGAGCCCGACTGGTCGACGGACACCGAACACAGCAGCCAAGACCTCCTCAGCGTGGGAGCCCGCAACCACGAAGCCACCTACGCTCTGCTCACCGGACACGGCAGCGACGAGCTGTTCGGCAAGGGAGTCCCTGGCCAGAGCTTCGAGCACTACGACCCGAAAGTTGTCAACTCGCTGTTCCAACACGAGAAGTGGGATGACGGAGGCAAGGCAGTCGGCTCGCTGGTCGATTGGATCGGAACTGACTCCCACGACGTGGGTCCCGACGGCAAACCCACAGTGCAGGCACTACACGCTCGGGAATCACTCACCCGACTACCGGGAATCTTCGCGCCGCTCGAGGCCCCACAAGACCCCGCGCATCATGGCGATCAGCCACAACTACACCGCAGCGGCGGTCTCGACGAAGCGCAGTTCGGAAGGACCGCAAAGGCATTCGCCAACAACCCTGAACTAGCGCGGAGCCTGGCCTATGCGATGGGCTCGAACATCGATGCGTACGTCGACGCACCGAACCTTCCGAAGACCGCCTACCTGCCCGAAGTCGGAGAGGCTCAACTCCAGGTGACCGATGCCAACCGGCTCTTGTTCTTGGCCAGCCAGTCGGACCAGGGCCGACTGACCCTCGAGGTCGCACGGCAGTCGTACGAATCAAACGTCTTGAACCAAGCGTTCTCCCAACACGATGTGCTGCCAGGCGAGTACGCGAAGACGTCGCTTCAGCAGTTGGCCAGTCTCGACGGCCGGTACACCAACGCCGAACAGAACGCCCTGACTTATCAGGACGAGCACAAGATCCACGAATACAACAACAAGATGCAGGAGATTTTCGAGAAGAAGAAAGCTGCTGCAGAGATCGTGGCCAAGCTGGGCCAGAGCTCACTGGAGTTCACACCCGGCGGCGACGCGAGTTCAAAGGTCTCCGATGTGCTCGGAGATAAGGCGACGGACACCTTGATCAGCAAGTTCATTCCCGAGCCGCAGAAAATAGAAACGCTGTATCCGAATGCAAGTCAAATCAATAATCAAGGATACAGAAACTTCCAGCAGGAGCTGATCAATACCGCATACGATCATGGCAGCCGGTTGCCCGACAACCTAATAGATGGCCATACCGGACGGCCGATCGACCTCGAAAACTCGCCCACCTCCGACCAAACCAAAGCACTGAGGATGTTCGCGAAAGATCAAGGTTTCGAGCAGTTCATCACCGACTACAACCAAACCTTCGGCATCGAAGTGCTTCAAGGCGTGGGCCAATACGGCACGAGCCTCTCCGTCATATTGACCGGTAAGGAGAAGTAGTTTGACCATGAAGAGCTCGATGGCCATTTGTTTGATGCTGACATCCCTCATTGCCACGTCATGCTCGGACAAGAATTCACCCAACGAAGGATCGTCAACAGAGACTCCGACGTCGTCAGCCTCGTTCCCGTACCCTCCGCTCGAATTCAGATGGGATATCGCAGTTCCATTGGACGCGCAGGCCGAGGCCGCGGCCAAAGCGGCTCTCGAGACGGCTGCTTTGGAAGACCGGATGCGAGCGCACGAGGATGCCGCTTTGATTCCGCAAATCAATTCTCGCGTAACCTATGACCGCAGATGGACATCCGATGGAATCCGGCAATTGCCAGAGACCGGCGGCTCCCTCACGCGAGCAGTTGATGTCAACAAGACTTCCGACAATCAATGGACCGTGACCTACTGCGTTTACAACACCCCCGGCGCATACGCGGCCGGAGACAACGGGCAACTCCGTCTCAGCAATCCGAACTGGAAATACACCCCATACGCAGATGTAGTTGCGCTGACCAGCGAGCGCTCAGGTACCGGTGAGACCTCCCCGACCCCGCGGCTGCTGGTCACGGCCGCACCGGCCCGCCCCGAATTGCAGACCTATCCAGGCGTGCCCAACGACCTGCCCCGCCAAACCTGCGAACCTTTCATGCCCAACCCGTTCATTCAGCAGCCACCTGCTCCGCTACCTGCTGGGAAGTAGCACGCAGGTCACCGTGAACGGTGGGAGTCGCAAAATCGACGAATGCCGCAGTTGGTCCGATCGATGAATGCCTCTGCGCACGAGGGCTTCTCGCACAATTTGAAGCGCCGCCAGACGTCTGCTTAGACCAGATGGGCAAGCCTCAAAAGGCACTCCGCTTTGGATACCGCGGCGTCGACGGTCTTCAGCGCCCAGCCGGTAGAGGTCCTCCGGACACAGATCCTCAGCATGTACTAGAGCTGCTGAGCCAGAACAACATCCAGCGACTAGGCAGGACATGACCTATTACGCCGACCTTTCCCCCTACACCTATCTACCCGACACGGCACCTGCCGACAAAACAGTCCTCAATGTCGGCTGGCTCGACAAGGACCACCCATACCCGACCGGGACTCCGCCGGAGACCTTCCTGCAGCGTCTGGGAATCCTCTGCCTGAATCCGGTGATGCGCACCCGCGGAATGCACTGGTGCGAACTATGCCCCGAGGACGAACTCGAGTATCCCGTCACTCCCACCATAGAAGGAACGCCAACGCCGCTCGGCGGCGCCGAAGTCCGAGTCCCCACGGCAGACGGCACCATCCTCGCCGCGCCCGACCTGATCTACCACTACGTCGAGAAGCATCACTACCTGCCACCAAGTCTCGTCATCGAATCAGTTCTGGCCCAGCAGTATTGACCCCGATATCCCCAGTGCACCGCGGCGGAACAAAGCACGCGCTGACCATCAACCGAGTCGAGGTCGACGACCAAACGGCGTATCGACGGCGCATCGGCATTCCCAAAGGCCCTCGTAATCCTCTCGGTCCTCCTACGAGGGCATAGCGCAACTAGTCCCCGCCGTCATCTTCGGCCTGTACTGGCGCCACCTGACCGCGCTGGGCGAGGGCGCGGGCCAGTTGAAGGATTTCCTGAACGGCGGTGCCGAGGCACCGAAAACCGACAAGTGAGAGTGGAGAGCATGACTGTGGTGCGTCACCTGGTGGTCTGCACGATCGCAGCACTCGGCGTTTGTGGTTCGGTAGCAGCATGCGGCAGCGATCGGAGTCCGGACAGCACTCCGGTACTGGCAACCACCGTTCCGACTGCTTTCGATCCTTGCCATGACGTCGCAAGCGACTCCCTCGACACCATGCAGCTGATGAGAAACCCCAGCCCATTGGATCTGCGCGCGGACCCGGACGAGCCGGGGGTGAAGGCACAAGGGTGCCAGTACCTTTCCGCGGTCACCGATGAGAATTCCCCAATGACGCTGCTGTGGGTCGAGGCAACGAATCTCACCGTCAACGCCTACCGCAAGTTTCACAACACCCAGCAAGAGCCCATCGAACTGGCTGGTCATGGGGCACTGACGATCAGCGACTCCACCCCCTCCGACACCGGCCCTACCCGCTTCAGTTGCACGGTGCTGATCGACATTCCCGGCGGCGGAATCCGATTCATCGGCGGGTCGAATCGACCGGACCTTTGCCACCTCCTCGAGAATCTGGCCGACGCCACCGTCTCGAAACTGCCAAGTGGCTCGTAGCGCGACTGCCGAGCTCTTGCGCGCAATCCTGGCGCTGACACCTCTGCAGGACGACTCGTGAGCAACGTTTCGAACAGCGAGCGACGCCGACGAGCCGCGGAGGTCAGGGATGACCGAGGACGAGCCTACGGCTCGCGTAGCGTGCCCTGGCGGTCAGCACTCCGGCGATGCGAATCGCAATACAGACGGATGCTGCCATTGGTTCGGTCAATGAATATTTGTGTGCACGATGGCTTTTCGCACACCTTGATCCGCCGCCAGCCGTCGGTGGCAATCAGATGGGCAAGACTCGAAACGCATTCGGCCGCCGATTCCACAGCGTCGGTAGTCGTCAGCGCCCAGCCCTCCGGGACCCGACGAACCTGCACCGACGTACCGGAGAGCTCCAGCATCGCATTGAGAAGTGCGCAAGCCTCGTCCAGACGCCCACTCACCGTAGCGGACACCATCGCCCTGATCCGCGGGTCCTGCGTCGCCAGCTTCTCGAACTTCGAAAGCCCAGGCTCGAACGCTGCGAAAGGCGGTACAGGCGTTCGTATTCGGCTCATCCTGGAACCCCTCCGCCTGCATTCAGCCGTCGACCCGCACACCCATCGACCGCGCGGTACCAGCCACGATCCGCATCGCTTTGTCGATATCGGACGTGTTCAAGTCGGGCAGTTTGCGCTCGGCGATCCGACGCAACTGCGCGCCGGTCAGCGTCGCCACGGTTTCATGCCCGGGCCTGTTCGCCCCTCGCACCCCAATCGCCGTCCGAATCAACGACGATGTCGGCGGAGTCTTCAACCGCATGGACCATTTTCGGTCCGGCGTGTAGGTGATCACCGCCGGAACGATCTCGCCACGACTAGCGGCCGTCAGCGCGTCGTATTCCTTCTTCACCTCGAACGGCGGAATGCCGGTAGGGCCCAGCGTCTTTCCGAGCTCAACCATCGAGGCGTTGCCCGCATCGAGGTGAATCGTCACCGTTCGGGTCTGCTTTGCCGGATTCTTCGTCACCTAAAGCACACTAGGAATTGACGTTACGGAAGAGTCAATACCGAACCCGCCGTAACCTGTCACCCGCATCCGCTACCGTCGCTGCGTGGCCGATGAACAGCCGCCCGTCCCCTCTCGCCGCCGACCGCGCCGAAGAAGCCGGTCACCTACCGCCTGCGCGTGACGATCCAAGGCATCGACCCGCCGGTGTTCCGATGGATCGACGTCTCCTCCGAGCTATTCCTCGACGACCTCAACGAGGTGCTCGGCGCATCCATCGGCTGGACAGACTTCGCCGCCCACGAATTCCGTTGCGGCCCAACCTTCGACGACCCAACCTCGGAGCGCTACCTCCGCGCCGAAGCAGTCGCCCACGGCGACAACGGCATCCCCGAGAACCAGGTCCGCCTCGATGAGCTCTTCACCACCGAGGGCGACACACCGCCAAAACACCCCGCGCCCGCTGCATGGGCGGCGACCGAGACGGCCCACCCCAAAACTCCGGCGGCCCAATCAACTACGAATACTGGTGCCGCAGAGCCGATCCATACGACGACGGCGAATCATTGGAGTACATCACCCCAGAAGCCCTCATCATCGAATCCGAATACCACGAACCCAGCCCTTCGTCATCGAAGAAATCAACTGGTACCTGACCCGCCAGTTCGGATACGGAAGGAACCAGGCCTGAGCGGTCGGCCGCAAAAAGTACAGTATCGCGCTCATCGACGACCATTCCCATGTCTACTCCAACGACACGATGGCCGAGTTGAACCTCAACAAGGACATCTAGACCCAAATCAACCCTGGCAACAAGGTTTCAGTGACCATCTCCGTCGACGTCCCCAAAGACACCGTCCCTACCGCAGTCGAATTCCACGACTGAATGTTCTCCAGCGGCGCCCGCGTCGCGATCAAATAGCCCTCAGCGCCGACCGTGATGCGCCTCGCCTCGGTCAGCAGCCTTCTGGACCGAAATCATTGTGATGCAAGGAGACCCCGATGCCTCGCAGTGCCGCCAACGTGAACGGCTCTCGTCGGCGAGCGCGCCACGGCGTCAGAACGGCGGCTCGTCTACGTCCCGGTCTTCCTACTCAGCAGCGCGGGCCAATACCTAGGGACGATCGAAGCTGCCGACGCTCACCGCGTTCGCAAAGCAGTCCCCATGCCGTCCCGTCGAAGCTCAGGACCGGGCTGGACTCCCCCTTCGCGTCCCGCACAGCCACCTGCTCAGAAGGCAAGTGCTCAATCGCAACACATCTTGTAAGTCAGTTCGAGCGCGTCTGCACCGTGCCATTGAACGGTGATGACAGTGACCATCGCAGCGGGAGGAGACCCTCGATGCGCAGCCCCGGCTCGAGCTCCTCGAGCAGCACGCATGACCTCCATGATCGACGTTTCACCAACGGTAGGGGAGATGTCCGACATCGTTTCCTGAAGCACATCGATAGCACCGACTACTTCAAGTTCGGGCCAAGCCGTCGAGCCGAACAATCGCCCGCATTCCGGGAATCGCTTGTGCCCTAGGTAGTTCCAGTCGCCGACTGGTGAACAAATGGTGCTTCGCCCGTTCGCTCAAAGCCGCTTGACCGGCGAAGCTGGTCGTCCCGTGCACGGCAGCCGCGCAGCCTCATCGAAGCTATCAGTACGGACAGTCGAAGCGGCGATGGTCGGATCGACGATAAGATCGGCGGTAGCCAAGTCATCAAGGGGGCGGCGTGTAGGGACTGGCCGAGGTATCAGAAGCCTGTGACCGTTCCCGACGATTTCCGTCTCCTTACCCGACCAACCGACTGGTGTCTGGGCCCATGGGCCACCTCGTACAGATGGCCAGAAGTCCAAGCAGATACGTCGGACTCGCACCGACCTAGCAAGAGAGTGCTCATGACCCTCGACGAATTGAAGGATCTGGTAGCGGAGTTCTCCCAGGTGCGAGATTGGGAGCGCTTTCATACGCCGAAGAATCTGGTGATGGCTCTCATGGGGGAAGTTGGCGAGCTGGCGGAGATCTTTCAATGGCTTACGCCCGAGGAGAGTCAGGCGATCTGCTCCGGTGATGATGAGCGGATCAAGGTCGAGCATGAGGTTGCCGATGTCTTCATCTATCTCTTGCGGCTTGCGACCGTGCTGGATATCGATCTCGCTACCGCTGTACAGGGGAAGTTGGCTGTAAACGACGAGCGGTACCCGGTCGGCTTGGCACGTGGGCGCGCGACGAAGTACTCCGAGCTCGGGTAGCCGGACAGCCATCCGATCGCTCGTCGTTGGCCGTTGTCCATTAGTCGAGATCTATGATCGAAGCTTCAGGTGCGCCGGTTCGGGGTTCGGGCTTCGGGCACTTCGGAACATCGAGGTCGGCGAACAGCTTCCGCGTGTCCGGATCGGTCGAGTACAGCACGGTGCCTCGCATGGAGCGAGTCATCAGTACCCCGTAAGTGTTGCGCAGGGATCTGTTGAGCTCGGCATCCGATTTGATTTGCGAGGCGCCGCTGATCACGTGTTCGCGATGCTCCACCCAACGGCGTTCGCCTGCACTCCAGGTGAGATCCGGACCCATGATAACGCCGCCCCAGTGATACTCGAGTCCCTGCGCCGTGTGTACACAGCCAATTTGGTTAAAGCCGCCGGGATCTGTTGCCCAGAACGCCCTTTCAGGAATCTCACCGGGCGCGATCGACTTGTCACCGCCGTTCCATGGCCGTGCCCACTTCGGTGTAGGCTTTACCTCTGGGACCGTCCCTGTCTGGTCTTCCCAGCTCCAGCACATTCCGGCGGTTATACGAGCGATGACACCGTCGGCCTGTTTCGAGGCGAGGAAGCGCTCCATTTGGCCTGGCGTATCCGCGTAGTAGAGCTTGAACGGCTCTTCGTCGTCATCACCCGGCTGCCATGGGATCGGGCTGCCGGCCATCAACCTGCGAACCCAGGTGTCGTAGGTGCTGCTTCCCAGCGAGCGCACGACTCGTTCGAGCGCGATCGGCACGACCTCGGCGCCTAGGTCCAGAACGGCTTTGCGGATGTCCTCTTGTGTCCATACCTCGTCTTTGAATAGCCGCTGGTCACCGTCCACAAAGAACACCGGCACCTTCGACTTGCTGACGATCACCGCGATCGACGAATCCCCGTCGAGCATTCCGAACGAACCTCGGCGCGGCCGTGCATATAGCCGGTGCGCCTCGTCGCAGACGACCAGATCGAGTTCGTCATCCTCGCATTTGGTGAGTCGTGAGAGCGGCACGAACATGGAACGAGACTTTCTGGGCGCTGCCCTGCGGAAGGTATCGCGGGAGGCCACTCCCCCGGAAACATAACGGGTATCGAATCCCTGCTCGGTCGCCAATGCGAGAAGTTCCGCCGCGATCAGGGACTTGCCGGTGCCAGCACGGCCACTGATGATGAAGACCTGCTTCAGTTTCGGGCTGCTCTGCCGGACTTCCTTCAGTCTCTTCGCGATCCGCTCGAAGGCGTCGAGTTGGTTCTCGATGAGCGTAAATTCGGACCGCCCCCCGATCACGTCGCCGAGCACCTCTTGCAGCCGTGGAACGCCGCGCTGCCGTTCGAGCAACGCCTGCATCGCCTCGGCACCCGATTCAGCGGCGAAGTTCTCTTTGAAGAACCTTCTCAGATCGTCAGGGGTTCGCTCGGTAAAGGTCGAAATGCCCTGGCGCGGACTGACATTTCGGATCCACTGGTACTCCGAGCCATGCAAATTATGCAGATATGCGGCGGCAACGAGGTTGACCGATCGGTCGTCGAACTGACTGTGCCGCGTCTTCATCGCGATCAGGCCCTCATGAGCCTGCAAGGCTGGGTGTTTCTTGTTGGCCTCGTACCCGTGGACAAAGACCCAGTCCTTGTCTCCCTCCTTGTCGCCGGTGGGCCGGGAGATCTTTCCCCACTGCTTGAGTTCGATGGCGGCGTAGCTGAACGTCCCACGCTCAGGGTGAACGCCGGCCAAGACGACGTCTATCGGGGGCATCGCGGCGTCGATACGGTATTCCACGAGCATCCAGACCTGGCCCAGGCCAATAGAGTTCAGGTCGACAGCCAGTTTGTGAACACTGTTTCGCCAAGCCTTCACCTCGCCACTGCCAGCCGACTTGTGGTGCGGATGCGCCTCGACATACCTCTCCGCTAGGACGTCGACCAGCTTGTCCCAATTGTCAACCAGCTCGCTGGCCGGCCAATAGGCTTCCAGCGCGTTCCAATCGGACATCCGACCCCATCCCCATCAGCGAGCGAACGAGACAGACTGTACTGGGTCACGAGCTGTCAGACCAAGCAGTGTTTCATAAGGTTCGGTTGCCTGAATAGCCGAAACTTCTTGTACCCGAGCATGTTCCGGCACGTCCCATCGCGAACACCATCGCGGCGCCCTCGGGAACGAGACCACCCAATCCCTCGCACAGCAACCTTCAGGCTACAGGACCTTGAAGTGGGCTGCAGGCTCTTCACGCCGCCCCCGAGGACTCCGAATTTCACCGGGGGAATGACATCCACTTCAGCCGAGGGCCCCGCCGAAGCGGGTTGTCGACACGCCCTGCAGCACGCATGGCCTACCAGGTTGGCCGGATGTCGGACGCGTCGAACGATGGTGAACATACTCGCGATGACCGCCGTTGTACCTGCGGGATGGACGAGCGTGGATCGAAAGGCCACCCGCCACCTGCGGCGCGAGCGACGCCCGCTGGGCGTCGCGTGCACTCGGGCTCGCGGTTTGACGAAAGCGGAAGTGAATCCGCGTCAGCGCGGTGGATGCGGCACTCCGTCGACACGCCGTATGAACGCCAGCAGTTCATCGGTGGTGTAACCGAGTGCGTGGGCCCGCTCTACCGCCATCAGAAGCAACTGGGCCAGGATCTTCGCGCCCCAACCGCCCTTGCCGTCCGAGGACCATTCCTCAACCTTCTCCACGCCGACGTTCGCGAGGAAATGGCCGTAGGTTTCACGGATTTCGCTGCAGGTGGAGGAGATGGCATCGAGGAGATCGGTGCCGGGGCGGACGCATTCGAGGCCGAAGGAGTAGACGAAGTCGCCGATGGTGCAGCCCTGCGGCGGATTAACTTTGATCGCGTCGTAGCGTGGGTCGTTTGGGCGGGCGTCACCGGAGCTGAGCCAGGTATCGAGCAGGACGAAACGGTAGTGGCCGGGTGGCGGAGGAGGTGGCGGGCGGTAAGCCTCGAGTCCGAAGGCTTCTGTCACCTGCGCCACCGCCTCATCCTGCGAATCATGGGAGATCACAACGGACTTCACGCCATCAGTCCCGGTGGCTATCCACTGATTGTTCTCGGGATCCCGGTCGTAGGAGAATCTGATACTCATGTCCGTGATTCGAGGCCGACCGCTCACCGGATCAGCGGAATCTGACCACCTCGTTTCTCGGCCGGGACGTGTCGTACCCCGCCGCTAGCCTCCGTGACATGGGTCTGTCCGTGACTACACACGCTCTCGCCGACGTCCTCGAAGAGGACGATGATTGCGAATACCGTGCGGGACTGTATGAAGAGCTTCGGGTTATCAATGATCTCCTCGCTGCCGAGGGACTGCCGCCGCATCATGAGCCGGCAACCCGCGGGCCGGCAACGGAACGGCCTGTCACGCAGAGCATTCCGTATAGCTTTCTGCACTACCTCCGGCGGGCGTATGCGTGTGCTGTCGAGAACCCCGGGCAAGCGCTGACGCCCGTTTCGGACGGAGACAACCCCGCCCGGGATCCCGCGGTCGAGCACCTCGCCTACCTCTTCGAATCGCATCTCTTGTGCCACTCGGATTGCGAAGGCTTTTACGTTCCAGTGGATTTCGAGAACATACTGTTCCCTGAGAGTGAGAACGCTATCGCGGGTGGAATGGTTGGCTCCAGCTTCGCCCTGCTGCGCGAACTCATCTACGTCGCACCGTACCTAGGGATCGAGTTGAACAACGGGGAGCTATCCGATGCCGAGGTCGCGCGAATCAAAGCCTGGATCGACGATGAGGAGGTCAACAGCTTCTACCGGGAACACGAGACCTGGCTTCTGCTGTTCGAGACCGCGCGGGTCTCGATCGCGAACCGAACCCTTATCACCTTCGGCTGATCCCGGTACCGGAGTTTGACCGGATCATCGAGTGAGGTTCGAGCAATCGTCGGCGGGTGGTGTGCCTGCGAAGCGGTCCATCAGGAAGGCCTGGGCGGTGGGGGTGAATTGGAGGGCGGCTAGTAGGTGGTTGCTGGCGGGGTATTCGTTGTATTGGACGGAGAGGCCTCGGCGGCAGAAGTCGGTGGCCAGGGTGCGTTCACCGGCAGCGACGATGACGCCGTCACCAATTCCGTCGACGTTGCCAGCCCCGAACAGCATTGGTGCGGTGGGGGTTCCGGTGTCGCCCATGTGGTTTTCGGCCAGGATGCGGGTGAAGCCTGGGATTTCTTGGTAGTTCTGGTGGTCGGGGCGTAGGAGTTGGGAGAGGCGGAGGCCGGGGAAGTGGGGGCCGTTGCTTACGCAGTGGTCGGCGATTTGGGTCATGACTTCGCGGCCGTAGTCGGAGAGGTAGGGGGTTAGGTCGAGGTTGAAGCCGCGGGCGGCGCCCTGCATTACGTAGGGGAGGACTAGGGCCCATTCGGGGCTGCCGTCTACGTAGTCGATGGTGGCGGCCATGTCGACGGGCATGCCGCCTGCGGTTACGCCGATGATATTCAGTTCGGGGGCGTAGGTGGGGGCGAGTTCGGCGGCGAACTCTGTGGCGATGGAACCGCCGGAGAAGCCGGACATGCCCACGGGGGTTGTCGCGGGAGCGTCGAGGGCGTGTAGAGCGGCGCGGATGCCGTCCAGGGTGGCGTTGCCCGACAGGCGGCCGGCACCGTAGGCGAGTTTGGTTCCCTCGTAGTCGGATACGACGACCGTCAGTCCGGCTGCCAGATAGCCCGCGATGATCACCGCGTCCTGTGGTGCGCCGCCACCGCCGCCGCGCAGTGCGTAGGACGGGTCGCAGCTGGCGGTCAACGAGTCGTAGGCGGTTTGATACGAGACGATTCGCAGTGGGCCGGATGCGGAGGGCGATCGGATCACCGTCGCAACCGTCGCGTCGGGCTTCCCGAATTGATCGGTCGTGGCGTACAGGACCTGGGTTGCCTCCAGCGGTAGCTGCGCCCCGGTCGGTGCCAGAGATACTGTGCGCGTGTGTAATACGGATCCCGGCGTGCTTGCTTGCCAGCCGTCGGGGCCGCGGTAGAACGGGTCATCGCCGGGTAGCGGCACGGTGGTATCCGCGGACGCCGGTACCGTCGCCGCGACGATGGACGAAAACGCGATGAGTCCGGCCGCGAATGTCGTGCGGCAACGATTTCGAATGGTCATCCCTACTCCTCCCACTGCCCCGACACCGCACCCGACGGTACGGTGATGTACCGCGACGGTGGAGCCACAACAAATCGGGGCACCCAATCTCGAACCGATGAGATATCAAGGGATACAGCTGGTTTGACGTCTACTGCCCGTGTTCGATTCAGGTGGAGGATCTAGATGGTCAGGTCGAAGTGGGGAATCCTGGTTGCCCTGGCGCTCGGTCTCCTCGTCGGCTACGGGGCACCGGCGGCCGGAGCTGCACCCATGGGGAAGATCCCCGACGGGAGCGTCGATCCGCCGGGGTCGAACGATTGGAACTGTGCGCCCACAGCCGCTCACCCGGAGCCGGTGATCTTGATCCACGGAACCTGGGACAACCAGAACGCCTGGGATGTTCTCGCGCCGCGGGTGAAAGCCGCCGGTTATTGCGTGTTCTCGTTGAACTACGGGCGCGACACATCGAGTGTGCTCGGCGCGATCCCGGGGCAGTACGCGACGGCGGACATCCGGGTCTCCGCGCGGGAGCTCGCCGGGTTCGTGGACCGGGTGCGAGCCGCCACCGGGGCGAGAAGGGTTGCGCTCGTTGGTCATTCGCAAGGGGCCGTGGTCGCCAGGCAGTATGTGCGGTTCGAAGGCGGCGCGGATGAAGTGGGGCACCTCATCAGCCTGTCGGGGACCAATCATGGGGTGAGCGTGTCGGGACTGTTGGCGGGTAGGGCCGAAACTCCGCAGAGTCCCGAGTGGCAGGTCGCGCCCCTCACCGGACTCGCATTCGTACAGCAGTTGGCCGGAAGCACGCTGCTGCGAGATCTCAATGCCGACGGAGATACCGTTACGGGAATTGCCTATACCGCGATCGGTAGCCGGGTCGACGATACGTCGACGCCGCTCGAGGCTACGTTCTTGCGGGCCGGACCCGGTGCCACCGTGGACAACGTCATCGTGCAGGACGTGTGCCCATCCGATACTTATCCGCACGCCATGCTCCCGCAATCTTCCGCGGTCGCCTACATCGTCCAACGTGCCCTCGATCCGACCTTCGAGGGCACGCCCTGTAGGTGACATGGGTCAGCAGACTTGCAGAGAGTTGAAGCTCTGCACCACCGGGGTCGGGCGGTTGTAGGTGAGCAGTAGATCCGGGGTGCGGTGCCGTCGGATGAGAAGGTCGAGCGCCTGGGGGAAGGTGGGGGCCAGGAGGTGGAGGGCGAGGATGCCGTCGGAGACCACTCGGCCGTCGTCGAGGATTAGGAGGAAGGTGGTGCCGCTGGCGTTGGCGGCGAGGGGGGTCATGCGGTGGCCCAGGGCGGATTCGAAGTCGGCGTAGCGGTCGTACATGCCGTTGGCTACGTCGAGAGGGTCGAAGAATAGGGAGTCCGCGGGCCAGAGGGCGGTGGCGAGGTGTGGTGGCTGGATTGCGAGGCCGCCGAAGGTTTCGAGAATGGTTGCGGCGACGGGTGATACGTGGAAGCCCTCGGATTCGAGGCGGGCGGTCCAGTCGGTGATGTCGATTCTGCGGCCGGGGGTCCAACCTGATGCGGTTAGGGCTTGGGAGGTGATGGGGTTCGGCCAGAAGAAGCGCATAGTGGAGATTCGAGGCCGAATGCTGGTGGGCGCGTATCGATTTGATCTAGATGCATAGTCGCCCGGCTACGCAGAAACCCCCTGGCCGAAGTCAGGGGGTTTCGCGAAGGATGTTCCGGCGGTGTCCTACTCTCCCACACCCTGTCGAGTGCAGTACCATCGGCGCAGGTGGCCTTAGCTTCCGGGTTCGGAATGGGACCGGGCGTTTCCCCACCGCTATAGCCGCCGTAACTCTATGAAACTATCCACACATGCGTGTGTTGTTTCAGATACTGCACAGTGGACGCGTAGCTTCTTTGTTGGTAAGTCCTCGGCCTATTAGTACCAGTCACCTACACCCGTTACCGGGCTTCCAGTTCTGGCCTATCAACCCAATGGTCTG
>NZ_JAYKYU010000007.1:0-418524 GCF_035818515.1 Nocardia sp. CDC153 | reverse complement strand
AGCTCGGTAAGCGCATCAATATCGACCGTGTCGACGAAGCATTGGACACCCTCGGTGGTGGGAATGAGCCGTCGATGATCGCGACGGGGTGCCCGTTCTGTCGGGTGATGCTCACCGATGGGGTGACCGCTCGCAAGGACGGTGGCGAGGTCGGCCAGGGTGTCGAGGTCGTCGACGTCGCCCAGCTGATGCTGCAGTCCATCGAGCGTGTGGATGCGGTGACGTTGACCGAGAACCTGAAGGTTATCCAGACCCCGAAGGCCCCCGAGCCCGAACCGGTTCCGGCCCCCGAACCGGCGAAGGCCGCTGTGGCCGAAGCGCCTGCCGAGGCCGCGAAGGCGGCTCCGACCGGTGGCGGTCTGGGCATGAAGGGCGGGGCGAAGGCCCCGGGCGGTAAGGGCCTGGCCATGAAGGGCGGCCTCAAGGCCCCCGGTGCGAAGCCCGCGGCTGCGGCCGAGACTCCGGCCGCCGAGGCCGAGACCGCGGCCGAGGCGCCCGCGGCTCCGACCGCCAAGCCCGGCGGGCTCGGCATGAAGGGCGGGCTCAAGGCTCCCGGTGGCAAGGGCCTGCAGATGAAGGGTGCCGCCAAGGCCCCGGGCGCGAAGGCCGAAACCGCCTCCGCCGCTCCGGCTCCCGCCGAACCCACCACGGAGACCGCGACCGACGCGCCCGCAACACCGGCCGCCAAGCCGGGCGGGCTCGCCATGAAGGGCGGGCTCAAGGCCCCGGGCGCAAAGCCCGGTGGCCTGGCGATGAAGGGCGCCGCCAAGGCTCCGGGTGCCAAGCCCGCCGCCGAGGCGACTCCGGCCGAGGCTCCGGCGGCGGCCAGCGCGTCGGCCGCCGAGGCTCCGGCCGCCGAGCCCGCGACCGGCGAGGCGGCGGCTCCGGCCGCCGAGGCCAAGCCGTCCATCGCGCCCAAGGGTCTGGCCATGAAGTCCGGCCTGAAGCGCCCCGGACCGAAGGCCCCGGGTGCCGCCGCGCCCGCCGCCCCGGCTCCGGAAGCGGCTGCCGCCCCGGCCGATTCGGTCGCGGAGGCCCCGGCGGCTCCGGCCGAACCCGCTCCGGCCGCCACCGAGAGCAATGGCACGTCGGAGGGGAACGGCACGTCGGAGGGGAATGGCTCCGCCACGCCGCCCGCCGCCAAGCCGGGTGGCCTCGGCTTCAAGTCCGGGATGAAGGCCCCGGGCAAGAAGAGCTAGCCACGGGCCCGAAACATCGGGCGGCCGAACCTGATTGACACGGGCGGCGCTACCACCTCGGTCGCGCCGCCCGTGTCATTGTGCGGATCACCACGGCGCGGCTCGAGCGCCACGGCCAGCCGTCGCGGTGGTATCGCCGCAGGTGGTCCGGGGGTACGACCGGCCGCGACGCCGCCGGTCCGTCAGGTTTGCGGGGTCTGTTCACGGGGCATTAATGGCCCGATGGCTATTCGCGAGCAACATGTCGGGCGGGAGTTCGCCATACTGCAAGGTATGACGGATGCGCGCGCGGTGCGGGTGGAGATCGGGGTGGAGTCTCTGGAGGGGGTCCGGATCGCCGAACAGGCGGGTGCCACCCGGGTGGAATTGTGTTCCGGCCTGACGGTCGGTGGGCTGACACCCGGACCCGCGCTCGTCGAGGCGGCCGTGGCCGCGGCCGGGCACACCCAGATCCACGTACTGATCCGTCCGCGCCCCGGCGACTTCCGCTATTCGGCCGACGAGGTGGCGCTCATGCGCACCGATATCGAGCGGGTGCGCGCGGCCGGCGCGCACGGTGTGGTGATCGGCGTCCTCGACGAGGACGGGCACATCGATCCGGCCGCGAACACCGAACTGCTGGCCGCGGCCGACGATCTGGAGGTCACCTTCCACCGCGCGTTCGATGTCTGCGCGGATCCCGCCGAGGGCTTCGAGCAGCTACTGGAGTTGGGTTTCACCCGGCTGCTCACCTCCGGCCGCCAGATCTCCGTGCTGGACGGCGCGTCGCTGATCGCGCGTCTGGTGAATCTCGCCGACGGCCGCATCGACGTGATGGCCTGCGGCGGGCTGCGCGCCGACAATGCCCGCCGGGTGATCGAGCTGACCGGGACGCGGGATCTGCATGCGGCCGTGCGCATTCCGGTGCCGGGACGACCCGCGCCCGATACCGAGGTCTCCTTCGCCGAATTCGGGGTGCCGAGCGGCTTCGATCACTTCGCCACCGATGCCGACGGGGTGGCCGCGCTGTGCGAGGCGGCCCGGAAATCCCGCTGAAGTTTGCTGACCTACCCGCGAAGTTTGCTGGGTAACAGGATAATTCGGTCACCCGTGATAGGACGCTTGACCAAAGCGTTGCTGAGTCATATCTTTTAGAGCACGCTTTTGCTACAAAGTGGTCTGGATCACATCACAGATCCGTCACGGGACAGCATGTCGGCCGCCGCTGCCCCACTCTCACAAGGGGTTTCACGTGCTCGATAGAAGAAGTCTGTCCCTGCTCGCGGCCGCGGGCATCGCACCGGTGATCGTCGCCTTCCTGCCCGCCGCCATCGCCAATGCCCACGGTTACGTGTCCTCGCCATTGAGCAGACAGGCGCAATGCGCCAAGGGCCTATTGCCTTGCGGCGACATCAAATACGAGCCCCAGAGCGTGGAAGCGCCCAAGGGCTCGAACAAATGCAGCGGCGGCAACGCCCGCTTTCCCGAACTCGACGACGACACCAAGCCCTGGCAGGTCCAATCCGTCGGCAGCACGGTCACTTTCACCTGGACGTTCACCGCCCTGCACCGCACCCTGAACTGGGAGTACTACATCGGTTCCACCCGGGTCGCGGTCTTCGACGGCGGCGACAATCCCCCGCCCGCGAGCGGTGTCAGCCACACCGTGGATCTCAGCGCCTTCAGCGGCCGCCAGAAACTGCTCGCCGTCTGGAACATCGGCGACACCGTCAATGCCTTCTACTCCTGCGTGGACCTGCAGATCGGCAGCGGCGGAACACCTTCCACCACGACGACGCCCCCGACCACCACCGCACCGCCGACCACGACCACCACGCCACCCACGACAACTACTCAGCCCACGACAACTACGTCGCCGCCGACCACGACCGCGCCACAACCCACGACCTCCACCGGCAAACCCGCCTCGAACAGCTGGAAGGTCGGCGCGCACTACAACGTCGGCGATGTAGTCACCTACGACGGCATGACCTACCGCTGCCTACAGGCCCACACCGTGTACGACCCCGGCTGGAACCCCGAGGCCGCACCCGCCCTGTGGCAGATGACCGACTGATCCCCACCCGAAGACCCCGTCATGAGCGGGTGGCCGACCCGAATCCGCCGAATCGAGTCGAGCCACACCCGGTCGGCAATCCGGCGGCGGAACCGCCGCGCCTATCCGCCCCGGACCACCCGGCAACCCACCGCTCATGACGGCGAGGGGCGTGTTCCCCCGGGAACACGCCCCTCACTCCACTTTTCACGCGCTACGGCCGCGAGTGTCGCCCGCCTCTCGGAGGCTCCGGCCAGCCCTGGTCCCCCTCATCGGGCGGCCAGCTCTGTTCACGCTGTCCAGGCCCCGACCACGGCTCGGCCGGATCGAACCAGGAGGAGGTCGTGTGTGGCGGTTCCTGGGGCGCCCCGGCCCCGTACCATCCGTGGTCGGGCCGGGCCGCCTCACCCTGGGGCGGATTCGGCTGCACCACACTGGTTCTCGGGACCGTGGGTGATTCCCCGCCGCCCGGCGCATCGGCCCGCGGCACCGCCTGTTGCTCGCCGGTCCACGAAACCCGCGGCTGCGCACCGCTTCTCGGGGCGGCCGGATACTCTCCGGTGCGCGGGCCGCTGTCGCCACCGCGCCGTGCCGCGGGCTGCGCTCCGGTGCGGGTCGCGGCGGCCTGGGCTCCGGTGCGCGGCCCGTTCGCGCGCCGCGACGTATTCCGTTGCGCCCCGGCGCCGCGCGGCCGCGGGGTACCGGATCCCGCGCGCGCCGGGGCCGGTTTCGCCCCGAGCGGGCGGGCCAGGAGTACCGCGATGGCGGTGGTCAACGGCACCGACAGGGCCAGCGCGATGCCGCCGACCGCGGATCGCGCGATCTCGATGCCCACCGCGTCCCCGGTCAGCACATCGCGAATGGACCGTCCCGCCACGCTGAACAACAGCAGCAGCGGCAGTGCGCCACCGGCGTAGGCGAGCACCAGGGTGTAGACGGTACTGGCGATATGGTCGCGGCCGACCCGCATGGCGGCGGCGAAAATGCTGCGCCGCGTGGCCTTCTCGTCCAGTGCCGCGAGTTCGAAGGCGGCCGACGCCTGGGTGATGGTGACGTCGTTCAACACACCCAGCGAGCCGATGATGAACCCGGCCAACAGCAGCCCGGTAATGCTGACGTGCTGGATATAGGCGGCGACATTGGTGTTCTGCTCTTCGGACAACCCGGTCAGATGCGTGATCTTCAGCGACACCCAGGACAGCACCGCCGCCAACACCATCGAGGTGAGTGTCCCCAGCAGCGCCGAACTGGTCCGCAGATTCACCCCGTGCGCCAGGTACAGCACGGCGTAGAGGATCACCGCGCCCGCCACCAATGCCACGGGTATGGCGGGTTTTCCGTCCAGCAGCGCGGGCAACAGGAACACCACCAGCACGCCGAACGCGATGACGAGCCCGATCAGCGCCCGCAGCCCGCGCCACCGCGCGACGGCGATGATCACCACCGCGAACACGATCCCGATGATCGTCAGGGGCAGCCCGCGCGCGTAATCGTCGAACGAGTAGATGGTGGTGCCGCTCGGATCCGCCTGCCGCACAATGCGAATCTTGTCGCCGACCTTCAGATTGGGCTGATCCGGCGTCGGCGAATTGACGAATACCGTCCAATTCCCTTGGTCCGGGCCGGATTCGATGGCGACCACGCTGCGCGCGCACTGCTGCTGCGCCGCGGGCAACAGCTCCGGCTCCTTGGTGACCACCTTCCCGTTCGAGGCGTCACCGCACGGCCCCAGATCCTGTTTGATCACCGTCCCGCCCTCGGTGTGCACGGCCCCGCCGCCCCCGTTCTGCATCGGCAGGGGGATATCCACATGCTGCGCACTCGGCCACAACCAGATCAGCCCCACCACGACCAAAACCCCGATGGCACTGAGCAGCCCGACGACCACCCGCGCGGCGGTCGCCCCGATCGCGATGGGTCCGGAATGGTCGTGGTGATGGTGGTGGTGATCGCTCACCCGGCGAGCCTAAACGAAAACGATTCCTGACATCCTGAGAGGTTGTCGCCTGGGAGGAATCTCTGGATTGCCTGTTCACATCGGTTTTCTCGACCGGAAAGAACTGTGGCTGAAAGTGCGGGAGGGGCGGCGGAGAGCAGGGGGATGTCTCCGCCGCCCGGCATCGGTGGCCCAGGGGGGGTAGGCCAGCCAACGCAGGGCCGGACGGCCCAGGGGGGGTAGGCGGTCCGGCCGGGGCACTCGAAGTGCCGAGGACCACTGTACACAAAAGACGGTTCTTTGCGCTAGCTAAGTCTCTAAAAACCGAACTTTTTCGTACCAGCGGTTTGTTTTAGCCAGGGTCTCACCTGCGCCATAGGGGCTACGAGGGGATGTCCAAGAGGGGACAGAATCGCATTTCCGCAGGTCAACAGGGGGAACCTGGGGCGCACGCCGGTACTCCAGCGTACCCCACAGGTACCCCACGATCGAGAATTTTCAGCCGGAAATTTACTGCCGATAGCTGGCGAGGAAGTTCCCGAACCGCTCGATGGCGACCGAAAGATCACGCGCCCACGGCAGGGTGACGATCCGCAAGTGGTCGTGGTGCGGCCAGTTGAACCCGGTCCCCTGCACCATCAGGATCTTCTCCTGCAGCAGCAGATCCAGCACCAGCTTCGAATCGTCGTGGATCTCATGGACTTCCGGATCCAACCGGGGGAACGCGTACAGCGCGCCCTTGGGTTTCACGCACGAGACACCCGGAATGGTGTTCAGCTTCTCCCAGGCCACATCCCGCTGTTCCAGCAGCCGCCCGCCCGGCAGCACCAGGTCGTCGATGCTCTGGTGTCCACCCAGTGCGACCTGAATGGCATGTTGCGCAGGCACATTCGGGCACAGTCGAGTCGACGCGAGCAGATCGATGCCCTCGAGGAAGCCGCCCGCGTGTTCCTTGGGCCCGGTGATGACCAGCCAGCCGGAGCGGTAGCCCGCCACCCGGTAGGCCTTGGACAGCCCGTTGAAGGTCAGGCACAGCAGATCCGGCGCGAGCGTGGCGAGGGAGACGTGCTTGGCGTCGTCGTAGAGGATCTTGTCGTAGATCTCGTCGGCAAGCAGCAGCAGCTGATGCTTGCGGGCCAGATCCACCACCTGCTGCAGCACCTCCGCGGAGTACACCGCGCCGGTGGGGTTGTTGGGGTTGATCACGACAATCGCCTTGGTCTTGTCGGTGATCTTGGATTCCATGTCGGCGATGTCCGGCTGCCAGTCGTTGGACTCGTCGCACAGGTAGTGCACCGGGGTGCCGCCCGCGAGCGAGGTCATGGCCGTCCACAGCGGATAGTCCGGCGCGGGGATGAGCACCTCGTCGCCATTGTTCAGCAGCGCCTGCATGACGATGGTGATCAGCTCGGAGACGCCATTGCCCAGATAGACGTCGTCCACATCGAATTCGGGGAAGCCCGGCACCAGCTCGTAGCGGGTGAAGATGGCGCGCCGCGCGGGCAGGATGCCCTTGGACTCGCTGTAGCCCTGCGCGTAGGGCAGCGCCGCGATCATGTCGCGCATGATGACGTCGGGCGCGTCGAACCCGAAGGGCGCGGGATTGCCGATGTTCAGCTTGAGAATCCGATGCCCCTCGGACTCCAACCGTGCCGCGTGCGCGTGTACCGGCCCCCGGATTTCATACAGAACGTTCTGGAGCTTGGTGGACTGCTCCAGCGCGCGCGGGGACCGATGCGGTAGGTGACTCGAAGGGCTCACCCGATCAATGGTGCCATCAGGCTACCGAGCGGTATCGGGCGGCAGTACGCTGCGGGCCGCGGTGGAGCCGCAGAACTCCTCGATCCTTTCGTCCAGGTCCTGGGCCTCTCCGGCATCCCGGAATTCCGGCGAGGCCAGGCGCTGCCGCACCGCGGACAGTCGCTCCTCCAGCTGGGCGATGCGCTTGTCCTCGTCCAGTTCCAGGACCGGTTCCAGGGCCGCCGCGGCCCCGTCGAGACTGCCGTTGATCAGGTGCGCGGCGGCATTGTCGACCCGGGCCAGCGACTCCGCGCCGTAGGAGCGCTTGTCGGTGGGGCCGTTCACATACAGGTCGATGGCCCGGTTGGTGGCCTCCAGCGCGGGCTCGGCCTGGCCGAGGTGGATATAGGTCGCGCCCGCGTAGTAGTGGCTCTTGGGCTGGTTGAATCCGAACACGCCGCCGACCTCGTCGTGCAGGGTGTCATTGGATTCGCTCTCGCGAGCGTCGTCGGCGGCCCGAATGCAGCGCTCGGTGTCGGTGGTGCTGCCCAGCCGCGACCAGATGCGGGCCTCGATGTTCAGCAGCCGCACCCGCGAGGTCGCGGATTCGGCGTAGCGCTGCCCGCTCTGGGCCAGCAGCACCGCGCGCCGCGGCCGCTCGGAGCGGTACTCGATGAGCGCCTGCATGCCGCGGGTCCAGGCCCGCAGCGGATTGTGCTCGCACAGTTCGGCGTAAGCCCAAGCGGCCCTTGCCTGTTCACCGGCCGCGTCGAAATAGCCCAGATCGGTGCTGGCATTGGCCAGCAGACCGGACAAAGTGCCCGCCAAGAGATAGAGGTGCGAGGTGTCGGCCGGGCGCTGATGGCCTTCCAGCAGCCGGTACACCCGCCGCCGTACCCGTAGCATCTCCACCATCATCGGCACCGGCGCCATGTGGACGTAGTCGTTGGCGATGCGCGTGACATCGGCGTCGAGCTGCTCCAACATGGTCGCACCCACATTGGTGCTCTCGGCCCTGCCGGCGTGCTCGCTTGCTTCGTGGGCAGCCGCCATGATCAGATCCCTCTCCGAAATCGCCGCTAACGCATCGCCCCTCATCGCACCCGTATCGACGAGTGCCAGCAGTTCCGCGTCGCTGGAATAACTGGCTGGCGCGGGCATCGGGTTCCATAGCTCGGAAAGCTCGGAACCGCCATGGCGCACATCGAAACCGGGAACGGCGGCGGGGCGGTCGATCAAGGGCTGGTCGATCAAGGCCGCGAACCGTGCCCGCACAACATCGTCGGACCTGGCAAGGGAAGTATCGAGGGCGGCCTGATTGATGGGACGGGGATGCACCCGATTGCCCCCGGCCTCCCATTTCGAGACCAGTCGTTCGTGCACGCCCAGGTGGGCGGCGAACTCCCGGATACTCATGCGTTTGGCATCGCGGAGGGCCCGGGCCTCTTTGCCTGACCAGTGCCGGACCACGGTGCCATCCCTTCCGAACGAACTCCGAACTCCAGGGTACGAGCGGAAACTGGCCGCGACCACATCCGAAACCCGGTTGGTACCAGGCTTTATGCGTTTCGGTAATAGTGGCGGCGGAAAGGCAGTGGAAGGCGGGTGTGCGGGCGTTTTCACAGTGCCTCCCGGCACGCGACCCTTGTGGTCAGGGGAAGGAGGCGGGGATGTGAACGCGGACAAGCTCAGAACAGTCGACGACTGGGTTTCCTACTACCGGCACGAGTTCGGGCTGCCGGTCACCGAACGCGGCGGGTTCGTGATGCTGCCCGTCACCTCGCGCATCGGCGTCGTGCATCTGCCCGTCGCCCGGGCCGAAAAGGTCCGCAGCACACTGCAACAGCAGTATCGCGAGGCCCCGATGCTGGCCCGGCAGATTCGCTGGAGCTTTCTCGCCGAACCGGATTCACGGCCCGGCGATCAGGTCATGGAGGTGTTGAACGGCCTCGATATCGGAATTCCCGCGGTCGGCAGCGCGGTCATGCTGCCCACCGGCCTGGGTCGCTGGACGCGCGAGGGGTGCCACTGGGTGACGCCGCCCGCGCGCGACTCCAAACTCCCACCCCTGTCGGCAATCATCACGACAGCTCTGGCGGTGGGAACCGGAAGCGGGGACTGAACGCAGCCGGTCCCCGCACCCGGCGCATGCTCGCGCCGGTCCCACCGAGTCCGCCCCCTTCTGGCAGTCGACGGGGCGGACTCGGCGCGTGTACGCACGAAGTGAAACCCGTTGCGTCAGTGCTCTTGTGCCGGCGGGGCCGGGAAGAGCGGGGGAAGGGTGGGCACGACGACCGGGGGGAGGCCCGGGATGATCGTGATGGTGTTGGGGCCGACGGTGGGGGGTGGGGCCTCGGTGGTGGTCGTGGTGTAGCGGGGTGGGGGTGCGGCCAAGGATTCGTTGGTGGCGTCGGTGGTGGTGGGGGCGACGGTGGCGGATTCGACCGCGTGGGTGGTGGTCACCGGGACGGAGCTGGTGACGGCGTCCTGGCGCTGCTGCGAATCATGTTCCAGCACACGGGGTCCCCAGCCCAGGGTGACGCCGATGGCGGCGACCACGACCAGCGCGCCGACCGCCACACCGGCGAGGCTGATCTCGCGGCGGCGGCCGAACTTCTCCACCGCGCGGGCGGGCCCGGGCTGCCAGGGCTGGCTCGGTTCGATCGGCGGCGGCGTCTGGTCGTGGACGGCGGTCGGGAACGGCGCGGGCGCGGGGCGCGCCATGACCGGGCGGGCCAGCATGGCCGCGCCGCGGGTCACCACGGTGTCGGGCGCGGCGGGCACGATGACGGGCACGCCCAGCCACCGCCGCAGAACCCTTGCCACCAGCGGAATCTGGGCGCAGCCGCCGAGCAGGGCGACCGCCTGCACCGGCTGCTCGGAGCGCAGGATGACATCGCGGGTCATGCGCGCGGAGGATTCGACGGCCAGCATGATGAGGGCCTCGAAGTTCTCCTGCGAGAGCAGCACCAGCCCCTCGGTCGAGGGCAGGGCCACCGCATTGCTGCCGGAGAGCTGTTCCTTGGCCTGTCGGCACAGCGCGTCCAGCGCGGCCAGCCCGGTGTGGTCCGGCGGATGCGCGATGCGCCCGGAGGCGATCTGCTGTTCGCGGATCAGCGAATCCAGGTAGTCGCCGCTGATATCGCTGGTGCGTTCGCTGAAGCAGACCTGCCGGGTGGCGGTGTCGACCACCGTCACGGACAAACCGGACGCACCCAGGTCGTAGAGCGCGACCGTGCCGAAACCCCGTAGCTCACCGGAGCATTCGAGGAATTCCAGCGCCGCCACCACATCGGGCACCAGTTCGTAATTGGTGAACTGACGCCGCGCCAGCTCGGCCCGAATGGCGCGCGCGTGATTCTCGTCCCGATAGGCGATAGCGGTGGCGGTGATCCGCGAGTCCGCGGCCAGCACCGCGCCGATGACATCGGCGGCCAGCTCGTCGACCCGGCGCTCCCCGACCGGCACGGCCTGCACGTCGAACGCCTCGGGCGCGCCCTCGTAGCCGCCGAATCCGGGCGGTGTCGCGGAAAAGTTGCGGGTGGCAGCGGTTTCCGCGGAATCACCGGCGATCGGGCGTGCGATGCGAACCGCACTCGCCCCCACCGAAACTCCCAGAACCGAACTCATCCGCTGCCCATCTCGTTTCCACAGACCTGTCGCCGTCACCTTACGACGTACCGCGCCATCCGTACACCCGGTAACCCCGCGTACCGGTCGGCGTAATCGCGCCACCTGCGACGGTCAACTGTCCAGGCAGCGGCCGATTTACGCCGTCCGGCCGACAGCACCCGCTACCCCGTAACGCATCTCACTGGGAGACGGGGAAATTCAGATAGGCGCGCGACGGCGTGGGCCCGCGCTGCCCCTGATATTTCGATCCCACGGCCGCGCTGCCGTACGGATGCTCGGCCGGGGAGGTGAGCCGGAAAAGGCACAGCTGCCCGATCTTCATGCCCGGCCACAGGGTGATCGGCAGATTCGCCACATTCGACAGTTCGAGGGTGATGTGCCCGCTGAATCCGGGGTCGATGAAGCCCGCGGTGGAGTGGGTAAGCAGACCCAGGCGACCCAGGCTGGACTTGCCCTCCAGGCGTCCGGCCAGATCGTCGGGCAGCGAGCACACCTCGAGGGTGGACCCCAGCACGAATTCACCCGGATGCAGCACGAACGGCTCGCCCGCGGCCGGTTCGACCAGCGTGGTCAGCTCGTCCTGCCGCTGCGCCGGATCGATATGCGTGTAGCGGGTGTTGTTGAACACCCGGAACAGGCTGTCCAGCCGCACATCGATGCTCGACGGCTGCACCAGCTTCTCGTCGAAGGGCTCGAGCCCGAGACGTCCATTGGCGATTTCCTTGCGGATGTCGCGATCTGAAAGCAGCACGGGCAAGAGCGTATGTCAATGGTCGGTCGGTGAATCGACTGGCCCGGCCTCGGCGACGGCCTTCGGTTTGCGCAACCCCCACGACACATGGGCCTCGGCCCGCATGCGTTCGACCATGTGCGGATAGTGCAGCTCGAATGCAGGGCGTTCGGAACGAATGCGCGGCAGCTCGTAGAAGTTGTGGCGCGGCGGCGGACAGGTGGTGGCCCATTCCAGGGAATTGCCGTAACCCCAGGGATCGTCCACGGTCGCCAGTTCGCCGTACCGATAGCTCTTGAAGACATTCCAGACGAACGTGACCATCGACAGCCCGAGAATGAACGATCCGATGGTGGAAATGGTGTTGAGCGTGGTGAATCCGTCGCTGGGCAGATAGTCCGCGTAGCGCCGCGGCATGCCCTGATTGCCCAGCCAATGCTGCACCAGGAACGTGGTGTGGAAACCGAGGAATGTCGTCCAGAAATGCAGTTTGCCGAGCCGCTCGTCCATCATGCGGCCGGTCATCTTGGGGAACCAGAAGTAGATGCCCGCGAAGGTGGCGAACACGATGGTGCCGAACAGCACGTAATGGAAATGCGCCACAACGAAATACGTGTCCGACACATGGAAGTCCAGCGGCGGGCTGGCGAGAATGACACCGGACAGACCACCGAAGAGGAAGGTCACCAGGAAGCCGACCGCCCACAGCATGGGCGTCTCGAAGGTGAGCTGACCGCGCCACATGGTGCCGACCCAGTTGAAGAACTTCACGCCCGTCGGCACGGCGATCAGGAAGGTCATGAACGAGAAGAACGGCAGCAGCACCGATCCCGTCGCGTACATGTGGTGCGCCCACACCGCGACCGACAACCCACCGATGGCGATGGTCGCGTACACCAGGGTGGTGTAGCCGAACAGCGGCTTGCGACTGAACACCGGGAAGATCTCGGTCACGATGCCGAAGAACGGCAGCGCCACGATGTAGACCTCGGGATGCCCGAAGAACCAGAACAGATGCTGGTAGAGGATGGCCCCGCCATTGGAGGGGTCGTAGATGTGCCCGCCCAGGTGCCGGTCCACCTCGAGGCCCATGAGCGCCGCGGTGAGAATCGGAAACGCCAGCAGCACAAGCACACTCGTGACCAGGATGTTCCAGGTGAAGATGGGCATGCGCCACATGGTCATGCCCGGGCAGCGCAGGCAGATGACCGTGGTGATCATATTGACCCCGCCCAGAATGGTGCCGACACCGGACACCGCCACGCCCATGATCCACAGGTCCGCGCCCACGCCGGGCGCGTGTTCGGCCAGGCTGAGCGGGGTGTAGGCGGTCCAGCCGAAGTCGGCCGCGCCGCCCGGGGTGACGAAGCCCAGGGTGGCCATGGTCGCGCCGAACAGGTACAGCCAGTAGCTCAGCGCGTTCAGGCGCGGGAACGCCACATCGGGCGCGCCGATCTGGAGCGGCAGCACCGCATTGGCAAATCCGAAGACAATCGGTGTCGCATAGAACAGCAGCATGATCGTGCCGTGCATGGTGAACAGCTGGTTGAACTGTTCCGGCGTCAGGAACTGCATGCCCGGCCGCGCCAGCTCCGTGCGCATCAGCAGCGCCATCAGGCCGCCGACAAGGAAGAACGCCATGGCCGTGAACAAATACATGTTCCCGAGCATCTTGGGATCGGTGGTGGTGATGGCCTTCCACAGATACGACCCCTTGGGTCCCATCCGACGTGGAAATGGCCGCACGGCTTCGAGCTCGGGCACTTCACGAGCGGGCACTGCGGTCATACGTCCTCCTCGACCGCCGAGCAGGAGCACCGAGCGCGCGCATCAGCAAACGTTCAGCGCATCCAAACTACTTGTGGTGGACGGGTTTTCGACCCGGAGACAGTCTACGACCGCGCGTAATCGAAACTCGGTGCTTCGGCGAAAGAACCCCGCGATCTTCGGCGTGCCGCCCCCGACGCGCGGGAACGATCATCCGGGCGGCGCGCACGATCGAAAATCCCGCGCCGGACCTGCGAGAACGGATAAGAGTTGCATCGGGTGAGAGGCGGTCTGATAGAGTCGCGAACGCGAGTCAGACGCTGCCGATGTAGTTCAATGGTAGAACTCCTGCTTCCCAAGCAGGTAGCGCGGGTTCGATTCCCGTCATCGGCTCCACGAGAAGGCCCCCAACACTGCGGTGGGGGCCTTCTCGCATGTCAGGGGCTTTTGGGGTTTCAGGGGAACCCCTGAGAGTTACGAGAGTTGTTACTTGGTGCACTCGGTGGCGATGCGCTTGGTGGCCTTCCCCGCCTTGACGAGGTCGTCGGTGCCGAGACTCACCTTGGCCGGGTTGGTGCCGTTGGCGCTGTCGATGATCTTCTGAATACCGCTGTCGGACAGGCCCTCTTGGATGTAGATGTTGGCCACGCAGTCGGCGGTCGTCGCGCTGAGTTTGCCCTTGTCCTGCAAGGCTTTCGAGATCTGCTCGGCGGTCAGACCGCTGCCGGGGGAGGCGCTGCCGCCCGGTGCGGTGGTCGCGCCGGGGCTCACGGCCGCGCCCGGGGAGGTGGTGGGCGCGCCGGACACCGTGGTCTTCGCGGCCGAGGTCACCGCGGCCGGAGCGGGCGTGGTGCTCGCGGCGGTGACGGACTCTTGACTATTGCTGCACGCGGACAGCAGGGGCAGCGCCAGTAGCGCCGCGGCGACGATGGATTTCCGCAACATGATCCCTCCCGGACGCCGGGACGATCCCGGTCGTTCAGAGATTGCACACCGGCGTCCGAGGGTTAACAAGGGCGAGATCACTGCTTCATGCAGTCCGTGATGATCTTGTTCGTTGCGGCCCGGGCCTTTTCGGCGTCGTCCTTGCTCATACCGAGCGATTCCGGGTCCTGCGCGGACGCGTTCTTCGCGTCGTTCTTGATCATCAATCGCAGCCCGGCCTGCGAAATGCCCTGATCCACATAGATTTTCGCGGCGCAGTCGGCGAACTTCGCATCCTTGAGACCGCTGTCCTGTAGCGCCTTGGAGACGTCCGCCTGGGTGACATCGGCGGACTTGTCGCTGGTGCTGCCGCCACAGGCGGCCAGCAGGGGAAGCGCGACGAGCGCGGCGGCGAACAGGGAGATGCGCACGGGGGCCTCGACTCTCGATAACTCGACGAAAACTGCCGCAGGCACGATCTCACAGATCCATGGCGGCGCGCAGCGCTGTGTCGATTCGCTCGGCGGTCTCGGCGTCGACCTCCGCGATCCGCTCGTCCAGCCAGCCGCGATAGATGCGCCCCAGATTGCCCGCGTGCACCCAGCCGTGGCCGGGAATGAGCACGGCCAGAATGTCGCGCGGATCCTCGGCCTCGACCTCGGCCGCGATCAGCCAGGGTCGCGGCGACTCGTTGATGCCGTCGCTGGAGATGAGAATGATGGTGCGGGTTCGGGTGGTGCCGTGTGGGTGGTAGACCCAGAGTTCACCCCTGCGCACGCAGCTCCTTCTCGGCGGCCACGATTTCCGCCTCGTCGGCCGCGGCGAGTTCGACCGGGTCCGGCACGGGCGCGCAGCCCAACCGCACGGCTTCGCGGCGCGCGGCGCGGGAGATCCACGCCGAGGGCGACATGCCCGCGCGGGCGGCGGCATCCTGTGCATAGGACCAGGCCGCCTCGTCCAGCGACAGCGTCACTTTCCGGGTTGCCATACCTTTTATCGTACCGCCGACGTGTCCCTTTTCCTCATGTTGGCGACGCGTCAACGACTGTAGGGTTCGATCGGTGACGAAGTTGAACCATCACCGCGTCGGCAGCGGCGAACCGCTGGTCCTGGTGCACGGCGTCGGCAGCCGCTGGCAGGTGTGGGAGCCGATCATCGACACCCTGGCCGCCTCGTTCGACGTGATCGCGGTGGACCTGCCCGGATTCGGGGGCAGCGCGCCGCTGCCGCACACCACCGTGTCCACGCTCGCCGACGCGCTCGTCGAATTCCTCGCCGCGCAGGGCATCCAAAACCCGCATCTGGCAGGCAATTCCATGGGCGGCGGGATCGTGCTCGATCTCGCCGCGCGCGGGCTGGCCCGCTCGGTCACCGCCTACTCCCCCATCGCGTTCTGGGACACCGCGGGCCGCGTCTGGTGTCAGCAAGCCCTGGGACGCGCCAAACAGCTCACCAAGGTCCTGCATCCGGCGGTGCCCGCGCTGCTCGGAAACGCCGCGGGCCGTTCCACTTTCCTCGGGTTGGTGTTCGGCAAGCCGTGGGCGGTGGACGCGCAGGTCGCGGTCGACACCGTCGAGGGGTTGCTCGGCGCGTCCGGGTTCGATGCCGCGCTGGCCTCCTTCACCGACTTCCGGCTCCCCGACCGCAGCGCCCTCGACGGCATCCCGATCACCGTCGCCTGGGGCAATCGTGACATTCTGCTCACGTACGCCACCCAGTCCCGCCGCGCCCGCGCGGTACTGCCCGGCGCGCGGCACGTCACCCTGCACGGCAGCGGCCACACGCCCTTCTACGACGACCCGGCGGGCTGCGCCCGGCTGCTGCTGGACCAGCTCGAATAGTTCGAATCAAAGGAAAGACCGTGAGCCACAACGTTTCCCTGACCTTCGACGGCGACCGCGCCTACGTGGCCCTGGACCGGCCCGACAAGCACAACGGCCTGACCATCGACATGCTGCGCGAACTGGTCCGCGTCGCCGGGATCATCGGCAAGCGCAAGGACATTCGCGCGGTCATCCTCTCCGGCAACGGGCCCAGCTTCAGTTCCGGGCTGGACGTCGCCAAGGCCATGGGCAATCCGCTGGACGTGGTGCGCGGCTTCGTCCCGCTGCCGTGGCTGGGCACCAATACCTTCCAGGAGGCGTGCTGGGCGTGGCGGCGACTGCCGCAGCCGGTGATCGCGGTGGTGCACGGGCGCTGCTACGGCGGTGGCCTGCAGATCGCGCTGGCCGCCGATTTCCGGTTCGCCACACCGGATTCCGAATTCTCGGTGATGGAGGTCAAGCACGGGCTGATTCCGGACATGACCGGCGCGGCCACGCTGTCGCGGCTCATCGGCATCGATCAGGCGCTGTTGCTCACCATGACCGCCGACCCGGTGGGCGCCGCCTACGCCGAGCGCATCGGACTGGTCACCGAGGTGACCGCGGATCCGCGCGCGGCCGCCGAGAAATTGGCCGACCGGATCGCGGCGCGCTCGCCGCAGGCGGTGGCGAGCGCCAAGAAACTGTTCGATCGGACCTGGCAGTCGTCGGTGCGCCGGACGCTCGCGGTGGAGCGCGCCACCCAGCTGCCGCTCATCATCCGGCAGGCGCTGGGCCGCAACGGATAATCGAGCTATACCAAGATGTAAGCCAATTCACGGCAAACAATCCGGTTTGCAAGCCCCGATTTTCGGGTATCGCTGTTAGCATTTTCACACTTTGCCAACGAGTCGAACGCATTGTGCGGCCCGTCACATACGGTGTGGTCCGCGCATTATTCGGCGAGACCCGGAGGAAGCACCGCATTGACCAAAGCCGCCCCCCTGCTGCTGTCCGGTTTAGCAGGTGCCACGGCCTTGCTCCTTACCGTGACCACACCGGCCGCAGCCAACCCCAACGCGATCAACCCGATTCCGGTCCTCAACGGCACCAACGGTCTACCGCAACTCCCCGGGCGCACCAAGGCGGTCTTCCAGGTCACCGGCATGGCCAGCCCCAACAACACCCAGTCCTACAACGTGCTCGGCACCGACCTGGGCATCATGTGGGACAACGGGAACGGCGAAATGCTCACCGCCTTCGGTGACACCGCCGGACTCGGCCTGCCGAACCTGCTGGTCGGCAGCACCTGGGCGTGGCGCTCCAATATCCTGGTGCGCTCGCACACCCAGAACCCCAGCAACGGCATCTACTTCGATTCGGTGGTGCGGGACTGGTTCGGGCAGGCCCGCGATCTGATCCCCAGCCCGAAGATCCCCTTCATCGAGATCAGCCGGATTCCCACCGCGGGCATCTCGGTCGGCCCGACCCAGTTCATGAGCCTCATGTCGGTCAAGAGCTGGGACGACGTGGGCGAGTGGACGACCAACTACTCCAGCCTCGCGGTCTCCGGCGACAATGGCGAGAACTGGGTGGAACTGCCCGCCACGCGCCGACCGGACGAGGGCGGCAACGCCAACTTCCAGATGAACGCCTTCGTCAAGCGCGACGGGTTCCTCTACGAGTACGGGACCGGGTCCGGACGCAATCACCCGGCCTACGTCGCCCGCGTGCCCGAAGCGGCCGTCACCGATATGGGCGCCTACGAGTACTGGGACGGCGGCAAGTGGCAGAAGGACGTGAACGCGGCGCAGCCGGTGATCGGCGGCGGCGTCGCGGAGATGTCCGTGCAGTGGAACGACTATCTGGGGCAATACATCCTGCTGACCACCGACCCGTGGAACTCGGTGGTCATGTACACCTCGCCCAATCCGGAGGGGCCGTGGAGCGCGCCCGCGGTGCTCATCGACACGCGGGAACTGCCGACGGCCTACGCGCCGTACATCTTCCCGTACCAGACCGGCCGTGACCTGTACTTCCTCACGACGGTCCACAGCCAGTACAACGTGATCCTCATGCACACCACGCTTTAGACAACTCTCGGGCTCTCAGGGGCTTCGCCCCTGAAACCCCCGACGATTTCGGGGGCTGCGCCCCCGCACCCCCGCCGATGGCCGCGAACCGATTCGAGGTTCGCGGCCATCGTCGTTACCGCCAGCGGCTCATAGACTCGCACTCATGGATGCCGCCGAATGGGACGAGCACTACTCCCAGACCGAATTGGTGTGGGGCGCACCTCCGAACGAGACGGTGGTCGAGCAGGTTTTCGGGTTGGAGCGGCGGGTGCCGGTGGGCGGGCTCGGCGTCGGCGAGCCGCGGCCGGAGCTGCCGCGGGCCCTGGATCTGGGCTGCGGCGAGGGCCGCAACGCGCTGTGGCTGGCCACCCACGGCTGGCAGGTGGATGCCGTGGACTTCTCGCAGACCGGCATCGACAAGGGCCGCACGGTCGCCTCCCGACTGTCCCGCTCGGTGCGCGGCCGCATCCACTGGGTCCACGCCAATGTCACCACGCTCGACGCCGCCGACATCACCGGCCCCTACGAGCTCATCCTCATGGCCTTCCTGCACCTACCCGCCGACGACCGCCGCGCCCTGCTGCTGCGCTCGGTCGAGATGCTCTCCCCCGGCGGCACCCTGCTCGTCCTCGGCAACGACACCCTCAACCTCACGGAAGGCTATGGCGGCGAACAGAACCCGTCCCTGACCTTCACCCCCGCCGACATCCTGGCCGACCTGGCCCCCGCCGAACCCGACATCCGCGTCCGCCACGCCGACCGCGTCCACCGCCCGACCGAATCCCACGACGCCATCGACGCCCTGGTGGTCGCCACCAAACCCATCCCCGAACCGCCCACCGAGGAACCCGCCCTCGGCGGCGTCCCCCAACCCCCGGCCCTCGACCTCTTCTAGCCGTCCATCGCTCGTCGACGCCGCGCGGGTAGGCCGGTGAGGTAGGCGCTCTTCGCCCACAACTCGGCGCGCCGGCCCGGATCGGTGGTGTGGGCCGCGGTGCGAACATCCTTGCGGCGCACGAAGAATCGGCCGGACACGCCGGCCAGCTCCGGCGCGGTGGCCAGCCATACCGGGGTGTCCGCGCCCGCGTCCGGGCCGGGGAGCAGCGGGTTGATCCATTGGGACCAGCCGAAGACCCGCAGCAGTCCACGCGCGGAGTCCCGGCCCAGGCCGGTGTGGCGAATGATGCCCGGGTGCGCGCCATTGACGGTGACGCCGCTGCCCGCGAGGTGTTCGGCCAGGCTGTAGACGAACATCGCGTTCATGTTCTTGGTCCGCCCGTAGGCCACGAAAGGCCGGAAACTGGGCGGGAATCCGAGGCCGCGCGGGTTCTCGAAGCCGAGATCCTCGAGATCTACGGGAACTCTGCGCAGGGCGGTCGGTGACGCGCCCACCACAATCAGACGCGCGGATCCGCCTGCGGCGGCGATGTTCTCACCCAATGTGCGCAGCAGAAGATACGGCGCAAGGTGATTGGTGGCCAACGTGCGCTGCACACCTTCGGCCGTGTGGTCGCCGAGTTCGGCGACCACCGCCGCATTGCTGATCAGAATATCGATCCTGGTGTCCCGCAGGCGATCCGCCAACCGCCGGACGTCTTCCAGCAGGGACAGATCGGCCAGTTCGTCGCGCAGTCGCGCGCCCGGAACCGCGGCGGTGATGCGCTCCCGCACGGCCACCAGACGCCCCCGATCCCGCCCCACCAGCACCACCTCCATTCCGGTGGCGGCCAGTTGCCGCGCGATGGCCTCGCCAATGCCGTTCGTCGCACCCGTGACGACGGCCGTCGTGCCCTGATCCATGCCCGCTCCCTTCAGGTTGACAACGTCAACCTAGGCGCGCGGGTTGACGTTGTCAACCGCCGATTAGGATGGTCCGATGCCCCCGTCCACCCGCACCGTCCTGCTCGACTCCGCGCTCCGCCTGCTCGATGCCGGCGGCGCGGACGCGGTCACGCTGCGCGAGGTCGGCAAGGGCGCAGGCGTCTCGCACAACGCGCCCTACAAGCACTTCGCGAACAAGGAGGCGCTGCTCGCGGCCGTCGCGGCGCGCGAATTGTCCGAGCGCGTGGCGGAATTCGCCCGCGTCGTCCAGGACTGCCCCGACCCCCTCGAGATGTTGCGCGCCGTCCTGCACGGGTACATCTCCTGGGCCCTCGACTATCCCGCCCGCTTCCACCTGGTGTTCGGCCGCTGGACCGAGGAGACCCCCGAACTCGCCGAGACCGGCGCGAATGCCCAGTCCGCCCTGATCGCCCTGGTCGCGCAGGCCCAGGCGGCGGGCAGCCTGCCCGCTGCGGATCCCGAACGCCTCGCCTCGCTCGTGCGCGCCACGGCTCACGGTGCCGTCGGGTTCGCCGCCACCGGCCACCTGTCCGCCGACGGCAAGGGTCACGCGGACCCCACCGATCTGATCGACGACCTCCTGACGTACCTGACCCGCGCCCGCTGATCCCGCCGGGGGTCAGGTCGTGGACCAGCGCCGCAGCCAGGGCGTTACCGCGGCGACGATGTCATCGAAGCCCGCGCGGTACGAATGCGCCTGTCCGGGAACGACATGGACCTCGGTGGCGTCGGTGGCCTCGGGGATGCCGAAGGGGTCTCGAGCGCCGTTCACGACGATGACTTCGATGTCGCCAGGGGCCAGCAGTTCGTCGCGACGGGACTTTTCGGGCTTGCCGGGTGGATGGAGGGGAAAGGATAGGGCCAGGACGCCTCGGGCTTTCGCCTCGCGAGCCGTGCGACAGGCCACGCGCGCGCCATTGCTGCGGCCGCCTTGCACGAGCGGCACGCCGCGGACCTTCTTGCGCAGTGCCGCAATGATTTCCAGCCAGGCCGCGTCCTGCGCCTCGGCCTTACCCGGGGCGCGCCGACCCGCGACCCGGTAGGGCTGGGTCACCAAGGCCACTGCGCCGCCCAGCGCGACGGCCGAATCTCGCACGGCGAGCAGGTCTTTCGCGTCGACGCCGCCGCCCGAGCCGTGCGTCAGCACCAGCAGGAAGGTCGGCTTGTTCCGCCCGGGACGGTCGAGCTCCACCTCCGCCGGTCCGGCACTCGTCTCGATGCGCATGCACGCACCGTATCGAGCCGCCCGGCTCCACCCGGCGCGGCTCACCGACGTCGCGTGGGCGGGGTTGCCTACCCTGCGCCGCCCACTGTGTCGAGGGACTCATGTCCCGGCGGCATCGATCGCGGGGCACCGGCCCTAGCTGCGGGAACGGGATCCGCACGGGCTCAACGGAACCCCGGGTCTCGGCAACTCGCGTGCTTTCTGTCACATTCGGCCGCGATGACCTTGGCGGCCCTCCTACCGGTCGGTAACATGGCGCATAAGTTACCCGCCAGTAGCGCTGCTTTACGGTGTCTACCCGGTGGAGACCTAACGGGCGGGAACGGCACACACCGAACCGCACCCATCTCAATGGAGAGTGAGTACGACCATGGGTCACTACAAGAGCAACGTTCGCGACCTCGAGTTCAACCTCTTCGAGTTCCTGGGCATCCAGAAGCTGCTCGACGCGGGCGCCTACGGCGACCTCGACGCCGACACCGTCAAGGAGATGCTGAGCGAGGTTCGTCGCCTGGCCGAGGGCCCGCTGGCCGAGTCCTTCGCCGACGCCGACCGCAACCCGCCGGTCTTCGACCCGGAGACCCACACGGTCACTCTCCCCGAGTCCTTCAAGAAGTCCTACCGTGCCCTCGAGGACGGCGGCTGGTCCAAGGTTCCGGTCCGCGAGGAGCTGGGTGGCCTGGGCGCCCCCTCGGTCGTCGGCTGGGCCCTGGGCGAGATGATCCTCGGCGCCAACCCGCCGGCCCAGATGTACGCCGCCGGTGCGGGTTTCGCGCAGGTCTTCTACAACAACGGCACCGATGAGCAGAAGAAGTGGGCTCAGATCATCGCCGACCGCAACTGGGGCGCCACCATGGTGCTGACCGAGCCCGACGCCGGTTCCGACGTCGGCGCGGGTCGCACCAAGGCGATCCAGCAGGAGGACGGCTCCTGGCACATCGAGGGCGTCAAGCGCTTCATCACCTCGGGTGACTCCGACGACCTGTTCGAGAACATCATGCACCTGGTGCTGGCCCGCCCCGAGGGCGCCGGACCGGGCACCAAGGGCCTGTCGCTGTTCTACGTGCCGAAGTACCACTTCGACTTCGAGACCCAGACCCTGGGTGAGCGCAACGGCGTGTTCGTCACCAATGTCGAGCACAAGATGGGCATCAAGGTCTCGGCCACCTGTGAGGTCACCTTCGGCGGCCACGGCGTGCCCGCCAAGGGCTGGCTGGTCGGCGAGATCCACAACGGCATCGCGCAGATGTTCGACGTCATCGAGAACGCTCGAATGATGGTGGGCACCAAGGCCATCGCCACCCTGTCGACCGGTTACCTGAACGCGCTCGAGTACGCCAAGACCCGTGTGCAGGGTGCGGACCTGACCCAGATGACCGACAAGGCCGCCCCGCGCGTCACCATCACCCACCACCCGGACGTGCGTCGTTCGCTGGCCATGCAGAAGGCCTACGCCGAGGGCCTGCGCGCGGTGTACCTGTACACCGCCGCGCACCAGAACGCGGACATCGCCGAGCTGGTCTCGGGTGCCGACAAGGACACCGCGTTCCGCGTCAACGACCTGCTGCTGCCGATCGTCAAGGGTGTCGGCTCCGAGCGGGCCTACCAGTACCTGACCGAATCGCTGCAGACCTTCGGTGGCTCCGGCTTCCTGCAGGACTACCCGATCGAGCAGTACATCCGCGACGCCAAGATCGACTCGCTGTACGAGGGCACCACCGCCATCCAGGCGCAGGACTTCTTCTTCCGCAAGATCGCCCGCGACCGCGGCGTGGCGCTGGCCCACGTGGCCGGCCAGGTGCAGAAGTTCATCGAGCGCGAGGGTGGCAACGGACGCCTCAAGGCCGAGCGCAAGCTGCTCGCCACCGCCCTCGAGGATGTCCAGGGCATGGCCGCCACCCTGACCGGGCACCTGATGGCCGCCCAGCAGGACCCGAAGGAGCTCTACAAGGTCGGCCTGGGTTCGGTCCGCTTCCTGCTGGCCGTCGGCGACCTGCTCATCGGCTGGCTGCTGCTGGCCCAGGCCGAGGTCGCCATCAACGCTCTCGACAACGGCTCGACCGAGAAGTTCTACGAGGGCAAGATCGCCACCGCCCAGTTCTTCGCCCGCAACGTCCTGCCCGAGCTGACCTCGGTCCGCACGGTGCTGTCGAACCTGGACAACGACATCATGGAGCTCGACGAAGCCGCGTTCTGATCGCGCCGATGCTCTGAAAGAAGCGATGCGGCTCGGAATTCTCCGAGCCGCATCGCTTTTGGCGTTCATTCACAGATGACCGTGGGAACCGGGTCGTATTTGACGGTTCGGGTGTGGCGGGAGATTTCCTTGCCGGTCTTGGCATCTCGGATGACGCGGGTGTCGGAGGTGGTGAAACCCGGTGCGCCGGTGGAGGCGATGCAGTCCTTGCCCTTGGGGAGGGTGATGGTCTTGGGCTCGGTGGGTTTGGTGCGGTCGCCGGTGATGGATTCGACCTCAACGGTTTTGGTGCTCCACAGGCGGACCGTGATCGAGGAGTCGTCGGCGGCGGTTTCGATGACCACGCCGTACGGGGTGTTGTTGCGGAACTTCAGGTCGATCGCGCCGTCGAAGACGGTGGCCTCGCGGGCGGCGGGGTACCGAGAGATGTAGTAGCTGTGTTCGGTGTGGCCCGCGTCCTCGAGGCCCGCGAAGTACGCGGCGTTGTAGAGGGTGGTGGCGAACTGGGAGATACCGCCGCCGACGGCCGTGGCCGGGCGGCCGTTGTTGATGATGCCGGATTCCACGTAGCCCTGGGCGGCGCCGCGCGGACCGGTGAAGTCGTTGAGCGAGAAGGTCTCTCCGGGCTTCACGATCGCGCCGTCCACCTTGCGCGCGATCACCCGGATGTTCACGCCGGACGGTCCGCTGAAGCCGCCGGTGGTGAACGAGCCGACCGGTTCGACGACACCCAGTTTGTTCGCGTCCTCGGTGCTCAGCTTGGGTTGAACCTGCTGATAGACCACGGCCTTCGATCGGTTCGACGGTGAAACCAGCACGGCGGTAAGCCCATCGAGAGTCTTGCCCCAGTCGACGAGGGTGCCGACGACGGCGGGGCGGACGCTCGCGCGGGAGCCGGACAGGTCGAAACCCGCGTCGCGCGGCGGCACCTCGGTGGACCGCAACTGCGGTGCCAGCGCCGCCGTCAACGCCTCGGTATCGGTCGAGAGCTCCAGTCCGCCTTGGTCGTTCGGGTGGAAGGAGAGCGCGCCCGCGATCTGCCCCGGGTCCAGGGTGGCGTCACCGCCCTGGCCGGTGAAGGTGATCGGGGCCCGCACGGCGGGTTCGGCGACCTCTTTCAGCGCGCGGTCCACCGCGTCGGCACGCACCCGCGCCGGGGTCTGCGCCACGGGCAGTTCCAGCACCGAGCCGTCGGCCCAATGCTCGGCGAGTGCGGTGCGCGTCGCCGCGACGTCGAGCACCCGACCGGGAACCGGCCGCACCGCCACGGCCCTGGCGTCCTCGAAGACGATTCCGCCCTCGACCGGCTGCCGGTCGTGCGCGCGTAGGGCATCCAGCGCCCGATCCAGCGCGGCGGCATCGATCGTGGCCGCGGGCTCCACCTTCCGGGTGGTGAAGAACGAAGCCAGCCGAGTGACCGGATTCTTCGGCTGCCCGCCGACGCGCGCCCAGGTGCCGTTCCAGTCCACCCCCAACCCGATATCGCGCGGCACCAGGTCGGTGGTGACGTCCCCGGTGCGGACCGTGAGCGGCTGTGCCACACGCCGATCGAGCACCGTCTCGAGCCGCGACCGCGCCGCGGCCCGATCCATCCCGCCTATGTCGACCCCGGCAACCTGCACCCCGCGCGGCACCTGACCCGACGACAGCGACCAGTCGACCACATACCCGATCCCCGCCGCGGCCATCAGCACACCGGCGGCGATCCCGGCGCGGCGAGCGGCATTCGAGTTCAGAAGTTGGCGTCCGCCAGCACTTCCACCGGTCACGCAAGATCCTCCCCAGCAGTCAGCAAATCATCTGCAACGATAGCCGGGGGCATGAAAAGAGCCCCGTGCGGTTGCCGGGTCGGGGGTCTGGCAACAGCACGGAGCCACCTCTTCTATCGATACCGGATTCAGGGCGTTACACACCGATCCATCCGATCGTAAAAAAGTTTCGAGACGCTCGACTGGGACAATCGGACCGGACCGGACCGTACGAGGCGAGGAGACAAACCATGCAGCTCGGAATGATCGGACTCGGCCGGATGGGCGCGAATATCGTGCGCCGCATCGTGCGCGACGGGCACACCTCGGTCGGCTACGAACGCCGGGTCGAGAACATCGACCAGCTCTCCGCCGAACTCGGCGAAAGCTTCCAGGGCAGCACCGAACTCCAGAAATTCGTGGCCATGCTCGATGCCCCGCGCGTGGTGTGGGTCATGATCCCGGCGGGCGCGACCGGCGCGGTCATCGACAGCGTGGCCGAGCTGCTCGAGCCCGGCGACATCATCATCGACGGCGGCAACAGCCGCTACCACGAGGACATCGCGCGCGCGAAAGCACTGCGGCCCAAGGGCATTCACTATGTGGACATCGGCACCTCGGGGGGCGTGTTCGGCCTCGACCGCGGCTTCTGCCTGATGATCGGCGGCGAGCACGACACCGTCGCCTACCTGGATCCGCTGTTGAAATCCATCGCACCCGGCGTGGACGCCGCGCCCCGCACCCCCGGCCGCACCGGCACCCCCTCCACCGCCGAACAGGGCTACCTGCACTGCGGTCCCGCCGGAGCGGGCCACTTCGTCAAGATGGTCCACAACGGCATCGAATACGGCGCGATGGCCGCCTACGCCGAGGGCCTGAACATCCTGCACCAGGCGAATATCGGCACCCGACCGGACGGCGAGCACTCCGCCGAGGTGACGCCGCTCGAGCATCCCGAGTACTACTCCTACGACATCGACGTCCCCGAGGTGACCGAGGTGTGGCGGCGCGGCTCGGTGGTCGCCTCCTGGCTGCTCGATCTGACCGCCGCCGAGCTGTACGCCGACCCGAACCTCGACACCTTCTCCGGGCGCGTCTCCGATTCTGGCGAGGGCCGCTGGACCGTGGACGCCGCCATCGACGAGGGCGTCCCGACCCCGGTGCTGGCGGCGGCGCTGTTCCAGCGTTTCTCCTCGCGCGGCAATGCCGTGTACGGCGACAAGGTGCTCTCGGCCATGCGTCAGGCCTTCGGCGGGCATCACGAGCTACCGCAAGGGTGAATTCGCCACGCGCGGTGGAACACCCGGTGTCGATGGCGAGAACTCTCGCGCGGGGAGCTACCGTCGGGGCATGCGCCTTGCTCCGGGGATCGCCGTCGCGGTGACCGCTCTCGCCCTGACCGCCTGCTCGAGTGGCTCGAATTCGTCCAACGAATCGGCCTCGACCAGCACCGGAGCGCCGAGCACCAGCAGTGCCGCGCCGACAACGACTCCGACGCAAGGGGATTGCGCGGCCATGTACCTGTCCCAGTTCACGCTGCGGCAGAAGCTGGCGCAATTGTTGACCGTCGGCGTCACCGGCGAGGCCGACGCCGAGAACGTGGTGAAGACCGAGCAGATCGGCGGCATCTTCATCGGCAGCTGGACCGACAAGGCCATGCTGGCCCAGCACCAGGTGGACGCGGTGCAGAAGGCCTCGCGGACACCGCTCATGGTCACCATCGACGAAGAGGGCGGCCGGGTCTCGCGCGCCAAGGACCTGATCGGGGTGGCACCGCCCGCGCGGTCCATCCCGGGGTCGATGAGCGTCGACGAGTTCTACACCTTCAGCCTGGACCGGGCCAAGAAGCTGAAGGCGCTGGGGGTGACCGTGGACTTCGCCCCCGACGTGGATGTCAGCAGCCAGCCCGATGATTCGGTGATCGGCGACCGCTCCTTCTCCGACAATCCGGACGTCGTGGTGGATTACGCGGGCGCGTTCATCCGGGCCATGAACGACGCCGGGGTGGGCAGTGTCATGAAGCATTTCCCCGGCCACGGTTCCGGCTCGGGCGACTCGCACACCGGCGCGGTGCACACCCCGCCGCTGGATCAGCTGCAGGGCAAGGACCTGGTGCCGTTCCGGAAGCTGGTGGATTCGGGGGCGGCGGTCATGGTCGGACACCTCGACGTGCCGGGGCTCACCGACCCGGATCGACCCGCCAGCATCAGCAAGGAGGCCATGGCACTGCTGCGGCAGGGGACCGGCTACGGCGCAGCACCCTTCGAGGGCGTGATTTTCACCGATGATCTGGGCGGCATGGCGGCCATTACCAACCGCATGACCATCGAGGAGGCGGTGGAGGACGCCCTGGTCGCGGGGGCCGACAATGCCCTGTGGATCACGACCGACGCGGTGCCGAAGGTGCTCGACCGGCTCGAGGACGCGGTGAAGACGGGCCGCTTACCGGGAGCCCAGGTGGATAAGTCGGTCATGCGCATGGCAAAGTTCAAGGGCTCCGCGCCGCACTGCTGAGCGCCAGGCAAATCCTCGGCAATTCACGATCGCGGAACTTACCATGGAGTAAGATAAGAGCTTCGGAATTGTCCTAGGAGAGTGAATGGCTGGCGGAACGAAACGGCTCCCGCGCGCGGTCCGCGAGCAGCAGATGCTCGACGCCGCCGTGGAAGTCTTCTCGCGCAAGGGGTACCACGACACCTCCATGGACGCGATCGCCGCGGAGGCGAAGATCTCCAAGCCCATGCTGTACCTCTACTACGGGTCCAAGGACGAGCTCTTTCGCGCCTGCATCCACCGCGAGAGCATGCGCTTCATCGAGGCCGTCGCGGTCGCCGGCAACCCCAAGCTGACCCCGCACGAGCAGTTGCGCGCGGGCCTCGAGGCCTTCCTGTCCTACGTGGATCAGAACCGCCTGTCCTGGCAGGTCCTCTACCGGCAGGCCCTGGGCCAGGCCCCGTTCGCCTCGGAGATCTCCAACAGCCGCGACCGGGTCATCGAGTTGACCGCCAAGCTGCTGGAATCCAGCGCCAAGTACGCCGAGCCGGGCACCAACTTCGAGATCGTCTCGGTCGCGGTGATCGGCGCGGGCGAGGCCATCGCCGACCGGGTGGCCAGCGGGCAGATCGATATGGCCGAGGCCGTGAACCTGCTCGACGATCTCGCCTGGCGCGGTCTGTCCGGCAACAAGAAGAAGGCCGAACAGGTCTGAGTCCGCCGCCGGGCGGACTTGCCGGAACCCCCGGTCCCCTGCCACAGTTCGCTGCGATCGTGTTGCAGGACAGCCGGTACCGGCTGGGGATGGGGACATCGTGTTCGGCTTGCTGAAACCGTGCGCGCACAGCGCCGCGCGGCACGGTATCGACCCGTCGGCGTGGCAGACCCACCTGTGCGGGTTGTGCCTGGGACTGCGCGACGGCCACGGTCAGCTGGCCCGCGCGGCCACCAATACCGATGCCATCGTGCTGGAGATACTCACCGAGGCGCAGCAGTCGACTCCGGCGGCGCGGACCGCGGCCGGGCCCTGCCCGTTGCGGGGGATGCGACGCGCCTCGGTGGTCGCCGCCGATGCCCCGGGCGTCCGGCTCGCCGCCACCGCCGCACTGCTGTTGGCCGCGGCCAAGATTCGCGATCATGTGAACGACGGGGAGACCGCACGGCTGGCCCGCCGACCGTTGAGCCGCGTCTCGAACCGCTGGCAAGCCGGGGCCCGCGCCTCCGCCGCACCGCTCGGCCTCGATATCGAACCGCTCATCACCGCGATCGAATCGCAACTGCGCCTGGAGAATTCGCCCGAGAGCACGCTCGACGAGCTGACCTCCCCCACACAGCTCTGTGCCGCGGAATTGTTCGCGCACACCGCGATACTCGCCGATCGCCCCGAGAACGCCGATGCCCTGCGCGAGGCCGGTTGGCATTTCGGCCGCATCGCCCACCTCGCCGACGCCCTCGAGGACCTCGACGCGGACCGCGCCCAGGGCCATTTCAACCCGTTGCTCGCCACCGGCACCACCCGGGAGCAAGCGCATTCCCTGGTGGCCGAATCGCATTCGCTGCTGCGCGCCGCCCTGGCCCGCGTCGCCCTGGACCGGGTCGCGACCATCCGCTGGAGCCTGCTGGATCCCCTGCGCGGCGTGGTCCGCGAACTCGGCCGCACCGCGGGCATCGCCCACACCTGCGCGACCGGAGCCTGCCGGACGAGCGGCGCGACGGTCGCCGATATCGAGCTGTCCACGCTGAGCAACCAGCAGCCATGGCAGCCGGGCGCGCCGTTCACCCCGCAACCGGGCCTGGAACCGCCCGAACCGCCGCAGCGCCCCAACCTGTTCCAGGGACTCGGCATCCTCTGCACCCAGTACTGCACCGGATACGCCTGCTGCGCGACCCACACCCGGCCCTGCAGCGGCCAACGCAAGGACGCGTGGATCAACCGCTGCGACTGCGATTGCGGCGATTGCTGCGACTGCGATTGCTGTGGCTGCGACGACTGCGGCGGGTGCTGCGACTGCGGGGGCTGCGATTGCGGTTGCGACTGCTGACCCGGCCACACCGCCGCGATTGCCGACCGGGGCGAGCTGCGAATCTCGTCATTCCGGCGTGCTTTTGGCCGGGATCCCCTTCGTACCGGCGGATTCCGGCCAAACACACGCCGGAATGACGGGAAGACATACGCCCGAGTGACGGGAGTGCCGGCAAGGTGGGCGTGATCGCCGTGCAAGGGGTGTGCAAGGGGAGCCGCGCAGGGTTGCGGCATGACTTCGGCACATGTTCCGGTACTGGTGGTCGGCGGCGGTCTGGTCGGCTTGTCGGCCGCGCTGTTCCTCGAATACCACGGCGTTCCTTACGTTTTGGTGGAGCGGCGGGCCACCCCGTCGCCGCTGCCGCGGTCGCGCGGGCTGCACACCCGAACCGGGGAGATGTACCGGCAGGTCGGGTTGGAATCGCGGATTCTGGCGACGGCGGCGACGGCGCTGAAGGCCGGGAAGTTCGGCGGGGCCTGGACCGGCGAGTCGGTGCGGACGGCCGAGGCGTTGGATCTGTCGGCATTCGGGGCGAGCATCGCGGCGGGCGCGGATCCGAGTCCGGCCCAGTTCGTGTTCGTGCCGCAGGTGCAGCTCGAACCGGTGCTGGCGCAGGCCGCCCGGGAACGCGGCGGTGATCTCCGATTCGGCACGGAGCTGGTGGAATTCGCGCAGGACGCCGACGGGGTCACCGCCGTGCTGCGCGATGCCGCGGGTGCGCGGTCGCCGCTGCGGGCGGACTACCTGATCGCGGCCGACGGCGCGGGCAGCCCGATCCGGGCGGCGCTGGGCATCACCGGCAGCGAGCTGCCGCCGACGCACCACTATCTGAATGTCTTCGCCCGCACCGATCTCACCGGCATTCTCGACGGTCGCGGGTTCAGCCAATGCGAGATCACCGGGCCGCGGGTGCGGGGATTGGTGTTGACCAAGAACAACACCGACGAATGGTCCTTCCACATCGAATACGATCCGGCCGTCGAATCGCCCGCCGACTGGTCGGACGCCCGCTGTGTGGACGCCATTCGCGCCATGATCGGCGCACCCGGCCTCGGGGTCCAGATCCTGGCCCGAAGCGCCTGGGACACCGGCACTTTCGTCGCCGACGACTATCGCCGCGACCGCGTCTTCCTGGTCGGTGACGCCGCGCACCGGCACGCGCCGTGGGGTGGCTACGGCGGCAATACCGGGGTCGCCGACGCCCACAACCTGGTCTGGAAGCTGGCCGCCACCCTGCACGGCACCGCCGGCGGGGCCCTGCTGGATTCCTATGCGGCCGAACGCCGTCCGCGCGCACGGATCGCGGTCGAGCAATCGCGCCTGGGCACCGATTTCCGGACCCGCTACGGCATCCGGACGCGCGACAATGCCGGGGATCTGGCCCGCAGACTCGACATGTCGGCGGTCATGACCCGCTATCGCTACACCTCGACCGCCGTGCTCGACACCGCCGATCGCTCGCCGCACGTGCCGGCCCTGCACGGCCAGACCGGAACCCGCCTGCCGCACTGGTGGGTCGACGCCGGAACCTGGACCCTGTCCACCCTCGACCTGTGCGGCCCCGGCTTCACCCTGCTGATCGCCGGACCGGCCGGTGCCTGGCGCGAGGCCGCGGCAAAAGCGCAGCGCGACACCGGCATCGACATCGCCGTGCACGCCCTCCCGGCCTCCGACTGCGCCGAGCGGGCGGGCCTGTCCGAAGGCCAGGCGCTGCTGGTCCGCCCGGACCACCACATTGCCGCCGGACCGGATTCGGGCCTCACCCCGGCCTGGCTGGGCGAGGTCCTCGAACTGGTCTCCGACACCCGCAATGCCCGGCCCGTCCTCGCCTAGCCCGGAAATGCAAGAGCCGCACACTGTCTCGGGCGGATGTAGAAACCCCTGCGTGGCGACATCCGATTTGCGAAACAGTGTGCGGCTCTTCACCCCCGTCGGGCGGACCGCCTATGCGGCGGTACCGCCCGAATCCCTGGGTGACGCGTAAGCCACGTTCAGCGCAGCGTAGCGGTCAGGTGCGGGAAGCCCTTCTTCGGGTTCTTCAAGGAGATGTCCCAGCCACCGGACACCTGGTCCGCGTACAGGTTCACCGTGGACGGCAGGAAGATCGGCTTGCCGAATTTCACCGCGTAGGTGACCTTTTCGGGAATGCGACCCTCGATCGCCCCGAGCACCGTCGCGGCCGACCACATGCCGTGCGCGATCGGCTTGGGGAAGCCGAAGGCCTTGGCGCCCAGCGCCGAGGTGTGGATCGGGTTGTGGTCGCCGGAGGCATTGGCGTAGCGGGTGATCATCTTCTGATCGACGCGCAGCGCCCGCAGCGGCGGCGGGGGCACCTCGTCCGGCTTGGGTTCGGGCTTGGGACCGCCCGACAGCGAGGTCTTCTGCTGGTGCAGGAAGGTGGTGACCTGTCGCCACACCAGCTCGCGCCCCACGCTGACCTCGGTGATGGCGTCCACCAGCAGGCCCTTGGGGTGCTCGCGCAGGTTCTCGATGTGGGTCTCGAAGTCCAGCGGCTCGGACACCGAGATCTCGCGGGTGCGCTCGATGACGTTCTCCGCGTGCACCGCGCCGACCGCCACGAACGGGAAGTCGCGGGCGACGACCAGCTGCATGGCCAGCGGGAAGCTGAGCACGAACGGATAGGTCAGCGGCAGTGCGTCACCGAAGCGCAGGCCGGTGGCCCGGCAGTACGCGGCGAGATGATCGGGATCGGCCTTGAAGCCCTCGAGCCGCACCGTGCGATCCGGCAGCGTGGACTTGCGGTTGGACAGTCCCGGCACCGGCAGCGCGCCCAGGGCGGCCTTGACGAACAGGCCGCTGTTCTTGGGCACCTCGGTGAGGTTGATGGTCTGCGACATCATGCTCCGATCAGGGCCTGGCCGCAGACGCGGATGATGTTGCCCGACACCGCGTTCGAGGCCGGGGAGGCGAAGTAGGCGATGGTCTCGGCGACGTCCACGGTCTGGCCGCCCTGCAGCAGCGAGGACAGCAGGCGACCGGCCTCGCGGGTGCCCAGCGGGATGGCCGCGGTCATGGCGGTCTCGATGAAGCCGGGGGCCACGGCGTTGATGGTGATGCCCTTCTCGGCCAGCTTCGGGGCCTCGGCGTTCACCATGCCGATGACACCGGCCTTGGACGCGCCGTAGTTGGTCTGGCCGCGGTTGCCCGCGATACCGGCGATGGAGGACACGTCGATGACGCGGCCGCCCTGCTTCAGCGCGCCCTTGGCGACCAGGCCCTCGGTAATGCGGTGCGGCGCGGCCAGATTCACGCCGATGACCGAATTCCAGCGGCCCTCGTCCATATTGGCGAGCAGCTTGTCGCGGGTGATGCCCGCGTTGTGCACGACGATGTCGATGCCGCCGAAGCGGGTGGTGGCGAACTCGGCCAGCTTCTCGGCGGCGTCGGGGGCGGTGACGTCGAGGGCGAGGGCGGTCGCGCCGACCTTGTTGGCGGTCTCCGAGAGCGCCTCACCGGCGGCCGGGATGTCGGCCACGATCACGGTCGCGCCGTCGCGGGCGAACACCTCGGCGATGGTCGCGCCAATGCCGCGGGCCGCGCCGGTGACCACGGCGACCTTGCCCTCGAGCGGCTTGTCCCAGGAGGACGGGGCGGTCGAATCGTCCTTGCCGACGCGGAAGACCTGGCCGTCGACGAAGGCCGACTTGCCGGACAGGATGAAGCGCAGGGTGGACTCCAGACCCGTTGCGGCGGTGGCGGCCTCGGGGTGCAGGTAGACCAGGTTCGAGGTGGCGCCGCGCAGCAACTCCTTGCCGACCGAGCGGGTGAAGCCCTCGAGCGCGCGCTGCGCGATCTGCTCGTCGACCGAGGCCGACAGCTCCGGGGTGGTGCCGATGACCAGCACGCGGCCCGAGGCGGCGATGCTGCGCATGGCGGGCTGGAAGAACTGGAACAGCTGCTCGAGTTCCTCGATGGTCTTGATGCCGGTGGCGTCGAACACGAGCGCGCCGAACTTCACGCCCGGGGTGATGGAATCCACAAAGGTGTAGTCGCCCAGCAGGTTCCGCACCGCGTCGGCGACGCGCCCCTTGCCGCCCACGAGAACCGGGCCGGGCAGCGCGGGCTCACCGGCCTTGTAACGGCGCAGCGTCTCCGGCTGCGGCAGGCCGAGCTTGCTGGCCAGGAACGCGCCGGGGGCGGAGTGAACGAAAGATCCGTACAGGTTGGGAGCGCCCTTGCTCTTGCTGGCAGCCACGTTTCCTACCTTCTCCTTGGTTTCGGCCCGCCAAAAGCGGTATTGCGCACACATGCGCGGTTCGGTGTCGACAAATGAACTTACTCCAGAGTAAGTTTAATGTAAACCGAGTGACGCGCGTCCGGAGCGGTAGCGCGTGGCGGAAATTCCACCGACGAGACACTGGAGACTCGAGTGACCACCAAAGCCCGTTCGGCGAAGGCCGCGGCCAAGACCACCAAGCAGGCGCGCCCGGTTGCCATCCTCGGCGGTAACCGCATCCCGTTCGCCCGTTCGGACGGCAAGTACGCCCACGCCTCCAACCAGGACATGTTCACCGCGGCGCTGAACGGGCTGGTCGCCCGCTTCGGTCTGCAGGGTGAGCGGCTGGGCATGGTCGTCGGCGGCGCGGTGCTCAAGCGCGTCGGCGAGCACGGCATGATCCGTGAGAGCGTGCTCGGCTCGACCCTCTCGCCCTACACCCCGGCCCACGATCTGCAGCTGGCCTGCGGCACCGGCCTGCAGTCCATCGTCACCGTGGCCGACGGAATCGCGTTGGGCCGCATCGAGAACGGCGTCGGCGGCGGCACCGACACCACCTCCGACGCGCCGATCGGCGTGAGCGAGGGCATGCGCGAGTGGATGCTCGACGCCAACCGCGCCAAGAAGAACTCCGACTACGTGAAGCTGGTCGGCCGCCTGCGTCCCTCGATGGTCGGCATCGAGATCCCGCGCAATGCCGAACCGCGCACCGGTCTTTCGATGGGTGAGCACGCCGCCATCACCGCCAAGGAGTTCGGCGTCTCCCGCGAGGCGCAGGACGAGCTGGCCTACCTGTCGCACAAGAACATGGCCGCCGCCTACGACCGCGGCTTCATGGACGACCTCGTCACCCCGTTCCTGGGCCTGACCCGCGACGACAACCTGCGCCCGGGCTCGACCATCGAGAAGCTCTCGACCCTCAAGCCGGTCTTCGGCGTCAAGCTGGGTGACGCGACCATGACCGCGGGCAACTCCACCCCGCTCACCGACGGCGCGTCCGCGGTGCTGCTGGGCTCGGAGGAGTGGGCCGCCTCGCGCAACCTGTCGCCGCTGGCCTACCTGGTCGACTCCGAGGTGGCCGCGGTGGATTACATCCACGGCCCGGACGGCCTGCTCATGGCCCCCACCTACGCGGTACCGCGGCTGCTGGCCCGAAACGGCCTGACACTGCAGGACTTCGACTACTACGAGATCCACGAGGCCTTCGCCTCGGTGGTGCTCGCCACCCTGCAGGCGTGGGAGTCCGACCAGTACTGCAAGGAGCGCCTGGGCCTGGACGGCGCGCTGGGCAAGATCGACCGGTCGAAGCTGAACGTGAACGGCTCCTCGCTGGCCGCGGGCCACCCGTTCGCCGCCACCGGCGGCCGCATCATCGCCCAGACCGCCAAGCAGCTGGCCGAGAAGGGTGGCGGCCGCGCGCTGGTCTCCATCTGCGCCGCGGGCGGCCAAGGCGTCGTCGCGATCGTCGAGCGCTAACAGCCCGATCGAAGGCGGTGCCCGGTCCGAGACCGGGCACCGCCTTCGTTGTATTCGCCGTCAGGAGACCAGGTTTCGCGTGCGACGGGCCAGCTCCGAGATGCGGGCGCCGTCGTAGCCCGACACCGCGCTGTGCACGGTGTCGTGGAAGGGCGCGACCCAATGGGCGGGGAGGGCCGCGGCTCCGGCGAGGACGCCCGCCACCGAGCCCGCGGTCGCGCCATTGGAGTCGGTGTCCCAGCCGCCCTGCACGGTGAGGGCGATGGTTTTCGTGAAATCGCCCTCGCCCCACAGCAATCCGGCGGCGATGAGGCAGGCGTTGCCGATGGCGTGGACCCAGCTGTAATGGTCGTGACGGGCGCGGACGGCGGCCACGGCCGCGTCCCAGGAGCGCCCGCCGCGGTGGTCGTCGCGCACCTCGGCCAGGGCTACCGCGAGGCGGGAGCGGGCCGGGACGACCGATCCGGCGATGGCCAGCAGATCGGCGGGCGCGCGGCTGGTGAAGGCCGCCGAGACCAGGGCGGCCGACCACATGGCGGCCCATAAACCATTGCCCACGTGGGAGATCGAGGCCTCGCGGGCGGCGGCCACGGCGGCGCGGCGGGGTTGGCCCGGGTGGGTGTAGCCGTGGATGTCGGCGCGAATGAGCGCGCCGATCCATTCGCGGTAGGGGTTGCGGTAGGTGGCGGTGTCGGGTGGGGCGTACCCGTCGATGAGGTTGCGATAGGCGACGCGTTCGGCGGTGTAGGTCTGCAGGAACGGCAGGCGCTCGAGCCAGAGGGCGGCCACATCGTCGGCGGTGAAATCCGGGCCGCGCTGCTCGAGCAGGTGCAGGCCGAGAATGGTGTAGTCGATGTCGTCGTCGCGGGGACAGCCGTCGATGCCGCCGAGAGTCGCGGCGCGCCAATCCCTTCGGCTGGTGATCTGCGCCGGGATCGGCTCGGATACGGGCACGTAGTCGCGTAACGGGTACGCGTCGTAGGGCTCGAGGTAGGCGCGAATGCTTTCCGGTGTCCAGAGGAAGCCGTTCTCCAACGGCTTGCCCAGGGTGCACCCGGCGCAGCGACCGAGCCAGCCGCCGTGGATGCGGTCCAGCAGTTCCGCATCCGGGCGGGCAGGCGACGAATCCTGCTCGGCCTCGGGCAGATTCGCGCTCCACGGCGCGTCCCGCCACTCGGTGTACGGCCAGTCCGGAATCCGGCGCGCCCGCTCGATGCGATCGAGCAATCGCCAGCAGGCCCCCGGCACCGGATGCTCGGTGTGGGTGAGCTCGCGCACCTCCTCCGCGAAATCGTCGACCGCGTAACCGGATTCGACACGCTGACACCATTCGTAGTACAGCAGGGCGCGTGGATCGGCCTCGTGGTGGCCGAAGAACGCCGACTCTATGGTCACAACACCGCCTGGGTGGCCGCGACCACCTCGGAGAGTAGGGGCAGGGATTCGTCGCGCTGGGGTGCGCGCGCCCACCAGCGGCCCTCATGGGTGTGGCGGCCGAATCCGGTGGGCAGGATGACATTGCTGCGATGCGGGCCGATGTCGATGCTGTTGCGCTCCAACAGTTCCAGGCATTCATCGGACGGATAGCCGTCGAAGACCGCCAGGAATGTTCGCCGCGGCGGCTTGTCGCGCACCAGCACCGGGCCGGGCACACCACGCCCGACCAGTTCGTCAAGGATCAAGGCACCCAACGATTCCGGCGTGTTCAGGGCGGCGATGGTGTCGACCAGGGGTAGCACCACGAAGCCCGGCGTGGTCACGTGCACGTAGGGAAGACCGAACAGGGAGCGGTACACGCGCGCCCACTCCTGCGGGGTCGTCAGCTCGTCCAACCGCACATTCCACCCCTCGTTCGGGCCCAGCTCCAACGACGGCGATGTCGAACGTCGGCGGCGCCGACAATGATCGGCTCCGGAGACGCCGACAATTTCAGTGAAAACCCGCATGCCCCTTCACACCACCGCTTTGGGTGAATCGTTCGCAAACTGTGGAGAACTTGCGACGTGCCGTGCGTTGCCAGGTCCGCGCGGCGGTCGGTTTCCGGGGTAGCCTCGAGGGTACAGCCAGACGTTCCTACCAGGAGGTACGTCATGCCCTGCGATTTGATGCTGATCGCCTACGACGGCTCCGAGAACGCCCGGCGGGCCGTCGAATACGCGGGCCGGTTCCTGGCGGCGAACCGCGCCGTGGTGCTGACCGCATGGGAGCCGATGGTGCGGCAGGCGGCTCGCCTGTCGGGGTTGTCGGGGGTGATGCAGCCCGAGTGGATGACCGACGACGAAATCGAGGACGTCGCCCTCGTGGACGCCCGCAATATCAATGCCGAAGGGGTGCGACTGGCCAAACTGGCCGGTCTGAACGCCGAGGCGCGCACGGTGGAGTGCACGACCACCATCTGGAACGCCATTGTCGAGGTGGCCGACGAACTGGACGTGGACATCATCGTGGCGGGCACGCGCGGGGCCACCGGCATCCGCGCGCTCATGCATTCCAGCGTCGCCGACGCGGTGCTCAAGCACTGCCACCGGCCGGTGCTCATGGTGCCGCCGGGGCGGGAACCACGGTCCGAACCCGCCTGACCGACCGGTACCCACACCCGCGTTGCGGGAAAGCTGCTGGGCCCCAGGAAGATCGGCGGCAACACGCCCGCGACCAGGTGAGAGATGCGTCGCTCCCCGCCCCTGCGCGCCCGGCCGCGGGGCTATGGTCGAAGCATCATGGACGGATTTCTGCTCGCGACGCCCGACGGCGTCGTCCGCGCCTCCGGCAGCCGCGCCGCCTTCGATTCGGCGGCGGCCGCCGCCGCGGCGCTGCGGTCGGGCGCGGCCGAGCTGATCGTCGGGGCGCTCGCCTTCGATCCGCGCCGGCCCGCCGCGCTGGTCGCGCCCGAGGCGGCCGCGCACACCGCGGGCCCGTGGCGGCCAGCCGCCCTGCCGGAGCTGCCCGAGGTCCGGGTGATCTCCGAAATACCCAGTGCCGCAGAGCATGTCGCACGTGTCACGAAACTCGTGGCGGAGCTGGGCGATCCGGGCCAGCCGCTGCGCAAGGTGGTCGCGGCCCGCTCGCTGGTGGCCGCCGCCGACACGCCGCTGGCGGCCGAGGTCATCGCCGCGCACCTGGTGACCCGCCATCCCCGCGCCGCCGTCTACGCGGTGGACCTGTCCCCCGCCGGGCGGCCGGGCGACACCCTGCTCGGCGCGACGCCCGAGGTGCTGGTGTCCCGCCAGGGGCGCACGGTGACCCTGCGCCCACTGGCCGGGACCATGCCGCGGCTGGCCGATCCGGCGGCCGACGCGGCCCGTGCCCAAGATTTGCTGGCCAGCACCAAGAATCGCGATGAGCACGCCTTCGTCATCGACTGGATCCGGGAGCGGCTGACCCCGGTCTGCACCGAGCTCACCATCCCCGACGGCCCGGAACTGCTCTCCACCCCGGAGGTCTGGCACCTGGCCACCCCCATTCGCGGCGAACTCCGCGATCCGACCACCACGGCGCTCGACCTGGCCGTGCTGCTGCACCCCACCCCGGCCGTCTGCGGCACCCCGACCGAACTGGCCCTCGACGCCATCGCCGACCTCGAGGGCGACCGCGGCTTCTACGGCGGCGCGGTCGGCTGGTGCGACGCCTCCGGCGACGGCAACTGGTACGTAGCCATCCGCTGCGCCGAGCTCTCCGCCGACGCCCACACCCTGCGCGCCTTCGGCGGCGGCGGCATCGTCGCCGCCTCCGACCCGCAGACCGAACTCCAGGAAACCACCGCCAAACTCCGCACCTTCCTCGGCGGCTTCGACTGTCGGATCCCCGAGTAAGCGGGCTTCGGCGGCCACGGAGGCAAAACCTGCTAGGTTGGCTCGAGTTGAGCACGGTCCGATGTTGGGAGTACCGCGATGAAGTTTGCCGTTCCTGGTGCAGCGAGTGCTGTCGGTGGGGCCTTGGTCGGGCTGGCGGCGGTCCTGGTCATCACGATGGCGGCTTCGCAGGACAAGCGGCCCGATATCGACCGCAGTGGCGACGCCTCCTCGTCGCTATTGAACAACGTTGAGTACGGCTCGCGCTGACCGGCTGACCTCCGAACCAGGCCACCCCGAAGACGCGCGGTCGCATTCTGCGGACGCGCGGTCCACCGCGACCGGTCCGGGCGAGGACCGGTCACCGAACACCACACCGCTGGGCCGTCGCTGGCTGTTCGGCAGTGTCATCGCCGCCTTCCTGCTGACCTTTCTGCAGGCGCCCGGGCAGACTGTCGCCGATACGAAATACGATCTGGCGCAGAATCCGCTCGGCTTCCTCTCTCGCGCTTCGCATCTGTGGAGCAGCCAGGCCCCGATGGGTCAGGTGCAGAACCAGGCCTACGGCTACTTCTTTCCGCACGGCGCGTTCTTCTCGCTCGGGCACATCCTCGGCCTGCCGGGGTGGGTGACCCAGCGCATCTGGTGGGCCCTGCTGCTGCTCGCCGGGTTCTGGGGCATCATCCGGCTCTGCGAGGCATTGGGCCTGGGCAGTCGCGGTTCCCGGGTGATCGCCGCGATCGCGTTCGCGCTCTCGCCCCGGGTGCTCACCACGCTCGGCTCGATCTCCTCGGAGACGCTGCCGATGATGCTCGCGCCCTGGGTGCTGCTCGCGCCCGCCGCGCTGGGCGTGGCCATGAAACGTTCGGCCGCCGATCCGCCCCTGCGGCACGGCTCCGTTTCCAATAGACGCGGTCTGGCGACGCCCGCGGGCAGCGCGCTCGCGCTCGCGCTGATGGGTTCGGTGAACGCGGTCGCCACGGCCGCCGCCTTCCTGCCCGCGGCGCTGTGGTGGATCTCGTACAAGCCGAATCGCACCTGGTGGCGATTCACCCGCGCCTGGATTCCCCTGCTGGTGCTGGGTACCTTCTGGTGGGTCGTGCCACTGCTGTTGCTGGGCAAGGTGAGTCCGCCGTTCCTGGACTACATCGAGTCCTCCGGGGTGACCACCCAGTGGGCCTCGCTCGGCGAGGTGCTGCGCGGCACCGACAGTTGGACGCCGTTCGTGTCCCCGGAGCGCATCGCGGGCGCGGTGCTGGTGACCCAGCCCGCCGCGGTGCTGGCCACCGGGCTGCTGGCGGCCGCCGGCATGGCCGGGCTGGCCATGCGCTCCAACCCGATTCGGGGCCGCCTCGCGCTCATCCTGCTGGTCGGCCTGGTCGGCATCTGCGCGGGGTACGCGGGCGAGCTGGGCGGGCCGTTCGCCGAACAGGTGCGGATCTTCCTCGACTCCGGCGGCGCGCCGCTGCGCAACGTGCACAAGCTGGAACCGCTCATCCGGCTGCCGCTGGTGCTCGGTCTGGCCCATCTGCTGAGCCGGGTCCCGCTCCCGGGTTCGGTGCCGATGCCGGTGTGGCGCAGGGCCTTCGCGCATCCCGAACGGGACCGGATGGTCGCGGTCGGCGCGCTGATTCTGACCGCGCTGGCGCTGTCCACCTCGCTGGCCTGGACCGGCAAGCTCGCGCCGCGCGGTAGCTACGACCGGGTGCCGGGCTACTGGCAGCAGACCGCGGACTGGTTGGCGCACAACGCTTCCGACACCCGCGCCCTGGTGGTGCCGGGCGCGCCGTTCGGCAGTCAGGTGTGGGGTCTGACCCGCGACGAACCGCTGCAGGCGCTGGCCAGCACCCCGTGGGCGGTGCGCGACGCGGTGCCGCTCAACCCGCCCGGCGCGATCCGCGCCATGGACTCGGTGCAGCGGCTCATTGCCGACGGGCGGCCGTCGGCGGGGCTGGCGGCCACCCTCGCCGGACAGGGCATCGGAGTCCTGGTGCTGCGCAATGATCTCGACCCGGAGACCTCGCGCTCGACCCGGCCGATGCTCGCGCACCGGACGATCGAGGGCTCACCGGGGCTGAAGAAGGTCGCCGAATTCGGCGACCCGGTCGAGACCGGACGCGTGGAAGGCCTGGTGGCGGACGGGGATCTGCGCCCCGACTACCCGGCCATCGAGATCTACCGCGTCGAGCCGACGGTGCCCGGCACACCCACCGGGGTGAGAAGTGGTGTCGGCGCGCCGAATTCGTTCCCGGGCGCGGTCACCGTGCCGTTGGACAGCATCCCGGTCGTCCAGGGTGGGCCCGAGGTCGTGGAACGGTTGCGCCGCGATCCGGCGACACCCGCCGGGCCGACCATGCTGGCCTCGGACGCCGCCACCGCCGGACTGCCCGTGGACGGCGTCACCATCACCGACACACCCATGGACCGCGAGTCCGACTTCGGCCGCGTGGACAACCACAATTCGGCCCTGCGTGCCCCGAGCGACGCCCGCCGCACCCACAACCTGGTGCCCGACTATCCCGTGTACGGCGCACAACCGGTGGAGGGCGAGTGGTCCGGCGCGACCATCACCGCCTCCAGTTCCGCCGGTGACGCGACCCAGCTCGGCGGGGCCGCCCCCGGCAGCTCCACCGCCGCCGTGGTGGACGGCGATCCGGCCACCGCCTGGATCAGCAATGGCGCGGAACACGCCGTGGGCCAATGGCTTCGGTTGGATCTCGACAAGCCGGTCAGCTCCGCGGTGCTGCGGCTCACCACCAGCGCGGCCGCCATCGGCAGCCCGGTGAAGTGGGTCGAGGTGGAGACCGCCAAGGGCACGGTCGCGGCGCGCATCACCGAACCCGGTACGCCGGTGCCGATCTCGCTGCCGCCCGGCCGCACGGACTGGATCAAGATCACGGCCATGAACACCGAGGACGGCAGTGCCGGTGGGCAATTCGGCATCAGCGAACTGAGTCTCGACGACTACGCCGACCGCGACAATCCGGTGCCCGTGGACATTCGCCACCGCACGGTCCTCCCGCCCGCCCCCGCCGGTGCGCCGGTGCGGGGTTGGGATCTGGGTCAGGAATTCCCCGGCCGCAGCGCCTGTTTCGACTCCCCCGACCGGATCCGCTGCAGCAAGGGCCTCGCACTGGCCGCCGAGGAGCCCGGCCTGTTCGAGCGCACCCTGCAGGTGCCGCAACCGATCTCGGTGAACCCGGATCTGATCGTGCGCACCCGCCCCGGCCCGGCGCTGGAGGCCCTGCTCACCGATCCGGACCGGCCGATCGCGCGCGGCCAGGCCGATGTGGCCGACCCGCGCGGCTCCGCCTTCGCCGCCACCGACGGCGATCCGCGCACCAGCTGGACCGCACCGGAGACGGCCGTGCGCAACCCGGCGGGCGCGAAACCCACGCTCACCATCGAACTTCCGGCCCCGACCCTGGTGACCGGGCTCGAGGTCGCGCCCTCGCGCGGAGATCTGCCCGCCCACCCCACCTCGCTCTCGATCAATCTGGGTGACGGCCCGCAGGTGCGCGCGGTGAATCCGGACTCCGGCGCGGCCACCCGCATCGAGCTGCATCCCCGGGTCACCGATCGCATCGAGATCAGTATTCAGACCTGGGATGCCGTACTCGACCGCACCGCACTGGGTTTCGCGCAGGAACAGCCGCCGGGGCTGGCCGAGGTGAACGTGCTGGGCCCCGACTATCCGGCCCCGGCCGACCCGAATCGACAAATCACCATCGACTGCGCGCACGGGCCCACCATTGCCGCCGCGGGACGCACCCTGCACACGACGGTCACCGGCACGGCCGCCGAACTGCTGTCCGGCGCACCGCTGCCCGCCACGGTGTGCGCGGTGGACGACACCCCTCCCGGCGCTACCGGTTCCGACTCCGGATTCGAATTCCCTTCCGGGCGGGTGGATGTCGCGGTCGCGCCGACCGAGCTGTTCACCGTCGACGAACTGCGTCTGGACCGGACCCCGGCGCTGCCGCCGGTCGCCGACCCCAATGGCACGGCGGGCACCCAGGTGCTCGTCCTGCCATTGAGCACCAATGTGGGCTGGCAGGCCCGTACCGCCGACGGTCACACATTGAAACCCGTGGTGATCAATGGCTGGCAGCAGGCCTGGCTGGTTCCGGCGGGCACGCAGGGGCCGATCACCGTCGCGTTCCCGACCGACCGCTGGTATCGCCTGGCCATCTTCGGCGGTCTCCTGCTGCTGATTCCGCTTGCGGCACTGGCCTTCCGGGGTGCGCGCGCGCCGGTGAGGGACGATGGTCCCGCGCCACGCCCGTGGCGCGGTCGCACGGTGGCCGGTCTGGGCCTGGCCGCCGGGGCCGGACTCATCGCGGGACCGGTCGCGCTGGTGATCACCCTGATCGGCCTGATCGGCGACCACCTTTCACCCCGCTGGTGGCCGCGGGCGCTGGTCGCCGTCGCGGGCGGTGGCACGGCCATCTGCGCGGCGGCGCTGTCGACCGGCCCGTGGCGTTCGTTCGAGGGTTATGTCGGCGGGTCGCTGTGGGTGCAGTTCCCGGCCCTGGTCGCGGTGATCGCGGTCGGAATCGCGGCGCTCCCGCCCCGACGCTGAATCCCGCTGCCGCTCAGCCGAAATCCCGCTGGCGCTCAACCGAAACGACGACGGGTCCACTGCCGGACGGGCTCCTCGATGAGCGCGTAACTCGCGGCGGCCAAGGGCAACGTGAAGGCGACGGTCAACAAATAGACGATGACGAAGTGCCCGCGGAACGGCACGATGCCGAACACCGGGAAGATGATCGACAACACCGCCAGATGCCAGATGAAGATGCCATAGGACCAGCGCCCGAGGGTGGCGGCCACCCGGCCGGACAGCAGGCGGTGCCGCCGATCCGGCCGCAGCACCAACGGTGCCAGCAGTCCGAAGCCGATGATCGCGCCGAGCGCCATCTTCATGACGTATTGCCAGGGCTGGCCGTGCTTCAGGCCGGGCGGGCCCGCGATATCGGTGGCCGCCAACAGCATTGCCACCAGGGCCAGCGGCCACATCACCCGGTAATCCCCGGCGATCCGCCGCCACCGCGGTGCGGGCAGGTCCGCGAGTTCGGCCAGCAGCATGCCGACCGCGAACCACGGCAGGTATCCGGGCAACCAGTTGTCGGCGTGAATGCCGTCGGGCGTGGGCACGGGCAGGAAGTTCCAGCCCAGGCACAGCAGCCCGAGACCCACGACCACCGGGACCCGCCAGCGCGCCCGCTGTCCGCGCAACCACACCAGAGCCCCGGCCAATAGCGGAAGTACCAGGTAGAACGCCACTTCCACCGAGAGGCTCCACATCTGGGTGAGCCCGTCGGTCAGAGTGAACGGCACGAACACTTGCAGCAGACCGAGATTCGACAGCCATACCCGCAACCCGGCGGTATGTGCCGCACCGGGCAACAGGATCAGCACCGCGCACACGACGACCCAATAGGCGGGCAGAATCCGGGCCGCGCGATGCAATAGATATCGCCCGGCGCTCGGCGCACTGCCCTGTCCGCGGGCCGCGAGCGCGTGCGGCCGCCACAGCAGGAACCCGGACAGCGCGAAGAACACCGCGACCGCCATATCGAATCGCTCCCACAGCCGACCTGAGAACGGCTGTCCGGTCGCCCCGGTCTGAAAGGCCACATGCGTGAGCACCACCCCCAGCGCCGCCAACGCGCGCATACCTTCCAGCGCCGGAACGAAGCGCCCGAGCCGAAATTCGGCGGGCACCCCGGCCGGAACCGGTGTCGCCGCGGGATCGAGGGTCGTGGTCATCGCGTATCAGTGTGCCCTGTCGGCAATTATGTGAGCATTCCCCGTTTGACTTGGGGGATTTTCGGGGTGTTTTCCTGACTCGGCCGCACTCTGCGACCGCTCGGACTGTTAGTGTCTGGGCTCACGAGTGCTGTGCGGCGACCGCAGTACCGGAAGAAACACGTGTTCGACGACGAGGAGAACCTGCATGGCACTCAGTGCCGGTACCAGAAGGACGGTGGCCTGCGTACTCGTGGGGCTCGGTGCGATGCTGCTCGTCGCCGCGATCATGATCCCCACCTATACGATCAGCCGTCTCGCGAAGACGCCGCTGGACCTGGAGATCACGACCGTCGCGACCAACCCGCAGACCGGGGCGCCCAGCGAAGTCCTCGACGCCAAGTCGCTGACCTCGCCCACCGGTTCGGCGAAGGTGGATCAGAACGTTCCCCTCGTCTCACAGCGTTTCCTCACCGTCGAAAACCCCGCCAACGCTTCGGAAATGACCATTCAGGCCGGTCAGACCCTGCGCCGCACCGATAAGCAGGGCGACACCGGCCTGCTCACCGCGACCATCGACCGGGTCACCATCGACCGCAAGACCGGCGAGCCGGTCGAATCGGTGGACGGCGGCCCGAACGGCTCGATCGCGGTGACGGTCGACAAGAAGGGCGACAGCGTCATGGATCCGGTGCAGCACACCGGACTCCAGTACCGCTTCCCCATCGGGACCGACAAGAAGACCTACCCGTACTTCGACCTGAACGTGCGCAAGAGCTTCGACATCAACTATGTCGACGAGACCGAGATCAACAATCTGAAGGTCTACCACTTCCAGATGACCGTCCCGGTCACCGATCTCTCCACCGTCGCCAACTCGCCGACCAACAAGCTGACCCTGCCCGCCGCCAAGTGGGGCGTCGACGGCGACGGTGATGTCACCATGGCGCGCTACTACACGAACGTGCGCGACCTGTGGGTCGAGCCGGAGACCGGCACGGTCATCAAGGGCCAGGAGCAGATTCACCTGTTCTACGCCCGCAGCGGTGACAAGCCCGAGGTGACCGCGCTGAAGTCCACCCTGGTCTTCGACGAGAACACCATCGAGTCGCAGATCTCGGTCGCCAAGGACAATATGGACAAGCTGTCGCTGTACGGCCGCATCCTGCCGATCATCCTCGGCGTCCTGGGTCTGATCTTCCTGATCGTCGGCATCCTGTTCGGCATCCTGGGCAAGAACGACAATGGCCCCACCGTGGTCCGTCGCTCCGCCCCGGCCCCGTCCGGCGGTCCCGGCTTCGACCCGCCGACCCAGCAGATCGACATGAACAAGAAGGCCTAGCGGCTCCTGTTCCACGCGGCCCGGCACCTCGAAGGTGCCGGGCCGCAGTCGTTTCCGCCGGGCGCAGGGGTGCGCAGCCGGGCTCGCCGCGACGGATGGCAGCATTGCGGGCGTGTCTGCTGTTCGCCGTCTGCCCGTGGTCAAAGACCTGACCTTGGTGACGGCGGGGGCGATGACCGCGAATGTGGCGGGGTACCTGCTGCAATTGCTGGCCAGCCGGTGGCTGGGGGTGAGCGGATACAGCGCCTTCGCGAGTCTGCTCGCGGTGCAGATGATGTGCGCGGTACCGGCCCTGGCGTTGCAGAATGTGGTGGCGCGGGAGATCGTTCGGGGCGCGCCGATGGCGGCCGCGCGGGCGTTGGCCCTCCGGTGCGCGGGAATGGTTGCCGCGCTGGCCATCGTGCTGGCGCCCGTTATCAGCGCGGTGTTGACGGTGAGCCTCGCCGCGTCGGCCGGGGCGCTGTGCACCGCACCGCTGCTCGTGCTGCTCGCGGGTGAGCAGGGGATTCTCCAAGGACGCAGCCGCTTCCGCGAACTGGCCACGGTGCTGGGCGGCGCGACGATCATCCGCGTCACGCCCACGCTGATCCTGCTGGCCTGCGGCTTCGGACCCGCACCCGCGCTGTGGGCCGGGGCGGGCGGTGCGGCGCTCGCAGCCCTTCTCGCCCGCCGACTCACCCGTGCCGCCGCTGCGGCTCGGCGGGTCCCTGATACCGCGGTGTCCGCCCGCGTACTGACCACGGGCGACGCCGAAACGGCTGCCACCGCGCAGAATACGGCCGACTGGTCGGCACTGAGCGGGGAACCGGCGTCGGCCGCTGCCGAGCGAGCGGGCGGGTGGAGGCTCGGGGTGGCGGCGGTGTTTCGGGCGGTGCAGGTGCAGGCGGCGTTGACGGCGCTGTCGGCGGCGGATCTGCTGGTATCGCGAATCGTGTTGGACGAGAACGATGCCGGGCGTTATGCGCTCGGGGCGATCGCGGCCAAGATCGCGTTCTGGCTGCCGCAGGCCGTCGGCGTGGTGCTCTATCCGAAGATGGCGCAGCCGCAGCACTCCGCGCGGGCCATGCGCTCGGCGCTGGCGGTCCTGGTCGGGATCGGGGCCGTGACCGTGCTCGGTGCGGCGGTGGCCGCGCCGCTGGCACCGCTTTTCGCGGGCCGGGATTACGCGCCGATCGAAGGGCTGCTGTGGTTGTTCGCGCTCGAGGGCGCGCTGCTGGCGATCCTGCAGGTGGCACTGCTGTCGGCCATCGCGGCGGATCGGACCGCGCCCGCCGCGATCACCTGGATCGGCTTGGGTATCGGGGTGGCGGTCATGGTGACCTGCGCGCACTCGGTGTTGTCGCTCATCGGGATCGCGACCGGGACCGCGGCGGTCACCACGCTGGTGATCACCGGCGTGGCGGTGCGCGCGGCGCGGGGCGGCGCGAAAGACCGTTCGCCCGTCCCCGATCTCGGGGCGGACGGAACGTAGGGTGCCGGGTGTGAACGCGGAGGTCCGGGAGCGGCGGTGGCGCGGGGTGGTGCCGGCGGGGTACAGCCTGGCGCTGGCCCTGCTCGTGCTGGGCCCGCTGCTGGGCTCGGGCTATCTGCTGCTGCGGGACGCGGTCAGCACCCCGCGCTCGTATCTCACCGATTCCGCGCTCGGGCTCGGCGATGCCGCGCCGCGCGCGGTGCCGCAGGACGCGCTGCTCGCGACGCTGTCGACGGTCGTGGACGGCGGAATCCTGGTGAAAGCGATTCTGCTGGTGGCCATCTGGCTGGCCGGGTGGGGTGCGGCCGCGCTGGCGCGGGAGCTGCTGGGGGTGTCGCTCGGTCCGCAGTTGGTGGCCGCGACGCTCGCCATCTGGAATCCCTATGTGGCCGAGCGTCTGCTGCAGGGACATTGGAGCCTGCTCACCGGCTACGCCGCGCTGCCCTGGATCGCGCTGCTGGCGGCCCGATTACGCGCCGCCGAACCCGCGGGCACGATCTACACCTGGGCGGCGCTGACGGGCTGCCTGGCCGCCGCCGGATTGACCCCGACCGGTTCGCTGCTGGCGGGCGGCGTGGCGCTGCTGGTGGTGGGCAAGCGGAATCTCCCCGCGACGGTGGCGCTGTGGATCCTCTCGGCCGCGCCCTGGCTGGTCGCCACCGCGCTGTCCAGCTCGGGTGCCGCGCCGTCGGATCCGGCGGGCATCGCCGCCTTCGCCGCCCGCGCCGAACCCTGGCTCGGCACGCTGGGCAGCCTGGCGGGCCTGGGCGGAATCTGGAACGGCACGGCCGTACCCGATTCCCGCACCACCTTTTACGCGCTGGTCGGGACGTTGGTGCTGCTCGCGATGGTGGCCACCGGACTGCGCGCGGTCCACCGCGGCGGAACCGTCGAGCGGCGACTGCTCTGGCTGGCCGCCGCGGCCATCGTCCTGCCCGCCCTCGGTGCCACCGGATGGGGACTGTCGGTGGGCGAGTTCCTGGTGACGCGGGTGCCCGGGGCCGGATTGTTCCGCGACACCCAGAAATACGTGGCGCTCGCCATGCCCGCGTACACGCTGTGCGCGGCGGCGGGGTGCCGGGTCGCCGGGCGGTGGATCTCGGCGAACGTCCTCGACGGATCGTTCGGCGAGCGGCCCGCGCGGACCCGGACGGGCGCTGCCGCAGCGCTTTTCATTGTCGCGACGCTCATCGCCCTACCGGATCTGGCGTGGGGTGTCGGCGGGGCGCTGCGCCCGGTGCACTACCCGGCGGGGTGGGAGCGGGTGACCGCGCTGGTCGACGCGCCGGGTGATGTCGCGGTGCTGCCGGGCGGAATGTTCCGCAAGTTCGGGTATTCGGGCGACGCTCCGGTGCTGGATCCCGCCCCGCGCATGCTGCGCCGAGATGTGTTGCAGACGGGGGAACTTCCGGTGCGCGCCGGCGTCGTCGCGGGCGAAGGGGTTCGCGCGCGACGGGTGGAGAAAATGCTGTCGCGTGGCGAGCCGGCGTCCAAGCTGGCCGCGCTCGGGGTCGGCTGGGTGCTGGTCGAGGGCGGTACGCCGGGGCCGCTCGGGGAGTCGAAAAATACGCTGGCTCAGCTGAATCCGGTCTATTCCGACGCGAATCTCCAGTTGTACCGGGTGCCGGGCGACATCACGCCCAATGACGCCTCACCCGAGAGCCGTCGGGCATCGGGGGCCGCGCATCTACTCTGGGCAACCCTGCTCATCGGCGGATTCCTCACCGCCGCAGTGCCTTCGGTGCGCGGTGCCGCAGCACCTTCGGTGCGCCGCTCAGTCCTTCGGGAAGCCGAGCGCGAACCCCACCCCGATCACGACAATGCTGACTAACGCGATGACGACGATGATCCACATGCTTCAACACTATGAAGCGTAGTAGGGCGGCGCGCTCGCTTTACGGAATCGCGGGCGCGATCAACCCGCTGACGCGCTCGCCGCGGGTTACCGCCGACAGCACCTCGTAGACGCCGTTTCCCGTTTGCTCCCAGGAGAATTCGCGCGCCCGCGCCCGCGCCTTCTCCCCGAGCACCGTGCGCGCCTCATGATTGCCGAGCAGATCGCCGACGGCCGCGGTGAGCTGCGCGGCATCGTCGACCAGCAGGCCCGTGACCCCGTCCACGATGGAATCGGTGAGCCCGCGCGAACTCCGGTACCCGACGGTGGGCACCCCGTGCTGGGCCGCCTCGATGACCGCCAGCCCCCAGCCCTCCTTGCGCGAGGGCAGCACGTGCACCCAGGCGCGGGCCAGCAGCCGGTGCTTCTCGTCCTCGTCGACGTGGCCGTGGAAGGTGACCTCCGCCGCGATGCCGAGCTCATCGGCGTGCGCGCGCAGATTGTCGGCCCACCAGCCGTCGCCGATCACATCCAGGCGCAGGCCCGGAATCCGGCCGCGCAGCCCGGCCACCACGGCCATGGCGTCCTCGATCTGCTTGTGCGGCACCAGCCGCGACAGCACCACGATGCTCGGGTGCGCGGTGCGGGTGCTCTCGTCCCCGGCGGAGACGGACGCGGGTACCGGCTCGGCGCCATTGCGCACCACCGCGATTCGCGATCCGCCCACGCCCAGCGCGGTCAATTCCTCGGCCGACGGCAGCGAGACCGTCAGATACTGATTGCGGCGGTGCACGCGCGGCGACAGTCGCGATTCGATCCACCAGCCGATCCGGCCCACCAGTTTTCCGGCCACCGGCCACTGCTCGCGATGGCCGTGATGCACGAGCACCACGGTGGGCGCGGCCGTCGCGGCGCGCGCGAAGAAGGGAATGCCGTTCTGGGTGTCGATGACGGCGTCCGGTCGCGAACCCTTGAGCGGGCCGATCCCCAGGCGACCGAGCGCGATGGCCGCGAGCGCCCGCGGGTACACGGTGAACCGCCCCCCGCCTCGGCTGATCTCGATGCCGTCCACCGATTCCCGCTTGGCCGCCCCCGGATAGCCCGCGGTCCGCAGCGTCACCTTCACGCCCCGCGCGGCGAGCTGTGCCCCGACCTGCTCCAGATAACGCTCGCTACCCCCACCCTGTGGATGCCCGGTGTCGCGCCAGCACAGCAGCAGCACTTCACGCACGGGCGGATCTCCAGGGTCAAGGACTCGACGGGGGATGACGGTCGGGGCGGACAGACAATGGGCTCCACCATATAGCCCGCGGACCCGCCACGGGCCAGCAGTGGTCATCCGACCACCCCGTCATTCCGGCGCGCTTTTGGCCGGAATCCACCACATGCGCGGTATGGATCCCGGCCAAGAGCATGCCGGGATGACGAGTACTGGCCGCCGAGAACGAGGAAGCGCCGGTTGCAGCCGTGGTTGTGGGCCTGTGCGAGACTTGCCGCCGTGCTTCGAGCTGAGCAGTCCTCCATGCGCCGTGCCGGGCAGCGCCCGCGATTCGCCCGGCGGGCGACGCTGCGCAGGTCGCTGCGGCTGCTGGGGAGTTTTCGGTTCGAGCAGACCGATCCGGCCGTGTTCTATGGCGGCGTGGCCTCCGATACCGCGGATTTGGTCGGGGATTTCTATCGGGATCTGACCGGGGAGTCGTTGCGCGGCACGATCGTGCTGGATGTGGGCGGCGGGCCGGGGTATTTCGCGGACGAGTTCGGGCGGGCGGGGGCCCGGTATCTGCCGGTCGAGCCGGATCCGTCGGAGATGCACGCGGCCGGGCTGCGGGTGGCGGGCGCGGTGCGCGGGTCGGGGATGGCGCTGCCGTTCCGCGATGACGCCGTGGAGATCTGCATTTCGTCGAATGTGGCCGAGCACGTGCCGCAGCCGTGGGTGATGGCGGAGGAGATGCTTCGGGTCACCAAACCCGGTGGGCTGATGGTCTTCTCGTACACCGTGTGGCTGGGACCGTTCGGCGGGCACGAGACCGGGCCGTGGCACTACCTGGGCGGGGAGTACGCCGCGCGGCGCTATCGGCGCAAGCAGGGGCGGGAGCCGAAGAACCGCTTCGGGCGCTCGCTGTTCGCGGTGCGGGCGTCGGAGGGCATCCGCTGGGCGCGCGAAACCCCGGACGACATCGAGATTCTCGCCGTGTTCCCGCGCTATCACCCGCGGTGGGCCTGGTGGCTGGTGCACGTGCCGGGCCTGCGGGAGCTGCTGGTCAGCAACCTGGTGGTGGTGGCGACCAAGCGGGCGCGGTCAGCGTTCGGCGAGACCGCGCCGGAAGATGCGGCGTAAACCGGTGCACGGTTCGGGTTCGCTCCACGGTGACTCCTGGGTAGCCAACCCAACGGTCTCCATCGCGGTCAGGCCGACCTGACCGGCGAGGGCGTTCACCGCGGCAACCGCCTCGGCCGCCTGCAGAGCGGCGGCGGCCTGTTCCAGGGTGAGGGTCCGGCCCGGCAGGAAGGACACCACCCATCCGCCTGCGCCAACGCTTTTCGCCTGATGCGGGGTGAGATCACTGGTCATCAGCGACCGATCGACCACTTGCACCGCCATGACTCGGACTCCCCTGTGCGGTAACGGTTCATGTATCGAGCGAGCTATCCACGGTAGCTATAAAGCATGCTCGCTACGGCCGTCGAATGCAATAGTGCGTTCGGTGAAAAGCGAACCGACAGGTTGGAATTCGTTTTTTCGCGGTGCTACCGATTTGCCACAGGGATGCGGAACCGCTTGCACCCCTGCGCATTCGGCGCGCTGCGCACCCTGGGCGCGGCGGTTCAGCCCTCGGGCATCATGAGTCGAAGCACCGGCTGCCCCTGCCGCACCGTCGGATAGGTCGCCTCCACCACCTCGACTCGCCAGCCGGGCGGCAGCACGCGCTGCAACTGATCGGCGGCCCGCCGCATGGGAGTACTGACCTCCGGCGAGTCGACATCGGACAACTCGCCGAGCAGGAAGTCATCGATGCGCATATCAGTCATGCGGGGGATCTACCTTTCGCAAAGCTAATACATAGCAACCGACCGGATTGGTGGAGAAAGGCGTACTTCGCAGAGCATAGGCCACCGCCCGGCAACTCAGAATCCGAACCACTTTTTGCCGCGCGGGTAACAACGCGACTTAGAAACCGAGGGGTCGAATTTCAAAGAAAGATCCCGGTCAGCGGGACGGTTGCCCGTCATGACCGGGACAGCCGAAGACGCAAAACTGTAACGTGTTCTCATGGAGTACCAGAGTCTGTTCATCGGTGGCCGCTGGACCGCACCGGCCGGTCCCGACACCCTCCCCGTCGTCTCGCCCGCAACCCTGGAAACCGTGGGCAGCGTGCCCGTCGTCACCCGCGCCGACGTGGATGCCGCGGTCGCGGCGGCCCGCCGGGCCTTCGACAGCGGACCCTGGCCCGCCACCCCGCCCGAGGAGCGCGCCGCGCTGCTGACCCGGGTCATCGCCCTGCTCGACCAGCAGGCGGGCGAGATCGGCGCCGCACTGTCCGCCGAGATGGGCGCGCCGACGATGGCCGCCAGCACCCTCAACTACGTTCCGGCCCGCGCCACCCTGGATTTCTACGCCGGACTCGGAAAGTCCTTCCCCTGGAACGAGACTCGCACCGGACTGTTCGGCACCACCCGCGTCTCGCGCGAACCGGTCGGCGTGGTCGCCGCCGTGATCGCCTGGAACGTCCCGGTCTTCCTGGCGGTCAACAAGCTCGCGCCCGCCCTGCTGGCCGGATGCAGCGTGGTGCTCAAGCCCGCGCCGCTGACCCCGCTGGCCGCCAATGTGCTCGCCGACATCTTCGCCGAGGCCGGTCTGCCCGAGGGCGTGCTGTCGGTGCTGCCCGCCGAGGCCGACGCGTCGGAATACCTGATCTCGCACCCGGGCGTGGACAAGGTCACCTTCACCGGCAGCACCGCCGTGGGCCGCAAGATCGCCGCGATCGCGGGCAGCCAACTCAAGCGCTGTTCACTCGAACTGGGCGGTAAGTCGGCGGCAATCCTGTTGCCGGACATGAACATCGAGGACATGCCCAAGCTCGCCTTCGCCGGGCTGATGAACAGCGGCCAGGCCTGCGTGGCCCAGACCCGCATCCTCGCCCCGCGCGCCCGCTACGACGAGATCCTCGACGCCCTCAGCGCTTCCGTGGACCTGTTCCCACTCGGCCTGCCCGACGACCCGGCCGCCCAACTCGGCCCGCTGATCTCCGACAAGCAGCGCGAACGCGTGGAGGGCTACATCGCCAAGGGCAAGGATGAGGGCGCGCGGCTGATCCGCGGCGGCGACCGCCCCGACGACCTCCCCGGCTGGTACGTCCGCCCAACGGTTTTCGCCGACGTGCACAACTCGATGACCATCGCCCGCGAGGAGATCTTCGGCCCGGTCCTCTCGGTGCTGCCCTACGACACCGAGGAAGAAGCCATCGCGATCGCCAACGACAGCGACTACGGCCTCGCCGGTTCGGTCTGGACCACCGACATCGAGCACGGCGCGGCCGTGGCCGCGAGGGTCCGCACGGGTACCTACGCCATCAACTGGTACGCCTTCGACCCCTGCGCCCCCTTCGGCGGCTACAAGACCTCCGGCATCGGCCGCGAGAACGGCCCCGAGGGCCTCGACGCCTACTGCGAGACGAAATCCCTTCTGATGCCGATGGGTTCGTAACCCGCGGAATGAAAACGGCTGGCCCGCACAGATTGTGCGGGCCAGCCGTTTTCTGTCTCTTATCCGAGACGCTGCTTGAGCGCCTCGAACTCGTCGCGCAGGCCCGAGGGCAGCTTGTCGCCGATGAACTCGAACCACTCCTCGATGGAGGGGATCTCGTTGCGCCACTCGTCGACGTTCACCGCGAGCGCCTCTTCGACGTCGTCGGGGTTGACGTCCAGGCCCTCGAGGTCGAGGTCGGCGGCGTGCGGGACATTGCCGATCGGGGTGGCCTCGGCCGAGGCCGTGCCCTCGATGCGGTTGACGATCCACTCCAGCACGCGGGAGTTCTCGCCGAAGCCCGGCCACAGGAAGCGGCCGTCGGCGCCGCGACGGAACCAGTTGACGTAGAAGATCTTCGGCAGCGCCTGGGCATCGGCGTTCTTGCCGAGGGTGATCCAGTGGTTGAGGTAGTCACCCACGTGGTAGCCCATGAACGGCAGCATGGCCATCGGGTCGCGGCGCACGGTGCCGACCTTGCCCTCGGCGGCGGCGGTCTGCTCGGAGCCCACGGTGGCGCCCATGAACACGCCGTGCTGCCAGTCGAAGGACTCGGTCACCAGCGGGATGGTGGTCTTGCGGCGACCGCCGAACAGGATGGCCGAGATCGGCACGCCCTGCGGGTCGTCCCACTCGGGAGCCAGGGTCGGGCACTGCGACATCGGGGTGCAGTAGCGCGAGTTCGGGTGCGCGGCCAGGGTTTCCGACTCGCGCTCGTACCAGTCGTTGCCCTTCCAGTCGATGAGGTGGTCGGGGGTGCCCTCCAGGCCCTCCCACCACACATCGTTGTCGTCGGTCAGGGCGACATTGGTGTAGACGGTGTTGCCGGCCTCCATGGTGGCCATGGCGTTCGGGTTCGAGCTGTGGTTGGTGCCGGGGGCGACACCGAAGAAGCCGAACTCCGGGTTGACCGCATATAGTCGGCCGTCCTTGCCGAAGCGCATCCATGCGATGTCGTCACCGAGGGTCTCGGCGCGCCAGCCCGGAACGGTCGGCTGGATCATGGCGAGGTTGGTCTTGCCGCAGGCCGACGGGAACGCGGCGGCGATGTAGTAGTTCTTGTTCTCCGGCGAGATCAGCTTGAGGATGAGCATGTGCTCGGCCAGCCAGCCCTCGTCGTGCGCCATGGCCGAGGCGATGCGCAGCGAGTAGCACTTCTTGCCCAGCAGCGCGTTGCCGCCGTAACCCGAACCGTAGGACCAGATTTCGCGGTCCTCGGGGAAGTGGGTGATGTACTTGGTGTCGTTGCACGGCCACGGCACGTCGGCCTGGCCCTCGGCCAGCGGGGCGCCCACGGAGTGCAGGGCCTTCACGAACGGCTTGTCGGTGCCCAGCTTCTCCAGGGCGGCGCTGCCCGCGCGGGTCATCACGCGCATGGACACCACGACGTACTCGGAGTCGGTGATCTCCACGCCCAGCTTGGGGTCCTCGGCGCCGAGCGGGCCCATGCAGAAGGGCACCACGTACATGGTGCGGCCCTTCATGCAGCCGCGGTACAGCTCGGTCATGGTGGCGCGCATCTCGGTCGGGTCGACCCAGTTGTTGGTCGGACCGGCGTCGGCCTCGGTCTTCGAGCAGATGTAGGTGCGCGATTCGACGCGGGCGACGTCGGAGGGATCGGAGAGCGCCAGGTAGGAGTTGGGCTTCTTCTTCTCGTTCAGCTTCTTGAACGTGCCCGCGGCGACCAGCTGCTCGGAGAGGCGGACCGCTTCCTCCTCGGACCCGTCCGACCACACCACGCGGTCGGGCTGGGTGAGTTCTGCGACCTCCTGTACCCAGGCAAGCAGTTCCTTGTGCTCGGTGGGCGCGGTGCCATCGTGAAGACCAGGAATGGTCGCTGAGGTCATGAAAACTCTCCTGAGATGGGCGGCCCCGATGGCCTCGAGCCGAGGAGCGCGGCTCGCGACACCGAGTGCCACCAAGTGCGGCAGGGCCCCCGCCGGTCTCGCCGTCAGCCCGTCCTGGCTGGACGTGCGTACGAGAACGCGCCGGATGCCCTAGTTCCTGCCATAGAGGTTAACGCCACATATCGGCGTATACGGAATCGGGTTGTCCAGTCGGTATCGGGTCGAAACCTCCGAACTGCGACTATGCGAATTCGAGTGCGGCCAGGTCACGTTCGCATGCCTGCAGTAATGCGGGGCGGCGATGGGCGGCCTGGCGCAATTGCTCCTCCAATTCACCGACCCGCAGATCGATTTCCACCATGCGCGCGGTGGCGCTGCCGAGCACCTCGTCGGTGAGTCGTTCCTCCGCGTCGACCAGGGCCGTCGCCACCCGCGCCTCCAGCTGCGCCCGAGCGTCCACCAGTGCGTCGGCGACCCATTGCCGCAGGTGAGCGCCGTCGGCGAGGTGCCGGCGGGCGCGCACGAACCAGCTGGCGGCCGCGGCACCGAGGGCCAAACCGACCGGCATGATCGCGTAGTCGAGGGCGGGCAGCAGGCTCAGCGGGGCCGCCACCAGGCGACCCAGGCCGAATCCGGCCGAGGCGCCGAGCGCGATCACCAGGTGGTCCTCCACGCCCCGCAGCCGCGGCCCGGGCGTCGGAACCGACCGCGAACCCCGTTCCGCGGGCGGCGGAAAAGATATATGCCATTCCTCCGCGACGGATTCTTCGACTTGACGGCACAATTCGCCCATCCGGAAGCGAATCGCGCGGTCCATGTCGCATGTGAGTTTTTCCACAGATTCGCTCACGTGCCGCGAGAATTCCGCGTGCGACCCGCGCGCCAACCCGTCGATTTCGGCCCGCAGGTCGGTGTGCAGCGCCCGAATTCGGGCCCCTACCTCGTGCAACAGGTCGACGCGGGCCAGTTGCACGCGATTGCGCACCACCGCCATGGCACTCCCGCGCCCGCCGTCGTTCACCGCCAGCAGCCGCGCCCGCTCCTCCCGCAGCGCCGCCACATCGTCGCGCCCCCGCAGCTTCTCCACCTGCGCCCGAATGCGCCGCCGGGTGTCGGCCAGCACCCGCTCCCGCACGATCGCCACCTGATCCCCGACCGCCCCCGCCCCCGCGGCGGCCACCAGCCGCGCGTGCAACAGCCCCACCCCCGACCGATCCACCAGCGCCGCATCCCCGCTCGCCCGCCCCACCGCCGCCAATCGCGCCGAAACCGGCACGATCTCCTCCCCACCCACCCCCTCGACCTCGGCCAGCAATTCGAGATCGAGCTTGCGCACCTCCCGCCATTCGCGATGCGCGTGAATCCCGTCCAGCGCGAAGACGATCCGTGTCCCCTCGGCGCGCAACCGCCGCACCTCGGTGATCAGGTGCTCGCCGATCAGGGCTCCCGCCTCGAGCACGACGAGCGCCACCGGAACTGGTGCGGAATCGCGCCGAACGGATTGCAGCTCGGCCTCGTCGGGGACCCGATCGGCCCGCGCGGCGATCGCCTCCACGTCGATGCGCGGAAGAAAGCGCGCGAACTCGACCCGCAGCGCGGGCGCATGCGATTCGTCGGCGCTGAGCAGGGCGACGGTCGGGGTCGACACCCGCGCCGGGCGGACCATCGCCCGCAGCAGTGCCAGGCCGTGCGGATTCCACCGCATCACCACGGCTTCCACCCCGGGCGGCAGCACCACCTCGGAACGCTCCCCCGCGCCCGGCGGAGGGTCGTCGGCATCGGATCGCCCATTCGTCTCGCCCGGGGCCATTCGGTGCAGCGGTGGAAGTTCCAGCCCGCCACCGCGTGGGTCCGGCACCGCCTGGGCGGCAACGGATTCCGGCTCGGCGGCAGTGGGTTCCGGTGCCGCTATCGGTGGTAGCCGCAGCGAGGGGACGCGCGGATCGCGCGTCGGCGGGTGGCTCGGGGAGGCCACCGGCTTCGGTTCGGGAAGCGGTGGATCGGCGGGGTGGTCATCGGGTATCAACACCGCTGATTCGTTTCACGCGCGGTTTCGGCTTGGCCACGGCCGGTTACGACTTGGGCGGGGCCGGATCCGCGATCGCCGTGTAGCGGCGATGGATTTCGTGATGGAGGCGGTCTATCCCGCTGGCGCAGTGGAGGATCTGCAGCAGGGCTCGCGCACCCAGGGCGGGGTCGTGCCGGAGGGCGGTGAGGGCGCAGGAGACGCCGTAAAGGTCCCAGCGGTCCAGGAGGGCTTGGCGCGCTTCGGGATCGGAGGCGAGGTTCGAGGCGGTGAACAGGTCGTGGGACAGGGTCAGGGGTGGGTCCGCGCGGTCGCGATGGCGGTGCAGGGTGTGGAGATCGGTGTCGGTGAGGAGGCCCGAGCGGGTGCGGGCGGCCAGGACGGCGACCACCGGGAAGGTGGCGAATCCGAGGTCGGACCGCAGGTTCTCGGCCATGGTCGCCGCATCGGACCAACGGGTTCCGATGGCATCGGCCTTGTTGAGGACGACAAGGGTGCGGTTCGGGGGCAGGGTGGCGAGCAGGCGGCGGTCGGCGCGGTCGGCGGTGCCCGGGAGGACATAGAGGAGTAGGTCGGCGTCGAGGACGGGGCACGGTTGCCCGCGCTGGTCGACCGGTCGGGTTTCTTCGGCGGTGAGCAGCGACAGCGCATGTCGCAGGGTGGTTTTGCCCGCGCGGGCCCGGCCCGTCACCTGGATGCGCGGAGATCGCCCGACCGGCACGCGGGCAGCCTAGCCGGAACCCGCTGGGCGCGTGGGGGTTTCACATCACAAACCCGCAGGTCGCGCGGTGAGAACAGACCGCTCCGGGTTCTTCTGTGCGCCAGCACAATTCGCTGCGACGGCTCTTCACAGACACCCGCGAACGGCCTACTCTGGCGATTCGGTCGGCACCAGCGCCGATGCACGGCTGCGGCGATCCCTCTCGGTCCACGGCCGCCGCGACGAGGGGAGGTAGCGATGACCGTCAATGCCGACGTCATCGGAAGATCCGAGACACCGCGGCCGAAACGGGTCCGCCGCACCATACCGAACATGCCCACGCGGGTCGCCCTCGCACCGGCACCCGAACGCAGCGACACATCCAGCCGCGGCGAGACAGCCGGGCACGGCGACACTGCCAGGTACAACGGCACATTCGGGCCGGGCGGCACGCCTGGACACGGCGACACACCCGGGCACGGTGGCGCACGCGAGCGCGGGAGGCCGCTGCCGCCGAGTCAGGATCCGTTCTTCCACCCGCCGCGCGGCTTCGCGCGCCAGGCACCCGGCACCATCCTGCGGCACCGCGAGGTGGAGATCGCTCTCTTCGGCCTGGTGCCGCAGCACGTGACCGCGTGGCAGCTGCTCTATCGCAGCCAGGATCTACACGGAAAGCCCGAAGTCGCCATCACCACCGTGCTGCTCCCCGCGGGCGCGGCCCCCGACCCCGACCGCCCGCTGCTGGCCTTCCAGACCGCCATGGACGCGGTCACCGATCGCTGCGCGCCCTCCTACGCCCTGCGCCGCGGCGCGCTCTCGCCCGGCTCGATCACCCAGCTGGAGTGGATGCTGGTGGCGGGCGCGCTGCGCCGCGGCTGGGCCGTCAGCATCGCCGATCATGAAGGGCCGCAAGGCAATTTCGGTGTCGCGCGGGAGCCCGGCTACCGTGCGCTCGACGGCATTCGGGCCGCCCTGCGTTTCGCCCCGCTGGGCCTGCGCGCCGACACCAGGGTCGCGGTGTGGGGCTATTCCGGTGGCGGCATGGCCAGTTCGTGGCTGGTGGAGATGGCCCCGGAGTACGCGCCCGAGCTGTCCATCGTCGGCGCGGTGCTGGGCGCGCCGGTGGGTGATCCGCGCCACGTCTTCCTGAAACTGGACGGCAGCTCGTTCGCGGGCTTCCCCGCGATCGTGATCGCCGCACTGCGGCAGGTGTATCCGGCCATGGCCGAGGTGGTCCGGCGCGATTTCACGCCCGAGGGCCGTCGGCTGCTGGACCGGGCGCGCAGTCTGGGCCCGATCGCGGTGCTGCCGCTGCTGGTCGGCCGCCGCATGGACGACTACCTGTCGCGCCCGCTGGTGGAGATCCTGCCGGACCTCGAGGACATGTTCGACGATCTGCGCCTGGGCAATCGCGCGCCCACCTGTCCGGTGCTGGTGATCCAGCCCGTGCACGACCAGGTCATCGACGTCGCGGGCATCGACGGTCAGGTGCAGCGGTATCGGGCGGGCGGCGCGGCGGTCTGGTACGTCCGTGATCGACTCAGCGAGCATTTCTCGCTGCTGCCGCTGGCGACCCCGATGAGCCTGGATTGGCTCGCCGATCGGCTGGCCGGGAGAACTCTTACCGAACCCACAACCAAGACCGTCTGGTCGGTCGCACTGTCCCCGACGCACTGGCGCGGCATGGTGGAAATGGCAACTACCGCAATGCGAGTCACGCTCGGACTGCCCCTGCGCGCGCCCGCCGCACCGGCGTCCGACGAGGTGTCGGGCCTGGCAGCCTGAGTGTTCGCACTCGCCGCAACCCCTGGTCGATTGCTGCGCTAATCATCCAATACTGGACAATGGACGCCGTGAACGACGCCGCGAACCACACCGCCGAGCCTGTTCCCGGCCAGCCGGGCGGCAACCGCCTCTACCCCCGTGTCACCAGCTTCCGTGCTCGTCGCGGCGCGGTGTCACCGGCGCGGCAGGATGCCTGGGATCGGGTGTGGCCGCGGATCGGCAAGGACGTCTCCGACGAAAAGCTGGACGCCGACGCCTGGTTCGGGCGCTCGGCCCCGCTCATCATCGAGATCGGCTGCGGCACCGGCACGGCCACCGCGGCCATGGCGCAGGCCGAGCCGCAGTTCAATCTGATCGGCATCGAGGTCTACAAGCCGGGTCTGGCGCAGTTGGTGCAGCGCGTCGAGCGCGAGGGCATCGAGAACATTCGACTGCTGCGCGGCGATGCCGTGGATGTCCTGGAAAATATGATTGCTCCCGAATCGCTGACGGGGGTTCGCGTGTTCTTTCCGGATCCCTGGCCGAAGGCGCGGCATCACAAACGACGGCTGCTGCAGCCGGAGACCTTCGCACTCATCGCGACTCGCTTGATTCCGGGCGGCGTGTTGCATGTCGCTACCGATCATGCCGATTACGCGGAGTGGATCGCGCTTTACGGAAATGCGGAACCGCAGCTCATCGGCATGAACGAGCCCACGGGCGGGGACCCGGAGGCCTATCGAACCAAGGCACCGATTGGTTTCGAACGTCCGATTACCAAGTTCGAAAACAAAGGACTCCGCGCGGGTAGCGCCATCACCGAGTTCATCTGGGGGAAGATCGAATCATGAGCGTCAGTGAGATGGCCCCCGAGGTCACGGAAGTTGCCGAAATAATGCACGGCACCCCGTCGACCGAACTATCGGGCACCGCGGGCCTCGGCGGCACCGCCACTGTTGGTCTGGGCGGCACCGCCACCGATGTGCGCCGCGTCCTGCTCGTCTGGGATGCGCCCAACCTCGACATGGGCCTCGGCGCGATCCTCGGCGGTCGCCCGACCGCCGCCTATCGCCCGCGCTTCGACGCGCTGGGCCGCTGGCTGCTGGCCCGCACCGCGGAACTGTCGGTGGGCAGCAAGACCCGGGTCGAACCCGAGGCCACCGTCTTCACCAATATCGCCCCCGGCACCGCCGATGTGGTGCGACCCTGGGTCGAGGCGCTGCGCAATGTCGGCTACGCCGTCTTCGCCAAACCCAAGATCGACGAGGACTCCGACGTGGACAGCGACATGCTGGCCCATATCGAGTTGCGCCGTCGCGGAGCCGGTTTGGCCGGAATCATGGTGGCCTCCGCCGACGGGCAGGCGTTCCGCGCGCCGCTCGAGGAGATCGCCGCCTCCGGCGTGCCTGTTCAGGTGCTGGGTTTCCGCGAGCACGCGAGTTGGGCCGTCACGTCGGATATTCTCGAGTTCATCGACCTCGAGGACATCCCGGGCGTGTTCCGTGAACCGCTGCCCCGGGTCAGCCTCGACTCGCTGCCCGACGAGGGAGCCTGGTTGCAGCCGTTCCGGCCGCTGTCGGCCCTGCTCACCTCCCGCCCCGCTCAAGGAGTCGCTTAGTGTTCACCCGCTGGGGCGACCTGGTCTACAAGCTGCGATACACCGTTCTGGGTGTGGTTGTGGCGGCACTGCTCTCACTCGGCGCGTTCGGTTTCGGGTTGGAGGACCATCTCAGCTCCAGCGGATGGGACGACCCCACCTCGCAGTCCACCGCGGCCGCGCAGCTGCGCGACCAGGTCTACGGGCGCGATCACGGCAGCGACATCGTGATGCTGTTCACCGCGCCGGACGGCCAGACCATCGATGATCCGGCCTGGAGCCAGAAGGTCATCGACAAGCTCAACAGCCTGCCGAAGGAACATCCCGAGATCTCCGGAGTGGTCTTCGCGCCGTGGAAGCTCGACACCGGCACGCAGGTCGCGCAGGCCGCGAGCCCGGACCGCAAGCACGCCTTCGCGACGCTGGCGCTCAATGGCAACAACGACACCGAGAACATGCGCAACTACCGGAATATCAAGAACGACTTGAGCATTCCGGGCGTCAAGGCCGAGGTCGCGGGCATGGTGCCGATCGCGGGCACGCTCAACGACACCATGGCCCAGGACCAGAAGCGCATGGAGGTCATCGCGATCCCGGTGGTCGCGATCCTGCTGTTCTTCATCTTCGGCGGCATTGTCGCGGCCGCGCTGCCGCTCATCATCGGCGGTCTCACCGTGGTCGGCGCCAATGGCATCGTCATGGGGATCACCAAGTTCACCGAGGTGAATTCGTTCGTCTCGCCGGTGGTTTCGATGATCGGCCTGGGCCTGGCCATCGACTACGGCCTGTTCATCGTGAGCCGTTTCCGCGAGGAGATCGCCGACGGGTACGACACCAAATCGGCGGTGCGGCGCACCATCATGACCGCGGGACGCACCGTTGTCTTCTCCGCGACCATGATCATCGCGGCCAGCGCGGGCATGCTGCTGTTCCCGCAGGGCTTCCTGAAGTCGGTCGCCTACGGCACCATCGCGACGGTCGCGCTGGCGGCGCTGTCCGCGCTCACCATCCTGCCCGCGCTGCTGTCCATCCTGGGCAAGCGGGTGGACGCGTTGGGGCTCAAGTGGTTCCGCAAGACCAAGAGCACCGAGGAGATCGAGAACGGCTTCTGGGGCAAGCTCACCGCGTGGGTGATGAAGCACCCGCTCAAGGTGGCCATTCCGATCACCGTCGGCCTGCTGCTGCTCATCATCCCGGTGAAGAACCTGGCCTTCGGCGGCATCAGCGAAACCTATCTGCCGCCGGACAATCCGACCCGCCTCGCGCAGCAGCACTTCGACGAGGTCTTCCCGATGCGGAAGTCGGATCCGCTGCTGCTGGTCATCGTGACTGACAACAGCCGCAATGTCGGGCCCATCATCAGCGAGGCGAATGCCGATACGCCGGGCCTGACTTCGACCGGTAAGTTCCAGATCCCGACGCAGAAGCCGCCGAACGGCTCCAATGTCTGGGTGTCCGAGGGCCGCCTCGAGAAGGGCGCGGACGCCAACGCGGCCATCGCCGCGCTGCGCGCCATGGACGTGCCCGACGACGCGGAGGTCATGGTCACCGGCCAGCCCGCCATTCAGGCCGACTCCATCAACGCGCTGGAAGAGCGCATGCCGTTGATGATCGCGCTGGTGGTGTTGGTGACGACCATTCTGATGTTCCTCACCTTCGGCTCACTGGTGCTGCCCATCAAGGCCGCGCTCATGAGCGCGCTCGGCCTGGGTTCCACGCTGGGCATCCTGACCTGGATCTTCATCGACGGCCACGGCGCGAGCCTGCTGAACTTCACGCCGCAGCCGATCATGTCGCCGGTGCTGGTGCTGATCATCTCCGTGGTCTACGGCCTATCCATCGACTACGAGGTCTTCCTGCTCTCCCGCATGGTCGAGGCGCGCACCCAGGGCGCGAGCACGACCGAGGCGGTGCGCTCGGGCACCGCGCAGACCGGCCGCATCATCACCGCGGCCGCGCTCATCCTGCTGGTGGTCACCGGCGCGTTCGCCTTCTCCGACCTGGTGATGATGCAGTACATCGCCTACGGCATGGTGGCGGCGCTGTTCATCGACGCGACCGTGCTGCGCATGCTGCTGGTCCCGGCCACCATGAAGCTGCTCGGCGACGACTGCTGGTGGGCGCCCAAGTGGATGAAGAAGATCCAGCAGAAGATCGGCCTGGGCGAGCCCATCCTCGACGATGAGCGGCCCGGCGGCGGGGAGGTGGTCGACCTGGTCAAGACCACCCCGATCACCGATCCGGTCACCATGCAGATCCCCATGGTCACCGACGGTTCCGCGCCCGCGCGGCCGCGCAAGCCGCGCCCGCGCCGCAAGGTCGATATCGACAGCGAGGCCCCGACCCAGCGCATCGACCGGGCCGAGCCCAAGCCGCCGACCACCGCTCCGGCTCCGGCTCCGGCTCCGGCTCCGGAGGCCGATCGGGCCGTACCCGGATTCCCGTCCGCCACAGCGCGTCCCGGCCACGGGGTGACGCCTTCGTCGCGCCCGGCCCCGGACTTCGTCGCGAAGCCGGGCGGCACCGCCGCCCCGAGCCCACTCTCCGGACTGGTTCCGACACCCGAATCCGATTCCGGCACCGGCACTTCCGGCAATGCCGACCAGACGCCCCCGACCCGTGGACCCGAATCCGGTTCCGCCGCACCGCTGACCAACCTCGGCGGCCCGGCGGAGTCCGGCGGTGCGCTCCCGCCGCGCCGGGTCACCGGTGCGGCGTCCGCCGACGCGCCGACCACCGATCTCGGTTCCGGCTCGCCCGCCCGCGGTCCCGTGGCCCCGCACCCGATCGGCGACTTCGCTTCTCCCGGTAAGGGATCCGTGCGCGGTCAGGACGGCGCGTTCCCGCCGCCCGCCCAGCCGACCGGGCTGCCGTCGGTCTCCGAGCCCGCACCGCCCGCGGCGGATCAGCAGGCCCCCGTGGTCGGCTCCGGGCGCGTGCTGCCGCCCGCCCCAGCCGCCCCGTCGACGCCGCCCACACCCAAGCTCCCGCCGCATCCAGCGACGCGCGCCCAGCTGTACCAGCCGCAGCCGCCCGAAACCGAGCAGGCCGCCGAGCCGACCGCGGAAGCCGGTGCCCCGGAGGACCATCCGGCGCATCACGCCGCGCCGGAGCAGCCGCAGGGCGGCAACCGCAGCAGCATCGAGGGCTGGATGTCGGACCTGCGCTCCGCGCGCCGCCGCCCCAAGCCCGAGGAGGACGCCAAGCACCGGGGCGGTGAGGGCCGCCAGGTCAGCGTCAACGAATTGCTCCGTCGCCAGAATCGCGACTGATCTCGACACCGCGAAGGCCCGGCCGAATTCTCGGCCGGGCCTTCGTTTTTCGCTGACCGACGTGGCTTACGCGGTCGGTGTCCGGGTGTCCATGTCGGCGAAGGCCCGCGCGTAACGGGTGCCGACCAGGAGCAGCAGGACGCCGACGACGAGGAACGCGCCGGCCCGCAGCAGCCCGTCCAGGGTCGCCAGGTCGAACAGGAACAGCTTGGCCAGAGCAGCGGCGGTGACCAGAAGTCCCGCGGCGAGAGCGACTTTGGCGCGCTGCGGGGTCCGCGACAGGCTGCGCAGGCCGTAGAGCAGGGCACCGGTCGCGGTGGCCATCCAGACCACGGTGGCAATGCCGTGCCCGGCCCGGAAACCGTCCGGGTTGCCGGTGGCGACGCCGAGGGAGACCGTCAGCGTCGTGACCGCGTACAACCCGACCAGACCCGCGAACACCGACAGCACGGTGGCATTGGACTCCCGATCCAGCAGGCCGAGTCGGCGCGCGCACCAGCCCGCCACCGCCGGCACCGCGAGGATCATCAGCGCCGACAGCGCGGTGGAAATGCCCAGGTGCGCTTCGGCTTCCGTCCGTCCGGCGAGGGTGCCCGGATCGGCGCGGTAGCAGAAGGTCATGCCCGCGAGCACGCCGTAGGCCGCGCCGAGCGCCCCCGCGACCCGCGACCGCTGCTGACCGGCCACCGCCAGGAAGCCCATGGCGACCACGGACAGGGCCACCGGCAGGGTTTGCACCCGCGAGATTCCGAGGCACGCTTCCAGCAGCGCGAACGCACCGGCCAGGCCGGATACCACCGCCAAGTGGCCCGGAATCCGCAGCGCACCACCCAGTTTCGGGATCCAAGGCAGGGCCGCGGTGACCAGCAGCACGGCCGCGAAGGACGCGGAGACGAGGATCGAGCCGGTGCGGTCGAACATGACCGGCGCGGCGAGCAGGGGCAGGGTCGCGGCGGCGAAGCTCAGACTGGCCGTGACATCCCCGGCCCGCTGCCGTCCGGCGAGGACCGCGCCCGCCAGCCCGGCGACCGCGATGACACTGGCGGCGGCGAGCAACTCGATCCGCAGCACCGAGGTGTCGTCACCGGTCAGGGCCGTGGCCGCCACCGCGAGCAGCGTGGTCAGTGCCGCCGGCAGGGTGCGCACCAGGTGCAGCACCGGCCAGTCGCGCACCGATTGCACCGGGAGAGCGGCGATCTGCAACACGATGAGGAAGCCCAGCAGCACCACCAACTCGGTGCTCACGAACGGGGCCAGCAGCGCCGCGCCGAGCACCACCAGCACCGCCAGGGCCTGCGAGCCCCACCGCATCGCCAGGGCGACGCCCCCGGCCGCGATCCCCAGCGCGACCACGAACCCGACCACCGGATTCAGCCAGTGGTAGATCGAGGTCACCGCGACCACATCCAGGTATCCCCCTGCGATACCGGTGGCCGCCAACGCGATTCCCCCGACCTTGCCGCCCGCCTTCGCGGCGACGCGGGTGGCGATGGCCACGAGCGCACCCGAGAACAGCGCGCCCGCAACGACTCTGGGCACCGGACCGAAGAATCCGGCCTGCGCCGCCAACACCAGCAGCATGACCACGCCGATGAGCGTCACCGCGACCCCGGCGACGGCCAGCACCCGACTGATGATGCCTTCGCGCTGCCACCACGGCGTGCGAATCGGCCTGGCGTAGGCGCGATTCCGCTGCTGCGGCAAGCGTGGCGTGGGCTGGTAGGTGGGCTGTCGCCAGCCACCGACGGGCGCGACCGGCTGGGCCTGCCAGGGCCCGCCGGTGGCCTGGGGTTGTGCCGCGGCGGTCGGGACCGGTGGTACGGGAGCCGGTGCGGGCGGCGGATTCTGGCCGGTTCCGGCGGTCTGCGCGGCCGGGAACGGATTCCACGCGGTCGGCGCGCCACCGGACGGCACTGTGGGCATGGTCGCGCCCGTCGCCTCGGGTGTGGCGACGGGCGCTGGGGGCGGGGTCGGCTGCTGAGCGGTTCGGGCGTTTTCGGCGACGACCTGGCAGCGGAGGGTTTCGAGGTCGCGGCCGAGGACGTTCAGGTGCTCGCTGAGCGAGGTGAATTCAGTCGACAGCCGCGCGATCAGGCGAGGATCGATGGCGAGATTCATGTCCGCCATACTCTCGACCCGGGCGTCGGCTCACATGAGTAGAACCACCCGGGCCACCCGCGATTACTACGTGAATCGGGGTGGGCCGCGTCACGCGGGGCGCACGGTGGCCGCCGCGCGGGCGATGGTGGCGCGCACCTCGGCGGTGATCAGGTCCGGTGCCTCGAGCATGGGGACGTGGCCGAGGTCGGGGAGCGGGCGCACCTCGAGGGTCGGGGTGGCGGTCAGCGGGGCGTACACGTGCGGCGGGAGGACGCGGTCGTGCGCGGGGAGCAGGATCGTGGTCGGGACGTCCAGCTCGGCCAGTCCGGTGAAACCCGTTGGGAGCGCGGGATCCTCGGCCAGGTCGTCCACGATGGCGCATTCGGTGATGGCCGCGGTCATCGCCTTGGCCAGTGGATTCGGCACCGCGGCAGGACGATTCGCCAGCAGCGGCAGCAACAGGCTGCGCAGCAGGGTCGGCATGGTCGGCTGCCGGTCCGGGCCCAGGCCGATGAGCGGGCCGAAGGCGCGGAACTTGCGCAGCAGGGAGTCCGCGGCGGCCGGTGCGCGCCACAACCCGGCGGGTGCGATGGCGGTGCAGGAGCGGGCCCGACCGCGGGCGGCGAGTTCCAGGGCGACCCAGCCGCCCAGCGAGTTGCCCGCGATATGCGCGGTGTCCCAACCGGATTCGTCGAGCAGCCGTTCGCAGTAGTCGACCAGCGCGCGCACGGTGGCGGGCCGGGCGGCCGCGGGCCCGCCCCAGTGGCCGGGGAACGTGGGTGCCACCACGGCGTGGTCGGCGGCCATGTCGTCCAGCACCGCGCCCCAGGACTGCCAGGTCAGCAGGACGCCGTGCAGCAGCAGAAGCGGTTCGCCGCCGCCGGATCGATGCACTGCCTCCGGAACCTCGACGCCTTCCACCATGGGGGTGACCATACCGGCGCACGCGCGCTCATGCCCCGTTGAGGAACCGCTTCCAGTTGGTCCCGAAGGGGTGCTTGGCCTTGACCGAGCTGAAGCGCAGCGTGCCGTGCACGATGATGTGCAGCGGGCCGAGGGGCGGGCCGGTGCGGACCTTGGTCTCGGCGCTGGAGGCGATCAGATCGATGGCGTTCATATCCACGGTGGCCTCGGGCGGCACGATCAGCTCGAGCGAGCCGCAGGTGTCGTTGACGTGGATCTCGACCACCTGGGTGGACATCACGGCCTGGGTGAAGTCCAGGCGGACACTGCCCAGCAGGCTGTTGATCATCAGCGCCGGCGGCACCTGCCAGGCGCCCTTGCGCTCGACGCTGGACAGCCGGGCGCGAATCACATTGCCCGGCATGGCCTGTGGCATGCGCTGCGCGGCCGCGTAGCGCTGCGGCTGGTGCAGATAGCGTGGACCCTGGTGGAAGCCCGGCGCGGGCGCCGGGGCCTGGGTGGGCTGCCCGACGAGCCGGATGCCCGGCAGATCGACCAGCACCGTATTGAGTTCGCCGCGGGTCTTGGCCGCGAGCGCGGTGTCCATGCGCTCGGTGAATTCCCCCAGCGACAGCATGCCCAGCCCCACCGCGCGCTGCAGCAGCCGGCCGACATGTTCGCGTTCGACATCAGATACCCGTAGATCCCGGTCGCCGATCACGGCGTTGCCGGTAGCGATCGCGGAAACCGCTTCAGGACCTCCCATGCCTTCGAGGCTAGGCCGGTAGGGGCCGTCGGCGCATCAGGGCAATCCCTGATCCACTCCCCCTACTCGTCGAGACCCTGTTCGATGGCGTACCGGGTCAACTCCACCCGATTGCCCAATTGCAGTTTGCGCAGGGTGGACTGCACGTGGTTCTCGACGGTGCGGTGGCTCAGCCCCAGCCGGGTGGCGATCTGCTTGGCGGACAGGCCCTTCGCCACCATGCGCAGCACCTCGGTCTCGCGGTCGGTGAGGGCGGGGCGGTGCGGTTCGTCGCGGTCGGCGGGGGTATTGGCGATGCGCCGGAATTCGCCGAGCACCAGACCGGCCAGGCCGGGGGTGAACACGGCCTGCCCGGCGGCGGTGGCGCGGACGGCGTCGAGGAGTTCGGTGGCCGAGGCGCTCTTGACCAGATAACCGGTGGCACCGGCCTTGATGGCGTCGAGGACGTCGTCGCGTTCGGCCGAGGCGGAGAGCACCAGCACGCGGGTGCGGGGCGAGACGCGCAGCACCTCGGCGGTGGCGTCCGCGCCATTGCCGTCGGGGAGCTGCATGTCCATCAGGACGACCCGCGGTTGGACGGCGCTGGCGCGGGCGCCGGCGGCGCGGACCCCGTCGGCGGTCGCCACCACGTCGAATCCGGCCTCGGCGAGGTCGCGGGCGACGCCGTCGCGCCAGATCGGGTGGTCGTCGACCACCATCACCGTGATCGGGTCCGTGCCCGCCATCTCCGCCATCTCCGCCTCCGCTCTCCTTGTCGCCCTTGCGGTTTCACTGCCGCCGTCGGCGCGGCACCCGGAACTCCCATTCCGCGCCCGCGCCTTCCTCGCCCTCGACCGGGGTCGCCTCGAACAACAGCTGCGCGGTGCCGCCGAGGGCGGCGATGCGGCCGACGATCGATCGCGAAACACCCATGCGCCCTTGACCTTCCGCCTCCACCAGCCGCCCGGGCGGGATGCCGGGGCCGTCGTCGCGCACGCTCACGATCAGCTCGTCGCCGGTATCCTCCAGCAGCACATAGGCTTTCGCGCCCGGCCCGGCGTGCTGCACCACATTGGCCAGGGCGGCGGCCACGGCGGCGGCGACCTCGCGGGCCTCCCAGCGGCCCAGCGGGACCGGCTCGCCTGGGGTGGAGACGAAGACCGACGGGGTGGCCTGCGCGGTCAGCAGCGGGCGCAGATCCTCTTCCGCACCACCGGGATCGGGGCGTCGCCCCTGTTCGGAGATGAGCACCCGCAGCGCCACCTCCTGCTCGCCCGCGCGTTGCGCCAATTCGGCGGTGGGGCCGCCGATCTCGGTGCCGCGGCGCTTGATGTAGCTGAGCACCTGGAGCACCCCGTCGTGCACCTCGCGCGCCAGGCGTTCGCGTTCCTGGGCGGCCGCGGTGAGTCGGACGGCGCGCTGCAGTTGGGAGTGCGCGCGGCGGGCGGTGTTCGAGGCCAGGCCCAGCGCCAGCCCGACCGAGATGAGCACCGGCAGGGTGGCGTCGCGCCAGACGTCGAAGTCCCATTGGGCGCGCGCGGTGATGACCGCGCCCGAGATCAACAGCCCCGAGCAGATGCCGCCGAGCGGTCCGCGCAGAATCGCCGCGGACACCACGGCATTGGCGGCCCACAGCGTGGTGGGCAGGGTTTGGTGGCCGTGATACCAGTCGTAGGGCGCGACCAGCCGGGTCGCGAAGATCAACGCGATGACCACCACGTGGTCGCCGAGGACGACGGCGGTGCGCACCCGGGGGTGGTGGCGAATCCGCCACTGCGACAACAGCACCGCCGAGATGCCCGACCACACCACCATGATGGCGATGAGGAACCAGCTCAGCCGCTGATTGGTGTAATGCGGCACCGAGGCGATCTGCTGGCCCACCGCGTACAGCAGGGTGACCAGCCGAAAGGCCTGCACGGCGCGCCACAGCGGCGCGGAGGCGGCCCAGTCGGGATCGGTGTCAGTCCCCGGCGTCATCGGTGTCGGTCTTCGGCAGCACGGTGCTGCCGGGAGGCTTCGGGGCCCGATGATCGTCCGCGGGGACCCTCGGACGCAGCTCGTTGGGATCGTCCGGATCGGCGTGGAACATGGGCTCGTGCGGATCGCCGGTGTGCAGGTCCTGGTAGGCCTCTTCCGGCGAATCGGCCAGCAGCGAGCGGATGGCGGTATTGAGCACCGCCACGAACGGCACCGCGAGCAGACCGCCCGCCAGCCCGGCCAGCACCACGCCCGCGGCGATGGCGAGCACCACGGCCAGCGGGTGGATGCGCACGGCACGGCCCATCAGGAGCGGTTGCAGCACGTGGCCTTCCAGCTGCATGACCGCGATGGTGATGCCCAGCACGATGAGCGCGGTCACCAGGCCCTTGGTCATGAGCGCGATGAACACCGCCACCGAGCCCGCGATGAACGAGCCCACGATGGGGATGAACGCGCCGATGAAGACCAGCGAGGCCAGCGGAAGGGCCAGCGGCACACTGAGAATGGCCAGGCCCGCGCCGATACCGATGGCGTCCACCGCCGCCACCATGACGGTGGCGCGCACGAATCCGGTGAGGGTGCCGAAGCCCAGCCGCCCGGCCGTGCGCACGCGTTCCCGGTGCGCGGTCGGGATGATGCGGGTGACGAACTCCCAGATCTGATCGCCGCCGTAGAGGAAGAAGATCAGGATGAACAGGGTCAGGAACGCGCCGGTGAAGAATTCGGTGATGACCGTGGCGGTGGTGAGCGCCCCGTTGGTCAGCGCGTCCTTGTTGGACTCGATGGACTTGACGATGGTGTCGCCCGCATTGCGGATCTGATCGTTGCTCAGGTGCGGCGGCCCGTTGATCAGCCAGTCCTGCACCTGATGCACGGAGGTCTTGAACTCGTCCGACAGCTGCGGCACACCGGAGACGAACTGTTCCACGACGAAGGTCATGATCCCGGCGAGCAGTCCGAGCGCCCCGACCAGCGCCACGAACACGCCGATCGCGCGCGGCACCCCGAACCGCTGCATCCAATTCACCAGCGGCGCCATCAACGCCGCCCCGAGCAGCGCGATGGACATCGGAATCGTGACCGTCGACAGCTTCCGCGCCAGGTAGGCCACCGCCAGCACCGCCGCGAAGATGATGAGCAGCCGCCAACACCACTCCGCGGCCTGCCGCACGATCGGGTGCACGGCCTCCGTATCACGACGGCGCACCCCGCCGGACTCGCCGGATCTGCCGGACCCCGCCTGCACCTCACTCACGTAGGCGAGCCTAACGGCCGGAGCGGCCGCAGGCATGTACCGACGAGATCGATCGCGGGTTCGCACGGGTTGACGCGTGCTGGGGCGCCACGCAGGATCGAACGCGGGATGGATGATTCATGCAGGTAGGGCTGTTGGGTCCGGTGATGGTGGCGGCCGCCGACGGGACGCGGACGGCGGTCGGGGGTCCGCGGGTGCGGGCTCTGCTGGGCTTGCTGGCGCTCGAGGCCGGGCGGGTGGTGTCGGCGGGGCGGCTGGTGGACGGGGTGTGGGGCGAGGACCCGCCGGCGGGAACCGGTAATGCCTTGCAGACCTTGGTGAGTCGCTTGCGCACCGCGGTGCCGATGGTGCGCAGCGACGGTGGCGGGTACGTGCTCGACCTGCCGCCCGAGGCCGTCGACGTGCATCTTTTCACGCGTGAGATCGAGGCCGGGCGGACGTCGCTCGCCGACGGGGCGGCCGAACGCGCCGTCGCGTGTTTCGATGCCGCGCTCGCCCGGTGGCGCGGGGAGCCATTGATCGACGCGGGGGAATCGGAGGTATTGCGCGCGGCGGCACTGCGATTGACCGAACTGCGGCTCGATGCGGTCGAGCTGCGGGCCGACGCCCTGCGCGCCCTGGGCCGCGGTGGTGAGGTGGTGCGCGAGCTGCACACCGAGCTCGCGGCCCATCCGTTCCGCGAGACACTGGCCGCGCGACTGGTGCGGGCGCTGGCCGCGGCGGGACGAACCTCCGAGGCGGTGCGGCAGTATCAGCGCGTCGAGGCCCTGTTGCGCGAGGAACTCGGCACGACACCCGCCGAGGCGCTGCGCTCGGCCCTGGCCGACGTTCACCCGGACCTGGCCGACGTTCACCCGGACGCACCTCCCGATCGCCCGAGCGCGGCGCGGGCCGCGACCCCGCGGGTGTCCGCGCCGCTGCCCACGCGTCGCACCAGCTTCGTCGGCCGCGGCCCCGACGTGGCGGGTGTGCGACGGGCGTTGCGCGAGGCCCGGCTGGTGACGCTGTCGGGGACCGGGGGTGTGGGGAAGACCCGGTTGGCCGCCGAGACGATCGGGGCGCACGCCGAGGACTGGGCGGATGGCTACGCCTTCGTCGAATTGGCCGCACTCGAACGGGAACGGGCCGACCGGCCGACCGTGACCGCGGTCGGGGTGGCGATAGCGAATGCGCTCACACGGTTCGAGCGACCCGATGAACTGTCCACGGAGTGGGCCGAGGTGCTGGAGCGGACGCTGTCCGGACGCCGAATGCTGTTGGTGCTCGACAACTGCGAGCATGTCGTGGCGGCGGTCGCGCGCCTGGTCGACGATCTGTTGCAACGGCTGCCGCTGTTGCGGGTGCTCGCGACGACCCGGGAGCCCCTCGGTGTGGACGGTGAGCGTCTGTATCCGGTCCGCACCCTGGACCTGCCCGAGGCCGACGCGGATTTCGCGGCGGCGACCGCCTCGCCCGCGGTCCGGCTGTTCGTCGACCGCGCTACCGCCGTGCTCCCGGATTTCGTACTGTCCGAGCGCAATTCCGCGGACGTCCGCGGCATCGTGCACAGTCTGGACGGCATGCCGTTGGCCATCGAGTTGGCCGCCGCTCGCCTGCGGAGCCTGCCGCTGCCCGAGCTCGGCGCACGGCTCACCGATCGATTCCGTCTGCTCACCAACAGCACTCGGCACGCGGTCCCGCGCCATCGCACCTTGCAGGCGGCGATCGCCTGGAGCTGGGAACTGCTCACGGCCGCGGAAGTCGCGGCAGCCCGGCGGTTTTCGGTCTTCGCCGGCGGGGCGAGCTTGGCGGCCGTCACCCGGGTGTGCGGGCCGGACGCCATCGACATGGTCGACTCGCTGGTGGCGAAGTCGTTGGTGGACTTCGACGGACAGCGCTACCGCATGGCCGAGACCATTCGCGCCTATGCGACAGCGGAATTGACCGCGGCGGGCGAGGCCGACGAGGTCGCGCGCATCCACGCCGACTATTTCCTCGACTTCACCGACAGCGCCATTCCCGGCCTACGCACTGCCGCACAACCTGATTGGCTTGCCCGGCTGATCGTCGAACACAGCAATTGCGACGCCGCGCTGCGGTGGGCGCTGGACGCGGGTGACGGTGAGCGCGCGGTTCGCCTCTACGCGAATCTCGTCTGGTACTGGCTGCTGCGCGGGCTGCACGGCGATATCTCCGCCCGCCGCCGCGAGGTCCTCGCCCTGGTCGGCGACACACCGCCGCCCGGGTGCACCGGGGCCTATCTGGCCTGCCGGTACGCCGAGGAACTTCCCGCGTACTTCACCAATATCTGGTGGGGGCAAATCCGGGACGACACCGGGCAATTCGAGCGTCTGACCCGCGCGGCCCTCACCGAGACGCGGCCCCCGCACCCGATGTTCGTCCTCATTCTGGCGCTGCGTGACCTGCTCGGCGACGACGAGGGCCTACTGACCGAGTGCACCACCTCCGATGATCCATGGCTGCGCGGAAACTCGCTGATAGCAAAGGGATTCGACGAACTGGGCGGCGACCACCCGGCCCGCGCCCTACCCACCCTGGAGGCGGCGGTGGCCGGTCTGGGCGCCCACGGTGACGCCCGGTCGCACAGCCGCGCCCTGATCTCCCTGGCCAGCTACCGAACCCGGATGCTCGGGCTGGACAGCGCGCGCCCACTGATCACCCGCGCCGTGGAGCTGCTCAGCCCCGACCTGGGCGCCGCTGAACGCGTGGGCGTGCACCTCTTCGCGGCGGAGATGTACCTCGTGGGCGGCGATACCCACAGCGCGGCAACCCATCTCGAGCACGCCGAGGGCTCGATCACACCGCATATGGTCCCCTCGCCCGGCCGCTTCCTGGCCGCGACGCAGGCGCACCTGGCCCACCTGCGCGGCGACAACGACCTCGCGCTGAGGCTGTTCCAGCGGATGTCCGAACATCCGCTGCCCGCCGGACCGCCACCCGCGGGCCGCCACGACACCGTCCGCTTCGTGAACCTGGTCTTCGTGAGCACCGTGTACGCGGCCACCCTGGTCGCGGCGGACCGGCCGGACGACGCGCTGCGCGAGCTGGCCGGGCCCCGCGAGGTGGCCGCCCAGACCTCGGCGGCGCTGCTGGCCGAGGTCGGTATCGGTTATGCCCTGGTCGATCTGGCGCAGGGCGCACCGGGGCGAGCGGCCCGCATTCTCGGCGCGACCGACCGGATCAACCGCAGGGCCGGGGTGAGCCGCGTCGGCCCGTTCCGCCGGCGGGCGCTGGACCAGGCGGAGGCCGCGCTCGGGCCGGTGCGCTCGAGCGCGGAATTCCTCGCGGGGGCGCGACTCACCGACGGAGCGGTGCTCGAATTGCTGCGTACCGAGCGCTGACAACGACTATCAGCGGACGGTACGAGCCGCACTGGATGCTCGGGACGCGTATCCCACCGATCCAGGAGTGCTCATGGTTCCCTCGAACACCGAATCTGTTGTCTCCGCCCGTGATTCCCGCCGATCCGGGACGCGTCTCGGCACGGCCGGGGCCCTGTTGGGAGCCGGGTTCATCATGTCCGTCGGCGGCGGCTATCTGCTCGCCCCGCGAAGCATGGCCCCGGGCTTCGGCTTCACCGCATGGCCGCACGGTGAAGCCGAGGGCTTTCTCAACGTCAAGGGCGTTCGCGATGTCGTCACCGGCGTGATCCCGTTCGCCCTGTTCGCGACCGGGCAGCGCCGCGCGCTCGGCGTCACCACACTCGCCCTCGCCCTCATTCCGACCGGCGACATGCTCACCATCTTGATGCGCCGCGGCTCCACCGCCACCGCCCTGGGCGTGCACGGCCTCACCGCCGCCATGGTGGCCGCCAGTGGCGCGCTGCTGCTGCGCCGCGAAAACCGGTGAGCGACTTATGAACACGCTGGTCGACACCGCTCGGCGGGCATCGCGATGAGCGGCGCGCTGTGGACGCGGGACGCGGTCTCGTTGGCGGCGCTGATCGCCGAGGGGACGGCCACGGCGGTCGAGGTCGTCGAGGCACATCTCGACCGCATCGCGCGGATCGACTCCGAAATCGGCGCGCTCACCACGGTATTCGCCGAGGCCGCCCGGGCGGAGGCGGCCGCGGCCGACCGCCGGGCCCCGATCGGGCCGCTGCACGGGGTTCCGGTCACCGTCGAGCACGACCTCGAGGTGGCGGGCCGCCCGACCACCCGGGGCGTGGCGGCCCTCGGACGCGCGGTCGCGACGGCGGACGCGCCCGCGGTGGCGGCGCTGCGGCGCGCCGGGGCGATCGTCATCGGGCGAACGAACGTGGCGGACTTCGCCACTCGCTGGCACACCGACAACGACGCGTCGGGTCCGACGGTGAATCCGTGGTATCCGACCCGCAGTCCGGGCGGGTCGAGCGGAGGTGACGCCGCCGCGGTGGCGGCGGGCCTGACACCGCTGGGCCTGGGCACCGATTTCGGCGGCTCGCTGCGGATACCCGCCGCGTTCTGCGGGGTCGCCGCGCTGCGCACCACGCCCGGCCGGGTGGCGGTGGCCGCCAGCCTGCCCGGGGCCGCACCCGCGCCGACCAGCCAATTGTTCGCGGCACCGGGGCCGGTGGCGCGCAGCGTGCGTGATCTCGCGACCGCCTTCGAGGTCCTGCGCGACAGCGCCGACGTGCGCGAGCCCGGATGGATTCCGGTGCGGGACACGGCGGATGCCGCTGCGCCCGCGGTCGCCGTCACGCTCGGTGACGACCTCGATCCCCAGGTGCGCGCCGCGGTGCTCCGCTGCGCCGACGCGCTCGAGCGCGCGGGATATCCGGTCGCACACCGGGATCCGCCGCTGGTGCGCGAGGTGGCGGCGGACTACGGCCGACTGGTCTCCACCGAGATCGTGGCCCAGCGCCGAGAAGTCGTGCGCCGCTTCGGCAGCGCCGGAGCGAACGTCTTCCTCGACGCGGCGATCGAGCTGTTCCCGCCGCTGGATCCGGCGGGCTACACGACCGCGCTGGGTGAGCGTCGCACGCGCCGGGCAGCCTGGTCCCGCTTCCTCGCCGAGCACCCGATCGTGCTCGGCCCGGTCTCGACCGAACTGCCCTGGCCGGTCGGCTACGACCTGGGCGGCACCGCGCAGGTCGCGACCATGTACGCGGCGCACCGGCTCACGGTCGCAACCGATTACCTCGCCCTGGCCGCGGTCGCGGTCCCCGCGGGCGTCTCGGCCGAGGGTCTGCCCATCGGCGTTCAGTTGATCACCGCCCCGTTCGCCGAACTCCGCGCGCTGCGGGCCGCCGTCCACCTCGAGGCGGCCTGCCCGATGCCGACACCCATCTCCCCGGCCACCGAGCCGGTCATTCAGTAACGAAGGGAATCCTCATGTCACACAACACCTTGCGCTCCGCCGTGCGCGGACGAGTACTGCTGCCCGGCGACGCCGCATTCGAGGCCGCGCGGACGCCGTGGAATCTGACCGTGGACCAGCCGGTCGCGGCGGTCGTGCACGCCGAGGATGCGGACGATATGGCCGCCGTGGTCCGCTATGCCCGCGACGCGGGCCTGTCGGTGACCGCGCAGCCCAACGGGCACGGCGCATCCGGTGACACCGCCGGGGCCATCCTGGTGCGCACGCGCCGACTCGATCGGGTCGAGGTGGATCCGCTCACGCGCCGCGCCCGGGTCGGCGCGGGAGCCAATTGGGGTGAGCTCCAGGCGGCGGCCGCGCAATACGGCCTGACCGGACTGGCCGGCAGCTCCCCGGTGGTCAGCGTTGTCGGCTACACCCTCGGCGGCGGCCTGTCGTGGTTCGGCCGCGCATTCGGCTGGGCCGCCGACAGCGTCCGGGCCTTCGACATCGTCGACGCCGACGGCCAGCGGGCCCGGGTCACGGCGGAATCCGACCCGGAGCTCTTCTGGGCACTGTGTGGCGGCGGCGGCGATTTCGCGCTGGTGACCGCCATGGAATTCGAGTTGTACGCGGCGCCAGCGCTTTTCGGGGGCACGGTCGCCTGGCCCGCCGCGCGTACCGAGGCGGTCCGGGACGCCTTCCTCGACATCACCGCCCAGGCACCGCCCGAGCTCACCGTCTGGCTCAATCGGCTGCAACTGCCCCAGATGCCCCCGATGGTCACCATCGCGGCCGCCTACCTGGGCGAACCGGACCGCGGGCGGGAACTGCTGCATCGTCTGGACACCATCGACGGCACGCTCGCCGATACCCGCCGGGAGCTGTCCCCGGCCGAGGTCGGCGCCATCGTCCCCGAACCCACCGACCCCGCACCCGGCCTGCTCCGCACCGAACTGCTCACCACCCTGGACGCCACCGCCACCGAAATCCTGCTGCACGCACCGATCGATCCCCTGTTCGGCGTCCAACTCCGGCACCTGGGCGGCGCTCTCGCCGCCCCCACCCGAGGCGCGACCCCCGCCTTCACCGAGACCTATGCCGTGGCCCTGCAGGCCATCGGCTCCGACCCGGACGCCATCACCGCCGCCCACGCCACCCAGAAGCGCATCATCGCCGATCTGGGAGCCCGAATCACCGGCCACAAGCCCTACACCCTGCTCTCCCCCGGCGACACCCCCGCCGCTGTCTTCGACGCCGCCACCCTGACCCGACTCCGAACGCTGAAGCGCTCGCGAGACCCCCGCGGTGTCTTCCGCGCCAACTTCCCGATCCTCGGCTGAACCCCCGGGACCGCTAGATTGGTGATCGTGTCGGCGCCTCTGGAAGCGGTCAAACAGACCATGAAGACGCGTTGGCCGCTGTACTTAGCTTCCATGCTCGCGGCCAACGCGTTCGGCGCTGTGCTGGTGTGGGCGTTCATTCAATACGGGTTGCCGGTTCCGGAGGGGGAGACCAGCGCGACTCGGCAGACGGGGTTGTTGATTCCCGGGCTGGTGTTCTTGATCGGGGGGCTGTTGAGTGTGGGCGCGTCGGCGTTCATGCTGCGGCCGGTCATGCGGTGGCAGATGCGGGGTGGACCGCCGTCGCGGCAGGAGCAGATGGCGGCCTTGCACGCGCCCTTGCGGCAGGCCATCGTGCATCTGGTGTTGTGGCTGGTCGGCGGTGGCGTGCTGGCGTCGTTGATCATCGTGCGCACACCCGAGCTGGCGGCGGCGGTGATCGTGACCGAATGTATGGCCGCCACCATCGTTTTCGGCTTCACCTACATGCTCGGTGAGCGCATTCTGCGCCCGGTCGCGGCCGAGGCCCTGACCACGGGCGCCTTCGACCACACCCTGACCGCGGGCGTCGGCACCCGCATGGCCATGACCTGGGGCATGGGCACCTTCGCGCCGACCATTGCCATCGTGCTGCTGTGCGTCACCCAGATTTCTTCTCGCGTCCAGTTTTCCGCGCAGTCGCTGGCCGTCTCGATTCTGCTGCTGTGCGGTGTGGTGATCATGCAGGCGCTGGCGCTTTCCATGCTCACCGGCTCCTCCATTTCCGATCCGATCCGCCAGCTCAGCCAGGCCATCGACCGGGTGCAGGAAGGCGCGCGGGATGTGCAGGTGGAAGTTTTCGACGGTTCGGAAATCGGACTGCTGCAGGTTGGCTTCAACCGCATGATGGGTGAGGCCGCGAAACGCCGCGAACTGCAGGAATTGTTCGGTCGCCACGTCGGTGAGGACGTCGCGATCCGCGCCCTCGAGTACGGCACCGAACTCGGCGGTGAAACCCGATTCGTGGCCGTGTTGTTCGTGGATATGGTCGGTTCCACCGCTACCGCCGCGGAACGCCCGCCCACCGAAGTGGTCAGCCTGCTCAATGAGTTCTTCCGCGTCGTGGTGGACGTCATCGACCGCCATCACGGGCTCATCAACAAATTCATGGGCGATGCCGCGCTGGCCATCTTCGGCGCGCCGCTGGACCGCCCGGACGCCCCGACCGCGGCCCTGGCCGCCGCGCGTGAGCTGCGCGAAGCCCTGCGCGAGGTGGCCGGGCTGGATATCGGCATCGGCGTCTCGGCCGGGCTGGCCGTCGCCGGGAATATCGGTGGCGCGAATCGTTTCGAATACACGGTGATCGGCGATCCGGTGAACGAGGCCTCCCGCCTCACCGAACTCGCCAAGGACCGTCCCGAACGGGTGCTGACCTCCTCGAGCGCCCTGTTTTTCGCCGACGAGAACGAGCAGCGACATTGGCAGACCGGTGAAGAGGTGCAGCTGCGCGGCCGCCGCCGGAAAACCCGTTTGGCCTGGCCATTGGAAAGCGCCGACCCGACTGATGCAGACGAGGCGGCGGCGAGTTCGTTAGGCTGACGACGTGACGGCCCATGGGGAGCTGGCGGGAGATCCCACGCCAGCCGCGAATAACTCGCACCGTGGCAGGTTCTGGTGGGCCAAATGGGTTCTCGGCGCCGCGCTCGCGGCACTGCTGATATCCGAGGGCATATATCTCTATCCGCGCCTGCACGAATCCTGGAAGAACCTCACCGAAATCCATTGGGGTTGGGTCGCCGCCTGCGTCTTCATGGCCGCGCTGTCCATGAGCGGTTTCGGCCGCATCCAGAAACAGCTGTTGAACGCCGGCGGCGTGGAGGTGAGTCAGCGCAAATCGGTGGCGGTGGTCTACGGCGCGACCGGCATGTCGCTGACCCTGCCCGCGGGCCAGGTGTTCTCGGCGGCCTTCACCTACCGCCAGACCCGGCGCTGGGGCGCGAGTCCGATCGTGGCGTCCTGGCAGTTGGTGATGTCGGGGGTGGTGGCGGCGGCCGGGCTGACCCTGCTCGGCTTCTTCGGCACGGTGTTGTCCGGTGACCAGGTCGGGCCGCTCAAGGTGATCCTCACCCTCGGCGTGGTGGCCGTGCTGGTCTGGGCCTTCAACTATCTGTCCCGGCATCCGGGCGGCATCGAGGCGGTGACGCGGCGGATTCTGGCCCGGGTCAATCGGATTCGGCACCGGCCCGCCGACACCGGCATGGACAAGGTGGGCGAGATCCTGGCCCAGCTGGAATCGGTGGACCTGGGCAAACGCGACGGCGCGTGGGTGATCGTATGGGCGCTGGTGCACCGGCTCGCCGACGTCGCCTGCCTGGGCGCCGCCTGCTACGCGGTCGGCGCGGATCCGCGGTGGGCCGGGCTCATGCTGGCCTTCGCGGCCGGAAAGGCCGTGGGCACCATTCCTTTGGCCCCGGGCGGCATCGTCTACGTGGACGCCACCCTCATCTACTCGCTCTCCGCGGCGGCCGGTCTGCCCGCCGCCCAAGCCGTCGCCGCGGCCTTCCTGTACCGCCTGATCAGCTTCATCCTGGTCGCCATCGTCGGCTGGATCGTCTTCCTGTTCCTGTTCCGCAAGCCCCAAGCCGACGACGCCGAATACGAGAAGGAATTCGAGGAGCGCGGCAACACACTGGTCACCGACCGCCGCCGCGCGACTCCCCCCGCGAACCCCGACGGTAGCGCCGCCTGACCGAACAGGGTGCAGTGTCCCTGCACAGACGCGCCGAGAGCGCCCGTTACCCTGTGGCGCGTGAGGAAACTGGTGCCCTTCGCCGCGGATGTCGTGCTCGTGATCGTCTTCTGCGTGCTCGGGCGACGCAGTCATGACGAGGCCGTGCTCGGGGCGGGGCTGCTGCGGACGTTCTGGCCGTTCGGCACCGGGCTCGTGCTGGGCTGGGTGATCGCGGTGGCGGTGGCCTCGGGGCGGGAAGGCATCAGCGCGGCAAAGCGTTTCGACGCCCGCGGCGTGTGGCCGACCGGCGTCATCGTCTGGCTGAGCACCCTGATCGGCGGCATGCTGTTACGTGCGGTGTCCGGTCAGGGCGTCGCCCTCAGCTTCTTCCTGGTGGCCGCGACCTTCCTGGCCCTGTTCCTGGTCGGCTGGCGGGCGGCCGTTCAGATCCTGCGCGCCCGCTAGGCCGATCTAGTCCGGCGAGGCCAGCGACTGCAGCAGTCGCGCCGCCACCCGCGCGGTGAGGTCGCCGCTGTCGGGATCGTCGATGTGGATGGCGAAGGCCAGATCACCCATCGTGGCCATGAGCCAGCCATTGTTGCCGGTGGTGGCCCCGAAGGCCTGGACATCGCGATACCGGTTGAGGCTCACCATTTCCGGCGCGCCCACCCCGTCGCGCAGCATGGCGCGCAGCCGGTCGGTGGCGCCGCCGGGCAGGGCGGCCAGATCGGCCTCGGTGGTGGCGGGCTGGCCAATGGTGATCATGGGCTTGGGCACCTGGCCATTGGCGATGGCGGCCGCCGCGATGGCCATGCCCCACGGGCTGGCCAGCAGCGAGTCGGCGGCATTGCCGCGGCCCACGTTCTCGGCGGCGTTCTTGCCGGTGGGCAGGCGTCCGGTGGTCTCGTCCAGACCCGGCACCTTGAAGTCGATGCCGATGCCCAGCAGGCTGGCCGCGTCCGCGGCATCCCCGACCGAAACATCCTGCGGCGCTTTGTTCTTGGTGACCGCCGCGACATTCTTGAACAGCTCGATCATGCCGCCGACCGGATACAGCCCGGTGAAGGCGACATTGCCGCGCTCACTGGCCTGACTGTTCTGCGCGGCGGCGACCACGGCCCCGCTGGAGGGCTGGATGGCCACGATCGAGGTCGGCGCGCCGGTGCTCACCACCGCGTCCTCGGCGGCGCGCTGCAGGCGCTGATCCATGGTGGCGGGGATGTCCGGTCCGGGCGGGCCCTGCTCCCCGGCCAGCTGGGTGACGAATTTGCCGTCCGGTTCGAAGAGCTGAACGCCCCAGCCGGAGTGCTGATCCCGATTGTCCTGCCACACCTTGGTGAACGCGTCCAGCAGCGGCGACCAGACCCGACGGTCGGTGGAGATGAGCTTGGGCTGCTTTTCCATCACCACGCCGGGGATGGGGGCCATGCGCGGCTCGAGGATATTGAAGTCACCGTCGCGCAGATTGACCGCGACGATGGGTTTGCCCTGCGCGGCCGAAAGCTGTTGCATCAGAGCCGGTCCGTCGATGAGCGGGGCGACCGGCGCGATGGCCGCGGCCAGCGCGTTGGTGGAGGCGACCGGGTCGGTGATCTTGGCCGGGTCCAGCTTGACCACATTGATGGTCTGCTCGGCCATGAGCGGCGCGCCCACGATGTCGTTCACCTTGGGCGAGGGCTGGGCGAAGGTGCGGACCAGTTTGGCCGAGCGCTTGGCGTCCAGCTGGGGCATGACCAGGGCCGGATCCCACGAGATGCGCCAGCCCACACTGAGTTTGCGCACGGTGCCCTGCAGGTCGAATTTCCAGTCCCGCTTCTCACCGAAGTTCCAGGCGCCGGTCATGGAGAAGAGTCCGGTCGTACCGTCCAGTTCGATGTACTGGGTCTTGCGGTAGTCGGGCTTGCCCGGATCGAGGCCCTCGAAAACTTGCTTCAGCGTTGCCGAAGCGCCCGCCGGGTACGAGGTGAGCCGCGACGCACCGTCGTAGTCCTTCTTGTCGATCAGCGTGGTGAACTTCTCGACCACCGCTTCCGCACCCGTCGACCGCTCCCGAACCCCACACGACCCCATCGCGATCGCGACGGCCGCCACGCCCGCGAGTGCGATCGCACCCCGTACCCGGAAGCGGCGGGATCCCCACACATCCATATCGCCCACTCTTCACTCTGGCCACATCAGCAACAGGTCCACGGTACCGCGCGCCGACGGCCCACGGCTCCACCATTCCACCAGGCGTGCTTGTTCTGAGCACCACCATAGTGCCGAAATCGGTCAGCAGTGACCACTTACATGATCACCGGTCGGTTACGGGCCTGGCGTATTCGAGACTCTGAAGACCGTTCGGTTCTCACTGGTGCCAGTCATTCGGACCATTCGGTTCGAAGCACGCGAACCGCGTTCTCCCAGAGCGGAATCCACTCGGCCCATACCGACGTAACGTTGTAATCAGTATTACAACTCCATGCAGCAAGTGAGAGTGACCAACATGAGACACGGACATCGTGGACACGGTTTCGGGCGCACCGGCGGCTGGCAACAAGCCGACCTTCCCGACGCGTCGGACGCTCCGGACTGGTTCGCTGGACGATTGCCAGCCGACTGGTTCACCGGTCCCGCAACCCTCGAGATCGATCGCGACGAGATCGTCGTGGTCGGCGAACTCCCCCTCCCCACAGCCGAACCCGCCGCCGACGCCCCCGCAGAGGATGCTCCCGCCGGGGTCCCGCAGGCCACCCGCGAGGGCGTCATCGCCCGCTTCCGGGAGACCACCCGCCCCGCCCGCATGCAGATCGCCCAGGAGGCCCAGGCCCGCTACGGCCGCAATGTGGCCTGGGGCGTCACGGTCGATGGCGAGCGAATCATGTTCACCCACCTGGCCGTTCCGGTCATGACCCGGCTGCGCCAGCCCGAGCGCAAGGTGCTCGACACCCTGGTCGACTCCGGCGTGGCCCGCTCCCGCTCCGACGCCCTGGCCTGGACGGTCAAGCTGGCGGGCAAGCACGCCGAGGAGTGGCTCGAGGAATTGCGCTCGGCCATGCGCAAAGTCGACGACCTGCGCGCCGAGGGACCGCAGGGCCTGTAGTCGTAGAGTGTGCGCATGCCCGCAACCGCCCCGATCCTGGTGCTCAACGGCCCGAACCTGAACATGCTCGGCACCCGCCAGCCCGAGGTCTACGGGGCGGACACCCTCGACGACGTGGTGGAGCTGTGTCGCAAGACCGCGGCGCGCTTCGATCGGGAGATCGTGGCGTTCCAGTCCAATCACGAAGGGGCGCTGATCGACCGGATCCATTCGGCGCGCGGAATGGAGTCCGGGATCGTCATCAACCCGGGTGGACTGACCCACACCTCGGTGGCGCTGCGGGACGCGCTGGTCATTCCCGAGGTGCCGATCGTCGAGGTGCACATCAGCAATGTGCATGCCCGCGAGGAGTTCCGGCATCACTCCTACGTCTCCCCCATCGCCACGGCCGTGATCGCGGGCATGGGAATCCAGGGCTACGCGGCCGCGATCGAATTCCTCTGCACGCGCTGAATCGCTGATCGGAAGGGCCCGGCTCACTTCGAGCCGGGCCCTTTTTCGTCCCCCGAAAATAGCTTGAACCCGTCAAAATGTAGTAGGTATGCTACATATGATCCGGCTTCTACTACGGAGGGGTTTCATGGCGGTCGGCGAAGGCGTCGTACTCGACGTCGAGAACTTACGAATGCGCTACGGCACTCGCGATGTGCTCCAGGACGTCACGTTCCAGGCGCACCGCGGCGAGGTGCTGACGCTGCTCGGCCCGAACGGCGCGGGCAAGACCACCACCATCGAGATCCTCGAGGGCTTCCGCATGCGCTCGGCGGGGCGGGTCGCGGTGCTGGGCACCGATCCGGCACACGGCGACGAGGCGTGGCGGGCCCGGCTGGGCGTGGTGTTGCAGTCCTGGCGCGATCACGGCAAGTGGCGGGTGCGCGAACTGCTGCAGTACCTGGGCATGTTCTACGCGCCGTACTCCACCGCCGAGATCCAACGGCCCTGGGACACCGACGAACTCATCGCCGCGGTCGGTCTCACCGAGCACGCCGACGCCAAGGCCATGACGCTGTCCGGCGGTCAGCGCCGCCGCCTGGACGTGGCCATCGGCATTGTCGGCCGCCCCGAGCTGCTGTTCCTGGACGAGCCGACCGCCGGTTTCGATCCGCAGGCCCGCCGCGAGTTCCACGATCTGGTGCACCGGCTCGCCGACGACCAGCACACCACCATCCTGCTCACCACCCACGACCTGGACGAGGCCGAGAAGCTGGCCGACCGCATCCTCATCCTGGCGGGCGGGCGCATCATCGCCGACGGCTCGGCCGATCAGCTCTCCCGCCGCATCGCCGGTGAGGCCGAGGTGAAGTGGACCCGCGACGGGCAGCGCTTCGTGCACACCACCACCGAGTCCACCAAGTTCGTCTACGAGCTTTTCCAGCAGTTCGGGGAGTCGGTCGAGGAGTTGGAGGTGCGCCGCGCCTCGCTCGAGGACACCTATATGACCCTGGTGCGGCGGTTCGAATCCGGCCAAGGCGATACCGAATTGCACAGCCTGGAGGAGATGGTCCGATGAGAACCGCGGCACTCACCAATCCCACCTCGGTCGCGGTGCGGGCCGGATTCCGGCGCGGCCGCATCGAACTCGTCCAGACCCTCACCAATGGCATGGACGTGTTCTCGCAGTTCTTCTGGCCGGTGGCCACCATGGTCGCGGTGTTCTTCATGCGGCACGGCAGTTTCCAGGGCACCGGCGTCGGGCTGGGCACGCTGGCGCTGCCCAGCGTTCTGGGCATGCTGGTGGCGTTCACCGGCATGTTCGGCGTGGCCCAGGGGCTGGCGCTGGACCGGGAGGACGGAACCCTGTTGCGCGCCAAGGCGACTCCCAACGGGATGCTGGGCTATCTGATCGGGAAGGTCACCGCGGTCTCCGGGGTCACCCTGGTGCAGGTGCTGTTGATCCTCGGTTTCGGCCTGATCGCCATCGGCGGCGTGAGCCTGGACAGCGTCGGCTCCTGGGTCACCCTGATCGGTGTCCTGGTGCTGGGTCTGCTGGCCTGCCTGCCGCTGGGCGCGATCGTCGGCTCGCTGTTCGACAGCCCGCGCAGCGTCGGCTTCGTCTCGTTCCCCATCATGGGTGTCGTGGCGATCTCCGGAATCTTCTACCCGATCACCGGCTTGCCGGGCTGGTTGCAGGCGGTGGCGCAGGTCTTCCCGATCTATTGGATGGGTCTGGGCATGCGCTCGGCCATGCTGCCCGACAGCGCGGCGGTGGTGGAGCTGAGCCACTCCTGGCGGCATCTCGAGACCGTCGCGGTGCTGGGCGCGTGGGCGGTGCTGGGCATCGCGGTGGCCCCGATCGTGTTGCGCCGCATGGCCCGTCGGGAATCGGGGTCCTCGGTGGCGGCCCGCCGCGAGAAGGCCATGCAGCGTGCCTACTAGCGAGGTCATCTACAACCGGATCGCGATGCTGCGTGCCGAGCGCGGCATCTCGCGCCGGGAACTCGCCGAGGCGCTGGGGGTCCACTACCAGACCGTCGGCTATCTCGAACGGGGCGAGTACAGCCCGAGCCTGCACCTGGCGCTGCGGCTCGCGCAGTACTTCGAGGTGCCGGTGGAGATCATTTTCTCCACCACACCCTTTCCGCGAATCGGTTCCGAGAGCGCCTGATTCGGCTCAGGCGCGCTCGGGCACCGCGCCCATGATCTCGAAGGTCGAGACCGCCTTGCCCGCGCCCGCGCTGGCGGACACCGCCCGGCGCCAGAACGCCTGCGCCGTGTGCGAGAGGGTGGCGTCCACACCCACCTCCTCGCTGGCGTCGATGATGTGCTGCGCGCCCGCGTCCATCATCTTCAGCCCGGCCACATCGGCCCAGCCGCCGTTCTGGTTCTCCACCGCGAACTGCTCCATGAAGTACGGGAAGGCGGCATTCGACCGCACCGCGAACGGCACGAACTGCGCGATGTCGTGGCCGGAGCGGGCGATCATGGCCGTGGCCTGGTCGAAGGCCAGCAGCCAGGGGTGGAAGATGGTGAGCAGACCCTGGTAGAAGACCTGCGCCAGACCATCGTCGGTGCCCAGGTACTCCTGCGGGCTCAGCGGACGCAGCAGTTCGGCGTGCGCGTCGAAGATCTCCCGCGGACCGCTGTAGAAGATGTACGAGGCCGGATGCTCGATATTGTCGCCCGCCGACATGACGCCGCCGGACAGGAATTCGGCACCGCGTGCGCGCACCCAGGCGCCGCCCGCGCGGGCCTTCTCCGGCGAATCCGACGAGAGGTTGGCGATCACCTTGCCGCGCAGGTGCTCCGCGGCCGGACCCAGCACGTCGTACATGGCCGCGTAGTGGGTGAGGCTCAGCACGATCACCTCGTTGGCGTCGATGGCCTCGGCGACGGTCGCGGCCTTCTTCGCGCCGAGTTCGACCATGGCGTCGGCCTTCTCGGGGCTGCGGTTCCAGACGGTGACCTCGACCCCCGCCTTCAGGAACGACGTGACCATGGCGCGCCCCATCGGGCCCAGGCCGATGACGGTGACGGATCGGTTCTCGGACATGGATTGGTACTCCTCCGATTTCGATGGACTGGTGCAGCGCGCTGCCATCGATGGTGTGCCGGATCGGTAGCCTCGGGAAGACCGCACGTTCGCGTGGGGTTGCTTACCTGGAGGTTCGAAATCTGGTCGGAGAGGGCGCGATGAGTACCGAGGGTGACGTGGATAACACGCGGTGCGGCATGTCCGTGGCCATCGACGTGGTCGGCGGCAAGTGGAAGATGCACCTGATGTGGGTGCTGGCCGAGGGCCCGCAGCGGTTCGGGCAGATCCGCCGCCTGCTCACCGGGGTCAGCGAGAAGGTGCTCGCCGAGAACCTGCGCCAAATGGAGGCCAGCGGTGTCGTGCACCGCGAGATCTACCCGGAAATCCCGCCGCGCGTGGAGTATTCGCTCACCGAGCTGGGCTGGGAGCTGAGCGCGGCACTCCGCCCGCTCGAGGAGTGGGGCGACCGCAATCGCGACCGGATTCTCGGTCGCGCCCTCACCCCGGCCAGCTGATTCACCCCATACTTTCGGCGATTCGCGCACCGACGCGCGTCAGCAGCGCGGCGGCGTCGGCCATGCTGCGGGCCGGATCGGGCTCCAGATCCGACAGCGCGTAGGCGTCGGCGAATCCGGCGGCGCGCACCTGCTCCGGGGTGAGCTGGATGCGGCCCGAGACCGCGATCACCGGCACCCCGGCCGCCCGCGCCGCGTCGCCGACCCCGATGGGCGCCTTGCCGGACAGGCTCTGTCGGTCCAGGGAGCCCTCACCGGTGACCACCAGATCCGCGTCGGCCACCTGCGCCCGGAAGTCGATGAGGTCGAGAATCAGGTCGATGCCCGAGCGCATGCGCGCGCCCAGGACCGCGAGCGCGCCGAATCCGGTGCCGCCCGCCGCGCCCGCGCCCGGCTTGTCGGCCCATTCGGGACCCAGCACGGCGGCCCAATTCTTCAGTGCCGCTTCGAGAGTGGCGACCTGCTCGGGATTCGCGCCCTTCTGCGGGGCGTAGACGGCGGCCGCGCCGTTCGGTCCGAGTAGCGGATTGTCCACATCGCTGGCCAGCGTCACCTTCGAATCGGCCAGGCCCGGATGCAGATCGCTGCGGTCCACGTGCACCGCGCGCGCGAGTGCCGCGCCGCCGCAGGGCAATTCCTTGCCGTCCACGTCGAGGATCCGCAGGCCCAGGGCCTGCAACAGGCCCGCGCCGCCATCGGTGGAGGCGCTCCCGCCGAGCCCGAGCACGATATCGCGCGCGCCCCGGTCCAGGGCGTCCCCGATCACGTCCCCCACACCGTAGGTGCTGGCGTGCAGCGGATCGAATTGTCCGCCGGGCAGTCTCGCGAGTCCGCTCACCGCCGCCAGCTCCACCACCGCCGTCGGTCCGCGCAGGGCGTAGGAGGTGGTCACCGGTGCGAGGGTGGGGCCGTAGCTCTCGACCTCCACCCGCTCCCAGCCCGCGGCCACGAAGGCGTCGACGGTCCCGTCCCCGCCGTCGGCGATCGGCAGCTGCCGGACCCGGGTGTCGGGGGCGGCGCGGGTGATGCCCGCCGCCAGCGCGGCCGCCACCTGCGCGGCGGTGAGGGAGCCCTTGAACTTGTCCGGGGCCAACAACACCCGGCGCGGCGGTGGGTTCGTCACCCCTCCATTCTGATCATGGGTGTGGCAAACGACACGCCCGAGGCCACCCTTCTCGTATTCGGACAAATAGGCGCGTCGCGCGCACTAACGTCGTGCCCATGTCGAGTCAGTCGATCGAGGTCCGCAAGAACGACGCTTTGGATCGGTTCGAGTTGTTCGTCGACGGATACCTCGCCGGTGTCGCCGCCTACCAGGACACCGCCAATGAGCGCGCCTTCGTGCACACCGAGATCTATCCCCAATTCGAGGGGCTCGGCTACGGGCGCAAGCTCGTGCAGGGCGCGTTGGATCAGACCCGGGACGAGGGGTACGGGATTCTGCCCATGTGCCCGATGGTGCATCACTTCGTCGAATCCCGGCCGGAATACCTGGCTTTGGTGCCGCACTGGTCGAGAGAACGGTTGAACCTACCCCAGGGCTGAGCCCCCTTCAGTACGCCTTCACCGCGCCGTCGAGCGCGGTCTGCAGTTCGTCGCGCACCACCCGCGTGATCTCGGCGGGCTTGGTCGGCAGCTCCGCCACCGGCACCCCGAAATAGAAACTGGCCGAACGCGCTTCCTCCTTGGTCGGCTCCACCCTGGGATCCGGGCGCGGGCCGTAGCTCAGCCCCAGACTCACCAGCACCGGCCGCGCGCCGAGCTTCTTGGCCCGGAAAGCGATGTGCCCGATACCGGTTCCCACCGCCTGCACCTGCGTGGGGTCCACGTCGTTGCAGGTGCCCTCGGGGAACACCGCCACCCCGTCACCGCGCGCCATGCGCTCGGCGCAGATGTCGATCATGCGCTGCCCGGCCGCGTTCACCGCCCGCAACCCGTGGTCCTTGCCGCGGAAGACCGGAATGCCGCCCATCATGTCGATGCGTGCGCGCAGCTTGGGTTCGAGGAACAGTTCGTCCTTGGCCAGCACCCGCGTCCGCCCGATGACCGGCCGCAGGTCACTGCGCCAGGCCGCGGCGGCGACCGTATAGGGATCCAGCTGCGAGAGGTGATTCACCGCGATGAGCAGCGGACGGCCCTGGGAGATGAACTCCCGCAGGCTTTCCCGGGCCCCCGGGGCGTAGTCCACCCGCGGCCGGTAGCGTCGTCCCAACAGCCAGTAGGCCGCCCGCGCCTGCAACAGGTTCTGCCGGTGGTCGTGATAGAAGTCGTAGACGGCGTCGCTGTTCTCGAGGAGCACCTCGGGACGTTCCATAGCGCCCACCCTAGCTACCAACCGCAAGGTATGCGGGACAAGTTTTTCCGGCTCCGGGCGACCCCGCCACGGCACAAATGGGTAACCAGCAAATTAAGCAACGCAATTACCCTGTCTCAGTGCGATGATGGCGGGGTGGCACGCGCAGAGGAACACGGTGACCGTTCTCGACGCGAATTCCGGCACGAGGACCAGGTAGTTCGCCCCGGCACGCTCCTGGTGTCCGCAACCGATCTCGTCGAGCCGTCCTTTCGGCGGTCCGTGGTCTACATCCTCGAACACAATGACGGCGGCACCTGGGGCGTGGTCCTCAACAAACCCAGCGACACCGCCCTGCACGACGTTCTCCCCAACTGGTCGGAACTGGCCGCCGCGCCCCGCGCCCTCTTCATCGGCGGCCCCGTGAAACGCGATGCGGCACTGTGCCTGGCCACCATCAAGGTGGGCGCGTCCATCGCCGGGCTATCCGGGGTGCGGCGCGTCGACGGCCGCGTCGCACTCATCGATCTCGACTCCGATCCGGAGCAGATCGAAGGCCTGGTCGAGGGCGTGCGCGTCTTCGCTGGCTATGCCGGGTGGACCTTCGGCCAGCTGGAAGGCGAACTGGACCGCGGCGATTGGATCGTCCTGTCCGCCCTGCCCACCGACCCCCTCGCGGGCCGCGGCGACCTGTGGGCCCAGGTCCTGCGCCGCCAGCCCCTCCCGCTCTCGCTGCTGGCCACGCACCCCATCGAGCTCGAACGAAATTGACCGGCGCGCGAACAAACTGAACCGTCGGGACGTCTGTGTCGTGATCGATGCGGAGGTGAGCGATGCCGGAGGACCAGGCCGCTTTACTGCGCGCGCTCTATGAGGAGCACGCCGCGGCATTGTGGCGCTACACCTACGGGCTGGTCGGGGATCCGGGGCGGGCCGAGGACATTGTGCAGGAGACGCTGCTGCGTGCCTGGCAACGGCCCAATGTGCTGGATCAGTCGACGAGCTCGGCGCGGGCCTGGCTGTTCACGGTGGCACGTAATCTGGCCGTGGACGAACATCGCAGCGCGCGAAGTCGGCGCGAGTTCCGCACCGATCACCCGCCGGAGGTTCCCGAACCCGACAAAACGGATAGGGCCCTGGACGGGTGGCTGGTGGCCGACGCGCTGGCGCGGCTGAGCATCGATCACCGCGACGTCATCGTCCGTGCCTACTACCGGGGGCTTTCCACCCACCAGATCTCGGAGGAGCTGGAGATTCCCGAGGGCACGGTCAAGTCCCGCATGCACTACGGCATGCGGGCATTGCGATTGGTGCTTCAGGAGATGGGGGTGACGAGATGACCGAGGGCCATGAGCTGTGCGATGGCTACACCACGTGGGACGGCGCGTATGTGCTCGGCGCTCTCGCCCGGGACGACCGCCGCGAGTACGAGGAACATCTGTCCGGATGCGATGCGTGCCGCGCCGCGGTGGGGAAATTGGCGGGGCTGCCCGGCCTGCTGGCCCTGGTGGACACCGACACCGCGCTGTCGATCGCGGCGCAGGAGGATCCCCCCGAAACCGTGCCGCCACCGCCCGAGCGACTACTGCCGACGCTGGCGGCCCAGGCCGCCAAACGGCGGCGCCGGGGGCGATGGTGGACGATCGGCGGACCCGTGGCGACGGCGGCCGCGGCGGTGATGATCGCGGTCCCGGTGACCGCGAACGTCGCCCGCGAGGAGAGCCCGGCCCTGGTGCAGCAGGTGGTGGCGCAGGGACCGCTGAAGCCGCAGACCGACACCCCGATTCAGGCCACCTTCAAGGTGGTCACCATCAATGGCCAGACCCGGGTCGACATGTGGTGCCAGTACCCGCCGCCCGCCGACAAGGACGATCTGTCCTACATGTGGACACTGTCGATGTGGGTGACCCGCGACGACGGCGTGCAGTCCAAGCTCGCCGAGTGGACGGTCAAGCCCGGACAGACGCTGACTCCGGACGGCACCACGTCGGTGTCGCCGGAGCAGCTCAAGACGGTCGAGATCCGCAATATGTCCGGGAAAGTCCTTCTCGCGGCGGGTATCTGACCGCTATCGGGTCTTGCGGCGGAAGGTCGTGGTGGACCAGAGGTATCCGGCCACCCCGATCACCACGCACCAGCCCACCGCGAGAATCCCGTTGTGCCCGATCGGACCGCCCATCAGCAGCCCGCGCAGGGTTTCGGTGATGGGCGTGAAGGGCTGGTACTCGGCGAACTGCTTGACCCCGGCGGGCATGGTGTCGGTGGGCACCAGCCCGCTGCCGAGGAAGGGCAGGAACAGAATCGGCGTCGGCATATTGGAGGCGCTCTCGGGCGTCTGGGCGATCAGGCCGAAACCGACACCGAGCCAGTTCAATGCGAACACCGTCAGCGCGATGAGGCCGAAGGCGGCCAGCCATTCCAGCACATTGGCGTGCGGGCGGAACCCGATGGCCAGCGCCGTGAGCGTCATGGCGGTCACACCCAGCATGCCCTGGATGAGGGTGCCCACCACCTGCCCGGTCAGCACCGAGGCGTGCGAGAAGTGCATGGTGCGAAAGCGATTGATGATGCCCTTGGTCATATCGGTGGCCATGCCGACCGCCACGCCCGCGACCATGTACGCCGGAATGATGAGCATCATGCCCGGGGTCAGGTAGTCGATGTACTTGCCGCCGGTCGAGGATTTCAGCGCGCCGCCGAAGACGTAGTTGAACAGCAGCAGCAGAAACACCGGCATGATGATCAGGGCGAAGCTCATGCCGGGATACCGCTTGGCGTGCACCAGATTCCGGCGCAGCATGGTCTTGGAATCGGCGAAAGACGTACTCATCGTGGTCATTTGGAGACCTCCTGCTCCGCAGCATGCCCACCGGTGAGGGCGAGGAAGACATCGTCGAGGTCGGGGGTGTGCACGGACAGGCCCGCCGGTTCGACCCGGCCCGCATCCAGCCGATCGAGCACCTCGCGCACCGAACGCACCGCGCCATCGCTGGGAATGGCCAGGGTGAGATCCCCGTTGACCCGGGCCGCGTCACCGAAAAGCCGTGCGGCGGCCTCGAATTCGTCGCGCTGGCCGAAGTCCAGGCGGATGTAGCCGCCCGGCACCAGGCGCTTGAGCTGATCGGCGGTGCCCTCGGCGACCAGCTGCCCCTGGTGCAGGACCGCGATGCGGTCGGCCAGCTGATCGGCCTCCTCCAGGTACTGGGTGGTGAGGAAGATGGTGACGCCGCGGGCGGTCAGTCGCCGGATGACGTCCCACATGGCGCGGCGGCTGCGCGGATCCAGCCCGACCGTGGGCTCGTCGAGGAAGATGATGCGCGGATCGCCGACCAGGGTCATGGCCAGATCCAGGCGGCGGGTCATGCCGCCGGAGTAGCTGGAGGCGACCTTGTCCGCGGCCTCCTCGAGATCGAAGGTGGCCAGCAGTTCGGCCGCGATCCGGCGGTTCTCGCCGCGCGGCAGATGGTGCAGATCGCCCATGAGCAGCAGGTTCTCGCGCCCGGTGAGCAGCTCGTCGACCGCGGAGAACTGACCGGTGACGCCGATGACCGACCGCACGCCGTCGGCCTGGGTGCCGGGATCGTAACCGCCGACCGAGATTTCGCCGCCGTCGGCGCGCTTCAGGGTGGACAGGATCTCGACGGTGGTGGTCTTGCCCGCGCCATTGGGGCCGAGCAGCGAGAAGACACTGCCCTCGGGAACGGTGAAGTCGATGCGGTCGAGCACGACGTGCTCGCCGAAGGATTTGCGGAGGCCGGTGACCGCGATGGCCGCCGATCCGGGCTGGTTCATGACGCCCCTCTCTTTCATCAATGAATAGCCATGAATGCATGCGTCATCCAGGCCGTGGCCGCCGAGGCTCGCGGCCAAAGTGTTCGAGTCGCGCTGTTCAGTTGTGTGACAGGGTTTTTCGGCTAGATATCGAGGTCCTCGACCTGCGGGTGCTGGGTCGCGTCCACGACGCGGGCGTAGAGGGTGTCGGGAATCTTGCCCTTCAGATCGTCGATGGTGTCGAAGACCTCGAGGGTGAAGTCACCCCAATCCTGTTCGCCCAGACCGAGAAAGCGACGCCACTGCCGCCAGTCCTTGAGGACGTTGGTGTCGGTCGGGAACTCCGACCAGTTGGAGAAGTGGCTGTGTACCGCATACGCGCCTTTGCGGGTGCGGTACACCCGGATGTCCTCGATGCGCTCGTTGGCCATCTGGTGCCAGTGGGTGAGCAGCTGACCGGAGAACCGGACCTGCCGGACGCCGTCCTTGCCCACCTTCAGGACCACCTCGTCGTAGCCCTGTTGGCGGCCCTCCTCGAGCTCGATGAAGCGCCGCAACGCCGTCACGATCGCGCCCGACAGATTGCCCCCCACCAGTTCCTGCGCGCGCTGAAACAGCTTCAGGTCGTCATCGGATACGTAAATCGTCTTGTTCGGCATGCCCCCAACTATACGTAGATGTATACGTACACGGCAAGCCCGGTCGCGAAAAAGCGATATTGAACCGCTCACGACTCGCATTCGTATCCCGATTGAGGGTACTCGGGCACCGGTGGCCACCACCGAAAGGAAGCGCCCATGCACAGCGGTAAACGGGTCGTCGATCACCTGGTCAAGGCGGTTTCGGCCCTGGGCGTCCGGCACGTCTTCGGTGTCGACGGAGCGAATATCGAAGATCTGTACGACGCGGCCTTCGATCATCGCGACCTGCTCACCGCCGTGGTCGCCAAGCACGAGTTCGCCGCCGCCACCATGGCCGACGGGTACGCCCGCTCCACCTCCGGGCTCGGCGTCGTGTGCGCGACCTCCGGCGGCGGCGCCGTGAATCTCGTCGCCGGGTTGGCCGAGTCCCACGCCTCCCGGGTTCCCGTGCTGGCGTTGGTCGGGCAGCCCCCGACGGTCCTGGAGGGCAAGGGCGCGTTCCAGGACTCGAGTGGGCAGGCCGGTTCCTTCGACGCGGTCGCGCTGTTCACGCCGATCTCGCACTACTGTGCGCGCGTCGAGTCGCCCGCCGACCTGCCCGCTCACCTCACCCACGCCGCCGCCGCGGCCCGGCGCGGCGGACCCGCGGTGTTGTTGCTGCCCAAGGACATTCAGCAGGCCGAGCTGGTCGCACCGGACTTCGTGCCGCCCACGCACGCCTATCGACGCGATATCGAAAATCTGTGGCGGGTATTGCACATCGTGCGCGGCGCACGGGCCACCGGCAAGGTCGTGATCATCGCCGGGGATCAGGTGGCCCGTGATGACGCGCGCGCCGAACTGGCCCGATTCGCGGCCATCCTGGACGCGGCGGTCGGTGTCGCGCCGGACGCCAAAGACGTGTACCACCAGGCGGATCCGGGCTTCTGCGGCGTCTCGGGCAGCATGGGCAATCCAGAACTCCTCGACGCCCTGCGCGGGGCGGCGCTGTGCCTGCTGGTCGGCACCCGCATGCCGGTCACCGCGCGGGCCGGGATGGAGGACGCCCTCGGCGCGGTGCCGCTGGCGAGCATCGGTGTGATGCCGCCCTTTCTGCCCGCCCGCCACGCGCAGAGCAACGATCTGGCCAAGACCCTCGCCGAACTGATCGGCGAATTGGGTTCCACCGCGGGCGATCCCGAGCGCGAGGTGATTCCCCTGCGGCCGCGCGCTCCGCACGAGCCGCCGCTGACCTCGCTCTCGGTGCCGCCCTCTGACGGTCCGGGACTGCGCTACCGGGAGGTGGTCGAGACCATCAACGCGGCGCTGCCCGCGGGTGCCGACGTCTTCGCCGACGCGGGCAATACCGGTGCGGCCGTGGTGCATCACCTGCGCCTGCCCCGGCACGGGCGGTTCACGGTCGCGCTCGGCATGGGCGGGATGGGCTACGCGTTCGGGGCCGGTATCGGGTCGGCCTTCGCCCGTCACCGCCGCCCCGACGGGAGCGTCCGCCGTACCTACGTGATCGCCGGTGACGGCGCGTTCTTCATGCACGGCATGGAAATTCACACCGCCATCGAGCACGAGCTGCCGATCACCTTCATCGTTTTCAACAACAACGCACACGCCATGTGCATCACCCGAGAGCAGCTGTACTACGGAGACCGCTACAGCTTCAACCGTTTTCGTCCCGCGTATCCGGGCGCGGGCATGGCCGCCATGTTCCCGGATCTGTGCGCCCACGCACCGGAGTCCCTGGCCGAGCTCGACGCGGCGCTGCGGCACTGCGCCGATCGACCGGGGCCCTCGTTCGTCAGCGTCGACTGTGACCCCGACGAAATCCCGCCGTTCACACCGTTCCTGACGCCCCCCAGGAGGTAACCCGTGACCACCAGCGCCCTGCCCGCCCTCAGCGACATCCCCGAAGCCGTCCCCGGCATTCTGCGCATCGAGAATTCCGATCGCGACGCCACCACTCCGATCATCCTGGACATGCTGCGGTCGGTGTATCCGCACGACCAGATCTTCGGCGACTACTGCCCGGTCCAGGGCTATATCGAGGCCCCGCCCCGGGAGCTGTACGAGTACCTCGCCGATACCCGGTGCCTGGAGGAGTGGACCTACAGCCTGCGGGGTTTCACCGAGACCGACGAGCCGGGCCTGTGGGTCTCCTACGACCGGTTGGGCGACAGCACCAAGATCTACACCCGCACCGTCGCCAATCCCGATGCCATGACGGTGGATTACCACTGCGCCTGGGATCAGGGCGAGCACCTGTGGATGGTCTATCTGATGCGGGTGGTCGATGCCCAGGTGGTGTTCGACAAGCCGGGCTCGGTGGTGCTGTGGACGAACTGCCACCACCCGTTCTACGACAAGAACCCCTATAAGGACACCGCGCCGGACAAGCGCAAGGTGTGGGTGGGTGACTTCTGGGAGATGTTCTCCGCCGGGCACCAATTGGAGCTCGACAACCTCAAGGCCATCGCCGAATATCGCGCGTCGCACGGCCTGCCGATCAAGCCCGCCTGGATGGAATGAGTTGTACGGTCATGGATTTCACCGAACCCTCTTTGGGGACGCCGCCTGTCAGCCTGGTCGATGTGGCCGGTTATCTACCGGGTGAGCCGGTCGGCACCGAATACTTCACCCAGTTCTCCCGCTCGGATCGCATGGCCAAGAACGTCATGTTCCGCGCGCCCAAGGGCCGCCATCACGTGGCCCGCGACGAGACCGCCGTGGACATGATCGAGCGTGCGGTCGCCCCGCTCACCGATCGCCATGGGGCACAGGAAATCTCGAACATCGACGTGCTGCTCACCCACACCCAGCTGCCCGACAATCCGGTCATGGGGGCCGGACCGGAGGTGGCGCGGCGGCTGGACATGAAGCCGCGCTGGGTGTTCGACATCCACAATGGCGGTTGTGCCGCCTTCATCCACATGATGTGGATGGCCCGCATGATCCTGCAGACCACCGAGGCGCGCACCGCGCTCATCGCCTGCGCCCAGAACTGCGCGGGACCGGTGTTCACTCAGCCCGATATTCGCGGGCTCGCGCAGGCCCCCGTGCCCGGCGACGGCTGCGGCGTCGGGCTGCTGGTGAAGAACAATGCCGCGCCCATCCTCGATATCGAATGCCGGACCTATCCGGAGTTCGCGGGCGACATGGAATTCAGCACCAATGGCGACCGCAAGTACTGGGAGCCCGGTGAGGGCCAGGGCTGCGTCACCTTCACCGAATCCAAGGTGGCCAAGGTGATGACGCGTGGCAATCGGCTGGTGCCGGAGGTGGCGCAGGCGGTGTGCCAGCGCATCGGGGTGAAGTCCCGCGATATCGACACCTTCGTGACCAACCAGCCCAACCGGCTGTTTCTGCGCAACTGGAACGAGGCCATGGAACTGCCGCCCGAGCGGCATCCGGACACCTTCGACAGCTGCGGAAACCTGTTCGCCGCGGGCATTCCGGTCACCCTGGACACCGAGAACCGGGCCGGGCGCCTGCGCAATGGATCGGTGGTGCTGATGGCGGCGTTCGCGCACGCCGGGGATTTCGCGGGGGCGGCGGCCGTGCGCTGGGGGGCGGCGCGATGACCGCCGGGGGCGCGGGGGACAGCGGCCGCCCCGCGCCGCGGATGGTGGCGCCGGTGCGCTGGCCGACGGGCCTGCGCGCCAATGAGACGGGCGAACCGTCGGGCGCGCTCGAATCCCGCGGCGCGCCCACCCTGCGCTACGACCTGAGTCTGAGCGAGAATCCCTTTCCCCCACTGCCTTCGGTCGTCGACGCGCTCGAGGACTGCATGGACAAGGCCAACCGCTACCCGGAGTTCCTGCCCAAGCGACTGCCGCAGGTGATCGCCGATCACCTCGGCGTGGACGCCGATCAGGTGGTGGTGGGTTCGGGCGCGACCGGGGTGGCCATGCAGATCATGCAGACCCTGCCCCGCGCCGGGGCCGGATTCGTCTACGCCGCACCGACTTTCGACGGCTATCCGATCATGGCGAACATGATCGGCCTGCGGTCGGTGGCGGTGCCGCTGGATCCGCACGGCCGCCAGGACCTGTGGGGCATGGCGCGCGCGGTGGACGAGCGCACCGGGCTGATCGCGATCTGCCGTCCGCACAATCCGACCGGGACCGTGGTGGCGGCCAGTGAGCTCAAGGCGTTCCTGTACTCGATTCCGGTCCGGGTGCCGGTGGTACTGGATGAGGCCTACGTCGAATTCCTCGGCGCGGCCGACGGTCTCGACACCCTCGAACTGATCCGTCGCCACCCCAATGTCCTGGTGCTGCGCACCTTCTCCAAGGCCTACGGCCTGGCCGGGCTGCGCATCGGCTACGCCTTCGGCGCGCCCGAGCTGGTGCGTCGGGTGCACCGGCTGCAGTTGCCGTTCGGGGTGCCCGCCACCGCGGTGGCGGCGGTGCGCGCGTCCTATGCGGCGGAAGCCGAACTGGGCGAACGGATTCTGCGCATCACCACCGAACGCGAGCTGCTGCGGGCCGAGTTGCGGCGCGGCGGCATTCGGGTGCCCCGATCCAGCGCCAATTTCCTCTACCTGCCCGGCCGCGATATCGCGCCCGCGCTGGCCCGCGCCGGGATCGTGGCCAAACGCTATCCGGACGGCAGCGCCCGCATCGCGGTCGGTGATCCGGCGGCCGATCGGGCCGTGCTGCACGCGTTGGCCGACCGGCCCACCGCGGGCATGCGTTCGCTGCGGCGCGAGGACAGCCGCCTGCTCACGCTGACTGCGCGATACGAGCCCACCTCCCGGCGAGGGCCGCGCACGTGATCAGCTGAATCTGGTGGAACATCATGAGCGGCAACACGATCAGGCCCACCGGATGACCCTCGAACAGCACCGTCGCCATGGGTAGTCCGGTGGCCAGGCTCTTCTTGGAGCCGCAGAACACCACCACGATCCGGTCGGCGCGATCGAAACGCAGCGCCTCGCCGAGGAATCCGGTGGCCGCCAGCACGATGGCCAGGACGGCGCAGCACACCACGGCCAGCAGCAGAATCCGCCACGGCGACATGGCATGCCAGATGCCCTCCACCATGCCCGCACTGAAGGCGCTGTAGACCACCAGCAGGATGGATCCGCGATCCACCAGCTTGGTCGGCTCGGCGTAGCGCGACAAGAAGCCCTTGACCTTCGGGCGCAGCAGCTGGCCGATGAAGAACGGGACCAGCAGCTGCAGCACGATGTCGACGACCGCCGAGGGATCGACCTTGGCCTGCCCGGTGGTGTTCATCAACGCGATCACCAGGGCCGGAGTCAGGAAGACGCCCAACAGGTTCGACACCGTGGCGCTCACGATCGCGCCCGCCACATTGCCCTTGGCGATCGAGGTGAAGGCGATCGAGGACTGCACGGTGGACGGCACCAGGCACAGGAACAGCACGCCGGTGTAGAGGTCGCTGGTCAGGACGTGCGGCACCAGCAGCCGCGCGGCCAGGCCGAGCACCGGGAAGAGCACGAAGGTGCAGGCCAACACGGTCAGGTGCAGCCGCCAGTGCTTGAGCCCCGCGATCGCCTCCTGCGGCGAGAGCCGGGTGCCGTACAGCAGGAACAGCAAGGCGATGGCAATCTTCGTCAGCCAGCTCACGACGTCGGCGGCCTCGCCGCGGGCCGGGAAAACACTGGCCAGCAGGACCATCGCAAGGATCCCCAGGATGAATCCGTCGATATAGAACTTGCTGAGGAATCGCACCGAACCAGGCTAAACACCCAAATTTCTCGGGATAACGCGGCACCCGCGCAACCGCGATACTGGTGGTGATCGACAAATTTTCGACGATTCGCGAGGGGAATCGCCATGGTCCAGTGGACCGCAGCGGCCACGGCCGCACCCGAGACCTGGGGGATCTCGGGCCCAGTGTTCATGCTCTGCTACGTGATCGCCGCCGCGCTGGCGGTGGGCCTCGGGTACGCCCGGCGGGCCGCCGTCCTGCGCGCCGTGGATCCGGCCTGGCCGCCCGCGGGTCCGCTGCGGCCCAGCGAGACCGCCATGCTGGTCGACGACCGGCGACCGGTGCTGGCCGGGCTCGCGCAATTGCGCGGCCACCAGATCATCGACTCCAGCGGCAAACCGGTGCGCACACCCACCGATTCCGAACAGCGCCACCTGGATCCGATCTCCGGCACGCTGTACGCGCATCTGCTCGGCAGCGACCGGCGGCGCGTGCGCGACATGGTGACCGCGACCGGCACGGCGGTGCGGGGCCTGCGCGACAGTCTCACCGCGCGCGGCTACCTGTTCGGCGACAAGCAGCGAAAAGCGCTGTGGATGGCCAGGGTTCCGCTGCTCGCGGTGCTGGCACTGGGCATCGCCCGGCTGTTCGCGTCCAGCGGCCGTCCGGTGGGCTTCCTGGTCTTCGCCATGATCGTGGTGGCCCTCCTGACCTGGGCGGTCGGGCGGCCCACACGGCTGACACAGCGCGGTCGCGACGCCCTCGCGAACGCCACGGCGGGCAACCGGCATCTGCGCCCGGCCAATGCCCCGGCCTATTCCGCCTATGGCCCCGACAGTGCCGCGCTGGCCGTCGCGCTCTACGGCGGCCTGGTGCTGTGGACCCTCGATCCGGCGCTCGCCGGTGCCGCGGAGATCGCGGCGGGCGGTGGCGGTGGCGGCGGCAGCAGTTGCGGATCCGGATCCACTTGCAGCACCGGCGACAGCGGCGGCGGAGGAGACAGCGGCGGGTCCAGCTGCGGCAGCAGTTGCGGCAGCGGGTGTGGGGGAGGCTGCGGCGGATGAACGGCTCACCACTCCCGGCCGGAGCGCTGGGGATCGGCTGGCGGCGCGAGATCTGCGGCATCCTCGCGGGTCTGGAGGGCATTGGATTCTGCGAGGTCATCGCGGAATCCCTGGCGGCCAAGGTTTCTCGGCCGCCCAAGGACTCTCGGCCGCGCACGCGCGCGGCCGTCACCGTGCCCGAGGAACTCGCCGAACTGGTGCGTCGCGGCATTCCGGCCGTGCCCCACGGCATTTCATTGTCGCTCGGCAGCGCGGAAGGCGTGGACGACGGGCGGATCACGCAGCTGGCCGAGTCGGCGCGCGCGCTCGGCGCGCCGCTGGTGAGCGAGCACATCGCCTTCGTGCGGGCGGGCGGACTCGAGGCCGGGCACCTGCTGCCGCTCCCCCGCACCCGCGAGGCACTGGATGTGCTGGAGCACAATATCTTCCGGGTCATGCGCAGCCTCGACGTGCCGCTCGCGGTGGAGAACATCGCGGCCCTGTTCGAATGGCCCGACGCCGAATACACCGAGGCCGAGTTCCTGCAGGAACTGGTCGAGCGCACGGGCGTCTACCTGCTGCTCGACATCGCGAACGTGTACGCCAACGCCCGCAATACCGCTCGTGACCCGCTGACCGAACTGCTGCGCCTGCCCACCGAGCGCCTGGCCTACTGCCATATCGCGGGCGGCCACGAATCCGGCGGCCGCTACATCGACACCCACGTCCACCCCATTCCGGCCGAGGTCCTGGCGCTGGTGGCCGAATTCGCGCCGGGCCGCCCGGTCCCCCTCATGCTCGAGCGGGACGGAAACTACCCGCCCGCAACCGAACTCGTCGCCGAACTGAACGCCATCGCCACCGCCTCCGGCCGCCCGCCCGTCACCCAGCGCACCGAATCGATTCCGGCGTGAGCGCCGAATCCGACCGGGCCGCCGGGACATTGGGGCAACACGGGACACTGGCGCAGCGGCAGGCCGCCGTCATCCGGGCGCTGGTGGCCGGGGCGGGTCCGCCCGCGGGCTTCGACCCGGACGATCTCGCGGCCACCGCGCACGGCCTGCTGCACAAGCGCGCCGACGAGGTGCGGCGGCGGTTCCCGTTCCTGGTCCACGCCCTCGGGCCGGAGTTCACCGAGCGCTATGTCGAGTGGGCGCGGACCCGGCCGAAGACCACCACCGCCGACGACGCGGCGGCCTTCGCCCGCGATCTCGGCCTGGGCCCGGCCCCCAAACGTGGTGTGCGCTCCCGATTGCGGTGGCACCGACGAACCCTCGGCAAGTGATCTCCGACACTGGGGCATGCTGGTCCCATGATCGAGGTCGTCACCGTCGGTACCGAGCAGGAGCTCGCCGACGCCTACGCCGTGCGCATGAAGGTGTTCGTGGATGAGCAGGGCGTGCCCCCGGAAATCGAGATCGATGAACTCGACGAGGTCGCCGATCATTTCCTGGCGCGGCTCGACGGTAGGCCGGTCGGGGCCGGACGACTGATCGTGCGGGACGGTGTCGGTGTGCTCGGCCGTCTCGCGGTGCTCGCGGAGACCCGCGGCACCGGGCTCGGCGTCGCCCTGGTGCGCGCCATCGAGGAGCGGGCGGGCGAGCGCGGACTCGGCTCGGTCGAACTGCATTCGCAGACCCATGCCCGCGGCTTCTACGAGAAGCTCGGCTACCAGGCGTACGGGGAGATCGGCATGGACGCGGGCATCCCGCACATCTGGATGCGCCGCACCCTCGCGACCCGAACGACCCTCGCGAACTGACTCAGCTGGCCGGGGTTTCGCAGGCGTCGCGCAGCGAGCACGCGCCGCAGGCACTGCCGCAGCCGCCGACCTTCTCCTCCGGGAACGCGGTGGCGAGCGCCTTCTCGGCGGCCGCGGCACCCGCGCCGAGGGTGAAGAGCGAGATCACCACGGCCACCACCGCGATGATCAATGCCGGAATCCCACCCGCCACCAGGGCGACCATTCCGGCCGCCGCGAGCAGCAGTCCGGCCACGATCGAGGTCGGCGCGGCCACCTTGTTGGCCAGCTTGAAGGCCGCCTCGGATTTCACCGCGGCCTCGGAGTGCACCCCGAAGTACCGATTGCCGGGCAGGGTGCCGGTGAACCCGAGCACGCCCGTGACCACGGCCACAGCCGCGAAGACAAAGAGGATCAGCGCTACGACGAACACCCGCTAAACGGTACCCCTACCCTTTTTGGGCCTGGGGTAGGCCACGTTTTACGCTGGTGGGCGACCTTATCGGGGAACGGCTCGACAAAGAAGGCAGGACCGTGCAGGACCCTCGTGCAACCGAAACACCCACCGCGACCGCGGCTGGGGGCGGCGACGTTCCCGCACACCGCTACAACGCCGACCTCGCCGGGCGTGTCGAGAAGAAATGGCAGCGCAACTGGCAGGAGCGCGGCACCTTCTTCGCGCCCAACCCGGTCGGCCCGCTGCAGGGCGAGACCCCGGCCGACAAGCTGTTCATCCAGGACATGTTCCCGTACCCGTCGGGCGCGGGCCTGCACGTCGGGCACCCGCTGGGCTATATCGCCACCGATGTGTTCGCCCGCTACCACCGCATGCACGGCCGGAATGTGCTGCACGCCCTGGGTTATGACGCCTTCGGTCTGCCCGCCGAGCAGTACGCCGTGCAGACCGGCGCGCACCCGCGCGACACCACCATGTCGAACATCGCGACCATGCAGCGCCAGCTGGACCGGCTGGGCCTGGGCCACGACCGGCGGCGCACCTTCGCCACCACCGATCCCGAGTACTACCGCTGGACGCAGTGGATCTTCCTGCGCATCTACAACGCCTGGTACGACGAGGGCCTGGGCAAGGCGCGCCCGATCGACGAGCTGATCACCGAATTCGAGACCGGCAAGCGCAATCCCGTGGAGGGCCGCTCCTGGGCCGAGCGCACCCCGGCCGAGCGCAATGCCCTGATCGACTCCTATCGCCTGGTCTACCAGACCGATTCGATGGTCAACTGGTGCCCGGGTCTGGGCACCGTGCTGTCCAACGAGGAGGTCACCGCGGACGGCCGCTCCGAGCGCGGCAACTTCCCGGTGTTCCGTAAGCGCCTGTGGCAGTGGATGATGCGCATCACCGCCTACTCCGATCGCCTGGTCGACGACCTGGACGAGCTGGACTGGCCGGAGAACGTGAAGTCCATGCAGCGCAACTGGATCGGCCGCTCGCGGGGCGCGCAGGTCAAGTTCGAGGCCGGCTCGGATCTGATCGAGGTGTTCACCACCCGCCCCGACACCCTGTTCGGCGCGACCTACGTGGTGCTGGCCCCCGAGCACGACCTGGTCGACAAGCTGACCGGCGCGTCCTGGCCCTCGGGCACCGACGCCCGCTGGACCTTCGGCGGCGCCGACACCCCGGTGGAAGCCGTTGCCGCGTACCGCAAGTCGATCGCGGCCAAGTCGGATCTGGAGCGTCAGGAGAACAAGGAGAAGACCGGCGTCTTCCTGGGCACCTACGCCACCAACCCGGTCAACGGCGCGCGCGTGCCGATCTTCATCGCCGACTACGTGCTGAGCGGCTACGGCACCGGCGCGATCATGGCCGTCCCCGGCCACGACGCCCGGGACTGGGAATTCGCCTCCGCCTTCGGCCTGCCCATCGTGGAGGTCGTCGCGGGCGGGGATGTCTCGCAGGCCGTGTACACCGGCGAGGGCACCATGGTGAACTCCGGTTACCTGGACGGCCTGGACATCGAGACCGCCAAGGCCACCGTGATCGCCCAGCTGGAGGCCGACGGCCACGGCAAGGGCACCGTCCAGTACAAGCTGCGCGACTGGCTGTTCGCCCGCCAGCGCTACTGGGGCGAGCCGTTCCCCATCGTCTACGACGAGGACGGCGCGCCGCACGCGCTGCCGGAATCCATGCTGCCCGTGCAACTTCCGGAGATCGACGACTTCGCCCCGGTCACCTTCGACCCGGACGACGCCGACTCCGAGCCGTCCCCGCCGCTGGCCAAGGCCACCGACTGGGTGCACGTGGAACTGGATCTGGGCGACGGCCCGAAGATGTACCGCCGCGACACCAATGTCATGCCCAACTGGGCGGGCAGCTCCTGGTACCAGCTGCGCTACGCGGATCCGACCAACGACAAGGTCTTCTGCGCGCCGGAGAACGAGCAGTACTGGTTGGGCCCGCGCCCGGCCGAGCACGGCCCCAAGGATCCGGGCGGCGTGGACCTGTACGTCGGCGGTGTCGAGCACGCGGTGCTGCACCTGCTGTACGCGCGGTTCTGGCAGAAGGTGCTGTTCGACCTGGGTGAGGTGTCCGGCTCCGAGCCGTACCGCCGCCTGTTCAACCAGGGCTACATCCAGGCCTTCGCCTATACCGACGCGCGCGGGGCGTACGTGCCCGCCGCCGAGATCGTGGAGCGGGACGGAAAGTTCTTCTGGACCAATGCCTCCGGCGTGGAGGAGGAGGTCTTCCAGGAGTACGGCAAGATCGGCAAGTCGCTGAAGAACGCCATCTCCCCCGACGAGATGTGCGATCTGTACGGCGCGGACACCTTCCGCTTCTACGAGATGTCGATGGGTCCGCTGGACACCTCGCGCCCGTGGGCCACCAAGGACGTCGTGGGCGCGCACCGCTTCCTGCAGCGCGTGTGGCGACTGGTGGTGGACGAGGAGACCGGCGCGGTCAAGGTCACCGACGCGGAGCCCTCGGGTGAGGCATTGCGCCTGCTGCACAAGACGATCGCCGGTGTCGACGACGACTACGCCAACCTGCGCGACAATACCGCGGGCGCGAAGCTGATCGAGCTGACCAACTACCTGACCAAGAACTACGGCGACGGCGCGCCGCGGTCGCTGGTCGAGCCGTTGGTCCTGATGCTGGCCCCGATGTCCCCGCACGTGGCCGAGGAACTGTGGGAACGGCTGGGCCACACCACCGCCCTGGCCCATGGCCCCTTCCCGGTCGCGGATCCCGCACTGCTGGTGGCGGATTCGGTCGAGTACCCGATCCAGGTCAACGGCAAGGTCCGCGCCCGCGTCAGCGTCCCGGCCGACGCCGATCAGGCCGCGGTCGAGGCCGCCGCCCTGGCGGAGGAGAGGATCGCGGAACTGCTGGGCGGCAAGGCGCCCCGCAAGATCATCGTGGTGCCGGGCCGACTGGTGAACATCGTCGCCTAGCGCTGGAACGATATCGGCCCGGTGCGTGTACACGCACCGGGCCGATTCATGTGCGGGGGTTCGGGGGGCGAAGCCCCCTGAGAGTCCCCGAGAGTTGGGTTACCTCAGCACTTTTCCCAGTAGCCCGGACTGGTTTCCTTGATCGTGCTCGTCACGAAGGTGTTCCAGAGGCCGAGGTTCTGATTCGACCCGTTGGCGTAGGCGGTCCCCATCGATTGATGGGCTCGACCGGCTTGCACATGCGCGTAGTTGCTGGCGGTCACGCAGGTCGGGGCGGGCGTGGTCGTGGTGGTCGTCGGGGGCACGGTCGTGGTGGTCGTGGGCGGCACGGTCGTGGTCGTGGTGGGCGGGACCGTGGTGGTGGAGGTCGGGGGCGTCGCACCGCCACTGATCTTGCGCACCATGGCCATGATGGCCTCGATCTGCTTGCCGCCGTGCCAGGCGTAGTTCGCGTCGCCGCTGAAGCCCCACCAGTTCCAGCAGCCGTTCGGGTTGCCGTTGCTCAGCGGAATCGCCTGCGGGTACAGCACGATCATGTTGTTGGTGTCGGCGTACTCGTTGAGGTAGGCGTCCTTCATGAAGGTGTCGCCGAAGGACTGGTAGTCGTAGCCCTGCTTGCAGCCGTGCAGGGCGACCAGCAACCGGCAACTCGTACCGCCCGCGCAGGACTGCGGAACGTAGGCGAATCCCTTGTCGTCCATGCTGATGGCGCTCGCGCTGCCGCCGGGCGCGTAGGCGTTCTGGTCGAACTGGATCAGCTTGCCGTTCAGGGTGGAGGCCGGGGCGCTGACACTGCCGAAGAACTTGGCGAGCATCTCCTTCTCGGGATCGTTGTCGCAGTTGTTGATGAACGGCGAGGTGGTGTCCGAGCAGTTCACCGGCCCGAGCGGGCTGACCCAGGAGTGCCCGGCCGCGCTGGCCTTGTTGTAGGTGACGTTCGCGCCGAAGTCCGAATAGTAGGTCGCGAGATCGTCGTTGACGGCCTGCACCACGGTGTTGTCGCTGGTGCCGTGGTAGAGGTAGACCGGCGCTCCGGACAGGTTCGACACCGGATCGACCTTGCCCTGGCTCGCCAAATCCTTTGTCTGCGACTCCAATTGCGCCGGCGTCGCACGGCCCGGATAGGCCACGTTCTGCATGCAGGAATTCTGTGCCCGCACCGCGTTGTCGAAATCCCCGGCGCAGCGGTAGGGACCGGCGGTGAAGATGCCCGCACCGGCGAAGACGCCCGAGTAGGCGACGTGCAGCTGATTGGCCATGTAGCCGCCCGACGAGACGCCGGAGACGTAGGTGCCGCTGATGTTGTAGCCGCGCAGCGTATCCGGCGTGGGACTCGGCACCGCGGCGGTCACCACGGTCGCGGTGGCTGCCGCCAGACCGGCCGCTATGGCCAAGGCGGACAGGGCATTACCAAATTTCATCGGGATTCCTCGGGGGTGGGGCTCAGTCGCCCAGGGCACAGCTGTTGGCCGGATCACCGGCGTCGGTTCGGGGCACGGTCGCGTTCGGCGGCGGCGGTTGGCCTGCGGCCGTCCAGGATTCGAGCGCGGCGAAGGCGGCGTGGAAGCAGGGCAGCAGGGGCCGCAGCAGGGCGGGATGGATGTCGTAGAGGCCGTCGACGTGATTGCCGCCTTCGATGCGGTAGTACCGGTGCAGGTCCGCGCGGCCCTGGTCGCGAATCATGGCGGCGTAGACGTCGGAGTCACGGCCGATGGGCAGCAGGGTGTCGAGGGTGCCGTGAATGGTGAGGAGCGGCCGTTGGATTCGGCCGGTCAGCGCTATGCGCGCCACGGCGTCGTGCACGGCCCGGGGACGCGAGGCGTAGTCGTAGTCGGCGTCCGCCCCCACGTACGTCGGATCGAACTCCTGGCGGTAGATGCGCTGGGTCAGCTCCCAGTACGTCTTGTCGTGGTACTCCCACAGCGGCTGGGACTCAGCGTCGAAGCCCGCCGCCACGATCGCGTCGCGTGCCGCCGGATTCGACTGTGACTCCGGGTAATTCGCGATGGCCCGCGGAAGGACCGCGAGCAAGTTGTCCACATCCGTCCACAGGGCTCCCTCCCAGTCGACCCCGCCGTCGTAGAGCCACGGCGCGTTCTCCAACTGCCAGCGCACCAGATACCCGCCATTGGATAGCCCCGCCATATACGTGTGCGCGGGCGGTCGTCCGTAGCGCTGCGCGACGGTGGCCTGCGCCGCGACGGTCAATTCCGTGACGCGGCTGTTCCATTCGGCCATGGCGTCGCCGGGCGCGACATCGTCACGAAAGAAATCCGCACCGGTATTGCCCTTGTCGGTGGCGGCGAAGGCATAACCCTGCGCCAGCACCCAGTCGGAGATGACGAAGTCATTGGCGTACTGCCGCCGATTGCCCGGCGAGCCGGTCACCACCAGGCCGCCGTTCCAGTGCTCGGGCAGCCGAATCACGAACTGGCTGTCGTGGTTCCACCCATTATTGGTGTTGGTGGTGGAGTTGTCGGGGAAGTAGCCGTCGATCTGCGTGCCGGGCACGCCGCTCGGATTGCGCGCCCCGGCCGGATGCAGTCCGGCCCAGTCGGCGGGCACGGTGTGTCCGGTGGCGACCGTGCCCGCGGTGGTCAGATCGTCCAGGCACGAGGCGATCTGGAACTGCGCGCCGAGAACCACGGGCGCGGAACAGCCCGGGGTGGCGGCCGCGTGCCCGACGGTCATGGCTCCCGCCACCACGACGATGGCCGTCACGGTGGCGATGTGCGTCCGGCTGGGTGCTGGTGGCATCGTGCTCCCTCTCGAGCGGAAATGCCGGAAAGTCTGTTCAGCGGGGCCGGGCCGCGGCCAGGTGGCTGCCACCCACATTTCCGGCCGCGAATGTGTCGGAGGTCACCTCATGTGGATCGAATGGATGCTTCGGGCAACCACTATGTGGGAAGTCCACACCTGAAACACGCCCGCGCCGTGGGCAGTTGGACCACAATGGCTCGCCATGAGCGGTGAGGTCTTCCTGGAGTTGCTCGAGCGGGAAGCCCCGGCCGTCGAGTTCGAGGCGCCGGTGCTGGAGGCGCGGGCCGCCGGGGCGTCCGCCGCCGAGGTGGCCGCGCTGGAGGCGGCCAAGCTGTCGGCGCTGCGGGTGCGGGCCCTGCTGGAACGCCGCGCCCGGCGCGAGGCCGAATTGGCGGCGCTGTTCGACACCGCCAGCGATCTGGCCGGACTGCGCGAGGTGGACGCGGTCCTGCGCGCCATCGTGCACCGCGCCCGGCGGCTGCTGCGCTCGGACATCGCCTATATGACGCTGCCCGATCCGGCGCGCGGGGACACCTACATGCGGGTCACCGACGGCTCCGGCTCACCGGCCTTCCGCGCCTGTCGATTGCCGATGGGCGCGGGACTGGGCGGCCTGGTCCAGCAGACCGGCATGCCCTACTGCACCCCGGACTACTTCGCGGACCAGCGATTTCACCACACCGCCGAGATCGACGACGCGGTGCGCGACGAGGGCATCGTGGCCATTCTCGGGGTCCCGATGAAGCTGGGCGAGCGGGTGATCGGGGTGCTGTTCGCCTCGCATCGCGACGCCCGGCCCTACGCGCCCGAGGAGATCGCGCTGCTGTCCTCACTGGCCGCGCACGCTACCATCGCCCTGGACTCGGCCCGGCTGCTCACCGAAACCCGCACGGCGCTGGCCGAATTGCGGGCCGCCAACGAGGCCATGCACGACCACTACAACACCGTGGAGCGGGCCGCGCAGGCCCACGACCGCATGACCGACGTGGTGGTGCGCGGCGGCGGCGTGGACGATGTGGCCGCCGTGGCCGCGGACATTCTCGGCGGCGCGCTGCTGGTGCTCGACGCCGACGGACGCCGGATCGGCGCGGTCGGCGCACCGGACGGCGAGCCCGCCGATCGGCTCGACGAGGACGCGCTACTGGGTGAGATCGCGGCCACGGCAGCCCAACTCGGGCGCACCGCGCAGCTGAAGGAACTGTGGGCCGCACCCGGCGGCGCGGGCAGCGAGCCGCTGTGCACGCTGGTGCTGCACCATCCGGAACCGCTCTCGTCCTCGGATCAACGCATTCTCGAGCGCGCGGCACTGGTCACCGCGCTGCTGTTGCTGTTCCGCCGCAGCATTGCCGAGGCCGAGGGCCGGGTGCGCGGGGAACTGCTCGACGATCTGCTGGCCGGGCGGGTCGCGGACCGGGAGACGCTGACCAATCGGGCCGCGCTCTTGGGCATCGATCTGGGCCGACCCCAGGTGCTGGTCGTCGTCGACCACGGCGACCATCGTCGAATGGCCACCTGGACAACGGGTTACGGCATGTCACAGCACGGACTCGCGGCCACCCGGGGCGAGCACACCGTGCTGCTGCTGCCCGGCGCGGACCCCACCGCCACTGCCGACCAGGTGGGTCGGGAGCTGACCGCCGCGCTCGGCGCGCGCGCCACCATCGCGGGTGCGGGACCGGTGGAACTGCCCGGCGACGCGGAGGCCGCCTACCGCGAGGCGCTGCGCTGTGTGCGGGTGCTGCACGCCCTGGGCCGCACCGGATCCTGTGCCAGCGCCGCGAATCTCGGCTTCGTGGGGCTGTTGATCAGCGGCGACGCGGACGCGCCCGGATTCCTGGACAAGACCCTCGGGCCCGTGGCCGAATACGATCGCCGTCGCCGCACCGAGCTCGTCCACACCCTGGAGGCGTACTTCGCCAGCGGGTGCAGCCTCAGCGGCAGCGCCAAACAGCTGCACGTGCACGTGAATACGGTGACGCAGCGGCTCGAGCGCATCACCGGACTGCTCGGCGAGGGCTGGCAGCATCCCGACCGCGCCCTGGAGATCCAGCTCGCCCTGCGCCTGCACCGGCTGCGCGAATCCGCGGTCTTCACAGCCTGATTCGCGCGGCCGCGACGGTTACGTGGCCAGCACGTCGTTGAGCGTGACCAACTGCAGGTTGCGTTCGCGCACGATATCCATGAGCTGGTCGTAGATGTGGGTGACGGTGGGCCGGTTGGCGTGGCCGATGACAATGGACTGCGCGCGGAACCACTGCCGCGCCGCGTCCAACAGCATGCCCTCGTTGATCACCGTATTGGTGTCGCTCAAACTGCCGTACCACATGGTCGGAATCGTGTAGCCGCAGTCGGCTGCCACCGCGTCCACAGCGCCGTTGTGCCGACCGTAGGGCGGGCGATAGAAGGGGGTGCCGTCCACGCCGTACTGGTTCCAGAGGAAGTCCTTGCAGCGGTTGAGCTGATCGGCGATCGCGCCGCCCGAGAGCCGGGTCAGGTCCGGATGGTCCCAGGTGTGATTGCCCAGCTGAATCTGACCGGAATCGACCAAGGGCCGCAGCACATCCCGGTGGTCCAGCCAGCCGGGGTAGTAGGCGGTCACGAAGAAGGTGAGCCGCGCGCCGGTATTGCGCGCGAAATCGATGAAGCCACCGATGGTTTCGGAGCTGGCACCGTCATCGATGGTGAGCGCCATATGGTTTCCCTCACCCGGCAGCGCGCTGATGGTGCCCGGCCCGATGGGAGTCTTGGGGCCGAAGTTGGGCTGCAGTATCTGGGGCACCCCGGGTATCTGCGGGACTATTCCGGAGGAGCCGGTGTCGAAGGGGAAGTCGGCGCGTGCCTCGCCGGTGCCCAGCAGGGTGGCGGCCGTGCCCGCCGCCAGCATTGTCAGCAGCCGTCGTCTGTCCATGTCGAACCTCATTCCCTCACTCCGGCACCGGTGCCGGAAACTTCCGCTCCCCCAACCGAACCCGGCTACGTGGGCGACACCAGGACGTCATTGAGCGTCACCAGCGACAGGTTGCGCTCGCGAATGATGTCGACCAATTGGCCGTAGCAGTGCGTGACGGGGGGATGGTTGGCGTGCCCGATCACGATGGCCTGCGCGTTGAAATACTTTCGCGCGCACTCGATCAGGTAGTCCTCGGTAATGACGCCGGAGTCGGACAGCGAGCCGTACCACATGGTGGGGACGGTGTAACCGAGATCGGCTGCCACCTTGTCGACCGTAGCATTGTGGCTGCCGTACGGGGGCCGGAAATACGGGGTGCCGTCCACGCCGAAGTTGTTGTGCAGGAAGGTCTTTGCCTTGCTCAGCTGCGCGGACACCTCGGCCGCGGACAACTTCACCAGATCCGGATGGTCCCAGGTGTGATTGCCCAGCTGAACCTGCCCGGACTCCACCAGCGGCCGCAGCTCGGCACGGTGCGCGGTCCAGGAGTCGTAATTCGCGGTGACGAAGAAGGTGAATCGCGCCCCGGTGTCCTTCGCGAATTTGATATACGCGCCGACCACTTCGGAGCTCGCGCCGTCATCGACGGTCAGCGCCAAATTGCTGCCCTTGCCGGGCAGCGCGGTGATGGTCCCGGCCGGAATGGCGGACTTGGCCCCGCCCGGCGGCGTCGGCAATGCGGCCTTCGCGGCGGCCGAGGTGGTCGAGGTCGGCACCGGACCGCTGATCCGGGGGGTGACCTTGTGCGGGAGGGAGCTCTTATCCGTAGAGCAGCCGGTCAGAGCTGTTGCAGTGCCCGCCACGAGAAACGCGAGCAGCTGTCGTCGATCCATTGTTTTCGTGCACTCCGAATATCACTTGTGCTCCCGGGGGTTCGGGGGGCGGAGCCCCCTGAGAGTTCCCGAGAGTTGGTCCTACCTCCCTCGCAGGCTCATCAGTTATATCGAGATGCAGTGAACTCGGCACGAAATCTGTGCGAAATGATTCGAATTCAGTGGAGAAATTAAGGCTGCTCTCAGCGTGCGATCGGTCGGAGCACGATTTCGGTGGGATGCGCGTCGCGCGGGGTCTGCACCGCGTGGCGCACCGCGGCGGCCACCGTTTCGGCCGTGAGGAATTCGCGCGGATCGTACTCGCGACCCTCCCCCGCGATGATCGCGCGCTGCATGTCGGTGTCGATGCGCCCGGGATGCACCGAGGTCACCCGCAACGCCGGTTCCTCGAGCCGCAGCGCGTCGCCGAAGGCGCGCAGTCCGAACTTGCTCGCCGCGTACACTCCCCAGCCCGGATTGGCGCGCAGTCCCGCACCCGAATTGATCAGCACCACATGGCCATTGGCGGCGCGCAGCGCGGGCAGCAACAGTCTGGTCAACTCGGCGACGGCGATCAGGTTGGCTTCCAACGTATTCCGCCACTGCGCAACCGAGGAATCGGCTATCGTTCCCAGGTCGGCGATTCCGGCATTGTGGACCAGTACCTCCAGCCGTTCGATTCCCTCGACCGCGCGCGCCACCGCCGCGTAGTCGGTGAGATCGACCGGCCACCCGGCAGTGCCCGGCAGCTCACGCAGGATCTGCTCCAGAGCCGCCGGCGTGCGCGCGCCCAGCAGCAGTCGATGCGTGGGCGCCAGCTCCCGCGCGATCGCCGCACCGAGCCCGCGACTGGCCCCGGTGATCAACGCGGTCGGCCGGTCGGTGCTGGTCTTCGCGGAATTCGCCATGAGATCACCGTAACCGCGTGCCCCCGGCCTGCGATGCTTCGGTCGGGCACACCACCGCTAGCTGATTCCCGAAGAAGGCGAACGAAGTGCAATCTGGCGACCAGGAGTCATCCTTGGGCCAACTCGCGCGGTCCATCACCTACGCCGTGCGGTCCAGCTCACCGTCCGACCCGTCCGTCCATCGCGCATACCTGCGGGTTCCGGCGCAGAATGGGGCGATGACACACCCGGGATTCACGCCCACCCAGCTCGCGGCGCGCGCCGCCTATCTGCTGCGCGGCAACGACCTGGGCACCATGACCAGCGCCGCGCCGAAGCTGTATCCGCACATGTGGAGCTGGGACGCAGCATTCGTAGCGGTCGGTTTGGCACCGCTGAGCGTCGAACGCGCCGCCCTCGAACTCGACACCCTGCTGTCGGCGCAATGGCGCAACGGGATGATCCCGCACATCGTCTTCGCCAATGGCCAGGACGGCTACTTTCCCGGCCCCTCCCGCTGGGAATGTCGCCGCCTGGCCGCGGACGCACCGGACGGTCCCGACACCTCGGGCATCACCCAGCCACCCGTGCATGCCATTGCGGTGCAACGGATTCTGGACCATTCCCGCCGCCACGGCCGCAGCACCCGGGCGATCGCCGAGGAGTTCCTGCAGCGGCGCTGGCCCGACCTCATGCGCTGGCACCGCTGGCTGGCCTACGCCCGCGACCCCAAACAGCACGGCCGCATCACCCTGTACCACGGCTGGGAATCGGGCATGGACAACTCGCCGCGCTGGGATCGCGCCTACGAGAACGTGATTCCGGGCCCGGACCTGCCGCCCTACGAGCGCGCCGACCTGCAGGTGGTGGGCGATCCCACGCAGCGGCCCTCGGACCGCGAGTACGACCGCTACCTGTGGCTGCTCGAGCAGATGCGCCGCGCGGGCTACGACGACTACCAACTGGCCTCGACCATGAGCTTCGCCGTCGAGGACGTGTTCGTGACCGCCATCTTCGCGCTGGCCTGCGATGTGCTGGCCAATATCGGCGAGGACTACAAGCAGCCACACGCGGACGTGCGCGAACTCTACGAGTGGGCCGACTACTTCCGCGCGGGTGTGGTCGCCACCACCGACGCGCGCACCGGTGTGGCCCGGGATTTCGACGTGCGCGCGGACCGGTGGATCGAGACCGAGACCCTGGCCTGTTTCGCGCCCCTCATCTCGGGCGGGCTGCCGCGCGACGCCGAACGCCGACTGCTGCGGCTGTTCGAGGGCCCGCGCTGGTGCGGGCATCCGGATCTGCGCTACGCGCTGCCGCCCTCGACGTCCCCGGTGGCCAAGGACTTTCGCCCGCGCGAGTACTGGCGTGGCCCGGTGTGGCCGGTGATCAGCTGGCTGTTCTCCTGGGTGTTCGCCCGCCGCGGCTGGGCCGAACGCTCGTTCATGCTGCGCGCCGAGGGGCTGCGACAGGCCAGCGACGGCAGCTTCGCGGAGTACTACGAGCCCTTCACCGGTGTGCCGCTGGGCAGCATGCAGCAGTCCTGGACGGCGGCGTCGGTGCTGGACTGGCTGGGCTGATCGATTGAGCTAACAATTGGCGAACATCACAGCCGTGCTTTCACGGCTATAGGACCGGATCGACCTAGCGTTTTAGGTCATGACCGGACACAGCCTGATGAAAGTGCTCACTATCGCAGCTACCGGCATCCTGACGGCTACCACCACGTGGGTGGCGGCCGCCGACATCACCGGCCCGGATGTGGCCTCCTGGCAGCATCCGGGCGGCGGGGGCATCAACTGGTTCGCGGTGCGCGCCGCCGGACACCAGTTCGCCATGCTCAAGGCCACCGAGGGCCTCGACTACGTGAACCCCTACTTCGTCTCGGACAGTCTGGCCATGCGGGTGGCCGGAGTCGCCCGGGGCACATACCATTTCGCGCGGCCGAACCTGCCGCCCGAACCGCAGGCCGCGCTCTACGCGACCGTCGTGCTGGGCCAGAACGGGCTGCTGGACCTACCCGCGGTGCTGGATCTCGAGGACTCCGCCGGTCTGCCGCCCGACGCCCTGATCGACTGGACCCACCGGTATCTCAATACCGTGCAGGCCCTGACCGGGCGCAGGCCGATCATCTACACCTATCCGCGGTTCTGGCAGACGGCCATGGCCGATACCAACCAGTTCACCTCGTATCCGCTGTGGATCGCCGACTACCGCGGCAATGATCAGCCGGAGGTGCCGGGCGGCTGGCCCACCTGGACGTTCTGGCAGACCACCAGCTCCGGCGACATCCCCGGCATCGGCGGTGCCGTCGACATCAATGTCTACAGCGGAGCCCAGGGCGACTTCGGCGGCTACGCCAACATCCCCTTCAGCGGCAGCGGGCGCGGCAGCAGCTAGGCCACCCACCATGGGGTTTCAGGGGTACCCCCTGAGAGTCCCGAGAGTTGGTCACAGCACCTGCGAGAGGAACTGCCGCAGCCGCGGCGTCTCGGCGTTCTCGAAAATCTGCTCCGGCGTTCCGGTTTCGACGACCTGCCCGTGATCCATGAAGACCACGCGGTCGGAAACCGAACGCGCGAAGCTCATTTCGTGCGTCACCACGATCATCGACATGCCGCCCTGCGCCAGCTCGGACATGAGGGCGAGCACACCCTTCACCAGTTCCGGGTCCAGCGCCGAGGTGGCCTCGTCGAAGAACATGATGTCCGGCTTCATGGCCAGCGCCCGCGCGATGGCCACCCGCTGCTGCTGACCGCCGGACAGATTGGCCGGGCGCGCATCGGCCTTCCCGGCCAGCCCGACCGCCTCGAGCTGCTGCACCGCGAGCGTGCGCGCCTGCTCCTTGGACAGCCCGTGCAGTTTGCGCGGCCCGAGCGCGATATTGTCCGCGACCGTCCGGTGCGGGAACAGGTTGAAGTGCTGGAACACCATGCCGATGCGCTGCCGCAGCCGGTCCGGGTTCTCGGCCAGCACCGACTTGCCGTCCAGCAGGATGTCGCCGGAGTCGGGTTCGTGCAGCCGGTTGAGCACCCGCAGCAGCGTGGACTTGCCGGAGCCGGACGGGCCGATCACCGTGGTGGTCTTGCCCGCGTCCACGTGAATGTCCACGCCGCGCAGAATCTCGTTGTGGCCCAGCGTCAATCGCAGGCCGGTGCCGGTGAGGGAGGCACTCATGCTCCACGCCCTTCGGTGATGGCGGCCGTTTCCACCGGCTCCGCCGCGCTCTGCGGTCGCCCTTCGCGCATGCGCTTGTCGATGTAGTTGACCAGGTGGGTGAGCGGCACGGTCAGCAGCAGGTACACCAGACCCGCCGCGACCAGCGGGGACAGGTTTCCGGTCTGCGAGTTGAGATCGCGTCCCACCGCGAACAATTCGCGCTGACTGGCCAGCAGGCCCAGGAAGTAGATCAGCGAGGAGTCCTTGATGAGCGCGATGAACTGGTTCATGAGCGCGGGCAGCACCCGGCGCACGCCCTGCGGAATCACCACCAGCGTCATGGCCTGGCGGTAGCCGAAGCCAATGGCGCGCGCGGCCTCGAGCTGCCCGGCCTCCACCGACTGGATGCCCGAGCGGAAGATCTCACCGATATAGGCCGAGGCCAGCAGCGCCAGGGCCACCGCACCCAGCCAGTACGGGTTGTTGCCGGTCAGGTTCTTCACCACCGGCCCCACGCCCAGACCGATGATCAGAATGATGACCACGGCGGGCAGGCCGCGGAAGATGTCGGTGTAAACCCGTGCGGGCCAACGCAACCAGCGGGTGCGGGAAATACCCGCGACCGCGAGCAGCATGCCGAGCACGGTGCCGAGCGCACCCGAAACCAGTGCCAGGATCAAGGTATTGGGCAGACCCGTCTTGATCAGATCCGGGAATGCCTTGCGGTACAACGACCAGTCGAAGAACGTGTCCTTCAACTGCCGCAGGGTGGATTTCGGCGCGACCGCGGAATTGTCGGTCTTGTGGCCCGCGTTCTCCGCCGCGATCTTGTCGAAATCCGGCAGCTGCGGCATCGGCGCGGCCTTGGAGCCCGGCTTCCAGCCCGGCGGCAGCTCGCGCGGCACCCAGTCCTGGTACAGCTTGGCGTAGGTGCCGTCGGCGATCACCGCGTCCAGACCGGCATTGAGGGCATCGGCGAGCGGCCGGTTGCCCTTGCGCAGCGCCCAGGCGGTGAAGTTGTTGACGCTGAAGGTGTTCTGCACGATCGAGGTCGGATCGCCCGGCTTGATCGCGCCGATGGCCTGTTGCGAGGGTGCGACCCAGGCGTCGATCTGCCCGGACTTCAGGTTGGCGTAGGCGGTGTTGTAGTCGGGGAACTTCACCGGATCCAGGTGCAGCTCATTGACCACGTACTCGTCCTGCACGGTGCCCTGCACGACGCCGACGCGATTGCCGCGGTGCAGATCCGAGAAGCCTTTGATGCCACTGCCGTTCGGCACCACCAGCGAGAAATAGCCGAAGTCGTAGCCATTGGTGAAGTCGACCAGTTGCCGGCGCGCATCGGTGGTGGTGATGCTCGACGAGCCGATATCGAAGCGGCCATTGGCGACCTGGGCGAGCAGGCCCGCGAATTCGGTGCCGGTGAACTCCACCTGCAGACCGAGCTTGGCTCCGACGGCCTTCAACAGCTCATTGTCGAAGCCGGTGAACACGCCCTTGGAATTGACACAGATGCTCGGCGGCGCGTCCGAGAGCGTGCCGACGCTCAGCTTGCCGGGCGTGAGCAGGCCCAGCTTGCCGGTATCGATCGTGTCGAGCGGCACGGTGGTGGCGGTGGTGAACCGGTCCGCGGCCGGATTCTGCTGCCCCGAGGCCAGGTTGGTCGGGGCGGCGCTGGCCGCGGACAGACCGGGCGGCGAACACAGGTCGCGGTCGTCGGCCGACGCGCCGCCGGCACCGAGGGTGACGGTGCCGAGCAGACCGATCAGCAAAACTCCCGCGAGTGCCAGCCACTGACGCGCAGGCGCGACCGGGCGCAAGGAAACCATGACAAACCACCCTAGTGGGGGTGGTTCGTCAGACCAGGATTACCCTCACGCCGATTCGGCGTGGATCACAGTTCAGGACTGGTTACGCCGGTCGCGCCAGGCGACCGCCTCCAGAATCCGGCTCATGTCGTAGTCGGGTCCGCCCGTGCCCACCGTGAACAGCGTGACCCCCGCGTCGGCGTAGGCGTCGACTTGATCGGCACCGGGCCAGGCCACCGACTTGGCGATGGCCGAGGCGTCGGTGCCGACCTCGGCGCAGTGCTCGCCCAGGATGCCGATCTTGCGCTTGAGCACGTCGATATCGGAGAAGCTGTGCCAGATGTCCGCGTACTGGGCGACCAGCCGCAGCGTCTTCTTCTCCCCGCCGCCGCCGATCAGGATGGGGATGTCGCGGACCGGCTGCGGGTTCAGCTTGGCCAAGCGATCGGTGATCCGCGCCATGGCGTCCTTCAGCCCCGCGAGACGGCTTCCGGCCGTGCCGAATTCGTAGCCGTACTGGTCGTAGTCCTTCTGGAACCAGCCCGCGCCGATGCCGAGAATCAGGCGTCCGTTGCTGATGTGGTCGACCGTGCGGGCCATATCGGCGAGCAGGTCCGGATTCCGGTATCCGCCGCCGGTGACCAGTGCCCCGATCTCCACCCGCTCCGTCTGCTCGGCAATCGCGCCGAGCATGGTCCAACACTCGAAGTGCGCGCCCTCGGGGTCCCCGTAGAGCGGATAGAAGTGGTCCCAGTTGAAGACGATGTCCACCCCGGCGTCCTCACAGCGCCGCACCGCGTCCCTGATCAATCCGTAATCGGGCGCGTGCTGGGGCTGCAACTGAACTCCGATACGAACCGGCTGGCTCATGAGGCTCTCCTGGTTTCGATGATCACTGCGGCCCATTCTGCTCCTCGGCTACGCTCTGGGCCGACCCTCTACAACGGATCGTCCGGCACGTTCCTGCCGGTGAAGGGAAGTGTTAATCCGTGGCTACGGTTACTTTCGACCAAGCCACCCGGCTTTACCCGGGGGCGAACAAGCCCGCCGTGGACGCGTTGAATCTGGAGATCGCCGATGGCGAATTCCTGGTTCTCGTCGGTCCGTCCGGCTGTGGCAAATCCACCTCGCTGCGCATGCTGGCGGGTCTGGAGGAGGTGAGCGACGGCCGAATCCTCATTGGGGACAAGGACGTCACCAACGCCGAACCCAAGGAACGCGATATCGCCATGGTGTTCCAGAACTACGCGCTCTACCCGCACATGAGCGTCGCGGAGAACATGGGCTTCGCGCTGAAGATGGCGAAGGTGTCCAAGGAGGAGCGGCAGCAGCGGGTGTTGGAGGCGGCCAAGCTGCTCGACCTCGAGCCGTATCTGGACCGCAAGCCCAAGGCGCTGTCCGGCGGTCAGCGTCAGCGTGTGGCCATGGGGCGCGCGATCGTGCGCCAGCCGCAGGTGTTCCTCATGGACGAGCCGCTGTCGAACCTGGACGCCAAGCTGCGCGTGCAGACCCGCACCCAGATCGCCCAGTTGCAGCGGCGGCTCGGCACCACCACCGTCTATGTCACCCACGATCAGGTCGAGGCCATGACCATGGGCGATCGGGTGGCGGTATTGAAGGACGGGCTGCTGCAGCAGTGCGCCTCGCCGCGCGATCTGTACCGGAACCCGGCCAACCTGTTCGTCGCGGGCTTCATGGGGTCACCGGCCATGAATCTGTTCACCCTGCCGGTCGGCAATGGCAGTGTGACGCTTGGTGGTTGCCCGCTGCCGCTGCCGCGATCGGTGGCGGCGGCCACCGGCGAGCGCGTGGTGGTCGGCGTGCGGCCCGAGCACCTGGAGCCGGTCGGCGACGGTGCGGGCATCGCCATGGAGGTGGATGTGGTCGAGGAGCTCGGCTCCGACGCCTACATCTACGGCCGCACCCTCGGTGACGGGGAAACCATTGTGGCGCGCGCGGATTGGCGCAACCCGCCCGCCAAGGGCACCCGCCTGGCGCTGGTCGCCGACGCGGAGCACACCTACTTCTTCCACCCGGAAGACGGCCGCCGCCTGAACTGACGGGCGAGTCTCACGAATGGCGGCGGTGCTTCCGCCGCCATTCGTCGTTCACGCGGACCCGCAAATTCTCCAGGGGCACTTTGTTTCCCGAGGCGCTACGTAATTCGACCCGCACCGGCTCACCGGTCGTGTCCTCGAGACGCTCCAAGGGCGCGAGGCCGTTCTGGAGGTACTTGTCGCCCCACTGCCACAGCGCGATGATCACGGGCAGCGCGTCCTCCCCCATCTGGGTGAGCACGTACTCGTGCCGGGTGCGCTTGCCCTCTTCCTGATACGGCCGCTTCTCCAGCAGCCCGGCGTCCACCAGTTTGCGCAGCGCCGTCGACGCGGCCGCGTCGGTGATCCCCACGCGCGCGGCGAACCCGTCGAATCTGGTCGTGCCGTAGTAGGCCTCGCGCAGGATGAGGATCGCCGAGCGCGTCCCGATGATCTCCACCGCCTTGGCGATCGAGCACCCCTCGGGCTTCCACGCGCTCAGGTCGCTGAGCTTGCCTTCCATCACTGCCGACATGGCGTACATCATACAGATGCTGACTTGCCCTAACTATGGCCAGGTCCTAACCTGACTTCATAGCGATGAAGCTAGCTAGGTCGAGAGGAACGTCATGAGAGACGCAGTCATCGTCGAAGCGGTCCGCACACCGATCGGCAAGGGGAAGGCGACCGGCGCGCTGCACGGCGTCCATCCCGCCGATCTGCTGGCCCACAGCCTGCGAGAGGTGGTGCGCCGCACCGAGATCGACCCGGCCCTGATCGACGATGTGATCGGCGGCGTGGTCACCCAGGTCGGCGAGCAGGGCTCCAACCTCACCCGCCGCGCGGCCCTGGCCGCCGGGTATCCCGAATCGGTTCCGGCCACCACGGTGGACCGCCAGTGCGGCAGCAGTCAGCAGGCCATTCACTTCGCCGCCCAGGGCGTCATCGCCGGGGCCTACGACATCGTGGTGGCCGCGGGCGTGGAGTCCATGAGCCGGGTTCCCATGGGGGCCAACCTGATCGGGGCCGAGGACGTCTCCGGTGTCGGCTTCGCCGAACGCTACCCCGAGGGTCTGGTCCCGCAGGGCATCAGCGCCGAACTCATTGCCGCCAAGTGGGGGCTGAGCCGCACCCAGCTCGACGAGTTCGCCCTCACCAGCCACGAAAAGGCCGCCGCCGCAACCAAGAACGGCGCGTTCGAGGCCCAGCTCAGCCCGTTCGGCGGGCTCACCGAGGACGAGGGCATCCGACTCGGCAGCACCCTGGAGACCCTGGGCGCGCTGCGCCCGGCCTTCTACAGCGAGGAGATGGCGGCCCGATTCCCGCAGATCGGCTGGAACATCACCGCCGCCAACTCCAGCCCCATCAATGACGGCAGCGCCGCCACCCTGATCATGACCAGCGAGCGCGCCGCCCAACTGGGCCTGCGTCCGCTGGCCCGCCTGCACAGCTTCGCGGTCGCGGGCGACGACCCCCTGCTCATGCTCACCGCGGTCATCCCCGCGACCCGAAAGGTCCTGCGCCGCGCCGGACTCGACCTCTCCGACATCGACCTGTTCGAGGTCAACGAGGCCTTCTCCTCGGTAGTCCTGGCCTGGGCCCACGAAACCGGAGCCGACCTGTCCAAGGTGAACGTCAACGGCGGAGCCATCGCCCTGGGCCACCCACTCGGCGCCTCCGGCACCCGCCTGGCCACCACCCTGGTCCACGCCATGCACGACCGCGGCGCCCGCTACGGCCTCCAAACCATGTGCGAGGCAGGCGGCCTCGCCAACGCCACCATCTACGAACGCCTCTGATCAGTTGATGGCGGTGGCCACCAGGACATGTCCGGCGCCGCCGGCAATGGCGATGAGCGGTAGGGCGATCGCGGGCCAGAGCCAGGCCCGTCGACCCGTCATGGCCGCCACCGCCGCCAGGACCAAGGCGCCGACCAGGGCCAGGAACATGCCGCCACCGCCGATCAGCAGGCCCCACAATGCCGAGGCGGGCGGGCGAATCACCGCGCACTTCACCGAGAAATCGGACTTTTGCAGGGTGCAGCGGTTGTGGACCAGATCGAACAGCTTCGCGAACAGGTCGTAGGCCCACCCGAACGCGACGGCCACGCCCGCCAGATACAGCACCGCGGAAATCAGAACATCCTTGCGGCGCACCGGTTTACGAGCTGACCCACTCGGGTTCGCCGTCGCCTCGGTCGCGGGCGGTGGCGACGGCATCGTCAGGTCCTCCCCGCCGAAGGCCTGGCCCGGCTCCTCACCGAGTGGGTGATTCGGGTCGCCGGGCCCGGCGTTCGGCCACGACTGCGCGGCACGCGGCGGCGGCCCCGCGGGCGGCTGCGGGTGCGCCGGACCGCCGAAACGAGGCGGTCCGCCCGGGGTGCCGGGCGCGCGCGGTGGGACCGGGGCGGGCGGGGCCTGCCGACCGCCCTTGGGCAGGGTCGGACCGGCCGGGTCCACCGCCCCGGAACGTGGAGCGCCGGGCGGCTGCGGGGGAAGCGGTCGCGGGGGAGCCTGGCGGCCGCCTTTCGGCAAGGTGGGTCCGGCTGTTGCCGGATCCTCCCCGGGCGGACGCGCACCACCGGGGTGCGCTACGGGCGGCTGCGGCGGAGCCGGAGGTGGCGGGGCCTGGCGACCACCCCCAGGCAGCGTCGGCCCCGCCGCTCCGGCCATATCCTCATGATCAGGGGAACCGACCGGTCCGCCCGACTGGGGTCGCGGCGGCCCCGCGGGCCGCTGAGCTCCCGCACCCATCGGACCCCGCTGCCCCGCTGGATTCGGATTGCGGTGCGGCGCAGCGCCACCGGGCTGCCGTCCGTCCCTGGGCGGTGGGGCGGGACGCTCGTTGCCGTCGCTATCGCGCGGAGGTAGCGGGCGGAAGCCGGGACTGGAAACCGGCCCGTTGTCCGCGTCGGGGCGGCGGGGCTGGTTGGGCGGGTTCATGGTTGCGGTCTCCCCCAAGGCGCAGGTGTGGAGCCGACGATCGGCTCCTTCGGATTGTGACCGCGCCCGGGCCGCGCCGCCACCTGTTACCGGATCGCGCGGTGGGTAGGGTGCGTGAACGTGAGCGACGGTGATGCGGTGGATTTCGAGTCGGCGGTGGTCTACGCGATTCCCATGCGGACCCGGTTTCGGGGGATCACCGTGCGCGAGGGGATGGTGATTCCCGGGGCGGAGGGATGGGGCGAGTTCTGCCCGTTTCCCGAGTACGACGACCGCGAGGCGGCGGCGTGGCTGGCCACGGCGGTGGAGCAGGCGAGCGTGGGATGGCCTGCGCCGGTGCGGGATCGGGTGCCGGTGAACTGCATCGTGCCCGCGGTGGGGCCGGAGCGGGCGCGCGCGATCGTGGCCGGGTCCGGATGCCGCACGGCCAAGGTGAAGGTCGCCGACCATCCGGATTCGCTGACCGAGGACCTGGACCGGGTGGCGGCGGTGCGCGACGCGCTGGGCCCGGACGGGGCCGTGCGGGTCGATGCGAATGGACTGTGGGACGTGGACACCGCGGTCACCCGGATTCAGCAGATCGATCGGGCCGCAGGCGGTTTGGAGTACGTCGAGCAGCCTTGCCGCACGATCGAGGAGCTGGCCGCGGTGCGCAGGCGGGTGCAGGTGCGCATCGCCGCGGACGAATCGATTCGGAGGGCCGAGGACCCGCTGCGGGTGGCGGTGGCCGGTGCGGCCGATGTGGCGGTGCTGAAATGCACTCCGCTGGGCGGGGTTCGGCGCGCCCTCGAGGTCGCGCGGGCGGCCGGGCTGCCCTGCCTGGTGTCCTCCGCTCTGGAGACCAGCGTCGGCCTGGCGGCCCAGGTCGCCCTGGCCGGGGCCCTCCCCCATCTCGACTTCGCCTGCGGCCTGGACACTTTGTCCCTGCTCACCGGCGATGTGGTGACCGAACCGCTGCGCCCGGTCGACGGCTACCTGCCGGTCCCCCGCACCGCGCCGACACCGGATCCCGAGTTGCTCGACCGCTACCGCCATCCCGACCCGGAACGCACGCGATGGTGGCGACAGCGCCTCGCCCGCGTCCGCGAACTCCTGCCCTGATCAGGCGATACGCACTCCGCACGAATACATGGTGGTACGCAGCAGCAACGCCGCCTCGGGCCCGATGACGCCGTCCACCAGGTCGAGGTAGCGGGCGCAGAATTCGGGCCCGTGCGGCGCGACGTCGCCGATCGCGGGTTCGAGGTGATGGGCGAGCTCGTGCAGGACCACCAATTCCCTTAGCGCCCAAGCGGTTCCACCGGCGTGCAAAGGCACCGCCAGGACCGCCCCGTCGGTCTCGTAGTGCGCCGCCTTCGCCCCGGAACGAGCCCGCACGGTGACCGCGACCTTCGCACGATCCCAGTGCGCGAGCACCCAGTTCAGCGCCAGCACCCGATCCACGTACGTCTGCACCGATTCCACCGACGCGAACCGCCGCTCGATCGGCAGCGTGAGGTGCGAGCCGTGCAATTCCACCGTCCGCGCGCCGAATTCGTCGGCGCGGTCGAACATTCCGCGCACCAGCCCCTCGGCGTCGTACACCCGGGACCGCTGCGCATCCCGCACCGCCATGCGCGCGACCGCTATTCGCCCGAACCGCGCGGCAGCTGCCCGCGCACGCCACCCAGCTCCGGAGAATTGCCCAGTCGCGCGGCCTTGCCCGCGCGGTCGCCGGCCCGCCGGGCCGCCGCCGAGTATCCGGCCGAGGCCTGCGGCCCCTGCCAGGTTCCGCGCGCCTCGGAGGTGCGGGAGTAGAAGTCGGTGAGCTCCAGCTCCTTGTTCCGCAGGGCGAGAGCCGTTCCGGTGGGCGCGGATTCGGCCGCGTCGGCCTCGACCGCCGCGCTCTCCACATCCGCCTTCACCTGCGCCAGGCGCCGCCCGATGCGGGAGGCGAAGGCCATCTGGAAGTTCAGCCGCGCCGTCACCGCCGCCACCGGCACCTCGACCGGACGGTGGTAGGTCCGCCCGTAGCGGCGTTCGACGACGATCTTCTCGGCGGTCGCGCCCTTGTACGCACCGGATTTGATGTAGTGGTCGGAGGCCTTCACCATCTGGATCAGCAGGCTCGTGTAGAGCGCCTCGCAGGTGTCGATATCGGTGTCGAATCCGTAGGCGTACACCGTGGTCGAGGATCGGGCCACATCGCAGCGCACGTCATTGGCCGCGGCGATGGCCACGAAAAGCTGCACATACGTTCGCAGCCCGCGCTTTCCGGCCTCGCCGATGGGAATCACCCGCTGCGTCGGCGTGGGCCGCCGCTCGCGACTGGCGATATGCGCCCGTGCCACCGCCAGATCCACCGACGAGCCGGTGGCCAGCCGCTGCGCGGCGGCCAGGAACGCCTCGGCCTCGTGCTCGTTGTCGGTGGATTCGGCCTGCCGCAGCAGTCCGCCGATTCGGGTGAGCATCTTGTCCTGAGAAGACATCGCGACACAGCCTAGCGGCATCGCCGAGCCCGTGGTCACGCGCGCGGGGAACAGGTAGTCCCCGCGCACGGAACGTCCACCATGTATCTTCCCTTGTGCAACCGGCTGGGTGTGCCGCCGCTCACGTCTCGACCCTGGAGTATCCGCGATGGCTTTGAAGAACATGTCGTCCCTACGATCGACGCTGGTGCCGCGTGCCGTCATGGCCGTGACGTCGGCGGCATTGCTGACGGCGACCTTCGCCAGCGGCTGCTCCAGCAGCTCGAGCGGCTCCAACCCCACCGCCGAGAACCTCACCGGCCGTGGCCCGATCACCTACGTCGAGGGCAAGGACACCACCGAGACCGGTGCGGTCAAGCAGCTCATCGACCGCTGGAACGCCGCCCACCCGGACGAGAAGGTGACGTTCAAGGAGCAGTCCAACGACGCCTCCCAGCAGTACGACGACCTCAAGCAGCACATGCAGGCCAAGGCCTCCGACTACGACGTGGTCGCCCTGGACGTGCCGTGGACCGCGGAGTTCGCGGCCAAGGGCTGGATCCAGCCGCTGAAGGACTCCTTCGCGATCGACACCTCCACCCTGCTCTCGCCGCCGGTCGCCTCGGCCACCTACAACGGCACCCTCTACGCGGCCCCCCGCAACACCAACGGCGGCCTGCTGTTCTACCGCAAGGACCTGGTGAACGAGCCGCCCAAGACCTGGGCCGAGCTGCTGAACGACTGCCCGAAGGCCAAGGAGGCCGGAATCGGCTGCTACGCCGGGCAATTCGCGCCCTACGAGGGTCTGACCGTGAACACCGCCGAGGTCATCAACGCCTTCGGCGGCAGCTTCGTCGGCCCCGACGGCAAGACCCCGACCGTGAACAGCCCGCAGGCCAAGGCCGGTCTGCAGACCCTGGTCGACGCCTACAAGAACGGCGACATCCCGAAGGAGGCCATCTCCTTCAAGGAACCGGAGTCCCAGACCGCCTTCGTCACCGGCAAGCTCATGTTCATGCGCGGCTGGCCGTCGTCCTACGGTGACGCCGGTTCCGACGCCTCCGCGGTGAAGGACAAGTTCGGGGTCGCCCCGCTGCCCGGCAAGGACGGCATCGGCGCCTCGACCCTGGGTGGCTACAACGCGGCCATCAGCTCGTACTCCAAGAACAAGGCCACCGCGCTGGACTTCCTGCGCTTCCTGATCAGCGAGGACGCCCAGCACATCGTCGCCTCGGGCGCGCTGCCCTCGGTTCGCGCCTCGGTGTACGACGATCCGGCCCTGATCGCCAAGATGCCGTACCTGCCCGCGCTCAAGGATTCCATCGCCTCCGCGGTGCCGCGTCCGGTCACCCCGTTCTACCCGGCGGTGTCGAAGGCCATCCAGGACAACGCCTATGCTGCGTTGACCGGAAACAAGTCGGTCGACGACGCCATCGCTGGCATGCAGAAGGGCATCGAGACCGCCGGATCGTAGGGCGTGCTCGACGACGAGTTGGTCCCGTAGGAGAAGAGATAAGGTGTCACGTCCTTCGGGAGCGACCGATGTCGCGTCGCCCGACCGCACGGAGTCGATCGTGAAATCCCAAGCACCACAGGGCCGGCCGAAACGCGCGCGCAAGCCGCTGGGCGTTTCGGCCCGGGCCTGGCTGTTCGTCACGCCGGTGCTGCTCGCACTGGCCGTGGTGATCGGCTACCCGGTGGTCCGGGCCCTGATCATGTCCTTCCAGAAGGACTCCGGCCTGGACAAGGCCACCGGCATGTTCGTCGAGGGCGGCGGGGCCGGGTTCAGCAACTACACGCACTGGCTGCTGCAGCAGTGCACCAATGGACTCGGCGAGACCGTCGACTGCCCCACCGGCAATCTGGGCTCCCAGTTCTGGACGGCCATCGGCGTCACCCTGCTGTTCACGGTGGTGACGGTGGCGCTCGAGGCCACCATCGGCCTGGGCATGGCCGTCATCATGGGCAAGACCTTCAAGGGCCGCGCCCTGCTGCGCGCGGCCGTGCTCATCCCGTGGGCCATCCCCACCGCCGTCACGGCGCGGTTGTGGGAGTTCATGTTCCAGTACGACGGCGTGGTCAACCGGGTCCTGGGCACCCACATCCTGTGGACCGCCGACCCGTGGCCCGCCCGCTTCGCGGTCATCGCCGCCGACGTGTGGAAGACCACCCCGTTCATGGCGCTGCTGATTCTCGCTGGGCTGCAGGTGATTCCGGAGGACGTGTACGAGGCCGCGCGCGTGGACGGCGCGTCCGCGTGGCAGCGCTTCCGGCACATCACCATGCCGCTGCTGAAACCCGCTCTGCTGGTGGCGGTGCTGTTCCGCACCATGGACGCGCTGCGCATGTACGACCTGCCCGCGATCATGACCCAGTCCAACCCGGCCACCCGCACCATCTCCATGCTGGTGGTGGATCAGGTGCGCCAGGGCCCCAACAGCGCCTCGGCCCTGTCGGTGATCACCTTCCTGCTCATCTTCATGGTGGCCTTCTTCCTGGTGAAGGTCCTGGGCGCCAACGCCGTTCGCACCCAGGAAGAACAGCGGGAGGCGCACTGATGACCACCACTGTCGTCGAGACCACGAAAAGGCCCGCGCGCCAACCGGTTCCGCTGGGCAAGCGGCTCACCTCCGGTCGCGTCTACCTGGGCGCGCTGATCGTGCTGGTGTGGGGTCTGGGCCCGTTCTACTGGATGGTCGTGACCGCGCTGCGCGACCCGGAGTACACCTTCGACAACACCCCGTGGCCCACCCACGTGACGTTGGAGAACTTCCGCAACGCCTTCGACACCAGCCGCGGCAACAACTTCGGCCGCGCGCTGGGCAACAGCGTCATCATCGGCGCGGCCACCACGGTGGTGGCGCTGCTGATCGGCATCATGGCCGCCTACGCGCTGGCGCGGCTCACCTTCAAGGGCAAGTACGTGGTGTCCGGACTCATTCTGTCCGCCTCCATGTTCCCCGTGGTGGTGCTGGTGACCCCGCTGTTCCAGCTGTTCACCGACCTGGGCTGGATCGGCCACTACCAGGCCATGATCATCCCGAACATCTCGTTCGTGCTGCCCATGACCGTCTACATCCTGGCCTCGTTCTTCACCGAACTCCCGTGGGAGCTCGAGGAGGCCGCGCGCATCGACGGCGCGTCGCGCTTCCAGGCCTTCCGCCTGGTCATGCTGCCGCTGGCGGCACCGGCGGTGTTCACCACCGCCATCCTGGCCTTCATCGCGGCGGTCAACGAATACCTGTTGGCGCGACTGCTTTCCAGCGACAAGACCGAGCCGGTGACGGTCGCGGTCGCCCGTTTCTCGGGCAACAATCCGCTGGTGCAGCCCTACACGGCCATCATGGCCGCGGGCACCATCGTCACCATTCCGCTGGTGATCATGGTGCTGCTGTTCCAGCGCCGCATCATCTCCGGCCTCACCGCGGGCGGCGTGAAGTCCTAGGGACGCCACGCAACGTCGATTAGCATGGGTCGCGCCGTGGCACTGCGTGCTGCTCGAGATCGGGCCACGGCGTCACCTGACACCGGCTTTGTCGACGCTCCGGAAGGAGATGCTCGTGAGCTCGTCCCGCAAGCGGCGCCGTGGCCAACCGGCCCCGTACGCCAACTCGGCAGGGTGGAGCGAGCTGGCGACCGCGGCGTCGCGCCGGCAGGCGGGCGCCTCGCACAGTCGACCACGCCGCCGGGCCAAGCCGCCCAAGCAGCCGAAATCGGCCGAGCCCGGGCTGCGTCCGCGCCGCACCCGCGGGCAGCGGATCCGGCGGCTTTTCCTGGCGTTGTTCCTGGTGCTGGTGGTCATGCCGACCACGCTCATGGGCATCGCCTACTGGAGCGCCGAGATTCCCGACCCGAACGCGGTGCAGACCAATCAGATCGCCACCATCCTCACCTCCGACGGCAATAGCGTCATCGCCAAAGTCGTTCCGCCGGAAGGCAATCGGGTGCCGGTGCCGCTGAGCGACGTGCCCGAGCCGGTGCGGCTGTCGGTGCTCTCGGCCGAGGACCGCAACTTCTACACCAATCCGGGCTACTCCACCTCGGCGTTCCTGCGCGCGGCCCGCGACAACCTGCTCGGCCGCGACGACGCGGGCGGCGGCTCCACGATCACCCAGCAGTACGTGAAGAACGCCTTCCTGAGTTCGGAGCGCACGCTGAGCCGGAAAATGCGCGAACTCATCATCTCCGCCAAGATGGCCCGCGAGTGGAGCAAGGACGACATCCTCGCCGCCTACCTCAATACGATCTACTACGGCCGCGGCGCGTACGGCATCGCGGCGGCGGCCAAGGCCTATTTCGGCAAGGCCGCACCCGAATTGACCCTCGCCGAGGGCGCGGTGCTGGCCTCGGTGATCCGCACGCCCTCGCTGCTGGATCCGGAGAACCACCTCGACCAGCTGAAGGCCCGCTGGGCCTACGTGCTCGACGGCATGGTCTCGATGGGGGTGCTGAACCGAAACGAGCGGGCCGCCACCCAATTTCCGCCCATCCTGCCCGTCACCGAGGTGGACGACAGCACCCCGCGCGGCCCGGAGGGCCTGATCCGCGCCCAGGTGCTGCGCGAGTTGCGCGCCTCCGGCATCAGCGAGCACGAGCTGAATACCGGTGCGCTGCAGATCATCACGACCATCGACGCCAAGGCGCAGCAGGCCGCGCTGAACGCGGTCGGGAATGTGCTGGGCGGGCAGCCGGGTGAGTTGCGCACCGCCGTGGTGTCGATCGATCCGCGGTCCGGGGCGGTGCGCGCCTACTACGGCGGACCCGACGGCATCGGCTTCGACTTCGCGCAGGCCCCGCTGCAAACCGGTTCGGCCTTCAAGACTTTCGCGGTGCTGGCCGCCCTGGAGCAGGGCATCCCGCTGTCCTACAAGCTCGACAGCGAACCGCTCACGGTGAACGGCGAGAAGATCCAGAACGTGGGCGGCGAGTCGTGCGGCACCTGCTCGCTGGCCGAGGCGTTCAAGCGCTCGCTCAACACCAGCTTCTACCGCCTGGCCCAAACCCTGTTCGAGGGCCCGAAGGCGATCGCCAACGCGGCCCACCAGGCCGGGATTCCGGATCAGATCCCCGGCGTGCCCGGTAAGACGCTCACCGAGGACGGCGCTGCACCGCTGCCCGCCATCGTGTTGGGCGCGTACTCGGTGCGGCCCATCGACATGGCCTCGGCGTACGCCACCCTGGGCGCGTCCGGCACCTACCGCGCACCCTATTTCGTGCAGAAGGTGATCACCGGCGACGGGCACGTCCTGCTCGACCGCGCCAAGGATCCGCGCAAATCCGAGCAGCGCATCCAGTCCGCGGTCGCCGACACGGTCACCCAGGCCATGCTGCCCATCGCCGCCTACTCGGGCAATCACAATCTGGCGGGCGGTCGCCCGGCCGCCGCCAAGACCGGCACCACCCAGCTCGGCGACACCGGCCAGAACAAGGACGCCTGGATGGTCGGCTTCACCCCGTCGCTGTCCACGGCCGTCTGGGTGGGAACCGAACAGTCCCAACCCATCCGGACCTCCCGCGGCGCGGCCATCTACGGCTCCGGCCTGCCCGCCGACCTCTGGAAACAAACCATGGACGCGGCCCTCGCCGACACCCCCGTGGACCAATTCCCCAACCCCGAACAAATCTCCGGAATGCCCCCCGGCAACGGCAATTACGACATCCTCAACCCCGCCACCCCGGCCCCCCAACAAGAACCGGTGCTGGTTATCCCCCCGGCCCCGACGCCGAAGGAAGTAGAAATCTTCCCCGGCCTCAGCATTCCTGTGCCCGGATGATGGTCCGTGACGCAGGTAAGGTCGGCGTATGCCAAGGTGACGCCTGGTTTCGTAACGGTCGGGGTAACTCACCGGGTACGTCCAAAATTGATTCGGCTCCCAACCGCCGGCACGGATACACGACTCCGACGGCTCTCAGTCGGCCGCTAAAGGCTCGGGGAGGCGGGACAGTTGATCATGTTTCGTGGCTACTGTGCCCATCCAACGACGGGCGCGGATATGGTGGAGACCGCTACCGGCTTCAATGACTCCGGGGGACGGTGGCAGGATGCGGGTTGGGAGCAGGGTGGGGTCGGAGACAGCACGAGACATAGGGGCGACGCCGGTGGATTTCAATGTCGTTGAACGCCACGAAACGCTGGTAGCCGGAACGGTGCTACGCAGCCCGGCACTCGCGGTCGAAGGGCCGCGCCGTTCGAAGGTCGAGGAGGCCTGGAAACGCAATTTGGCACGGGATCTGCCCGGTCCGCCCGCGACCGCGTATGTGGATCACGCACCCGAGATCGGTTCGTATCTGACGCATATCGTCGGCTACGAATGCAAGAAGCTGGACGACCTATTGCCGGGCGATGTACTCGCTCGTATCCCGGCCGGTAAATTCGCCCGCTTCATTCGCAGTGGCGACAATCTCGGCGACATCATCGTCTCGATCTGGCGCACGGTCTGGGACCTCGAGGCGGCGGGCACCCTGGTGCGCGCCTACACCGGGGATTTCGAGCACTATCCGGACAACCGGACGGTGGAGGTTTTCGTCGCGCTCGATCCGAGCACCGAGGGGTAGGGGCAGGAAGTGGACTTCGAAATCGTCACCCTGGAGGAATTCCTCGTCGGTGGCCTGACCATCCCCCTCGCGGGCCGCGAGGTCACCGCCCGCGACCTCGACCTGGTCAACTTCACCTGGGACCGCTACCTGGCCCGCGAGAAGAAGGCCGAGCGCGTGGCCGCCTACATCGGCCAGAACGATCACGCGGTAGCCGTTCTGGGATACGAGCTTTCGGGCCTGGCGACCCTCGACACCGGCGACGTGGTCACCCGCATCCCCGCCGGCCGCTACGCGAAATTCGTTGTCTCCGACAAGCCCTACGACCTGCTGCGCACCGCGTGGGCCAAGGTCGCCAAGGCGGAGAACGCGGGCACCATCACCCGCTCCCACACCGCGGAGATCGAGCGCTACACGGGTCCGACCTCGGTCGAGGTGTACGTCTCGCTCGACTGAGTCGAAAGACCGGCACCGAACGACAAAGGGCGGCATCGCGATTCGCGATGCCGCCCTTACTGTCCCAGGGTCTTTACTCAGCCCCGATGATGAACGCCTCCAGCTGCGCGCGGGCGACGTCGTCCGCGAGCTGCTGCGGCGGGGACTTCATCAGGTAGGCCGAGGCCGGGATGACCGGTCCGCCGATGCCGCGGTCCTTGGCGATCTTGGCCGCGCGCACCGCGTCGATGATGATGCCCGCCGAGTTCGGCGAGTCCCACACCTCGAGCTTGTACTCCAGGTTCAGCGGCACGTCGCCGAAGGCGCGGCCCTCGAGCCGGACGTAGGCCCACTTGCGGTCGTCGAGCCACTCGACGTAGTCCGACGGGCCGATGTGCACATTGCGGTCGTGCACCTTGCCCGCCAGCGGACCCTCGAGGTTGGAGGTCACGGCCTGGGTCTTGGAGACCTTCTTGGACTCCAGCCGCTCCCGCTCGAGCATGTTCTTGAAGTCCATGTTGCCGCCGACATTGAGCTGGTAGGTGCGGTCCAGCACGACGCCGCGGTCCTCGAACAGCTTGGCCATCACGCGGTGGGTGATGGTCGCGCCGACCTGGGACTTGATGTCGTCGCCGACGATGGGCAGGCCCGCGTCGACGAACTTCTGGGCCCAGACCGGGTCGGAGGCGATGAACACCGGCAGCGCGTTGACGAAGGCCACGCCCGCGTCGATGGCGCACTGCGCGTAGAACTTGTCGGCCTCTTCGGAGCCGACCGGAAGGTAGGACACGAGGACATCGACCTCGGCGTCCTTGAGCGCCTTGACCACGTCGACCGGCTCGGCGTCGGACAGCTCGATGGTCTGGGCGTAGTACTTGCCGATGCCGTCCAGGGTCGGACCGCGCTGCACGGTGATTCCGCTCGGCGGCACGTCCGAGATCTTGATGGTGTTGTTCTCGCTGGCGAAGATCGCGTCGGACAGATCGAAGCCGACCTTCTTGGCGTCCACGTCGAACGCGGCGACGAACTTCACATCGCGCACGTGGTACGGGCCGAACTTGACGTGCATGAGACCCGGAACGGTGGAATCCGCCGGTGCGTCCTTGTAGAAGTGCACGCCCTGAACCAGGGAGGATGCGCAGTTGCCCACACCCACGATGGCCACGCGAACTTCGGTGGCTCCGCCAGCCTGATTGATGTCACTCATGGCCGATATTTCCCTCTTTCTGTGGTGCCGCCTTCGTCGATTGCTCTGCGGCAATCAACTCGTTGAGCCAGCGCACTTCGCGCTCGCTTGATTCGAGACCGAGTTGATGGAGCTGGCGGGTATAGCGGTCCAATTGCCCGCTCGCGCGTTTGATCGCTTCCCGCAGTCCCTCTCGGCGCTCCTCGACCTGCCTCCGCCGCCCCTCCAGGATTCGCATCCGCGCTTCCGCGGGGGTGCGGCCGAAGAAGGCCAGATGAACGCCGAAGCCGTCGTCGGTGTAGTTCTGGGGCCCGGTGTCGGCGAGCAGTTCGGCGAACCGTTCCCGCCCGGGGTCAGTCAGTTGGTAGACCCGCCGCGCACGGCGGGTGGCCAATCCCTGCGGACTCTCCTCCGCGATGAGGCCGTCGGCCTGCATGCGCCGCAGGGTCGGATACAGCGACCCGTAGGAGAAGGCCCGAAAAGGCCCCAGCAGACCGGTGAGTCGCTTGCGCAACTCGTAGCCGTGCATCGGTGATTCGAGGAGCAGCCCGAGGATCGCCAGTTCCAGCACGGGCTTCACCTCCTGACTGTCGTGTGTTCAGAACCTAACCGATGGATGCAGTTCCAAACTATATCGCGCCGATATAGTTGCCGCGCACTATGCGACGCTCGTGCCTCGTACTCAAGGGCAATGGGCGTCTGGGGGCCGGGCCCCCAGACCCCCGAATCTCATGTGGAATCTCATGTGGAGATTTCGTGAGAGTCGACTCGGGGCGTGCGGGCGGTCGGGGCGCGCAAGTACTCTGGGTCGCGTGCGAATACAGCGGCAGGTAGTGGACTATGCGCTTCGGCGTAAGTCGCTGCTGGCCGACGTCTACGCGGGACGGGTGGACGTCGCGGAAGTGTGCGATGCGAATCCGTACCTGTTGCGTGCGGCGAAGTTCCACGGGCGGGGGAGCGAGGTCACATGCCCTATCTGCAGGAAAGAGCAGTTGACTCTCGTATCGTGGGTCTACGGTGACGGGCTCGGGCCCGTCGCGGGATCGGCCCGCACGCCGGAGGAGTTGGTCCGGTTGGCCGAGACTCGTGAGGAGTTCTCGGTGCACGTGGTCGAGGTGTGCCGGACCTGCAGCTGGAATCATCTGGTGCAGTCCTATGTGCTGGGCCTAGCGCCCGCACCGACCGGGCGTCGTCGCACCAGCGCCCGTCGCACGGCCGCCGAGTGAGAGGCCACGTCGACTGCTGATCCAGCGGGTATCCCCGTGCCCGCCGCGGTGCACCTGCGTGACCGCATCCGAGAGCAACAGGACCGTATCGAGAGTTATTGGAGAGCCAGGCTGTGACATCGCCCTATGACGACGGACCGCACGGCGGCCGCCCCCGTGGCGGTTCGCAACCCGGCCCCGGCGGCTACCCGCCGCCTCGACCGGCAGGCCCGCCGCCCGGGGCACGCCAGCCCGCGGGACCCGGCGCTCCCCGCGGCCAGGGCCTACCGCCGCGCGGGCCGGGTGGCCAGCCGCCGCGCGGTCCGCTGCCGCAGGGCGGTCAGCCCCCGCGTCGTCCCGGACCGCCGGCTCCGAGACCCGGCGCTCCGGACGCGACCCGCAAGCTACCCAATCCCGCCGATTCCGACGCGAAGGTGAATACCGGCGCGCGCCAGGCGGTTCCGAATCACATCTCCCGGGCGGCCACCTCCGACCGCACCCAGCGCGTGTCCGACCGCGCGGTGCGCGCGGGTTCGGGCGCGGGCGCGGGGACCCGGCCGCGGCCCGTCGACGACCGCACCCGGCCGCCCTCGGGCGGGCAGCCCGCGGCCCGTCGACCGCAGGCCGGCGATCCGGCCGGTCCGCCGCCGCGACGCCCCGGCGGCAATGGCCCCGGCGGTTCGGGCGGCTCCGGCGGCGGCCGCAAGGGCGCGCCGAAGAAGCGCTCGATCTGGCGCACCGTCCGCCGCGTGATCTACCTCGGCATGGCCATGGTGCTCGGCGTCGCGAGCGCTGGCTTCCTGTTCATGTACTCGACGGTCAACGTGCCGCAGCCCGGCGACCTGAAGAACAATCAGGTGGCCACCATGTTCATGGCCGACGGCACCTCGGTGCTGGCGAAAGTCATTCCGCCGGAAGGCAATCGGACCGATGTGAGCATCGATCAGATTCCGCCGCACGTGCGCAACGCGGTCATCGCCGCCGAAGACCGCTCGTTCTACACCAATCCGGGCTTCTCGATTCAGGGCTTCGGCCGCGCCATCGTGGGCCAGTTGACCGGTAATACCAGTGCCGGTGGTGGTTCGACGATCACGCAGCAGTACGTCAAGAACGCCATGGTCGGCAATGAGCACTCGCTCAGCCGCAAGCTGCGCGAGTTGGTGATCTCGGCCAAGATGGCCAAACAGTGGTCCAAGGACCAGATCCTGACCGCGTATCTGAACACCATCTTCTTCGGCCGCGGCGCCTACGGCATCGACGCCGCGTCCAAGGCGTACTTCAACAAGCCGGTCTCGGATCTGACGGTGGCCGAGGGCGCGGTGCTGGCCGCGACCATTCAGCAGCCGTCGAATCTGGACCCGGAGAAGAATCCCGAAGGCGCGCAGGCCCGTTGGAAGTACGTGCTGGACGGCATGGTCGACGGCGGCAATCTGTCCGCGGCCGATCGCGCGAACATGCAGTACCCCGCGGTGATTCCGGCCGCGCAGGCCCAGAAGGACAAGACCCTGGACTCGGGCCCGGAGGGCCTGATCAAGACCCAGGTGCTCAAGGAGCTCGAGGCCGCGGGCATCAGCGAACACGATCTGAACACCGAGGGCCTGCAGATCACCACCACCATCGACAGCAAGGCGCAGCAGGCGATGGTCGACGCGGTGAACAAGGTGATGGACGGCGAACCGGACAAGCTGCGGACCGCCGCGGTGTCGGTGGATCCGAAGACCGGCGCGGTGCGCGCCTACTACGGCGGTTCCGACGGCCAGGGCCTGGACTACGCCAATCAGGGTCTGCCGCCGGGCTCCTCGTTCAAGGTGTTCGGCCTGGCCGAGAACCTCGAACTGGGCAAGCCGCTCTCGACGCTCTACGACTCGTCGCCGGTCACGGTGAACGGCATCAAGATCACCAACGTCGAGGGTGAGCAGTGCGGCATGTGCACCATCGCCGAGGCGCTCAAGCGCTCGCTGAACACCAGCTTCTATCGCATGCAGCTGGACATGCCCGGCAACGGCCCGCAGAAGATCGCCGACATGGCCCACAAGCTGGGCATCCCGGACACCATTCCGGGCGTGGGCAAGACGCTGACCGAGAAGGACGGCTCCGGCCCCAACAACGGCATCGTGCTGGGCCAGTACCAGGTGCGCCCGCTGGACATGGCGTCCGCGTACGCCACGCTGGCCGCCTCGGGCGTGTACCACGCGCCGCACTTCGTGCAGAAGGTCGTCGCCTCCGACGGCACCGTGCTGCTGGATCGCGGCGAGCCCGCGGGCGAGCAGCGGGTCTCGGCGGCGGTGGCGGACAACGTGACCGACGCGATGAAGCCCATCGCGGCGTGGTCGCGCAACCACCAGCTGGCGGGCGGCCGTCTCTCGGCCACCAAGACCGGCACCAACCAGCTCGGCGACACCGACGAGAACCGCGACGCCTGGATGGTCGGCTACACCCCGTCGCTGTCCACCGCGGTCTGGGTGGGCACCGACAACGGTGAGAAGCTGCGAAACGCGAACGGCGGCATGATCTACGGTTCGGGCCTGCCCGCCGACATCTGGAAGGCGACCATGGACGGGGCCCTCAAGGGCACGCCCAACGAGAACTTCCCGAAGCCGGGCACCATCGGCGGCCAGGCCGGTGTGCCGTCCTGGTCCGCGCCGTACACGCCCGCGCCGACCACCGAGCAGCAGGTGCTGCCGCCGGTGATCACCCAGAGCCAGGTCGAGATCCTGCCGGGTCTCACCATCCCGGTGCCGGGTCTGGCGCCCAATCCGAACAATCAGCGGCAGTCGAATCCGCAGAGCCAGCAGGCGAATCCGCAGGACGGCGGGCCGATGTCCGGCCAACCGGTGGCGCCCGCCGACGGATCGACACCGACCACGTCACCGAATGGCGGTGGCGGCAATGGGAACGGCAACGGCAACGGGTCACGGCCGACTCGGTAGCCTGCTGCCGTGATCGAGCAGGAACTGGTGCACCGGCCGACCGCCGCGGGCGTGTCGGCCGGTGACGCGCTGAAGCCGGGGGAGGCAGCGGTGGAAGATGCTCGCGCACAGCGTGATTCCTCGGTGGTCTACGAATCACCGGAGCCGCTGGCGGCGGATCTGCGATCGGTCGACGACCGGGACAAGCCCAGTCGCACCGATACGCTGACCGCGCAACTGTGCGATGTGATCGGCGGCCCGGTGGGCGATCACGCGGTGATCGGCCGGGTCCGCTTCTGGACGCCCATGCGCGTCATGATGGCGTTCGCGGTGCTGTTCCTGGCCTTCGGCTGGTTCGGCAAGGCGGGCTGCATTCAGCAGCGGCCCGACGCCGACGGCGTGATGGGACTGGACTGGAACAACGGCCGCCAGTACATCGCCATGTGCTACTCGGACACCGTGCCGCTGTACGGGGCCGAGCATCTCAACGAGGGCGCATTCCCCTACAAGAAGCAGTGGGTGGAGTTCAACGACGGCAAGCCGCAGGTCCGGTACATGGAGTATCCGGTGCTGTCGGGGCTCTACCAGTACGCCTCCATGGGAATCGCCAAGGCGTGGAAGCTGTCCGCGCTGCCGGGGCACACCGCCCTGGAAGTGGTCATCTACTTCAATGTGGTGGCGATCGGGCTGTCGCTGGCGTGGCTGGTGACCATCTGGGCGACCGCGCTGCTGGCCGGTCGCCGGGTCTGGGATGCGGCGCTGGTGGCGCTGTCACCGCTGGTGCTCGTGCACGCGTTCACCAATTTCGACGCGCTGGCAACGGCTTTCGCGGCGGGCGGGCTGCTGGCCTGGGCGCGGCGGCGGCCGGTGCTCGCGGGTGTGCTGCTGGGTCTGGGCGGGGCGGCCAAGCTGTATCCGCTGCTGTTGCTGGGACCGATCCTGGTGCTGTGCCTGCGGGCCGAGCGGGTCGGCGAGGACGAATCGGCCTGGGGCGGTATCCGTCCGCTGCGCGCGGCGGGCGGGGCGGTCGCGGCGGCGGTGGTCACCTGGCTGGCGGTGAACGCGCCCATCGCGGCGCTGTATCCCGACGGCTGGCGAGAGTTCTTCCGGCTCAATACCGAACGCCACGCCGACCCGGATTCGATCTACAACGTGATCACCTCGTTCACCGGCTGGCCCGGATTCGACGGGGTGCTGGGCCCGCAGCAGACGCCGGTGTGGCTGAATCAGGTGTCGCTGGTGCTGTTCATCCTGGCCTGCGCGGGCATCGCCTGGATCGGGTTGACCGCGGCGCGGCGACCGCGGCTGGCGCAGTTGGCGTTCCTGGTGGTGGCGGCGTTCCTGCTCACCAACAAGGTGTGGAGCCCGCAGTATTCGCTGTGGCTGGTGCCGCTGGCGGTGCTGGCGTTGCCGCAGCGGCGAATCCTGTTGGCGTGGATGACGATCGACGCCCTGGTGTGGGTGCCGCGCATGTTCTACTACCTGGGCCAGGACCACAAGGGCCTGCCCGAGCAGTGGTTCACCGGCACGGTGGTGCTGCGGGATCTGGCCGTGGTCGCGCTGTGCGTGCTGGTGATCCGGCAGATCTACCGGCCGGGTGACGATCCGGTGCGCCGGGACGGGATCGACGATCCGGGCGGCGGGGTGCTCGAGCACGCCCCGGATCCCCAGATCCCTTGGCTCCCGGCGTTCTTGCGGCCCCGCCACCCGGATCCGGTGACGTACCCGGTCCCGGTGGCGTAGGCCCGGATTTCAGACGAACCGGGCCAGCTGCGGAACCGCCTCGCCCGGATGCTTGGCCTGGAAGCCCTCGCCGAGGGCTTCCAGCTTCCAATCCGCGCCCGGGGCCGGGCGATACACCTTCGCCATGACCATGGCGGTGAAGGGCATGCCGCCCGCGAGGGTGTAGCGGGCCAGTTCCGCATTGGTGGCGCTATCGACCAGACGGCAGTAGGCGTTGGCGATCTGCTCGAAGGTGTGGCCCTTGTAGGAGGTCACGATGAAGACCAGGGTGGTGACCGACGCCGCGATGCGGGTGAGGTCGACCATGATCTCCTCGTCGTCGCCCTCGCCCTCGCCGGTCAGGTTGTCGCCCTGGTGGCGGATGGAACCGTCCTTGGAGTTGAGGCTGCCGTAGTAGACGACATCGACCGGGTTGGCGCCCGCGAACAGCACCACCGAGGCGTCCAGATCCACATCCACGGACTTGTTCCCGAACATGCCGCCGCGCTTGACCGGATCCCAGCCCAGACCCATCTTCACGTGGCCCAGCGCCGCGCCGCCCTCCTTGCGCAGGTTGATGCGCTGGCCCTTGACCAGGCTGACGGCATGGCCGTTGGGCAGGTCGCGATCGGCCTGGACCGGCGGCGGCGCGGCCGCGTAGCCGGGCGGCGGCGGGTATCCGGCGGGCTGCAGGTAGCTCGGCGGCGGCGGATACGACTGTCCCGGAGCCTGATACCCACCGGTCGGCGCGTACTGGGCCGGGGGCGGCGGGGGATAGCCGGTGCCGGAAGAGAACTGGTCGACGGGCGGCGGGTAACCACCGGTCGGCGCGAAATTGTCGGCGGGCGCGGGCTCGGGATATCCGGTCGGCTCGGGATATCCGGTCGGCGCGGGGTTGTACGGCGCGGGCTCGGGCGCGGCCTGGGGTGCGTCGTTGACCTGGACGCCGTGGTCGGTGACCAGCGCGGCGAAGCCGCCCGCGTAACCCTGGCCGACGGCGCGGACCTTCCAGTCGCCCTGGCGGCGGTACAACTCCAGTGCGATGACGATGGATTCGGTGCTCAGCCCCTCGATCCGGTACTCGTACAACGCGTTTCCGGCGGCATCGCTGACGGTGGCGACCGGCGGGGTCAGCGGCCCGAAACTGCCATTGGCGTCGTCGAGGGTGATGACGGCCCGAAGTTGTTCGATATCAGCTGGAATCGCGCCCAGCGACACCGCCAGCACCGCGGGCTGCCCGGCCGCGCCCGGCCGCAGCTGCACCCCGGGTCCCGACGGCTGGTTGAAGAAGACGAAATCGGCGTCGGAGCGCACCTTGCCGGCGGCGGTGACCAGCAGCGCGGACAGGTCCGCGGGCGCGGCCACCTGCACGCTGATCACCAGATCGGGAACACTCAAGGGACCGTTCTGGCCCTTCACCAAAACTGCGGACAAGATCGACCCTTCGCTTGTCGGTGCTATCGCTGCCACTCTACGAGAATCCGACGACACGGGACGGGGCCGTGGTGTACGGTCCGCGCGGGCGGGCGTGGCAGGATCGGCGGAGTGAGCGACGGTGAGGTCGATCCCGGGGATGCGCACGAACAGTATCTGAGCGCCTTCCGGCATCCCGCCGTGTCCCGCGATCAGCTGCGCGACCTGCTCGACGCGGTGAACGCGTTCCTGGACACCATCACTCCCAAGGACGGGGAGTACGTGCCGCGCGGCGGCTGGGCCCCGGAATCCACGGCCATGGCCTTCCAGATCGGCCGGGCGGTCGAACAGGTGCTGTCCGAGCGGGAGGACGCCGACCGGGAGCTGGTGCGCCGCCGCGATATTCGCGACCGGCTGGTGGCCGCGCTGGACGCGGTGCTGGACTGCCTGCGCACCCTGCCCGAACTGGCCGAGGCCGAGGTGCAGCTGGGCACCATCTGCGTGAACGAGGGCTTCCAGGTCTACGAGGACGGTTCGGTGCGCACCACGCCCGCGCAGGAGCTGAGTTGCGATCCGGGGCTGTTGGAACAGCGCCGGGCCGAACTCGACGAGCAGATGACCGCCGCGGTGACGGCCCGCAACGGCCTGATGGACGACACCGTCGATCTGATCCGCGAGCGGCTCGGGGTCGCCGACGTCGGGATTCCCTGGGTGATCCTGGCCGCGACCCAGGGCGGGCTGGATGTGTCCGAGCCGTTCGAGTTCGCCGCCGAACACCTGCCCGACTGCGAATTACGGGATCTCATGGTGCAGTTGGTGACCGATATCGAACTGGCCCGCACACTGGAGGAGCCCGCGCGTTAACCGGTTGCCGAGGGGAGATTTCGGTGAAGAAGCTCATCAACGATCCGGCCGAGGTGGTGGACGCCGCACTGGCGGGTATGGCCGCGGCGCATCCGGAGCTGCGGGTGGACGTGAAACAGCGGCTGGTGGTGCGCGCCGACGCGCCGGTGCCGGGCAAGGTCGGGCTGGTCTCCGGCGGCGGTTCCGGGCACGAACCGCTGCACGGCGGATTCGTCGGCCTCGGCATGCTCGACGCGGCCTGCCCGGGCGAGATCTTCACCTCGCCGGTGCCCGATCAGATCCAGGCCGCCACCGCGGCGGTGGACGCCGGTGCCGGCGTGCTGCACATCGTGAAGAACTACACCGGCGATGTCATGAATTTCGACATGGCCGCCGAGCTGGCGGCCGCCGAATCCGGCACCGAGGTGCGGTCGGTGGTGGTCAATGACGATGTGGCGGTGCAGGACAGCCTCTACACGGCCGGGCGGCGCGGTGTCGGCGCGACCGTGATCCTGGAGAAGATGGCGGGCGCGGCCGCCGAGGCGGGTCGCCCGCTGGCGGAGGTGGCGCGCATCGCCGAGGCGGTGAACGCGAATTCGCGCAGCATGGGCATGGCGCTGACCTCGTGCACGGTCCCGGCGGTCGGGCATCCGACCTTCGAACTGGGCGACGGGGAGATGGAGATCGGCATCGGCATTCACGGCGAGCCAGGGCGGCTGCGGGTGCCGCTGGCCCCCGCCCGCGATGTGGCGGAAATGCTGCTGGACCCGATCCTCGCGGATCTGCCCTTCGCGCAGGGGGATCGGGTGCTGTGTTTCGTCAATGGCATGGGCGGCACGCCGCTCATCGAGCTGTACCTGATGTTCGACGAGGTGGCGCGCATCCTGCGCGGGCACGGCATGCACATCGAGCGCTCACTGGTCGGGTCGTACATCACCTCGCTCGAGATGGCGGGCTGCTCGATCACCCTGACCAGGCTCGACGAGGAGCTGACGGCGCTGTGGGACGCGCCGGTGCGGACTCCGGCACTGCGGTGGGGCATCTGATGGCGGCGGTGGACGCGGCGGCGTGGGTGCGGGAATTCGCCGCGCTGATCGACGCGCACGCCGAGGAGCTGACCGCCCTGGACGCCGCCATCGGCGACGCCGACCACGGCACGAATATGCGGCGCGGTCTGGCGGCAGCCGTTGCGGCACTCGATGATTCGACGCCGGACACCGCGGCCGAGGTGGGCAAGCAGACCGCCATGGTGTTGATCCGCACGATCGGCGGGGCGAGCGGGCCGCTGTTCGGGACGTTCTTCCTGCGCTTCGCCGGTGCGATCGACGGCGGCGCGGATATCGGCGATTTCGCGCGGGGATTCCGGGCCGGGCTGGAGGGTGTGATCGCCCGGGGCAAGGCCGAGCCGGGGGACAAGACCATGGTGGATGCGCTCGGCCCGGCGGCCGACGCGTTGGACGAGCAGGTCGCGGGCGGAGCGTCGGCCGAAGCCGCCCTCGATGCGGCGGTAGCGGCCGCCGAGGCCGGGCGCGACGCCACCGTCCCGCTGGTGGCGCGCAAGGGACGCGCCTCCTATCTCGGGGAACGCAGTGCGGGACATCAGGATCCGGGCGCCACCAGTGCGGCGCTCCTGGTGCGGGCCGCCCGGCGGGCGGTCCGATGATCGGACTGGTGGTGGTGTCGCACAGCCGGGCGCTGGCCGAGGCGGCGGTGGCCTTGGCCGCCGGACTGCTGCCCGATCAGGGCGTGGCGATCCGGATCGCGGCCGGACTGCACGACAATGAGCTGGGCACCGACGCGGTCGCGGTGGCCGACGCCATCGCCGCGGCCGACTCCGGCGACGGGGTGCTGGTGCTGATGGATCTGGGCAGCGCGGTGCTGTCCGCGGAGACCGCGCTGGATCTGCTCGAATCCGCCGTCGAGGTAACCCTTTCCGCCGCGCCGCTGGTGGAGGGTCTGTTGTCAGCGCTGGCGGCGGCGGGTGGCGGGGCGGATCTGAGGACCGTCGCGCGCGAGGCCGAGAACGCGTTGGCCGCCAAGCGCGGCCAGCTCGGCGAATCTCCCGAAGGCGCGGTCGAAAACGATCCACAGGTGTCCACAGGTGTGCGGCCTGTGGATGATTCGGTGATCGCCGATACCTTCCCGGTATCCGGCGAACACGGACTCCACGCCCGACCGGCCGCCGAACTGGTCGCGGCGCTACGGGAATTCGACGCGGACGTGCGATTGCGCAACGCCACGACCGGCGCGGGCCCGGTGCCCGGCGACAGTCTGACCCGCGTCCTCACCCTCGGTGTCCTGCCCGGCCAGCTGTTGGAGGTCACCGCAACGGGCACGGATGCTGCCGCGGCGGTCGCCCGGGTCCGCGCCCTGATCGACGGTCACTGACGTATTCCCCCGCGCCGCGTGAGATATATACCCGGCGAATTCCTTCCCCGCTCAACGCTTCCCGGGGCAAGATCGAGCGCATGACCAGCCTCGCTGAGAAAGCCCAGACCTTCCTGACCCTCCACCAGCCCGGCAATCCGGTGATCCTGCCGACGGTCTGGGACGCCTGGTCCGCGAAGTTGGTGCAGGACGCCGGTTTCGCGGCCCTCACCATCGGCAGCCATCCGCTGGCCGATTCGATGGGCAAGGCCGACCAGGAGGGCATGACCTTCGCCGAGGTGCTGGGCCGGGTCCGGGAAATCACGGCGACCGTGGACATTCCGGTGTCGGTCGATCTCGAGTCCGGCTACGCGGAGAAGCCGTCCCGAATCATCGAGGGCCTGCTCGAGGCGGGTGCGGTCGGCTTCAATATCGAGGACTCCGTGCACAGCGAGGGCGGGCGGCTGCGCACACCGCAGGAACACGCCGATCTGGTCGGCGAGCTGCGTGCCGCCGCGGATGCCGCCGGGGTGCACGTGGTGGTGAACGCGCGCACCGATGTCTTCCTGCGCCAGGACACCGGCATTCCGGAGGAAAGGCTCGAGAGCGCGCTCACCCGGCTGCGCCTGGCCGCCGAGGCCGGTGCGGACGTGCTCTACCCGGTGGGCCGCCACGAGCCCGAGGTGCAGCGCACGCTGACCGCGGAGCTGCCGTTGCCGGTCAACGCCATCGGCATTCCGGATCAGGGGTCGCCCGCCTACTTCGCCGAACTCGGTGTGGCGCGGGTCAGTTTCGGCCCGTTCCTGCAGCGCGCCCTGACCGAGCAGACCAATCGGCTGCTGGCGGGCTGGCGCTGATCAGGCCCGGACGCCCAGGAAGTAGTCGAGGATCTCGTCCGCGGCGTGGATGCCCGACGCCGCGGTGACGGACACGCCCGGATGGGTCCAGTTCCGTTCCTCCAGCTCGCCGTGGCGCGGGCGAATGGCGGCATCGGCGACGCGCAGCAGTTCGGCGTCGAGCGCCCCGTCGCCCGCGGCCAGCAGCCGGGCCTCCGGGTGCAGCTCGCCCGCCTCCAGCATGCGACGTCGAACCTCCTGCACCGCACGGCTTTTGCACACCGGAACGGGCATGGTGTAAATCTTGCGGCCCTGCTGGGACACCGACCAGCCGCGCGGGCGGCACCAGGCGTCCCAGTCGGCGAGGAAGCCGTCGGGCACCTTGGCGGGGTCGACGACGAGATAGACGAACAGGTCGTCGGCCTCACGCAGGCGCAGCACCCACGATTCGTCCACGCGCGCCCGCAATTCCGCGCGCACCTCCACCAGGGTGGCGCACTCGGCGCGCACCTGGGCCTCCAGCGCGGAGCGCCAGCGCCGATCGGGCAGGCCATTGCGCAGGATGGTGCCGCCATTGCTGGTGACGGCGTAGGGCCACGGCCCGCCCGGCAGCCGGACGCGATGGAACTGCTCGATGGTGCGGGTGGTGGCCGGGACCAGCGCCACCGCCGACGCGAGCGCGGTGAAGCGCTTCGCCGCCGTCACCGTCATGTACGAGAGCGGTTGCCCCTCATGGTGTTCCACGCACACCGTCTCCGGCTCCGGGTGCCCGAAGGACGACCGCGTGTAGATCACGGTCTTGTCCAGATCCGTCGCCACCATCACCCCGCGCACCGCTACCCCTTCACATCCTTGATCAAGCCCATACAGGCATACGCCAAATCCGGAACCACCTCGACCGGTACCCCGCGTGCCGCGGCCAGCAGCCGAATGTGGGCGTGTTCGCCCGCCTCCGGGTCGCGCACCAGCACCCGCCAGGGCACGCGCCGCAGCAGCACCCGGGTCGTCTCACCCACACCGGGTTTCACGAAATTCACGCTGGCGATGCCGTATTCGGCGCGCACCCGCTCCACCGACGCCCAGCCCGCCCAGCTCGGCGTGCGATCGGCGGCCAGCAGGGCCCGGACCCGCGCGTCCACCAGCGGTCGCACCTGCTCGAAGCGGTCACTGACGGCATCGAGCAGACGGTTGGACACGTCCTCGGCCGCCAGCTCCCGGTAGAACTTGCCGCCGTGGAACTGTCCGGGACCGATCAGCCGGTCATTGAGGACGGTGCGCGAAATCAGCCCGGACACGGTGGAATTCAGGCAGGCCGACGCGATGAGGAAGTCGTCGCGGGTGCCGAAGGTGCGCACACACCCGCCCGGGTCGGCGAGCACGGCCAGGTCCGGGTCGAACCGCGCCCCGCCCGCCGCCTCGTAGGCCGCCAACGCCGCCGCGAGCTCGCGGGTGATCGCGCCCTTGCCGGTCCAGCCGTCGACGAAAACCACCCGGGCCGGATCATGGTGCGCCGCAAGATAATCCAATGCCACCGCATCGATCCCGCGATCCCGCACGATCGACACCGCGTAGTGCGGCACCTCGAGACCGCGCCCGGCCAGCCAACGCCGCATGAGCACCCCGACCGGGGTACCCGCCCGCGCCAGCGACGCCAGCACGATATCGCTCCCGCGCTCGGCGACCACCAGCTCCGACACCGTCGCCACCGCCAGCGCCAACCGCTCGGCACTCTCGGCCAACACCTGGTCGAACAGCTCCCGATACGCGTCGTCCGGCTGATACTCCACCGGCAACGACTCCGCGTAATGCGCGACCCCCGCCTGAATCCGCCGCTCCCGCTCCACCACATCGGCCTCCAGCGCCACCCCCGACAGATCGGTCAGCAGCCACGCCACCTCGTCGGACGCATAAGACCCGAACTCGGGCCCACGCAAAGGCTCCGGCAATGCGGCGACCCCGCCGCGCGCCCGCTCCAGTACCCGCGGGTCCGCGCCGTCCAGCACGGCCAGCATCACGTCCGCTCCGGACGCGGTCAGCACATCGATGAGGCCACCTGCCGCGGTGAGTCTTTCGGTATCGGCGGGCCAGTCGGTGACCACGAGCAGGATCGGGTCGGCATCGATGGGCTCGGGCCATTGCGCGTTGTAAAGAAAGCGCGGGGCGTCCTCATCGAGTTCCGGTGCCGTGAAACGGAATCCACGGCGCAGCGGGTAGCCGGGCTCGTCGAGCACATAGGCGGGTGAGCGCGTCGTGGTCTGGTAGCGGGTGGGGACGCCTCGGTCGGCGAGTGCCGCGGCGATACGCAGCGGCAGATACATGAGTTCCTCGTGCGCGATGACAATGACCGATCGGTTTGCCAGCTCGCGCGCGAGCTCGGCCACCGTGTGGTCGAGTGCGGCCTCGAACGGCGCCCCGTCGGAGTCGAGGAAGCCGTGGCGACCACCCTCGGGAACTTCTCGGGGCCAGGGCAATTCGATGCGGGTGCAGCTGCCGCGTCGATCACCGACCGGATTCAGGGCGGGCTCCGGCAGGGTTGCCATCACCGTCTCGGTCAGGTCGGTCGGGAGCACGGTGTGGCCGCTGGCCAGGCTGACGGTGTCGATGCGGATGCCGAGGTCGCAGGCGAAGGCTTCGAAGGTCTGACGATCCTTTTCGGTGCGCATGTCGACCAGGGAGGCGAGGATGTAGTGCCTGCGCGGGGTGAGCGCGTGTAATGCTCGAATGGCGTCCAGAGCCGTTGCGCCGGTGGAGATCTCGTCGTCCACCAGCACCATGGGCAGATCGTTGCGGAACACCGTGGCGGGCATCGGCTGCAGCAGGTGGGAGGTGGCATGGGAATGCCCCTCCTCGAATCCGGCGAGCGTGACGGCGGTCGGCACATCGCGGCGTGTGGAGTGCAGGTAGCAGCGCGCGCCGATCCTGGCCGCGACGGTGTGGCCCAGGCCCGTCGCGGTCTCGGCGAACCCCAAAACCACGGCGTGGGTGCCGGATTGCCCCGGCGTCGCGAGGACCTCGGAGACCAGGTCGCCCAGGCGGTTGCCCGCGTCGAGGACGCGGTGCGGGTCGGTGGGCAGGTGTTTGCCGAGAACCGTGGATACCAGCAGGTGGGCGCGGCGCGGGTTGCGGCGCAAGCCCGGCTCGACGAGATCCTCTATACGCCAACCTGGTTCGTGGATCGATGAATCGACGTGGCGGAGTGTGAGTCCCAGTTCGCGTGTGGCCCAGGGCAGTTCGCGTGTAACGCGGGGAAGTACGGGTGCGGTCCAGGGATTTCCGCGGGTGGCACCGGGGCGTCCCCGGGTATGCGCGGCCAGGTCGGGTTCGGCGGTCATGATTCGACCAGGGCCTTGAGCAGGTCCACGAAGGAGACTCCTTGATTGGCGACGCCGAACACCCGGGCGCGCAGCGCGATCTGATGCGCCCAGCTGCGGTGCGGGCGCATTTCGTTCATCTTGTTGCGGTATTCGGAGGCGGCGACCCCGCCCGAGTCGGCGCGCAGGATGTCGAGCGCGTCGGAGTACTCCTCGTGGGTCACCACCGACAGCGCGTGCACCACCGCCACATGCGAGGGGTGGATGACGGTCTTGCCCTGAATCCCATTGGCACGGTCCAGGGTTATCTCCCGCAGCAGCCCGTCCATGTCCCGGCTGACCAGCGACTGCCGAAACGGCACGGCGTCGATCTCGGCGAACGGTGAGGTGCGCAGCAGCGGCCGGAACATGCGGGCGTGATCGGCGAAGTACTCCCACACCGGCCCGGTGATGGTGAAACCGGTCCCGTCGGCGCGACCCAGATAGTTGACGATGTCGGCGATCACGTCCGAGACCACCCGCACGTCGTAGATGGTGAGGTCGCGGTCGCGGCGAATCCCGAAGGTGGAGCACATATCGGTGGCCCCGATGCGCACGGCCAGCACCCGTTCCCGATGGGCGGCGAGCAGCTCGCCGATGCGACGCAGTTCGCGATCGCGGGTCTCGCGGTGCACCAGCGACGGCGATTCGAGCACCGGCATGCCGAAGACGGTGCGGCCGAGGCGTTCCGAGGCGGCGGCCACGGCACGCAGGTACTCGGCCGCGCACGAGGTGTCGAATTTGGGCAGTACGAACCCGGTGAGCGCACCCGCGCCCGGCCCCAGCCGCGCGGCGATCTCACCGATGCTGTCGGGCTCGCGCACCCGCACGAACAGCAGCGGATGCGCCTCACCGCCGTCGGCCAGTTCGTCGAGAGTGCGCACGGCCTGCCACATTCCGGCCGCCACGGCATGGTCGGCCACCGCGTCCTCGAGGTCGATGACCATCGAGCACACCCCGCCCGCGGCCCGCCGCGTGATGGTCGAGGTGAGGTCGGGTCGGGTGGCGGGCACGTACAGGGTCGCGCCCAGCGCCATGGCCAGCAGTTCGCGATCGCCGGAGCCGCCGAAGGGTTCGGGCAGCAGATGGAACAACCGCCGCAGCTCGGGGCCGGGCACCTGCCGGAAGTGCCGCAGCGGGAAGCGTTTCCGCAGGGAGACGGGGGCGAGGCTCGGTGGGCCGGTGATCGTGGCGGTCATCGGTGCGGCCGTCCTCCTGCTGACTTTCGGTCTATCTGTCGGTATTTCGCATGCGCTCGACCACTCCGGCGACGAACGCGGAGATGGCGTCGAGTTCGGACACGTACGCCCAGTAGTCGGGGTGGCGTCCGGTCAGGCCCGCGGCGGCTCGGTCCAGGCGTTCGGCCTGGGCGTCGAGCACCGATCCCCATTGCGGGACCACGCCTTTGTTGACGGCCAGCATCTGCGCGTCGCGCAGTTTGAAGCGGACGGCCTTGGCGCGGTCGGCGGGCTGCTCGCGCACCTGCCGCAGCAGGGCGAGCCGATCGGTGACGGCCTCGGCGCACTCCTCGGCGGTGGCGAGGTGGGCGCGGGCGGTGGTGGTCAGGTCGAGCGCGTCCTCCGGGTCGTTGGCGGCCAGGGCCGCCCGGGCGCGGGCCAGATCCGCGTCGGCGGCCGCGATGGCCTCCCGGGCTTGACGCTCATTGTTGGCCAAATCGTTCGAGGACGCAGCCGCGAATTCGCGCAGCAGCGCGGACATGGCCGGGGGCACCCGGTCCAGCCGGTTGCGGGCGGCGTCGAGTCGGGTGGCCGCCGACGACAGGGCGGTGGTGGCCGAATGCTGTTTTCCGGGAGCGGCTTCCAGGGCACTGGACAGTTCGCGGGTGCGGGTCTCGAGCCTGGTCGCGGCCTCCCGAATCGCACCCCCGGCTCCCCCGGCCACCGCGGCCTCGAGTGTGAGCAGTGCCTCATCCACCGCGGCCGCGCATTGCCGGATCGAGGGATACCCGGCGTAGGGCGAGGACTCGGCGGCCTGCCTCGACCGCTGGGCCTGTGCGCGGGCCTGCGCGGCCAGTTGCGGCACCGAACCGTACACCGCGACCGCGTGCTCGAGGTGCGCCTGATTGCCGCGATAGAACTCGTCCACCCCGCGCGCGGCGTCGGCCAGACCCCGGATGACACCGTCGATTTCGGGCTGCGGGATCGTGCCGCCCTCGCGTTCGGCCTGGTCCAGGCGATCATTCAGGGCCAGGTAGGCGCCGGAGGCGCCATAGCAGCGGGCGCGCACCGGTTCCCAGCGCGCGGTCATGCCGCGCTCGGGGAACAGGGCCGCGGATGCGGCGACGGCGGCCTCGGCAATGCTCTGCCGCTGATCCATATCCAGGAAGGCGGTCGTCAGCACCTGCCGGGCCTGCTGCACCCATTCCGTGTTCCGTGTTGTCCGGAACCATCCGCGTCGACGGCCTGCCACGCCCCCGATGGTAGGAGAACGTTGACGAACCCGGCGACCGACGCGATGGAGTGTGTGACGCTGTCCTGTGACAGGGTGTAATCGCATGGTCGCCTTGAATCTTACCTACCCAAGACTTGGGGAAACCATTACTGTCGAGACGGCGGAACCGATACGTGCGACACGCCGTTGAGCAAGAAACGCACCAAACGCTTTACAACGGAAGGATTCCCACCATGGGTGTCAGTTTGTCCAAGGGCGGAAACGTTTCACTGACCAAGCAGGCTCCGAACCTGACCCAGGTGGCCGTCGGCCTCGGCTGGGACGTCCGGACCACCACCGGCACCGACTTCGATCTGGACGCCAGCGCCATCGCCACCGGCGGTGACAAGAAGGCGCTGTCGGACAAGCACTTCGTGTTCTTCAACAACCTGCAGTCCCCGGAGGGCACCATCGTGCACACCGGCGACAACCTCACCGGTGAGGGCGAGGGCGACGACGAGGTCATCAATATCGACCTGGCCAACACCCCGCCCGCCATCGAATCCATCTTCTTCCCGGTCTCGATCTACGACGCCGACTCGCGCGGCCAGAGCTTCGGCCAGGTGCGCAACGCCTACATCCGCGTGGTGGACCGCGCCAATGGCGCCGAGCTGGCCCGCTACGACCTGACCGAGGACGCTTCCACCGAAACCGCCATGGTTTTCGGTGAGCTCTACCGCAACAATGGTGAGTGGAAGTTCCGCGCCATCGGCCAGGGCTACGCCTCCGGCCTCGCGGGCATCGCGCGCGACTTCGGCGTCAATGTCTGAACCGAACAACTAGCGGCGCGAAGAGGGCTCGGTCGCACGAGCCCTCTTCGTCTGTCCGCCCCCGCCACCGTCACCCCACCCGCCACTCACGAAAGGCCCACCGCGGTGCGAATTTTCGGCCTCTCCATCGTCGTCACCGTTTTGGCGCTGATCGCGGCGCTGGTGTACGGCGGCCCCACGGCCCTGCTGCTGTGCGCGATCCTCGGCGTCCTCGAGGTGTCGCTGTCCTTCGACAACGCGGTCATCAACGCCAGCATCCTGCAGCGGATGAGCGAGTTCTGGCAGCGCATCTTCCTCACCGTCGGCGTCGTCATCGCCGTTTTCGGTATGCGCCTGGTGTTTCCGCTGGCCATCGTGTGGATCACGGCCGGGCTCAGCCCGACCCGCGCCTTCGACCTGGCCATGAACCCGCCCGCCGACGGCGCGCTCACCTTCCCCGACGGCAGCCCCTCCTACGAGAAGCTGCTCACCGACGCGCATCCGCAGATCGCGGCCTTCGGCGGCGCATTCCTGCTGCTGCTGTTCTTCAACTTCATTCTCGAGGAGCACGAGGTCACCTGGCTGGGCTGGCTGGAGCGGCCGCTGCAGCGGCTCGGCAAGCTGGACATGCTGGCGGTGGTGCTCACCCTCGGCGGCATCGTGCTGGCGGCGGAATTCATTGCCGCCGACGACGATCGCGGCACCGTGTTGCTGGCGGGCATTCTCGGCGTGATGACCTACATCCTGGTGGACGGGCTCGGCTCGCTGTTCCATGCCGAGGAGCACGCCGAGGAACAGGCGGCGGCCGGACCGTCGGGGATCGTGAAGGCGGCCGGCAAGGCGGCGTTCTTCCTGTTCCTGTACCTCGAGGTGCTCGACGCCTCGTTCTCCTTCGACGGCGTCATCGGCGCGTTCGCCATTACCTCCGACCCGATCCTGATCGCCTTGGGCCTGGGCCTGATCGGCGCCATGTTCGTTCGGTCCATCACGGTGTACCTGGTGCGCAAGGGCACGCTCTCGGAGTACGTGTACCTCGAGCACGGCGCGTTCTGGGCCATCGGCGCGCTGGCGGTCATTCTGCTGGTCACCATTGGCGTTCATGTCAACGAGGTGGTCAGCGGCTTGGTCGGGGTGGCGTTCATCGGTGCGGCCTTCGTCACCAGCGTCATTCGCAATCGGCGCGAGGCCGAGGAGAACAGCGACGATGACGATGTGAACCTGGAGAAGTCCAGCAGCGTCGGCTGAGCCGCGTCGCGCCGGGACGCCAGGACCGTGCCGATCAGGCCCACGCCCAGGCCCGCAATGGTCAACGGGCGCAACGGCTGATCGATGAACAGCCACGCCATGACCGCGGTGACCGCCGGGATCACGAAGAAGAAGCGGCTGACCCGACTGGTGTCCCAGCGCAGCATCATGGTGTTCAGCAGCAGGAACGCGCCGATGGAATTGATCAGCACCATCCAGATCAGGGAACCGCCGAAGCGGGCCGGATCGGCGATGTGGAAGCTGCCGGTCAGCGCGGCCAGCACGCCCGCGAAGGGTGCGCTGATCACCAGGTGCAGGGCGGTGCCCGCGCGCGGATCGACGGCCGGGGTGAAGCGCTTCTGGTAGACGGTGCCCAGGCTCAGGCCGAGCAGCCCGAGCACGCACAGCAGCAGTCCCGGCAGTGAGAAGTGGGACTGGTCGAGCACCGCGAGGCCGACGCCGACCCCGCCCACGCCGAAGCCGAGCCACTGCCGTCGGCTGACGGATTCGCCCATGCCGCTGGCGAACAGCGCGATCACGATCGGGCTCAGGCCCTGCACCAGCGAGATGACCGCGGCGGTGACGTGCTCGTGCATGGCCGAGTAGAAGCCGCCGAATTGCACCATCTGCATGAGGAATCCGGCCACCAGGGTGTGGGCCAGGATCCGGCCGCGGGGCCACACCGCCCGTGCCACAAGGGCATACGCGACCAGCAGCAGGGCGGCGATGCCGAACCGGGCGAACAGCACCAGCATGGGCGGGGCCGCGCCGACGCCGATGATTCCGGCGATGAAGGCGCTGCTCCACATGACGATCAGCGCCGGGGGACCCGCCACTTCGAGAAGCCGGTTGTCCATGATTCCTCCATGCCAGTAACCGCTTTAGGTAGTTACTACCGTGGCACCCCTTGCGTAACCTGTCAAGGGGGTTACCATCGGAGGCATGTCCATTTCCGGCGATCCCCACCTGTTCGTCAGCGGGAACCTGGCCCTGAACTTCATCGGCACCGCGCAGGAACGGCGCACGACCTACATCGAGCGGCTCACCACCGAAGCGGATCTGAGCGAGTGGGCCGTCGCGGCGGGCGTGCTCGACACCGCACCCGACTGCGCCGGCGCGCTCGACCGCGCCAAGCTGCTGCGCGAGGCGGCCTGGCGCATCATGCAGGCGGCCCTGCACGGTGAGCACCCGGCCGCGGACGACGCCGCACTGGTGAATCGGCACGCGAACGATCGGATGCCCGACCTGTTCCTGTGCCCCGACGGGACCGTAACGCGCACCGGCACAATCGATTCCGTGCTGGCTGCGATCGCCCGCTCGGCCCTCGAACTGCTCGGCGGTCCGGATCGGGAACGGCTCAAGGAGTGCGGGCGCAGCGAATGCTCGCGCCTCTACCTCGATACCTCACGCGGCGGTTCGCGCCGGTGGTGCGACATGACGGTCTGCGGCAACCGGGCCAAGATCAAGGCCTACCGCGCCCGGAACACCGAGGCGACCGTGTGAGCGCGCCCGAGCGCCGATGAACAGCAGGAAGAAAATGGCCAGCAGCGCGGCCCGCCCCCACACGCCGATCTGCACGATGTTCTGCTCGAACTCGGCATTGCGGCCCGCGCCCAGGGCATAGAAGTAGCGGAAGACGCCGATACCCACGCAGGCGTCGGCCATGAGATAGGCGACGATCAGACCCCACGGCACTTCCAGCAGCACCAGGAACGGGATCAGCCACAGCGTGTACTGCGGCGAATGCACCTTGTGGAACAACAGGAATCCACACAGCATGGCGCCGCTGACGCCGATCCACGGATAGATCCCCGACAGCTGATACTTCCGCCACCCCAGCCAGCACGCCAGCGCGAACGACGCCACGATCAGCGTCGGCGAGGCCACCGACACCATGGCCTGGAACGTGTCGTAGCCACTGCGGGTATTGGCGAACAACGGGCCCAGACCCCAATACCAAATGGAATTGGTGGTGATATCGGCCTGCCGCAATTGCTGGAAGGTGATCGACGCCCGCCACCCGTCGTACCCCGCGAGCGCGAACGGCAGATTGATCGCCACCACCGTGCCGATGGCGGTGGCCGCCACCATGAGCGCGCCGCGCACATCGAATCGCTTCTCGCGCAAGGGGTGTTCACCGACCAGCACGTAGATCAGCAACGGCAGCAGGAAAATTCCCGGATACAGCTTGAAACAGAAACCGATCGCCAGGAATACCGCCGCGGCGATCGCCCGATCCCGCAGCGAATACCGGGTCAGCACCGTCATCACATAGAACGCCGCGACCGCGGTCGCGACCACGGGCAGTTCCCAATTGTGGAAGGCGTAGAGGATCAGCGGCGGCCCGGCCGCCCACAGCAGCGCCGGCGGACCCGCCATCCGGGCCAGCAGATAGGCGGTGAGCAGCGCGAACGGGGCCAGCAGCAGCGCCGAGTGGAAGAGGAAGTCCGCGTCATTGTGCGAGCCGATCCCACCGACCCACATGAGCAACCCGCTCAGCACCGGATACTCGACCGCGCCGCCGGTCAACTGGCCGTCGGGGGTGATGCCGCCGGTTATATAGGGAAAGACGTGCTCATTGATCCCGCGACCCAGCCATAGGTACTGAATATCGGAATAGCAGACGTGCGAATCCTTGATCACGTCGAAGATCGCGCTGCGGCCCGACTCCTCGAAGGTCCCGCCCGCGCAGCGCGCCTTGTTCATATAGGCGATCCACAATGTGATGCCGCACACGAGTGTCGACGCGATCGCGAACATGGATCGACCCGAATCGCGACGGCGAGAAACCAATTCGCGGACGACGGGTCGGTTCGACATGCGCCCCACCCTAGGCCGACCTTCGGCGTGTCCGCTCGTTCAACTCGGAACCGACCCGATTTCGCAGCTCACGCGGCCTCATGTAGCCTTGTCGGGTTGCTGACGCAACGAACCCTCCTGCCCACGGACAGTCCGTGGGCCGTTCACAGTCCACAGGAGGTGATGAGGTCCGTGCGTCATTATGAAGTGATGGTCATTCTCGATCCGAGCCTGGACGAGCGCACCGTCGGCCCGAATCTGAACACCATGCTCGGTGTCATCGGTGCCGAGGGCGGCAAGGTCGACAACGTCGACATCTGGGGCCGCCGCCGTCTCGCCTACGAGATCAACAAGCAGGCCGAGGGCATCTACGCGGTTGTCACCCTGACCGCCAAGTCCGAGACCGTGAGTGAGCTCGATCGCCAGCTGGGCCTGAACGAGTCGGTGCTGCGCACCAAGGTGCTGCGTACCGACAAGAAGTAAGTCCAGTCCTCCCGCAACGTCGCTCGTAAACCGTCGGTCCCTATCTCTAGGCTGACTGGCAAACCGTGCTCATGCATGGAGCGCGTTGCGGACTGCACCGGAAAGCAGGAGGAACCATGGCCCAAGGCGACACGGTCATCACCGTCATCGGCAATCTGACGGCTGACCCCGAGCTTCGATTCACGCCCGCGGGAGCGGCCGTCGCGAACTTCACGGTCGCGTCGACTCCCCGTGTGTTCGACCGTAATACCAATGAATGGAAAGACGGCGAAGCGCTTTTCCTGCGCTGCAACATCTGGCGTGAAGCTGCGGAGAATGTCGCCGAGAGCCTGACCCGCGGCTCGCGAGTGATCGTGAGCGGACGACTCAAGCAGCGCTCCTACGAAACCCGCGAGGGTGAGAAGCGCACGGTCGTCGAACTCGAGGTCGACGAGGTGGGTCCCTCGCTGCGGTACGCGACCGCGAAGGTCAACAAGACCACCCGTGGCGGTGGTGGCGGCGGCTTCGGCGGCGGCGGACAGGGCGGCGGCCAGCAAGGCGGCGGCTTCTCCGGTGGTGGCAACAGTGGTGGGGGTCGTGGCGGCCAGAGCGCCGGCGACGACCCGTGGGGCAGTGCGCCCGCGGCCGGCTCCTTCGGGGGCGGCCCAATGGACGATGAACCGCCGTTCTAGACAACGGCTTCCTTAGGAGCTCCTTCCAGGCGGCTCCCGAAATTACGGAGTGAAAGACCATGGCCAAAGCACCGGCACGCGAAAAGGTGCTGAAGAAGAAGGCTTGCACCTTCTGCAAGGAAGACAAGGCTGGCAAGAAGAACAACACTGCTGGCGCGAAGATCGACTACAAGGACACCGCGCTGCTGCGCAAGTACGTGTCCGACCGCGGCAAGATCCGTGCGCGCCGGGTGACCGGCAACTGCGTCCAGCACCAGCGCGATATCGCTGTCGCCGTGAAGAACTCGCGTGAGGTGGCCCTGCTGCCTTACGTGTCCACCGCTCGCTGAGAAAGGAAGGCACAGCAATGAAGTTGATCCTCACCGCTGATGTCGACAACCTCGGTGCGCCCGGCGACACCGTGGAGGTCAAGGACGGCTACGGCCGTAACTTCCTGCTCCCGCGCGGGCTGGCCATCGTGGCCACCCGTGGCGCGCAGAAGCAGGTCGAGGGCATCCGCCGGGCGCAGGACGCCCGTCGCGTGCGCGACCTGGACCACGCCAACGAGCTGAAGCAGGCCCTCGAGGGTCTGTCCGGCGTGTCCCTCGCGGTCAAGACCGCGGGCACCGGCAAGCTCTTCGGTTCGGTCACCGCCGCCGATGTCGCCTCGGCCATCAAGGCCGCCGGTGGCCCGGTCGTCGACAAGCGCAGCATCGAGCTGCCGAAGGCCCACATCAAGAGCACCGGTAAGCACGGTGTCGTGGTGCACCTGCACCCGGATGTGATCGCCAAGGTCGACCTGCAGGTCACCGCCGCCGAGTAATTCGGTTCGTCGGAGGCCACCTTCCCAGTGGGGGTGGCCTCCGATTTTCTTTGTTTGCCGGAGAGTGGCTGTGGGTTCCTGGCCGCCGGGCGCGCGAGGTTTCGGCAGGCGTGACCCGCGGCGTTCGCCCGGGGTGTGGATTGCTCAGCAAACCAACCATTCTCGTTGTGTGCCAGGTCACAGGCTCGAGACCGTCCGTTTACCCAACACGCCCGGACGTTATCGACCAGCGACACGCCGCACCGAATTGATCCACAGTTGCTCACACTGAGAATTCCGCCACTACCAGTGCATTGAGGCACTACATCGACCGTTGTCCCCAAGTTCTCCACAGGGGGTGCACAACGGTTGGTGAACAATACCCACGTTATCCACAGGTGTGTACACAGCTCGGTTTGGCGGCCGCCCACCCGGTCGCCTAGGTTCGCATTCGATGTCGTGACCACTGCCCGGGGACGGCACGACTCCGTGTTCCCAGCGCTCCCCTCGCGGGTTTGCCACGGCGCCTTCGCAGCTCGGCGCGGCGGCTCCGCGTGGCGACCCGAACATGTCGGTGCGCAGGCGTACAACGGTCATGCACGTCGTTGCGGGCGCGAGGAGAGAGGACGGTCGAGCCGATGGCAGTCGTCGACGATCGCGGCCACGACGATCACGGACCCGCCGACTATCCCGACGCCCCCGGCGAGGATTTCGGCCGCCAGCCACCCCACGACATGGCCGCCGAACAATCCGTCCTCGGCGGCATGCTGCTGTCCAAGGACGCCATCGCCGACGTGGTCGAGGTGATCCGCCCCGGCGACTTCTACCGCCCCGCCCACGCGGCCGTCTACGACGCCATCCTCGACCTCTACGGCCGCGGCGAGCCCGCCGACCCCGTCACCGTCGCCGCCACCCTGGACCGCCGCGGCGAACTCAAGCGCATCGGCGGCGCCCCCTACCTGGTCACCCTGACCCAAACCGTCCCCACCGCCGCCAACGCCGGCTACTACGCCGAAATCGTTGCGGAAAAGGCGATCCTGCGCCGCCTGGTCGAAGCCGGCACCCGCATCGTCCAATACGGCTACGCCGGCGCCGACGGCCAAGACGTGGCCGAGGTCGTAGACCGAGCCCAGGCCGAACTCTACGACGTCACCGAACGCCGCTCCTCCGAAGACTTCGCCCCCCTCACCGACATCCTCCAGCCCACGATGGACGAACTCGACTCCATCGCCAGCCGAGGCGGCATCTCCCTAGGCGTACCAACCGGTTTCACCGAACTAGACGAAATCACCAACGGCCTCCACCCAGGCCAAATGATCATCGTCGCGGCGCGCCCTGGCGTCGGCAAGGCCCTCGCCCTCGACACGCCTCTGCCCACTCCAACCGGCTGGACCACGATGGGCGAGGTCCAGGTCGGCGACGAGCTGCTGGACCTGCAAGGCCAGCCGACGCGGGTCCTTGCCACCACCCAAGTGATGCTCGGCCGCCCGTGCTACGAGGTCGAATTCTCCGACGGCTCCGTGATCGTCGCAGATGAAGAGCACCTGTGGCCCACGGTCTCGCGCATGCACGGACCGCATGCCGAAATCCGGACTACCGGCGAAATCGCTCACAGCCTGCGGACTCCCGATGACGCACTGAATCACTGGGTACCGGCAACCAACCACTCGGAGCGCCGACACATCGTCGACGTTCGAAAGGTCGAGAGCGTCCCGGTCCGCTGCGTCGAGGTCGACAATCGCGACCACCTCTACCTCGCCAGTCCCACCATGGTGCCGACTCACAACTCGACGCTGGGCATGGATTTCATGCGCAGCTGCTCGATCAAGCACGGCCTTGCGAGCGTCATCTTCTCCCTCGAAATGAGCCGCACCGAAATCGTCATGCGTCTCCTATCCGCGGAAGCGAAAATCAAACTGGGCGATATGCGTTCGGGCCGCATGAGCGATGACGACTGGACGAAGCTCGCGCGGCGAATGAGTGAGATCTCGGAAGCCCCGCTGTTCGTGGATGATTCGCCGAATCTCACGATGATGGAAATTCGAGCCAAGGCCCGACGGCTCAAGCAACGCCACGATCTACGCCTCGTCGTGGTCGACTACCTCCAGCTGATGACATCGGGCAAAAAGGTCGAATCCCGCCAGCAGGAAGTCTCCGAATTCTCCCGTAGCCTCAAGCTTCTGGCGAAGGAGCTCGAGGTACCCGTAATCGCGATTTCGCAGCTCAACCGTGGTCCCGAGCAGCGAACCGACAAGCGCCCCATGGTGTCCGATTTGCGCGAATCGGGAAGTTTGGAGCAAGATGCCGATATGGTCATTTTGTTACATAGGCCCGATGCTTTCGAACGGGATGACCCTCGAGGTGGCGAAGCGGATTTGATCCTCGGAAAGCACCGAAACGGACCAACCGCCACGATTACCGTTGCGCACCAGCTGCATTTGAGCCGCTTCGTCGATATGGCTCGAGGCTAGAAATTCACTTCCCTCGAACACAGATTCGACTTACAGTCTTTCTGTGCCCGAAAGCCATACTCACGATGAGTCAATCGGTAAGTGCACCAACAACTTCAATAGTGGACTGGGCGGTCTAGCCCCATCCGCGCGCGTCTTCCGCGCCGACAATGGTGCGGCAATATCAGTAAAGTCTCTGCACCGCAATGGAGAACGACCACTCGTATGGTCGCTCGATGAACTGATGAGGTTCGTTCCCCGACCGGTCGCAGAGGTGATCTCCAACCCCGGCGAGGTCATGCGCGTGCGCCTCGCCTCCGAACGATTCGCCGAGGTGATCATGCTGGCGCACATGATCGGTGACGGCTCCTTCGTCAAACGCCAACCGATCCGCTACGCCAGTATCGACGAGGACAACCTGTCCGCGGTCGCTGCTGCCGCCAAGCATTTCGGCATCACGGCGGTCCGAGACGAGTACGCAGCGGCTCGGGTCAGCACTCTCCGTTTGCCAGCACCGCATCGGCTGACTATCACCTTCCTATACGACGTCGGTTGCCATGGTGCCCGCGGCGTGATTGGCGAAGCCTGTATCCCGACGCAATAGATTCCAACACCAATGTCGACACGATCCCAAAAGAGGTCTGGCACGAAGTCAGAGCGCTGCTCGAAACCCGCGGGATGACCCACTGGGACCGCATCACCGAGATCACCAGCCTTGGTGGACAGGAGGTGTTCTCGGTGTCCGTGCCCGGCACCGAGAATCTTGTGGCACAGGGCATCTCGGTCTACGCGGGGCACTGAGGGTGTGTGGCGCGGCTCGCTGAGCCGAGCCGCCCGCCTCCGCTCACAGTTCTCGTTTGAGGTCGCGGGCGGAGTCATGGGGGGTGATGGTGAGGTTGTGGGTGTGGAGGGTGGTTTCGAAGGCGGTGGGGTTGTCGGGGGTGAGGACGGGGTGGATGCGGCGGCCGAGGTCTAGGACGTAGGCGGTGGTTTTGCGGGTTCGGGTGGGGTCGAGGGGGAACCAGAAGCGGGGGTCGGAGGTGCCCCAGAGGCGGCCCCGACCGGACCAGGTGGTCATGGGGTAGCGGTGGATGGCGCGGATCGCTTCGTAGGGGATGTGTTTCGCGGTGGCGGTGGGGAAGTAGTAGCCGCGCACGGTGAGGCCGTGGGCGTCGGCGGTGAGGCGATTGTCTTGGTATAGGCCGTCTTCGGTGGTCATACCGAGAATCGAACACCCTGCGCACGGCCGAGGGCACGTGCCGCGCGGTGATAATCAGCCGATATTGGCGGAGAGGTCGGGGAGCATGCGGTAGGCCTCGTCTTGCCAGGTGTTCCAGGCGTGGATGCCGTACTCCGGGAAGGAGTAGGTGACGTTGGTGGCGCCCAGGGTGGCCATGCGGACTTGGAAGGCTCGGGTGTTGGCGAGGGCGAGGGCTTCGAGGGCCATGCCGTTGACGGTGCCCATGGTGGGGCCGTCCTGGGCGGTGGGGCGGCCGCTGGCGGCGGAGATGTAGAGGCGGGTGTTGTTGGCTACGAGGTTGGGGGCGAAGACGAAGGGGTCCATGTGCAGCCATTGGGGGCCCCAGGGCGGGGCCATGGAGTCGACGTTGTAGCCGCCGGCGTCGATCATGCCGAGGCGGATGGCCTCGCGCATGCCGGGGGCGGAGTTGTTGAGGTAGCCGGAGAAGGCGCCCGCGAAGCTGAATTGGTCGGGGTGGTAGGCGGCGAGGGTGAGGGCCGCCGAACCGCCCGTGGACAATCCGAAGACGCCATTGCGATTCGGGTTGAAGCCCAGGCGATCTCGCAGCGCCCAGCGCAGGTCGTTGGTGAGGAAGGTTTCCCAGGTGTAGCGGTAGCTCTTGCCGGGGCCGCCGCCGAGGATGTCGGTCGCGCCGGAGCCGGTGTTGGAGGAGCCGGTGCCGGGCGGAATGCCCAGGAAGGAGCTGGGTGCGTTCCAGTCGGCGTACCAGCTGGACTGGCCGCCGACGGGCATGACCACATTGATATTGGCCGCGGCCATGGCCTCGGCCACGTTGGTCTCGATCTCCCAGCCGCTGAGGTCCTCGCGGGCGCGCATGCCGTCCAGGGCGTAGACGACCCGGTCGGTATTGCCGTCGGCCGCGCGCAGGATGCGGGTCTTGATGGGTCCCATGGTCGGGGAGTCGACCCAGAAGTCGAAGGCGGCGGGATCGAATGCCGCCGATGCTGTTGCGCCGCCGCCGGATACGGCGACCAGCAGTGGTGCGACCAATGCCACGATCAAGGCAAAAACGCTTCGAATGGATCTCATCGACGTAGGTCCTCTCGCTCGAGCGGGCGAACAAGCGGCGTGACGACGGGGGCAGTTCCCGTCGCCACGCACGCTCGATGTACCTATCGTCCAGTTCCTCGATTCTGTTGCTGAAAATTAGCGAGAATCTTTGAGCGGCCGAGTAGTCCCAGGTCAAGCCCCTAAAATCGGGTGCGGTTTCTCGGGGGCCGGGCTTGCGCGCTGGGTTACGGTCGATTGATGAGGCGGAGCGGAAGAGGGCGCGTTCGTATCATCCGGGCCGCAGCGGTGGCGGCCACGGCCGCACTGCTCGCGGCGGGCTGCGGCAGCGGCGCGGACAACGGGACACCACCGGCCGCGAGCAGCTGGCCACCATCGGGCGGTCGCGGGTCCTGCGCGGTGGACAAGCAGGAGAACGTCCCCGCCACCATGCGGGACGGCGTCGTGCTGAAGTCCGATGTGTACAAACCGAAGACGAACGACCCGGTGCCGGTCATCCTCATGCGCACCCAGTACGGGAAGTCGGCGGCGCAGATTCAGCCGTCCCGGTACCAGACACCGGATTGGTTCGCCTCGCACTGCTATCTGGTTGTGGTCCAGGACATTCGGGGCCAGGGCCAGTCGGGCGGCACCTTCACCGAGTTCGGCAATGACACCAACGACGGCTACGACTCGGTGGAATGGGCGGCCGGATTGCCGGGCTCCAATGGCAAGGTCGGCATGTACGGCTCCTCGTATGTCGGTGCGACACAGTGGCTCGCGGCCGTCGGCGCGCCGCCCCACCTGACCACGATCGTGCCCGCCAACACCTCCTCGGATTACTACGACGGCTGGAACTACGAGGGCGGCGCGTTCCGGCTGGCGTTCGTGGAACCGTGGGCCATGGAGACCATCGGGGCCAGCGCCGCGGTCAATCGCGGCGACACCGGCACCGCCAAACAGCTGCAGATCGACGGCGCGGACTACACCAGGTGGCTGGGATTCCGCCCGTACCAGCAGTTTCCGCCGCTACACCCGGGCGATCCGAATATCGCCCCGTGGTTCTACGACTGGATCTCCCATTCCACCCGCGACGACTACTGGAAGCAGTGGAGCATTCGCGACCGCTATGCGAATGTCAAAGTCCCCGTGCTCGATGTCGAGGGCTGGTACGACGCGTTCCTGGCGGGCGGGGTGGAGAACTTCGCCGGAATGGTCGCGAACGGCGGTACGCCCGAGGCCAAGTCGAATCAGCGGCTGGTGCTGGGTCCGTGGGATCACGTCGGCTGGGGGCGGCCGGGCACCAATATCGAGACGCCGATGCTGGCCGCCACCGGTGCGGCGGGCGACAGCCCGATCAACGATCTCATGCTCGCCTGGTACGACCACTTCCTGAAGGGCAAGGACAACAAGGTTTCCGGCAAGCCAGTCGTCGATTACTTCCTGATGGGCGCGAACAAGTGGAAGTCCGCGTCGGCCTGGCCGCTGCCGAATACGAAGTGGACCACCTACTACCTGTCGGGCAATGGCGGCAATGGCGTCGCGGGCCGCGTCGGCCAGCTCACCACCGACGCCCCGAAGGATCCCCAGCAGCCGGACAAGTACGCCTACGACCCGCTCAATCCTGTGCCCAGCGCGGGCGGGCACTCGTGTTGCGGCGCGTCGTCCGGACCGCAGGGGCCGGTGGATCAGTTCGTGGTCGAGCAGCGCTCGGACGTGTTGACCTACACCACCGCCCCGATGGCCGCCGACACCGAACTGACCGGCCCGACCCGCATGACGCTATGGGCCGCCTCGACCGCGCCCGACACCGATTTCACCGCGAAACTGGTAGCGGTGGCCCCGGACGGGTCGACGGTGAACCTGAACAACGGCATCATCCGGGCGGCGTTCCGGGATTCGCTCGAGCACCCGTCGCCCATCACGCCCGGCCAGCCCTACAAGTACACGATCGACATCTGGCCGACCAGCTATCTCGTCAAGGCGGGGTACCGGATTCGCGTCGAGGTCTCGAGCAGTGACTTCCCGCAGTTCGCACCCAATCCGAACACCGGTGATCCGTTCGGGGCGAATACGAATACGCAGGTCGCGACCCAGACCATCTTCCACGACGCCGACCACCCGTCGGCGCTGGTCCTGCCGATCATTCCGGCGGGTGACGCGGGCAGTTCCCAATTCCCGATGGAGCACTGAGACCCTTCGCGGCCCGGCACCCCCGCGGCCGGGGTTAGTGTCGCGGGGTGGGTTTCGAGGTGCGTGTCGATACCGCGGGTGCGGTCGAGATCGTCAGAGCGGCAGCCGGGTTCGGCTGGCGGTGGGGGTCCGGCAATGTCTCCGAATTCTCCCGACTGGTCGGATGGAGTAGCCCGCAACCGGTCGGCACGCTGCGCAACGGTCCCGTGTTCTCCCGCACCGGACTGTCGGTGTGGTGGGACTCGGCCATGTTCTGGGGCAGTGAACGCGGGCTCGACCATGTGCGAATCACCATCTCCGACTGCCCCGCGCCCACCGATGCCGGCAGCCGCGAACTCCTCGAGGCCGCCCTGGCCCGCGCCACCGCCGTGTTCACCGATCACTGGGGCGAACCGGAGAGCGCCGACGCGGGCCCGGCCGAGGGGGTGGCCTGGCGGTTCGCGAATGTGTTCGCGGGCTTGACCATCGGATTCGACACCGTCGACCTGCTGCTGGTGAACCCGACCGCGCAACGGTATTGGATGGACCGCCGCCACGAGCTCGCCCGCCGCCGCAGCGCCGCGGGCGGCTGGGGTCGCTTCGCGGAGAATCTGGCGGGCTTCCTGGAGACCTTGCCGGTGGACGGGCGTCTGGTGATCACCGTGCCCGGCGGGCGCTTCGTGCAGTTCGAGGCCGGGCCCGAACAGCTGACCGGTGAACTGGCCCGCAGCGAATTCATCGATCCGACTTGGCGATACACGCCCGAGATCGAGCAGCGGCTCATCGATCAGGGGTGGACGCCGCCGCGCGAGGCGAACTGGTCGCGCACCCTGTCGCGGCGCGCGGGCAGCGTCGCCATGAGCGGCCTGGCACTGCGCACCGTGGACGCCCTGCGCACGGTCGGCGCGACCGCCATCACCGAACTGGTCGCCGACGCCTGGGTGGAGGGCGGCCCGGACCTGGACGTGTCCGTGCTGGACGTGCCGCCGCATCCCACCTCGCGCAGCCAGCGGGCCGAGTTCCTGCGCCGCCACGCCACCTACGACTTCGATGCCGGACCGCTGCGGGTGGACGTGCCCGCCGGGATCGAGATCGCCCGCGCGGCCCGCGACTTCGACTGGACCTGGACCCGCGCCGATCTCGCGGGCTTCGCGGCGGCCGCCGGCTGGAAACCGGTGCACGACAGCGATACCGGCGAGCGCACGGTGTGGGCCGACACCGACCTACGCGTGGACGATCCGCGCGCCCGCTTCTGTTTCGACGGGGATCGGCTCGAGGCCGTCTGCGTCACGCTCAGCGACAGCATCGAATCCTTCCTCTACGACGAGGGCCTGCCCGCCGAGGTGCGCGAGCAACGCGACGCCGCCCACGCCCGCGCGGTGGACGGTTTCCGCGCCGAGTTCGGCGTACCCCGGCACGGGGTGCTGGGGCAGTCGCACGGTCCGGCCTGGCCGGATGCCGGACTCACCCTGGGCGTGATCGCCGAGACCGACACCGTGGAGCTGTATCTGGTCCCGGCCGCCGATCGCGACCGCCGGCTGATCATCGAGCAGCAGCGGGCCGCGCATCGCGCCCACGAGCGCGAATGGGCGCAGTTCTTCGAGGAACTCGCCGGACTGATCGCCGATCTCACCGAGCCCGGGCAGTTGACCGTGGACGCGGGTGAACCGCATCGCGCCCGCATCGACCGCGATCACGACCTGCTGCGCCTGGAACTGGCCAGCGCCGCCGCGCGCGCCCTGTCGCCGCGGGTGCTCAAACTCATGCTGCGCGACGGGTGGCAGCATCCCGATCACCGCTATCCGCTGTGGCGCATCGAACTTCGGCTGCCCGCCCTGCCGCGGGACCTGCGTCGGCTGGCGCGGCGGGCGGTGTGGCCCCTGCGCACCCTGATGCCGCCCGCGGCCCCGCTGCGGGTCCTGTTGAACGGTCTGGATCAGCCGGTGCGCTCGCCCGCCACGGGTGCGATCGGCGGCGGCGCGGGCGCCTAGGCTCGAACCATGATCGAACCCGAGGACATGCGCATCACCCGGGCCGCCTACGACGGGGTCGCCGAGCTGTACGCCGGTCTGTTCCAGCGGCAGTTGCACGACAATGTGTTCGACCGGATGATGCTCGAGGCCTTCGCGGAGGCGGTGCGGGACAATGGATTCGGTCCGGTGGCCGAGATCGGCTGCGGGCCCGGGCGGGTGGCCGCCCATCTCGCGGCGGCCGGGTTGGAGATGTCCGGGCTCGATCTGTCGCCCGAGATGATCCGGCTGGCGCGCGCGGCCCACCCCGACATTCCCTTCGAGGTCGGGCCGATGGAGGAGCTGCCCTACGCCGACGGTGCGCTGGCCGGAATCGTGGTCTGGTACTCCATCATTCACACCCCACCGGTGCGCGTGCCCGCGATCCTGACCGAATTCGCCCGGGTGGTGCGGCCCGGGGGACAGGCCGTGTTCGCCTTCCAGGCCGCCGACGAACCCACCGGTGTCACCGAGTACGCGCACAAGGTCGCGCTCGCCTATCGCTGGGGACCGGACACCTTCACCGAAACCCTTGCCGCGCACGGCTTCCGAGTCACCGCCAGCCTGTCCCGGGCAGCCCGCCCGGACGAGCGGACCCCGCACGCCACCGTGCTGGCCGTCAGAGTCTGACCGGTTCCGGGTCCCGCGCCGCCCGCTCGTCGAATTCTACTCGGGCGGCACCGATTTCATCCGCGTGGCGCAGCGCCCACTGGCCCATGGCGTGGGTGATCACGCCCAGATCCGCGCCGAGGTCGGTCAATTCGTACTCCACCCGCGGCGGCACCGTCGGATACACGGTGCGCCGCACCAGCCCGTCGCGTTCCAGGTCGCGCAGGGTGCGGGTGAGCACCTTCTGGGTGATGCCGTCGAGGCGGCGGCGCAATTCGTTGAACCGGATCGGGCCGCCCTCCTTGCGCAGGGTGCCCAGCACCAGCAGCACCCACTTGTCCGCGAGCACCGCGAGAATGTCGCGCGCGGGACAGCGCCGCAGGTAGCTTTCCACCAGATTGCCGGATGGCTCCCAGTCGGAGACGGTATCCATGAGGTACCTCGGGATCGAAATAGTGCCTTCTTCCCCTGCGATACTACCGAGCGCAAGATCGAGATCATGACGAGCGACGCCATGAAAGCGATCACCCAGCAGACTCTCGGCGGCCCGGATGTGCTCGAGACGGTCCGGGTTCCCATCCCGCGTCCCGGCGACGGCGAGGTGCTGGTCCGGGTGGCCGCCACCTCGATCAATGCCGCCGACTGGAAACTGCGCTCGGGCGTGGTCACCAGGCTGGGGCCGCCGCCGCTCACGCTGGGCTTCGACCTGTCCGGTGTGGTCACCGAGGTCGGCGCGGGTGTCACCGAATTCGCGCCCGGTGACGAGGTTTTCGGCAATATCGTGAGTCGGAACGGGGCCTACGCCGAATACGTGGTGGTACCGGGGGAGTTCCTCACCCGCAAGCCGGTGGAGATCGATCACGTGCACGCCGCCGCCCTACCGACGGCGGCCCTGACCGCCTGGCAGGCGCTCACCGAAGTGCAACCGGGACAACGGGTTCTGGTGCACGCGGCGGCGGGCGGCGTGGGCCATCTGGCGGTGCAGATGGCCAAGGCGCGCGGGGCCTACGTGATCGGAACCGCGCGCGCCGCCAATCACGAGTTCCTGCGCGGACTCGGCGCGGACGAGCTGATCGATTACACGACAACCGATTTCACCACCGCGGTCGCCGATGTCGACATCGCCTTCGATCTGGTCGGCGGCGACTACTCCGAGCGCTCCCTGCTCGTGCTCACCCCGAACGGCCGCGTGATCGACGCCCAGGGCGAGGAGCCGCTCGCCGATCCCCGCTACTACCGCCTCTACTTCCATCCGTCCGGCGCGGACCTGGCCGAGGTGGCCGCGCTGGTGGTGGCCGGGCGGCTGCGCGGCGAGATCGACCGGGTCATGTCGCTGGCCGATATCGCCGAGGCGCACAAGCTCAGTGAATCCGGTCGGGTGCGCGGCAAGATCGTGCTCACCCCCTGGACCGACTGATCGGCTCATCCGGCCATCGGGACTTCTGCTGCGTCCGGCGTTCCCGGCGCATACCGTCGCGGAGAGACCGCGTCTTTCAGGGAGTTAACGGTGACGGACTGGAACGAAGAAGTCGATGTCCTGGTGGCCGGCACGGGCGGCGGCCTGGCCGGAGCCTATACGGCGGCCCGCGAGGGACTGACCGTGGCGGTGGTGGAGGCCACCGAGAAATTCGGTGGCACCACCTCGTATTCGGGCGGCGGCGGAGTCTGGTTCCCGTGCAATCCGGTGCTGCGGCGCGAGGGTGTGGACGACACCCTCGAGGACGCGCTCACCTACTTCCACTCCGTGGTGGGCGACCGCACCCCGGCCGCGTTGCAAGAGACCTACGTCCGCACCGGGGCGAAGGTCATCGAATACCTGGAGCAGGACGAGGCGTTCAAATTCCAGATGTTCCCGTGGCCCGACTATTTCGGCAAAGCACCCAAGGCGCGCACGGACGGCAAGCGCCACATCGTTCCTGCCCCGTTGGCCGCCAAGAAGCTCGGTGCGCTCAGCGCATCCGTGCGCGGTCCACTGGGCACCGACCGGCACGGCGATCCGCAGCCGGACTATCTGATCGGCGGGCGCGCCCTGGTCGGGCGGTTCCTGCTCGGACTGTCCAAGTACCCCAACGCTGCTCTGTACCTGAACACCCCGCTGGTCGAGCTGGTCACCGAGGGCGGCGCGGTGACCGGTGCGATCGCGGAGCGGGACGGGCGGCGGGTGGCCATTCGGGCGCGCAAGGGCGTGCTGTTGGCGGCGGGCGGTTTCGAGGGCAACGACGAGCTGCGGCAACGCTACGGCGTGCCCGGCGTGGCCCGGGACACCATGGGGCCGTGGGGAAATCAGGGCCGCGCGCTCGAGGCGGGCATCGCGGTGGGCGCGGACACCGATCTGATGGATCAGGCGTGGTGGTCGCCGGGTTTGATCCATCCGGACGGGCGGGCCGCGTTCGCGCTGTGGTTCACCGGCGGCATCTTCGTCAACCAGGCGGGCGAACGGTTCGTCAATGAATCCGCGCCCTACGACCGACTCGGCCGCGACATCATCGAGCAGCTGAACGACGGCTCGGCGACCCTGCCGTTCTGGATGATCTACGACGACACCGAAGGCCCGGTGCCGCCCATCAAGGCCAGCAATGTGCCGATGGTCGAGACCGAACGCTACGTCGAGGCGGGCCTGTGGAAGACCGCCGATACCCTCGAGCAGCTGGCCGCCGAAATCGGTGTTCCCGCCGACGCTTTGGTCGCCACCGTGACGCGCTTCAACAAGTTCGCCGCCGAGGGCGTGGACCCGGATTTCGGTCGCGGCGACGAGGCCTACGACCGCGCCTTCAGCAATGGCGAACCGCCCCTGACCCCGATCACGCGGGGTCCCTTCCATGCCGCCGCGTTCGGCATCTCCGATCTCGGCACCAAGGGTGGGCTGCGCACCGACAGGGCCGCGCGCGTGCTGAACCGAGCGGGCGAACCGATTCCGGGCCTCTACGCCGCGGGCAACACCATGGCCGCCGTGAGCGGCACGGTCTATCCGGGCGGCGGCAATCCGATCGGCGCGTCGGTGCTGTTCAGCCATCTGGCCGCCCTCGACATGACCACCCGCTAGCCCCCTGCGCCGCAGCGAGTGTGATGCGATGGTGGCATGACGCGAGCGGGTAGCCCCGGCCGGGCCGGGTACGACGTGATCGTGGTGGGCGGCGGCCACAACGGGTTGGTGGCCGCCGCCTATCTGGCCCGGGCCGGGCGCTCGGTGCTGGTGCTGGAACGCCAGGACCACACCGGCGGCGCGGCCGTGTCGGAGCGGGTGTTTCCGGGCTTCGACGCGCGGCTGTCGCGCTACTCGTATCTGGTGAGCCTGCTGCCGCAGCGCCTGGTGCGAGATCTGGACCTGCAGTTCGAGGTTCGCAAACGGCGCATCTCCTCCTACACGCCGGTCGGTGACACCGGGCTGCTGGTGGACAATGGCTCCGAGGCGGCCACCCGCGCCAGCTTCGCCCAGGTCACCGGGTCCGAGCGGGATTGGGCGGCCTGGCAGGACTTCTACGCCATGACCGGGCGCGTCGCCGAGCGCGTCTTCCCGACCCTGACCCAGCCGCTGCCCACGCGCGCCGAATTACAGCGCACCCTAGGCGATTCCGCGGCCTGGGACACGATCTTCGAACGGCCCCTGGGCGAGTCGGTGGAGGCCCGATTCGCCGATGACACCGTGCGCGGCGTGGTGCTCACCGACGCGCTCATCGGCACCTTCACCCACGCCCACGACCCGTCGCTGCTGCAGAACCGGTGCTTCCTCTACCACGTGATCGGCGGCGGCACCGGCGACTGGAACGTGCCGGTCGGCGGCATGGGCGCGCTGACCGACGCGCTCGCCACCGCCGCCCGCGCGGCCGGGGCCGAGATCCGCACCGGCTGCCTGGTGACCGGCGTCGAAACCGACGGCGGCACAGCCGAAGTGCGCTATGCCTGCCGCACCGGCGAGGGCACGGCGAGCGCGCGGCACGTGCTGGTGAACGCCGCGCCGCACGTGCTGGCGGGACTGCTGGGTGAGACTGCGCCCAAGCCCGAGGGCGCACAGCTGAAGATCAATATGCTGCTGCGGCGACTGCCGAAACTCCGTGACCCGCAGGTGGATCCGCGCACCGCCTTCGCGGGCACCTTCCACATCTCCGAGTCCGCGAGCCAGCTCGAGCGGGCGTATCGGGAGGCGGCCGCGGGCGAGCTGCCCTCGGCACCGCCCGCGGAGATCTACTGCCACACCCTGACCGACCCGTCGATCCTCGCACCGGAGCTGATCGAGCAGGGCTATCACACGCTGACCCTGTTCGGTTTGCACACGCCCGCACGGCTTTTCGCGGACGATCCGCGCGGGGCGAAGGAGCGGCTGGTGGATGCCACACTGGCACAGCTGAATTCGGTCCTGACCGAGCCCGTCCAGGACTGCCTGGCGCTCGACGGTGAGGGCAACCCGTGCGTGGAGGCCCGGACGCCGGTCGAACTGGAACGCGAGATCAGCATGCCCGGCGGTCATATCTTCCACGCGGACCTGGCCTTCCCGTACCGCGACGCGGACGACGACAGCCCGGCCGCCCGCTGGGGAGTCTCGACCGGTCACCCGAACATCCTGCTGTGCGGGGCGGGCGCGGTGCGCGGCGGCGGCGTCAGCGGCATCGGCGGCCACAATGCCGCCATGGCCCTCCTGGAGCAGCGCTGAATACCGAGCGACCCGCTCAGTGCCTTACCGAGCGACCCGCTCAGTGCCGCGGCAGCATCTGGGTGACCCGCCACAGCCGTCGCGGCAGCTCGCCCTCCTCGAACGAATGCCGTTCGCGCAGTTCCCATCCCGTCGCCAGGATGTCGACCAGATCCGGGGAGAAGAAGTGCACCGCGAACCCGCCGTGCTCGTAGATGTCGTCACCGAGCGCCTTACCGGTGCCGTAGTGCGCGTCCTCGGTGGTGCGGACGGTGTACACGAAGGCACCGCCGGGCTTGAGCACCCGGCGGATCTCGCCGACCAGATCGCGAATCTCCTGGGTGCTCAGATTCATGCACAGCAGCATGTGCGCGTACACCGCGTCCACACTGCGGTACGGCAGCGGAATGGGCTGGCGGACATCGTGTTCCACCGTGCGAATGCCGTCGCCGAGCCCGGCCGCGTCGGCCCGCTCGCGCAGCTGCGCCAGCCCGATCGCGCTGAAGTCCGAGGCCGTGACCCGAAACCCCTGGCGAGCCAGGTAGATCGCGTCGCGCCCGTGACCCGCGCCCAACTCCAGCACGTCGACGGCCCCGGTCTCGCGGAAGACCTCGGCCGCGTACACGGCCGCCGCCGACGGCCGCTCACCGTACATGCCCGGATGCGCGCTGTAGGTGCGCTGCCAGTGCTCGTGCTGGTCGCTCATGCACCCATCATGTCCGACCGCGCGGCCCCCTCCGGGCGAACTCGGCGGGTGCGCCGTCGAACTCAGGAGGTGCGGCGTCCGTCCGCGCCGTGCTGGCCGCCCATGATGTCCGAACAGCAGCGAATGAAGTAGCGCATGACCGGATCCGCCTCGGAGGCGTCGGGCCACACCACCGCCACCCGGGTCGGGCCGATGCCGTGCACCGGCCGGAACACCACGCCGGGATACTCGGTACGCGCGGTCGAGGCCGGGGTGAAGCTCACGCCGAACCCATTGGCGATGGCGCGCAACCACTCCTCGGTATTGCGGGCGATGGCCCCGATGATGGCGGTATCGGCGGGCCGGGCGTCCAGACCCATCCAATAGTCGCGCCACCAGCCGGTTTCCGCGGGCGAGGCGACATAGGGCTCGTCCCACAGCTCCCGGAAGGCGATATCGTCGCGATCGGCGAGCGGATGATCCTGCGGCAGCGCGATCCAGCGCGGTTCGGCGAACAGCTCCCGCAGGTGATATTCCTCCTGACCCGGAAAGGGCAGGCGCAGCAGGGCCACATCCACATCGCCCTCGTCCAGCCCGGCCGTCGGATCGGTCCAGCCCCCGGTGTGGATATCGACCTGCCAGTCCGGGTGCAGGCGGTGGAAGACCCGGATGATCTCCGGGATGTGCGCGTCGGCCGCGCTGTTCACACAGCCCAGCCGCAGCACCCGGGAGGCGCGGCTGGCGTCGCTCTTGGTGTCGCGCAGTATCCGGTCCCAGGACGCCAGCAACGCCGGGACCTGTTCGGCCAGCACCTTTCCCGCCGCGGTCAGGGTCCAGCCCGCCCGCGACCGAATGAACAGCTCCACTCCCAGTTGCTGTTCCAGCTGTTTGATCTGGGTCGCCAGCGCGGGCTGCGCGACGTGCAGTCGCGTCGCCGCCCGCGGCAGGTTCTCCGCATCCGCGACTGCCAGGAAGTAACGCAGCAGTCGCGTGTCGATATCCATGCCACCAGGTTAGGAACAGGGCAACCGGTAGGCATACCCCATGGCCTGGAAGACGGGATTCCAGCAGGATGCTATCGGCAGTTCTCGTACCCGGCGGTTCGAGTCGCGGGCGGGCGACGTCGAAAAGCCCTTGCCGCTCCGGCCCGCCCGCCCCACTGCGCGCTAGGGTGCTTTGTGTTGCGAAATATTTGCCAGCGGAGGCGATGAGTCACGAGCGAACCTCGGGCGCACCATCCACAGCACCGGCGGGTGTCACGCGGCCGGGGCCCGGTGTCCCGCACCCTCTACGGGGCCACCCGGCGGGCCGCGGGATCCATGGACCGCTGGCTGAAAAGGGTCGGCAGCGAGACCGCCGCGCCGCCCGACCAAGCGCCGGAGCCACTGGAACCGCCGGTCTCCCAGGATCTGCTGGACCTGCTGCGGCATTTGGGCGTGGCGCTGATTCGCTCCGGTGAGACCACCGGGCGCGTGCAGGACATCCTCGACGATCTGGCCCACCGCTACGACGTGGACGAGGTGCACTTCTTCGTGCTGCCCACGGGAGTGTTCGTGCGCGTACAGGATTCGCGCGGCTCGGCGGTGGATCTGCTCGAGGCCGCCTCCGACACCCTGCGCCTGGATCAGATCGCCTCGCTGTATCAACTGATCGACCGGATCAAGAAGGAAGTGCCGCCGCCGTCCGAGGCGACCGCCGCGCTGGTGGAGATCCTCGCCTCACCGCAGCCCACCCCGGTGTGGCGGCTGCTACTGGGCAATGTGGTGTTGACCGTCGGGCTGGGCCTCATGCTCAACCCGACCTCCACCGCACTGCTCGGCTATATCGTGCTGGGCCTGGTGGTGCAGGTGCTGATCATGGCCGCCGACCGGTTCCGGCTGCTCTCGACCGGCCTGCCGGTGGTCGCGGGCGCGGTGGTCACGTTGCTGTCCTTCGGTTTTCCCAACGCGCTCGGCGGCGGCAATCCCTCCCAGCTGCTGGTGCCGTCGGTGTCGAGCCTGCTGCCGGGATCGGCGCTGACCAACGGCTCCATCGAATTGGCCACCGGCAGCATGGTGGCCGGGGCCAGCCGCACCATCTACGGCTTCAACAAACTGCTCCTGCTGGCCTTCGGCATCCTCATCGGTCTCCAGCTGCTGGGCACACTCACCCCCGCCACGCCGCCGCACTCGGGCGGATTGGGTTGGTGGACACCGGCTCTCGGTGTGCTGCTGATCGGACTGGGGCACAGCTGGCGGGCGAGCGCGCCGAAGAAGTCACTGGGCTGGCTGTTGATCGTGCTCTACGCGGCCTTCTGCGGCCAGCAGCTGGGCCAGCAGTTGCACGGCGGTGGACTGCTCGGCTCGTTCCTGGGCGGCATGATCGCGGTGCCGGTGGCCTATCTGGTGCAGCGCAGCAAGGACGCCCCGCCGACGCAGGTGGTGTTCCTGCCCGCCTTCTGGATGCTGGTGCCCGGCGGCATGGGACTGACCGGGGTCTCGGAGCTGGTCACCAAGAACGACCCCAATGGTCTGCACGTGGTGGTGAACGCGGTGCTCACCGTGTTGGCCATCGCCATGGGCGTGCTCGTCGGGTCCGGCCTGGTGGCCTCGACCCGACGGCCGCGGTTGGAGAACATGGTCGAGGGCTGGCTCGGACCCGACACCGGCCGCCACGCCGCGATCAATATCGAATCCGCGGTCGAGGCGGAATCTCAGCGCACCACAGGCAGTTCCGAGCCGGGATCGGCGAGCCAGAGCAGCCAGTGAGGCGCGAGCAGCGCCGCGAACTCGTCGTAGCCCGCCGCACCCGGGTGGTAGCCGTCACCGGCGGCGACGTCCTGCATCCAGATCTGGTTCTCGCGCAACGGCTGATGCGTGCGCAGGTACGGCACCTTGGCCTCCTCGCAGAGGTCGGCGAAGCGGGCGTCCAGGTCCACGATCCGGGCATTGTGCTCGGCGTCCACATTCGGCGGCGGCGCGACCACCATTGCCTGCCAGCCCTTTTCCCGCACCCGGCGCAGCATGTCGGCCAGATTGCGCACCGAGTCCTCGACCTCGACGCGGGGGCGGCCGTCCTCGAACTGGGTGTCGTTGACGCCGGTGGAGATCACCACCCGGCAGTCCGCCCCCTGCGGTAGCCGCGGCGCGCACTCGGCCTCCCAGCGCGCGGCCAACTCGGTGCTGTTCTCCCGGCGAACACCGAGGTTGTAATAGGTGAGCGGCTGGCCCGCGGCGATCGCTCTGACGGCCAGCCGCCCCGCCCAGCCCAGGCATTTCTGGTCACCGACCCCCGCGACGAACGATTCCCCCACGAAGCAAACACGAAGATCGAGCACCACGTTCCGATCCTCGCACGCCGGTCACGGGAAAGTTCAAGGCTCGTAATAAGCAGGAAAAACCGATATCTGGGTTCGGCGTGCCGGTGGGCGGAACGTCGATCGCGCCCCCGACGGGTTACGGTTACCGGCGTGTTGGGTGGCCGGTGACGGCATCGCCTGCCGCATACTCACACCAGCCGACCATGGGACCGAAGCCGTTCCCACGATCCGAAAGCGCGAATAGGACATGCGAGTCGACGGGCGGGAGATTCCCGTCTCCGGCAGCCTGCTGCAGCCGCGGATCCGCCGGACCACCGACATTCTGCGCGTTGTGCTGTCCGCGTTGGCCGTGGCCATCGTCATCGCCGGGTCGCTGATCACCCGGCCGCAGTGGGAGCAGTTGGAGCGCTCGGTCTCCAATATCGTCGGGTTCCTCACCCCGGAACAGTCCAACCTGGTCTACATCGTCTACGGCATCGCGATCCTGGCCCTGCCCTTCGCCATCCTGGTGCGGCTGGTGCTGCAGCGGCAGTGGAAACTGCTGGCGGGCTTCCTCTTCGCGGGACTCATCGCGCTCGGGCTGTTCTCCATCACCGGCACCGGGTTCTCCGCACCGCGCTGGCATCTGTCGGAACCGCAGCAGGTCAACACCTTTCTGTCGCAGTTCCTCGACGATCCGCGCTGGATCGCCATGCTGGCCGCGGTGCTCACGGTGGCCAGCCCGTGGCTGCCCGCGCGCTGGCGACGCTGGTGGTGGACGCTGCTGCTGGCCTTCGTGCCGATCCACCTGTTCGTCTCGCTGGTGGTGCCCGCCCGCGCCGCGCTGGGTCTGGTGGTGGGCTGGCTGGTCGGCGCGGTGATCGTGCTGGTGGTCGGCACGCCCGCGCTGGAGGTGCCGCTCGGCGCGGCGGTGCGGGTGCTGGCCCAGCGCGGTTTCCGGGTGACCGCGTTCAAGGTGGTGCGCCCGGCCGCCCGTGGGCCGCTGGTGATTTCGGCCAGCACGGTGCCGCAGCCGGAGCTCGCCGCCTCCCCGAACACGCCCTCCTCGGCGGGCACCGAGCCCGCACCCGGCGAATCCCGTGCGCCCGACAACGCCCTGATCCTCGAGCTGTACGGAGCCAATCAGCGCAGCCGCGGCATGCTGCAGCAGCTGAAGCGTCGGCTCACGCTGCGCAGCGGCGAGTATCCGGCCTCCTTCGCGTCCATGCGGCGCGCCGTCGAGCATCGGGCGCTGATGGGTTTCGCCATCGCCGATCTCGGCCTGGCCAGCAACAAGCCGCTCACGGTGGCGGAGCTGGACCGCGGCTGGATGGTGTACGCGCACACCGTGCCCCAGGGCCGGCCGCTGGCCGCCGCCGACGGGGAGCAGACGCTCACCCGGGTGTGGCGGGCGCTGCACCGCATGCATCAGGCCCAGATCTCCCACGGCGATCTGCGCACCGACGAGATCCGGGTGCTCGACGACGAGACCGTGCTGTTCGAGGGCTTCGTACAATCCGAATTCGGCGCGTACAAGGTGCGTTTCGACTCCGACGTGGCGCAGTTGCTGCTGTCCTCGGCCGCCGTGTTCGGGGTGGAGACGGCGGTGCGCACCGCACTGGACGTCCTCGACAAGCAGGCGGTCCTGGACGCCTCGGCCCGGCTCACCCGCACCGCCATGCCCGCGCATCTGCGCAAGGCGGTGCCCGACGCCGGCGAGCTCATGAAGCGGCTGCGCGAGGAGGTCACCGACCAGACCGGGCAGGACAAGATCGCGGCCGCGCAGGTGACCCGGTTCTCGCGCAATCAGATCATCCAGCTGGTGCTGCTCATCGGCCTGGTGTACGTGGCCTACCCGTACATCAGCCAGGTGCCGACCTTCTTCAGCGAGCTGAACAAACTGCACTGGGGCTGGGCGACGCTCGGGCTGGCGGTGTCGGCGCTGACGTACGTGGGTGCCGCGATGGCGTTGTGGGCGTGCGCCTCCGAGGCCGTGAAGTTCCGCAATCTGCTGCTCATGCAGATCGCCAACACCTTCGCCGCGACCACCACGCCCGCAGGGGTGGGCGGTCTGGCGTTGAGTGTGCGGTTCCTGCAGAAGGGCGGGCTGGGCGCGGTGCGCGCCACCGCGGCCGTCGCCCTGCAGCAGACCGTGCAGGTGATCACCCACGTGATCCTGCTGCTGATCTTCGGCGCGCTGGCCGGAACCTCCACCAACCTCTCGCATTTCGTGCCCAACGCCACCGTGCTCTATCTGGTGGCGGGCGCGCTGTTCGGGGTGCTGGGGGTGACCATGTTCGTGCCCACGGTCCGGCGCTGGCTGCTCCACGAGGTGCGTCCGCAGTTGGCCGATGTGCTGGGCCAGCTGAAGGATCTGGGCCGCAAGCCCTGGCGGCTGGCCATGATCGTCGGCGGCTGCGCCACCACCACCCTCGGCATGGCGCTGGCGCTGTGGGCCAGCATCGAAGCCTTCGGCGGCAGTACGACTTTCGTGACCGTCACCATCGTCACCATGATCGGCGGCACCCTGGCCTCGGCCGCACCCACCCCCGGCGGCGTCGGCGCGGTGGAGGCCGCCCTCATCGGTGGCTTGGCCGCCTTCGGTGTCTCGGCGGAGATCGCGGTCCCCGCCGTGCTGCTCTACCGGGTGCTGACCTGCTGGCTCCCGGTCTTCTGCGGCTGGCCGATCATGCGCTGGCTGACCGCGCGCGACATGATTTGAAAATCGCCGCGGCTAGGCCGAATACTGCTTGCGCAGTTCGTTCTTCACGACCTTGCCGCTGGCATTACGGGGCAGCTCCGGCACGATCACCAGGTGCTTGGGGTGCTTGTAGCGGGCCAGGGATTCATTGAGGAACGGGGTCAGCTCCTCGAGGGTGAGCTCGTCGACGCCCTCGACCAGCGCGACGACCGCGACCGGCACCTCGCCCCACTTCTCGTGCGGGCGGCCGACCACCGAGGCCTCGTGAATCTTGGGGTGGGCGAAGAGCACGTTCTCCACCTCGGCGCAGTAGATGTTCTCGCCGCCGGAGATGATCATGTCCTTCTTGCGGTCCACCACGTAGACGAAGCCCTCCTCGTCGCGGCGGACCAGATCCCCGGAGTGGAACCAGCCGCCGTGGAAGGCCTCGGCGGTGGCCTCGGGCTTGTTCCAGTAGCCCTGCATGAGAGTCGGTCCGCGATAGACGATCTCGCCGACCTCGCCGGGGGCGACATCGTTCATCTCGTCGTCGACGACGCGGGCCTGAATGGTCGGGATGGGCAGACCCACCGAACCGATCTTGCGCAGCGCGTCCTTGCCCTCCAAAACGCAGGTGATGGGCGACATCTCGGTCTGCCCGAAGACGGCCACGTTGAAGGCGTTCGGGAAGCAGTCGGCCATGGCCCGCAGCACGGTGTCCGAGGCGGGGGCCGCGCCCCAGCACAGCGCCTGCAGCGCCAGCTTGCGCTGCTTGACCGTCGGCTCCTCGCAGATGAGCTGCCACTGCACCGGCACGCAGAAGGCGGCGGTGGCCTGCTCCTTCTCGACCTCGTCGAGGAACTCGGTGGCATTGAACGCGCCCAGGGGATGCAGCACGGTCTTGCCCCCGAGCAGGAAATACGGGGTGAGACTGCCCAATCCGGCGATGTGGAACAGCGGTGAGGTGCAGAAGCCGATGGAGTCGGGGGTGATCTCCATGGCGCGGATACAGGTCAGCGCCTGCGCGTTCATGTTCGCGTGGGTGAGCACCGCGCCCTTGGGGCTGCCGGTGGTGCCCGAGGTGTACATGATCAGGCAGGGTGTTTCCTCCGGAATGTCCAGCGGCGCATGGGGTTCGCCGGGTTCGGCCAGGAAATCCTCGTAGCCGATCACGCCCTCGCCGGTCTGTCCGTTGATCACGACCACCGTCGACAGTTCCGGCGCCTGCCCCGCCACACCCACGGCCAGCGGCTGCAGAATCGCGTCGGTGACAATGGCTTTCGCGCCCGAATCGGACACGATGTAGGCCACCTCGGGCGGGGTGAGCCGGAAGTTCACCGGCACCGCGATCGCGCCCAGGGCATTGATGCCCATGACCGCCTCGATGTACTCGGTGTAGTTCAGCGCCAGGATGAGCACACGATCGCCGAACCCGACCCCTCGACGGGACAGCGCGTCGGCGAAGCGCTCCGACCGCTCGTGCAGTTGCTTCCAGGTGGTGTCCACGCCCTTGAACTTGAAGGCCACGTGGTCGGGCCGCATCACCGCGTGGGTCGCGATCTGGTTCACCCAGTGATTGCGACGCGAGCGGATCGGCTCGTCGAGCGGCTGGAAGGTCATGCGGTGTCCTTTCACGCTGATCGCTCGTGAGAATATCGCTTAACTTTCTACCGTGACAAGGGTTACAGACCAGGGAATCTTGTCGTAGTGACTGCAAACTCCGACTCACATCGGGGTTGTCGGCCCATATGCAACTATGCGAGTATCGGGGCAATCGTGAGAGGCAGGAGAGGACAGCGCCAATGGCACTGAAGACACGGTTCACCGAGACCTTCGGGGTGGAACACCCCATCGTGCAGGGCGGCATGATGTGGGTCGGCCGCGCCGAACTGGCCGCCGCCGTCTCCGAGGCGGGCGGCCTCGGCATCATCACCGCGCTCACCCAGCCCACCCCCGATGATCTGCGCCGCGAGATCGACCGCGCGCGCGAACTCACCGACAAGCCCTTCGGCGTGAACGTCACCATCCTGCCGTCGATCAACCCGCCGCCGTACCAGGAGTACGTGCAGGCCATCATCGAATCCGGCGTGAAGATCGTGGAGACCGCCGGATCCAATCCGGAGCCCTTCCTGCCGTACTACAAGGAAGCCGGAATCAAGGTGCTGCACAAGTGCACCAGCGTGCGGCACGCGCTCAAGGCGCAGAAGATCGGCGTGGACGGCGTGTCCATCGACGGCTTCGAATGCGCGGGCCACCCGGGCGAGGACGATGTGCCGGGCCTGATCCTGATTCCGGCCGCCACCAAGGCCCTCGACATTCCGGTCATCGCCTCCGGCGGCATCGCCGACGCCCGCGGTCTGGTCGCGGCGCTGGCGCTGGGCGCGGACGGCGTGAACATGGGCACCCGCTTCATGTGCACGCAGGAGTCGGCCATTCACCAGACGGTCAAGGAGCAGATCGTCGCCAACTCCGAGCGGGCCACGCAGCTCATCTTCCGCACCATGCACAACACCGCGCGGGTGGCCGACAACGAGATCAGCCGCAAGGTCGTCGAGATCGAGAAGGCGGGCGGCAAGTTCGAGGACGTGCGGGATCTGGTCGCCGGTGCGCGCGGCCGCCGCGTGTTCGAGGAGGGCGATCTGGACGCGGGCATCTGGTCGGCCGGTCAGGTGCAGGGCCTCATCGACGACATTCCGACCTGCGGCGAACTGGTCTCCCGCATGGTGGCCGAGGCCGAGGCGTTGATCGGCCAGCGGCTCGCGAGCATGATCGGATAAAACCGGCCAAAGGCCGTACGTCCCAGACAATTACGACAGCAGCCCCCGGTTCCGCGCCGGGGGCTCTGGTCATTTCGACTATCACCGCCTGCGGGATCCGTCATGCTTTTCAGTACACGACGGATGCGGCGGAGGTGCCTGAAATGGCAATCACTCGAATCTATCTCGACGACGACGCGCTGCGCCGGACCATGGCCATCTCGGGTGTGTACACCGAGCAGGACGCGGTGAATCTAGCCCTGCGGTTCTTCAGCACCCACGCCACGGCCGAGGATTTCGACCATCCCTTTCAGGCGCGGGAGGCCACGGCCTCGTAATCATGGGCCAAAGCCCTGCTGAGCATCATGGGCCAAAGCCCTTCTGAGCGCGGCGAAATCTTGGCAGAATCGCCGGAGGTACCTCGGCGGCCGACAGCGCGCGGACACGGGAGGGCTTCCTGTGCGGCAGAGTACGAGAGCATCGACCGATTCCACCCCTTTCCCACGGGTGTCGATCGTTGGCGTCGGCTGCCGGGCCACCGGCCTGGACTTCGACCACGAATGGTTCGGCATGGACCGGCTCGAGGCCGCCGGGCTCACCCCGCGCCAGCGCACCAATCTCGAGGTCGCCGTGGAGGCCCTCGACGATTCGGGTCTGGGTTGCCTGGCGCGGGGATCGCACGCCGCGGTCATCTTCGGCGCGATCGGCGGCACCAATAGCGCCCACCACCTGTCCAAGGCCCTGGACCTGCGCGGGCCCAGCCTGACCGTGGACAGCCAGCGCGCGTCACCACTGGTCGCGGTCGATATGGGAGTCCGCCTGCTCGCCGACGAATCGGTGCCGTTCGTGCTCGCGGGTGGAGTGGATCTCGCTCTGCTACCGGACATTTCGGACCTTCGCATTCCCTTGCCGCGTGGCGAGACCCCCGGAGCGAGCACCGGCATCTGCACCGTCCTGGTGCTCCAGCGCACCGCCGACGCCCTCCGCTCACGCACTCGCCGCTACGCCGAAATCGGCGGCCCCGCACTGGGTTTCCCGGAGGCGGGCAGCCTCGACGCCCACATCGCCCTGGACGACCCGGACCACGCGAACGGAAACCGCGCCCTCGACCGCGGCGACGAGCCCCCCATCCTCATCCCCGTCACCGGCCGCGACCCGCTCACTGTCCACCACCTCGCGCTGCGCTGGGCCGTGGCCGCGGGTTCGTATCGCTCCGTGCGCGAATTCGCTGCCGCCACCGCACGATTGGTCCCCGAGCCCACCCGCGCCGCCGTTCTCGCCCGCGATCCGGCCGAGGCCGCGACCCAGCTGCGCACGCTGGCCCGCCGGATCGCCGCCACCACCCCCGCACCGGGCCGCCTGCCCACACCGCCCCTCGTGGCGACCGACGGAGTATTCGACCCGAAACAGGCACAACCCGAAGGTGGCCTGCTGCTCCTGTTCTCCGGGAGCGGCGGCCATCCGCGCATGGGTCGCGCCCTCGCGGCCCGATACCCGGTCTTCGCAACCGCGTTGACCCGAGCCGTCGACGCCGTCGTCGCGGCCGATGGCCCGCGCGTCTGGACGCCTCGCCACGGATTCAACCGGTCGGCGTCGGCACCCAGGCCGGGTGATCCGAACGATCTGAATTCCTGCCGCAGGCCACGTATTTCCGGCATCTCCGGGGGCGATCCCGGCACGGGTCCGGCCACGCTCGGATACGACGATGGCGCAGGCGAATTCGGTGGGGGTGAGGTGGTTTTCGAGCAGTCGGCCCTGTTCGTATTTCAGGTGGCACTGGCCGAATTGCTCGATTCGTGGGGGATTCGCGCGGACGCGGTCGCCGGACACGGGGTCGGCGAGATCGCCGCGGCGGTCGCTTGCGGAACGCTGTCACTGGATGACGGTGCTCGAGTGGCCGTGGCCCGGGCGCGGCTGGTGGAACGAGCCGGTCCGGGCGGAGCCGCTGCCACGCTGGAAGCGACGCGCGCGGAAGTGCTGCGGCTGGTCGAACCCATGCGCGCCGAGGTGGCGATAGCGGCGGTGGACGGACCGACCGCGATCACCGTATCCGGCGAGCCCCGCTATATCGATGCGCTCGTCCGCCGCGCCCACCGCCGGGCCATCTTCGCGCAACGCATCGCAGCCGACGCCATTCCCATACCGCCACATCTGCCGAGGATCCGGGCCCGATCCGGCGAATTGCTCAGCGTGCTGGGTGATCTCGCACCGGAAGCACCCTGGCGACCGCTGTATTCGACGGCTCGTCGCGGGCTGGTACTGCGGACGTCGGGGAACAGCGACGCGACGACCGACCTCGACACCTCGAGCCTCATACCCCGAGCGGCCGCTGCGAACAGGTGTGCTCCGCCGAATGCCCGGTTGGATGGTGAGTACTGGGCCGACAATGCTTCCGGCACTGTCGAATTGGCATCGGCCCTGGAGGCTGCCGCGTCGGACGGCCTCTCGATGGTGCTCGAAGTCGGGCCGCACCCGGTGCTGACACCTCGGCTGCGGGAGCGCGCACCGTTCCGGGAGGGCACGCAGGGCGTGCTGACGCGCGAGGACGAGGCGGGTAGCTTTCTGCGAACCATCGCGCGGCTGTATCTCGACGGGCGGGCGGTGGATTGGACCGCGCTCGGGGCGCATACGGCCGCGCCACCGCAAAGGCAATGGAGCAGAGGCGAATTCGGCGGCGAGACGCGGTGGAGCGGAGGTGGGACCACGGTCTATCCGCCCGGTGATCCGATGACCCCGGCCTTTCCCGCCGTGGAGATCCGGCCTGATGGCGCGTATGTGGTGGCGGGCGGGCTGGGGGTGCAGGGTGAGGCCGCGGTGCGGTGGCTGCTGGCGGCGGGGGCGCGGGATGTGGTGGTACTGACCGGAACACCGCGGCCGCTGCCGGGGTCGCTGGCGGGGATGGAGGATCGGATCGTCTTGATGCGCTGTGACTGCGCGGATCCCACCGATCTGGCCACGGCATTGCAGGATATTCGCGAGTGCGGGGCACCGATTCGGGGAATCGTGCACGCGTCCGGGGAGTCGCGGTTGGTGGCCGCGGCCAATCTGCTGGAGTTGACCGCGGCCGATCCGACCGATTTCACGGTGTTGTTGACCTCGGCGCTCGGATCGGAGGGGCCCGGGGCGGTGCGGGAATTGGCCGCGGCGCAGGCGGATCGGCGGGTGATCTGCGTGGAGTGGGAGGTCGGGCCCGCGGCCTGAGACCGCGTGTCGGTGGGCTACCGGTCGGTCGTGCGGGAATGATGACGCCATGGTGGCGCCGTGACCTTTCAAACCCTCACCCTCATTACCGTGATCGGGCTGGCCGGACCCTGGCTGGCCTGGCGGCAGTCCTGGCACCTGCCGGTCATCCTCGGCGAGCTGCTGGCCGGAATCGTGTTCGGGGCCACCGGTTTCGGACTGCTGCACCCGACCGATCCGACCTTCACCTTCCTCGCGGACGTCGGCTTCGCGGTGGTCATGTTCGTGGCGGGCACGCACGTACCGGTGCGCGACGCCTCGATTCGGTCGGCGCTGGGCCGGGGCGCGCTGCGCGCGGTACTGGTCGGCCTGCTGGCCGTGGTCGCGGGGCAGGGCATCGCGGTCTGGTTCGACACCGGGCACGGGCTGCTCTACGCGGTGCTGATCGCCTCCTCCTCGGCGGCCATCGTGCTGCCCATCATCGATTCGCAGGGGCTGAGCGGAAAACCGGTGCTGGAGTTGACCGCCCAGGTCGCCCTGGCCGACGCGGCGGCGGTGGTGGCGCTGCCGCTGGTGATCGATCCGGGCAATGCGGGTCGGGCCGCGCTGGGCGCGGTGCTGGTCGGCGGTGCGGCCGTGGCCGTGTACTACTTCCTGCGCTGGCTCGAGGACTCAGGCATCCGGCATCGGCTGCACCGGGTGTCCGAGGAGCGTGGCTTCGCGCTCGAGCTGCGGGTCAGCCTGGCGCTGCTGTTCGCCCTGGGCGCGCTCGCCACCCGCAGCCACGTGTCGATCATGTTGGCGGGCTTCGCCCTCGGCCTCGCGGTGGCGGCCGTCGGCGAGCCCCGCCGGGTCGCCAAACAGCTCTTCGCCCTCAGCGACGGCTTCCTGGCTCCCCTGTTCTTCGTCTGGCTCGGCGCGCGCCTGAACCTGCGCGAGTTCGGCGACCACCCCTATCTGATCCTGCTGGGCCTGATGCTCGGTGTGGCCGCGGTCCTCGCCCACGCGCTCATGCGCCTGCAGGGACAACCGATTCCGCTCGGGGCCATCGCCTCGGCCCAGATCGGCGTCCCGGTCGCGGCCGTCACCGTCGGTACCCAGCTGCACGTCCTGAAACCCGGCGAACCGGCGGCACTCATGCTCGGCGCATTGGTCACCATTGCCGCGGCCGCCTGGGGAGCGCGCACGGCCGCCACCACGCAATCGGGCGATTCGGGTGAGCGGCAGGGGAATTCGAAGAACTGATCAGTCCTGGTCGCGGCCGAGCAGTCGGTCGGTCTCGCGGCGCTCGCGCTTGGTCGGTCGGCCCGCACCGCGGTCCCGGCGCGGCATGAGGGCGGCGATCTGTGGATCGGGTGGGGGCGGGCTCTTGTCGATCATGCACTGCACGGCGACGGCCGCGCCGACCCGCTTGGTGATGAGCTGCTCGACGATGACGATGCGTTCCAAACCATTGACGCGAACGCGGATCTCGTCGCCGGGCTTCAGACTGTGCGCGGGCTTCACCGGTACGCCATTGACCCGAACATGTCCCGCGCGGCAGGCCGCGGCCGCCGCCGAGCGCGTCTTGAAAATGCGCACGGCCCAGGTCCAAGAATCAACTCGGGCCTGGGCCGTAGTGCTCAAAGGAGCGGAAGTCACAACGCAACAATACTGCGAATACCGGGGCGCAATTGCGCCACTTACGCTGTCGCTCGGGCGTGACGCATTCGCGTCAGGCCTGGATGCGGCGGGCGGTGACGACCTGGCTGGGGTGCAGGTTGGTGTAGGACACCGGGGTGCCGGTCTGCACGGCGTTCAGCAGCTTGCCGTCACCGGCGTAGATGCCGACGTGGCCGCCGCCGTTGGTGACGACGATATCGCCGGGCTGCAGGTCCTCGAAGGCGACCGGAGCGCCGACATTGGACTGCTCGAAGCTGGTGCGGGGCAGGTCGATTCCGGCCTGCTTGTAGGCCCACTGGACCAGGCCGGAGCAGTCGAAGGAGTAGGGACCGGTCGCGCCCCAGGAGTACTGGGCGCCGACCTTGGTCTCGGCGGCGTGCAGCGCGATGTCGCCGACGCTGGAGGGCTTGTTGAACAGGGACGGCAGCTGGAACTGCGGAGCCGGGGCGACCGCCGGGGCGCCGACCTGAGCGCCGCCGCCCAGTCCGCCCGGGGTCTGCAGCGCCGTCTCGGCGTCCTTGACCGTCTGGTTGAACTGCTGCACCTGAGGCGCGAAATCGTCCGGTACGTCGAAGTTTCCAATGCCGGGGATCTCGACGGTGGCGGCGGTGGCGGTGATCGCCGGGAACGCGCCGGTCGTCGTCGCGGCCATCGCACCCATGACGATGGCACCCTTCACGGAATTCGGAAGCCGAGATTCCCGCTGCAAGCTGTGCTTACCCACTGAGCCGCATCTCCGATCTTGCTGCTGTAACGTCGCGGGCTGCCTCTCCGATGAAGCAACAGACTCCGCTAAGTCACGAGAAGATTACGACTAGCCCCGCCGGTTGTCCACCCGACGGGAGGGGTGTGTCGCACCTTTTCCAAAACGCCCCGCTGAAGGGGCAATTCGGTGTATAGGGCCCCAGATCACGAGTTGGTATAGGTGATCGACTCGGCCGTTATCAACCCTTCGCCTCCACCACTCGCTCGAGCTCGGCGATCCGGCGGCGAGCGTCGGCGAGGTCCACCTCCAACTGCCCCAACGCCATCACCAGCGGACCCACCGCGAGGTCCGCCACCAACTGCGGATCGTCGTAGCCGCGCTCGATGGCCACCAGAATGTTGTTGCGGATGCGCGCGGCGACGATCGCCTCGGCGGGCACGTTCCAGGATTCGACCACCTCCGCGACGGTGGGTACGGCTTCTTCCGACATGAACCCTCCTGCGCTGGATCCCAACGAATCAGGCATAAGGGTAGAGATACCCGCGGACAGCACGGGCACTAACTCGATCACTGCCGTATGCCGATCGATAGCTGCGTCTAGCACCGTCGATAGATGCCCGGATAATCGGCGATTCCCGCGCTACGGTTGGGCGGCATGGACCCCGTCAGGAATCCCTACGCGCCCGGCGCGGGGCAGCGGCCACCCGAACTCGCGGGCCGCGACAAGCAACTCGACGCCTTCGACATCGTGCTGGAACGGGTCTCCCGGGGGCGTCCGGAACGCAGCGTCATGCTCACCGGGCTGCGCGGGGTCGGGAAGACCGTGCTGCTCAATCAGCTTCGCTCGGCCGCCCGCACGCGCGGCTGGGGCACCGGCAAGCTGGAGGCCCGCCCGGAGCAGGAACTGCGGCGACCGCTGGCCTCCGCGCTGCACATGGCGGTGCGCTCCATCGCTGTCGCGCACCGCAATCCGGAGCAGGTCGACGATTTCCTGGGGATTCTCAAGGCCTTCGCGCTGCGCTCCACCGCCGACAAGGGCATGCGCGACCGCTGGAATCCGGGCATCGACGTGCCCGCGGTGACCGGGCGGGCCGACTCCGGGGATATCGAGATCGATCTGGTGGAGCTGCTCATGGAGGCCGCGGCGCTGGTGCGCGATATCGGCATCGGCATCGCCATCTTCATCGACGAGATGCAGGATCTCGGGGCGGCCGACATCTCCGCGATCTGCGGGGCCTGCCACGAATTGAGCCAGGACGCCGCGCCTTTGATCGTGGTCGGGGCGGGGCTGCCGCATCTGCCCGCGGTGCTGTCGGCGTCCAAGAGCTATTCCGAGCGACTGTTCTCCTATCACCGCATCGACCGGCTGGATCGGGAGTCGGCGGATCAGGCCCTGATCGCGCCCGCCGAGCGGGAGCACGTGAAGTACAGCGAGGAGGCCCTGGACGCGCTCTACAAGAAGGCCGACGGCTACCCGTATTTCGTGCAGGCCTACGGCAAGGCGACCTGGGACGCGGCGGCGCAGAGCCCGATCAGTGCCGAGGATGTGGCGGTGGCCGCGCCCGCCGCCGAAGAGGAACTGGCGGTCGGTTTCTTTGGCTCCCGCTACGAACGGGCGACCCCGGCGGAGCGAGAATACATGCGCGCCATGGCCGATCTGTCCGGCGACGACGGCCCGGTGGCGACGTCGGCCGTCGCCACCGAACTCGGACGCAAACCGGCCTCGTTGTCCCCGGCCCGAGATGGGTTGATCAAGAAGGGCCTCATCTACTCCGCCGAGCGCGGCAGCATCGGTTTCACCGTCCCGCATTTCGGCCGATACCTGCGGAGTGTGCAGTAGCCCTTCTCGATTCCCCCTGTGCCCGCCGCCCGAAGGGCGGCGGGCACGAGTGCTGGAGAGTTGCTGACACTTCAAGATCATTGTCCGACAAGGGATTTCGATCTTTGCCGGCCCCTACCGGTGGGTAACAAAGGCTCCTACACTCGAATGTGATTCTCATCACGGTCGAGGAGGACATCATGGCGACTCACGCCAAAGTCGACGCCACCGAAGAACAAGCCCGGGCATTGGTCGAGGAGTCCCGCGAAACCACGTGGGCCAAGCCATCCTTCGCCAAGGAGATGTTCCTCGGACGGTTCCGGCTCGACCTCATCCATCCGTTCCCGCGCCCCGATGCCGCGGACGCCGCCAAGACCGAGGCCTATCTGAAGCGGCTGAGCGCGTTCTGCGAGACCATCGACGGCCAGCGCATCGAGGCCGAGGGCCGGATTCCGGACGAATACGTGCGCGGGCTGGCCGAACTCGGCTGCTTCGGGCTCAAGATTCCCGAGGAGTACGGCGGGGTCGGGCTGTCCCAGGTCGGCTACAACAAATCGCTCATGCTGGTCGGCTCCGCGCACGCCAGCCTCGGCGTGCTGCTCTCGGCGCACCAGTCCATCGGCGTCCCCGAGCCGCTCAAACTGGCGGGCACCCCGGAGCAGAAGCGAGAGTTCTTGCCGCGCTGCGCCAAAGGCGCGGTGAGCGCCTTCCTGCTGACCGAGCCCGACGTGGGTTCGGACCCGGCGCGCATGGCCTCCACCGCCACCCCCACCGCCGACGGCGAGGCCTACGAGATCAATGGCGTGAAGCTGTGGACCACCAATGGCGTGGTGGCCGAACTGCTCGTGGTGATGGCCCGCGTCCCCAAGAGCGAGGGGCACCGCGGCGGCATCTCCGCCTTCATCGTGGAGGCCGACAGCCCGGGCATCACCGTGGAGCGGCGCAATGCCTTCATGGGCCTGCGCGGCATCGAGAACGGCGTCACCCGCATGCACAATGTCCGTGTCCCCAAACGGAATCTGGTGGGACGCGAGGGTGACGGGCTCAAGATCGCGCTCACCACGCTGAACGCCGGACGCCTCGCGATTCCGGCCATGTGCACCGCCGCGGCCAAGTGGTCGCTGAAGATCGCGCGGGAATGGTCGGCCACCCGCGTGCAGTGGGGCCGCCCGGTCGGTGAGCACGCCGCGGTCGGCGCGAAGATCGCCTACATCGCCGCGACCACGTTCGCGCTGGAGTCGGTGCTGGACCTGTCGGCCACCATGTGCGACGAGAACCGCAACGACATTCGCATCGAGGCCGCCCTGGCCAAGCTGTGGGCCTCCGAGCAGGCCTGCGATATCGCCGACGAACTGGTGCAGATCCGCGGCGGGCGCGGTTACGAGACCGCCGCGTCCCTGCAGGCGCGCGGCGAAAGAGCGGTCGGGGCCGAGCAATTGGTGCGCGATCTGCGCATCAACCGCATCTTCGAGGGCTCCAGCGAGATCATGCGACTGCTCATCGCCCGTGAAATGGCCGATGCCCACATGGCCGCCGCGGGTGCGCTGGTCGATCGCAATGCCGAACTCAAGGACAAGGCCAAGGCGGCGGTCGGCGCGAGCGGCTTCTACGCCAAGTGGTTCCCGCAGTTGACCGTCGGCGCGGGCAGCGCCCCGGTGAGCTACGGCGAATTCGGGCCGCTCGCACGGCATATGCGCTTCGTCGAGCGGATGTCGCGCAAGCAGGCCCGCGCCCTCATGTACGGCATGGCCCGCTGGCAGGCCAAGCTCGAGTACAAGCAGGGCTTCCTGGGCCGCATCGTCGATATCGGCGCGGAGCTGTTCGCCATGGCCGCGGCCTGCGTGCGCGCCCAATCCCTGCGCGTGGCGGGCGATCCCGACGGCGTCGCCGCCGAGGAACTGGCCGATGTCTTCTGCCGCCAGGCCCGGCTGCGGGTGGAGAACCTCTTCAATGCCCTGTGGTCCAACACCGATGACGCCGGGACCGAGCTGGCCCGCGGCGTGCTCGACGGCCGCTATCGCTTCATCGAGGCGGGGGCGCTCGACCCGAGCGAGGGGACCGGGCCGTGGATCGCCGAATGGCAGTTCGGTCCCTCCAAGGAGGCGAATCTGCTGCGGCCGTTCCTGCCGTCCACCAGGACGGGGGCGGCGACCTAGCCGGAGCGGCGCAGGCCGAAACCGATCGCCATATGAATCTGCCTCTATCTAGCCATCCAGCTAGATAGAGGCAGATTCTTGTGACCATCGCGGTCATTCACCGCTGCACATCTATTTCTATAGATATCTAGTCAATCTACTAGAAATAGATAGATTCACCTGAGCTCGGCCGCGTGGACAGGGATCTCTACGCGGGTCTAGCAAGTTGCCGAGAGTCGAGTAGATCCGGCGAGAGGGTTGCATAGATCGGCGGCGACAGTTGGACAACTTGTGCATAACGCCTGGTGTGGGGGGTTAACGCGGGGGCTATCTCTATCGACAACCGGGCAAGAAGGCGCACTCTTCGGGAGGACGTCATGTCCACGATCGACACCCGCGCCGCCGATTTCGACGGCCGCCACATCACCGTCTGCGCCGATGACGGCGTGCCACTCGCGGTCCGCGAATTCGGGGCGGCCGATGCCCCGGTCACCGTCGTCTTTGTCCACGGGCACTGTCTGCGGGCCGAGTCGTGGGCGTTCATGCGCGGGCATCTGCTGCGGGCCTGGGGCGACGACACCCACATGGTGTTCTACGACCATCGCGGACACGGGGATTCGGGCGCGGCCGAACCGTCCACCTACACCATCGAACAGTTGGCGCGGGACCTGGACGCCGTGCTGCGGGCCGTGGTGCCGACCGGACCCGTTGTGCTGGTGGGACATTCGATGGGCGCCATGACGGTGCTGGCCTACGCGCGGCTGTACCCGGAGACCATCGGGACCCGGGTGGTCGGCATCGGGCTGCTCTCCAGCGCCGCCAGCGGGGTGACCCGGGTGGGGCTGGGGCGGCTGCTGAGCGCGCCCGCGGTGAGCTCGCTGCGGGTGGCGGTGCGTCGCGCACCGCGCGCCATGCAGGCCTCGAAACACCTGTCGCGCCGCATCTTCGAGCCCATCATGCGCGATGCCACCCTGGGCACCCGCAAGGTGAGCCCGCGCATGCTGGCGGTGGCGACCGCCATGCTCAACGACACCTCGCTGCTGACCATGGCCAGCTTCCTGGAATCGCTCATGCGCTTCGACGAGTCGGCCGGTCTGCACCGGCTGGGCATGATTCCGGTGCTGGTGCTGGCCGGTTCGGCCGACATCATGATTCCCTTCGCGCATTCGGTGGTGCTGGCCTCGCAGGTCGACGACGCCGAACTGGTGCGGCTGGACGGGGCCGGGCACAGCGTGATCCTCGAACGCGCCGAGGAGGTGGCCGCCGCGGTGGTGGCGCTCGTCGCGCGGGCCGTCGCCGCCATGCGGTCCGAGGACCCCGACTGCGGGCCGGAGTACGCCATTGCGGGGTAGCCGGGAGGCGCTCGGCAGGGGGACGATTCGAGCATCTGAAACGCGCTCCGGCCCAATTCTGGGCCGAATGACAGGCCTCTGACCTGTGAATATGTCTTCCGAACAAGACGGATCCCACATGATCACGTACTGTGTTGTAGATCACGATGTGTGGTCTGTCACACGGCTCGAGGAGGGTTTCGATGACACGCAGCGAAATTGCTGAACTCCGCTACGCGGTCGGCCAGCTCCGGCAGTGCGTCAGCGCATTGCGTTCCCACTACGGAGACGCGGGCACGGTACGCCGCCTGGAGAACGATCTGGAAAGGCTCGTCATCGACGCCGACGAGTTCGAGCAGGCCCCACCCCCGGAGACCCCGGCGGCCAAGCAGGAGATCATCTACGTCCCCGACGCCAAGCACGATGAGGCGGCGTGGATGGGCGCGCAGGACGAGGGTCTCGGCTTCCACAGCCGCCCCCGCACCAAGTAGGGACAACAACTCTCGTAGCACGGATTACGACCGCTCTGGTTCCAGCGGCAACGACGCCGCGACCAGCGCGCGTGATCCGGCAGTCTCCCTTGCCTTCAGTGCCGGTGGCGTCCCCGCCCCGGGCGGCTGCCCGCGCCCCGGAAGCGAGCGCCGAGTGGGGCCTGGGCGACCGGTTCCAGGTTGGGTGATTCGAACAGGGCGGCCACCGCGCCACCCGATCCCGTGGCGCTGACGGCCAGGCCGAGACCGCCGTCGCGGCGGGACAATTCGTGCAGCATGGTGGTGACCATGCGCAGGCCCGCGGCGCCGCCCGGATCGCCGAGCGCGATCGCGCCGCCGTGCACATTCACCAGATCCGGGTCGTAATCCGGCAGGCCCAGCGAGCGGGTGAGGGCCAGCACGTCGACCGCGGAGGTCTCCTCCACCTCCAGCAGCTCCAGATCTCCGAGTTGGAATCCACTGCGCCACAGCGCCTTCGAGACAGCGGGCGTGGTGGCCGGAATCGGCGCGTCGGCGGGCGCGGCGGCGGAGGCCCAATCCACCAGGTAGCCCAGGGGTTCCAGGCCCAGATCCACCAGCCGCTCCTCGGCCACCACCAGGCAGGCGCTCGCGGCGAGACCGCGCGTGCTGCTGTTGGCGGCGGTGGTGACGCCGTTCGGCAGGAAGGGGGCGAGGGCGGCGAAGGCGCGGGCGGACACGTCGTCGCGCAGGCCCTCGTCGCGGTCGACCAATTGCACGACCGCCGAATCCGGATCGTGGGGATCGGCGCACACCACCACGGGCGCGATCTCCGTGCCGAAGATGCCCTGCCGGTGCGCGCGGGCGGCGCGGCGGTGACTGGCCGCGGCGAAATCGTCGGCCGCGCCGCGGGTCAGACCGTGGTCGTAGGCGAGCCGTTCGGCGCGCAGCGAATCCGCCTGTCCGCGTTGCGGTTCGGTGGCCGCCCAGATCGCGATCTGCTCGTCGGTGGTCGGTTCGGTGTCGTCCACGCGGCGGGGCGGCACGCTGGGGCGCGGTGCGCTGGGCGGTTGCGCCGTGGCTTCGGCCGGGGCGCCCGCGTATTCGGCGCCGACCGCGAGGACCACGTCGGCCGCGCCGGTGTGCACCAGCATGGACGCGGTGATCAGGGCGCGCAGGCCGGCGCCGGGACCGTCGCCGATCGCGAAATCGCCGACCTCGGAAGGCAATCCGACCGCGGTCGCCGCGCCGAGCACCGCCTCGGCGTCGGGGGTGGCGGTGACGAGCTGGTCGACCCGTCGCGGGTCCAGACCGGACCGCCCGAGCACCGCCGATAACACCGTGGCTATCAGCCGATCCGGCGGCACCGCCGCGAGCGCTCCACCCGTGCGACCCAGTGGCGTACGCATCGGCATGACGATCGCCGCTCGTCTCATCACCGGCTCCCTTCAACCCTCATCGCCGGTTCCCCTGTCGGATTTGTCCAGCCCAGGGGACAGGCCACCACACGGTTGTTGCTGCTGTGTGACGGTGTGTAACCGCGAAAAGCCGGTTCGCCACACCCCGTGGTGTCCGAAATCCGAATCTTTCTGACACGCCGTGAAGTTCGCAAGATTGCCGTTTGTTCACTAAGCAAACGAATCGCTGGTCACCGCAGGAAATGTGGCGCAAATCACTGGGTCACGAAATAGCTGTTGCCGGCTCGAGTGATAGCGCCGCTGTCGTAGGGTGCTCACCATCACATTCGATGCCGGAGGTAACGATGACGTTCCACGGGGTAGAGCAGCGAGGCATCCAGCGTTGAGCGCCGCACCAGTCAAGGTTTCCGAATCGAGCACAACCGGGGTTTTCAGTCGTGGTCGCGCCGCCATCGCGGCACGCACGCTCCGCACCGATCAGTGGTGGTTGCCGCCGCTGATGACGGTGCTCGGGCTCGCGGCGTTCGTCATCTACGCGACCATCAGATCCTTTGTGCGCACCGCGTATTGGGTGTCGGACTTCCACTATCTGACACCGTTCTACTCGCCGTGCCTGAGCGCCTCGTGCGTCGAGGGCTCCAGCCATTTCGGCACGCCGATCGGCCACCTGCCCATGTGGATTCCGCTGGGCTTTCTGGTGCTGCCGTTCCTGCTGCTGTTCCGGCTCACCTGCTACTACTACCGCAAGGCCTACTACCGGTCGGTGTGGATGTCGCCGCCCGCCTGCGCGGTGGCCGAGCCGCACGCGAAATACACCGGGGAGACCCGCCTTCCGCTGATCATCCAGAACGCGCACCGCTACTTCTTCTACGTCGCGGTGATCATCTCGGTGATCAACACCTACGACGCGGTGATCTCCTTCCACGCGCCGGGCGGTTTCGGGATCGGCCTGGGCACGGTGATCATCACCGGAAACGCCTTGCTGCTGTGGGCATACACGCTCTCGTGCCACTCCTGCCGCCACATCGCGGGCGGGCGGCTCAAGCACTTCTCGCAGCATCCGGTGCGGTACCGGTTCTGGACGGTGGTGTCCAAGCTGAACACCCGTCATATGCAGCTGGCCTGGACCACGCTGGGCACGCTGGTCCTCACCGATTTCTACGTGATGCTCGTCGCGAGCGGGACGATCAGCGACCCGCGCCTCATCGGCTGAGCACCATAGCTTCCAATTCCTCTGTCTCCCAGGAGTATTCGGTTCCATGCCTGAAGTCGAGCGGCACAAGTACGACGTGGTCGTGATCGGTGCCGGTGGCGCCGGTCTGCGTGCGGTCATCGAGGCCCGTGAACACGGGTTGTCGGTGGCGGTGGTCTGCAAGTCCCTGTTCGGCAAGGCGCACACCGTCATGGCCGAGGGCGGCTGCGCGGCCGCCATGGGCAACGCCAACTCCAAGGACAGCTGGCAGGTCCATTTCAAGGACACCATGCGCGGTGGCAAGTTCCTCAACAACTGGCGCATGGCCGAGCTGCACGCCCAGGAGGCGCCCGACCGGGTCTGGGAGCTGGAAACCTATGGGGCGCTGTTCGATCGGACCAAGGACGGCCGCATCAGCCAGCGCAACTTCGGCGGCCACACCTACCCGCGGCTCGCGCACGTGGGCGACCGCACCGGGCTCGAGATCATCCGCACCATGCAGCAGAAGATCGTCTCGCTGCAGCAGGAGGACTTCGCGCAGACCGGTGACTACGAGGCGCGGATCAAGATCTTCGCCGAATGCACCATCACCGAACTGCTCAAGGACGGCGACCGGATCTCCGGGGCCTTCGGTTACTGGCGCGAGTCCGGGCGCTTCATCCTGTTCGAGACCCCCGCGGTGGTCATCGCCACCGGCGGTGTCGGCAAGTCCTACAAGGTGACCTCGAACTCCTGGGAGTACACCGGCGACGGGCACGCGCTCGCGCTGCGGGCCGGGGCGTCGCTGATCAATATGGAGTTCCTGCAGTTCCATCCGACCGGCATGGTCTGGCCGCCGTCGGTGAAGGGCATCCTGGTCACCGAGGGCGTGCGCGGCGACGGCGGAGTGCTCAAGAACTCCGAGGGCAAGCGGTTCATGTTCGATTACATTCCGCCGGTCTTCAAGGGGCAGTACGCCGAGACCATCGAGGAGGCGGATCAGTGGCTCGAGGACAACGACTCCGCCAGGCGCACACCGGATCTGCTGCCGCGTGACGAGGTGGCGCGGGCGATCAACGAAGAGGTGAAGGCGGGGCGCGGCACCGAGCACGGCGGCGTGTACCTCGACATCGCCTCGCGCCTGCCCGCCGATCAGATCGTCAAGCGGCTGCCGTCCATGCACCACCAGTTCAAAGAGCTTGCGGACGTGGACATTACGAAGGAGCCCATGGAGGTGGGTCCGACCTGCCACTACGTCATGGGCGGCATCGAGGTCGATCCGGACAGCCAGGCGGCCACGGTGCCCGGGCTGTTCGCGGCCGGTGAGTGCGCGGGTGGGCTGCACGGGTCCAACCGCCTGGGCGGCAACTCGCTGTCGGATCTGCTGGTGTTCGGGCGACGCGCGGGACTGGGCGCGGCCACCTATGTGGAGAATCTGGCGGCGCGGCCCAAGATCTCCGACACCGATCTGGCCGCGGCCGCGAAAGCCGCTGTGACACCGTTCGATCCGCCGAGCGAGGGCGGTCCGGGCGAGAACCCGTACACGCTGCACATGGACCTGCAGCAGACCATGAACGATCTGGTCGGCATCATTCGCAAGGAACACGAGCTGAAGCAGGCCATCGAGAAGCTCGCCGAGCTGCGCGACCGCTACGACCACGTCACCGTCGAAGGGCACCGGCAGTTCAACCCGGGCTGGCACCTGGCCCTGGATCTGCGCAATATGCTGCTGATCAGCGAATGCGTCGCCCAGGCCGCGCTGTTGCGCACCGAGAGCCGGGGCGGACACACCCGCGACGACCATCCGGGCATGGATCCGGCGTGGCGCAACAAGCTGCTGGTCTGCACCGTCGACCCGGACGAGGTCGGCTTCTCGGTGCCCGCCGTCACGGTCACCCCGCAGTCCCAGGTGCCCATGCGCGAGGATCTGCTCCGGCTGTTCGACCTGGCGGAGCTCGAAAAGTACTACACCTCCGCGGATCTCGCAGCGCTGCGAGACGACGCCGGAAAGGCGGAATAACCATGGGTTACGAGGCGAAGTTCAAGGTGTGGCGTGGCGACACCGAGGGCGGCGGCCTGCAGGACTTCACCGTGCTGGTGAACGAGGGCGAGGTGGTGCTCGACATCATCCACCGGCTGCAGGCCACCCAGGCGCCGGATCTGGCGGTGCGCTGGAACTGCAAGGCGGGCAAGTGCGGTTCGTGCTCGGCGGAGGTGAACGGGCGGCCGCGACTGCTGTGCATGACGCGCATGTCGACCTTCACCCAGGACGAGGTGGTGACGGTGACGCCCATGCGCACCTTCCCCGTGATCCGCGACCTGGTCACCGATGTGTCCTTCAACTACCAGAAGGCGCGCGAAGTCCCGTCTTTCACCCCGCCGGTGGATCTGAAACCGGGCGACTACCGCATGGCGCAGGCCGATGTGGAACGCTCGCAGGAATTCCGCAAGTGCATCGAATGCTTCCTGTGCCAGAACACCTGCCACGTGGTGCGCGATCACGAGGACAACAAGCAGGCATTCTCGGGCCCGCGCTACCTGATGCGCATCGCGGAACTCGAAATGCATCCCCTCGATGTGGCCGACCGCCGTGATCTGGCGCAGGAGGACGCGGGCCTGGGCCTGTGCAACATCACGAAGTGTTGTACGGAGGTTTGCCCGGAGCACATCAAGATCACCGATAATGCGTTGATTCCCATGAAAGAACGCGTGGTGGACCGCAAATACGACCCCGTCGTGTGGCTGGGCAACAAGCTGTTCCGGCGTTGAACCAACACCTCTGAGTCCTCGCCCCGTGCCCCCGCGCATCAGCGCGGGGGCACGGGATTTACAGAGTTGGTGATTGATCACGAAACGGTGGCCGTTCGACAACGAAACCATGTTTGCCCCGGCTAAGCATGGGTATCCAACTATTCGTGGACCGTGGACTGAGAAATGCTCGTCCCCGGTACCGGAAAATGGGTCCCGATGACTGGGTCGAACGGCTGATCGTGGGGATGCTCTTCGCGGTATCGGCGATGGGCGTATACGTACTTACCGGCGCATTGATGCCCGCACTGGCGATCGGCGTGCTCGTGGCCGCCGTCGCCCTCGGCGTCGTCGCAATCCTATGACGCGAGGGTTCACGGGTCGGGGCCCGTGAACCCTCGATCAGCGAATCACAAGTCGAAAACACCACTTTCGATACCCGCGGTGAACGAACGCCATTCCGCCGCGCCGAATACCAGCGCCGGGCCGGCGGGATTCTTGCTGTCGCGCACGCCGACCCGGCCCGCGGCCAGCCAGGCCACCTCGACGCATTCCTTACCGGCCCCGCTGCGACTGCTCTTGAACCAGCGGGCCCCGGAAAGTTCCACACTCATGCCGAATACTCCTTCGCCACCTGCCGCAGCAGGTTTCTGCTGTCCTGGACGTCCAGCGCGCAGCGTTCCAGCCCGGCCTGCGCCCGGCGGTACCGCTGAACGTCGCCCTGTCTTTCGAGATACAGATCGCCGGTGAACCCCTCCACATAGACCACCGGGGGCTCCACCGGCTGCCCCTTGCTGTCGGTTCCGAACTCCAGAATCACGAACGGGCCGGTCGAAAGTCCCAGGGGGACACCGGCTGCGAAGGGCAGGATGCGCAAGGCGACATTGGTCCGGGTGCTCAGTTCCGCCAAATGCCGCACCTGCGCCGCCATCACCCTTGCACCTCCCACCAGGCGGCGCAATACCGATTCGTGCAACACCATGGCAATGGTGGCGGGGCGCACCTGACGGGTGATCATGGCCTGGCGCTGCATGCGCAGTTGAACGCGCCGATCGACCTCCGCGGCGGTCTCCTCCGGATAGCCGAGGCGGTTCAGAGCCCTTGCGTACTCGGCGGTCTGGAGCAGACCGGGCACCAATTCCGATTGGTAGCACGACAACTGCTGCGCGGATGCCTCCAGGCCCACGTAGACGTCGAAGTTCTCCGGAATCAGATCGCCGTAGGAGTGCCACCAACTCTTCACCGCGGCCTGCTGTGCCAAACCCTTGAGGCCCTCGGCGATTTCGGCGGGGATGCCGTAGATCCGGCACAGCTCCTGGATGTCGATGGTCCGGATGCGATCGGCATTGCCCTTTTCCAAGCGTTGTAAGGTGCTCGCACCCCACTCCATCAGCTTGGCGGCTTCGGCGATGGTGAGGCCCGCCTGGATGCGCCAGTCGCGCAGATAACGGCCGAGTTGGCGGCGAGGCAGGGTGGATGACGCGGGACCTTCGGACACAACACGCTCCATTCGCGGTCGCGGGCATGGATCGGGGTTGGCGTGAATCGGGGCTGCTCAGCGGTGAGGGCCTCGTCCACTATGGAGAATCGTCCTCCCCCAGGTGGATTCGCTGCTGGGAATTCGCGCAATTTTGCGTTCTCCTTCTCGAAATTCGCCCGCCTGGCGTCTGCTCGTGGTGTGCTAGATGTGTGCCCGGAGCGCGTAGCTAGGCCCCTTTCCTTTCCTGAGTCTCCGGGCACTTCAGGAACTAGTGGGAACTGGAGTGGTCTGGACATGCAACTGACGTCCCTCAATATGCACATCGCCGGTCTGTCGCGCTGCCGCCGTGATCCGGGTGTGATGTCCGTCGAACAAGCCCATGCCGCAATGCAATTGCACCTCGATTGCACCGTGGCGACGTGCAAGGTGCGCAGGCGCGCCCGGGCCATCCTGGTCGAGGAGGGCCGGTGCGTGCTCGACGAGCGCGCATTGCCATGACCGCCCACCCCGCGCCGACCCGATACGACCGGTTGGTGCACCGCCTGCTGTGGCTGGCCCTGGACGTCCGCACCGCCCTGCGGCACCGCCTGGGAACCACACAGCAACGGACAATTCAGACTTCGCGGCCCGGGGTGTACCGGGGAAGGCCCCCGGCCGCGATAGACGCTGCCGCACAGCGCTTTCGAACGCCCCGCGCCTAACCTCCGGGAACGGTGGCGCAGTCCCCATCGCGTGCTGCAGCGCGGTTCGGCCCGCCCGCTCCACAGACGGCGGGCGGCCGAACCGCACCCAAGATCCGGTGCGACGCCTACCCTGGAATCCACCGCGCGTTCCGCCCGAACCCGCGGCGTGCCCAGGGGTGAAGGGGAACACCGTTGTTGGCCTTCGAACAGCCGTATGTGCCGGCGTGCCGGACCGCGTCGCTGGCGGATCTGGATGCCATCCATGCGCTCGAGGTGTCCGAGTTCGCGCACCTGGCGTATCCGTATTTCGTCCTGCGCCAACTCTTCGAGCTACACGGAGCAAACTGGACGGTTGCTGAAGAGGCGGGGGAGGTGTGCGGCTACGTCCTCACCGCCATCGGCGGCGCAGGCGCGGCATGGTTCCTCGGGTTTGCCGTGGCCGCCGACTGCCGGGGCCAGGGCTACGGCCGGGCGCTGCTGGAAGCCGCACTGGACCAATGCCGTCGGGCCCGCGCGGACCAGGTCTTCGTGACCGTGAAGCCCGCCAATCGCACGGCCTACCACCTCTACAAGGAGGTCGGCTTCGTCTGGGCGCACCACGAGGCGACCTACTTCGGGGCCGACGAGCCCCGAGATGTCCTGGTACACAAGATCTACCATTGATCATGCTCGAGAAAAGCGCGCCCTCTTCGCCATTCGTGGCGGACATGAGCATGCGCATCGAACGGCACGCGGCCACCTACGCCGAGGGCGTCACCGAGTTCCTCGAGCAGCCGCACCGCCTGCGCCGCCGCGCCACCGAACAGCCGCTGCTGGACCTGTTCACCCGGCACACCGAGGCGGTGGTGGCCACCTACGATCCGCCCGGAATCCGCAGGGCCGGTGACAGTCTCGTCTTCACCCATCTCTACGCACCGGTGCTGGAGCACACCGCCACCGCGTCCGCCGAGACCCTCCCGGTGGCGGTGCTCCTAGCCGCGCTGATCGCGGCGGAGGTCGAGTTCCGGGGTCCCTTGCGCCTGAGCCGCACCCAGAACCGGCTACTGGCCGAGGCGTACGAGCGCCTGGGTCCGCCGCTGGTCCAGGCCGGGCTGCCCGCGCACGCCGCGCTGGCCTACCGCCGCGCGGGCAGTCTGTACCGCATCGACGAGGACACCGACGCCGAGGACCGGTGCGGGCTGGCCCTGGCGCGGGCGCGGCGGCTGGCGCAGCCGGTGGGCTGGAAGCGCGTCGGCGGGCTGGTGCCGGACCTGATCTGCGGCTACGGGTATCGGCCCTTCCGAATGCTGTGGTTCGTGGCCTGCCAGCTGCTGGTGTTCGTGGTGGCCGTGCTGCTGCGGGCGGATCAGCCGCCCGCCGTCACGGTGTTCCAGGTGCTCATGAACTACCTGAATCCCCTGGGCGTCGGCGACACCGAGAATCTCCGGGTGGGCGGGCGCGCCATCTTCGTGATCGAGAGCTATCTGGGCGCGGTCACCATGTCGGTGTTCTTCGCCCTGCTGGTGCGCCGCTGGTTCCGACTCTGAGCCCAGCCACCACCGGCTACCACTGGATGGTGCTGATCTTGGAGCTGCGCAGGGCCTCCAGGGTCGCCACCGCCAGACGGTCGCGCAGCTGACCCACCTGGGCCGTCCACTGCCGGGTGAAGCCGGGATCGGATTCCAGCCGGGTCCACAGGTCGCGCAGCTTGGGCGGGGTGTGCGCGCCGGGCATCCACAGGTGCACCAGCTGTTCGAGCAGCGGGGCCAGCGCCGCGGTCGAATCCCGTTCGGGCATGGGGCGATCGGCCTCGGACAGGGCCGCGCCGAGCACCGACAGCAGCCAGTCGTGGACCGCCAGATCCTCGCAGAAGCGCTGCACGAAACCCAGCTCCCGGATCGACGGCACAATGATCTGCACCGACCGGGTGGTCTCGTCCTCCAGCCGGAAGGACAGGTGGGCGCGTTCGCGCACGCTGCCCCCGAGCGGCGGCGCGACCCGCGCGGCCCACCGCAATCGGGTCGCGCTGGACCGCACCGGCGGATCCTGGTCCAGCCGCCGATCGGTGCGCACCCGGGTGAGCAGACGGTCGCTGATCGAGCCCAGATCCAAGGTGGTGGCGCTGGAACCGCCGAGGAAGCCCTCGGTGAGATCCACTGCCGCCGGGGCGTCCTCGGTGATTCGGTGCCACACCTCCACCGTCCCGACCTGGGCCAGATAGTGCGACCACGGCCGCCGATTCTTGTCCGCGGCCCGCACCACCGTCGAGCACGCGGAACTCTGCGCCACCCGGCCGCCGACCAGCACGGCGTGCGCCGCCACCGTCCCGATGGCCCGCGTCTCCTTGGTCGACGCCAGCCGACAGTCCACACCGACCGCCGAACTCGGCGAAATCGCCAGTGCCAGTGGTCGTTCCCGCATCAGCACGCGCTGACCCGGCAGCAGCGACAACAGGGCCGACGCCTCGCGCGCCGCCAGCGCCCCCGAGTTCGGCAGCAGTGCCGTGCGTACCTCCCCCAACAGCACCAGCGGATCGCTCATGCCCGCGCCACCTCACACGTCCCCGAGGAAGATGTGGTTGAGCCGACGCGTGGCCAGCCGCGGCACCGCCACCGGATTCCGTTCGCTGGCACCGCGTTCCACCAGTTTGGCCTGCACGTCCTCGTCGAGCTGCAGATGGTCGAGAATGACCCGCACCGCGTGCTCGATGCCCAGATAGCCGTAGGGCAGGATCGACAGCGCCCGGTAGGCCGCGAACGGCTTGGCGTCGGGATTTAGCTGTACCACCGCGGGCAGACGGGACCAGTCGCTGGGCCACGGGTCGGGCCAGGGCACCGGCGCGGCCACCATAGCCCCTTCGTCGCGAATCAGCCCGAGCCGCAACAACTGCCAGATCGAGGCGAGGAACGGGCAGGACCAGAGAATCCGCTCCACCTGCTCGCCCGCGACCTCCTCGAGCTGACGGCTCCACAGCTGCACATCCAGGAAGATCGAGTGATTGCGCGCGCCGAACTCCTCCGGCGGCCGGTAGCGCGCGATCCGCATCGCCTGTCCCGCATCGTATTCCGAGGAGCGCCGGCCATTGCAGAGCCAGCCCGACTCCACCGTCGGCGGGCGACGGCCGGTGCCCTCGCGCTCGGGTTCGGGCACGATGCGCGCGGCGATCATCTCCGCCAGGCGCACCGGCGCGCCGACCGGTTCGCCGTCCAGGAACGACGGGACCTCGGCGCAGCCGGCCTCGCGGGCCAGGTAGTCGATGGGCACCCCGCAGGTCTGGGCCGCCTCGAGCAGCTTGGGCAGCACCTCGCGGGGGTCGGCGGTGCGCCGGGCCTCCCGGGATCGGGCGCCGGTCCGGTTCCAGAAGTAGTCGTCGACCAGGAAACAGGTGCTCACCCGCGCGCCGGGGCCGAATTCCCGTTCGGCCGCCGCGATCTGATCCGCCACGATCGGCGCGACCTTGCGCAGCTGCGCGTGGATGCGGTCGACACCGTTGACGAGTTCGTCCATATAGAAGTGCCCGACCTCGATGGACAGGTGCGAGAGCGGTTGCCCGGCCACGCGATTGCGCTCACCGGCCTCGCTGTAGTCGGTCGCGGAGCTCATCGGCGCACCTCCACCTGTTCCCAGACGGCCTCGTTCACGAGCTTCTCGGTCAGCTCCCGAAACGCCGCCACGGTCTCGGCATTGGCCACATGCGCGGCCACGTCCACATCCAGGATCACCTGTTCCCGGCACTGCAGCATGGGCTCCACCGGAATCTTTCCGAGTATCCCGCTCTCACCCATGCCGTGCCGGTTCGCCGCGCGGGTCAGGGTGTTGTGCTGTTCCTGCAGCCAGGCCGCCTGGGCCGGACGCAGACCCGCGGTCGCGCCGAGTTCGGGGACCGCGGTGCGGACATAGCGCAGCGAATTCAGCAGCGCGGTCCGGTCGTGCCCCCAGGCCAGACCGGTGGCCAGCACGCCGTGTTCGTCGTGGACCAGGCCGCGGGCCGCGGCGATGTGCTGGCGGGTCCAGCGGTGGAAGATCAGCCACCGGCACACCGCGCGGGCCAGCTGCGGATGCTTGGTGGCGCTCAGCGCCAGGGCCAGCGCGATGGAGCGGCCCGCGCTCAAATCCACGAAGGTGATGTTGAATTCCTGCTCGCAGGTGGCGAACAGCGCGGCGCAGCGGTCGATCATCGGCTCGTCGAGGGTGGTGAACTCGGAGCCGCCGAGATCGCCGGGGAACAGCACCAGGCGGCCCGAGGGGTGGCGGGAGCGGCTCAGCTCCAGGCGATCGGTCTCCGAACGCACGCTCAGCCGCGCCGGTGTCCCGTTCTCGTCGAGCAGATAGGCGTGCAGGCCGGTGCCGTCGCGCACGCCATTGTCGATCCGGCTGATCTCGAAAGTGCCGCCCGCGGTGGGCGATCCGAAATCGAAGTCCAGATAGGCGACCTTGTAGCCCTTCATGCTCAGCCAGTAGGCCATATTGCAGCTGGTGACCGAGCGGCCGGTGCCGCCCTTGTCGGAAGCCGAGAACACGAGCACGGTCACACACTCCTGGTGGCGTCGGACCGGGCGTAGGCGAGCTCGTCCAGTTCCAGTAGGGCCTGCGAGGCGAGACTGACGGCGGTTCCGGGACGTTCGTCGATGAGCTTGCGGGCGCGTTCCAGGCGCTGTTCGGCCAGCGTCAGGGCGGTGCGGCCGGCGGACATATCGGTCTCGCTGAGCTCCAGCATCTCCCGATTGAGCAGGTGCTCGGCCTCCATGAGCAGTTCCATGGCGCGGGTCACCGAGGTGGGCGAGCGCAGCGGGGGCTCGCGGTACATGCGCGCGGCGGTCACCATGCATTCCACGACGCGCTCGGTCAGATACCAGGACGGCAGCAGGGATTCGACGCCGCCGCCGAACAGGCGGCTGGGGTCGTCCCACAGGCCGGTGGCCGGACCCTCGCGGAAGGCGCGCAGATCCAGATGGTCCATGGTGGCCTGGGCCAGCGTCATGAGTTGATCGCGGGTCTCGATGGTGCCCGACAGGCGCGCGGCCTGCAGGGTGCGCTTCAAAAGCACGGTGGCGTAATCGGATACGGTCCACAGCAGCAGCGGGCCGTCCAGCTCCTCGCTGCCCAGCAGCCGCAGGCTCACGCCCGGGGTGTGCATGGTGCGGGCCGGATCGCCCTCGGTGAAGCGGCGAATGATCCGGCCGCGGCGGGCCAGTTCGTCGAAAATCGTTGCGGCGCGGTCCAGATCGTCGTCATCGGCCTCGCGGTTGAGCAGATCCTGCATGAGCACCGCGGACACGATGAGACTGAAGTAGTCCGATTCCTCGCCGTCGGAGGTGCGCCACGGAATGTCCTCGAGCGGCCAGCGGCCGGATCCGAAGCGCGCCACCGCCGCCCAGTAGCGCTGGGCCAGATCCCAGCGCAGTTGCAGCGCCTCGGCCAGGCGGCGCTGCTGACCGTTGAGCAGGTCCAGTTCGCGGGTGCGGACCGAGGTGAGGTCGTTGATGCCGTCCAGGGCCACCACCGTGAAATGCAGATACGGTCGCGCGATGGCGTGGCCGGGTTGGTCCGCGATGGCCATGTCCACGAAGTCGATGCCCGCGGCCTTGCGCACGATGCCCCAGCTCCACCCGCATTCGAACAGCATGTCCTCGCTGTCGAGGTCCACGCCCTCCACCTGGCTCAGCGTGGCGTCGTTGCGTAGTCGAATGCGGACGCGGTCCAGGCGCTGTTGGACGGCGTGCACCACCGCCTCGGGCGGCCCGCCGGTCTGATTGAGCATGGACAGCATGGCCTGCCCGGCCTCGGAGCGGGGCTCGACGGTGTTCACCACGAAGCTGCGAATCAGACCGACCATGGCGGCGGTGAGCCGGACATTGATCCGGGCGTCGAGTCGCTCGATGCGCGGGACCAATTCGACCGCGAGCCGGGTGCGGCGGCCGACCGACCGCTCGGCTACCGGGCCGCTGAAACCGCGCAGGAACTTCAGGGCGGCCAGGCACAGGGTCAGCGACATGGAATAGGAGTCGACGACATCGAGGGCGCGTTGTTCGGGCGTCGGCTCGTCGCCGTTGGCGGAGGCCAGATAGCTGCCCGCCGCGAAGATCGGCAATTCGGTGGCGGTGCCGGGTTCGCCCGCGGTGTGGCGGTCGATGTACTGCTCGAGCAGCCAGACCACCCGCTCGCCGATCTTGAGGTCGTTGTCGCCCAGGGGTGAGAGCACCTCGCGGATGTCGTCGGCGATCTCGTCGGGACGCTCCAGGCCGAACCCGTCGATCTCGGTAGCCGGATACAGCAGGCACAGCAGTTGTTCGGCGTCGCTGATGGAGTTCGAGCCATTGCGGCCGCCCCAGACCCAGGCGTCATCGTGGTAACACGCGGTCAACAGCGACCGCCAGACTCCGAGGATCTGTTCCCGTGGCTTGATTCTCATCGACGCCGTCCCCTGCCCTGTCGTGGCCAGCCTCGCCGTAACGCTATGAACGAGCGCGGCTGAAACTATCATGCGCCAGCCGCGCGCACTGGGTGGAAGGCAGTCCCGAAATCGCGTCGGGCACAGCACAATATCGGGCAGATCGGGCGTGGGAGAGCGGGGGTCGCGGGCCGCGCCGGTAGCGTCGCGGACCATGGACCGGACGGTTCGCTCTCGCGTGACGGCACGGCGTCGCAGTGCCGCGGTCGGCTATGCCCTGCTGCTGCCCAGTCTGGTCGGGGTGGGAGGTTTTCTGCTGGTGCCGATCGCGGTGGTGCTGTGGCTGAGCGTGCACAGTTGGAATCTGTTGGGGCCCATTGGATTCGCCGGGTGGGACAACTGGCGGTCGGTGCTCGCGGATCGGCGGTTCGGACATTCGATCGGGGTGACGTTGGTGCTGACGGCGATCGCGGTGCCGGTGCAGACGGCGCTGGGGTTCGCGGTGGCGGCCATGCTGGCGCGGCGCGGGCGGGGCGGGACGGTGCTGCGGGTGGTGTACGCGCTGCCGTGGATGTGCGCGCCGGTGGCGGTGGGCGTGGTGTGGCAGTGGATCTTCGCGCCGACCGACGGCGCGTTGAACGCACTGCTGGGGCGGCGGGTGGAGTGGCTGAGTTCGCCGACGCTCGCGCTGCCCGCGGTGGCGACGGTGATCGTCTGGATGAATGTCGGTTATGTCGCCCTGTTCTTCGTGGCGGGGATACGGGCCATACCGACCGAGATACTCGACGCGGGGGCATTGGACGGGGCCACGGGGTGGCGGCGGATTCGCTGGCTGATCCTGCCGCTGCTGCGGCCGACCATGTTCTTCGTGCTGGTCACCGGGGTGCTGACGGTCTTCCAGACCTTCGACGCGGTGTACGCGCTGACCAAGGGCGGGCCGGACCATCGCACGGATGTGGTTGCCATGCGGATCTATTCGGAGGCATTCGAGGCGGCGCATCCGGGACGGGCGGCCGTGATGGCGGTGGTGGTGTTCGCGGTCATGTTCGTGATCACGCTCGCGCAGCATCGGTACTTCCGGGATCGGACGAGCTATGCGTATTGATCGCCGGCTAGCACGTGCCGCGGCGGCGTACGCGGTGCTGATCCTCGGGGCACTGGTGACGGTCGCGCCGCTGATGTTGAGCGCCCTGACCGCCCTGAAGACGCCGCGGCAGTTCGCCAACGAATCCGGCTTGGCCACACCGCATCCCGCGACGCTCGAGAATTTCCGGACCGTCCTCGATCAGGGGCTCGGGCGCGCGGTGGCGGTCACCGCGCTGATGACCGTCTGCATCACGTGCGGGCAGTTGCTCACCGCGATCATGGCCGCGTACGCCTTCGCGCGCCTGGATTTTCCCGGACGCGACGCGCTGTTCTGGACGTATCTCGCGACCATGATGGTGCCGAGTGTGGTCACCCTGGTGCCGCTGTATCTGATGTTCGCGAAACTGGCCTGGCTCAATACCTTCTGGGCGCTGGTGCTGCCGTTCCTGTTCGGATCGCCATACGCGATTTTTCTACTGCGCCAGTACTTTCGGGCCATACCCGGCGAGATCATCGATGCGGCGCGGGTGGACGGGGCCGGAACGCTGGACATCCTGGTCAGCGTGGTGGTGCCGATGAGCCGCCCCATTCTGGCCACGCTCACCGTCATCACCGTGGTCACGCAGTGGAACAGTTTCATGTGGCCCTTGGTCGCCGCGTCGGGACCGAAGTGGCAGGTGCTGACGGTGGCCACCGCCACCCTGCAGACCGAATACAACGCGCAGTGGACGCTCATCATGGCCGCCACCACGCTGGCCATCGTGCCGCTGGTGGTGGTGTTCGTGGTGTTCCAGCGGCAGGTGCTGCGGTCCATCGCGGTGACGGGGCTCAAATGAGCGCAATGCGGCTGAAGGATTCGACCCGGGCGGTGCTCGGGATCGCGGTGGTGGCCGTGCTGCTGGTGGCGGCGGCGCTGTGGCTGGGGCGAGAAGGCGAGGGCGGCGGACGCACCGTTGTCCGGATGCGGATCTGGGATCAGAGTTTCGTCTCCGCGTACCGGGCCTCGCTCGACGAGTTCCAGCGCACCAACCCGGATCTCGAGGTGCGAATCACGCTGGTGCCGTGGGCTTCTTACGCGCAGAAACTGCGATTGGATGTGGCGGGCGGCATTGCCGACGACCTGTTCTGGACCAACCTGTACGAGGACTATGCCGATAGCGGGCACCTGATGGATATCGGCGCGGCGCTCGGGACCCAGGCCGCGCGAGAGTGGGATCCGCGGGCGGTCGCCCAGTACACGCGGTCCGGAAAACTCTGGGCGGTACCGCAATTCGTCGATGGCGGCAGCGCGGTGTACGTCAACCGGGAGCTGCTCGCGCGCGCCGGAGTCGATCCGGCCGAGTTGGCGACGGCCCGGTGGAGTCCCGACCCGGGGCAGGACACGTTCCGCCCCATGCTGCGACGGCTGGCCCCGGTGTCGGCGTGGCCGTACAACGCCGCCAATGACTTTCAGTCCATCACCCTGCCGTATCTGGGATCGGCGGGCGGGCAGTTGCAGCGCGACGGGCGGTTCGCCTTCGACTCCCCGGCCGGACGCGACGCCTTCGGCTACACCGTGGGGCTGGTCGCGGACGGCTTGTCACCGTCGGCGGCCGATACCAATACCAGCGGTGATTTCGCGAAGAACGCCTTTCTGCAAGGGCGCATGGCGCTGTTCCAGTCCGGCAGTTTCAATCTGGCCACCGTCGCGCGGAATGCCGGATTCTCCTGGGGACTGGCCATGATTCCCGAGGGTCCGGCCGGACGGGCGTCGGCCGACAATGCGATCGGTGTCGCGGGCAATGCGGCCACGCAGCATCCGGAGGCGGTGCGGCGGGTGCTGGCCTGGCTGGGCAGTGCTGCGGGCAATCGGTATCTCGGCGCGAACGGGGCGACCATCCCGGCCGTGGTCTCCGAACAGCAGGTGTACCGCGACTACTGGGCGCGGCACGGCGTCGATGTGTCGCCGTTCTTCGATGTGTTGCGCGGCAGGACGATCGCGGCGGGCGGCGGTGCCGGATTCCCGGCGGCACTGCAGGCGATGACACCGATCTTCGACGAGATGTATCTGGGCCGAATCCCGGTGCCCGAGGCGCTGGCGCGGGCGCAGCGGGAAGCCGATGCGGCGGCCGCGCAGCAGTGAGCCGCGCGGTCACCACTCAGATGCGGCTGTGATCGGTGTACGGGGTACGCGGGCCGAACTTCGGCTTCCGCGCGAAACCGGCCAGGCCGAGCAGCCGCACGGCCCGATACCGGTGCGGGCGTAGGGGTTCGAGATATTCGACCATCTCGTCGTCGTCGATCGGACGGTCCAGCAGGGTCCAGCCGACAATGGACGCGAGGTGAAAATCGCCCACCGACAACGCATCCGCGTCACCGAAGGCACGCTGGGCGATCTCGGCGGCCGTCCACACCCCGATGCCGGGCACCGTGCGCAGTCGATGCGCGGCGTCCGCGTGGCTCAGCGCGGCGGCCTCCTCCAGCTTCGACGCGATACGGGAGGCCAGCACAATGGTTTTCGAGCGTTGCGGGCCGACATTGGCGCGGTGGTAGACCCAGGACGGAATGTGCCGCCAGGTCTCGGCGTCCGGCATGACGCGCAACCCCTGCGGTGCCGGTCCCGGTGCCGGAGTTCCGTAGCGCCACACCAGTTTTCGCCAGGAGTCATGGGCGGTCTTGGTGTGCACCTTCTGCTCCAGCACGGCCGGAACCAGCGCTTCCCACACCAGACCGGTGCGCAGCATGCGCAGGCCGGGATTGCGTCGGTGCGCCTCGGCCACCTTCGGGTGGTCGGGGGCGAAATCGCTGACGTCCTCGTCCAGGCACAGCATGGCGGGCAGCCGTTCGAGGAACTCCTCCGCGCCCGGACCCCACGCCCGGGCCTCGACCGCGGCGCGCTCGGACTGCCGCAGTCGGTAGGTGACCTCGCCCGACGGCATGCGGGAGGCGTGCCAGTGCGAACCGTCGGGGGTCTGTCGATGACAGGGGTCACCGAAGCCGCGGCGCAGGGGAGAGATGGTGGCGGCCAGATCGAACGGGCGGTCACAGCGCAGCACCCGGGTGTGCTCACGCGTCGGCACAGGACTGGTCTGTGCGGGCGGCGCTGGAGTCACCGCGTCATTCTAGGGGGACCGTCGTCCAGCAGGAACTGGGCGAGATGGCGGAAGCGGCGGCCCGCCAGCTGGTCGGCCTGGGTGCGGCAGGAGAAGCCGTCGGCGATCAGGATCGTCGTCTCCGGTGCCGTGCGCAGGGCCGGGAGCAGGCCGTTCTCCGCCACCGCGACCGAAATGTCGTAATGTCCGCGCTGCATGCCGAAATTGCCCGCGAGCCCGCAGCATCCGGTGATCTCGGTCACCGCCGCACCGGTGCGGCGCAGGATCCGGCGGTCGGCCTCGAAGCCGAGCACGGCGTGCTGGTGGCAATGGGGCTGGACCAGGACGGTGTGGCCGCTGCGGTCCGGTGGCCGCCAGTCGGGCTGGGTCTCCAGGAATTCGGACAGGGTGTGGACAGCACTCGCCACGGCGGCCGCGCGCGGATCGTCCGGGAGCAGGCGCGGGAGGTCCGCGCGCAGGGCGGCCGTGCACGACGGTTCCAGACCCACCACCACGCCGCCCGCACCGACATGGTCGTCGAGGGCATCGACGGTGGCGCGCAGGCGTTTTCGCGCATCGTCGAGCTGGCCGGTGCTGATCCAGGTCAGCCCGCAGCACACGCGGCGGTCGGGAATCGTGACGCGCTGGCCGAGGGATTCGAGCACCGCCACGGTCGCCCGGGCGATCTCCGGGTCGAAGGCATCGGTGAAGGTGTCGATCCACAGCATCACGCCCGGTCCCGGCGTCGCCGCGGTACTCGGCCGCCAGGATCGACGGAAACTCTTGTGCGCCAGGGTCGGTATCGCGCGGCGCGGATCCATTCCGGCCAGGCGCAGGCCCGTGCGGCGTAGCGGTCCGGCGGTGCCGAGCAGGTTGGCCAGGCGCGGTGCCCGGGTGGCCGCGGCCAGCCACCGTGGGAGTCGGCCCAGCGAATAGTGGTCGATCGGGCGGCGTCGGCCCCGATAGCGGCGGTACAGCGTCTCCGACTTGTAGGTCGCCATGTCCACACCGGCCGGGCAGTCGGAGTGGCAGGCCTTGCAGGACAGGCACAGATCCAGGGATTCGGCGACGGCCTCGGAACGCCAATCCAGCGCTCCCCGAACGACTTCCTGCAGCACGCGGGCCCGACCCCGGGTGCTGTCCTTCTCATCGGCGGTGGCCAGATACGAGGGGCACATGAACCCGCCGGACGCGTGATTGTCGGCGCGACACTTGCCGACCCCGACGCAGCGGTGCACCGCCGTGGCGAGATCGCCGTCGGCGGGGAAGGCGAAGCCACCCGTGGTCGGCAGGGGGCGCAGCCCGGCCAGTCGCAGATCGGCGTCGAGGGGTCGCGGGTGGACGAGCACACCGGGGTTGAGCACGTCCTCGGGATCGAAGAGGGCCTTGAATTCGGCGAAGGCGTCGAGTGCCGCCGGGGAATACATGTGCCGCAACAGTTCCGAACGGGCGCGTCCGTCGCCGTGTTCACCCGAGAGCGACCCGTCGAACTTCACGACCTGGCGGGCGGCGTCCTCGAGGAAGGCCCGGAAGCGTTGCGGCGCATCGGCTATCGGCAGATCCAGGCGCACGTGGATGCAGCCGTCGCCGAAGTGGCCGTAGAGCAGGCCGTCCAGACCGTGTTCCCGCATCAGGGCGTCGAAGTCCCGCAGATAGTCGCCCAGCCGGTCGGGCGGCACCGCGGCGTCCTCCCAGCCCGGCCAGGCCGGATTGCCGTCGGGGGTACGACCGGCCAGGCCCGCGCCGTCGGCTCGAATGCTCCACAGCGCCCGCGCCTGCGCCTGGTCGGTGACGATTCGGGAATCCAGGGCGTGCGCGCGCGACCGCAGCAGTTCCGCCTTGTCGCGGGCCTCTTGCGCACCGGCACCGTCGATCTCGATCAGCAGCCAGCCGCCGCCGCGCGGCAGGTCGGGCACCGCGCCGCGATGGGTCCGCACCACATCGACGAGGCGGGCATCCATGCCCTCCACGGCGAGCGGTCGCACCGCCATGACGGCCGCGATATCGTCCGCGGCCGTGGGCATATCGGGATAGCCGAGCACCACCAGCACGGTCGCGGCGGGCACGGGCACCAGGTCGACCGTCGCCTCCAGCAGCAGCCCGCAGGTGCCCTCGGTGCCGACGAAGGCCCTGGCAATCGACGAACCCCGTTCCGGCAGTAGGTGTTCCAGCGCGTAGCCGGACGCCTGCCGTTCGAAGCGACCCAGTTCGGTGCGGATGAGCGCCATGCGGTTTCGAGTGAATTCGGGGAGCCCCGCGATGGCCGAGAGGTCGTCGGCGAGCACCCGTTCCAGGCCGCGGCCGTCCAGAATTCGCAAGCGCCGCACCGTATCCGAGGTGCGGCCCCAGGCCACCGCGTGCGGGCCGCAGGCGTTGTTGCCGATCATCCCGCCCAGCGTGGCGCGGTTCTGGGTGGACGGGTCGGGGCCGAAGCGCAATCCGTGGTGCGCGGCCTGGCGCTGCAGGGCGGACAGCACGACGCCCGGTTGCACGCGGGCAATGCGTCGCTCCGGATCGAGCTCGAGGATCGCGTTCATATGCCTGCTGAAGTCCAGCACCAGCCCCGGTCCGATGGCATTGCCCGCCACCGACGTCCCCGCCCCGCGCGCGGTCACGGCCAAACCGTGCGTGCGCGCGATGTCGAGGGTCGCCGAGACATCGGCGGCATCGCGCGGAAAGACCACCGCGCGCGGCAGCACTCGGTAGTTGGAGGCGTCCGAGGAGTACTCGGCGCGCCGCCGCGGATCGGTCTCGATCTCGCCGGTGATCGCCCCGCGCACCGTCTTCTCCCACGCCTCGGTCTGCTTCCACGCCCCGGCCACGTCCCCAACCCTAGGCGTTTCGCTGTGCGCGAAAGCCCGACCTGCCCGGAAGCCCTTGATCTGAACCTTTGTTGAGGTCTTACTGTCGGTGCCGTGGGGTTCGATGGAACCCGGACGTGAGGAGCGGGGATGAGTATCGAATCCGTGGCGTGGAACCAGCTGTACCGGCAGATGAACGCGCCCACCGAGCAGCGGCCGTTGCGCTTGGCGACGGCGCGCCGGATTCTGGCCTTCGCGCGCCCGCATCACCGGCGGCTGGTGGCGTTCCTGATCCTCAGCATCGCCTCCGCGCTGCTGGCGGTGGCCACCCCGGTGCTGGCCGGGCGGGTGGTCGACGCCATCGTCGGGCACGGCGCGCCCCGCACGGTGATCACCCTCGCCGGGATCATCGCGGTGGTCGCGGTGCTGGATGCCGGGCTGGGCATCGTCATTCGATGGTTGTCGGCGCGCATCGGGGAGGGGCTCATCTTCGATCTGCGCACCGCGGTGTTCGACCACGTCCAGAAGATGCCCATCGCCTTCTTCACGCGCACCCGGACCGGCGCACTGGTGAGCCGGTTGAACAATGACGTCATCGGGGCGCAACGGGCGTTCAGCACCACCCTGTCCGGCGTGGTCACCAATGTGGTGACCCTCGCGCTCACCCTCGCCGTCATGCTGCGGCTGTCCTGGCAGATCACCCTGCTCGCGCTGGTGCTGCTGCCGGTGTTCGTGATCCCCGCGCGGCGCATGGGCGAGCGCATCGCCGGGATCCAGCGCGAGGCTGCGGGGCTGAACGCGGCCATGAGCACCCAGATGACCGAGCGCTTCTCCGCGCCGGGCGCGACGCTGGTCAAGCTGTTCGGGCGGCCGCGGCAGGAGTCGGCGGAATTCGGGCTGCGCGCCGGGCGGGTGCGCGATATCGGCGTCCGCACCGCCATGCTGCAGACCGTGTTCGTCACCGCGCTCACGCTGGTGTCGGCGCTCGCGCTGGCCCTGGTATACGGGCTCGGCGGCTATCTCGCGCTGAAGGGGCAGCTGGAACCCGGTGCGGTGGTGGCGCTTTCGCTGCTGCTGACCCGGCTGTACTCGCCGCTCACGGCCCTGGCCAGCGCGCGGGTGGATGTGATGTCGGCGCTGGTGAGCTTCGAGCGGGTCTTCGAGATCCTGGATCTGCGTCCGCTCATTCAGGATTCGCCGCTCGCGGTGCCGGTGCCGGACGGACCGGTGGCCGTGGAGTTGGACGGCGTCAGCTTCGGCTACCCGTCGGCGGACAAGGTGTCGCTGGCCTCGCTCGAGGATGTGGCCACGCTCGACACCCGCGGCGGCGAGGAAGTGCTGCACCAGGTCTCGCTGCGGGCCGAGCCCGGGCAAATGGTGGCGCTGGTCGGATCGTCGGGGGCCGGGAAATCGACCATCGCGCAACTGGTTTCGCGGCTCTACGACGTGGACTCCGGCGCGGTGCTGCTGGGCGGCCGGGACGTGCGCGAGCTGACCTCGCAGTCCATTCAGGACACCGTCGGTCTGGTCACCCAGGACGGTCACCTGTTCCACGACAGCATTCGCGCCAATCTGCTGCTGGCCCGGCCCGAGGCCACCGAGGCGGACCTGTGGGATGCGTTGGGGCGGGCCCGGTTGCGCGATCTCATCGAATCCCTGCCCGACGGCCTGGACACCGTGGTCGGCGAGCGCGGCTACCGGCTCTCCGGCGGCGAGCGCCAGCGACTCACCATTGCGCGGCTGCTGCTCAAGCAGCCCCGCGTGGTGATTCTGGACGAGGCCACCGCCTCGCTGGACTCCACCTCCGAGGCCGCGGTGCAGGAGGCCCTGGCCGAGGCGCTCGATGGGCGCACCGCGCTGGTCATCGCGCACCGGCTGTCCACCATCCGCAATGCCGACCAGATCGTGGTGCTCGAGCACGGCCGCATCGTGGAGCGCGGCACCCACGCCGAACTGCTCGCGGCCGAGGGCCGCTACACCGAGCTGTACCGGACCCAGTTCGCCGACGCGAGCGCACCCGCGGCCGCCTGACCGGAAGGTCGACGGCCCGATCGGAAACGGAGCTTGCCGAATCGGCAAAAGAACTGTGACTCCCGACGCCGCGGCGGATAGCGTCGGGAGCATGGGCTCGCATTCACACGGACAGGCAGACACGCACGGCCATCGGCATTCCCACGGCCACGACCACACCCACGGTCACGGTCACACCCATGACAGCATCGACTGGGCGACCATGATCCCGGACCTGCAGCGCGAGGACGCCATGTCGGCGGACGCCAGCGCCGAGATCGCGCAGCGGCTGATCGCGTTGGTTCCCGAGGCGGACGAGCCGATCGTGGTCGATATCGGGGCCGGGGCGGGCGGGCAGAGCGTGGCCTTCGTCCGGGAGCTGGCGGCACGCGGCGGCGGGCGGCTGATCATTGTCGACGCCGTGCCGGAATTGCTCGAGGTGGCACAGCGGTCGGTCAAGGCGGCCCTCGGCGGCGACGATCGGGTGCGGGTCGAGACGCTGCGCGCCGATGCCGCGGCCGAGGACTTCGGCACCGATATTCCGGCCGCGGACCTGGTGTGGGCCTCGCGCTCGGTGCATCACCTGCCCGATCAGCAGGCCGGCACCACCCGCCTGGCCGGACTGCTGCGGCCCGGCGGCTGGCTGGCGCTGGCCGAGGGCGGGCTCCCGGTGCGTTGTCTGCCATGGGATTTGGGCGTCGGCGCACCCGGCCTGCAGGATCGGCTGCTGGCGGTGCGCGATGCGGGCTTCGCGCAGATGCGAGCCGACATCACCGGTTCCACGCCCATGCCCTACGGCTGGAATGTGGCGCTGAGCCGGGCCGGGCTCGACGAGGTGACCTCCTTCAGCGTGCTCACCGATCACCCCGCGCCGCCGTCACCGGCCGTGCGCGCCAGCGTGGCCGCGTGGCTGAGCGGATTGCGCGAGCGGGTCGGCGACCGCCTCGGCGAGGATGACCGGGCCACCCTGGAGGCTCTATTGGACGCGTCGGCGGACACGTATGTCGGTGCGCGCGAAGACATTTACATTCTGGGCGCGACCACGGTTTTCCTGGGCCGCCGATAGCGGTACGACATGACGGGCACGGTCGTGATCCGACCGTGCCCTAACCGCAATGCTGTTGTGGCCGCCCAAGCGCCCCTGACCTCCCGAAATGCCCTGGCATACGGCATAATTCGAGCTCCCATGGCACCCGCATGATCGTTTCACATGCCGGGGGAGGAGTTTCGGTGACCCGTACCAAGGAGCAGCGGCACACGCCCGCTACCCGTGTCGACGATATCGAGCGAATGTTCGGCGCCCGTCGATCCCAGCCCGCCGCCGACACGCCGCCCCTGGAACTACGGGTGACAGACGGCACCCGGCGGCGCACCGACGACGACTGGACGGTCCCGAAAAAGCTGGTGGCCGAGGCGGTTTCGGGCAAGCTCGTGATCGACTTCACCCGGGCCCGGTGCTCGCGGCGCGAAATCGACATCCAGGCCGTGGCCGGTGCGGGGGCGATCGTGCTCATCGTGCCGCGCGGCTGGCGCGTCGATATGGACGCGGTGTCGCCGGGCAATGGCACGGTGGCCAATCGGGTCAAGCTGCCGCGGTTCCCGGGCGCTCCGATCATTCGGGTCGTCGGCCAGGTGGACACCGGGGTGGTGAAGGCGCGCTACGCCTATCGCTCCCCGCTGCCGTGGTTCCGCCGGTCCCGCTGACCGTTCCCCCGGTTCCCGGCATTTCGGGAGACCATGCGGTATGACGGAGGGGTGACGCGCTGGCTGCTGCACGTCGACCTCGACCAATTCCAGGCCGCGGTCGAATTCCGGCGGCATCCGGAGCTGCGCGGCGCGCCGGTCATCGTGGGCGGGAACGGGGATCCCACCGAACCCCGCAAGGTGGTGTCGTGTGCGTCGTATCCCGCCCGGGCCTTCGGCGTGCGGGCGGGCATGCCGCTGCGCACCGCCGCGCGGATCTGCCCGGAGGGCGTGTTCCTGCCGCAGGATCTGGCGTTCTACGCCGAGGCGTCCGAGGAGATCATGGCGCTGCTGCGCAGCTTTCCCGGGCGAGTGGAGGTGCTCGGCTTCGACGAGGCGTTCTTGGCGGTCGACACCGAGGATCCCGAGCAATTGGCACGTGAGATCCGTTCCGCCATCGAGGAATTGGATCTGACCTGCGCGGTCGGCATCGGAGACAACAAGACGCGGGCCAAGCTGGCGACCGGCTTCGCCAAGGCGGTGGGCAAGGCCGGGGAATCCGACGACGCCTCGGACGACACCGGCACGGGCATCTTCCGACTCACCGCCGACAACTGGGTCGAATTGATGGCCCACCGACCGACCAGTGCGCTCTGGGGCATCGGAGCGCGCATCGCGAAACGGCTGAGCGGCTTGGGCATCGAGACCGTGGCCGACCTGGCCGCAGCCGACCGCAAGGCGCTGGCGGCGGAATTCGGTCCCAATACCGGGCCTTATCTGTGGGTACTCGGTCACGGTGCGGGCGACACCGATATCTCCGAGCCCCGGGAACCGGTGGGGCACAGTCGATCCGAGACCTTTCCGAGCGACCTCACCGAACCCGCGGAGATCGACGCCGCGGTGGTGCGGCTGGCCACCCAGGTGGCCGAGGAGACCGTGGCGCAGGGTCGGGGCGTCGGCCGGGTGAGCGTGACGGTGCGGACCAAGACCTTCTTCACCCGCAGCAAACAGCGGAAACTGCCCGAGCCCACCGCCGAGGTGGACGAGATCGTGCAGACGGCGCTGGAGGTGCTGCACTCGTTCGAGCTGGATCGGCCCATCCGGTTGCTCGGGGTCCGCGTCGAATACGCCATGCTGTGATCAGGTTCCACCGACGGAAGGCATTCTCGCGATGAGCGACTACGAGAACATCCTGTTCGAGCACGATGGCCCGATCGCGCGCATCACGCTGAACCGGCCCAACGCCGCCAATGGCATTGATCAGGCGCTGGCGGACGAGCTGGTGCGCGCGGCCGAGTACTGCTCCGAGGATCCGGCCGTGAAGGTCGTGGTGCTGACCGGTGCCGGACGGTTCTTCTCCGCGGGCGGCGATGTGCGGGCCATGGCGGCCAGCGCGGACACCGGCGAGTTCATCGAGAAGCTGGCCGCGACCCTGCACCATGCCGTGTCGGCGCTCGCGCGCATGGACGCACTGCTCATCGTCGGCGTGAACGGCACCGCCGCCGGGGCGGGCATGAGCCTGGCGGTGGCGGGCGATCTGGTGGTCGCGGCCGAATCCGCCTCCTTCACCATGGCTTACACCAAGGTCGGCCTGAGCCCCGACGGCGGCGCGTCCTACTATCTGCCGCGGCTGATCGGGCTGCGCCGGACCCAGGAGCTCATGCTCACCAACCGGACGCTGTCCGCGGCCGAGGCCCTCGACTGGGGTCTGCTGCACCGGGTGGTGCGCGATGTGGAGCTGGCCGACGCGGTCGAGGCCCTGGCGCGGGAGTTCGCCACCGGACCCAAGGGTTCCAACGCGAATGTGAAGAAGCTGCTGCTGGTCTCGTCCCAGCACACCCTCGAGGAGCAGCTGAACACCGAGGCCGGATTCATCACCCGCTGCGCCGAATCCGCCGACGGCCAGGAGGGCATTGCCGCCTTCGTCGGCAAACGGGCGCCGAAATTCGCCTGAGCTCGGCCGCTTTCACCGACCTGACCAGCGCCGCGAGCCCTATGCTCGGATCATGGAGTTCCAGGCGATGGTGGCACACGAGACCAAGGACGGGATCTCCCTCATTCGCGAGGAGGTCGGCGACGACTTCCTCATGCCGGGTGAGGTGACGATCAAGGTGCACTACACGAGCGCCAACTACAAGGACGGGCTGGCCATCACGCCGCGCGGCGGCGTGGTGCGCCAGTACCCGCTCATTCCCGGCATCGATCTGACCGGTGAGGTGTTCGCCTCCACCGATCCCGAATTCGCGCCCGGCGATCTGGTGGTGGCGCACGGCTACGAGATCGGTGTCTCCCATCACGGCGGCTTCGCCGAATACGCGCGGGTGCCCGCCGACTGGGTGGTCAAGCTGGAGGGGCTGACCCCGCGCGAGGCCGCGGCCATCGGCACCGCCGGCTACACCGCCGCCATGAGCGTGCAGGCGCTGCTGGATCGGGGTCTGACGCCCGAGGACGGCCCGGTGCTGGTGACCGGCGCGACGGGTGGCGTCGGCAGTGTGGCGGTCGACATTCTCTCCGGGCTCGGCTTCGAGGTGACCGCCTCGACCGGCAAACTCGGTGCGGGCGAACTGCTTTCGACGCTGGGCGCGAACGAGGTCATCGGCCGTCTGCCCGGTGAAGGGGAGAAGCTGCGCCCCCTCGGCAAGGCGCAGTGGGCGGCCGCGGTCGACAGTGTCGGCGGCACCTCGCTGGCCCATGTCCTCAGCACCGTCAAATACGGTGGTGCGGTGGCGGTTTCGGGTCTGACCGGCGGCTCCGATCTGCCGACCACGGTCATGCCGTTCATTCTGCGCGGGGTCGCGCTGCTCGGTATCGATTCGGCTCACTTTCCGATCGCGCAGCGCCGCGAATTGTGGGCGCGGCTCGCCAAGGACCTGAAGCCCCAACATCTTTCGCTGCTGGAGAACTACGCGCCGATCACCGAGGCGGAATCGGTGCTGCACGCCATTCTGGACGGAACCCACTCGGGCCGAACCGTTCTCGGCGTGGCGGGAGAGTTCTGACCGACGCTCTGGTCGGTTTTTGTTTCATGTGAAACGAAGAATATTCGCCCGGCGGTTGCCATCTCACCCCGCGTCGGCCAACACCTCCAGGGCCGCCGCGAGGTGCGGCAGCGCGGACGGGCCGTAGGAGGTGGCGATCTCGGCCAGGGCGCGGGCCAGGTGCGGTGCGATGGCGGCGGCCGGGAGCAGCTCCTCGGCCAGCACGATTCCGCCGACGATGTGGTCGGCCTTGATGCGCTGATCGCGGGTGACCTCGTAACGCCAGGAACCGATCTGGACCCGCTCCGGATCCGAACGGAACAGCGACTTGCGGGCCGGGATGCGGGTAACTCCGGGGACGCCCGCGAAGACGGTGAAGACCAGACCGAGACCGCCCGGGCCGCCGAGGGCCGCGTCGATGGCGCGGGTGGCGGTCTCGATATCGAAGTCGTTCACGCGTTCATGCCGAGGGTGAACTGCGGAATGATGGGGTCGCCATCGCCGATGCGGCGAATGGCCGTGCCCGAGGCGTAGAACTCGACGGTGTGATATCCCCAGGCGTAGTTGGAGATATCGAAGCTGACGCCGGTGACACCGGTCCCGCCATCGCGTTCGGCCTCGGCCTGCATGCGGGACATGGCCAGCTCCCGCGCCTGGTAGTTGCCCTGGGTCCACTGCGGCATCTCCATATTGCGGCCCATCTGGCTGAGCATCTGCCGGAAGCTCTGCACGGCCACGTGGAAGACGCAGTTGCCCATGACGAAGGCGATGGGTGCGTAACCGGTGCGCATGAGCGTCACCATGTCCTGGCCGGAGAGATGGCTGGTGAAGGCCTGTCCGTTCGGACGGCGGTAGCTGCCAGGGGATTTCGCGTAGCGGACGGCGGTGCCGACGGCGATGAACTCGAGGTGTTCCAGGGATTCGCCGTGCTGCCGCCACTCCAGGCGGACGCCCACCACACCGTCGGCCTTCAGCGCGTCGGCCTCGGCCTGCATGCGGGACATGGCATTCCAGCGGGCGCGATAGGTGGCCTCGGTGAGCACCGGGAGTTCCTGCTGCTGTCGGATACCCGTGAATTGGAAGCCGACGTGATAGACCGACACGCCCATCACCAGATCGATGGGTTCGAATCCCGCGCCGTGCAGCAGCGCGAACTCGTTGACCGACAGGTCCGAGGTGAAGATGCGATTCGCATGCGAGAGACGCTCGCCCGCGACTTGATCGAGCTGTTGCGGTTGCTGACTCGGCTGATTCGGTTGCATGCTCTTCGCCCTCCGTTGGATCCCGACTGAATCCCTAACCGAGAGTACGACTCGGTCCGGTTCGAGACCCGCCGAAACGGAGGGAGCCGGGCGTGTTCGAAGAACACGCCCGGCTCCCTCTCGAGCACTTATGCGGTAGCGCTCAGCTGCCGTCCCTCGTAGGCCGGTTCGGCGACCGGTTCGATGGCGTAGGCCAGGATCTCGGCCACGTCGGCGACGGGGCGGACATCCAGGGCGGCCAACACCTCGGCCGGGACCTCGTCCAGGTCCGGCTCGTTGCGGGCCGGGATGAACACGGTCTTCAGTCCGGCGCGCTGGGCTGCCAACAGCTTCTGCTTGACGCCGCCGATCGGCAGCACCCGGCCGTTCAGCGTGACCTCGCCGGTCATGCCGACATCCGCGCGGACCTGGCGGCCCAGGGCCAGCGACACCAGGGCGGTGACCATGGTGACGCCCGCGGACGGTCCGTCCTTCGGGACCGCGCCCGCCGGGAAGTGGATGTGGATATTGCGATCCAGCACCTTCGGCTCGATGCCGATCTCCTCCAGGTGGGAGCGGACGTAGGTCAGGGCGATCTGCGCGGACTCCTTCATGACGTCGCCCAGCTGGCCGGTCAGGGTCAGCGAGCGGTCGCCCTCGGCGGCATTGGCCTCGATGTAGAGGACGTCGCCGCCCGCGCCGGTGACCGCCAAACCCGTGGCGACGCCGGGGACCGCGGTGCGTTCCACGCCGTCGGGGGTGAAGCGGGGACGGCCCAGGTACTCCTTCAGGTCACCCAGGTCGATCACCAGTTTCCCGGTGGCCGAGGCGGATTCGGCGTCGTAACCCAGCTCCTTGTCGTAGCCGAGGCCTTCCGGCACGAATTCGCCCTTGCCGACCGGACTTTCGGTGTCGGAGATGTCCGCCGACTCCGACAGCTTGGTCGCGGCCTTGCGCAGTGCCTTGGCGATCAGCCGTTCCATCTGCCGCACACCGGCTTCCCGGGTGTAGTTGGCGGCGATCTCGCGCAGCGCCGCCTCGGTGATCGAGACCTCCTCGGCGGTCAGGGCGTTGCGCTCCAACTGCCGCGGGATCAGGAAGTCGCGGGCGATGGCGACCTTGTCGGCCTCGGTGTAGCCGTCCACGCTGATCAGCTCCATGCGGTCCAGCAGCGGGCCGGGAATCGTCTCGAGGACGTTCGCGGTCGCGATGAACAGCACGTCGGACAGGTCCAGATCCAGGTCCAGGTAGTGGTCGCGGAACGTGTGGTTCTGCGCCGGGTCCAGCACCTCGAGCAGGGCCGCCGCGGGATCGCCGCGGAAGTCGCTGCCGACCTTGTCGATCTCGTCCAGCAGGACAACGGGATTCATCGATCCCGCCTCCTTCATGGCGCGCACGATGCGGCCGGGCAGCGCGCCCACGTAGGTGCGCCGGTGACCGCGGATCTCGGCCTCGTCGCGCACGCCGCCCAGGGCGACGCGAACGAACTTGCGGCCCAGGGCCTTGGCGACCGATTCACCCAGCGAGGTCTTGCCGACGCCGGGCGGGCCGACCAGCACCAGCACCGCGCCGGAGCCGCGTCCGCCGACCACCTCGAGGCCGCGGGCGGCCCGGCGGGCCCGCACGGCCAGGTACTCGACCATGCGGTCCTTGACCTCGTCCAGGCCGTGGTGATCCGCGTCCAGCTGGGCGCGGGCGGCCGAAACATCGGTGGAGTCGGTGGTTTTCACGGTCCAGGGCAGTTCCAGGACGGTGTCGAGCCAGGTGCGAATCCAGCCCGTCTCCGGGCTCTGATCGCTGGAACGCTCGAGACGCCCCACCTCGCGCAGGGCGGCTTCCTTCACGTCCGCGGGCAGGTCGGCGTTCTCGACGCGGGTGCGGTAGTCCTCCGCGCCGTCCGGCTCGTCCTCGCCCAGCTCCTTGCGAATCGCGTTGAGCTGCTGGCGCAGCAGGAATTCGCGCTGCTGCTTCTCCAGACCCTCGCGCACGTCCTCGCTGATCTTCTCGCTGACCTCGGTCTCGGCGATGTGCTGGGTGGTCCACTCGATCAGCTTGGTCAGCCGCGCGAAAGTGTCCGGGGTGTCCAGGATTTCGCGCTTCTGATCATTGCTCAGGTACGACGCCCATCCGGCCGCGTCGGCCAGCGTGGACGGATCGTTCATCTGATTGACCGCGTCGATGACCTGCCAGGCCTCACGGCGCTGCAGCACCGACACGACGAGCTTCTTGTATTCGGCCGCGAGCTCTTTGGTGCGTCCGTCGGCGGCCGGAATCTCGACCGGCTCGGCCTCGACCCAGAGCGCCGCGCCCGGCCCGGTCACGCCGTGGCCGATCTTGGCCCGGCTCTCGGCCTTCAGCACCGCCGCCGGTGCGCCACCGCGCATCCGGCCGACCTGTTCGATGGTGGCCACGACGCCGTAGGTGGCGTAGCCCTCATCGAGGCGCGGCGCGACCAGCACCTGGTTGACCTTGCCCGCGCGGGCGGCATCGATGGCGGCCTGCGACGACTCGTCCAGCTCGATCGGGACGACCATGCCGGGCAGCACGATCGGATCGGTCAGGAACAGGACCGGCAGGTTCGTTGGTGTAGTCACGTCTTCGACCCCTTCCAAGGTTGAGCGTTACCTACTCAACCTCGGCGGTATACCGATTGTTCCGCGACCTTGTTCGCCTGAGGCGAACATATATATGCGCAGGTAAATCGCGTTTCAGAGATTCTCGAGAGGCAATTTCCGCGCAACCCTTGACCGCCTTGGCTAAAGCGATTAGCTTTATGGCTATCACAGTTAGCTACTCCCAGAGAGTGAAAGACCATGACGCAGTACGTAGATATCGACGGTGGCCGGATCGCCTACGACGAGACGGGCGAGGGTCCGCTGGTCGTGCTGTCGCACGGCATGGGTATCGATCGGAACGTCAACAAGCACCTGGTGCCGCTGCTGGCCGCCGCCGGATACCGGGTGGTCAACACCGATATGCGTGGCCACGGCGAATCGAGCATGGGCTGGGCGTCGGTCACCGGCAAGGAGGCCATCAGCCGCACCGATGTGGCCAACGACCTGATCGCGGTCATCGAGAAGCTGGGCGGCGGGCCCGCCATCCTGATCGGGCACTCGCTCTCCGGCGGGTCGGTCACCATCGCCGCGGCTCAGCGCCCGGACCTGGTCCGCGCCGTGGTGGAGATCAACCCCTTCACCCTCACCCAGAAGGCCGACCTCGGGGCCCTGCTGTTCAACGCCCGGCACCGCGGCGGCATGATTCCGTTGATGTCCACGATGATGTTCAAGAGCCTCGGCCAGTGGCTGAAGTACCTGACGGTGGCCATGCCCTCGCAGCCCGCCGACCGCGACGAGTACCTCGCCGAGGTGAAGGCCAAGCTGACCGAGCCGGGTCGGATGGCCGAGTTCATGAAGACCGGCAAGTCGACCCCCGCCGACGCGGAGGCCCAGCTGCCCAACGTGACTCGGCCCGCGCTCATCATCATGGGCGGCGCCGACCCGGACTTCCCGAGCCCCGAGGGCGAGGGTCAGCGCATCGTCGCCGCCCTGCCCGCCGGGCTGGGCAGCCTGGGCTTGGTCGCGGGCACCGGCCACTACCCGCAGTTCGAGAAGCCCCAGGAGGTGGCCGATCTGGTGCTGCCATTCCTGAAGGAACACCATGCCTAGGGTGGGCCTGAGCCGAACCGACGTCGTCGCCGCGGGGGCCGCCCTCGCCGACGAGGTCGGTTTCGGCAATCTGGCCCTGGGCGCGCTGGCACAGCGGGTCGGGGTGCGAACCCCGTCGCTGTACAAGCACATCGAGAGCCTGGCCGACCTGCAACACGGCATTGCCGCGCTGGCCATGACCGAGCTCGACCGCAAGGTGCGCGACGCCATGCACGGGCTCTCCGGCAGCGCCGCGCTGGCCGCCTTCGCGAATGCCTTCCGGGAGTACGTCGTCGAGCATCCGGGCCGCTACGCCGCCACCATCGGGGCGAAGTTCCGCGGGCCGGATGATCCACTGCTGCAATCGGGTTCGCGAGTACTGGATTCCATGGCGGCGGTACTGCGCGGCTACGGCATCGACGAGGGTGAAATGGTGCACGCCCTGCGCACGCTGCGCTGCACCTTCCACGGCTTCGCCACCCTGCAATCCTCCGACGGCTTCCAGTGGAGCGGCGACTCCGAGGACAGCTTCGCCTGGATGATCCGCTTCCTCGACCGCGGGCTCAGCGAAATCGGCTCGCGCTGAACCGGCTTGCGGGACCATGACTACAACACTGGCAACGAAGGTGTTGGGGTGTCATGGAACGCTTCATATTCGACGGAACGCATCTGGCCTACGCGCGGCAGGGGGAGACCGGACCGCCGGTCGTGATGCTGCACAGCGCGGGCTCCTCGCACATCATCTGGACGCCGCTGATGACCGCGCTGGCGCGTGACTACCGCTGCTACGCAGTCGATCTGCCCGGGTACGGCGAATCGGATCGGCCCCCGGACGGCTACACCCTCGAGCGCTACACCGAGTTGATCTGCGCCTTCCTCATGCAACACGGGCTCACCGACGCGGCCCTGATCGGCAACTGCGTCGGATCGGCCATCAGTCTCACCCTCGCCCGCCGCTATCCGGAACTGTTCCGGGCGGTGGTGGCCATCAACCCACTGACCGAATCCACTGCCATGCACGGTGATTGGCGACGCGCCGCCCGCCTGGTACGGGGTGCGCCCGAGGGCACCGTGCGGGCGCTGAGCGGCTGGCACACCCCGCGGTGGGTGGCCCGGGGCACCGCCCGCTCCTGGTTCACCACCCGCCGCGCCTACCGCGAATCCCCGTACGTCGCACCCCTGTCGTCCGGATTCCCCGCCCGCGCCCTGATCTACCTGGTACGCGACCTGTCTTCCTTTGCGGCCCTGGACGATTGGCCCGATCGAGACGAGCTGCCGCCGCTCTGCGTGATCTGGGGCAACCAGAATCGAGTGCTGTCGGCGGCCGCCGGACGCACCGTGAACGAGCGACTCCGCCCCGACCGCGCCGAATACCTCGACGGCTGCGGCCATGTACCGATGCTCGAGCGCTCGGCCGCGGTGACCGAGATCGTCACCGACTTCCTCGCCGCCCACCTCCCGGCGGACCGCGTCCACTGACGAACTGCGCGACCTACCGTGGCCGAATTGCGACCCTGCTTCCCGCATGCCTGCACCTGTGGCCCAAGGCCACTGGCTCGACAAGGTCTCCCGGTTCCGAAACTGACGTGAGCCAGTGCACTGGTCGAGGTTGAGGCAGCCTGGGCGCGCCTGTCGGATATGCACCTCATCGACGGCATGCTGACGCCACTATTCCTGCGCGGTGCCGTCCGTGGCTATCTTCGGCCACGAGGCGGCGGGCACAGTGCGCGCTCGGCCCCGCGGTTTCGCCTCCGCGGAGGGCGATCGAGTCCTGTTGCAGGCGAGGGAGCTTTGTGATGGAGCCATTTCCACAAGGCGCCCGCCGACCGACTCGACGCTCAATCCCTCGTATTCCACGGCATTTTCGTGCGCTGCCGATCAGGCGGTTGCGCGCAGGCTGGACAGCACTCGGATGGCGTCGGAGAGCGGGATCATCCGGTCGGGCTGTTCGGCGGCCAAACCCATCTCGATGTACTGGCGGATCAACATGCTCGCGGTAATGCAGTGCTCGGCGGCAGTCTCCCGGATACGGTCCCGCAGCTCGGCGGGCAGTTTCAGGGACGTGGTGACCATGCCCGTCTCGATCTCGTCGATGGTCGGCGGCAACGGCGGCACGGTCGCCGTGTCGTCGAAGGTCATGCCCTCCAAAAAGGTGGCGGCTTCCTCGGAGGTGCGCGGGTAGCCGTGTTCTGTCGGGTCGCTCATTGGTTGGCCTCCCATGCGTTGTACTCAGTGAGCTGGTGCGGTCCCATCGGCACGGCCATCAGGATTTCCCAGCGAGTGGAGGGTGCGGGCAACTGCCGCAGCATAACCACCAACGGACGGCCTTCGTCGCTGCGGCCCCACACGGTCAGCACCGGTAGACCTTGATCGGTGCGGGCCGGTCGTGGCCAACGACGAGACGAGTACAGGACCTCCATCACCTCCCAGCTGAGGACCTGAAACCGTTCGAGGAACTGTTTGGCTGTCGGCGACCATACATACTCCACACCCCCACAATAATACCTTGGTATTACCGGCTGGTGGTTTTTTGCACGAGCGGGGCGATTGAATCGGCTGCGACACGGCGGGTTGGTACAGGCCAGGAGCTTTTGACAGGGGTTCCTGCCGGTGAGAGTGTTGGGAGTCCGATTTCTCACCATCAGGTTGGCCGTAGGGGGACGCTGGTATGACGACATTGGCCTCGGGGCTGTTCCTGGATTGGGAGCAGGTGACCGGGCAGCCGAAGGTTGTCGTCGATTTGATCAGTTTTCCGATCTTCAGTGCGATCGCCGGGTGGCTGACCAACTGGACCGGCGTGCTGATGTTGTTCTGGCCGATCTACTTCAAGGGGTTCCGGGTTCCGGGGCTGGAGTTTCTGTATCCGTACTTTCCGCGGCGGGTGCAGGTGTTGCCGACCTTCTCCGGGGATGGGAAGCGGCTGGGGTTTCAGGGGTTCATTCCGGCGCGGGCCGAGAAGATGGCCAGCATCTGTGTGGACAAGGCGCTCATGCGGATCGGGAGTCCGCGCGACTTCATTCACGAGCTGGATCTCGAGGGCATCGCGGACTACATCGCCGAGGTGGGGCGCAAACAGGTTCCGGCCATGGTCGACGAGATCATGAATCACGAGAACCCGGATCTGTGGGGCGCGGTGCCCAAGGCCGTGCGCAATGTGCTCTACCAGCGCATCGAGCGGGAGCTGCCGACGCTGGCGCGGCGGGCCTTCGAACAGCTCGGCGACAATGTCGATCAGCTCATCGACATCAAGGACTTCGTCATCCGGTACCTGCGGGACAACCCGACGATCCTCAAGGACCTGACCACCACCATCGCCGCGCCGGAACTGCGGTTCATGGTCCGCATCGGTCTGTTGGGCGCACCGTTCGGTCTGCTGCTGGCGCTGTATATGCAGGTGCACCACAGCATTCCGGTGTTGGGCTGGCTGCCCGGGTGGTTCGTCATCCTGTCGGCGGCCGCGGCGATCGGCGTGATCGTCAATGTCATCGCCGTGAAGATGGTGTTCGAGCCGGGCGACCCGCAGCCGCGCTACAAGTACCTGTGGAAGCAGGCGCTGCTGGCCAAGCGGCAGCCCGAGGCCGCCGCCGATCTCGCGAACATCCTTGCCTACCAGGTGCTCACGCTGCCCAACCTGGCCCGCGAACTGCTCGACGGGCCCAATGGCGACAAGACCCGCCAGCTGCTCGAACGCCTCATCTCCCAGGAGATCCACCGCCAGCTCGGCCCCACCCACTCGGTGGTGCGCACCGTCTTCGGCAAGCGGCAGTTCGACAATCTGAAGGTCGGCGCGACCTCGGCCGCGGTGGGCCTGGCCCCGAGCCTGGCCGACGATCCGGAATTCGCGGCCGCCCAGGCCAAGAAGATCGACGAGTTCGCCGCCCGCAAGCTGCAGCAGCTCACGCCGGGGGAGTTCATGGAGATGTTCTATGCCTCTGTGGAGCAGGACGCGTGGCTGCTGTATCTGCACGGTGCGGCGCTGGGCCTGGGGGTCGGGCTTGTGCATTTGATCCTTTTCGGCTGGTAGACAGCCTTTTCCGGGTCGGCCAGAAATCAAGCACGCGTGCTTGCATTTTTGGGGCCCGGCTGCGATGCTGACCCGGTGGCCGATCTCGAGGCATTGCTCGCCGACTTCACCGCCGAATGCGCCGATCTGGATCGGCTGATCGCCGACCTCGATCCCGCCGAGTGGCAGCGCGACACCCCGGCCGCGGGCTGGACCATCGCCCATCAGATCGCCCACCTGAACTGGACCGACCGGGTCGCCGCCGTCGCGGCCACGGATCCCGCCGAGTTCGACCGGCAGGTGCAGGCGGCGCTGCCCAAGATGCTCACCTTCGTGGACGAGGCGGCCGCGGAAGGGGCGAAAACCCCTGCGCCGCAACTGCTCGCGGACTGGCGGCGCGATCGCGCGGCCCTGGTCGAGGCGCTGCGCACGGTCCCGGCGGGCACCAAGCTGCCGTGGTTCGGGCCGCCCATGAGCCCGGCCTCGATGGTGACCGCGCGACTGATGGAGACCTGGGCGCACGGACAGGACGTGGCCGACGCCCTGGGCATCACCCGGGAGCCCACCGCCAGGCTGCGGCATATCGCCCACATCGGCGTGCGGACCCGCGACTTCGCCTATCTGACGCACGGCAAGGCCGCGCCCGCCGAGGACTTCCGGATCGAGTTGACCGCGCCGGACGGCCAGGTGTGGAGCTGGGGTCCCGAGGACGCCGAGCAGCGAATCACCGGTCCGGCCTTGGATTTCTGTCTGCTCGTCACGCAGCGGCGACACATCGACGATCTCGGACTGGTCGTGCGCGGGGACGACGCCCGCGAATGGCTCGGCCTGGCACAGGCTTTCGCGGGTCCCCCCGGAAGCGGCCGAACGGCGGGCCAGTTCGCCTGACCCGCCGTCATCCCGGCCTCCGACCAGAAATCCCAATTCCCACTTGGGCCTTTGTTCCCAGGTCACCTGGGAGGGAGCGAACGAGCGCCAGCTTGGGTGCGCCGTGCCTGGTGCCGACCGGACGCCGTTGGCCGGAGGTCTCTTCGATGGCAGTCGAGTTGACGCTCGCCGCTAACAGCTTTTTACCCAGGCTTTCGACAGCGAAAACCTGATGATGTCCAACCTTTCCATTCTGTGATCCTGGTCTCTTTGGTGAGTCGGTTTACCGGACGTTACCTGGACCGCCGTAACCTGGACGAGCGTACGACTTTCAAAGGTGCGGGTCGTTGCGCCGAACAGGCGCAGGGGGACAGGGGAGAGGAAAGGACGCACCAGTCATGTCGCATCAACTCGCGACACCGGCCGCCGGGTCGACCCGTCGTACGGCCCAGGCGTTCCGCTACAGCGCCATCGTCACCGCCAGCATGGCCAGCATCGGGCTGACCGTCGCCGCCGGTTCGTATATCGCCAATGAGATGGCGCACGAGCCCGGCAAACTCGCCACCACACCGCCGAGCAACCACCCGGCCCTGATCGAACTCGGCGGCGGGAACGACCCGTCGATCGCCCAGCCCACCGCGCCGCTGCCCGAAAATGTGGGCCTGGCAGCGCTTTTCACCCCTCGACCGGCGGAGCAGGCGGCGCCGCGGGTGAGTTCGGCCCGCGTGTCCGGCACGGGCGCGGCCGCGGCGACCGAGGTCCCGCGTCCGGTCGGCGGCCAGCTGCGGCTCGGCACCGCGTATCTGGGTGCGCATGTGGCTGCGGCACAGCATGATTCGGTCACGCTCACCGTCGACACCAATGTCTTCGCCACCCTCGCGGACGTGCTGCTGCACACCCCGCTCGGGGAGCAGTTGGGGATCAACTCCGATCCGAGCGCCAATACCCAGCTGCGCACCGAGGTGGACAGCCACGGCGACGTGACGCTGACGGTGTCGGATCCGGGCCTGGGCCGCTACGGCGTCCAGATCGCCCGCCATCCGGTTCCGGCCCCGGTGGAAGACTCCACCGCCGTCGCTGTGTGAGACTTCCCGGTGTGTACGACTACTGCGTGATCGGCGGCGGCATCGTCGGGGTGGCCACCGCGCACCGCATTCTCGAACGCCATCCGGGGGCGAGCCTGTTGCTGGTGGAGAAGGCCGAGCGGTTGGGCCTGCACCAGACCGGGCACAACAGCGGGGTCATCCACTCCGGCATCTACTACGAGCCCGGCAGCCTGAAGGCCCGGCTGTGCGTGCGCGGTGCGGAACTGACCAAGGAATTCGCCGCGGCACACGACATTCCGTTCCGGGTGTGCGGAAAACTGCTGGTGGCCACCGATGCCGCCGAGCACGCGCGCATGTTGGCGCTCTACGAGCGCTCGGTGACCAATGGCGTCGAGGTGGAATTGCTCGACGCCGCCGAACTGGTGCGGCGCGAGCCGCGGATCACCGGCGTCGGGGCGCTGTTCGTGGCGAGCACCGGCATCATCGACTACGGCGCGGTGACCCGGGCGCTCGCGACCCGGGTGCGCGCGGCCGGGGGTGAGATCGTGCTCGGCGCGGAGATCACGGCCATTGTCGAAACCGACTCGGCCATCACGATTTCCGGTCCCGCGGGCAGCTGGCAGGCCCGGCGGATGGTGGTGTGCGCGGGGTTGCAGGCCGATCGCCTGGCGCGGTTGGCGCGCCTGCGGGTGGATCTGCGCATCGTGCCGTTCCGCGGCGAGTACTACACGCTGCCGCCGGAGCGCCGAGATCTGGTGAACACCCTCATCTACCCGATTCCGGATCCCGAATTGCCGTTCCTGGGCGTGCATTTGAGTCCCACCATCGACGGCGAGCTCACGGTCGGGCCCAATGCGGTGCTGGGCCTGGCGCGGGAGGGCTATCGCAAGGGCAGCGTGAATCTGCGGGATGCCCGGGAGATCCTGGGCTACCGCGGTTTTCACCGGGTGGCCGCGGCCAATGTTCGCACCGGTCTGCGCGAGATGCGGAATTCGCTGTTCAAGCGCGGGTATCTGGCGCAGTGCCGCCGCTACTGTCCCGACCTGACCCGCGCCGACCTGCTGCCCCGCGAGGCCGGTATCCGCGCCCAGGCCGTGCTGCGCGATGGCACCCTGGTCCACGATTTCCTGCTCGAGCGCACCCCGCGCTCGGTGCACGTGCTCAATGCCCCGTCCCCGGCGGCCACCTCCGCCCTGCCCATCGCCGAGTACATCGCCGATCGATTGGACGCGGTGTCCATTTGAGGCTCCGCTCAATAAATAGGGACTCCGCTCAATAAATAGGATTGCTGTAGTACTTTTGAGGCAGCCGTGGGACAGGGAGCAGCCTATGGGCCATTTCAAGTACGCGAGTGACGTCGGCGCGCCGGTAGAAGTCGCGTTCACATACACGGACAACCATCAGTTCGTGCCGGACTGGGCCTTCGGCGTCGTCGCCTTCGAGCCGATCGGGGATTCCGATCATGGCGCCGGAGCCGTCTTCGCCGCGACCCTGCGGGTCGGCCTGTGGCACCCCACCATCGAGTGTGAGATCACCGACTACCGCCGCAACGCGGTCATCGAGTACACACTGCGCCGACGCCGGACGGGGAAGTCGGCGTCGGCGTGCTCCAACTTCTGCGTGATCACCCTGCGCTTCGATCCGCTCGGCTACGGCCGCGCGGTGCTGACCTCGGAAACCGAGTACTGGGTGCCGCGCGGACTCACCGGTAGGTTGCTCTCGACGATGGCGGCCGCATTGGTGCAGGCCACGGTCCGGCGAACGGAGTCGCAATTGCGTAGGGAGATAGAGGAATTCCACGGCACGGATCTTGTCGGCCGGATCGCGTAGGGTAGGCCGCATGATCATCGTGAGCACCGACGGATCATGCCTGCGCAATCCGGGCGGCGCGATCGGCTGGGCCTGGGTCAATCACGCGGGCGGCTCGGCCAGTGGCGGTGCACCCTCGGGCACCAATCAGATCGCGGAGTTGCGCGCACTCCTCGAGGCCGTTCGGGCGCATCCCGGCGCGGAACCCCTGCTCATCGAGAGCGATTCGCTCTACGCCATCAAGTGCGCCTCCGAATGGATCAATGGCTGGCGCACCAATGGCTGGAAGACCTCCACGGGCGGCGCGGTGAAGAATGTCGAGCTGATCCAGCAGATCGACCGCGCCATCGCCAGCCGGCCCGGCCCGGTCCGGTTCCGCTGGGTGCGCGGCCACGTCGGCAACTACTTCAACGAGCAGGCCGACGCGCTGGCCGGGCAGGCCGCCCGCCACGTCGCCGCCACCGGTGTCGCGACCGAGCCCGAGGATCCGGCCCCTTTAGACCCGATCACCGAGCCCCTGCCGGTCCAGGAGCCCAAGACCGAGCCGCTGCCCGTCACCAAGCCCGCCAACCACACGGAGATGGTCACGGCCACCACGCATTCCGCGGCCCAGACTCCGCGCCGCCGGGCGGCGGCCGCGAAAGCCCCTGCCCCCGAGGCACTCACGCTGTTCTGACGACTCCACCGCCCGGCCGCACGGGCGAGAACAGAAGGGCCTGTCTCCGGATTGCTCCGGGGACAGGCCCTTTCGTTGATTCAGCTCTCAGTTGCCCGGCTTGGGGGCCGCGCTGGTGGGGGCGGGCTGGGGAGCCTGGGTGGTCGAGGGGGCGGGCTGGCCGGAGGGCTGGGCACCGCCCTGCTGGTCGTTGCCGCCGCCGGACGCGCCCGGGAACAGCGGGTTCTCGTCACCGGAGTACACCGGCTGGAACTTGGAGACCAGCCACTTGCCGTCGTGCTTCTCGAGTTCCACGTAGGTGGGGATGGTGAGCACGATGGGCTTGTTGTGGAAGTCGTTGGTGGAGGTCTGGGTCAGGCTGACCAGGACCGTGGCCTTGTTCGAGTCGCCGGATTCCCACCCGCAGCGCAGCACGTTCAGCGAGGACTTGGCGTGCGCCTGGGACAGGATGTCCTTCACGTCGCCCGCCATGGGGTCGAACATCTGCTTGAACTCGCCGGTGATGAGCGCCTGCACGCGCGGGCCGAAGTCGTTCCAGGTGTTCTGGTCGTAGACCGAGACCGCCTTGGCGAAATCGCAGGCCGCCTTGGACGCCGAATCGCGGTCGGCGAGTTCATTGCTCTTGGAGTGCGATTGCCACGCGAACGCCGCCAGCCCGGCCAGCGCGGCGACCAGCAGCACACCGAGCGCGATGAGCGCGACCATCGGCACCGCGATCTTGGAACCGAGCGCCGAGGACTTCCGCTCGTCGGTCGGCTTCGATTCCGCGGCCGGTGCGGGCTTCTCGGCGGGCTCGGCCTTCGGCTCGGCCACCGGCTCGTCGGCCTTCGGCTCCGCGGCCGCCGTCTCCTTCGTCGGCTCCGGCTGCTCGGCGGCCTGGTCGGCACTGGCGCTGCCCTGGGCATCGGCCTCGGCGATGGAATCGTCTTCGGTTTTCTTGTCCTGGGCAGCGTCGTCCGACATGTATCGATCACTTTCCCGGTGCGCTGCGGCGCACCGTCTAGGTTTCGTCAGCGAGTATGCCTGTTGCGCACAGCAGCTGATTCGGGGCACTCACTTGAGCGGCGGCAGGGTCCGTTCGTTCGGGTCCGACCCCGCGGGCGGGAGCGCGCCGTTGTTCGGCACGTCCGGTCGCGGCGCATTGGCGGAGCCGCGGATCTGCTGATCCATGGGCGGGTTCTGGCAGTAGCTCGCCCACTTCGGGAAGGTGCTCTCGGTGGCCACATCCGGCCGCACCTTCTTGGTGACGTAATCGCACCAGGTGCGCGGCCAGATGTCGACGATGGTGTAGAACTCGCCGTCGTGCGCGGGCACGCCCATGGCGGAGGTGCCGACCACCAGCGACGGGAACAGGGCCCGCAGCGCCGGGGTGCGCAGTTGCGCGGCCCTGGTGATGGCCGCGAAGTTGGTGAGCAGACTGGTCGCCGGGTCGGCGGTCTTGTCCAGCACCGCGCCGAGGGTCTGCATCTGGCCGGGAGCCTGCTCCAGGATCTTCTGGAGTTCGGCATTCGCGTCGTTGAACTGATTGAACAACACACTCGAATTACGGGTCAGCGTACCCAGATCCGGCTGCGCCAGCGAGGTGGTGCCGGAGATGGTCTGCAAATTCCTGAGCAGATTGGTGGTCTGCGGCAGCAGGTTGTCCAGGCCGGTGGTCGCCACCGAGATGGCATCGATCATGGAGCGCAACTGATCCGGCCCGCCGGACAGCGCGGTGTCCAGCTCGGTCAGAATGACGCTGAACTTGTCCGGATCGATCTCGGAGATCATGGCGCTGGCGTTGTCGAGCACCGACCACACCGGGGTCGGCGTCTTGACCTTGTTCGCGTCGTACTGGATCACCGAACCGTTGTGCAGGTACGGGGCCTGATCCACGTTCGGACGGAAGTCGATGTACTGCTCGCCCGCGCCCGAGAGCGCGCCGACCGACACCAGGGTGTCGCTGGGAATGGAGTACTTGCTGTCGATTTCGGCGGTGGCCGCGATGGCCGCGCCATTGTCGATCAGCTTGATGTCGGTGACCTTGCCGATTCGGTAGCCGCGCAGGGTCACGTCGTTGCCGGACTGCAGACCGCCGGAACGGTCCAGATTGACCGTCACCCGGTAGGTCTGGCGCAGCGGGTTCACCCGCATGACGCTGATCGCCAAATAGGACGCGCCCAGCAGCAGGATCAGCACGAGCGCGGTGTTGGACACCAGGTTCTTGTGGCTCTTCACCCAGTTCATCGGTGTCCCCCGTTGATCCGGCCGTAGATGATCTGCAGCACCTGAATCAAACTGCCGCCGAAGTCGTTGAGGTCCTTGAGATCCGGGAACTTGCTGTTGGCCGGGTCGGTGAGCAGGCCGATATCGAGCATGGTGGCGGTGGCCGCGACGGCCAGGGTGTCGCCCTTGAACGAGGCGTCGGCCTTGGGCCGAATGTCGTGCAGCGCGTCGAGCGCGGGCCCGAGGGTCTGATCGGTCTTGGACAGCGCCGTCATCAACTGGCTCACATTGTCGAGCAGGCTGGCCAGCGAATCGGAGGTGGTATTGGCGTAATCGCCCAGGGCCGCACTGGTGGTGGAGACCTTGGTGAGCAGATCGCCGAGCGCCTGGTTGTTCTCGGCGATGGCGCCGATCATGCTCGGCAGGTTGTCGGCCACCTGACCGAGCTGCTGGTGGTTGGCCTCGATGGTGTCGGCCAGCGCGCTGAATCCGGCCAGTGTGCCGTCGATGCGCGCGCTGTTGGTGTTGAGACTGGTCATGACACTGGTCATTTGGGTGAGCACATGGGCCAGCTGGTCGCCGCGGCCGCCGACGATGGAGTCCAGCTCGGCGGTCAGCTTGGACAGGCTGGCGATGCCACCGCCGTTGAACAGCAACGAGATCGACATGAGCAGCTCTTCGACGGTCGCGCCCGCCGAGGTGTTGGTGAGCTGACCGCCGTCCTTGATCATGGCCGCGCCGGGTGCGGTCTTGGGCTTGGACACCGCCACGAAGACGTCACCGAGCGGGGTGGCCTGGCGCAGTTCGGCCGTGCTGCCCTCGGGCAGTTCGATGTCCTTGCGGATGGCCAGGTCCACATTGGCCTTGTAGTCCTTGGTCGTGATCTTGGTGACCACGCCGACGTCGGAACCGCCGATCTTGACCTTGGCCTGATCGGGCAGGTTCAGCGCATTGTCGAAAACCGCGTGCACCGTGTAGGTTTCGCCGCCCGCGCCGGGCTTGGGCAGCGGCAGGCTCTCGACCGTCACACCGCAGCCGGTGGCGACCACCGCGGTCGCCGACACCGCCACGGCGACGATGGTGCGCCGCAGCGCGGTGCGACGCAGAAACCGATTGCTCATTTGGTCATCCCCAGCATCGCCGCCATGAGCCCGAAGTCGGGTCCGAAATCTTCCATCTTCCCGGTGCGGCAGCCATCCGACTTCATCTGGATGCGTTCGCAGAACAGGCTGACGATCTCACCGGAGAACGCGGTGCCGATCAGACCGTGCAGGCGAATGAAGTTGCCCTGCCGGTTGACCGACCGGTCCAGGTTCTGCATGAGCAGCGGCGCCACGTCGACCACCTCGGTCACCCCGGCGGCATTGGCGCGCAGCTGGTTGGTGACATTGGTGAGCCCGGTGAGGGTGCCGTTGAGCTGATCGGAGTACTGCGAGAACGCGCCACTGGTGTTGGCCAGGAAGGCGTTCAGCTGATCCAGCGTGGCCTGCAGGCCCGGCGCCTGATCGGCCAGCAGCCCGGTCATCTGGGTGACCTTGTTGCTGAATGCGCGCACCGAATCGTCATTGTCGGCGAGCATGGTGGTGAGCTCGTTGAGCTTGATGATGATGGTGGAGATGGCGTCCTTGTTGTCGACGCCGGTCTTCAACGCACCCGAGAGCGCGTTGAGCACATCGCGCATCTTCTCGCCATTGCCGTTCATCATCGGGTACAGCACCCGACCCGAGAGCGGACCCACACCGTCCTGTCCCGGTTGGGGTTTCAGGGCGGCGGCGAAGCTGTCGATGGTCTTGATCATGGTGTCCAGCTCGACCGGGGTCTTGGTCTGCTGGGTGGTCAGGTGCGCGCCGTCGGGCAGCTTGTCGCCGCCGGTGTAGCGCGGGGTGAGCTCGATGTGCCGGTCGGTCACGATGGACGGCGAAACCAGCGCGGCCTGCACGTTTTTCGGGATGTCCACGCCCTTGTCCACGGTCATGTGGACCTCGACGTACTGACCCTTGGGCACGATCTTGTCGACCCGACCCACCTCGAGGCCGAGCACGGTGATCGGGTTGCCCTCGAACATGCCCGCGATATTGAGGAAGTCCGCGGTGAAGTGCTTGGTCTGGCCCGCGGCGTCCTTCACCCCGAGCGGGACGATGGAGCAGGAGCCCACCGCGAACGCGGCGGCACCGATCATGGCGGCCTTGGTGATGCGACTGAATCTCATTGGTGGCACCCCTCGTTCACCTGCGCGAAGCACAACCAGTTGTCCGGGAACAGCCAAGGCAGCGCGACCTCACCGTAGTTGCCATTGCCGAAGGCGTTGTTGAACTGGCGAATCGACGGCGGCATGATCGACAGCAGCCGATCCAGGTTGTCCTTGTTCTTCTGCAGGCCCTCGGCCATGGTGTTGAGCTGCTGCAGGGTCGGACCGAACTGGTTGTCGTTCTGCGCGCCGATCTGCTGCAGCTGACCGCTGAGCGCGGCGATATTGTCCAGCAACGACTTCAGCAGACCCTGGCGCTCCATCACCCGATTGGCGATGGCCTCGCCCTGGGTGATCACCAGCAGCAGGCTGTTGCGGTTGTCACCGAGAATCCGGGTGACCCGGTCCAGATCCTTGAGCAGCTGGTCGACCTGGTCCTTGCGGTTGTTCATGGTCTTGGCCAGCGCGCCGATGGCGTCGAGCGCCTGCACCGTCATCTGCGGGGTGTCGCCCATCTGCTGGTTGATCAGATTCAGCGAGTCCGCGAGCTTCTTGGTGTCGAGCTCCTCGAACTTGGGCGTGCCCTGCTGCACCACATCGGCCAGGTTGTAGGGAACGACCGTGTTGGACTTGGGGATTCGGTTCCCCTTCAGGCCGGAGCCGTCGCCGGGCGTGAGGTCGATGTAGCGCGCGCCCAGCAGGGTGGCCATCTTGATCGAGGCCTTGGCGTCGGGGCCGAGCTTCACCTTGTTGTCGACGTTCAAGGTGATCAGCACGTGATCGCCCTCGAGCTCAGCGCCCGAGACCGAGCCGACCGCGACACCGGCCACGTCCACCTTGTCGCCCACCTTGATGCCGGCGGTCTGCACGAATTCGGCCTTGATGCTCTGCTTTCCGATGCCCACCTGCTTGTACAGGGTGGAGCCGAGCAGCAGCGCGGCGATGAGCACCACGCCGAAGGTGCCGAGCCAGAAGTTGCGGTTGGCGTTGAAGCGGGATTTGAGAGTCGCCATCATGGTCGGCACACCGCCGAGTGGGAGTTGCCGCCGATCTGCGAGAACAGACCGCGCGGGAAGAGAATGCCGTACAGCGAGACGTCCAGGCTGCACAGATACGCGTTGGCGTAGGTGCCGTTCTGGGTGAACTTGCCGACATTGGCCAGGATGGCGGGCAGGTCCACCGCCGCCTGGTCCAACTTGGCGCCATTGGCCAGCAGCAGCGCCAGCGCGTCGTGGGTGGCGTTCTGGGCCAGCACCAGCTTGGGCTGGATGCTGCCGAACATGTTCACCAGAGCCGATGTGGCGTCGGCGATCTGAACGGTGGAGGCCTGCAGCGACTGACCCTGCGCGTACAGTCCGCCGATCAGGGCGCGGGTCTGGGTGACCAGCGTCTCCAGTTCGTCACCGCGCTTGGCCAGACCCGACATCACGCCGGACAGGTTGGTGATGACATCGGAGAGGATCCCGTCGCGGCGTTCGAAATCCGAGGCCACCGCGGCGGCCTGAGTGATGAACGCGCTCAGCGAGACATTGTCGCCCTGCAGCGCCTGGATGAAGGTGTTGGACAGGTTGTTCACCTGCTCGGGCTGCAGCACCTGGAACAGCGGCTGAAAACCGTTGAGCAGGGCCGAGACATCGAAGGACGGCTCGGTGCGCTCGAGCGGAATCGAGCCGTTGTTCTTCAGCGGCACGTGATCGCCGGTCTTGGGCTTGCCCGCGGGCGGCATGGCCAGCGCGAGATAGCGCTGCCCGATCAGGTTCTGGTAGCGGACCAGCGCCTTGGTGTCGCCGAACACCGTCTGATCGCGCTGCACGATGAAGGTCACCACCGCCTGGTTCTTCTTGTCCAGGTCGATCTTCTCCACCTTGCCGACACGCACACCCGCCATCCGGACGTCGTCGCCCTCGCGCAGGCCGAGCACGTCGCTGAAGGTGGCGGAGTAGGTGTTGGTGTCGCCCTTCACCGTTCGCGCGAGCGTGTTCCAGATGACCGCGGTCACCAGGATCGACACGATCGCGAAGATGCCGAACCCGATGAGCGGCTTGCGAATGCTCATCGTCCGGCCTCGCTCTTGGTCAGTTGCAAGGTCGCACCCTTCAGGATCGGGCTCAACAGCAGGTATTCGGCCGCGGTGGGACGCCGACCCAGCAGGGCGGTGATGGCGTCGTCACCGGAGAGGGCGATATCGCCAGCGGTCGGGACCGAATTGCCGCCGGTGGGAACCGAACCCGGCTGGCTGGCCGGGGCGGCGGGTGCCGGGGCGGCCGGTACCAGGTTGGGGAACAGGCCCTGCAGCGGCGTGCCCGCCAGCGGGTCGGTGCCCGGCTGCTGGGTGTCGGCGGGCTTGTCCGTCGGGGTGCCGGTGGTGGTGAGGCCCGGGATCAGCGGGAAGCCCGGCGGCGGCGCGGTGACCGGAAGATCCTTGGCCGCGTCGATGGCCCTGGGCCGCATGGCTTCCGGCAGCGTGCCCGGGTCCGAGACCAGCGGCGCGGTGGCGCAGCTGGGGGCGGCCAGATCGCCGTAGCGCGGGCAGTCGTCGCGGGTGTAGGGCTTGTAGGGCGTGAAGGTGATGCCCATGTTCCAGATCATCTGGTTCTGCGGACCCCAGTGGAAGGTCGAACCCAGCTTGCGCACCGAGTCGTTCAGATTCGAGATGGCCTGCGGGATGGCGTCCGGATTGTCCGACAGCGCGCCGAACAGGGCGCTGGTGCCGGTGGTGACGTCCTTGCCGACATTGGGGTTGCGGGCGAACAGGCCGTTCACCTTGTCGATGGTCGACTCCGAGCCGGAGATGAGCGCGGTCAGCTCGGCGCGCCGGTCGGAGATGGTCTTGGCCGTCTCGACCGAATCCCGCAGCACGCCCATGAGTTCCGGCGCGGACTGGTTGAGCGCGTGCATCGACGCGGTGAGGTCGTCGAGGAACCCGCCGACATTCGGCACCGAGGTGCGCACCCCGTCGAGCCAGCGGTCGACGCGTTCGATGGTGGAGCCGGGCATGCGCCCGCTGCCGTCGAGCGCGTAGGACAGCGTGCCCAGCACCCGGCCGAACTGCACCGGATCGATCTTGCCGAGAATGTCGCGGACCTTGGTGAGGGTGTCCTGCAGGGCGATGGTGCCCGTGGAGGTGTCCTCGGCGATCTGCGAGCCCTCCTTCAGATGCGCGGAATCGGCTCCGTTGTAGACGAGTTCGACCGAGGTGACGGCGAACAGGTTGGAGGGCACCACGCGCGCGGTGACATTGGCCGGGATGCCGTCGGTGTACTCGGGTTTCATCTCGATGTGCACCTCCTGCTTCTCGCCCTTGGCCGCCACCGACACGTCCTTGACCGCGCCGACCAGCACACCGCGGTACTTCACGTCCGCGTTGGCGGGCAGACCGTCACCGGTGGTCGTGAGATTCGCGGTGACATTGACCTTTTCGACGAAGTAGCCCCGGTACCGCGCGAACAGGAAGCCCAGCACGATGGCGATGACGGTGAGGCCGCAAACCCCGGCGATGAGCAATTGCCGCATCGTCGGTCCGCGCCCGCTCGGATCGATGAGCATCGTGCGCCTCCTATCCCGAGATCCGGATGCCGGGGTTGACGCCCCAGATGGCCAAGGTCATGAACAGGTCGGCGAAGACGACCGCGATGATGCAGAGCTTGATCGCGCGACCGGCCGCCACACCCACGCCCTCCGGGCCGCCGGAGGCGAAAAACCCGTAGTAGCACTGGATGAACGTGGTGATCGCGACGAAGAGGATCGCCTTCAGCAGTGAGTACAGCACATCGTGGGGGATGAGGAACTGATAGAAGTAGTGCTGGAAGGTGCCTGTCGCGGTGCCGCCCACCAGGGCCACGGTCAGCGAGCAGGAGATGTAGGCCAGCGGCAGCGCCAGGCAGTACAGCGGCACGATGGCGATCATGGCCGCGATCATGCGGGTGCTCACCAGGTACGGAAGCGGCCGAATGGCAACCGATTCCAGCGCGTCGATCTCCTCGGAGATGCGCATGGCGCCCAGCTGCGCGGTGAACCGACAGCCCGCCTGGGCCGCGAAGGCGACGGTCGCGAGCAGCGGCCCGAGCTCACGGGTGGTGGCGAAGGCGGAGATGGCGCCGGTCAAGGGGCTCAGGCCCAACAGGTTCAGCGAGGTGTAGCCCTGAATGGCGACGGTCATGCCGCCGAACGCCGACAGGATCAGCACCACGCCGATGGTGCCGCCACCGACGACGAGATTGCCGTTGCCCCAGGTGACATCGGACAGCAGTCGCCAGACTTCCTTGGGGTAGTGCTTGAACGCCATCGGCATGGAGCCGACCGAGCGCAGGAAGAAGAAGACCTGGTGGCCGATGCGGGCCAGCCAGTCGCGCGGCGCACCGGCCGCACCCTTGAACCGTTGGAGCGGCCGCAGCAGCGGCGGTACATACGTTGCTGACACGACTCAGACCACCTGCGGCGGGAAGAGGGAGTTGTAGAGCTGCGTAATGATCAGATTGACGCCGAAGAGCATGACCGCCGACATGACCACCGCGGTGTTCACCGCGTTGGCGACACCGCCCGGGCCGCCCTTGGCGTTCAGGCCCGAGTCGCAGGCGATGATCGCGGCGAGCAGGCCGTAGATGAGCGACTTGAGCAGCGCCACAATCAGGTCCGTGGTGACCGCGAACGAGGAGAAGGTCCCGATGTAGGAGCCCGGGGTGCCGTTCTGGGCGAAGATATTGAAGACGTAGCCGGTCAGGAAGCCGACGAAAACCACGAAGCCGCACAGCAGTACCGACACCAGCATGGCCGCGCCCAGGCGCGGGGCCACCAGGCGGCGCATGGGATCCACGCCCATGACCCGCATGGCGTCGATCTCCTCGCGAATGGTGCGGGAACCGAGGTCGGCGCAGATGGCCGAACCGACCGCGCCGGAGATCATCAGCGCGGTGACGAGGGGCGCGCCCTGCTGAATGATGCCCAGGCCGTTGGCCGCGCCGATGAACGAGGTCGCACCGACCTGCCCGGCGACCGAGCCGACCTGAATGGAGACGATGACGCCGATCGGGATGGCCACCAACAGGGTCGGGGCGGCCGCGACATTCGCCATGAAGGCGCACTGCCGGATGAACTCGGCATAGGGGAAGCGGCGGCGAAAGATCGCGATGAAAAGTTCAGCGACCGCCGACACGCCCATGGACATCATCCGACCACCGGTTTCCAGCGATCGTTTCGGATGATCCTGCCAGTACCCCTTGGCCCAATCCACGGCCGCATTCATCCGTGACGCCGACGGTGGACTCCCCTGGTCCCCCGGGCTCGTGGTCAACTGCACTGACTACCCCTCTCGACGCCGGGTTACCCGCCTCCGGCGACTGTTTGCTTGACGCACCTTACTACGGAGTTAGGAAAAACACATCACCGATTGTGGTTCCGGTCATAGACCCGGATCACTTTCGTCGTATAGCTGTGAACAGCCACATCAGGGTTGGTTTAGCGCCCAAAGAACCTGGCAGATATCTAGAACTTGTTCTAGTTTTTGAGTATCCACCGATAGATGTGAACACCTACCGGGTAACAATTTGTAGGAACAATTTTATTGGAATTCCATAGCGCTTGCGTATTGTTCCGATATCTCCATCCAACTAGGTATCCGCGACGAACCTCGGCAGGACACGGCTCGGCAACATGTGGCAGTACAAGAGGCAACCGGGCTCGAATACTGACAGGATGAGTAACCGCAACTCGAGATTCGCGCGGCTTCCGACGTCTGGAGGGACATGATCAAGAAAATCGCCGGGGCGGCCGGGACTGTCGCCGTCGCCCTGAGCACCGCGTTCTTCGGCATCGGAGCCGCCAACGCCGATCCCGCGCCCGCCGTCATCGGCGGCGGCTCGGGGATCATCATCGACGACCAGTTCGAATGCACGGTGACCACCGTCGGCCACGACGGCGCGGGCCGCCTGGTCGGCCTCACCGCCGGGCACTGTGGCGACGCCGGGGCCAAGGTCTGGGCCGAAAAGGACCGTGCCGCGGGTCAGATCGGTCAGTTCGTCTATTCCAACCACGACCTGGACTACGCCGTCATCCAGTTCGATCCGGGCCGCATCATCCCGGTCAACCGGATCGGCAATGTCACCATCACCGGACTCGGGGGCCCGCCGGGATTCCCCATGATCGTCTGCAAGGAGGGCCGGACCACCGGCAACACCTGCGGCATCTCCTGGGGTGACGTCTTCGACACCAGCGTCGAGACCTGGAGCCAGATGTGCGTGGTGGAGGGCGATTCCGGCGCGCCGGTCGTCGTCGGCACCACCCTGGTCGGCATGGTGAACGCCTACCTGGCGGTGGCCTGCTTCGGGCCCGAGGTCGGCACCAATATGAGCTCGATCATGGCGGACCTCAATGGCCGCGGCGGGATCGGCTCGGGGTACTACCCCATCTGAGAACGAAAGGCAGTGTCGAGGGCGGTGATTCGCGAATCACCGCCCTTTCCTTTTATTTGAGGGTGTCCACGCAGACGACGATATTGCGCTCGTCGTAGATGTAGCCCTGATTGTCGCCGGGGCAGTCGTCGACGCTGGTGGTGTTCTGCAGGATCGACACCACCTTCACGCCGTCGGTGGCGGTGCGGGTGGTGCAGGGAATCCGGTGCGCGACATCGGTGCCCACCTCCATGCAGTCGCCGACCACCCAGTCGATGGTCAGGCACAGGGCTCCGGTCTCCACGCCATTGACGGTCTCGTAGTAGACCTGGTCGGCGCCCTTGCCGCACTGGGCATTCTGCGGGGCCTTGCCGGTCACCTTGTAGTTGGCGTCCTGGCTGCCGCAGCTGGCCTTGTCGATGGTGGCGTCGGTGGTGGTGCCGCCCAGTTTCACGCAGTCGCCGATATTGGCGTGGAAGTCGGTGTGGCCGCCGCGGTCCGCGCGCGGGGTGGTGGTCGGCACGCCGGAGCCGGGCTTGCCCGAGGGTTTGGCCGGAGTGGTGAGCGGGGCCTGGCTCGGGAGCAGGGTGTCGCCGGGGGCCGCGACGGGAGTGCCGGTGACGGTGGTCCCGCAGCCCGCGAGCAGCAGGGCGGCGGCGAAGATCGCGGGGAGGGCGATCCGGGCGGAAAGCTGCTGACGCAACACGCAAGAGTCCTATATTTCGAAACAAACAGATTTGACTTGCGCCCATGCATATCACGTCGGGCACACGGGAGATCGAACCGAGGTGGCGAACCATTTCGTGTAGGCACTCATGAGCGGCGACATCCTGGAGCGCTATGCGCGGTGGCGGCGCGGGCGGGACGGCGATCCCTTCCGCGTGCGCATTCCCGCGCTGGGATCGGTGCTGTTCACCGGCACCCCGGACGGGGCGCGCGAGCTGTTCCGCGCACCGGTCGAGCTGCTGGAACCGCCGCTGCCCAATCCCATCGAACCCATGGTGGGCGCGGCCTCGCTGATTCTCGCGCGCGGCGGGCGACATCGGCGCGAGCGGGCGCTGCTCGCGCCCGCCTTCCATCGCAATCGAATCAGCGCCTACGGCAATGCCATTCGCGAGGCCGCGCGGGCGGAACTGTCCGGGGAGCGCACCGGGAATCCGTGGCGACCCGGCACCCGGGTGGACGCCCGGGCGGCGGCGCGGGCCTTGACCCTGCGGGTGATCCTGGCGGCCGTGTTCGGCATCGACGAACCGGTGCGGCGGGCCGAATACACCTCCGTGACAACGGATTTCCTGGAATCGTTCGGCAGCACGCTGTTTCTGGTTCCGGCCTTGCGGCGCAATCTGTTCGGACTGTCGGGCTGGGAGCGGTTCAGCGCGGCCCGGGACCGGCTCGACGAGCTCATCGATGCCGAGGTGGCGCGGCGGCGCGCGGACGGGGGCGGCGGGAACGATCTGCTCGCGCTCATGCTCGAGACCCGCTACGAGGACGGCACCGCCATCACCGCGGAAGATCTGCGGGAGCAGTTGCGAACATTGCTGGTGGCGGGCCACGAGACCACCGCGACGGCGCTGGTGTGGGCGCTGTACCGACTGCACCGGACGCCCGCGGCGCTGGCCCGGCTGCTGGACGAATTGTCCTCGGCCGGAACCGATCCCGATCCGGCGGAGCTGGTGAAGCTGCCGTATCTGGACGCGGTGTGCCAGGAGACGCTGCGGCTGCATCCGCCGGTGCCGATCGTATTGCGCAGGCTCACCGGCGATTTCACGCTGTGTGGGGTGGCCCTGCGGGCGGGGGACACCATGGGGATATCGACGCATCTGCTGCACACCGACCCCGAGGTGTGGTCGGACCCGCACCGCTTCGCACCGGAGCGCTTCCTCGAGCGGCGCTACGGCCCGTTCGAATTCGCGCCGTTCGGGGGTGGGCACCGGCGGTGCGTGGGCGCGGCGCTGGCCGACTATGAACTCCGAATTGTGTTGGCTACTGTACTGACCAGCGTGCGACTGCGGCTCTCGCCGCGCTTCGCGCGCGGGCCCGCACCGCTGTCGGTGCCGCACACCATTACCGTCGGTCCCCGCACCGCGATCACCTTCGACGTTCAACCCTGAAGCGGCATAAGTGATTTCGATCACAGTAACGTTTCGGGGCGCGCGTGCGTCGAAACCGGCCGCAGCGGTGTCACTTTCGGGGAATCGCCGATGCCATCGGCGCATACACCGCACCCCGGCAACCCACCCGCGGCCTTGTGACGTGGCACACACCAAGAAGTCGGTATGCATAACCGTCAGAAGCCAATTGGCTTGCCGGACCGATCGCGGTAGTAATGGACGCGGGGTTGGGACCTACGCGGGTGAACTGTGCCCGCAATCTGAGTGTGAACGAAGATCTGAGAGGACCGAGCTGTGCGCACTACCCGCTATCGGAGAACGGGACTGATCGCCCTCGCCGCCATCGCGGCGACCGGAGCGGTGGTGGCGGCACCGGCGTCAGCGACCCCGCTATGGCCGGGCGGTCCCGATGTCCCGGGTGTGCCGTCCGCGGTCATGCCGCAGCCCGAGCCGGGCTCGCTGCCCACCGATCCCAACGCCAAGGCCCCGATTCCGCCCGCCAACTTCGCGGCCCCGAACATCAGCCCCGGCGACGGGGACGTGGTCGGCGTGGCCATGCCGGTCATCATCAACTTCAAGGATCCGGTGAGCGATCACGCCGCCGCCGAGAAGTCCATTCGCATCACCTCCACCAACAAGGTGACCGGCCACTTCTACTGGATGGGCGACAAGCAGGTGCGCTGGCGGCCCGAGGACTTCTGGCCCGCCGGGTCCAAGGTGACCGTGCAGGCCGGTGACACCAAGGTGGCCTACGAGATCGGCGACGAGTTCATCGCGACCGCCGACGACGCCACCCACGAGATCACCATCACCCGCAATGGCGAGGTCGTCAAGACCATGCCGACCTCCATGGGCAAGAAGGGGCACGAGACCCCGAACGGGACCTACATCGTCAGCGAGAAGAACCGCAAGATGATCATGGACTCGTCCACCTACGGTGTGCCGGTGACCGCTCCCGAGGGCTACAAGCTCGAGGTCGAGTACGCCACCCGCATGTCCAATAGCGGCATCTTCGTCCACGCCGCCCCGTGGAGCGTTGCGCAGCAGGGTGTTTCCGACACCTCGCACGGCTGCCTCAACGTCTCCACCGAGGACGCCAAGTGGTTCCAGGAGAACGTGAAGAAGGGCGACCCGGTCATCGTCAAGAACTCGATCGGCACCTTCAGCACCAGCGACGGCTGGGGCGACTGGAATTAATGGTCCCACTCTGATTTCTCGCATGCCCCGCCCTTTACGGGCGGGGCATGCACCTATATAGGGGGTGTACGTGAGCCCCTGCGCTCGGGGTTCCAGGGGCCTGCCCCTGAGATCTTGTGGGGTTTCAGGGGCTTGCCCCTGAGAGCTACGAGAGTTGGTCTTGCGTTCACATGATTTTGGTCACGTAATCGTTTGAGTGATCGTACTATTCGCCCATGTCCGCGCCGACTGAAGGTGTGACCGGTGAACAGTCGGTAGCGGGAGCCGCCCGACAGTTAAGCGAGTTACCATCCGGAATTAACCAGACATTTGCACGGGATCGCAAGGCTGCGCGGGTGCGAAGTTGGCCCGAACGAGTACTCCCGACGCCCCCCGGGCGCGGGTGGCGAAGCAGACCCTGGCAGGACTATGCGTTGTTCGTCGTGCTGGTCGCGCCGAACCTGATCCTGTTGGGCGTCTTCGTCTATCGCCCGCTGGCCGACAACATTCGCCTGTCGTTCACGGACTGGAACATCTCGGCGACGAGCCTGTCCTACATCGGGTTCGACAACTACACCGAATGGTTCCGGCGCGACGATTCGTGGCAGATCGTCGGCAATACCGTAGTCTTCACGGTGGCCGCGGTGCTCGGCAGCATGGTCCTGGGCCTGGCGCTGGCCATGCTGCTGGACCGCAAGCTGTTCGGGCGCAATGTGGTTCGCTCGGCGATCTTCGCGCCCTACGTCATCTCGGGCGCGGCCATCGGCGTGGGCTTCCAGTTCATCTTCGATCCCGGCTTCGGCCTGGTCCCGGACATCCTGACGCGCCTGGGGATTCACTCGCCCGACTTCGCGCAGAATCCGCACTGGGCGCTGTTCATGATCACGGTGACCTACATCTGGAAGAACCTGGGCTACAGCTTCGTCATCTATCTGGCCGCGCTGCAAGGGGTTCGGACCGACCTCATGGAGGCCGCCGAGATCGACGGCGCGAGCCGCTGGACCACCTTCACCCGGGTGCTGCTGCCGCAGCTGCGGCCGACCACGTACTTCCTGTCGATCACGGTGCTGCTCAACTCATTGCAGGTCTTCGACCTGATCAATGTGATGACCCGCGGCGGGCCCATCGGCACCGGCACCACCACCATGATCTACCAGGTCTATCGCGAATCCTGGGTCAACCAGCGCGCCGGATACGGGGCGGCGGTGGCCACCATCATGTTCCTGGTGCTGCTGCTGGTGACCGTGGTGCAGGTGCGCATGATGGACCGAGGGGACGAGAAGTGAACCGGCTCAATATCAATCAAGGACCACTGGCGGCCAATCGCGAGTTGTTCGCCAAGATCTTCGGCTATGCCGCCATGGCGTGCGTGCTGATCATCGTGGGCGTCCCGCTCTACTACATCCTCACGCGCTCGTTCATGGCGCACGCCGAGGTCTACTCCCAGCCGGTCAGCTACTGGCCGAAGACCTGGCTGGGGTCGAACTACCACGACGCCACCACCGTGCTGCCGTTCTGGCAGTTCCTGCGCAACTCGATCATCGTCACCGCCATCGTGTCCACGGTGAAGTTCGTGCTGGGCGTGCTCAGCGCCTACGGTCTGGTCTTCCTGCGTTTCCCGTACAAGAATGTGCTGTTCCTGACGATCATCGCGGCGCTCATGGTGCCCAACCAGATCACCATCATCTCCAACTACGCGCTCATGGCCCAGGCCGGACTGCGAAACACATTCGCGGGCATCATTCTTCCGCTCTGCGGCGTCGCCTTCGGCACCTTCCTCATGCGCAATCACTTCCTGTCGCTACCCAGCGAGGTCATCGAGGCCGCGCGCATGGACGGCGCGGGCTGGTGGCGGTTGCTGACCCGGGTGGTGCTGCCCATGTCGGGGCCGACCATGGTGGCGTTCGCGGTGGTCACGCTGGTGAACGAGTGGAACGAATACCTGTGGCCGTTCCTCATGGCCGACGACGCGCGCGTGGCCACGCTGCCGGTCGGCCTCACCCTGCTGCAGAACACCGAGAACCCCAGCGTCACCAACTGGGGTCCGGTCATGGCCGGGGTCATCCTGACCATGCTTCCCATTCTCATCGTCTTTCTGGTGCTCCAGCGCCAGATGATCAAGGGCCTCACCTCCGGTGCGGTCAAGGGCTGAGCGTCCGAATATGAAGTCCCAGAAGGAGATTCCCGTGTCCGATTCTCGTCTCCCCGCGCTGTCGCGCCGCGGGTTTCTCGGCCTCGCCGGCGCGGCCGCGGGCGCGGTCGCGCTGACGGCCTGCGCCGGTTCCGGTGGTGGCGGCACCCAGGGCGGTGATTCCAAGACAATCACCTTCTGGTCCAACCACCCCGGCACCTCCAAGGACCAGGAGACCGAGCTCATCAATCGGTTCCAGGCGAAATACCCGGACCTGAAGGTCAATCTCGTCGACGCGGGCAAGAACTACGAAGAGGTCGCGACCAAGTTCAACGCGGCCCTGTCCGGCGGCGAGCTGCCCGACGTGGTCATCCTGTCCGACGTGTGGTGGTTCAACTACGCGCTCAACGGCACCATCGAACCGCTGGACAGCCACTTCTCCGCGGCCGGGGTGAACGTGTCCGACTACGTGGACACCTTCGTCAACGACTACAAGTTCAATGGCAAGACCTGGGCGCTGCCGTACTCCCGCTCGACCCAGATCTTCTACTACAACAAGGATCTGTGGTCCAAGGCCGGACTGCCCGACCGCACCCCGGAAAGCTGGGACGAGTTCGACGAGTGGGGCCCGAAGATCCAGAGCGTCATGGGCGGCGGCGAGAAGTGGGCGCACGGCTGGGGTGACGCCAAGAACTACCTGGCCTGGACCTTCCAGGGTCCGTGCTGGACCTTCGGCGGCGCGTACTCCGACGAGTGGAAGCTGAAGTTCAGCGACCCGGCCACCATCAAGGCCGGAAACTACCTGCGCGACTCCATCAATGCCAAGAAGTACGCCAGCATCCGGCCCACCTACGCGGTCGACTTCGGCAATGGCATCATCGCCTCCGCCATCGGCTCCACCGGTGACCTCAAGAGCATCAAGACCAATGCCGCGGGCAAGACCGAGTTCGGCACCGGCTTCCTGCCGCACCCGAACGGGCTGGCCGGGTGCACCACCGGCGGTGCGGGCCTGGCGATTCCGTCGCGCATCAGCGACGCCCGCAAGGAGAACGCGCTCAAGTTCATCGACTTCATCACCAATGCGGCCAATACCTCCTACTTCTCGCAGGCCACCGGCTACATCCCGGTGCGCAAGTCGGCACAGCAGGATCCGAGCATGGCCGACTTCCTGACCAAGAACCCGAACTTCAAGACCGCGATCGACCAGCTGCCGCTGACCAAGCCGCAGAACTACGCGCGCGTGTTCGTGCCGGGCGGCGACCAGATCATCGGCACCGGGCTCGAGCAGATCGGCCTGCAGAACCGGGATGTGACAAGCGCTTTCGGCGATATCACCAACCAACTGCAGACCATCATCGACCGGCAGATCACGCCGAAGCTGCCCAAGTAACTAGCGAGCGAGGAGACGCGCCAGCATGGCGACTGTGCAGTTCGAGGGTGTTTCCCTCACCTATCCGGGTGCGCCCGGCCCCGCGGTCGACGACCTGAGCCTGGACATCGCCGACGGCGAATTCCTGGTGCTGGTCGGGCCTTCGGGCTGCGGCAAGTCCACCAGTCTGCGCATGCTGGCGGGTCTCGAATCGGTGACCGCCGGGCAGATTCGCATCGGCGGACTGGATGTCACCGGCCTGCCGCCGCGCTCGCGCGACGTGGCCATGGTGTTCCAGAGCTACGCGCTCTACCCGAACATGACCGTGGCCGAGAACATGGGGTTCGCGCTGCGCAATGCGGGAATGAGCAAGGCCGACACCCTGGTTCGGGTCAAGGAGGCGGCGGCCATGCTCGAGCTCGAGGAGCTGCTCGATCGCAAGCCCGCGCGGCTGTCCGGCGGCCAGCGCCAGCGCGTGGCCATGGGCCGGGCCATCGTGCGGCGGCCGCAGGTGTTCTGTATGGACGAGCCGCTGTCGAATCTCGATGCCAAACTGCGGGTTTCGACCCGCTCGCAGATCGCGGCGCTCCAGAAGCGGCTCGGCACCACCACCGTGTACGTGACCCACGATCAGGTCGAGGCCATGACCATGGGGCATCGGGTGGCGGTGCTGAAGGACGGCAAGCTGCAGCAGATCGCCGCTCCCCGTGAGCTTTACGCCGATCCGGTCAACACCTTCGTGGCCGGGTTCATCGGCTCCCCGGGCATGAATCTGCTCACCGCGCCGGTGCGCGCGGGCGAGGCCGTGCTCAACGAGCTGCGCATTCCGCTCCCGCGCGCGGTCGAGGGCAAGAATGTGGTGGTCGGCATCCGGCCCGAATCCTGGGAGGTCACCACCGATCCGAGCAATGCGCTCGCGGTCGAGGTGGAGCTGCTCGAGGAGTTGGGCGCGGAATCGTTCCTCTACTCGCACGGCATCGCCGACGAATGGTCCAGCCGCTCCGGCCGCGTGGTCGCGCGCGTGGATCGCCGCTTCCGAGTGGCGCTCGGCGACCGTCTGTACTTGACTCCCAAACAGGATGAATTGTTCTTCTTCGATGCCGAAACCGAAGAGCGCCTGCGCTAATCGAGGCCTGGTCGCGCTCGCGACCGCCGCCGTCGTGAGCCTGCTGCCGGGGTGCACCCCGGCGGCAGCGCCGACCCATGCCGCGCCCCTGCTGTTCGCGCACCCCGGCGTGCTGGTCTCGCGCGAGCAGCTCGACTTCGCCAAACAACAGGTGGCGGCCGGGGCGCAGCCGTGGAAGGGCGCGTTCGACCAGCTGGTCGCGAGCCCCTACGCCGCACTGGATCACGCGCCCGTGCCCCGGGCCGTGGTGGACTGCGGCTCGTATTCCAAGCCCGACAACGGCTGCACCGACGAGCGCAAGGACGCGGTGTCGGCCTACACCGATGCCCTGGCCTGGTATTTGACCGGTGACACCCGCTACGCGGACAAGGCGATCGAGATCATGGACGCCTGGTCCGGTACCGTCACCGACCACACCAACTCCAATGCGCCGATCCAGAGCGGCTGGGCGGCGTCCATCTGGACCCGGGCGGCGGAGATCATCCGCTACAGCCACGACTGGCCCGGCGCGGGCCGCTTCGGGGACATGCTGCGAAATGTCTACCTGCCCAAGGTGATCAATGGTTCGCAGTCCAATGGCAATTGGGAACTCGTCGAGTTGGAGGCCACGCTCGGCATCGCGGTCTACACCGAGGACCGGCCCACCTGGGACAAGGCCGTCGGCATGTATCTGGACCGGGTGCCCGCCTACATCTACCTGTCCTCGGACGGTCCGATGCCCAGGGTGTCGGCGCGCAGTAACCTGCGCACGCCCGAGGCCGTGATCAAGTACTGGCAGAACCAGTCCACCTTCGTCGACGGTCTGGCCCAGGAGACCTGCCGCGACTTCGAGCACACCGGCTACGGGCTCTCGAGCATCGCCCATATCGCCGAGACCAGCCGCATCCAGCACGAGGATCTGTACCCGCAGGTCGGTGACCGACTCCGGGCGGCGTTCGAGTTCCACGCCAAATACCAACTGGGCGAGCCGCTCCCGGCCGACATCTGCGGCGGCAAGTTCGACAAGAAACTCGGCCCGATCACCGAGGTCGCTTTGAACGCCCTGCACAACCGCATGGGTCAGGATCTACCCGAAACCCAGCGGCTGACCGATCAACTCCGCCCCGAGGGCGTCTTGATGTTCAGCCTCTGGGAGACCCTGACCCACGCCCAGAATCCCAACTAGCCGCTCACCAGATCTTCACGCGCTCAGCGGGATCCAGGTAGAGCTCGTCACCGGGCCGCACGTCGAACGCCTCGTGGAAGCTGTCCAGGTTGCGCACCACGCCATTGCACCGGAACTCCGGCGGCGAGTGCGGATCGACGGCGAGACGGCGAATGGCCTCCTCTTGGCGAGCCTTGGTGCGCCACACCTGCGCCCAGCCGAAGAAGACGCGCTGCAGGCCGGTGAGACCGTCGAGGACAGGGGATTCCTTGCCCTCCATAGCGATCTTGTACGCCTCCAGGGCGATCGAGAGCCCGCCCAGATCGCCGATGTTCTCGCCAATGGTGAACTCGCCATTGACCTTGTGGTCGTCGGAGAGGTCCTTGGGGGAGAACTGGTTGTACTGGGCGATCAAAGCCTTGGTGCGCTTGCCGAATTCGGTGCGGTCCGACTCGGTCCACCAGTCGACCATATTGCCGTCGCCGTCGTACTTGGAGCCCTGATCGTCGAAGCCGTGGCCGATCTCGTGGCCGATGACCGCGCCGATGCCGCCGTAGTTGGCGGCGTCGTCGGCGTTCATGTCGAAGAACGGCGGCTGCAGAATGGCCGCGGGGAAGACGATCTCGTTCATGCCCGGGTTGTAGTAGGCGTTCACCGTCTGCGGGGTCATGAACCATTCGCCGCGATCCACCGGGCCGCCCAGCTTGTTCAGGTCCCGATCGTGTTCGGCGGCATAGCCGTTGCGGTAGTTGCCCACCACGTCGGCCGGATCGATGGTGACGGCGGAGTAGTCGCGCCACTGGTCCGGGTAGCCGATCTTGGGGGTGAACTTCTCCAGCTTGGCCAGCGCGGCCTGCCGGGTGTCCGGTCCCATCCACTCCAGCCGGGAGATATTGCGGCGGTAGGCCTCCTGCAGGTTCGCCACCAGTTCGACCATGCGGGCCTTGGCCTCCGGCGGGAAGTGCCGGGCCACATAGAGCTTGCCGACCGCCTCGCCCAGCAGATCCTGCACCAGCGAGACACCGCGCTTCCAGCGCTCGCGGTTCTCCTGCGCGCCGGTCAGGGTGCGACCGTAGAAGTCGAAATTGGCCTCGACCAGGGCGGCGGTCAAATACGGCGCGCGGGCCTTCACGACCCGCCAGGCCGCCCACGCCTTCCAGTCGTCCAGCGATTCCGAGGCCCAGGCCTGGGCGAAGTCGCGCACGTAATCCGGCTGGCGCACCACCAGTTCCGCGAACAGCTCCGGGCCGGAGCGATCCAGGCCCGCCGCCAGCGCGGAAGTCCAGGCGGTCCAGTCGAATTCGGGGTTCTCGGCGACCAGATCGTCGAAAGTGATGAGGTTGTAGCTCAATTCGGCGTCGCGGCGGCGTACCACGTCCCAGTGGCCCGCGGCCAGCTTGGCCTCCAGGTCGAAGACCCGCTGCGCGTCATAGGCCAGGCCCGCCAGCTCGAACATGTGGCGGATGTGGGCGACGTACTTCTCGCGGATCTCCGCGTACTCGTCCTTGTGGTAGTACGACTCGTCGGGCAGGCCGATGCCGGACTGGGTGGCGTGCACCAGGTAGCGGGTGGAGTTCTTGTCGTCGGTGTCGACGTAGAAGGCCAGCGCGCCACCCACACCGGTGCGCTGCAGGCGGCCGATGAGCGCGGCGAAGTCCGAACGGTCGGACACCCCGGCCACGGCGGCCAGCTCCTCGGCGATCGGGGTCAGACCGGCGGCCTCGATGGCCTCGGCGGCCATGAAGCTGTTGTAGAGGTCGCCGATCTTGCGTTCCTCGCTGCCGGGGGCGGCACCCGAGGCCGCGGCGTCCTGAATGATCTTCTGCACGTCCAGCTCCGCCTGGTCGTACAGCGTGCGGAAGGCGCCGTCGACCGCCCGGTCCGCCGGTATCTCGTAACTGTCCAGCCATTTGCCGTTGACGTGCGCGAACAGGTCATCCTGCACCCGCACGTCCGCGTCACGGAAGGACAGATCGATACCGGAGGGAGTCAGCTGCGAAGTCACGGAACCCAGTATGCCCACTCCGGAGGCACACGGCCGGGCGCTGTGAACTTCGCACCCCGCGCGTTCACGATCGGTGAACGCACCTAAGCGGGGAGCGGCAACCGGTCGAATTCCCCGTCCCGGACCCCGGCGACGAAGGCAGCCCATTCGCCGGGGGTGTAAAGGAGGGTGATCTGTTCGTGCGTGAGAGTTGTGTGGCCGTCCGCACCGGTCTCCGCGATGAGCGCGGTGCGGTGGATATGGCGGCCCAGCACGGCGTCCAGGAATGTCATCCATTCTGGCGCGGTGACGGTGATGATGGGCTCGTCGTCAAGGCGATGTTCCGGATTGCGCCGGTACTTGCTGTCGCGGATGAGCACCGCATCACCGTCGAATCGAACCTCCACGCACTGATTTCCGTTATTGGTACGAGTCGACGTGAACCAGCCGGTGGATTCCGGCTGGTACTTCGCGGTGGTTTGCATGGGCAGCATTTTACAGTTCCGCATGCGTTTCCTACCCTTGCGAATAGCGTTTGATCAACTCCAAAGATTCTGCGCGACCGAGAGATTGGTCCAGTGCGCGCACAAATGCGAACCGCAGATCGCGAATCTGCTCCGGATCCTCCACGGCCCCACCGAAAACCGCGCTCTCCACCCAGGTGAAGGTGGGCAGATTTTCGGAAGCGAAATCCAGCAGATGAAAACTCGACCCGCCCAGCAGTGCGCCGCGGGTCGCGGTGAACGGAATCACCCGCACCGAAATGGAATCCAGTTCGTCCAGCAGTGTTGCCAGATGTTCGAGTTGCCCGCGCAATACTTTCGGGCCGCCGATCTGTTGCAGCAGCGTTGCCTCGCCGATGACCGCGGTGAGCTCGACCCGGTCATCGCCGCGCAATCGCTCCTGCCGCCGGAGCCGTACCGCCACAAGCTGTTCCACCTGCACCGGCCGAATCATGACGTCGGCGCTGATGAGCGCGCGGGCATAATCCTCGGTCTGCAACAGCCCGGGCACCACCAACGAGTCGTAGCTGCGAATACTCTCCGCACCCAGTTCCATGCCGTAATACCGTTGCAGCTCCGGCCCGATCAGCGCCGAGGACTTGGCCCACCAGCCGCGCTCCTTGCTCAACGCCAGCAGTTCCAGCAGCTCCTCGCGTTCTTCGCCCTCCACCTCGAGCAGTTCCAGCACCGGGCCGATGGTGGTCGCGGTGAGCACGCGCCGCCCCTTCTCCACGTGCGACCAGTTGGCCGGGGTGAAGCCGACGCGCTTGGCGAAGGTCGCCGAATCGAAGCCGCGTTGCTCGCGCAGGTCGCGCAGCCGCAGGACCAGCTCCCACCGGGCGACAGTTGGCGAGACGGGTGCCATGACCAGCGATCCTACGCCCGCCAACTCGCGGGCGTGTGACTATTGTCATACCGATTGGCCCGGCATAGGGTCGGTAGCAGGAGGTTCGCCATGAGCGCGCTGGACCCGTCCTCGTATACCGCCACCCAGGAAGCGTTGGCCCGGTGCCGCCGCTACCGCAAGGAGCACGGCCTCTACGGCGTGGTGGACTCGACCCTCGGTCGAATCATGTTGGAGGTCGGGGCCGTCGGAGCCGTCACCATGCCCGCCGACCTGGGCCGCCGGGTCCGCGACGCGCTCGCCGCCCGGCAGCGCCGCGGACCCATCATCGCCCACCCGCGTTCGGGTCGCTGGACCTTCCTGACCGGACCGATGGACGACTCGTACCTCGACATGGCCCTGTTCTCCGACCTTTTCCGCGATTGCGCCTCCGTAGCGCTCCCGGGTAGCAGCATCGTGCTGCCCTCGCCGTCGGATGAGCACAGCGGCTACCGGGTGTGGATTCACCCGCCGGAGGGGGACTTTCGCCCGGAGCTCGCGGACGTGCTCGCGGCCACCCGCGAGTGCCGTCCGGTCAGCGGGTAGGCGCGGGCGTCAGGGTGACGCTGAACTTGTCCTCGACGCGCTTGTTGAACTCGTCCTGGCACTGCTGAATCTTGGACTGGTCGTTGCCCGCCTTGTTGAGGCAGTCGATCAGATCGGTGCCGCCGGTGTCCTTGAAGAAGATCCACACCACCGCACCGACGATGACACCGATGATCAGGGCGAGGGCTCCGGTGATCACACCGCCGAGTGCCATGCCGAACCCACCGGCCGCGCCGCGGCGGGCGCGCACCATGGCGATCACGCCCAACACGACGGCGACCAGGCCGCACAGAATGCCGATGACGGTCAGCAACACGGTCCAGCAGGTGAGCAGGCCAACGATGCCGAAGACCAGGGCGGTGATCGCCATGCCCTTGCCCTTGGGCGATTCGGTCCAGTACTGCTGACCCCCGGGCGGCGGATAGCCGCCACCCTGCGGTGGGTACTGGCCCTGGGGGCCGGGCTGAACGTACTGGCCCGGCTGGCCGTAAGGACCAGACTGACCGTACGGTCCCGGCTGATCCGGTGGCGGGTACTGGTTCATGGTGCGATGCTATTGCCCGCCGAGGCGGGCATGCATTTCCCACACCAGGATTTCCGACGGCAGGTTCGCGGTGACCCGCTGACCGCCGCTGCGGGCCAGCCGCACCGCGTCACCCTCGTACAGGGTGCCGACGCCCTCCATCTCCACTTCCCCGCGCGCGACGAAGACGTGCAGGTACGGTGCCTCGGGCAAGCGAACCTCGGCCGCCTCGCCGGGCAGCCGCGCCACATGCAGTGCGGAGTGGCTGCTGGCAATGGAAATGGCGGTCCGGTCGCGATAGCGGGGCAGGCCCGAGGCCACGGTGACCAGGCCGCCGCCCGCCAGCTCGGCGTCGACTTCCAGCTGCTGATAGCCGGGGGTCAGCCCGGATTCGTCCGGCACCACCCACATCTGGACGAAATGCACCGGCTCCTGATGTTCGGGCGCGGCGCTGATCCGCCAGGAATCGTTCTTCTCCGAATGCAGAATGCCCGTGCCCGCGCTCATGCGCTGGGCCAGACCGGGATAGATGACGCCGTTGTGGCCCAGCGAATCCTGATGCACCAGGCTGCCGCTCAGGACCCAGGTGACGATTTCCATGTCCCGATGCGGATGGGTCTCGAAACCCTCGCCGGGCAAAACGATGTCCTCGTTGTTCACCAGCAGCAGGCCGTGATGGGTGTTGTCGGGGTCGTAGTGTTCTCCGAACGAGAACGAATGCTTCGAATCCAGCCACGCCACACGGGTTTTCATGCGGTCGCCGCCACGATGGACATCGATGTGTGGTGTCGTGAGGGTGGACACCGCCGTACTCCTCTCACCGGCGAGCACCGATCGGGTTCCAGGGTAGGGGCACAATCCATGCCTCGCGCTGAACTCCAGGTAAATAGTCTAGCGTGGGAGCACCGCCGCCCCGCCCGCTGCCGACCAGGCCATACACCCCGGGTAGTAGGTTCGGGCAAACGCGCGGCGACTGTGTCGTCGAGGGCGCACCGGACTGCGACGGAACGGTGAACAGCGGGTTCCGGCCCGTCCGTGCCCCGGCGGACCGCGGTCGGCGACCGTATCATGATGTGCCGCAAGCGAAACGGGAGGGAGAGCAGGGGGATGCGACCCGAGGTACTCGCGGGCATCGAGCGCGAACTCCGGCAGCAGGCCGAAAGCGAGGGGATCGCTCACTTCGTGGTGGGCGTGGCCGTCTTCCGCGCGGGCAAACTGCTGGTGGTGCGGCGTGTCGCGGACGGGTCGAATGCAGGCATGTGGGAACTGCCCGGTGGCGGAGTGGAATCCGGGGAATCCTTCGCCGACTGCGTGGCCCGCGAGCTGTACGAGGAGACCGGGCTGCGGGTCGTGCGCGTCACCGACGTGCTGGGCGGCTTCGACTACGCCACCCGGACCAAGTCCCGGGTGCGCAAGTACAGCTTCGTGGTCGAGGCGCAGGACGGTGAGGTCCGGCTCGACCCCACCGAGCACGACCGCTACCAGTGGATCGACGCCGACACCGTCGACAACCTACCCATGGCCGACGATATGCGCGCCGCGGTCTTCGCCCTGGTGACCACCCACCCGAGCCGATGACCGCACCCGCCCCGGAGGGTTCGGTCGACCGGCCCGCCCTGCGCGACCGGCTCGCCGCGGCCCGCACCGGGCTGCACGAGAATCCGGGCACGCTGCGGCTCACCGCGGTCCGGTTGGCGGGACAGTTCGGGGACGGCATGTTCCAGGCCGCGCTGTCGGGGGCGATTCTGTTCAATCCCGAACGCGAGACCGACCCGCTGGCCATCGCGGGCGGCTTCGCGGCGCTGCTGCTGCCGTATTCGATCATCGGGCCGTACGCGGGTGCGCTGCTCGACCGCTGGGATCGCCGCCTGGTGCTGCTGGTCGCCAATCTGCTGCGGGGACTGCTCATTCTGTTGACCGCCGTGGGCCTGCTGGCCGGAATCCGCGCCACCCCGCTGCTGCTGGGCGCGCTGGCCGTGGTCGGGGTGAGCCGCTTCGTGGGCGCGGGTGTGTCCGCCTCGCTGCCCCGGGTGCTGTCGCAGCGCTGGCTGGTGCCGATGAACTCGGTGCTGGCCACGGTGGCCTCCGGCTGCGCGATTCTCGGCGCGGGCCTGGCCTTCTCGCTCATCGGGCTGATCGGCGCGGGCGATCTGGCCTCGGCGGTGGCCGCGGCGGTCAGCGCCACCGGTTCGGTCGTGGGCGCGCTGGCGGCGGCCGGATTCCGGCCCCGCGCACTGGGACCCGAGCGCGACGAGGGGTCCGGGAGCCAACGGAATACCGTGCGGGCGATCGCCGCGGGGCTGCGGGAGGGTGCGACCGCGGCGTGGCACTCGCGCGAGGTCACCACCACCTTTCTCGGCATCGGCGCGCACCGCATCGTCTTCGGCGCGGACACCCTGCTCATGGTGCTGGTGCTGCGGCGCGGTGACGAGACCGCGGTGGGGACGCACATCGCCAAATTCAGCGCGGCCATCACCGCCACCGGGTCGGGCATGCTGACCGCGGCCGTGGTCGCGCCGATCCTGATCCCGCGCCTGGGTCGGGCACGCACGGTGGTGACCGGCCTGATCGCCGCCATCGCGATACAGCTGGTGCTGGTCACCCCCATCACCGTCGCCACCGGGGCGGCCGAGCGGTGGGCCGAATTGTCCTTGCTGGCCGCGGCGTTCCTGCTCGGGCTGGCGGGCCAGGTGATCAAGCTGACCGGTGACGCGGCCATGCAGATCGATATCGACGACGCGCATCGCGGCCAGGTCTTCGCGCTGCAGGACACCGTTTTCAATATCACCTTCGTGCTGGCGCTGGCGGGCGCCGCCCTGGTGGTTCCGGCCGACGGGCGATCACCGGCGCTGGTGGCGGCCGCGGCGGCGGTCTACGCGTGCGGAATCCTTGCCATCGCCGCGAATTCGCGACGGCACGCCAATACCTGACCGGGCGACACGCCAAGATCGCTACCCGGATGCCGGTCCGGCCGGTTACCGTGACAGGGATGCGTACGGCACGCTCCAGACCGACTGCCGCCCTGGCACTCTCGGGTACGGCCGTGCTTGCCGTCATGCTGCTGCCCGCCGCACCGGCGCTGGCCTCACCCCTGGCCCCCTGGGTGCCGCCGTCCATGAACGCCTGCGGTGAAACGGAATTCGACCCGCTGGCGCGCCAACCCGACCCCAAGCTGCCGCCCCCGACGCCGCCGACGCCGCCCCCGGCCGACGACACCATTCACGTGCAGATACCGGTGCCGCAGTTCACGCCGGTCCCCATTCCGGGACCGCGGCCGGACAACACCCGCATCGACGCCGCGCCCCTGCCCGCGGACCCGTGCGCCAACCCCTGCCCGGATCTGCGCAACGACCAGAGCCCCAAGCCGGAACAGCCGGAACAGGCTGTGCCGGAGGCTGATCCGGCCGATCCACCCGGCGATCCGGCCGGCACCTCGGGCGCGCCCGCCGACCCCCCGGGCGATGCGGGCACCGGTGGCGATGCGGGCACGGGTGGCGATGCGCCCGCGCCGCAGCCGAACGCCGGATCCGGTGGGCTGTCGCTGCCGGGGCTGCCCAAGGTGCAGTTCGACCAGATTCCCGAGACCGTCCCGGTCCCGGTGCCCGGCGGTGACCCCCTCGATCCTCAGCCGCAGCCCACACCGGCCACCCAGCCCCCGGCCCCCGCGCCCGTGGCCGCGCCGGTGGTCCCGCGCGAACTCGACTCCCTCGCCCTGGTGAATCAGGTGACCGGGCACGGGTCGACCAACCGCACCGACATGCGGTGGTCGGTGGACGGCACCGACCTCGGGATTCTCTGGGAATCCGCGCCCGGCAAGATCGCGGTCGCGTTCGGCGACACCTTCGGCAAGGGGTGGGAGCCGCCGGGAGCCGGTGCGGGGGACCAGGACTGGCGCAGCAACAGCATCGCCTTCAGCAGCACCCGCGATCTGTCCGGGGGCCTGGCGCTGGACACCTTCGTGCAGAACAGCCGCTGCCACGCCGCCGAGATCCTGAGCAGCCGCAAGATCGACAACTTCGAGATCACCACCATCCCCACCTCGGGTTTCGCCCTCGACGGGCGGCAGTACCTCACCTATATGTCGGTGGCGCGGTGGAGCCGCCACAAGCCCGGCATGTGGTGGACCAATCTGGGCGGGCTGGCCTGGTCCGACGACGGCGGCAGCACCTGGACCAAATCCGAATGGGCGCGCTGGGACAATATTTTCGGGCTCGGACGCTTCCAGGTGCAGGCCATGGCGCCGCACGACGGATACGTCTACATGTTCGGCACGCCCAACGGCCGCTTCGGGACCATCGGGTTGGCGCGGGTGCCGACCGATCAGGTGCTCAACAAGACGGCCTACCAGTACTGGGTCGACAACACCTGGGTGCCCGCCATCGGACCCGACGAATTGCTGGCCACGCCGGTGCTTTCCGGCACCGCCGGGGAGGTGTCGGTGCGCTATGACGCGTCGAGCGGACAGTGGCAGATGGTCTATCTGGATCTCGACCACCACGCCATCGCGCTGCGCACCGCCGCCGAACCGCAGGGCAGCTGGACCGATCCGGTGACGCTGGTCGACACCGACGACTATCCGACGGCCTACGGCGGCTACATCCACCCCTGGTCGACCGGGAACGATCTGTACTTCACCATGTCGGCGTGGAACAGCTACAACGTGTATCTCATGCACGCGAAACTGAAGTGAGACACCGCTATTCGACTCTGCGGAAACGCAGGGGCTGACCGGGCCGAGCCTGGGCGACGGTGTCCACGTCGGCGTCGACGACCACGGCGATGACCGGATAGCCCCCGGTGATCGGATGGTCGGCCAGGAACACCACCGGCTGGCCGCTGGGCGGCACCTGGATCGAACCCAATGCCATGCCCTCCGTGGGCAATTCGGCGGTCACACCGCGCCGCAGCGGCGGCCCGCTGCGCCGGTTCAGGCGCGCGCCGATCCGGTCGGTGTCGGAGGACACCGTCCACTCGCCCGCGAAAAGCGCTGCGGCATCGGCGAACCAGTCGGCGCGCGGCCCGGGAATGGCGCGCACCGTGAGCAGGTCGTTGCCCAGCACCGGCACCGGCGCGACATCCACGATGGGCCAATCGCGCGGCGGCTTGCCCACCGGCAGCTCGTCGCCCGCGCGCAGCGGGTCCGGTCCGATGCCCGAGAGGGTGTCGCGGCTGCGGGAGCCCAGCACGGGCGCGACCTCGATGCCGCCGCGCACCGCCACGTAGCTGCGCAGGCCGGTGCGCGCGTAGCCGAGCCGAAGCCGTTGGCCCTCTTCCATTTCCAGCACGCTGGCCGCGCCCATGGCCCGGTCGTCGACGGCGATGGGGGCCGAGGCGCCGGTCACCGCCACCGTGACGTGCCGCCGCGCCAGCAGTTCCAGACCGCCCAGCAGCACCTCGATACCGGCCGCGCCCTCCGCATTGCCGACCAGTCGATTGGCCAGCCGCAGCGACGCCCGGTCCGCCGCACCGGCGGTGCCCACCCCGGAGTCGAACCAGCCGGGACGGCCCAGATCCTGAATGGTGGCCAGCGGGCCCACCCGCTCGACGCGCAATCCGTTCATGGGCGCACCTCCGCACGCACGAAACGAACCCTGGTGCCCGCCCGCACCAGGGCGGGCGGATCCCGATCCACCGCCCACATCGGGAGTTCGGTGGTGCCGATCAGCTGCCACCCGCCGGGACTGCTGCGCGGGTAGACCGCCGAATAGCCGCCCGCCAGCGCCACCGCGCCCGCCGGAATCGCGGTGCGGGACTGGGTGCGCCGCGGCACGCTCAACCGGCCGTCCGGGGATTCCAGATAGCCGAAGCCCGGCGCGAAACCCACGAAGGCGCAACGCCAGACGGTGCCGGTGTGCTGCGCGATCACCTCGTCCGCGGTGACGCCCAGCAGGCGCGCGACCTCCGCCAGATCGGCGCCGTCGTAGCGGACCGGGATCAGCAGCGCGTCGGAGGCGTCGGTTTCGTCCGCCGAGCCCCAGGGGTCCGATTCGGGACGGCCCGGCCGCGCGCGCTCGCCCACCGCCACCCGGGCCCGGGCATCCAGGCGGGCCAGCAACGCCCGCAACTGTTCTCGGACCCGATCGGCGGCGGCGGGCGCGGTGAGGGTCACCAGCACGGTCTCGGCGGCGGGCAGCACATCCACCACGCCGGATGGACGCACGCGCAGGGCGGAGACCAATTCGGCGATCATCGAGTGCGTCGGTGGAATCACCAGCAGCGCACGGTCACCCGCCGCCCGCACCTCGCCGACGGTGTCGCATCGTTCGGGACCGGTCATGGCCGTTCACCCCGCGCTCAGGCGAAAGCCCGGACGGGCGTACCGGATTCGTCGAGGGCGGTCCGAATGCGACGGGCCATCTCGACCGCGGCCGGGGTGTCGCCGTGCACACAGATGCTGGCGGCGTGGACCGCGACCGTGCCGCCGTCCACGGCGGTGGCCTTGCCGTCGCGGGCGATCGAGAGCGCCTGCGCCACCGCGGCATCCGCGTCGAGCACCGCGCCGGGCAGGCCGCGCGGGGCCAGCAGACCTTCCGGCGTGTAGGCGCGATCGGCGAAACCCTCACCGACGAAGGGGATTCCGGCGTCCACCGCGGCCCGTTCGAGTTCGGTGGCGGCCGGGCCGAGCAGCATCAGCTCGGTGTCGAAATCGCGCAGCGCGGCGACCACCGCGTCCGCCAGCGCGCGGTCGGCGGCGGCCTGGTGATACAGCGCGCCATGGGGTTTCACGTAGCGCACCCGGTCACCGGCGGCCCGGGCGAAGCCGTCCAAGCTGCCGATCTGATACAGCGTCTCGTCACGCAGGTCCGCGGGGGAGATGGCGATGGCGCGGCGGCCGAAGCCGGGCAGATCGCGGTGACCGACGTGCGCGCCGATCCGGACGCCCTTGGCCACGGCCAGCGCGCAGGTGCGGCGCATGATGGCCGGGTCCCCGGCGTGGAAGCCGCAGGCGATGTTCGCGCTGGTGACCACGTCCAGCATGGCGGCGTCATCGGCCATCACATAGTCGCCGAAGCCCTCGCCGAGGTCGCTGTTCAGATCCAGCGTCATATGCGTCCTCCAGCTGTCGTCGTGTTCCGATTGTGGTCGCGCCCGCATCCGGCGACAAGAATCTCACGTCCCGAACCCTGGTCAATGCGGGTAGACGTCGACCTCGGTCGCCTTGACCGCGAAGTACACGTCCATTCCGGGAGCCACGCCCAGGTGGGCCACCGCGGCCGGGGTCAGATCCGCCGCCAGGCCCGCGGCCGCGCCCGGACCGTCCACCGCGCGCACCCGGATGACGCCGCCGCGATCCTCCAGTTCCGCGACCCGCACCCGGAACACATTGCGGGGACTGCCTTCCGGATGCTCGAGGTGCACCGCCACCGCGGTCGGCGAGAACACCGCCGCCGCCGCGCCGCCCACGGGCCACTCGGCCGCGCATCGGCCGACGATCTCGAGGTCGCCGTCGGTGACCGCGCCCAATCCGGGGCTGCCGCCACTCGCGGCGGTGCCCAGCAGCAGATTCACCCCGGCGATCCGCGCCGCGAAACGGCTCCGCGGCCGCGCCAAAACCTGTGCCGCTCGACCGGACTCGATGACCCGCCCGGCCTCGAGCACCGCGATCCGGTCGGCCAGCGTGACCGCGTCGATGATGTCGTGGGTGACGAGAATCGTTCCGGTCGGGCGGGCATTCGGCAGGGCCGCGAGCTGTTCCGCGGCGGTGTCCCGCAGGACCCGACGCAGGAGGGTCCGCATGGCCGGGGCGGCGGTCACGTCCAGTGCGGCCATCGGCTCGTCGAGCAGCAGAACCTCCGGATGAACCGCCAGCGCCCGGGCCAGGGCGACCCGCTGGGCCTGACCGCCGGACAGCGAACCGGGCGATCGGTTCGCGAATTCCTCGGCGTCCACGGCCCGTAACCACTCCCGGGCCAGCGTCACCGCCGCGCTGCCGCGCATCCCCCGGCTGCGCGGTCCGAAGGCCACATTCGATTCGACCGAGAGATGCGGGAACAGCAGGGCGTCCTGCGCCAGCAGCGAGACCGCGCGCCGATGCGGCGGCACCGCGATGCCTTTCGCGGTATCGGTGAGCACCCGGTCGCCGAGGCGCACCGCACCGGAGTCCGGAACCAGCAGGCCCGCGACCACATCCAGCAGACTCGACTTGCCCGCGCCATTGGGTCCGAGCACCGCCAGCACCTCGCCCGGCGGAACCTCCAGGGCCACCTGGAAATCCCGGTCCGCCAGGCGCGCGGTCACCGACAGTCCGTCAGCCATCGTCGACCCCGAGCAGCAGGCGCAGATGGCGCGGGGCGGGGGAGCCGTGATCGAGCATGGCGTCGTGCCATTCGCGCGGGGAGGTGACGACCGGACGATCGGCGGCCAGGGCGGCGACCTCGGTGTACCCCACGAAATAGGTGGAGAGCTGGGTGGAGCTGAGCAGGGTGCGTCGCCATTTACCCGCGGCCTCGCCCTCCTCCTGAAAGCCGCGGTCCAGCATGAGGCGCATGGCCTCGGCCTTCGTCATGCCCTCGCAGTGCACCGACTGGTCGAGAATGGCGTTGATGGTCATGCGCAGATGGGACTTCAACTGCTGCAGGCGCACCGGGAGGCCACCGAAACCCCGGTCGGCCATGAGTTTCTCGGTGTAGACGGCCCAGCCCTCGATGAAGGTGCCGCTCCAGCACAGCGCCCGGATCGGGGTCGCGCCACGGTAGCGGCGGGCGCGGGCGAGCTGCAGGTAGTGACCGGGCATGGCCTCGTGCACGGTCAGATTGCGCATCATGTGGTTGTTGTATTCGCGGTAGAACGAGGTCACGCGATCGCTGGACCAGTCGGCGGGGGTGGGCGCGATGGCGAAGAACGTTGGCAGCTCGGCGGTTTCGAGCGGACCCACCGGATCGCAGTAGGCGATGGCGACACCGCGCGCGAACTCCGGCATCTCCTGAATCACCAGCGGATCGTCGACCAGGGTGGCCAAATCGTGGTCACGGACGAAGGCGGTGGCCTCCGCCAGGGCCTCGCGCGCGACGGCGACCACCGTGGCATTGTCCGGATGCTCGCCACCGAGCTGATCCATCGCCTTGCGCACGGTGTGGTCGTCCGGATTCGCCACACCCAGCAATTCCCCGGCCGCGGAACGGATTTCACCGGTCAGCTGCTCGAGGTGCGCGAAGGCGCGCTCCAGAATCTCCCGCGAGCTCAGATTGGTGTCGAGGGTGTGCCAGAGCTTGGCCTCCCACAGCCGACGACCCAGGCGCGGGTCGCGATCGGAGGTGTCCAGGCGGTCGGTGAGCCAGGCGGTGAAGTCCGTCAGCGCCGAGATCGCCTCGCCCGCAACGGGTTCGATCTCGAAGCCCGGGACCTGGGCCGCCAGCTCGGGAAGCTGCTCGCGCAACAGGGACGCCACCCCGCCGAACTGGCCGACGGCGGTCTCGACGTGCACGCGCGGCATATCGCCGAGCACCACGCGGGCCGTGGCCAGCGCGTCGGGCAGCACCGTGAGCCGCGCGCGCAACGCCTCCAGCCGCACCTCGGCGGAGGCGAAGGGACGCGCCAGCAACTGGTACAGGAGCGGTCCGGGGTTGTGCAGCAGGGGATTCCACTCGTGTTCGCGAGTGTCGAGCCGCTCGAAGAGCATGGCGTCGACGCGTTGCTGCAGGAGCGCCAGATCCACCCGGTCGGCGGGGGAGAGGTCCTCGTCGTCGATCTCGGCCAGCGCGTGCGAGGCCTCGCGCAGCATGGCGACCTGCCCGCGCACCGCGGCCCGTGACCAGTCCGGCAGCCGCTCGTCGGAGCGGTGATCACCGACCGAGGCGGCCAGGTGCGGATCGGCAGTCAAGAGCGCTTCGACAATGCGCTCGGCGCGCGGTACGAAAACAGACGACATGGCAGCCACGCTAGCTCGCACCGCCGACCATCCGATCCGGGGCGATACCCGGCTTGCGATACGCCACCAGCACGATCACGGCCGCCACCAGCACCAGGAGCAGGGAAAGCGCCACGGCGGCATCGGGATCGGACTCGCGCTGGAGGTAGATCTCCAAAGGCAGGGTGCGGGTTCGGCCCTGCAGGCTGCCCGCGAAGGTCAGCGTCGCCCCGAATTCGCCGAGCGCCCGCGCGAAGGCCAGAATCGTGCCCGATACCAACGCCGGGCGCAGCAGCGGCAGCGTGACCCGCCACCACACGACCGACGGCCGCGCGCCGAGGGTGGCGGCGATCCGCTCGTAGCGGTCACCGGCGGTGCGCATGGCACCTTCGAGGGTGATCACCAGAAACGGCAACGCCACGAAGGTCTGCGCCAACACCACCGCCGCCGTGCTGAACGCGATGCGAATGCCCATCGACTCCAACTCCCGACCCACCAGACCGTGACGGCCGAACAGGTAGAGCAGGGCCAGACCGCCGACCACGGGCGGTAAAACCAAGGGCAGCAGCACAAGTGCGCGCAGCACCGGCAGCACCCGCCACCGCGAACGGGCCAGCACCGCCGCCATGGGCACCCCGAGCAGGACGCACAGCACGGCGGCGGCGAGCGAGGTGCGCAGGCTCAATTCCAGTGCCACTCGCGAGGATTCGGAGGTGATCAGGCCGACGAAGTGCGACCAGTCCACCGCCCCGGTCAGCGCTACCAGGGGACCGGCCACCAGCACGAAGCCGATGGCCGCCGGAAACAGTAGCCAGACCGGAGGTTTCACTACGGCTTACCGAAACCCGCCTGCTGCAGGGCCTGCTGCCCGTCCGGCCCGGTGACCAGCGCCTCGAAGTCCTTCGCGGCCGCGGCGTTCTTCGAATCCGCCACGGTGGCAATCGGATAGGTGTTCACGGCCTTGGCCGACTCCGGGAAGTTCACGGTCTGCACCTTGTTGCCCGCCCCGGCCGCGTCGGTGACGTAGACCAGACCCGCGTCGGCCTGCCCCGAGGTCACCTTGGCCAGCACGTCGGTCACCGAGGACTCCTCACTCACCGGCGAAATCGACACGCCCGCCTCGGTGGTCACCTTCTTGGTGGCCGAACCGCACGGCACCTGCGGCGCGCACACCACCAGCCGCAGACCCGACTGCGACAGGTCCGCCAACGAATTGACGTGTGCCGGATTGCCCGGGGGCGTCACGATGGTCAGCACATTGGTGGCGAAAGTCTGCGGCTTGTCGGTGATCCGGCCGCCCTTCACCGCCTTGTCCATATTGGCCTGATCGGCGGAGGCGAAGACGTCGGCGGGCGCGCCATTGTTCAACTGCGCCACCAGATCCGACGAACCGGCGAAGGAGAAGGTCACCTTCGTGCCGGGATGCGCGCTCTCGTACTGGGTGCCCAGCTGGGTGAACACCTGCTTGAGCGAGGCGGCGGCGAAGACCGTGATGGTCTTGGTGTCACTGCTCGTCGACGAGGAACCACAGCCCGACAGCAGGCCCGCGCCCACCACCGCGGTCGCGGCCAGCGCCGCGCCGGACCTGACGCCTAGGCCGTGCCACCGGCTTCTCTCGAATCGGACACCGTGGCCGCGGTCTCCACCACCACGGTGGTCGCCTTCACGCTCGCCCACGCCACGCTGCCGGGTTGCAGCCCCAGCTCGCGCACCGACTCGCTGCTCATCAGCGAAACGACTGTGAATGGTCCGCATTGCATCTCCACCTGTGCCATCACGGTATCGGCCACCACCCTGGTGACCAGTCCGGGAAACCGATTGCGTGCCGAACTGGCACTACCCATCCGGGTCTGCGGAGTGCGGGCCTGCTCGACGGCCAGTTCCGCGAGCTGTTTGCCATCCACCACCAGGCGACCGGATTCGTCCTTGCGCGCCGAGAGCGTGCCGCTGTCGATCCAGCGACGCACGGTGTCGTCGCTGACACCCAGGAGCTGGGCGGCGTCACGAATCCGAATTTCGGGCATGACAGGAAGAATACTTCCGCAGATTCGGAAGCAATAATCGTATATCTCCGCATATGCGCACGATGGGTGTGAGGGCCGAGCCCCCGCACCCCCTTAGTTCACTTCCGCGCTCCTGCCCCTGTCACCGACGGCCAGTACGCTCGAACCAATCATGGCCACGTATTTCGATCCGAAGGCCTGGTCGTGGACGAGCTTCACGAGCTTCACCACCGCCTGGCTCGAGCCCGCCGCCGATTTCGGCGCCGGGACGGTCACCGCACTGATGCCCGACGTGCTCATGACGCTGCTGTCGGAGGGAATCCTCAGCCGTTTCGGGGGTCAGGAGGTCAGCGCCACCCTGCTCGGGCACGACCTGCGGGCCACGCTGCACACGCTCAAGGTGCGGCGGCGCGGTGCGCACTTCCAGACCAAAACCGTTCTCACGGGCCTGCTCTGGAACCGGCATCCCATCGAGGAACTGACCGTCATCGCACACGGCGTGCGACTCATCCCCGGTGTGCCCACCAAGGTGCGCGCCGCGCAGCTCGACCTCGAGGGCGTCATATCCGTTGCGGCACTGCTGGACTGGATCAACTCCTGGCAGCCGGACTGGGAATTGGAACCGGCCGCCGACGGACTGGTGCTGGCCACGCACCGCCGCCGCCGGATCAAGGCGCTGGCCGAGGCCGAGATCACCGACAATCTGCTGTCCATCCGGGTGCATCGGGCGCATTGGCGAAAGGTGCGCGCGCCCAAGCGATTCACCGTGCTGGATCCGATTCCGCTGACCGGCCTGCCGAGTCAGGCGCGCATCAGCCGCGCCCAAAGGGTCGGCGACCAGGTGGTTTTCGCCGCGGATCTGCCGTCCATCACCGGATCGTTCGACCTGGCGCAGATCCGCTCGGCCATCGTCGCCGGGACGACGCTCATCATCTTCTGAGCGTCAGGACTTCTGGGTCGGCCACCACTCGAGCAGCGCGGCCTCGGCCTCGTCGCGGCTCATCGGACCGCGATCCAGGCGCAGCTCCTTCAGGAAGCGCCACGCCTTGCCGACATCCGGACCCGGTCGCAGGTCCAGCAGTTCCATGATGGCGTTGCCGTCCAGATCCGGGCGCACCCGCGCCAGATCCTCCTGCTCGGCCAGGCGCTCGATGCGGGCTTCCAGATCGTCGTAGGTGGAGCGCAGCAGCGCGGCGCGGCGCTTGTTGCGGGTCGTGCAGTCGGCGCGAACCAGCTTGTGCAGGCGGGGGAGCAGATCGCCGCCGTCGGTCACATAGCGGCGCACCGCCGAATCGGTCCACTGGCCCTTGCCGTAGCCGTGGAAGCGCAGGTGCAGATACACCAGCCGCGCCACATCCTCGGTGAACTGCTTGGGATACTTCAAGGCGCGCATGCGCTTTCGCACCATCTTCGCGCCCACCACCTCGTGGTGGTGGAAGCTGACGCCGCCGCCGGGCTCATTGCGCTTGGTGGGCGGCTTGCCGATGTCGTGCAGCAGCGCGGCCCAGCGCAGCACCAGATCCGGATCGCCCTGCTCCTGATCGATGGCCTGGCGCAGCACGGTCAGCGAATGCTGGTAGACGTCCTTGTGCTGGTGGTGCTCGTCGATCTCGAGCTGCATGGCCGGGACCTCGGGCAGCACCCGCGCGGCCAGGCCGGTCTCGACCATGATGTCGATGCCGTCGGTCGGGTATTCGCCGCCGATCAGCTTGTCCAGCTCGGCGCGCACCCGCTCGGCGGTGATGCGATCGATCTCCGGGGCCATGGCCACGATGGCCGCGCGCACCCGCGGTGCCAACTCGAAGCCCAGCTGCGAGACGAAGCGGGCGGCACGCAGCATGCGCAACGGGTCGTCCTGGAACGAATCCCGCGGCAGCGCAGGCGTATCCAGCACACCCTCGAGCAGATCCTCGATACCGCCCAGGGGATCCACGAATTCCAGCTCGCCCAGCGCGCCGATGCGCACCGCCATGGCGTTCACCCGGAAATCGCGGCGCACCAGATCACCCTCGAGGGTGTCGCCGAAGGTGACCTCCGGATTGCGCGAGACCCGGTCGTAGGAGTCGCTGCGGAAGGTGGTGATCTCGAGCTGCTGTCCGTCCTTGGACGCGCTCACGGTGCCGAAGGCCAGCCCGCCGGTGTCCCAGAGATTGTCGGCCCAGCCGCGCATCATCTCCTGCACCACCTCGGGGCGGGCGTCGGTGGTGAAGTCCAGATCGGTGCCGAGCCGACCCAGCACCGCATCGCGCACACTGCCGCCGACCAGATACAGCTGGTGACCGTGCGCGGCGAACAATTCGCCCAGCGGGGTCAGGACGTCCGAGAGCCGCCCCAGGGTTATCGCCGCCGCCGCCAGCAGGCGAGTACGACGATCCTCCACGGCTGCTTCCTCGGACTTCGGCGAAACCACGACATCGGAGCTTAGTCGGTGCGGGGTCCGATCCCCGAAAAGCGTCCGGGCGCCCCCGGTCCGCATCCGGCGTGCCGCGCCGCGACCGGGGTCTACCTGGCACGGGAGCTCCATATATAGGGGAGCTACCGCGGTGGGGCGGGCACGCCCGCTGTCCCCTATAGACTGGCGCAGTGTCCCCGGCCGATCGTGCGAACAGTCGACGCCGCCAGCCCCGGCGGCGCGGTTCGGCCGGTAATGCGGCGAAATCCACCGGTGCCGCGAAATCCACGGGCGCTACGAAGTCCACGGGTGCCACCAAGTCCACGGGCGCTACGAAGTCCGCGGGCACACCGAAGCCGCGCATGCGCACGGTCCGGGAGACCTCCGCGGGCGGACTCGTCGTCGACGGGCTCGACGGCCCCCGGGAGAAACGCTGCGCCGCCCTCATCGGCCGCACCGATCGGCGCGGCCGCCTGCTCTGGTCGCTGCCCAAGGGCCACATCGAAGAGGGCGAGACCGCCGAGCAGACCGCCATTCGGGAAGTGCAGGAGGAGACCGGCATCCACGGCACCGTGGTCGCCGAACTCGGCAGCATCGACTACTGGTTCGTCACCGAGGGCCGACGGGTACACAAGACCGTGCACCACTATCTGATGCGCTGCCTCGGCGGTGAGCTCTCCGACGCCGACGTCGAGGTGACCAAGGTGGCCTGGGTTCCGTTGAGCGAACTAGACTCCCGGCTCGCCTACGCTGACGAACGCAGGCTGGCCGAGGTCGCCAACCGGCTGATCGACCGGATGGAGAACGGCAGACAATGACGCGTGCGGGATCGCAGCGCACGCTGCTTTCACTCGTCGCGGTAATGCTGGCGGTGCTCACGCTGGGGATCATCGGACCCGGACTCGGTACGCCCATTGCCGCCGCCGAACCCACCGGCAATGGCAGCGGCCAACAGCCCAGCGGGCCGAAATTCCTGAAACTGTCGCTGGATTCGGTCACGCCCACCGCCATCACGGCGACCAGCGACCCGTACTTCGTGGTGTCGGGCACGGTGACCAATATCGGGGACCGGCCGGTCAACGACATCAGCGTCCGCATTCAGCGCGGGGCCGCCGTGACCAGCCCCAGCGGACTGCGCTCCGCGCTGCGCCTCGATCAGATCAATTACGACGTCAATGGCGAATTCCAGGACGTCGCCGACAAATTGGCGGCCGGACAGCGCAAACAGTTCAGCCTCACCATCGCGCTGCACGCGGGCGGCGACCTGCCCAGCGGGATCTCCGCGGTCGACATCACCGCGCCGGGTGTCTATCCGCTGCTGCTGAATGTGAACGGCCAGCCCGACTACGGCGGCCAGGCCCGCCTCGACGACGCCCGCTTCCTGCTGCCCGTGCTCGGCGTGCCCGGCGGCGGCGACCCGAAACACCAGGCCGCCCAGCCCAATCCGCCCGCCGGTGACGCGGCCGCGCCGGTCGCCACCACCATGCTGTGGCCGCTGGCCGACCGCCCCCGGCTGGTGGCCGGACGGCCCGGTTCCCCGGACGGGCCCGCGCTGCTCACCGACGACGACCTGGCCGCGTCGCTGGCCCAGGGCGGGCGACTCGACCAATTGCTCTCGGCGCTGGAGAGTCTCGCCAAACCGGACAGCGGTCGCGATCGCAGCCTGATCAACGCCATCTGCCTGGCCATCGACCCGGACCTGCTGCAAACCGTGACCGATATGACCACGGACTATCTGGTCCTGGCGAGCCCCTCGGATCCGGAGGGGCCCACCCGGGCGGGCACCGGCACCCACGCGGCCAAGGCGTGGCTGGAACGACTGCGGGCGATCGCGCCCGGAATGTGCGTGGTGGCACTGCCGTTCGCGCAGGTCGACCCCTCGGTGCTGGCCGCCGCCGGTGACGTCACCCTGGCCGATCGCGCGCTCAACGCACCCGCCGACCTGGTGGACACCACGCTCCGGGTGAAATCGGTGCGCGGCGTGGCCATTCCGGACGCGGGTTCGGTGGACACCGACGGCGCGACCCTGTTCGCGCATCACGGCTTCACCAGCGCCGTCCTCGCCGACAATGCGGTGACCACGGCCGACGGCCGGAACAACCTCACCTCCACCAAGGCCCCGGCCCCGCCGAGCGGCGGCGGCGACGCGGGCACCCCCGACGTGGTGAACCTCGCCGACGTCACCGTGCCGCCCGCGGTCGGCGCGACGCCGCCGCCCGCACCGGCCGACCTGCACGCGGTCAACTTCGACATCTGGGCCGCCACCGCCCTGGCCGCCATTGGATCCAACCCGCCGACACCGCCCTTCACACCCGAGAAGGTCCGCTACGACGTCACCGTCGACTCCCGCGCGGCCCGACTGCAGGACGCGCTCGGGGCCATCGCCTGGACCGCGCTCAACCCGCAACCGGGTCGGCCCCGCTCGGCGCTGCTCATGCCGCCGCAGCAGTGGGGAGCCAATCGCGACGAGGCGACCGCGGTGCTCGGCCAGCTCGATCTGCTGGTGCGCAACAATCTCGCCACCGCGCGCCCGTTCACCGATCTGCTTGCCCAACAGCCGGATCCGCAGCCCTATGAACTCGACTACCTCGCCGGGGCCGCCGACGAGGCGGTGCCCGCGCACTTCGCCGAACCGGTGCACCAGCAGGCCCAGCGCATTACCGAGCTGATGAGCGCGCTGGTCGACGTCCCGCAGCAGGAACTGAGCCCGCGCGATTTCCTCACTCCGCTGCGCGACGATCTGATCCGGGTGCTGTCGCTGTCGGACCGCCGGGCCGGGGGAGCCGCCGCGGACACCAATGCCCAGCGCCGCCTCGACCAGACCACCAAAACCCTGGACAACCTGTTCGGATCGGTGACGGTGCTGCCGCCCGGCGGCGTCTACACCCTTGCCTCCGAACAGAGTCCGCTGCTGCTGGTGGCCCGCAACGATCTGCCGGTGGCCATCCGGGTGCGCTTCAAGATCGACGCGCCCGCCGAGACGAACATCACCGATATCGGTGAACAGCAGTTGCCGGCCAAGGGCAATCGGTCTTTCCAGATTCCCACCGAGGTTTCCGACAGCCGAAACCTGGTCATACCCATCGCACTTACCACACCGGACGGCGTGCCGCTCGGCAATGCGGTATCGGTATCGGTGCGGTCCAACGCCTACGGTCAGGTGTTGGCAATAATTACGGCGTGCGCGTGCGCACTGCTGCTCCTGCTGGTCGGTCGCCGACTGTGGCACCGCTTCCGCGGGCAGTCCGACCCGGCCGACGAAGAGTTCGACTCGGGCACCCGACAGGAGCGGCGCGCACGTAAGCGGGAGTTGAAGCGACAGAAGCAGGAGGCACGGTGAGCGAGTACGGCGGGCCGCGCTCATCCGGCCGACCGGAGGGACCCGACGGGCCACCGCCACGTCGCGCGCCCTCCGCACCCTGGGAACGTGGTGTACCCGGGGAACGCGGTGTACCTGGAGAACGCGGTGTGCCGCGGCCGGGGCCGCGCGGACCGCAGCCGCCCGGCTCGGGGCAGCAGCCCCGGGTACCCGGATCCCAGCCGCCGCCCTCGGGCGGCCAGCGGGCGATTCCCGGTAATCCGCAAGGGAATCCGGGCCGTCCGCGTCCAGGTCAACCGACCGGTCCGCAACGCCAGCAGCCACCCGGACCCGAATCCGGGCCCATCATGCACCGGCCCCGGCAGCAGCCGCCGCGACCCGATCCCGCGGCGGGCGGACGCATTCCGCCCGAAGAGCGCTACCACTGGGGACATCCGGGCAACGAGGGCAACCGCCCGGCCGGACCCGGTCCACACTCGCTGCCACCCAACGAGCAGCGCTACCCGACGCCGCCAATGTCGAATCCCCAGCCGGGACCGCGGGCCAACCCGCGCCCGGGACCGCCGAGCGGAGCCCAGCGCCGCGTTCAACCGCGCACGGGCGCAATGCCCGTCGCGGTGCAGGAGAAAGCGGAGAGCGCCAACGCCAAGCTGGTCCGCGACTCCGGATCCATGGCCGTCGCGACGCTGGCCAGCCGCATCACCGGATTCGGCAAGCAGGTGCTGTTGCTGACCGTGCTCGGTCCCGCCATCGCCAGTGCGTTCACCGTCTCGAGCACGATTCCGACCATGATCTCCGAGCTGCTGCTCGGTGCCGTCCTGACCGCGATCGTCGTGCCGACACTGGTGCGCGCCGAGAAGGAGGACGCCGACGGCGGTGCCGCCTTCGTAAGACGGCTCGTCACAGCGGCTTTCACGGTGCTCGCCACCGGAACCGTGCTGGCCACGGCCCTGGCACCGGTCCTCACCACGCACGTCTTCCTGTCCAACGACGGCAAGGTGAACACGGGGCTCACCACCGCGCTGACCTATCTGCTGCTTCCGGCGATCCTGTTCTACGGCATGTCCGCGCTGCTGATGGCGATTCTGAACACCCACGGCCGGTTCAAACCCGGTGCCTGGGCTCCGGTTCTGAACAACATCGTGGTGCTGGTCGTACTCGGGCTGTACGCGCTGACGCCGGGGGAGATCACCCTCGACCCGGTCCGCATGAGCGAGCCGAAACTGCTGCTGCTCGGTGTCGGTGTGACGCTCGGTGTGATCGTGCAGGTCGGCAGTCTGCTGCCCGCCATCCGCCGCGAAGGCATCGACCTGCGGCCGCTCTGGGGCGTGGACGCGCGGCTCAAGCAGTTCGCGGGTATGGGCGCGGCGATCATCCTCTACGTCGCCATCAGCCAGGCCGGTCTCACTGTGGCGACACGGATCTCGTCGCACTGGGATGTCGCGGGTCCCGCGATCTACGCGAATGCCTGGGCGTTGCTGCAATTGCCGTACGGCGTCATCGGCGTCACCCTGCTGACCGCCATCATGCCCAGGCTCAGTCGCAATGCCGCCGCCGACGACACACCCGCCGTGGTGGACGATCTCGGCTCGGCCACCCGACTCACCATGATCGCGCTGGTTCCGATCGTCACCTTCTTCACCTTCGCCGGACCCCAGATCGGGCAGGCGATGTACGGATACGGACGCTTCGGTGGCGACGCCGCGCGGCTCGGCGAGGCCGTGTCCTGGTCCGCCTTCACGCTGATTCCCTACGCGCTGGTACTGATTCACCTCCGCGTCTTCTACGCCCGGGAACAGGCGTGGACCCCGACCTGGATCATCCTCGGCATCACCGGTGTTCAGATCACCCTGTCGATGCTGATGCCGATGTTCGTCTCGCCCGACCACGTGGTCATCGCCGTCGGTGTCGCCCGCGGACTGGGTTTCGTCGCGGGTGCCGTCATCGGCGGCTGGCTGCTGCACCGCAGCCTCGGCGACCTCCGCATGACCAATGTCGGGCGGACCATCACCCGGGTGGTGCTCGCCTCACTCGCCGGCGGCGCCGTCATGCTGATCGTGGACAAGGTGCTGGGGCTGCACCGGCTTTCGGATTCGTTCGGCGGATTCGGTTCCCTGGTGCGGGTCGGCCTCACCGCCATCGTCATGTTCGGCGTGGCCTTCGGCCTGATGCGTCTGCTCGGCATTCCCGAGATCGTGGCCATTACCGTCGCCATCTCGCGCCGCCTCGGCATCACCCCGCCCGCACCGGATCTCGACCTGTCCGGCACGCCGCTCGAGGACATCCACGAGACCACGCTGCTGCCCAAGCCGGATCTGCGGGCCGCGCCGTACTATTACCGCTTCGACCCGTACCTCGACGCGCAGACCATGGTGCTGCCCGTCATCCGGCCCGATGCGGTTGACATCACCGGGACGGGCGAGTTCCCGTACCCTGTTCCGCAGGCAAACGCAACTGCCCGCTCCGGCATGCCCGCAGACAGCCCCCGCGGATATCCGGACGCGGCGGTTCCGGGCCCCACACATCGGTCTTCGACACACCACGGCGAAGGAGGAACCAGGGTGAGCGACGACGCGGCGGGCGGCGTCCCGGCCGCCGAATCCGCAGCGGCCTCGGGCGGCGGGCTCTCCACGGACGCGCCTCCCCCCGGCAAGCCCGGCGGAAAGGCCGGCGGCCGAGCCGAATCCGCGGCACCTACCGGCGGCGGCGAGCGGGCGGAACCGGAGAACCTACCGGAGGACGCGGACCAGCCGGGTCCGGAAACCGGTGTGTACGAGGCCGTCTCGCCGCAGATGCCGCCCATGCGGGTGGAATCGCCGAGCAAGCGCATCCAGCGCGGCCCCAAGCTGACCCCCGGCGCGTCCGTGGCCGGTGGCCGCTATCGCCTGCTGGCCAGCCACGGCGGGGCGCGCGGGCTGAAGTTCTGGCAGGCCCTGGATGTGAAGCTCGACCGCGAGGTCGCCCTCACCTTCGTCGACGCCGACCAGCAGGCCACCGACAACTCCGGACACGATGGGCCGCAGGCCATTCTGTCCCGCACGCTGCGGTTGGGCCGGATCAACTCGCCCGGCCTGGCCCGCGTGCTGGACGTGGTGCGCGGCTCCTCCGGCGGCATCGTGGTGGCCGAGTGGACGCCCGGCCGCTCGCTCAAGGAGATGGCCGAGACCGTGCCGTCGCCGATCGGCGCCGCGCGCGCCATTCGGGCGCTGGCGGCCGCGGCCGAAATGGCCCACCGCGGTGGCGGTTCGCTGTCCATCGACCATCCCGACCGGGTGCGCATCAGCGCCTCGGGCGATGCCGTGCTGGCCTTCCCGGGCACGCTCTCGGATTCGGACGCCCAGTCCGATGTGCGCGGGCTCGGCGCGATGCTCTACGCGCTCATCACCGCGCACTGGCCGATTCGCGTCGGCGGGGTGTCCGGCAGCGCCGCGACCGTCGGCGGGCTCCCGCTGGCCGACTTCGGCCCGGACGGAACTCCGGTGGAGCCCAGGACGATTCGGCCCGAGGTGCCCTTCGAGATCTCCGCGGTCGCGGTGCGCTCGCTGGAGTCCAACAAGGGCGTGCGCACCGCCGCGACCGTCCAGCACGTGCTGGAGCAGGCCTCGGTGGTCGACCAGAAGACCGATTTCATTCCGGTGCTCAGACTGGGCCAGAAGCCGCCCAGCGCACCCGACGAGACCCTCGCGGACCCGGAACTGCTGGCGGCCGAGAAGGAACGCTCGCAGCGGATGATGTGGATCCTGGTCGGTCTGGGCGTGCTGGCCGCGCTGGTCGTCGGCGTGATCATCTGGTGGCTGCTGAGCGTGTTCGCGCCCGGCTCCTCCAACGCGCCGCTCAATGAACAGCGCAATATCGGTCTGACCACCTCGGCCACCCCGCCGCCGGGCCCCGGCTCGTCCCAGACCCCGGCCGGTGCCCCGGCCACGGGTGGCGTGCCGGTGCCGGTCACGGGCGCCACGGTGTTCTCCCCGGAGGGCACCCCCGACAATGTCGGCAGCGTCGGGGCGGTGCTGGACAACAATCCGGCCACCACCTGGCGCACCGACGCCTATTTCCAGCAGTTCCCGGCCCTGAAGAAGGGCGTGGGCGTGCTGACCACCCTGGGCAGCCCGAGCAAGCTGACCAAGGTGATAATCGAATCGCCCTCGCCCGGAACACAGGTCGAGATCCGCACCTCGCCGACCGCCTCGCCGACCCTCGATCAGACCCAGCTGATCGGGTCGGCGGTGCTCGGCGACGGCACGACGGAGATCCCGGTGCGGGCCGACCAGCCCGCCCGGTACGTGCTGGTGTGGATCACCCAGCTGGCCAACAACGGGGGACAGTTCCAGTCCTCGATCGCTCAGATCAACTACGAAGCCGCACCGTAATTCCGGGGGTTCTGCCCGGCCGGTGACGACACCCGGTCGACCACATTCTGGGCGGTCATCATCCGTCCGATTCGCCCGAACAGCCCGCCTACCAGGGCTTTTTTCGCGCGATCCGTTGCTATCGAATCGTTACCTTCGATATGATCTTGCGTACTCTCGGCAAGGGGAGCGCCCGGGGACCCGGCTTCTACGGTCCCGGATGACAGCCAAAAACACTCGGTGACGTCCGGTCGTGTTGCCAGGCCGTGCGCACCGGTCTGAGGGGATGCATTGTCGTCAGCGAACGAGCTCGTGGAAGCAGCACAGGTCAGCGATCGCGACCTGTTGGCCGCCCATGCCGGCGGCGCGCCCTACGCCTTCGCCGAGCTACTTCGCCGTCACCGCGACCATCTCTGGCAGACCGCGCTGCGCGCCTCCTACAGCCCCGAGGACGCCGACGACTCGCTCCAGGACGCCCTGCTCTCCGCGCATCGGGGCGCGGCCGCCTTCCGCGGCGACGCCGAGGTGCGCAGCTGGCTGCACCGCATCGTGGTCAATGCCTGCCTGGACCGTATTCGCCGCAACAAGCTGCGCCGCACCGAACCGCTGTCGGAGGATGTCGCGGACGAACCCCGTTGTCCCCGAGACGATTACGCGGCCCTGGAGGCCAATCTGCTGGTCGACGCGGCCCTGTTCGCGCTGCCCGCCGACCAGCGCACCGCCCTGGTCGCCGTGGAACTGGAGGGCTACTCCATCACGGATGCCGCTGCGCTGCTCGGCATTCCGGAGGGAACGGTCAAGAGCCGATGCGCGCGGGGCCGACGGCGACTCGCGGCGCATTTTCGAGATCAATGAATCGTTATGGAACACCGTGATTTCGAGGGAACCTTGTACGGTTCCGCTGCGTCGGATACAAAGACAGGTCTGCGATTCCTACTCGAAGCCCTGGAGGGGCAATGGAGGACACAGGAGGAGCAATGGCGGGTACCACGGTGCCCACGCCGCCCTTCTCCACCGAACTGCTCGCCGATCTGCACGGCGGCAGTCTGCCGCCGGACGAATCCGAACGGCTCTGGCCTGCGGTCCGGCAGGACCCCGACGCCATGCGCTATCTGCGCTCCCTCGACCGCGTCGACGACCGCCTGCGCGATCTCGGCCGTGACGGCACGATCGTGCATCCCATGCCCGCCGAGGTGGCCGACCGCCTCGAGCGCATGATCGACGACCTCGCCGCCGACGAAACCCCGGCGGCCACGGCGTCTCCGACGACCCCGGCGACTCGGCTCGCCACCGTGACCCGGCTGCCCATCGCCCCGCCACCCGTCACCCGATCCACCCATCCGGCCCCGGCCGCCACCGCCCCGATCCCGATCCTCAACGGGTCGATCTTCGACACCGGCCGCCTCGATCCCCGCGACCTGGAAGAGCCCGAGCTCGAGCTCGACCTGCCCGAGGACACCGAGCCCGCCGAACCCCTCCCGCCGGAGCGTCCGTCCGGCCGCCTGCGCTGGCTCACCGTCGCCGCGGCCGCCGCGGCGGTGATCGCGGGTGCCGTGGTGGCCGTGGACGCCGTGAGCACCCGCACGGTGGCCCCCGCGGCCCACCCGGCGGCGGGCGACAGCCTGGACGCGTCCATGCCGCCGACCGCTCTGCTCACCGCGATGGGCCGCCACGACATCACCGGCCCGCTGGCCGCCGGAAACGCCCTCACCACCTGTCTGCAGGCGGCCGGTCTGGATCGGCAGGTGCTCGGCTCGCGCAGCGTTGTGTTCTCGGGCACACCCGGCGTGCTGGTGCTGCTCGCCGGACCCAAACCGCCGCAGATCACCGCGGCCGTGCTCGGAACCGGCTGCGGCCCAGGCAATCCGCAGGTGCTCGGACGCGCCGATATCGGCTGAGGTCCGAGGACGAACGGGCGCGGGAACAACAGCGTTTAGGCTGTTGTTGACCGACACGCTGACGCTCGAACAATTCGAGCCATTCTGCACAACTGCTTCGGAGGGCCCCTTGAGCACGCCTGTTCGCGACCTGATCATCGTCGGTTCCGGTCCGGCCGGGTACACCGCCGCGGTGTACGCCGCCCGCGCGGAACTCGAACCGCTGCTCTTCGAGGGCACCCAGTTCGGCGGCGCGCTCATGACCACCACCGAGGTCGAGAACTTCCCCGGCTTCCGCGAGGGCATCATGGGCCCCGATCTCATGGAGGAAATGCGGGAACAGGCCAAGCGTTTCGGCGCCGACATCCGCACCGAGGACGTGGACGCCCTCGACCTGTCCGGTCCCATCAAGAAGGTGACCGTCGGCGGCGAGGTGTACGAGGCCTACGCCGTGATCCTCGCCATGGGCTCGGCGGCCCGCTACCTCGGCGTCCCCGGCGAGCAGGAACTGCTCGGCCGCGGCGTCAGCGCCTGCGCCACCTGTGACGGCTTCTTCTTCAAGGGCCAGGACATCGTGGTGGTCGGCGGCGGCGACTCGGCCATGGAGGAGGCGACCTTCCTCACCAAGTTCGCCAACTCGGTCACCATCATTCACCGCCGCGAGGAGTTCCGCGCCTCCCGCATCATGCTCGACCGCGCCAAGAAGAACGAGAAGATCAACTTCATCTTGAACTCGGAAGTCGTTGCGGTGCACGGGGATACCAGCGTCACCAGCCTGACGCTGCGCGACACCCGCACCGGCGAGACCACCGAGCACGCCGCCACCGGCCTGTTCGTCGCCATCGGCCACGACCCGCGCAGCGAACTGGTGCGCGGCCAGGTCGATCTGGACGACGAGGGCTACGTGCTGGTCCAGGGTCAGAGCACCTACACCTCGCTGCCCGGCGTCTTCGCCGCGGGCGATCTGGTCGACCACACCTACCGGCAGGCCATCACCGCCGCCGGTACCGGCTGCCGCGCGGCCATCGACGCCGAGCGCTGGCTCGCCGAACAGGGTGACATCACCACCAACACCCTCGATCACGCCGGTGCGCCGGTGGAAGTGAACAACTAAGGAGCAAGCCAATGTCCGATGCCAAGACCTCGGCCACCAAGACGGTGACCGACGCCACCTTCGCCGACGAGGTGCTGCTCAGCGAGAAGCCGGTGCTGGTGGACTTCTGGGCGGCCTGGTGCGGTCCCTGCAAGATGGTCGCCCCGGTGCTCGAGGAGATCGCGGCCGCCAATGCCGACAAGATCACCATCGCCAAGCTCGACGCCGACAACAACCCGGAGACCTCCAAGCACTACGGGATCCTGTCCCTGCCCACCATGGTCCTGTTCCAGGGTGGCAAGGAGACCAAGCGGATTGTCGGCGCAAAGGGCAAAGCGGCCCTCTTGCGTGAACTGCAAGAAGTTCTTTAACGACGCTGGATAGAATTTCGGCGCCGGTGGAAGCCCGCGTATTCGCGCGGGCTTCCGCCTTGGGGTCCTGACACCTGTACCGGGGTTAGGATGCCTGCACTCGACAGTTGCCGAAATTCGGTCCGGGTCTGAAACAATCATTCGACGCTCCGGTCGTGCGAAGGTGTGAACCACCGCATGAGTGGGTACCCGGGTTGGCGGAAGGAAAGGGCTCTCACGCATGCACCGACTTCGTCACGGCGATACAGGACCAGCCGTAGCAGAGGTTCGGAGCACCTTGGCAAGCCTCGGGTTCCTGCATTCCCACCCCAATACCGACCCGTCGGGTCCGATCGGGGAGTACTGGAAGGACGCCGACGCCACCTTCGACCACGATCTCGACTCCGCCGTGCGGGCCTTCCAGCAGCACCGCGGACTCCTGGTCGACGGCGTGGTCGGTCCGGCCACCTACCGCGCGCTGAAGGAAGCCTCCTACCGGCTCGGCGCGCGCACCCTCATCTACCAGCTGTCCGCACCGCTGTACGGCGACGATGTCGCCACGCTGCAGCGTCGACTGCAGGATCTGGGCTTCTATGTGCACCGGGTGGACGGCTACTTCGGGCCGCACACGCACGACGCGCTCACCTCGTTCCAGCGTGAGATCGGCCTGTCCTCCGATGGCATCTGCGGTCCGGACACCCTGCGCTCGCTGGATCTGCTGGGCGCGCGCGTCACCGGCGGCAACCCGCACCGCATTGCCGAGGAAGAGGTGGTGCACCGCGCCGGGCCGCAGCTGACCGGCAAGCGCATCGTCATCGATCCGGGCCTGGGCGGACCGGACAAGGGCTCCGCGGTGCCGACCGAATTCGGCGACGTCTACGAATCGGAGATCCTCTGGGATCTGGCCAGCCGCCTCGAAGGACGCATGGCCGCAACGGGTATGGAGACCTTCCTGTCCCGGCCGTGGGGCGCCAACCCCTCCGACGCCGAGCGCGCCGAGACCTCCAATACCTTCGACGCCGATCTGATGATCTCGCTGCGTTGCGCCAGCAATGACAGCGGTTCGGCCAGCGGTGTCGCCAGCTTCCACTTCGGCAATTCGCACGGCTCCACCTCCATGATCGGGCAGGTGCTGGCCGGGTTCATTCAGCGCGAGATCGTGGCGCGAACCTCGTTGCAGGACTGCCGGACCCACGCCCGCACCTGGGATCTGTTGCGGCTCACCAAGATGCCGACGGTGCAGGTCGACATCGGTTATCTCACCAATGATTACGACGCCTCGGTGCTGACCAACCCGCGCATGCGCGACGTGATCGCCGAGGCCATCCTGATCTCGGTCAAGCGGCTGTACCTGCTCGGCCAGGACGATCAGCCCACGGGGACTTACACATTCGCCGAACTGCTCGCAGAGGAACTGGCGGCCGCGGACCGGCTCTGATGTAGAACAGAATGGGGGCTACGCCCCCAAACCCCCAACTTCCAACCCCCTCCAACCCCATTGGGTTGGAGGGGGTTTGTTTCATGTGAAACATCTGGCCGAAAGCCGCTACCGGGTGGCGATACGGGTCGGCATGGTGAGCTCCGCCGCCGCCAGCAGCTGATCGAGCGCCCGCTCGACGTCTTCCTTCCACAGGTGCTCGTGATCCAATTCCAGCCGCAGCCGCGGGAATCGGTGATGCGAGGCCACCACCTTGAAACCGACGTCCTCGAGGAAGTCGGCCTCGATCATGCAGTTCTCGGGCGAGCAGCCGGAGGGGGCCGGGGCGGGGGAGCGCAGGGGCGTGCCGATCCGCTCGCGCAGCGACATGGATCCGATGGCGGGCATCGGGGTGGTCGGCGGTTCCTTGCGAATGCCGAACGCCTCGATGGCCCGCACGCCGCGGCGCACCAGATCGGCCACCACGGCCTGAATCAGCTGATGGGCTACATCGGTGTCCTGATACGGCATTTCGGCGCTCAGCGTGGTCAGCAGCACCGCGTCCGGGCTCACGGGGGAGGTGGGGAACAGGCCGGAACGCGGCACCGCGCTGGGCGGCGCGTAGAGCGCGCATCCGGCCGAGCGATCCTCCACCATGGCGACCTGTCCACAGGAACCCCACTGCAGCATCACGGTGGAGAGCCAGGCCTCCTTCTCGAAGGTCGGGTCGCTGAAGTCATGGGAATCCGCCGCCACGGCCGGATCGATCTCCCAGAACACGCACCGCCGTGCGTGTACCGGAAGTTTGTCGAGTCCGCCGAGGGTAAGTGCGGTCACGCTGGTCGACACCGCTCTGCTCAGCCTCCAGCTGTCCGATTCATCCACACTCACGCCGCATCACACTGTGCTCGCCAGCAAGAATAAGCGATCAACGCTTTACGCCTCTCCGGGGCCATAAACCTGAACGTCACAGTGACGTTTCCACCGCGACCTTCGGGTCGCGCCCACTCTAGGGCTTCGACTGCTCCATGAGACTGACGATCCGCTCCAGATCATCGATGGAACCGAACTCGACGGTGATCTTGCCCTTGCGCTTGCCGAGCGCCACCGTCACGCGGGTGTCGAAGGACGCCGACAACCGCTCGGCCACATCCTGTAGTCCGGGCATCTGAATCGGCTTGCGCTTGGGGGCCACCGGGGGAGCGGCGGCGTCCGGGTTCCGGTTGGCCAGGGTGACGGCCTCCTCGGTGGCCCGCACCGACATGCCCTCCGCGACAATGCGAGCCGCGAGCGCCTCCTGCGCATCCGCGCCCGCCTCCAACGCCAAGACCGCGCGCGCGTGCCCGGCGGACAGCACGCCCGCCGCGACCCGGCGCTGCACCGGAATCGGAAGCTTCAGCAGCCGAATCATATTGGTGACGACCGGACGCGAGCGCCCGATCTTCGCGGCCAGTTCCTCGTGGGTGACGCCGAACTCCTCCAGCAGCTGCTGATACGCCGCCGCCTCTTCGAGCGGATTCAGCTGCACGCGATGGATGTTCTCCAGCAACGCGTCCCGCAGCATGGAGTCGTCCGCGGTCTCGCGCACGATGGCCGGGATGGCGTCCAGGCCCGCCTCCTGGCTGGCCCGCCACCGCCGCTCGCCCATGATGAGCTGATAGCGCGGCTCCGGCAGGGTCGCGATCTGGCGCACCACGATGGGCTGCATCAGACCGAATTCCTTGATGGAGTGCACCAGTTCGGCCAGCGCCTCTTCCTCGAAGACCGAGCGCGGCTGCTTCGGGTTGGGCTCGATCTGCAGCGGCGGGATCTCCCGGTACACCGCCCCGGCGTCGGCGGAGCCGACCGCGTCGGACGTATCGACCGGATCGGGGACCCGATGCAGATACGCCGAGGCGGGCTGCGGCCCGACCGGGTCGAGACCGATGACGACGTTGGCGGCGGCACTGCCGAGCCCGCCGGGTGTGGTCGCCGGGCCGGTCGGGATCAGTGCCGCGAGACCGCGCCCCAGTCCACCCTTCTTCGCCTGACTCATCGGCCTACCGACCCCTTCCGTTGTTCACCGCCACCAACATTCACTTACACACCGGATTGTGCGTCGGAAACCCGCGCAGTCGCGGTCTGGCGCGCCGTACGCGACGCGATCTCCCGTCCGGCGTCGAGATAGCTCATGGCACCTCGCGAGCCCGGATCGTAATCGAGCACGGTCATGCCGTAGCCGGGAGCCTCCGAGACCTTGACGCTGCGCGGGATGACCGAGCGCAGCACCGCGTCGCCGAAGTGCGAGCGCACCTCCTCGGCCACCTGGTCCGCTAGCTTGGTGCGGCCGTCGTACATGGTGAGAACCACGGTGGAGACATGCAATTCGGGATTCAGGTGCGCCTGCACCAGACCGATATTGCGGAGCAGCTGCCCCACGCCCTCGAGCGCGTAGTACTCGCACTGGATGGGGATCAACACTTCCTTGGCGGCGACGAGCGCGTTCACGGTGAGCAGACCCAGCGACGGCGGGCAGTCGATCATGACGTAGTCGATGTCGTACCCGGCGAGGTTGGCCTCCTGGATGGCGGCCTTGAGCCGACCCTCGCGGGCGACCATGGAGACCAATTCGATCTCCGCGCCCGCCAGGTCGATGGTGGCGGGGATGCACAGCAGCCGTTCATTGTGCGGGCTCTGCTGAATGGCGTCGCTGACCGAGCACTCGCCAATGAGGAGTTCGTAACTGGAGGGAATGCCCGAGTGGTGCTCGATACCGAGCGCGGTGCTGGCATTGCCCTGGGGGTCGAGATCGATGACGAGCACCCGCATGCCCTGAATCGCGAGCGCGGCGGCCAGGTTCACGGCGGTGGTGGTCTTGCCCACGCCGCCCTTCTGATTGGCGATGGTGAGGATGCGCTGTTCCTTGGGGCGCGGGATGTGCGCGTTGGTGCCGGACAGCACCTGGCTCGCGCGCTGCGCCTCGGCGGCAATCGGAGTCTCGGTGGGGGAGATGTTTCCGAACGGAGTACGGCTGAACTCGTCCGTGTCGAAGGGACCGCTATCGAGCATGCCGGGCACCCGGGACGTTGTTTCCCGTGAAACATTCGCCGGACGATTGGACATACAGGCTCCTAACCCCGAGAACTCAAAGACACGCGGCCGAGCAAGATTTCGCGCACCTGGCAGCAACGGCCGCGACGCTGCGTTGTTACCGAGGGCTGGCTCGAATCGGCTGGAAGTCGTTCACGCTCGACGTTCACTAGCTTGCCAGTAGAGGACACAATACGGAAGTTGAACGGGCACCTTCGCACCGCGACACACTCAAAAGCGGCAAAACTGTTCATGTTTCACGGGAAACATTGCGCCGCGAGCTTCGTCAGTGACGCTTCGGTCGACTGGTCCCGGACCGTCCGCTCTTGCGTTCCGCACGACGCTCCGCACGGTCGAGGCGCTCGGCGCTGATGACGAAGGTGGGCGTCTCCAGCACTCCCACACCGCATTCCAGGACCTCGGCATGACCCGCGCCCGCTTTGGTGAGATCGTCGCGATCGCGCTCGAGTTCCTCCGCGGCGCTGATTCCCTTGAGCGCCAGCATCCGTCCGTGCTCGTGCACCAGCGGCATGGACCAGCCCGCGAGCTTCGCCAGGGGAGCGACCGCCCGGGAGGTCACGATGTCCGCGCCGCCCGCCTCCTTCTTCACCCCCGCCTGCTCGGCTCGGCCGCGGACAATGAGGACATTGTCGAGCCCGGCCTCCGCCACGAACTCGGCGAGGAAGACGGTCCGGCGAAGCAGCGGCTCCACCAAGGTGATTCGGAGATCGGGCCGGGCGATGGCGAGCGGGATGCCGGGCAGTCCCGCGCCGCTGCCGATATCGACCACGCGCACGCCCTGGGGGATGAGGTCACCGATCACCGCGCAGTTGAGGATGTGGCGGTCCCAGAGCCGGGGCACCTCACGCGGACCGATCAGCCCGCGCTCCACGCCCGCCGTCGCGAGCGCGGTGTAGTAGAGCCGAGCCTTGTCGAGTCGATCACCGAAGACGACCGTCGCCGCGGCGGGCGGGTCGACCGGACCCGGCGCGCTCATCTCGGTCTCTGGTTCCACGTGAAACATCCCTTCCGAACGCCTTGCCCCCAACCGAACTTCACTGTCCCCACCCGCACACCTCTGGATAAGAGTAGGGCCCCCGGTCCTTTCGATCCGGGGGCCCTACCTCGAGTGTTCCGCGTGTCAGGCGGGGAGCACCACCACGCGGCGGTTCGGCTCCACGCCTTCGCTCTCGCTCACCACTCCGTCGAACGCGGCCACGGCATCGTGGACGATCTTGCGCTCGAACGGGGTCATGGGGGAGAGGGCCTCGCGCTCACCGGTTTCCAGCACGCGCTTGGCGGCCTCGGTGCCGAGCGCGCTCAGCTCCGAACGACGCTTGGCGCGCCAGCCCGCCACGTCCAGCATGAGACGGCTGCGCACGCCGGTCGCCTGCTGCACGGCCAGGCGGGTCAGTTCCTGGAGCGCGTCCAGGACCTCACCGCGACGGCCGACCAGCTTCGACAGATCCTTGCCGCCGTCGATGCTCACGACGGCCCGATCGCCCTCGACGTCGAGATCGATATCACCGTCGAAGTCGAGCACGTCCAGCAGCTGCTCGAGGTAGTCGCCCGCGATCTCACCCTCTTCGATGAGCGCTTCCTCGGCGTCGGTCGCGTCCGGTGCCGCCGTCGCAGCCGTCACAGTGGGATCCCCTCCGTCGGTTTCAACAGTCATGGTTGTTTCCTTCATCTGGAGTTGTAAGTCTCAGCGACGCCGCTTCTGGTTGGCGCGACCGCGATTGCCGGAGCGCTTCTTGGCCTGCCCGGGCTTGGCGCCGGGGGCGGGCTTGGAACCGTTCTGCGAAGGCTGCGGCGCATCGGTCTTGGCATCCTCGACCGCGTCCTCGACGCCGTCGGTCTTGGCGGCCGCCTGCTTCTTGCGGACGTCGACCGGCTTCGCGCCCGGTTTCGGGGCGTTCTGGGCGCGGCGCTCGAGCGCGATCTTCTTCTTCTCTTCTTCTTCTTTTTCGATCTTGCCGAAGACCAGGTGCTGCTGACCGTAGGTCCAAATGTTGTTGGACACCCAGTAGATCAGGATGGCGACGGGCAGGAACGGACCACCGACCATGACGCCCAGCGGGAAGACGTACAGCGCCAGCTTGTTCATCATGGCGGCCTGCGGGTTGGCCGCGGCCTCCGCGGACTGGCGGGCCACCGAGGCGCGCGCGTTGAAGTGGGTCGCCAGGCCCGCGATGATCATCAGCGGAATCGACACGGCCGCGATGGCGACCTTGCTCGGCATGCCGCCCCAGTGCGCGAAGGACTCCAGTTGCGCCGCGGGCTGTGTGATGAACGACGACAGCGGAGCACCGAAAAGCCGTGCGGACAGGAAGGACTGGACGTCCGCGGGGGAGAAGATGTAGTTGGCGGTATTGGCGTTCTGCTCCGCGGTCATGCCGCCGCTGTGCCCGAAACCAGCGAAACCGCCACCGCCGCCGACGCGGTTGAACGAGCGCAGCACGTGGAACAGGCCGATGAACACCGGCACCTGCAGCAGCACGGGCAGGCAGCCCATCAGCGGGTTGAAGCCGTGTTCCTTCTGCAGCTTCTGCATCTCGACCGTCATCTGCTGGCGGTCGTTCTTGTACTTCTTCTGCAGTTCCTTGATCTGCGGCTGCAGCTCCTGCATCTGCCGCGTGGTGCGGACCTGCTTCACGAACGGCTTGTAGAGCACCAGCCGCAGTGTGAACACCAGGAACACCACGGCCAGGGCCCAGGCGAATCCGCTGTTCTTGCCCAGCACATACCCGAATGCCTGGTGCCAGAACCAAAGAATGGCCGACACCGGGTAATAGATGAAGTCGAGCACGGCGCTATGCACTCCCGTCGTTCGTATCGCCGGTCACCGCGGGCGATGACCCTTCACAAGCTGATGCCGCGTGCCGGTGCTTGCGCTCCGGCACGGGGTCCCACCCACCAGGGTGCCAGGGCGCACATTTCGCCAATCGGACGGCCGTCAGTCCGAGTCCGACGAACAGTCCGCGGGTGCGCAACGCCGTCACCGCGTACTCACTGCACGTGGGGGTGAAGCGGCACACCGGCATGCGGGTGGGAGAGATATAGGTCCGATACAGCTCGATGAGGAATATCAGAGCTTTGGCAGGTAGGCGCGCAGCGGCGCGCAGTGCGTTCACAAGTCGCTGCCGACGGAGAGCAGGCCGAGCTTGCGCAGCCCGCTCCGCAACTGCCGCAACAGTTCATCGGAGGGCGCGTCGGCGGCACCGGGCAGGGCGCGAATGACAATGTCCGCGCCCCCGGGCAATTCGGCCGTCAGGGTCGCGCAGATATGACGCAGGCGGCGGGCCACCCGGTGGCGTACCACCGCCGGACCCACCGCCTTGCTGACGATCAAGCCGAAATGCGGACCGCCCACCCGGATGGCCGGGGTCGGTCCGCCGACTTGGTCGTCGTGTAGCAGTACGTGCACAACGAGGTCCCGTCTCCCGATCCGCCGGCCCTGGCGCACCGTCCGGGAAAAGTCGGTGCGCCGGTGCAGCCGGTAGGGCTCAGGCAGCACCTGAGCATCCAGCGGAATGCGGGCGGAGGGGGGACCGGAGACCGGACGGCGAGTCGCTCATACGACGCCGCATCCGGGATTACCGAATCAGGCGGTCAGCTTGGCGCGGCCCTTGCCACGGCGCGCCGAGACGATGGCGCGACCCGCACGGGTGCGCATACGAAGACGGAAGCCGTGGACACGCGCCCGACGACGGTTGTTCGGCTGGAACGTCCGCTTGCCCTTGGCCACGGTCAACACTCCTCTAGGTGGTGGACGTCCGGTGACGCCCGAAGCTGTTCGGTGATACGTGCTCTCGACGGACGGGAGTCCCTCGGCGCAATACCCTTGTCGGCACGGGCAGCAGACAGCCGCCACCGCACCACAGGGTGACTGTAGAAGGGTACTTACCCCCTGGACGAGGGTCAAACTCGGGGGTAGAACACCGGTTCCGCGTGCCGCTTGCTGGGAGTTCGTGTGTCGGGGCAGGGTTCGTGTACGGTCCTTTCCAGGCCTTCGACGGTACCTCCGTTGCGACCGCGGTTGACTTTGCCAGCAGATAGCTGTGAACCCGCAGGTACGCGCCAGATTCGGGGAATCAGACACGCGGACGCGTGTATCCCCAGGTTTTCCACATCTGTGGATAATTGTGTGGAAAGACCCCTGGAGTGGCATATTCGTAGGGCCGACGGTGCCTCGCCTACGCCCGGTTACTGGGGGAGCCGAGCAGTGCGGACCGTCTGCTCCTATCGACCTACATCCGGGGAGGACTACGTTCGTGGACGACGAGCAGAATGTGCTGACCGCTGTCTGGCCGGAGGTGATCGCCGAGCTGGCGAGCGGCTCCACGGATGGGGAGATCCAGCCGGTCAGCAAGGCTCACAAGGCGTGGCTCAACACTATCGAACCGATCACCTTCGCGCAGGGATTCGCCCTGCTCTCGGTGCCGGGCACGATGGCGCAGGTCACGGTCGAACGCGATCTGCGGGAGCTCATTCTGCGATCCCTGGCCCGCCGTGGTCTCCAGGTCGAGGGCCTGGGCGTGCGCATTCGCGCGCAACAGAATCCGCCGACCGGTCGCTCGGGCAATCCGCCCCGGCACGCGCGCATGACCTCGCGCCCGGAACGGCCCCGCGAACCCGAGCCCGCGCCCCCGGCGTATCAGCCCGAACCGCCCCTGACCGAGCGGCCGCAGCAGCTGTACCAGGCGCCCCAGGAATACGCCGCGCCGCGCTACCTTCCTCCCCAGGACTACCCGGGCGAGTACGACGAGCGGGATGCTTATCCACCTGTGGAATTCGGGCAGCCGCCGATGGCCGAAGAGTTGCCGGCGCCGGTCGCCGAGCCGCCCGCGCCGCCCCGGCGACGGGAGAACCACCGCGGTTCGACCATGCCGCCGGGCCAGGAGTCGCTGTTCTCGCCCGAACCCGACGACGAACCGGTCCGGCCCGCGCCGCAGCGCTACGCCGAGGAACCGGCCCAGCGGTACGAGGAGTCCCCGCAGCGCTACGCCGACGAGTCCCAGCCCCAGCGCTACGCGGATGAGCCCGCGCCGCAACGGTATCCGGACGAACCGGCCCGCCGCCCGGTCGACGAGGCCCACGACGACGAGCCGGTGGTCAATGTCCGCAACTCCTGGCCGACCTATTTCAATCGGACGCCCGAGCGCGAGCCCGCGCCCGCCGCGTCGTCCTCGGCCAGCCTGAACGCCAAGTACACCTTCGAGACCTTCGTCATCGGCGCGTCCAATCGCTTCGCACACGCGGCGGCGGTGGCCATCGCCGAGGCTCCGGCGCGCGCCTACAACCCGCTGTTCGTTTGGGGCGCTTCGGGTTTGGGGAAGACGCACCTGCTGCACGCCGCGGGTCACTACGCGCAGCGGCTGTTCCCGGGCATGCGGGTGAAGTACGTCTCCACCGAGGAGTTCACCAACGACTTCATCAACTCGCTGCGCGACGACCGCAAGGTGGCGTTCAAGCGCCGCTACCGCGAGACCGACATCCTGCTGGTCGACGACATCCAGTTCATCGAGGGCAAGGAAGGCATCCAGGAGGAGTTCTTCCACACCTTCAACACCCTGCACAACGCCAACAAGCAGATCGTGGTGTCCTCCGACCGGCCGCCCAAGCAGCTGGCCACCCTGGAGGAGCGTCTGCGCACCCGGTTCGAGTGGGGCCTCATCACCGATGTGCAGCCGCCGGAGCTCGAGACCCGCATCGCGATCCTGCGCAAGAAGGCGCGCATGGACCGCCTCGACGTGCCGCACGATGTGCTCGAGCTGATCGCGAGCCGGGTGGAGCGCAATATCCGCGAGCTCGAGGGCGCGCTGATCCGCGTGACGGCCTTCGCCTCGTTGAACGGACAGCCGCTGGATCTCTCGCTGGCGGAAGTGGTGCTGCGCGATCTCATGCCCGACACCGCGACGCTGGAGATCACGGCGGCCACGATCATGGCGGTGACCGCGGAGTACTTCAACACCACGCTCGAGGAGCTCACGGGTCCGGGCAAGGCCCGCCCGCTGGCGCAGGCCCGGCAGATCGCCATGTACCTGTGCCGAGAGCTCACCGACCTATCCCTACCCAAGATCGGTCAGGCCTTCGGCCGCGACCACACGACGGTCATGTACGCGGAGAAGAAGGTGCGCAAGGAGATGACCGAGCGCCGTCGCGTGTACGACCAGGTGCAGGAACTCACAGCCCGGATCAAACAGCGTTCGCGCTGATCCACAGCCCGGCCCACTGATCCACAATTCACAGAACCCCACGTCATCTGACGTGGGGTTCTTCGCTTTTCGGGGTTGTGGATTCCTCGAGGAGTCCTCGAGGAAGGCGTGTGGACTCCTCGAGGATTCCCACTGTTGTCCACGGGGTTGCCCCCAGGTCGCTACCCACACCCGTGCACAGGCGTTGGTCCACATGACTAACAGGGGAATTCATCCTCGAGCCCTGAACTGGGCGGATGGGAGTTGTGCCCTGGGGATTCCTCGAGGAGTCCTTGTCAGGTCCTCGAGGAATCCTCGAGGTAGTCCCCGGTTTCATCCCGATGTTGGCTACCGGGCCTGGAGTGGGGGAGCAACTCGAGGATGGCTCGAGGATGAATGTGGAACAGCGGATCGACTCCACAGCCACCCGTTGTTCATCCTCGAGCCACCCCGACGACATCCACACGACGCCGCCCGCCCCCACCTGCGTAAACGGCCGAAGTCCACAGAACTAACAGGACCTACTACTACTTCAGTTATTCATCTAGAGAAGGTTCTTCTAAAACAGGGTGTGTGGAAACTCGGGTTGGGGGAGCACGGTCCGTCGGGCAGCCCCTCCACACCCGATCGGTCGGCAAGGAGAAGGGAGGGTGTCCGGTCCCGGCGCATCGGACGCCCGGAGGGTCGGCGTAGGCAGTCGGGGCTCTCGCGGGTACGGTTCTCTGTCAGTCCCCTGTGCGATCCTGCGTAGGCGGCTGACGCAGATCAGCAGAGTTCACGAATCACACACTGGGAGAGGACAGACCGGGCGATGGAGCTTGCAAGCATGAAGTTTCGGGTCGCCCGCGAGGACTTCGCCGAATCCGTAGCCTGGGTGGCCCGCAGCCTGCCGTCGCGGCCTCCGGTGCCCGTGCTCGGTGGCGTGCTTCTCGTGGCCGACGAGGATGGACTGACGGTCTCCGGCTTCGACTACGAGGTCTCCGCGCAGATGCGCGTGGCCGCCGAGGTCGCCGGTCCGGGTCAGGTGCTGGTGTCGGGCCGCCTGCTGGCCGATATCACCAAGGCGCTGTCCAACAAGCCGGTGGATGTGTCGGTGGACGGTACCCGCGTGCTGATCGCCTGCGGCAGCGCCAAGTTCTCGCTGCCGACCATGCCGGTCGAGGACTACCCCCAGCTGCCCGAGCTGCCCCCACAGACCGGTGAGCTCGCGGTGGATCTGTTCTCCGAGGCCGTCTCCCAGGTGGCCGTGGCCGCCGGGCGCGATGACACGCTCCCCATGCTCACCGGTATCCGCGTCGAGATCGAGGGCCCCAAGGTGGTCCTGGCCGCGACCGACCGCTTCCGCCTGGCCGTGCGCGAACTCGAATGGCAGCCCGGACGCGCCGATGTGGAGACCGCGGTGCTCGTCCCGGCCCGCACCCTGTCCGAGGCCGCGAAAACCCTTGGTGCGTCCGATCAGCCGGTGCAGCTGGCCTTCGGAACCGGCACCGACGGACTGCTCGGCATCGTGAACGGCGGCCGCCGCACCACCACCCGTCTGCTCGACGCCGAATTCCCCAAGTTCCGCCAGTTGCTCCCCAAGGAGCACACCTCCCTCGCGACCATCGCGGTGAGCGCGCTGACCGAGGCCATCAAGCGTGTGGCCCTGGTGGCCGAGCGCGGCGCGCAGGTGCGGCTGGAGTTCTCCGAGGAGGGCCTGCTGCTCTCCGCCGGTGGCGACGACGCCGGTCGCGCCGAGGAGTGGCTGGAGGCCGAGTTCCGCGGTGAGCCGCTGACCATCGCCTTCAACCCGGGCTACCTGCTCGACGGCCTGTCCGCCTCGCACTCGGATCGGGTCACCTTCGGCTTCACCACCCCCAGCCGTCCGGCCGTGTTCCTGCCCGCTCCGGAGGAGGAGCCCGCCCAGCTGGAGTCGGGTGCCTTCTCGGCACTGTCGGGCAGCTACATCTACCTGCTGATGCCGGTGCGGTTGCCGGGCTGATCGGGCGACCCACCTGTGCACAGTGTTGACAAACCTGTGAAAAACATGGACTGACCGGATGCACGTGCGTGCGCTGTCGCTGCGCGATTTCCGCTCCTGGGCGGCCGCCGAACTCGAACTCTCGGCCGGTAGAACGGTTTTCCTGGGATCCAACGGGAATGGCAAGACCAATCTGATCGAGGCCATCGGCTATCTGTCCACACTCGGCTCACACCGGGTATCGACAGACGCGCCCCTGATCCGGATCGGCGAGCCGAAGGCCCGGATCGGGGCGACGGTCGTCAATACCGGCCGCGAGCTCCGGGTGGACATGGAGCTGAACCAGGGCACGGCCAATCGCGCCCAGATCAATCGCTCCCCGGTGCGGCGACCGCGGGAGATCCTGGGGATCCTGCAGACCGTCCTGTTCGCCCCGGAGGATCTCTCGCTGGTCCGGGGCGATCCGGGGGAGCGGCGGCGCTTCCTGGACGAGCTGGCGACCGCTCGGCTGCCGCGGCTGGCCGGGGTGCGCGCGGATTACGACAAGGTGCTGCGGCAGCGCTCGGCCCTGTTGAAAACCGCTGGGCGCAATGCCCGTTCGGGCAATCGGGGCGCGGAGATGAGCACCCTCGACGTATGGGACGGCCATCTCGCGGCGCACGGCGCGGTCTTGCTGGCGCAGCGGCTGCGACTGGTGCACGAGCTTTATCCACATCTTGCACAGGCTTATTCAGGTATCGCTCCCGAATCCCGGCCCGCCGCAATCGCTTACCGAAGTGCGAGTTTGCCGCCGGAGCTGCTGGATCCGGCCCGTTCTCCACAGCCTGAGGACGAATCGGAGCTCGAGGCAATCCTGTTGCGGGAGTTGGCCGCCGCCCGCTCCAAGGAGCTCGAGCGCGGGGTGTGCCTGGTCGGTCCGCATCGCGACGATCTGGAGTTGATGCTGGGTTCGGCGCCCGCGAAGGGTTTCGCGAGTCACGGCGAATCCTGGTCGTACGCGCTGGCTTTGCGGCTGGGCGCGTTCGAACTACTGCGTTCGGCCGGAACCGATCCGGTGCTGATCCTCGATGACGTGTTCGCCGAATTGGATCGCCGCCGCCGCACCGCGCTGGCCGCCGTCGCGGCGGGAGCCGAACAGGTGTTGATCACCGCCGCGGTGGCCGAGGACGTGCCCGCCGAATTGGAAGCGGTGCCGCTGCGGGTGGAGACCACCGGCGAGGCCGATCGGCGCGCGTCGCGGATTGTCGAAGAGGGAGTCGACATTGCCGAAGGCGGAGTTGACCCTGCCGAGTCGGCTTCGCTGTGAGCGTCGGACCGATGCGGCAGAATCACGTGACGAACCGAGATCACGTGACGAACCGATGCTGAGGTTCGGGATTCCCCAGTGTGGAAGGAGTTGTGGATGGTCGAGCAGCCCGAAGCCGACGACCGCATGAGCTCCGAACAGAATTCCGGGACACCGGGACCCGAACCCGAATTGCGCGGCGTCGATCTGGCCCGGCGAGCCCTCGAGGAGGCGCGCGCCGCGGCCCGGGCCGCCGGGAAATCGGTCGGTCAGGGCCGGGCCTCCCCGCGCCAGGGCGGTGTTCGCGCCCTGCGTCGCCGCCGCACCGGATGGTCGGGCGCGCACCCGGATGACCGTGATCCCCAGACCCTGTCGGCCTTGGCCATGCAGTTGGCCAAGGGTCGCGGCTGGTCCACCAAGGTCGCCGAGGGCACGGTCTTCGGTCGCTGGGCCAGCGTGGTGGGGGAGGACATCGCCTCGCACGCCCAGCCCATCTCGCTGGAGAACGGCATTCTGAGCATTCAGGCGGAGTCGACGGCCTGGGCCACCCAGTTGCGCATGTTCCAGTCGCAGATTCTGGCCAAGATCGCGGCTGCGGTCGGCAATGGCGTGGTGAAGCAGCTCAAGATCAATGGCCCGACCGCACCGAGTTGGCGACACGGCGATCGCCACGTCAAAGGCCGAGGCCCGCGCGATACCTACGGGTAGATCTTGTTTCACGTGGAACGTTTTCGACGGCCCGGGGAGATCGTCGCGAACCCGCGCGCAAACGGTCTCCGCGGTGTCGGCCGAGGTGTCGGGTGCCGCCCGCGCATCGCCGTCTGAGGCTTCCGGAACCGCCCGCACCCATAACCGGTCATATCGCGGGTCGATTTCATGACCCTACGGCCCACACAGGGGTGTCATAGGTGGGTTCTCTGTCGGTCGTACCAGTAGGATGGGGGAGTAACTAGCGGCGATACCTCCCGGCGCGTTCCGCAGCGCCCGCGCGTGAGCCCCCGTAATTCTCGAGCAGACACAGTCTGATGCTCGAGCAGACAGTGTCTGACGGCCTCACGCGTGCCACCGCACGGCGTCGGGAGGATCAGCAAGTAAGGAGAGCTACCGACCAGTGGCTGCCATGGACTCCAACGCAGACGGCTCGACCCAGCCCAAGTCAGGCAAGCAAACGACGTACGGTGCCGACTCCATCACCGTCCTCGAGGGTCTCGAGGCGGTGCGCAAGCGCCCCGGTATGTACATCGGTTCCACCGGTGAGCGCGGTTTGCACCATTTGATCTGGGAGGTCGTCGACAACTCGGTCGACGAGGCGATGGCCGGATACGCCTCTCGGGTCGATGTCACCCTGCTGGGCGACGGCGGCGTCGAGGTCGTCGACGACGGCCGCGGTATCCCCGTCGGCATGCACGCGCAGGGTGTACCCACCATCGAGGTGGTCATGACCCAGCTGCACGCGGGCGGCAAGTTCGACGGTGAGTCGTACGCCGTTTCCGGCGGTCTGCACGGCGTCGGCATCTCGGTGGTGAACGCGCTGTCCACCCGGCTCGAGGCCGAGGTGGACACCGACGGCTACCACTGGGCCCAGGAGTACAAGGACTCCAAGCCCGGCAAGCTGGTTCAGGGTGACCCGACCAAGCGCACCGGCACCACCATCCGGTTCTGGCCGGATCCGGAGATCTTCGAGACCACCACCTTCAGTTTCGAGACGGTGGCGCGCCGCCTGCAGGAGATGGCGTTCCTGAACAAGGGCCTGACCATCACGCTGACCGATCAGCGGGTGGCCGAGAACGACATCACCGACGAGGTGGTCAGCGAAACCGCCGAGGCCCCCAAGCATCTCGACGAGAACGCCCCGGTCGCCGAGCCGAAGGTGAAGACCCGCACCTATCACTACCCGGGCGGGCTCGAGGACTACGTCAAGCACATCAACCGGACCAAGACGCCGATCCACAACTCGATCGTGTCGTTCACCGGCAAGGGCACCGGCCACGAGGTCGAGGTCGCCATGCAGTGGAACTCGGGCTACTCCGAGTCGGTCCACACCTTCGCCAACACCATCAACACCCACGAGGGCGGCACCCACGAGGAGGGCTTCCGCGCGGCGCTCACCACCGTGGTGAACAAGTACGCGAAGGACAAGAAGCTCCTCAAGGAGAAGGACGGCAACCTCACCGGTGACGACATTCGCGAGGGCCTGGCCGCCATCGTGAGCGTCAAGATCGCCGACCCGCAGTTCGAGGGCCAGACCAAGACCAAGCTCGGCAATACCGAGGTGAAGTCGTTCGTCCAGCGCACCTGCAACGAGCACATCTCGCACTGGTTCGAGGCCAATCCGGCCGATGCGAAGACCATTGTGCAGAAGGCGGTTTCGTCCGCCCAGGCGCGTGTCGCGGCCCGCAAGGCGCGAGAGTTGGTGCGGCGCAAGTCCGCCACCGATCTGGGTGGTCTGCCGGGCAAGCTGGCCGACTGCCGCTCCAAGGATCCGGCCAAGTCCGAGATCTACATCGTGGAGGGTGACTCCGCCGGTGGTTCGGCCAAGTCCGGCCGCGACTCCATGTACCAGGCGATCCTGCCGCTGCGCGGCAAGATCATCAATGTGGAGAAGGCGCGCATCGACCGCGTGCTGAAGAATACCGAAGTCCAGTCCATCATCACGGCCTTCGGCACCGGCATCCACGACGAGTTCGATATCGCCAAGCTGCGCTATCACAAGATCGTGCTGATGGCCGACGCCGACGTGGACGGCCAGCACATCTCGACGCTGCTGCTCACCCTGCTGTTCCGCTTCATGCGTCCGCTGGTCGAGCACGGTCACGTGTTCCTGGCCATGCCGCCGCTGTACAAGCTGAAGTGGCAGCGGTCCGAGCCGGAGTTCGCCTACTCCGACAAGGAGCGCGACGGGCTGCTCGAGCGCGGCCTGGCGGCGGGCAAGAAGATCAACAAGGACGACGGCATCCAGCGCTACAAGGGTCTCGGTGAGATGAACCCCAAGGAGCTGTGGGAGACCACCATGGATCCGAGCGTGCGCGTGCTGCGTCTGGTGACGCTCGATGACGCGGCCGCCGCGGACGAGCTGTTCTCGATCCTGATGGGTGAGGACGTCGAGGCTCGACGCAGCTTCATCACCCGCAACGCCAAGGACGTTCGGTTCCTCGACGTGTAATTCGCGCTGGCAGCGGCCCTTTGGGTCGCTGCATGCGCGCCGCGAGGACCATCCACAACTTCTGACGGAGACAATTCATGACTGAGACTTCGCTTCCGCCTTCGGGTGGCGACCGCATCGAGCCGGTCGACATTCAGCAGGAGATGCAGAACTCCTACATCGACTACGCCATGAGCGTGATCGTGGGCCGCGCGCTGCCCGAGGTGCGCGACGGTCTGAAGCCGGTGCACCGGCGAATTCTGTACGCGATGTACGACAACGGGTATCGGCCCGACCGCGGCTATGTGAAGTCCGCGCGCCCGGTCGCCGACACCATGGGCAACTACCACCCGCACGGTGACACCGCCATCTACGACACCCTGGTGCGCCTGGCGCAGCCGTGGGCGATGCGCTACCCGCTGGTCGACGGCCAGGGCAACTTCGGTTCCCGCGGCAACGACGGCGCGGCCGCCATGCGTTACACCGAGTGCCGCCTGACGCCGCTGGCGATGGAGATGCTGCGCGAAATCGACCACGAGACGGTCGATTTCATCCCGAACTACGACGGCAAGACCCAGGAACCGGTCGTGCTGCCGAGCCGCGTGCCCGCGCTGCTCATGAACGGCTCCAACGGTATTGCCGTCGGTATGGCGACGAATATCCCGCCGCACAACCTGACCGAGCTGGCCGAGGCCATCTACTGGGCGCTGGACAATCACGAGGCCGACGAGGAAGCCACCCTCGCGGCGTGCATGGAGCGGGTGAAGGGTCCGGACTTCCCGACCTCGGGCCTGATCGTGGGCACCCAGGGCATCCACGACGCGTACACCACCGGGCGCGGTTCGGTCCGCATGCGCGGTGTGGTGGAGATCGAGGAGGACAACCGGGGTCGCACCACGATCGTCATCACCGAGCTGCCGTACCAGGTCAACACCGACAACTTCATCAACGCGATCGCCGAGCAGGTGAAGGACGGCAAGATCGCGGGCATCTCCGATATCCACGATGAGTCCTCCGACCGGGTGGGCCTGCGCATCGTGGTGACCGTGAAGCGCGACGCCATCGCCAAGGTGGTGCTGAACAACCTCTACAAGCACACCCAGCTGCAGACCAGCTTCGGCTGCAACATGCTGTCGATCGTGGACGGGGTGCCGCGCACGCTGCGCCTGGACCAGATGATCCGGCTGTATGTGAATCACCAGTTGGAAGTCATCGTTCGGCGCACCCGCTACCTGCTGCGCAAGGCCGAGGAGCGGGCTCACATCCTGCGCGGTTTGGTGAAGGCGCTCGATCAGCTGGACGCCGTGATCGCGTTGATCCGCCGCTCGGCCGACACCGAGACCGCTCGCACCGGCCTGATGCAGTTGCTGGAGATCGACGAGATCCAGGCGACCGCCATCCTCGACATGCAGCTGCGCCGCCTGTCGGCGTTGGAGCGGCAGAAGATCCTCGACGAGTTGGCCAAGATCGAGGCCGAGATCGCGGATTTGAACGACATCCTGGCCAAGCCGGAGCGGCAGCGCGCCATCGTGCGTGACGAATTGGCCGAGATCGTCGACAAGTACGGCGACGACCGCCGCACCAAGATCATCGCGGCCGACGGCGACGTGCAGGACGAGGATCTGATCGCCCGCGAGGACGTGGTCGTGACGATCACCGAGACCGGCTACGCCAAGCGCACCAAGACCGACCTCTACCGTTCGCAGAAGCGCGGCGGCAAGGGCGTGCAGGGCGCGGGTCTCAAGCAGGACGACATCGTCAAGCACTTCTTCATCACCTCCACCCACGACTGGCTGCTGTTCTTCACCAACAAGGGCCGGGTGTACCGGGCCAAGGCGTACGAGCTGCCCGAGGCCAACCGCACCGCGCGCGGCCAGCACGTGGCCAACCTGCTGGCCTTCCAGCCGGACGAGAAGATCGCCCAGGTCATTCAGATCAAGTCCTACGAGGACGCGCCCTACCTGGTGCTGGCCACCCGCAAGGGTCTGGTGAAGAAGTCCAAGCTGACCGACTTCGACTCCAACCGGACCGGCGGCATCGTGGCGGTCAATCTGCGCGATGAGGACGAATTGGTCGGCGCGGCACTGTGTTCCGCGGACGACGATCTGCTGCTCGTCTCGGCGCACGGCCAGTCCATCCGCTTCTCCGCCAATGACGAGGTGCTGCGCCCGATGGGCCGCGCCACCTCCGGCGTGCAGGGCATGCGCTTCAATGCCGACGATGAACTGTTGTCGCTCAACGTGGTTCGCGACGAGGAGGGCATCTATCTGCTTGTCGCGACCGCCGGTGGGTACTCCAAGCGTACGGCGATCGACGAGTACACCGCGCAGGGGCGTGGCGGCAAGGGTGTGCTGACGATTCAGTACGACGAGAAGCGTGGCAGTCTTGTCGGGGCGCTCATTGTCAATGACGATGATGAGCTGTACGCGATCACCTCCGGCGGCGGTGTCATTCGCACGCTGGCACACCAGGTTCGCAAGGCCGGGCGTCAAACCAAGGGCGTGCGGTTGATGAACCTGGGCGAGGGCGATACTTTGCTCGCGATCGCTCGGAACGCGGATGAGCCCGACCAGGTTGCCGAAGACGACACCAGCGGTTCGGCGAAGCAGTAGTTTCACCACAGCAGCGGCGGCACACACGGATCGAAGGATTCACCATTGACCACGAATCAGCCGAATGACCAGCGCGGTCATGCCAATGGCGTGACCGAGAGAATCGCCCCGTCTCCGATTCCGCCGCGGCCCATTCCGCGTCCGGGCGCGCCCGAGGGCGGTGCTCCGCAATCACCCGAATTGTCGGATCAATCCGGCGATTTCGGGCCGGAAGGTAACAATTCGGCAGAAGCGTCCGCGGATTCCGCGGACGCGCAGGGCGGTTCGCCCTTCCAGGAAGGTTGGTCGCAGCTGCCGCAGCGCGAGCCGCAGTCCAACCTGTACCGGCCGGGCCAGGCCCCGACCCCGGGCAGCACCGGCAGCCTCAAGGGTGGCGGCGGCCTGCAGGGCGGCGGCCTGAATGCCGGTGTCTCCAATGCCCGCACGACCGCCGACCTGGCGGCCAAGGCGGCGCGCAAGGAGGCGGCCATGGTGAAGTCCGTCGGCATCGACGGACCGACCCGCAGCATCGCCCGCCCCGAATTGGTCAAGGATCTGCCCGATCTGTCCGAGCTGCGGCACCCGCTGCCGCCGCCGGAGCCGATCGCACCGGCCGGTCCGGTCTCGCCGTCCGCCCCCGCGGCGGTGGCGCAGGCCGCGGCCACCGGTGAGCCGCTGCGCGCCACCGTGCAGCTGCGCCACATCGATCCGTGGTCCACGCTGAAGGTCTCGCTGGTGATCAGCGTGGCCATGTTCTTCGTGTGGATGCTGGCCGTCGGCCTGCTGTACCTGGTGCTCGAGGGCATGGGTGTGTGGGAGCGGCTGAACTCCACCTTCACCGACATGGTCTCCGACAGCTCGTCCTCGGCGCTCATCGACGCGGGCACGGTCTTCGGCTACGCCGGTGTCATCGGCCTCATCAATGTGGTGTTGCTGACCGCGCTGTCCACCGTGGGCGTGTTCGTCTACAACCAGTGCACCGATCTGGTCGGCGGCATCCAGGTCACCCTGGCCGACCCCGACTAGAAACCGCTCTTCGATCCGCCGTCACGGCCGGTCGTGGCCTGCCCCCGCGCAGGCCGCTGACCGGCCGTTTTGGTTATCGGCGCTTGCGTACGGTAATCTTCTGCCTCGTTCGAGTGACACACTTCGAACACCCACTAAGGGCCTATAGCTCAGGCGGTTAGAGCGCTTCGCTGATAACGAAGAGGTCGGAGGTTCAAGTCCTCCTAGGCCCACTTACAGGTAAAGATCGAACTGCCTTCCCAGGGGCCTTAGCTCAATTGGCAGAGCACTGCCTTTGCAAGGCAGGGGTTAGGGGTTCGATTCCCCTAGGCTCCACTGACGACAAGCCGCAGACCGAATCCGGTCTGCGGCTTTTGTGTTTGTTGTTCCAGTACTGTGGGATTCATGAAATTCGTTCTCACGATCGTCGTGATCGCCGCCGTGGTTTTCGGAATCAGCAAGCTCCGCCAGCGCACCGACGCCGATCTCTGGCACGAGGTCACCACGCGCTGAAAAATGCTGTACCGCCGCCCATTACGGTGATTCGGTGAGTATCCAGCTGACCCTGCTGTCGAATGTGACCTTGCGGGGTCGGGAAATCAGCGGACCCCGGGTGCGCGCCCTGCTGGCGGCGCTGGCCACGGATCTGCGCGGCGGTTGCAGCGTGGCGGGACTGATCGACGGGGTATGGGCCGACGCCCTGCCCGACAATCCGGGTAAGGCCCTGCAGGTGCTGGTCTCGCGGACGCGGGCGCAGCTGGGGGCGGACCTCATCGTGAATACGGCGACCGGCTACCGGCTCGCCCTCGAACCAGACCAGGTGGATGCGGCCGCCCTGGAAATCCGGGCGGCCGCGGCCACCCGGCATGCTCGCGCGGGCGATCCGGAGGCCGCGCTGACCCAGGCCGAGTCCGGACTGGCCCTGTGGGACGGTGTGGTCGGCGAACTGCGCGCCACCGGCGATCCGCTGGCCGAGCTGCGGGTGGCGCGACTGCCCGCGCACCGTGCCCTGTCCACGATCCGCGCGTTGAGCCTGGCCCGATCCGGCCGCTACGCGGAGGCGCTCGCACCCCTCACCGAGGTCATGGCCCGCGAGCCGCGCAACGAGGAAGTCCTGGCCGAGCTGCTGCGGGCCGAGGCGGACACGTCGGGACCGGCCGCCGCTCTCGCGCGCTACGACCGCTATCGCCGCCTGTTGCGTGACGAGCTGGGGACCGATCCCGGCGAAGCGCTGCAGTCGCTGCACCGTCAGCTGTTGCGCACGGGGGAACCCCTGGTGCGCCAGGGGATTCGCCACGAGCCGAACCCGCTGGTCGGACGCGAGCGTGAGGTCGCCGCGGTGAGTGCCCTGTTACGCGGACATCGGGTGGTGTCCATCGTGGGGCCCGGCGGGCTCGGCAAGACCCGCCTGGCGCACACCGTGGGTGCGGCGGCCGAACAGCGGTCGGTGTATCTGGTCGAACTCGCGTCCGTGACCTCGGACGCGGCCGTCGCGGCGGAGGTGGCCGGTGCCCTCGGCGCGGGCGAACTGGTGCCCGGCGGTGGCACGGCCACCATGGTCGCCGGGATCGCCCGCAAGTTGGATGCCGGTTCACTGCTGATCCTGGACAACTGCGAACAGGTGCTCGCCGGTGCGGCCGAACTGGTCAGCGCCCTGGTGTCCCTGACGCGGGACCTGCGGGTGCTGGTCACCAGCCGGGCACCGCTCGGCCTGAGTTCGGAAGCGGTGCATCAGCTTCCGGCCCTGGGCGCGGACGCGGCGGCGGAACTCTTCGCCCAGCGGGCCCGCGCGGTGCGCCCCGACGTGGAACTGCCCGCCGAGCCGGTGGCGAAACTGTGCGCGGCGCTGGACGGGCTGCCGCTGGCGGTGGAATTGGCCGCGGCGCGGGTCCGGGTGATGTCGGTGGCGGAGATGTCGCAGCGCCTGGTCGACCGGTTCACCCTGCTGCGCGGTGGTTCCCGGGACGCGCCGACCCGGCACCGGACGCTGGCCGCGGTGGTGGAATGGAGCTGGAATCTGCTCGACGAGCCGGGTCGGGCGGCCATGCGCCGGCTGTCGATCTTTCCCGCCGGATTCACCGCCGAGGCCGGAAACCGGCTGCTGGACGGTGATCTCGTGGACACGCTGGACACGCTCACCTATCTGGCCGATCAGTCGCTAATCCAGGTGAGCGGGACCGCCACGGACACGCGGTTCCGAATGCTGGAAACCGTACGGGAATTCGCCGCCGCCCGTCGCAGCGAGGCGGGTGAAGATAAGCGGGCGCTGCGCGAATTCGTGGCCTGGGCCCGGGATTTCGGGCTGGCGCGGACTTCACGCGCCTTCGGTGACCTGGCCGAGACCAGCGTCGTCCGGGCCGAGCAGGACAATCTGGCGCACGCGCTGGCCCACGCCCTGGATCGGGCGGACGGTCCCGCGGTGGCCGCGATCTGGGCGGTGCTGGGATCGCACTGGTTCGTGGGCGCCCACTACGCGCGGGTGGCGGAGTCGGTCCGCGCCTGTTCGTGGTCGCTCTCGCATATCCGGCCCGAACCCGAACTCGTGGAGGCGATTCGGACCGCCGCCGTGGTCGGTGCGGTACACCAGGCCGCCCAGGGCGGACTCGATATGCGCGCGATGGCCGTGCTGCGCCGCCTTCCGGCCGCACCCGCCGATACGCCGGCGCGTGCGCTGGCGTCGGTGCTGCTCGCCGGGCCGGAACTGCTCGGCCCCGATCCGGAGCCATTGAATCGCTTGTGCGACAACGACGCTCCGTTGCTCGCGGCGCTCGGACAACTGCTGGTCAGTGTGCGGGCCGAGCAGCTCGGGGATCGGGAGACCGCCCTCGCGGCGACCGAGCGCATGCTGGCCGTGCTCGACCGCGCGCCGGGCGACTGGCTCGAGTTCCAGGCCCGGTGCCGCATCGGCCATCTGGCCCTGCTCTCCGAGCGGGCGGAACAGGCGCATCGGGAGGTGAACGCCGCCCTCGACCAGGTGGCCGAGCTGGGTCCGCGCCCGGATCGCGGTGATCTGCTGGTCGCCTGCGCGATGGCCGCACTGCAACTCGGCGATCCGGACGCCGCGCAGGCATGGCTGGCGCAGGTGCCCGATCACACCGATGTCTTCGCCTACCCGTACGCACAGGTGGCGCAGGCCGAGTTGCGTTTGGCGCGGGGCGAGATCGAGGACGGGCTGTGGCGCTGGCGGGAGAACGCGAAGCTGGTGTCCGGCACCGACAATCCGTTCTTTCGGCCGGATCCGCGCGGCGTGCAGGTGTGGTCCTTGGAGATTCGCGCGGCGGCGGTCCTGGCGCACGCCCAGCACGATCGCCTGGATCTGGTGGCGTCCTCGACGAGCGAGCTGGCCGGTGACGCGATCGCATTGCTGGAGCGGCCGTCGGAGCAGCCGAGCGGGCATCTGGCCGAGCTGACCGCGGTCGGCGCGGTGCTGCTCGCGCTGGCCGCGGTGGATCTGGCCGAGGGACAAACGGTTACGGGTGCCCGGCTGACCGCCCTGGCACAGCGATTCGACGCGCCGCACCAGATTCACCCGACCATGTCCGGGCAGCGGGCCCGCACCGCCGCCGAAAACGCCGACGGGGCGGCGTATCTCGAGGCTCGCTCGAGCTACGCCGCCCTGGATGTGGCGGGATTGCGGGCCGCCGCGCTGGCGGTGCTGCGGGATCGGATTACCGTCCCGGTTCGCGGTTGAGCAGGGCGGTCGCGCCCCAGAACGCGGCGGCCGCGATGCCAACGCACCAGGCCACGGCGATCCACGCCTGGTGGCCGACCGGCGTGCCCAGCAGCAGTCCGCGCAGCGTCTCCATAACCGGGCTGAAGGGTTGGTTACGGGCGATCCAGGCCAGCCAGGCCGGCATGGAGTCGGTGGGAACGAAGCCGCTGCCGAAGAAGGGCAGGATCATCAGCAGCATGGGCAGATTCGAGGCGGTCTCGACATTGTCGCTGACCAGACCCATGAGCACGGCGATCCAGGTGATCGCCAGGGTCAGCAGCGCCAGCATGCCCGCCGCGCCGACCCAGCCGAGCACTCCGGCGTGCGGCCGGAAGCCCACGAGTCCCGCGACGCCGAGAACCACGGCCACGCACAGGAAGGTCTGGACCATGCTGCCGACCACATGCCCGGCCAGCAGCGCGGGCCGGAAGATGGACATGGTGCGGAACCGGGCCACGATGCCCTGGGTCATGTCGGTGCAGACCGCGACCGCCGTCGCCGTCGCGGCGCCCGCCACCGCCAGCAGCAGGATGGCGGGGGTCACGTAGTTCACGTATTCGCCACGCCCGCCGGAATTTCCGAGCCCGGCGCCCAGTGTGCCGCCGAAGACGTACACGAACAGCAGCAGGAAGATGATCGGCCCGAGCAGCAGCGGGATGGTCATCGACGGGTAGCGCACGATGTGTTTCAGGCTGCGGCGGACCAGCATCGAGGAGTCGGTGAGGGCGTTCTTGACAGTGGTGGTGCTCATCGCGCGGACTCCTTGGACTTTCCGGTGAGGGCGAGGAAGACGTCATCGAGATCGGGTGTGTGAATGGACAATTCGGCCGCCCGCAGGCCGGTGGCGGACAGGCGGTCGAGCAGGGTGTGCAGGGAGTCGACACCGCCGTCGCTGGGCACCTGCAGGGTGAGTTCGTCGTCGTCGCGGGTGGTCGCGCCGAGCAGCCGGGCGGCGGCATCGAGGGTGCGCGGGTCGGTGAAGCGCAGGTTCACATGCCCGCCCGGGACGAGCCGCTTGAGCTCCTCGGGGGTGCCCTCGGCCACCACCTTGCCGCCGTCGATCAGCGCGATCCGATCGGCGAGCTGATCGGCCTCCTCCAGATACTGCGTGGTGAGGAAGACGGTGGTGCCGCCCGCGACCAGTTCCCGCACCAGCCGCCAGACCGAGCGACGGCTGCGCGGGTCCAGTCCCGTGGTCGGCTCGTCCAGGAACAGGATGCTCGGATCGCCCATCAGCCCCATGGCGATATCGAGTCGCCGCCGCATGCCCCCGGAGTAAGTGGCGGCGGGCTTGCGCGCGGCGTCCACCAGGTCGAATTGCTCGATCAGATGCGCGGTCCGGCGCTTGCGCTCCTTGCGGCCGAGGTGGTGCAGCGTCGCCATCATGGCGAGGTTCTCCTCCCCGGTGAGCAGATTGTCGACCGCCGCGAACTGACCGGTGAGGCCGATGGCGGCCCGCACCCCGTCGGGTGCGGTGCGCACGTCGTGCCCGGCCACCCGGAGTTCGCCGTCGTCCGCGCCGATCAGGGTGGTCAGGATCTGGACGGTGGTGGTCTTGCCGGCGCCATTGGGTCCCAGCAGCGAGAAGATGGTCCCGGCTTCGACTTTCAGGTCGATGCCGTCGAGGACCCGGTGTTCGCCGTAGGACTTGCGGAGCCCGGTCGCCGTGATCGCCGGTGGGCGGTGAGCGGTGGTCATTGCTGTCTCCCTCGGTTTCGCGGCCGTGGCGGCCGCTGTTGGGAGAAGAGTGCGGGGCCGCGGATTCACGGCGGTATCACCGCGGTTTCACGGGGTCGTGATGGGCGAAACCGGCGCGAACTTTGCGACTGTGACACGGAACATGCGGAGGTTTACGGCCTGATCAAGGCCGTATCGTCGAGGCATGGCGTCCACTGAGATCTCCGAGCTGGTGCAGTCCGTAGTGGAGCCGTATCTGCTGCGCGGGTCGCGCAAATACGACCGGACGCAGGTCTCGGAGCTGACGGGACTGCCCAATTCCATTACCCGGCGGCTGTGGGTGTCGCTGGGCTTTCCGGCCGATCCGGACGACAACGCGGTGGAGTACACCGAATCCGATATCGAGGCCGCCCGCACGTTCGCCAAGCTGCACGTGCTCGCCGGTGCCGATATTCATCGACAGACCACCGCGGCCCGCACGCTGGGCCGGTCCATGGCGCGGCTGGCGGAGTGGCAGGTCGATCTGGTGACCGAGGAGATCCTGGACCGGATCGCGACGCTGGCCAAGGAGCAGCCGGAGCTGGATCCCAAAGAGGCCGCGCGCATCGCCACCGACGAGGTGGTCACCGAGTTCGAGACGTTGCAGCGGTACGCTTTCCGGCGGCATCTGGACGCCGCCCTGGCGCGTTCCCTGGATGGGGGAGCGGTCGCGGGGGACACGCTGCGCGTGCTGGCCGTCGGTTTCGCCGACATGGTCGGTTACACCCGCCTGACCCGCCACCTCGAGCCCGACGAGCTGTCGGCGCTGCTGGAGGCCTTCGAGACGGCCACCAGCAATGCGATCGTGGCGCACGGCGGCTGGGTGATCAAGAATGTCGGCGACGAGGTCATGTTCGCGGCCAATTCCGCCGCCGAGGGCGCGCGCATCGCGCTCGCGGTGCAGGAGGCCGCCATCGCCTCGCACGGCGTGACCCAGGAATTGCGGGTCGGTTTGGCGTATGGCGAAGTCCTGCAACGTTTCGGCGACCTCTACGGCTCGGTGGTGAATACCGCGGCGCGACTCACCGGTGTGGCGCGGCCGGGCACGGTGTTGGTGGACGACGGTGCGGCCGAAGCGATCGAGGACGATCCGGAATTCACGCTGCGGCATCTGGCGACGGTGCGGGTCAAGGGCATCAATCGACTGCACGGGCATGTGCTGCGTCGCAATGTGATTCGGCCGCTGGTCTGAGACTGTTCGCCGTTGGGGAGAACCTGCCCCGGGAATAGGGGCGGGCCTCGGCGAAGGGGGGGAGTTAGCCGAGGCCCGCGTAAGGTCGGCCCGGGGGGGAGGGGCCGACGGGAACGATCCTACGCGACGAATTGGGATTGTGTGGCTATCGGGGCATCGCGTTCCAAGATTTTTTCGCGGAAAAAGTGTCGTACCCGAGTGGGAACATCCGACTGTGACCGAATTGCGTCCTTCGCCGAATTCGATTCGAGTAGCGCACTACTCGCGATCGGGGCCGGTGGCCGGGCGGATCATCGAATCGGTCGCATCCCACACCGGCAACCCCGAGCATCGCCGGACCCCCAGTGGGATGCGGCCACTTCCGCGTCCGGCCATACTGACCGAGAGCGTTTGGTCTTGTTCGACCGTATTCGTGCAGTTCAGAACCAGCGCACAGTCAGGAGAGTCATGCCCGACGCCATAGTCGCCGAGGGTCTGGTCAAGAGGTACGGCCACCTGGTCGCCCTCGACGGCCTGGACCTGTCGGTTCCCGAAGGCACCGTGACCGCTCTGCTCGGCCCCAATGGCGCGGGCAAGACCACCACGGTGCGCGTGCTCACCACCCTGCTCATTCCGGACTCGGGCCACGCCACCGTGGCCGGGGTGGATGTGCTGAAGGATCCGCAGCTGCTGCGGTCGCGCATCGGCACCTCCGGGCAGTACGCCGCCGTCGACGAATACCTCACCGGTTTCGAGAATCTGGAGATGGTCGGGCGGCTGTACCACATGGGCGTGCAGCGCAGTAAGGAGCGAGCCCGGGAGCTGCTGGAGCGTTTCCGGCTCGCCGACGCCGCGGACCGGCCGGTCAAAGGCTACTCCGGCGGTATGCGCCGCCGCCTCGACCTGGCGGGCGCGCTGGTCGCGAATCCGCCGGTGCTGTTTCTGGACGAACCCACCACTGGCCTGGATCCGCGTGCGCGCCTGGATCTTTGGGACGTCATCGAGGAACTGGTGGCGGGCGGCACCACGCTGCTGCTGACCACCCAGTACCTGGAGGAGGCCGACCGGCTGGCCGATTCCATCGCCGTCATCGACCATGGTCGGGTCATCGCGGAGGGCACCTCCGACGAGCTCAAGGCCATGGTCGGCGGTGACCGCATCGAGCTGGTGGTCGATCACGTGGACAATCTGGCGATCGCGCGGCAGGCGCTGGAAGGCTTGGCGCACGGGGAGATTCGGCTCGAGCCGGGTTTGCGTCGGATCATCGTGCCGGTCGAGGACGGCTCGCAGGCCCTGGTGGACGCCATCGGTCAGCTCACCGAGCACGAGGTGAAGATCCACGATGTGGGTCTGCGGCGGCCCTCGCTCGACGATGTGTTCCTGTCGTTGACCGGGCACGAGGCCGAGGAACTGATCAACGGTGATCGCGAGCGCGGTCGCGAGGCCGACGAGAAGGTCGGGGGAGGCGCGCGATGACCGCCTTCGCCGTCGCCGAGAAGCCTTCGCTCGCACAGCGTCTGGCCATGGTGGTGACCGACAGCGTGACCGTCACCAAGCGCAATGTGATCAAGATTCGCCGGGTGCCGGACGTGCTCATCTTCTCGACGCTCTCGCCGATCATGTTCGTGCTGCTGTTCGCCTACGTCTTCGGCTCGGCGATCAAGCTGCAGGGCACCTCGTATCGCGAATTCCTGATCGCGGGCATCTTCGCCCAGACCGTGGTGTTCGGCGCGACCTTCACCGGTTCGAGTCTGGCCGAGGACATGCAGAAGGGCATCATCGACCGTTTCCGGTCGCTGCCCATGGCCCCGTCGGCGGTGCTCATCGGGCGCACGGTCGCCGATGTGGTGATCAATGTGGTGAGCCTGGTGGTCATGTCGCTGACCGGTCTGCTGGTGGGCTGGCGCATTCGCGGCTCGTTCCTGGACGCGGTGCTGGCCTACGTGCTGTTGCTGCTGTTCGCATACGCGGTGTCGTGGATGATGGCCGTGGTCGGTTTGCTGGTGCGGGCGCCGGAGGTCTTCAACAACGCCAGCTTCATGGTGATCTTCCCGCTCACCTTCATCGCGAACACCTTTGTGCCGTCGGAGAATCTGCCCACCGTGCTGCGCGCGGTGGCGGACTGGAATCCGGTGTCCGCGGTGACACAGGCGACCCGCGATCTGTTCGGCAATACCAGTCCGCTGGCGCAGACCCCGGACGTGTGGCCCATGCGGCATCCGGTCGTGACCACCCTCATCTGGGTGGTCGTGATCCTGGCGATCTTCGTGCCGCTGGCATTGCGGCAGTACAAAAAGTCAGTGAGCCGCTGACCGGGGCCGGTCAATGAGCCGCTGACAGGTCCGGTGTCGGTGCCGAGCCGTTGCGCGAGTAGCCCAGGCGCGGCGGCTCCGGCGCCGGCGCGGGCGGCTGCGGGCGCTTGCTCACGAAGAACGCGATGACGCCGCCCGCAATCGCGATCAGGGCGGCCACGATGACCTTGTTACGAACGCTCCCCAGCTCCATCCGACCATGCTGGCACAGCAAAGGAATTCGTGCACAGATGGGGGTAAGGGGGTGTGGGGGCCCAGCCTCCACACCCCTCGGCCTCACTCGACCGTGACGCTCTTGGCAAGGTTGCGCGGCTTGTCCACGTCCCGCCCCAACGCCATGGCGGTGTGGTAGGCCAGCAGCTGCAGCGGAATCGTCAGAATGATCGGGTCCAGTTCCGCGCACACCCGCGGCACCCGAATCACCGCGTCCGCCAACCCATCCGGCAGTTCGGCATTGGTGACCGCGATGACCGGTCCGCCGCGCGCCTTGATCTGCTCGATGGTGGTGATGTTCTTGGCCAGCAGCTCGTCGTCGGGCACCAGCACGATGCTCGGCATCTCCGGGTCGATGAGCGCCAGCGGCCCGTGCTTGAGCTCGGAGCCCTGATACGCCTCGGCGTGAATGTAGGAGATCTCCTTGAGCTTCTGCGCGCCCTCTCGCGCCACCGGCCAGGCGCGCACCCGGCCGATGAAGAACATGCTGCGCGCCTTGGCATATCGGGTGGCGATATCGGCGATGTACTTGTCGTCGGCGAGCACCGCGTCGATGGCGTCGGGCAGCGCGCGCAGCCCGGACACGATGCGCTCGCCCCCGGCCGCCGACAGATCGCGCACCCGGCCCAGCAGCAGCGCCAGCATGGCGAAGGAGACCGACATATTGGTGAGCGCCTTGGTGGAGGCCACCGACACCTCCGGGCCCGCGTGCAGGAACACCCCCGCACCGCATTCGCGGGCGATGGCGCTGCCGACCACGTTCACCGCGCCGATCACCCGGCCGCCCTTGCGCTGCAATTCCTGAACGGCCGCAAGGGTATCCAGCGTCTCACCGGACTGGCTGATGGCGATGTAGAGCGCGTCGGGATCCACCACCGGATTGCGGTAGCGGAATTCCGAGGCGGGTTCGGCGGTGGCCGGAATCCGGGCCAGCTCCTCGACCAGCTGCGCGCCGAGCTGGCCCGCGTAATAAGCCGAGCCGCAGCCCAGGAACACCACCTTGCTGATGCCGCGCAGTTCGCGCGCGTCCATATTGAGCCCGCCCAGCACGGCGGTGGCGAAGCGTTCGTCGAGGCGACCGCGCAGGGCCCGGCGCACGGCGTCGGGCTGCTCGGCCATTTCCTTGCGCATGAAGTCCGGGTACCCGCCCAACGCGTAGTCCTCGGCCGCCATATCGATGGTGGTCGGGATCTTGTCGGTGCGGCGCGCCTCGAGACCCAGTGTGCTGGTGCGGAATTCGCCCGCGCGCACGGTGGCCAGCTCGCCGTCGTCGAGGAACACCACGCGCTGGGTGTGGTGCACCAGGGCGGCCACGTCGGAGGCCACGAACATCTCGCCGTCGCCGACGCCGAGCACGATGGGGGAGCCGTTGCGGGCCACCACCAGTTCGTCGGGGCGGCGGGCGTCGAGCACCAGCAGGCCGTAGGTGCCCTCGACCCGGTGCAGGGCGGTGCGGACGGCGTCCTCCAGCGATTCGGCGCCGTCCAGGGCGGCGGCCACCAGGTGCGCGATGGCCTCGGTGTCGGTGTCGGAGACGAATTCCACGCCCTCGGCGGTGAGCGCGGCGCGCAGTTCCTCGGCGTTCTCCACGATTCCGTTGTGCACCACCGCGATCCGGCCGGAGCCGTCCAGGTGCGGGTGCGCGTTGGCGTCGGAGGGTTCGCCGTGGGTGGCCCAGCGGGTGTGGGCGATGCCGACATTGCCCTTCAGCCGCGCGCCCTCGGCGTCGACCCGGTCGCGCAGGTCCTGGACCCGGCCCTGGGTCTTGGTGACGCGCAGGCGGCCCCGGTGCGGCACGGCCAGCCCGGCCGAGTCGTAGCCCCGGTACTCCAGCCGGTGCAGGCCCTCCAACAGAACCGGGACGGACTCACGGTGTCCGATGTACCCGACGATTCCACACATTGCGCGACGGACTCCTCACCCGTAGACGATGCGACGCAGTTGTCGTTCGGTGAAGTCGGGGGCGGCCACCGGGCGCTGCGCGAGCTCGTCGGCCAGGCGCTGCCAGATCTCGGCATTGCGGACCTGGCGGGCCTGGAGTTCGGCATGTCTGCGGCGCACGAACTGCTCGGCGGTCTCGTCGAAGTATCCGGCGACGTCGGCGACCACGCGGGCCGCGACGGCGGGCGGCAGGCCGGTGGAGGCCGCCACATGGCGGACCAGATCGGCCGGAACCCCGTCATTCACCCGACCGAACTTGCCATGCCGCGCCCGGTTCCGCCACTTTTCTGCCCGAATTCGGGCAGGGAATCACAGTGTGAGCCGTTTCTGACTGCTGGGCGTGTGCCGATTCAGGCTGCACACAGGGCCTACGCCTAGCATTGCGGCGTGACCTCACCGAATCAGACCGCCGTGGCCACGCTGCACACCAACCACGGGGACATCAAGATCTCGCTCTTCGGTAACCACGCCCCCAAGACGGTCGCGAACTTCATCGGCCTGGCCGACGGTTCCGCGCCGTACACCACCAAGAACGCGTCCGGGACCGACTCGGGCCCGTTCTACGACGGCGCGGTCTTCCACCGGGTGATCGACGGATTCATGATTCAGGGCGGCGACCCGACCGGCACCGGCCGCGGCGGGCCCGGCTACGAATTCAAGGACGAATTCCACCCGGAGCTGCGCTTCGACCGCGGCTACCTGCTGGCCATGGCCAATGCCGGACCGGGCACCAACGGCTCCCAGTTCTTCATCACCGTCGGTGCGCAGCCGCACCTGAACCGGCGGCACACCATCTTCGGTGAGGTCCTCGATCCGGACTCCCGCAAGGTGGTCGACGCCATCGCCGCGACCGCCACCGACCGCAACGACCGGCCCAAGGACGAGGTCGTGATCAACAGCATCACCATCTCCTGACGCAACGCCGGACTCGAAGAGAACTCACATGCAGCCCCAGCCGCCCGCACCGACCTGCTACCGCCATTCGGACCGGCCCACCGGTCTGGCCTGCACCAGGTGCGGGCGACCGGCCTGCCCGGAGTGCCTGACCGCCGCCGCGGTCGGCCAGCACTGCGTGGAGTGTGTGCGGCAGGGGCGCAATGACATTCGACCGGTGCGCAACGCGGCCGGGACGCAGGTGTCGCGGGTCCCCGTCCCGTACGTCACCTACGCGCTGATCGCTGTCAACGTGATCGTCTTCGCCGTCAGCGCCTTCCAGGCGAAGAGCCTGACGAACAACGACCTCTCGAGCCTGGTCCGGAACTGGGAACTGGTGCCCGTCCAGGTCGGCAATGGCGAATGGTTCCGGGTGATCGGCTCCGGATTCGTGCACTACGGCCCGATTCACCTGTTGGCCAATATGTTCTCGCTCTACATGCTCGGGCCCTACTGCGAGGTGGCATTGGGTCGGGCCCGGTTTCTGGCCGTCTACCTGGTGTCGCTGCTGGGCGGCTCGGCGGCGGTGGTCGCGCTCTACGGTGCGCAGAGCCATTCCGGCGGCGCGTCGGGCGCGATCTTCGGAATCTTCGGCGCGGTGGCCGTGATCATGCTCCGCACCCGGCAGAACCTCACCCAGATCGCCGTCCTGCTGGTGATCAACCTGTTCATCACCTTCGCGGTGCCGGGCATCTCGATCTGGGCGCACCTGGGTGGCCTGCTGGCCGGAACGGCCGCCACCACCGGCATCCTCTACCTCCCGAGGTGGGCGGGGGCGCGAAACACCAAGACGGCCCTGAACATCGGCTGGGCGGCGGTCGCCGCGGTCGGTGCGATCGCGATTCTGGTCACGGTGCTCACCGCGCCCTCGGGGACGGTGCTCCCGTACCTGCCCGTCTAGCGCGACAGGTGAATGCGCAGGACCTCGAGCACATCCTCGGGGTGCGCGCCCAGATCCCAGCGGCCGAAGATGATGAGCTTCTCGTCCCCGTCGTGATCCACATCCATCTCCAGCATGGGCATGCGGCGACCGAGTCGCCGATAGTTCACCACGCGGACGCGGAGGATCTGCTGGGGTGTGTAGCGCTGCGGCCCGGCCAGTCCGCGCACCACGATATGCACAGGGTCACCGGGTTCGACCGAGAGCCGCGGCCGCTGCCGCAGACCCATGCCGGTCAGGAAGAGCAGCCCCAGCGCGGCCAGCCCGATGAGCAGGCGGCCGGGACCGTCGTTCGAGAGAAAGGCGGCCACGGCCAGCGCGATGCCGCCGATGCCGCAGACCGCGAGGGCGGCCGGTGGTGTGGACCAGGCCAAGCGGGAGGAGGGATCGGTTTCGGTCACTGTCCCCACTCCCTCCTCGAGTTGTCCACAAGGTCATCCACAGGTGTGTATGAATAACAATGATGTAAGGCACTCACAGCGGGGAAGTCAGCGCCAGCGCATGGTCATGATCAGGCCGACCACCATCAGGCCGAAACCGATCAGGAAGTTCCACGCGCCCAGGTCGCTCATCCAGCCGATGTGTTCGTTGGCCAGGTAGTAGACCAGCAGCCAGGCCAGCCCCGCCAGCATGAAGCCCAGCATGATGGCCACGTACCAAACCGGCGACGGACCAGCCGACTTCACGCGCACGGGAGTGCGGCTGGACGGGTTGATCGTGTAATCGGTCTTCTTCCGGACCTTTGACTTAGGCATGACGTCCTCGTATTCGGCGTTCTGTCTGCGTAGACATTATCCCGGCGACCCTGTGGAAAGCGTCGTTGGGGAGTCCCCGGCGATTGTGGTGACACGGTTCGGAGGTATTGGCTGGGCCGCACGGTGCCGCGCCCACTACTCTCGAATCATGCGTGTACTGGTCGTCGACAACTACGACAGCTTCGTGTTCAACCTTGTTCAGTATCTCGGACAGCTGGGTGTGGACGCCGAGGTCTGGCGCAACGACGATGATCGGCTCGCGGATGTGGATGAGGTGGTGCGGGACTTCGACGGGGTGTTGATCAGTCCCGGGCCCGGCAGCCCCGATCGCGCGGGCGCGAGCATTCCGCTGGTGCATGCCGCCGCGAAGCACGCCACCCCGCTGCTCGGCGTCTGCCTCGGGCATCAGGCCATCGGTGAGGCGTTCGGCGCGACCGTGACCCGCGCCCCCGAACTGCTGCACGGCAAGACCAGTGAGGTCTTCCACATCGGCGCGGGCGTGCTGGCCGGACTGCCCGACCCCTTCACCGCCACCCGCTACCACTCGTTGACCGTCCTCGAGGAGACCATGCCGCCGGAGCTGGAGGTGCTGGGCCGCACCGAATCCGGCATCGTCATGGCCCTGCGGCATCGCGATCTGCCCATCCACGGTGTGCAGTTCCACCCCGAATCCGTGCTCACCCAGGGCGGGCACCGCATGCTCGCCAACTGGCTGGGCGTGTGCGGCGAGCGTCCGGCGGAGGGACTCGTGCAGACCTTGGAGGCGGAGGTCGCGGCACTCGCGTCATGAGGCCGCACGTCATGTTGTCGGTGGCCGTCAGCATCGACGGCTATATCGACGATGCGAGTCCGGATCGCCTGATGCTGTCCAACGCGGCCGATTTCGATCGCGTGGACGCCCTGCGTGCCGACTCGGATGCCATCCTCATCGGCGCGCAGACCCTGCGGCGGGACAATCCACGCCTGCTGGTCAACAGCACCGACCGGCGGCTGCACCGGGTCGCGGCGGGCAAGCCGGACTACCCGGTGCGCGTGATCGTCACCGCCGGTGGCGATCTCGATCCGGAATTGCGGTTCTGGCATTGCGGCGGCGAACGGCTGGTCTACACCACCGATTCCGGGGCCGACCGGATCGGTGACACCTTGCACGGGCTGGCCGAGGTGATATCCCTGGGCGCGGCAATCGATTTCGAGGAACTCCTCGACGATCTGGGTAAACGCGGTGTCGCCCGGCTCATGGTGGAGGGCGGCGGTGCCATTCACACCGCGTTCCTGTCGGCCGGTCTGGCCGACGAGATCTGGATGGCCGTCGCACCGCTGGTGGTCGGTGACCCGGCGGCCCCGCGCTTTCTCGGGCCCGCCGCCTTCCCGGGCGGGCCGAATCACCGCATGCAGTTGGCCGATGTCGGCCGCATCGGTGATATCGCACTGCTGCGCTATCTGCCCAAGGAGGATTCCGATGTCGGATGAGGCGCGCCTGGACCGCGGGTGGATGCGCCATGCCATCGGCCTGGCGCGGCTGTGCCCGCACAGCGATACCGCCTTCGCGGTGGGCGCCGTGATCGTGGGCGCGGACGGGGTGGAGATCGAGCACGGCTGGTCGCGCGAGACCGATGCGAAGGTGCACGCGGAGGAGTCGGCGCTGAACAAGCTGGAGCCGGACGATCCGCGGCTGCCGCACGCCACCCTCTACAGCACCCTGGAGCCCTGCTCGCAGCGCGCCAGCCAGGATCGCTCGCCGTGCACCGATCGCATTCTGGCGGCGGGGATTCGGCGGGTGGTCATCGCCTGGCGCGAGCCCGCCACCTTCGTGGACAACTGTGTGGGCGTGGAGAAGCTGCGCGAGCACGGCGTCGAGGTCGTCGAGCTGGACGATCTGGCCGACGAGGCCATGTCGATGAACCGGCATCTGCGCCTTTAGGTTTCAACCGCGAAGGTTTCACATGAAACAAGGGGCCCGCGGACATCCGCGAACCCCTTGTGAATCTCAGCGTCGACCCTCGATCACGGCGGGCCGAGCGACAGCACGCCCAGGGTCACGGTCACCGTCTGGGTCTTGCCCAGCGCGGAGCCCGCGCTCGGCTGCTGGGCCAGAATGCGACCGACCTCGCCCGCATTGAGCGTGCTCATGGTGTTCTGGTTCATCTGACCGCTCCAGCCCTTCTGCCGCAGCATGTCCACGGCCTGCGCCGGGGTCAGGCCGCGCAGATCCGGCATGGTCAGCTGATCGCCGCTGGAGACCTGCACGGTAATGCTGGACCCCTTGTCGGCCTGGGTGCCCGCGGCCGGATTGGTGGCGATGACCGTGCCCTTGGGCTGGTTGTTCGGCACCTCCTGGACGGTCACCTTGAATCCGGCGGTGTCCGACAGCGTGGACTGCGCGACGTCGATGCTCTGGCCCACCACATCGGGCACCCGCACCTTGTCCGGGCCGGAGCCGAGGGTGATGGTGATCTGGCTGTCGGAGTCGGCCTTCTGCCCCGCGTCGGGGGTCTGCGAGACGACCTTGTCCTTGTCCTCGGCGGCCGAGGCCTCCCGCTTCACATCCGGATTCAGGCGCAGCCCTTGCGAATTCAGGGTCTGCTCGGCCTGCTGCTGGGTGAGCCCGGCCAGCTTGGGCACCGGCACCTGCTGCGGCCCGGCCGACACCTGAACGGTGACGGTGCTGCCCTTGTCGACCCGGGAACCGCCCAGCGGCTGGGTGGCGATGACATTGCCCTGCGCCACCTTGGGATCGTTCTTCTGCTGGATGGCGACCGTGAAACCGGCCTTCTCCAGATCCCGTTGCGCCAGTTGATAGTTCTGATTGGCGACATCGGGCACCGTGACCTGATCCGGCCGTGAGCCCGGCCCGATGAGCATCCACGCCAGCACGCCCACCACCGCCACCGCGGCCGCCGCCAGAATGGCGATGAGCGCGGTGCGCCGCCGCGGATTCGCCTCGACGATCTCCTGTTCGGTGGTGTCGTCACGGCGTTCGACGGTGCGGTAGCTGCGCGGCGGCGGCAGTTCGTCGTCGAAGCTGCGGTCCTCGTCGGTCATGATCATGGGCGCGGTGGGCTTCTGCCCGCCCAGCACGCGGATCAGGTCGGCGCGCATTTCCGCGGCCGTCTGATACCGGTTGGCCGGGTTCTTGCTCATGGCCTTGAGAATCACCGAATCGAGTTCGCGCGGCACGCCCGGATGCACCTGCGACGGCAGCCGCGGATCCTCCCGCACATGCTGATACGCCACCGCGACCGGGGAGTCGCCGGTGAAAGGCGGTTCGCCGGTGAGGATCTCGTAGAGCACGCAGCCCACCGAGTACACGTCCGACCGGGCGTCCACCTGCTCGCCGCGGGCCTGCTCCGGCGACAGGTACTGGGCGGTGCCGATGACGGCGGCCGTCTGCGTCATGGGATTGGAACTGTCGGCGATGGCGCGGGCGATGCCGAAGTCCATCACCTTCACCGCGCCCGCCCGGTTGATCATGATGTTGGCGGGCTTCATGTCCCGGTGCACGATGCCGTTGCGGTGCGAGAAGTCCAGCGCCGCACACACATCGGCGATGACCTCCATGGCGCGCCGGGGCGGCAGCGGACCCTTGCCGCGCACGATGTCGCGCAGGGTGTCGCCGTCGACGTACTCCATGACGATGTAGGGCAGCGGCCCGCCGTCCACCTCGGCCTCGCCGGTGTCGTACACCGCGACGATGGCCGGATGGTTCAGCGCCGCCGCGTTCTGCGCCTCGCGCTTGAAGCGCAGATAGAACGTGGGGTCACGGGCCAGGTCGGCGCGCAGCACCTTGATGGCGACATCGCGGCCGAGCCGCAGATCCCGCGCCTTGTGCACCTCGGACATGCCGCCGAACCCGATGATCTCGCCCAGCTCGTAGCGGGAGGAGAGGTTCTTCGGGGTCGTCATGGCAATCCTTGCTGCGGGACTGTGGATGAGTAGGGGTCCTGGTACATCGGACTGCGGTCACTGCCCGGACTCACACCGCCACCCGGGTTCGCGCCGCCGGGGTTCGCACCGGGAGTCACTGGCCATGATGGTATGTCGCCCTGCTGCCAGGGCCAGCGAGCGGTGGTGGTCGGTCGCTGCGAGGTCGTGGTCGGCGCGGTGGTCGTGGTCTTCTGCGGTGTGGTGGTGGTCGGTGGCGGCGTGGTCGTCGGCTCGGGCGTGGTGGTCGGCGGCGGCTCGTAGGTCGTCACCGGGGGCGGCGGCACCGGGCGTTCGCGCGTCGTGGTGGTCGGCGGCGGCGTGGTGGTGCTCGGCGGGGCGACCGGCGGCGCGACCACCGCGCTGGTCCGCGCGGGCGGCGTGGACTCGTGAGTATTGCTGCTGGCCAATACGATTCCGACGCCGGCGAGCAGGATCAGCGCACCGACGGCCAGACCGGCCATGGCCTTCTGACCATTGGTGAACCGACCGCCGCCGGTCTTTTCGTCCGCGCCGGTGAAGGTCATCGGACCCACCGGTGTGCGCGGACCGGACATCACGGTGGTGGATCCGGTCGGCGCCATCGGCTGCCGCATAGCCTGCGGCGGCGGCGCGTAGCGGGTGGTGGCCTGATCGGCCCGGGCCCCCGGAATGATCATGGTCGGCCCCGGCGGCAGCACCCGGGTGGCCCCGGTCATGGGCGGCGCCATGGGAATTCCGCCGGGCGGGGTGGGTCTGCGACCCGAGCGCACCGCGGCCACCGCGTCGGCGAACTCGCCGCCGTCGGAGTAGCGCTGGGCCGGATCCTTGGCCATGGTGATCTCGATGAGCTCACGCACGTTCGGCGGTAGGTCGGCGGGCAGCGGCGGCGGGGTCTCCCGCACGTGCTTCATGGCCACCGTCAGCGCGCCGTCACCGGTGAACGGCCGTGCGCCCGAGAAGGCTTCGTAGCCGACCACGCCGAGCGAGTACACGTCCGAGGCGGCGGTGGCGTCCTCACCGGTGGCCTGCTCGGGGGCGATGTACTGGGCGGTGCCCATCACCATGCCGGTCTTGGTGACCGGGGACGCGTCCACGGCCTTGGCGATGCCGAAGTCGGTGATCTTCACCTGACCGGTCGGCGTCACGAGAATGTTGCCCGGCTTCACATCCCGGTGCACGACGCCCGCCTGATGCGCGACCTGCAGGGCGCGTCCGGTCTGCTCGAGCATGTCCAGACCCTGCGCGACCGAGAGCCGGTTGAGCCGGGAGAGCACCGCGTTGAGCGGTTCGCCCTGCACGTATTCCATGACCAGGTAGGCGATCTCGCCGCCGGACGGGTCCTGCGTCTCGCCGTAGTCGTAGATGCTCGCGATGCCGGGGTGGTTGAGCTGCGCGGTGGTTCGCGCCTCGGTACGGAAACGCTGCCGGAAGGTGGGATCCGTGGAGAATTCCGCCTTGAGCACCTTCACCGCGACCCGGCGGTCCAGCCGGGTATCCAACGCCTCCCAGACCTGGCCCATGCCGCCGGTGGCGATCAGCCGCTGCAGCCGGTACCGGTCCGCGATCATCGCACCGTTGTTCAGCATCCCAGACCCTGTCTACCTTGCACTTTCATCGTCGTTCAGCCCCCCAGCCCGGCGTCCAGCACCGCCCGGGCGATGGGCGCGGCCACCGAACCACCGGTCGCGGCCAGGGCGCGGTCGCCGCCGTTCTCCACGATCACCGCGATCGCGATCTTCGGGTTCTGCGCCGGTGCGAAGGCGATGTACCAGGCATGCGGCGGGGTGTTGCGCGGATCGTTGCCGTGCTCGGCCGTACCGGTCTTGGACGCGATCTGGTACGAGCGCGGCTGAGTCCCTCCCTGTGTGTTCTTCTCCGACTCCAGCATCAGATTGGTGATCTGGGTGGCCACCTGCGGGGTGACCGCCTGCCCCACCGAGGTCGGCTTGGTGGTCTCCAGCGTGCTCAGGTCGGGCGCCTGCAGCTGGTCCACCAGATACGGCTTCATCCGCACGCCGCCATTGGCGATGGTGGCAGCGATGACCGCGTTGTCGAGCGGGGTGAGCGCCACATCGCGCTGTCCGATGCTGGACTGGGCCATGGCCGCACTGTCGGGAATGGTGCCGACGGTGCTGTCCGCCCACGGGATCGGAATATTGGGATGCTGGGTCCCGATTCCGAACGCGTTGGCCTCGTCCTTGAGTTTGGCCGCGCCCACCTTCATACCGAGCTCCGCGAAGGCGGTGTTACACGAGTACTTGAAAGCCTCGGTGAGAGAAGCGGTTTGGGCATCGCCGGGACCGCAGTGGCTGCCGTTGTAGTTCTCCAGCGTGGTGGCGGTGTCGGGCAGCGTGATCCGCGGCGCGGCGGTGAACTGATCGTCGGGCTTGGCGATGCCGTTGGACAGCGCGGCCGCGGTCACGATCACCTTGAAGGTCGAGCCCGGCGGATAGGTCTGCGAGACGGCCCGATTCAGCATGGGCTGGCGCGGATCCTGCTGCAGCTGCTCCCAGGTCTTCTGGGTGGCCGCGCCGTCGTGCCCGGCCAGCAGGTTCGGATCGTAGGAGGGCGTGGACACCATGGTCAGGATGCGCCCGGTGCTCGGCTCGATGGCCACCACCGAACCGGTCAGGTTCTTGGCGGTCAGCTGCTCGTAGGCCACCTTCTGCATGACCGGGTTGAGCGTGGTCACCACATTGCCGCCGCGCGGGTCCCGGCCGGAGATCATGTCGATGAGCCGTCGCCCGAAAAGGCTGTTGTCCGAACCGTTGAGCACCGAGTCCTCGGCGTGCTCGAGCCCGTTGCTGCCGTACTGCATCGAGTAGTAGCCGGTGGCGGGCGCGTAGGCCAGCGGATCGGTCGGGTAGGTGCGCAGGTACTTGTAGCGGTCGTCGGTGGCCACCGAACTCGCCAGCACCGTGCCCGAGGCGGAGATCTGGCCACGCTGACGCGCGTACTCGTCCAACAGGACTCGCACATTGCGCGGATCGTTGCGCAGGCTGTCCGCCTTGAACACCTGTACGTAGGTGGCATTGGCCAGCAGCGCGACGATCATCACCATGACCGCCAGCGCCACCCGGCGCAGAGGCGTGTTCACGCGGCACCCCCCTCGACCTTGCCCTCGACCTTGCGCAGCAGTTGCGTCGACGCGTCGGCGATCGGGACGACCGGCTCGGCCCGCTTGCGCGCGGGGGCCGGACGCCGCGCGGCGTCGGACACCTTGATCAGCAGACCCAGCAGCACGTAGTTGGCCAGCAGCGACGAACCGCCGTAGGACATGAACGGCGTGGTCAGACCGGTCAGCGGAATCAGCTTGGTGACACCGCCGACCACCACGAACACCTGGATGGCGATGGTGAAGGCCAGCCCCGCGGCCAGCAGCTTGCCGAAGCTGTCGCGAATGGCCAGCGCGGTGCGGATGCCGCGAATGGTGAACACGCAGAACAACATCAGGATGGCGGTCAGCCCGATCAGGCCGAGTTCCTCCCCGATCGCGGAAATGATGAAGTCGGTCTTGGCGAACGGCACCTGCGAGGGCCGCCCGCTACCCAGCCCGGTCCCGGCCAATCCGCCGGTGGCCAGCCCGAACAGCGACTGCGAGATCTGATAGCCGGTATTGGAGTAGTCGGCGAAGGGATGCAGCCAGGTCTCCACCCGGACCCGCACATGCCCGAACATGTTGTAGGCGAACACGAATCCGATCGCCAGCAGCGCCATGCCGACCACGACCCAGCCCACCCGCTCGGTCGCGATGTAGAGCATGCACAGCACGGTGCAGAAGATCAGCAGGCAGGTGCCCAGATCCTTCTCCACCACCAGCACGCCCACCGAGAGCATCCACACCAGCAGCACCGGACCCATATCGCGCATGCGCGGCAACTCCATGCCGAACACGTGCTTGCCCGCGCCGGTGAACAGGTCGCGCTTGGACACCAGCACGCCCGCGAAGAACACGATCAACGCGATCTTGGCGAACTCGCCGGGCTGAACACTGAAGCCGGGCAGGCGAATCCAGATCTTCGCGCCGTTCACCATCGAATACCGGTCCGGCAGCACCGCGGGCAGCGCCAGCGCGATCACACCGATCAGTCCGAGGGTGTAGGCGTAGCGGGCCAGGCTCCGGTAGTCACGCAGCACGATCAACAACCCCATGAAAACCACCATCCCCAACCCCGTCCACAGCACCTGCTGGTTGGCGTCGGGGGAGGGGATGGGCAGGGAGGCGAAGGCGGCGTCCTGTGCCTGCGCTAGGTCGATGCGGTGAATGATCACCAGGCCCAACCCGTTCAGCAGCGCCGCGATCGGTAGTAGGAGGGGATCGGCGAAGGCCGCGAACCGCCGCACCGCCAGATGCGCCACCCCGAACAGGGCCAGGTACGCGGCACCGAGTTTGGCGATCTCCCAGGTGATCGCCTGCTCCTGACTGGCCTCCACCAGCACCAGCGACACCGTCGTGATGACGGCGGCCAGACCCAGCAGCAACAACTCGACATTGCGCCGGGTGGCGGGCGGCGGCGCAGGAGCGAATCCGCCGGGCGGACTGGGGAAGGCCCCAGTGGACGGCGGTGCCGGTGCGGACATCAGTCCGCCATCCTGCAGTTCTGCCCCGGAGTCTGCGGAGCCGTGGTGGTGGTGACAGGAGCGGTCGGCTGGTCGGACTTGTGGGGTTCCAGGGTGTGGGGTTCGCCGGTGCGCTCACCGCCGGTGAGGCCGCCGGGCGCAGCCGGGGTGGTCGGCGCGGCGGGCGTGGTGGTGACCGCGCCGCCCGGCTGATTCGGGTCGGTGGCGGGCGGGGGCACCGGGGTGCTCGGCGCGGGCGGCTGCGCCTTCTCGCACGGCGGCAGCAGCTCGGTCTGCACCAGATTGCGGATCTGCTTCACGGCGTCGTCGCGCGAGCCCGGCGGCAGACCCTTGTCCACCGAATCCCGGCCGCTGGGGCGAAGATCGTTGCGGGTCAACTGGGCACAACCGGAGGGGAACTTGTCACCGGACCCGGTCAGCGTCAATTCGCCCGCGCGCGTGACACATCCGACCTGATCCACATCGCGAATGGAGTAGCCCAGCACCGAACCGGGCAGGCCGCGCAGCACGACCACCTTCTCGCCGTCCACGCCGACGTAGTAGTTGCTGCGAATCATGTTGTAGCCCACGGTGAGTCCCGCGCCCACGGCCACCAGCAGGGCCAACGACAGCGCCAGCCAGCGCAGCTTGTGACTCTTCTTGGGCGGTTCGGGTTCGGGCGTCTGCACCGCGCGGCGCGGGGTGGCGCGCGGCGGGCGCATGGCGGCGGCCCGGCCCGCGGCGGTGTTCGGCGGGGGCGTGTCCTCGTCCTCACCGGAGGCCGCGCCCGCCACGATGGGGTGGCTCTGGCCGTAGTCCAGGTCGATGACGTCGGCGACGACCACGGTCACATTGTCGGGACCGCCACTGCGCAGGGCCAATTCGATGAGGCGGTCCGCCGCCTCGTCGGTGGTGCCCTCGCGCAGGGTGTTGGCGATGGTCTCGTCGCTGACCACGTCCGAGAGGCCGTCCGAGCACAGCAGATACCGGTCCCCGGCGCGCGCCTCGCGCACCACCAGGGTGGGATCGATCTCGTTGCCGGTCAGCGCGCGCATGATCAGCGAGCGCTGCGGATGAGTGTGGGCCTGCTCCGGGGTGATTCGGCCCTCGTCCACCAGCGACTGCACGAAGGTGTCGTCGCGGGTGATCTGGGTCAGCTGACCCTCGCGGAGCATGTAGGCGCGGGAATCGCCGATGTGCGCGAGGCCGAGTTTGCGCCCGGCGAACAGGATGGCGGTGAGCGTGGTGCCCATGCCGTCGAGTTCGGGCTCCTCCTCGACCTGGTCGGCGATGGCGGCATTGCCCTCGTGCACAGCACGATTGAGCTTGCCGAGCAGATCGTCTCCGGGTTCGTCGTCGTCCAGATGCGCCAGCGCGGCGATCATCAGCTGCGAGGCGACCTCACCGGCGGCGTGGCCGCCCATGCCGTCGGCCAGCGCGAGCAGTCGCGCGCCCGCGTAGACGGAATCCTCGTTATTGGCTCGGACGAGACCACGGTCGCTACGCGCTGCGTAGCGGAGAACAAGAGTCACGATCGCAGCTCGATCACTGTCTTGCCGACACGGACAGGGGTGCCGAGTGGAACTCGCACCGGAGTGGTGACCTTCGACCGGTCGAGGTAGGTCCCGTTGGTGGAACCGAGATCCTCGACATACCAATCCTCACCGCGCGGAGACAGTCGCGCGTGGCGGGTGGAGGCGTAGTCGTCGGTGAGGACCAAAGTGGAGTCGTCGGCGCGCCCGATCAGCACCGGCTGCGTGCCGAGCGAGATACGGGTGCCGGCGAGAGAACCCTGAGTCACCACGAGATATTTGGCGCCCTTCTGGCCCCGGCGAAACGATGGGAGCACCGCGGAACCGCCTGCGGCCCGAGGCGCGACCCGGAGGCCGGATGCCGCGTAGATATCGCTGCGCAGGGTCCGGAGCACCGCCCACACGAACAGCCACAGCAACAGCAGGAACCCCGCACGGGTCAATTGCAGGATCAATCCCTGCACGGTGCTCCACCTCCTGTTCGACCGTGTCGTAGGTACGGGCAAGTTACGGAGGTATGGCTCCGTGACCCCCAACCGGTGTGTTGCTGGTCAGCGTCGGTGCTCTGCTGGTTAGCGCGACCAGACTCCGCCGCGAGTGTTGGCAGCATCATAGGGCCGTCGACCGGTTGCGATCACGATACGACCGAGGAATTCCTAGCCATATCGTGACCTGCACCGCGAGCTTACGGGATCAGACGATCCGGATCAGGATCTCGGAATGTCCGGCGCGGATCACATCCCCGTCGGCCAGCTGCCAATCCTGGACGGGTGACCCGTTGACCAGCGTGCCATTGGTCGAACCGAGGTCCGAGAGCATCGCGGTCTGGCCGTCCCAGCGAACCTCGATGTGCCGCCGGGAAACTCCGGTGTCCGGCAGTCGGAAGTGCGCGTCCTGGCCGCGGCCGATGATGTTGCTGCCCTCGCGCAACTGGTAGGTGCGGCCGGAGCCGTCGTCGAGCTGCAGCGTGGCCGAGTAGCTCGAGCCGCCGCGCGCGGGCGCGGCGCCCGCGCCGTAGCCGCCCTGCTGACCGTAGCCCGGCTGGCCGTAGGCCTGATCGTCGCCGTAACCGGCCTGATCCGGGTACTGGTCGTAGCCCTGCTGGCCGTACCCCGGCTGCTGGCCGTAGCCCGGCTCGGCGTAGCCCGGCTGGCCGTAGCCGCCCTGGTCCGCGTAGCCCGGCTGGCCGTAGCCCGGCTGCTGGCCGTACCCCTGATCGGCGTACCCCTGCTGCTGGCCGTAGCCCTGGTCCGCGTAGCCCTGCTCGTAGCCGTGCTGCTGGCCGTACGCCTGATCGGCGTACCCCGGCTGCTGACCGTAGGCCTGCTCGGACTGGCCGTACCCCTGCTGGCCGTAGCCCTGGTCGGCGTAGCCCTGCTGGCCGTAGCCGCCGCCCTGCTGCTGGTAGTCGTAGCCGTTCTGGTAATCGGCGTAGCCCTGTTCGGACTGGCCGTAGCCGCCCTGTTCATAGCCCTGCTGGCCACCGCGGCCGTAATCGCCGTACCCCTGCTGACCGGGGCGGCCCGCAGGCGGGGGCGCGTACCCGCGGTTCCGCGGATCGGACTCCGCGGGCTCACGGCTTGGGTCGTAGCCTGAGTTCTGCGTCATGGGGCCAGCTCCTGGTTGCGGGTTGGGTCGTTGTGGACGTTCAGGACCCGGTGACGGGCCTGCCCGCCCACCCGCGTCCGGATCCACCCGGCCGCGTGTCCTGAACTGTCCGGTGTGCAGCGTAGGGGATGCCTCGAACTCCACGTGCACTTCGCCGTAGGTCTGCCACCCTTGCTCACGGATGTAATCCTGCAGATGTTTGGTGAATGCGCGCTTGGTGAGCTCGTAATCCTGCGCGGCCAGATCGCGTTCCGGCTGGCCCTCACCCGCGACGAGCTGCCGAAGATCGGACTCGTTGACGGTGATGACATAGCTGTTGGGCGCCAAGAGATGGCCCCCGCCGAGATCCTGGACATGGTCGGTGGCCTCACGCTGCAGTGCGGCCTCGACCTCCTGGGGTACGACGCTCCCGCCGAAGGCGCGGGCGAACACATCCCCGACAGCCCCTTGGAGACGGCGTTCGAAACGGGAAACGATCCCCATTGAGCCCCCTCCCTTCCAGGGTTTTCGACGCTCCCCGCGAGGAAGCGTGCGTCGTGTCGTTCGTGACCGGCCGTGGCGTGCGTGAGGTGCCCGAGCTCGAACATTGCGTCCGAGATGGCAACACGCAGACATGGCGTGTCGCCGCAGGGACACGGTGATTGCATGATATCCACGATCGTCCACACCTGTAACTCTTGGCGGCGAGCCAAGGTTCCCGCGTCGTAGCTACATCACGATCTCGGCCGCGTACCCCCGATAACCAGGCGATTTCGTTTTGGCGCGTACCCCGTGATAGTTTTCTTCACGTCGCTCCGGGCGAGTGGCGGAATGGCAGACGCGCTGGCTTCAGGTGCCAGTGTCCGTAAGGACGTGGGGGTTCAAGTCCCCCTTCGCCCACCGAGAAGGCCCCGATCCATTGGATCGGGGCCTTCTGCTATGTCCGGCCCGGGTTCGCGGTCCGGAGTGCGCGACCGAGTCCTCGCCGCGGGGACTCCGCTCGGCGCGACCAGGAAGTTCCCAGGTCAAACCGGATGTGACGAAGATCGCACACCCTGGTCGGGGAGGGGCGCCGGAGGCGTTGCCGGAGGGCGATTTCGGGGCGTCGTGGGGGTGAAAATCGTTTGCCGGAAGATGCCGTTTGGGGTATGTGTCCGATTACGTCCAGGTATTGCCTGATGATCATTTGGCTAAAACGGTGCCAAACAAACTTTCGGTTTGTTTGACGGATGGCGATCGGTGGGCAAACGGCGCTAGCTGCGACGAAACGCCAGCTTAACGTGGGTTGAACCGGTGGTTAGCGGAAAACTTGCGCCTTTTTCGCAAACCTTCCGGCGGGCTTCGAAACACATCGCACGCAAGGGGTTGAAACTCGGGTCAGAAGGCGACCGCGAGTCCAGTTTTCTGGGTTTCGGCAGACCGTCCGCTAAGTGGATGCCGAGAATTAGCGATCTTGCCGGGTTCCCCAGTGGGAAGGGGTGTTTCGCCTGGTCGACATATACGCTTGCGGGGCAAGTCGGAGGTTGCGTAGCCATAACGATTGTGTAGAGTCATCGGCAACGCTGGCCGCAGCTGAGCCGGACTCGCTGCGGCCAGTGGAAATCAATCCGAACGGTTCCGCGACTACGAAGTCGCCACTCCCACAACCGGTTCCGGACCCTTCTCGATCGAATAGCCCGTGATGTGCTCCGGGTGATCCCCCGCCTCCAGCTCGCGCATCGCGATCCTTCCCCGCCCGAGTACGTAGCCGACGAACGCGAGTTCGGCCAGCGCCCCGATACCGACCCGCAGTGCGGTGGGCAGTCCGCTGGGCGTCACGAAGCCCTCCAGGAAGCCGGAAACCAGCAGCACGCCCACCAGTCCGAGGGCGATCACGGCCGTCGCCCGCCCCTGTCGGGCCAGCGCCCGCGCCCGGCTCTCGCGGCCCGGGTCGATGAGCGTCCAGCCCAGCTTCAGACCGGCCCCGCCCGCCACGAAAACGGCTGTGAGCTCCAGCATTCCGTGCGGCAGCAGCCAGCCGAAGAACGGGCCCAGGCGTCCGGCCGCGGCCATCAGCCCGGCGCTGATCCCGAGGTTCAGCGCGTTCATGAACAGCATGTAGACCGCGGGCAGGATGAGCACGCCGAGGAACAGCACCATGGCCGACACCCACGCGTTGTTGGTCCACACCTTGGCGGCGAACGCGTCGTGCGAATGCTCGTAGTAGTAGGTCTCGAATTCGCCACCGGGGCGTGTCAAGGCATCTGTATCCGTGTCCAGTCCGAGATGTCGGCGCGCGGCCTCGGAATTGGCCACCCAGGCCCCCAGCGCCGCCGAGCCCAGCAGGAACACCGACGCCACCGACACCCACCAGGGCCAGGCCCGGTACACGGCGGCGGGGAAGCGGTGGGTGAAGAAGTAGCCGATCTCCCGCAGGGTGTCGATGCGGGCGCTCAGTATGCGACCGCGCGCCCGGGTCAGCACGGCCGAAAGTCCGGCGATGAGTTCGGGATCCGCCTCGCGGGTCTGCAGGCGCGCCAGCTGCTGCGAGGCCAGCCGGTACCGCCGCACCAGCTCGTCGGCCTCCGCGCCGGTGAGTCGCTTACCGCGCGAGGCCAAATGGTCGAGCCGGTCCCATTCGGGCTTGTGCACGAACGTGTAGGCGTCCAGATCCATCGGTACCCCTCCTGCGCTGCCGCTGACAGAATGCTATCCATCGCGATCTCATCCGGCGGAGGAAGACGACCCATGGCACTGTTCACCACCGGCGAGGCCGTCGCCGTCGAACTGCCCATCGCGCGGATTCCGACCCGGGCGGCGGCGTTCCTGCTCGACCTCATCCTGCAGATCATCATCGGCATCCTGTTGACGCTGCTGTTCATCGTGCTGCTGGTGTGGGCGGGTGCGGATTCCGCCTGGCGCGACGCCGCGATGCTGGTGGCCGGGGTGAGCGCGTTGATCGGGTATCCGGTGCTGTTCGAGACGTTCTCGCGCGGTCGGTCGGTGGGGAAGATGGCGGTGGGTCTGCGGGTGGTGCGCGTCGACGGCGGGCCCATCGACTTTCGGCACGCGGTGACGCGGGGGCTGGCCGGAATCGTGGACTTCTGGATGCTGGGCACGGGGCTGATCGCCATCGTGGTGTCGATGTGCTCACCGCAGGCGCGGCGGGTGGGGGACGCGCTGGCGGGGACCGTGGTGGTGCACGATCGCAGCCGCCTGCCCTTCGCCGCGTTGGCCGCACCACCGCCGTGGCTGGCGGGTTGGGCGCGGCAGCTCGATTTGTCCGGTCTCCCCGACGATTTGGCGCTCTCGACGCGCAAGTACCTGCTGCGCTTCCGGACCCTCACCCCGGAGGTCCAGGATCAGCTGGGGCGGGCACTGGTGATCGCGGTGTGCGCGCGGCTGCGCACGCCGCCGCCGAACGGGTATCCGCCCCTGCACATTCTGGGCGCGGTGCTGGCCGAGCGGCAGCGCCGGGCCATCCCGCCCGCGCCTTACGCGACGGGGCGGCCGGTGGCTATGCCGACTACAGCGCTCCGGTCTGCTTGAGTTCCAGGTATTCGTCCGCCAGCGCCTCGGGCAGCCGGTCGGGTGCGGCGGCGATGACGCGGACGCCCTTGCGGCGCAGGGTTTCCCGGGCCACCGCGTGCTCGGCGATGACGTTCTCGGCGGCGGCCGCGGCATAGAGGTCGTCCAGACCCGAGCGCCGGGTCGCGGCGGCCGCCACCTCCGGATCGGTCACCGAGACCACCAGCACGCGATGGCGTTCGGCCAACACCGGCAGCACCGGGAGCAGGCCCTCCTGCACGGTCGCGGCATCGAGGTGGGTGAACCACACCACCAGGCTGCGGCGGCGGGCGCGCCGCAGGGTCGCCCGCAGCAGGCCCTGATAGTCGGTGTCGACCAGTTCGGGGGTGAGTCCGGCCAGCGCGTGCATGAGCTTGACCTGCAGGCGTTTTCCGCCGATGCCGCGCACCTCGGTGCGCACGCGGCGGTCGTAGGCCAGCAGATCCACCGAATCGCCGCCCGCGGCCGCCAGTCCGCCCAGTAGCAGGGCCGCCTCGATGCTGGCGTCCAGTCGGGTGCTGTCGCCGGTACTCGGGGAGCCGACCCGGCCCGCGCTCACCCGGCCGGTGTCGAGCACCAGCACCACGTGGCGATTGCGCTCCGGCCGCCAGGTGCGCACCAGTACGTCATTGGCGCGCGCGGTGGCCCGCCAGTCGATGGTGCGGACATCGTCGCCCGCCACATACTCACGGAACGAATCGAATTCGGTGCCCTGGCCGCGAATCGTGGTGGTGTTGCGGCCCTCCAGCTGCTGCAGTTGCCGGACCTTCGAGGCCAGCAGTCGCTCGCTGCGGAACGGGGGCAGCGCGCGCAGCCGGGCGGGCACCTCCCGGCGCACCTGGCGTCCGGCCACGCCCAGCGGGCCGAGCAGGCGCAGCGTCACCGGACCGGCCACCCGGTCGCCGTGATAGTCCGGGGTCAGTTCGGTGCGCAGGCGAATCCTGGTGTTGGGCGGCAGATTCAGCGGGTGGGTGCGGTGGCGGGCGTGCGCGCTCGGCGGCCAGTCGTCCCACAGCGTGCCGCGCGCCGGACGCGTCCCGGTATTGAGCACCGCCAATTCCACCTCGATGCCGCGTCCGGTGCGCACGGTGGTGATCGGCGCCCGCGAAAGCTCCAGTGCGCCCGGTGATCCCAGGGCGGCCAGGTCGACGGCGATGAGCGCGGCCAGCGCCAGCGTCGCGATGGCCACGCCGAGCCACGACGGCAGCACCAGCGTGACGAACAGGGCCGCGAGCACGGCCGCGGCGGCCAGCCGTCCGGTGACGACCACGGCCTACACCGGAACGGGGACGGACATGAGCAGCGCGGCCATGACGCCCTCGGCGGTGACGCCCTCCACCTCGTGTTCGGGCCGCAGGTGCAGCCGGTGCCGGAGTACCGCGGTCGCAACGGCTTTCACATCGTCGGGGGTGGTGTAGGCGCGCCCGTTCAGCCAGGCGAAGGCGCGCGCGGCGGCCATGAGCGCGGTCGCGCCGCGGGTGGACGCGCCGTGCGCCACGGCGGGGGAGGTGCGGGTGGCCCGGCAGATGTCGACGGTGTACGCGAGCACCTCGGGGCTGATGGCGACCTGGGCGACGGCGGCGCGCGCGGCCGCGAGGTGGGCGGCGGTGGCCACCGGGCGCAGTCCGGCCGCGTTCAGGTCCCGGGGGTCGAATCCGGCGGCGTGCCGCTGCAGAATGCGGAATTCGTCGTCGCGCCCGGGCAATTGGACGTCCACCTTGAACAGGAACCGGTCCAGCTGCGCCTCCGGCAGCGGATAGGTGCCCTCCTGCTCGATCGGGTTCTGGGTGGCGACCACCACGAACGGATCCGGCAGCGGCTGCGGCACGCCGTCCACCGAAACCTGGCGCTCCTCCATGGATTCCAGCAGCGCGGACTGGGTTTTCGGTGGGGTGCGGTTGATTTCGTCGGCGAGCAGCAGATTGGTGAAGACCGGGCCGCGGCGGAAGGTGAATTCGGCCGAGTGCGGGTCGTAGATCTGCGATCCGGTGACATCGCCGGGCATCAGGTCCGGGGTGAACTGGATGCGGGCGTGCTCGAGGTCCAGCGCGGTGGCCAGCGCCCGCACCAGCAGCGTCTTGGCCACGCCCGGAACGCCTTCCAACAGCACGTGACCGCGGCACAGCAGGGCCAGCACCAGGAACATGACGGCGTGGTCGTTGCCGACCACCGCCTTGCCGATCTCGGCGCGCAGGGCCAGCAGCGCCTGGTGCGCGTCCTGCGCGGTCGGCGCGGCGGCGTCGATCTTGGTGGTGTCGACGGCATTCTGGGTCAGATCGGTCACAAGACCTCCGCTTCGATCCATTCGAGTTGTGCGGCCACGAGTTCCAGGGCGCCCCGATCGGCGACCGGGTCGAAAAGGGCGGCGCGGACCGCGACAGGGTCCATGCCGCTGCGCGCGCTCACGGTCCCGACCACCAGTTCGGCCGGGGTTTCCGCGGTGAGGCCGAGCGCGGGCCGCAGCCGCCGCAGCGACGCCGCCCGCAGTTTGTCCGCCACATGCGCGTGATCGCGCGACTTCCGGTACAGCCCGGCCTGTCCGGCCAGCAGTTCCTGTGCCGGGGCCTCCACGGGCAGCGGTTCGCGCACCAGCGCGCCGCGTCGCCGTCCGCGCCACCACAGCACCGCGGCCCAGGCGATGAGGAATTGCAGGCCGCCGAACGCGAGCCAGTTCGGCAGCGTGTGGAAGATGGAATCGCTGCCCTCACCGAAGTTCGGCGGCGGCACATCGGGCCGCTGCGGCGGTGTGCTCGGCGGATTCGGCATATCGGTCGACGGATGCGGCATCGAGGGCGCGGGCCCGAGCTGCGACAGCGCGTACACCAGCAGCACGACCAGCAATATGCCGATGACGACGGCCCAGAACCGCCAATCTCGCAGCAGTTCCGGCAGTTCCGGACGTTCCCGCTTCGACTTCTCCTTGGCGGCCTTGGTTTTGCGCGTCTTGCGTTTCTCGGTGATTTCGACCGGGCCGTCCTTGGGCGGCGGCGCGATCGAATACCGGTCCGCCCGTTCGAGTTGCCGATACTCCGCCTCGGTGCCGAACCGTCCGCCGTAGACGACCTCGTCGAAACTGTGCGCGGCCGAGGGCAATTCACCCGCGTCCGGCACGGTGTCGGCGGCGGCACGGGCGGTCTCCCGCGCGGTGCGCGCCCGTTCCTCCTCGAGCAGCCCGCGCTGCTCCAACCCGCGGGTGACCGCGCGATACCGTTCGCGCAGTGCCGCACCGAAATCGCCGCGCCGGGCGGCGTCCTCGGCGGCGGCCAGGTGGGCGGCGGCCGGGCCCAGGGCGGGTTCGGGCGGAACCGGAATCCGGTCGGTCTCGGTCATCGGCCGCCCCCGGTCGGCACCGGAATGTCCCAGGCTTCGCGGCGGCAGCGGCGGTCCACATAGATGACGACCTGGGTGGCCGATTCCACCAGCTCGCCCAGCGCCACCATGAGCAGTGCGGCGGTAATGATCAGGACGGTCACCGTCCAGCGGTGGGTACCGGAGAAGTCGGCGATGAACTGCGGCAGCGCGAGCACCGGGACCAACAGCACCAGCAGCAGTCCGCGCAGGTAGAGCCACAGACCGACCAGCTGCCATTCCGTACCGCCGACAAGCGTTTTCGCGCGTCGGGCGGCGGCCTGGTAGCCGGTGGTCGTGTCGAAAACGATGGGCACCAGGGTGGCGCGCCGTCCGCGCAGCCAAGCCAGCCAGATCACCGCGAACGGAATGGTGATGAGCAGGGGAGTGCCCATCGCCAGCACGCCCACGCCGATGAGCGTGTACATCACCTGATAGCCCAGCAGCGGACCGATTTTCGACGTCAGCCGCCCGAGCGCGCCACGCCAGCTCATCGAGTTCCGATGCACGACCGACAGTCCGATCGGCACGGTGACCCCGCGCACGAACAAGCGCAGTGCCCACGCGCACAGCAGCGTGACCACCAGTGCGCCCCAGAAGGTTCCGCTATCGGAATCGTCGGTGATCGCGGCCGCCGCCACGGTGCCCGCGATCGCCACGACCGACGCCACCGCGACCGCGCCGCCGAGCAGCGCCGCCAAGGTCTTGATCCGCGCCTGGATCAGCGCGAACGGCAGATCCAGCAGTTCCCGGAACTGCATCGGGCGAATCGGAACCACCGGTTCGGTAGAAGTCGGTCCCCCCACCGAGCCGGTCGGCGAACCGACGGAGTCGGCGGCGGTCGGCAACACGCGCCCGAGTCTATCCGGACCAGCGCGTTCGGTCGCCCGATGACAGCAACCGCGCCACCACGCGGCGGTACAGCTCCGGGTCGATGGGCGGCATGCCGAGCAGGGCCCGCAAATAGACGCCGTCGCCGACCAGGCGCACGATCTCGGCCTGGACCGGATCGTCGATCTCGTTGTCCAGGGCCGTCTTCCAGGCGGACAGCACCTCGCTCAGCGCCCGGTCGGTCTCCGCCTGCGCGGTATCGCGGGGTGCGTCGACGGTCCGCATGGCGGCCAGCATGGATCGGTACAGCGCGAGTTCGACGGCGTCGGTCTCGTCCTGGGGGTGCGGGGCCTGCAGATACCACTCGGCCACCGACCGGCCCTCTGCCACGGCGTGTCGCACCTGTTCGTCGGCGCGCTCGCCGACCCGGCGCAGCAGTCCGGCGATGAGCGCGTCCTTGCTCTTGAAGTGATAGAGCAGTCCGCCCTTGGAGACGCCCGCGGTGGCGGCCACGTTCTCCAGGGTCACCTGGGACAGACCCTTGTCGAGCAGCAGCGTTTCGAGCGCGTCCAGGATCCGGTCGCGGGTTCCGGCGGGGTCACGGGTGGTCACGAGGCTTGACTGTACCGTCTGGACGGTTCACACTTCTACTGTACCGTCTGGACGGTTCAAGACTTGAGAGAGAAAGCCGATGACCACCACCGCACGTTCCGGAACCCCCGTGACCCTCGACCGGCGCAGTGCGCCCGCACCGAAGGCCCGGCCCAGGGATTGGGCCGGGCTCGGTGTCCTCGCGCTCGCCCTGCTGCTGATCGCCGTCGACGCCACCGTGCTCGACCTCGCGGTCCCGTCGATTACCTCGGACCTCGCCCCCACCACACCGCAGCTGCTGTGGATCATCGACGTCTACTCGTTCGTGCTCGCGGGCCTGCTGGTCACCATGGGCACCCTCGGCGACCGCATCGGCCGGCGCCGCCTGCTGCTCATCGGCGCGGCCGGTTTCGCCGCCGCCTCGGCGCTCGCGGCCTGGGCGGTCAATCCCGAAATGCTCATTGCCGCACGTGTTCTGCAGGGTGTCGCCGGTGCGACCCTGATGCCCGCCACGCTGGGCCTGATCCGATCCATGTTCGCCGACGCGCGCCAGCGCACCCTCGCCATTTCGGTCTGGGGCGCGATGGCCGCCTCCGGTGCGGCCTTCGGTCCGCTGCTGGGCGGCTGGATGCTCGAGCACTTCTGGTGGGGCTCGGTGTTCCTGGTGAACCTGCCGGTCATGGCGCTGCTGCTGGTACTGGCCCCGGTCCTGGTGCCGGAGTCGCGAGACCCGAACCCGGGACGTTTCGACCTGATCAGCGCGGGTCTGTCGATGCTGGCCCTGATCCCGATCGTGTACGCGGTCAAGGAATTCGCGGCCCACGGCCCGAGCCTGAACCTGGTGTTCATCGCCGCCGTCGGCGTGCTCTCGGGTGTGGTGTTCGTGCGCCGTCAGCGCGGGCTCGCGGCCCCGCTGATCGATCTCGACCTGTTCCGAATGCCGCTGTTCCGGGCCGCCGTGTTCACCAACCTGCTGTCGGTGTTCGCCCTGGCCGGTGTGCTGTTCTTCGGTTCGCAGTACCTGCAGCTGGTGTTGGGCAAGTCGCCGCTGGAGGCCGGTCTGCTGCTGATTCCGGGCACGATCGGCTCCATGCTGGGCGCGCTCGCCGCGGCCTGGCTGGTCCGATGGTGGCGTCCGGCAACGGTTTTGGCGGGTGCGCTGGTGACGGTCGCGGCCGGTGCGACGCTCTACTGGCTGCTACCCACCGATCCGCAGGGCTCGGTCGTGCCGTTCGTGGTGGGCTTCCTGCTGATCGGTCTGGGCGAGGGTGTGGCGCTCACGGTGTCCTCCGACATGATCGTGAGCACCGCGCCCGAGGCCCGCGCGGGCAATGCCGCCGCCATCTCCGAGACGGCCATGGAGACCGGTATCGCCCTGGGTGTGGCGGTCTTGGGCAGTGCCGTCATGGCGGCCTTCCGCCACGGCCTGGACCTGTCGCACGTGCCGTCCACCCAGGCGGACGCGGCGCGCGAGTCGCTGGGTGGCGCGGTCGAAACCGCCCGTGCCCTACCGCAACCCGCGGCCGGTGAGCTGTTGGGCTCGGCGCACTCCGCCTTCGTCAGCGGCATTCACCTGGCGGCCACGTCCACGGCGGCCATCCTGCTGCTGACCGCGGTGATCGCCTACCGCGCGGCCACCCGGAAACGGTCCTAATCGTCCTTGCCGGGCGGCAGTTCGCGCGGGCTGCGGTAGTCCAGTTCCGGGTCGTGGCGACCCGGCAGCGCGTCCTGCCGCGGCCCGGCGGGCAGCGGGTGGCCCGGCTCGACCACCTGGCCCTGGTGCAGCGCCTGATACGAGGGGTATTGGGCGTAGGGCTGATCCACCACGGTCGAGGCCACGCGCTGCGCGTGCTGCGGTGCGCCCGGCGGCAGCTGGTACCCGTACTGCGGCGGCGCGTAAACCTGTTGCGGCTGCGCCGAATCCTGGGAATCCACCGTCACCTTGCGGGTGCGGCGCAGCGTGAAGGTGATCTCCTCGGCCTCCTCGAAGGCCTGCCGCACCGTGCGCAGCGGGTGCGTGGCGGTGTCGATGGCATTGGCCACGAAGGACGGGACCAGCGGCCGGATCCAGCGGGCCGCGGTATCGGTGAAGGGCACGGTGCCGATGATCGGAAGCTCCAGGCCCCCACCCTTGTTCGCGGTCGCGGGCTGGGCGACCGGGGTGTGCGGCGCGAGCGCGCCGCCGGGCGGCAGCGGGGCCAGCGCCCCGGACGTCAGCGGGGCGGGCAGATTCGGCGACTGTGTCACGTTCCCCTCCTGGGACACGGTGCTGTCCTTTCGGTCCCCGGCCGCGGCCGGGAGTTCATGTCTGGTGGCACTGTCGAATTCGGCGACCGCGCGCTGCGCGGGTTCGGTGATGCCGATCTCGAGATTGCCGATGGCGGCGATGATGCGGGTGCGCTGCCGTTCCCGGTCGATGGCGGTGTCGGCGTGCGCGGCCAGGCGCGCGGCGGTGAGTTGTTGTTCGGCGCGCAGGTTTTCGGTCTCCACCCGCACTTCGGCCTGTTTGACGGCGATGGCGGTGGTGGCGGCCTGGTCGATGCGGTCGGTGGTGGTGCGGACCGCGACGCCGCGGTCGAAGGCGGTTTCGCCCCGCCACCAGCGCAGCAGCAGCGGCAGCAGGGCGAGCACGGTCATGAGCACGGCCAGCGCGAGGCGCAGCGCCAGCGGTCCGGCGTGCCCGCTCGTGTAGTCGTTCATGGCCACCCAGCGCGCGCCGAGTCCGCGGTCGCCCTCGGTGTAGGCGTCCTTGCGGGCGGTGGCGAGGGCCTTGTCCTTCTCGGTGACCTTGGCGTCGAGCCCGTCCACCTTGGCCTGCGCCGCGGTCAGTTGGGCGCGGGCGTCGTCGAGCATCTGGTTGGCGGTGCGTTCCTCGGGTCCGCGCCCGGGCACGCCCGTGGTCGGGATGCCGACGCAGTCCTGGCTCGGGTTGTATTCGCAGCGCGCGATTTTCAACGCGGTGGCGACATCGGCCTGGGCCTTGACGATCTGCTGGTCCAAGGCCGTGCGATCGGCCTTGGCCTGATCGAACTCGGTGCGCGCGGTGACCACGGCGGGCGCGGATTCCACGGTGCGCTGGGCGGTTTCGTCGAGCAGGCGGTCGACGGTGCCCGAGAACACCACGGTGGCGGCCAATTCGGCGATCACCACACCGGCCAGCACCGCCACCGCGATGCGACCCGTGAATTCGGCCACGGCTCGGCGGTTTTCGTGCCGATTCGGGGTCGCGGCGGTGGCCAGCGCCCGGCCGACGGCCCCGACCAGCAGGGTCGCGATGAGCGCGACCGCCAGCAGGGCGAGGAAGGGCCACTTCGCCGCGCCCACGGCCACGGCCGTGACCACGCCCGCGGTGATCGCGAACAGCGCCACCACCGCGCCGGTGACCGTATAGCCCCCGCGTTCGTCCCGATCGGTGAGTCGCGGCTGTGCCCCGCCCAGCCAGACCAGCAGCGCGCCGAGTCCGGCGGCTTTCTCAGTCATGGGAACTCACATCCCTTTAAGTCCCAAGTGATTCGGCTTCGCGCCGTGCTATCGCTGAACCGTCGCTGATTCGTTGTCTCAGCGTGACAGGCCCGGCGCGGTTCCATCGACCGCGGCGGCTGGGATGTGGCCAGGCTCACAGTGGCGCGTTTCGGGCGTATGACGTGGTGTTGATCACGCTCGGACCGGCTCGAATGGGACCGAAAATGCCGCCCGCAGGCGCTTTTACGGTTTGCTGAGCGTGTGCTGAATCCCACATTCAGGAAAAATTCCGTACGGTCGGCAGGTAGCGCGGTCATGTCGCCTCGACGGCCGCCGCGGCGACGGAACTTGTCCGGAAAGTTAGCCGCCTAACGCCCGGTTTGCCGGATCCCATTGTGGGGAAATCTGTTCCATTGCAGGTGAGAGGCCGTCCGGAGCTGCGTCGGAGCGGTCATCGGTGGTCCTCGCGCGCGTGCGATGCAGTGGTGAACTCAACTGAAACGCGCGTGCACCCCTGCTTTACACTGGAGAACGCGCGTGTGTTGGAGGACCGATGAAGAAGCCCAGCTAGAAGCTGGAATTAGTGCAACCTAAGTTGGTTGGGCTCCAGTCCTGACTTATCGTTTGCTCTTACGCCGAACTACACAAATTCGGCACAACTCCCCATACGGTCAGAGGCCCGATCGGTGCTCAGCCTAGCGGGCGAGAACGGCGCGGTGTGTGGCGAACGCGTAAGAGTTCCGTTACCACCGAGCACCCGACTAGGTAATCGAAGCGGGTCGACAACTGCAAAGTTGACTGCACGGAGTGACCATCAGCGCCGCTGGTCTCCGAAACGTCCGGGCGCAGTCCCTACCGGAGGCGTTCGACGAAGGCCCTTTTTCTTCGAAGGCCTGTTTTTTGTGAAGGCAGAGGCATGACGCAACTTCCTGGCCACGGGTCCCCCGCCGGCGGTGCCGGCTACGGTCACCGTTCCATCGGGCTCTATGACCCGGCGAATGAACACGACGCCTGCGGTGTCGCTTTCGTCGTCGACATGCACGGCCGCCGCAGCCGCGACATCGTCGACAAGGCTATTACGGCATTGCTGAACCTGGAGCACCGTGGCGCTGCCGGTGCCGAACCCAACTCGGGTGACGGCGCGGGCATTCTGATCCAGCTCCCGGACAAGTTCTTCCGTGCTGTCGTCGACTTCGAGCTCCCCGCCGAAGGTTCGTACGCCACGGGTATCGCGTTCCTCCCGCAGGCCCGCCGCGAGGCCGCCCGCGCGGGTTACGGCGTGGAGAAGATCGTGCGCGAGGAGGGCCTCGAGGTCCTCGGCTGGCGCGAGGTCCCGATCGACGAGTCGTCGCTGGGCGCGCTCTCGCGCGACGCCATGCCGACCTTCCGGCAGATCTTCATCGCCTCGCCCAAGGACTCCGCCGAGCAGCTGTCCGGCATGGACCTGGAGCGGCGCGCCTACGTCATCCGCAAGCGGGTCGAGCACGAGCTCGGCAAGGCGGGCGCCGGTGAGGGTGCGACCGGCAAGGAATCGGTCTACTTCCCGAGCCTGTCCGGTGAGACCTTCGTCTACAAGGGCATGTTCACCACCCCGCAGCTGCGGGCCTTCTACCTGGACCTGCAGGACGACCGGGTCGAGTCGGCGCTGGGCATCGTGCACTCGCGCTTCTCCACCAACACCTTCCCGTCGTGGCCGCTGGCGCACCCCTTCCGGCGCGTCGCCCACAACGGCGAGATCAACACCGTCTCCGGCAACGAGAACTGGATGCGCGCTCGCGAGGCGCTGCTGAACTCCGACGTGTTCGGCACCGACTCCGAGGGCAACAACCGCCTGGAGAAGATCTTCCCGGTCTGCACCCCGGGCGCATCGGACACCGCGCGCTTCGACGAGGTGCTCGAGCTGCTGCACCTGGGTGGCCGCAGTCTGCCGCACGCCGTGCTCATGATGATTCCGGAGGCGTGGGAGCGCCACGAGTCCATGAGCCCGGAGCAGCGCGCGTTCTACCGCTACCACTCCTTCCTCATGGAGCCCTGGGACGGCCCGGCCTCGGTGTGCTTCACCGACGGCACGGTCGTCGGCGCGGTGCTGGACCGAAACGGCTTGCGCCCCGGCCGCATCTGGGTGACCGAGGACGGTCTGGTCGTGCTGGCCTCCGAGGTCGGCGTGCTCGACATCGATCCGGCCAAGGTCGTCTACAAGAAGCGCCTGCAGCCCGGCCACATGTTCCTGGTCGACACCTCGCAGGGCCGCATCATCTCCGATGACGAGGTCAAGCAGTCGCTGGCCACCGAGTTCCCGTACCAGCAGTGGCTGGACGAGGGCCCGATCAAGCTGAGCGATCTGCCCGACCGCCCGCACGTGCACATGTCGCACGACCGCGTGCTGATCCGCCAGCAGATCTTCGGGTACACCACCGAGGAGCTGAACCTGCTGGTCTCGCCGATGGCGCAGACCGGTGGCGAGGCGCTCGGCTCGATGGGCACCGACACCCCGATCGCGGTGCTGTCCTCGCGTCCGCGCCTGCTGTTCGACTACTTCTCGCAGCTGTTCGCGCAGGTCACCAACCCGCCGCTGGACGCCATCCGCGAAGAGGTCGTCACCTCGCTGCGCAGCATGATCGGCCCGGAGGCCGACCTGCTGAACCCGGGCCCGGAGTCCTGTCGTCAGATCACCCTGACCCAGCCGATCCTGGACAACGACGAGCTGTCCAAGCTCATCCACATCAACGACGACGGGTCGCGTCCCGACCTGCGTTCGGTTGTGGTGCACGGCCTCTACCCCGTGAAGAAGGGCGGCAAGGGGCTGCGCAAGGCCATCGAGGCCGTGCAGCGCCAGGTGTCGGCCGCGATCGACGGCGGCGCGCGCATCATCGTGCTGTCCGACCGCGAGTCGAACGAGAAGCTGGCCCCGATCCCGTCGCTGCTGCTGACCGCCGCGGTGCACCACCACCTGGTGCGCGAGCGGACCCGCACCAAGGTCGGTCTGGTGGTCGAGGCCGGTGACGCCCGCGAGGTGCACCACATGGCCATGCTGGTCGGCTTCGGCGCGGCGGCCATCAACCCGTACATGGCCTTCGAGTCCATCGAGGACATGCTCGAGCGCGGCGCGCTGAAGATGCCGGGCAGCACCGGCGATCTCGCGGCCGACTACAAGAAGGCCGTCTACAACTACAACAAGGCCGCGGGCAAGGGTGTGCTGAAGGTGATGTCCAAGATGGGCATCTCCACCATCGCCTCCTACCGGGGTGCGCAGCTGTTCCAGGTCGTCGGCCTGGCGCAGGAGCTCGTCGACGAGTACTTCACGGGTCTGCGCTCGCCGCTGGACGGCATCGGCCTGGACGACATCGCCGACGAGGTCGCGCAGCGGCATCGAATCGCGTTCCTGGAGAACCGCAATGAGCGCGCGCACCGCGAGCTCGAGGTCGGCGGCGAGTACCAGTGGCGTCGTGAGGGCGAGTACCACCTGTTCAACCCGGACACGGTGTTCAAGCTGCAGCACGCCACCCGCTCGGGCCAGTACAAGGTCTTCAAGGAGTACACCAAGCTCGTCGACGATCAGTCGGAGCGCTTGGCCTCGCTGCGCGGCCTGTTCAAGTTCAAGTCCGAGGGCCGCAACCCGATTCCGATCGACGAGGTCGAGCCCGCGTCGGAGATCGTGAAGCGCTTCTCCACGGGCGCGATGTCCTACGGCTCGATCTCGGCCGAGGCGCACGAGACCCTCGCCATCGCGATGAACCGCCTCGGCGGTCGCTCGAATTCCGGTGAGGGCGGCGAGCATCCGGCGCGCTTCGAGCCGGAGGAGAACGGCGACTGGCGTCGGTCCGCGATCAAGCAGGTGGCCTCGGGTCGCTTCGGTGTGACCGCGCACTACCTGACCAACTGCACCGACATCCAGATCAAGATGGCGCAGGGCGCCAAGCCCGGTGAGGGCGGCCAGCTTCCGGCCCACAAGGTGTACCCGTGGGTCGCCGAGGTCCGGCACTCGACGCCCGGCGTCGGTCTGATCTCGCCGCCGCCGCACCACGACATCTACTCGATCGAGGATCTGGCGCAGCTGATCCACGACCTGAAGAACGCGAACCCGCAGGCGCGGATTCACGTGAAACTGGTCGCGGAGCCCGGCGTCGGCACCGTCGCCGCGGGTGTCTCCAAGGCGCACGCGGACGTCGTGCTGATCTCGGGTCACGACGGTGGCACCGGTGCCTCCCCGCTGACCTCGCTCAAGCACGCGGGCGGCCCCTGGGAGCTCGGCCTGGCCGAGACCCAGCAGACCCTGCTGCTCAACGGTCTGCGCGACCGCATCGTGGTGCAGGTCGACGGTCAGATGAAGACCGGCCGCGACGTCATGATCGCCGCGCTGCTGGGTGCCGAGGAGTACGGTTTCGCGACCGCTCCGCTGGTGGTTTCGGGCTGCATCATGATGCGCGTCTGCCACCTCGACACCTGCCCGGTCGGCGTCGCGACCCAGAACCCGGTGCTGCGTGAGCGTTTCACCGGCAAGCCGGAGTTCGTCGAGAACTTCATGCTCTACATCGCCGAGGAGGTCCGCGAGCTGCTGGCGTCGCTGGGTCTGCGCACCCTCGACGAGGCCATCGGCCGGGTCGACCTGCTCGACACCACCGCCGCCAAGGCGCACTGGAAGGCCGCCAAGCTCGACCTGTCGCCCATTCTGGACGACGTCGAGACCGCGTTCATGTTCCAGGACCGCCGCCGCACCAAGGACCAGGACCACGGCCTGGACAAGGCGCTGGACAACCAGCTCATCGCCTCGGCCGCGGACGCGCTGGAGCGCGGCAAGCCGGTCAAGATCGAAACCAAGATCACCAACGTGAACCGCACGGTCGGCACCATGCTCGGCCACGAGGTCACCAAGCTCTACGGCGGAGTCGGCCTGCCGGACAACACCATCGACATCACGTTCACCGGTTCCGCCGGTAACTCGTTCGGTGCGTTCGTCCCGGCCGGTATCACCCTGCGGGTCTTCGGCGACGCCAACGACTATGTGGGCAAGGGTCTTTCGGGTGGCCGCATCATCGTGCGCCCGTCGACCGACGCGCCCGCGGCCTATGTGGCGGAGCAGAACATCATCGCGGGCAACGTGATCCTGTTCGGCGCCACCAGCGGCCAGGCGTTCATTCGCGGTGTCGCGGGCGAGCGCTTCAGCGTCCGCAACTCCGGCGCCACCGCGGTGGTCGAGGGTGTGGGCGACCACGCCTGCGAGTACATGACCGGCGGTCGCGTGGTCATCCTCGGCGAGACCGGCCGCAACTTCGGCGCCGGCATGTCGGGCGGTATCGCGTTCGTCTACAACCCGAACGGCACCTTCGAGGCCAACCTCAATACCGAACTGGTCGATATCGAGCAGCTCTCGGCCGAGGACGCGCAGTGGCTCAAGGACACCGTCGCGCAGCACCGCGAGGAGACCGGTTCGGCCGTGGCGGAGGCCATCCTGGGCGACTGGGCCCAGCAGGTGACCAAGTTCGTCAAGGTCATGCCGCGCGACTACAAGAAGGTCCTGCTCGCCATCTCCGAGGCCGAGAAGGCCGGACGGAACGTGGACGAAGCCATCATGGAGGCCGCTCGTGGCTGACCTCCACTGCACTAACCAGGAGTACGTAAATGGGTGACGCACAAGGCTTCCTGAAGCACACCAGCCGGGAACTGCCGAAGCGCCGTCCGGTACCGCTTCGCCTGCTGGACTGGAAAGAGGTCTACGAGGAGAAGTTCTCCCACGAGACCCTCCAGACCCAGGCCAGCCGCTGCATGGACTGCGGTATTCCGTTCTGCCACAACGGCTGCCCGCTCGGGAACCTGATTCCCGAGTGGAACGACCTGGTGTACAAGGGCGCGTGGAAGGAAGGCTTCGACCGCCTGCACGCGACCAACAACTTCCCGGAGTTCACCGGCCGCCTGTGCCCGGCTCCGTGCGAGGCGTCCTGCGTCCTGGGCATCAACCAGGATCCGGTGACCATCAAGCAGGTCGAGGTCGAGATCATCGAGAACGGTTTCGACGAGGGCTGGGTGACCCCGGTCTACCCGACCCGGCTCACCGGCAAGCGCGTCGCCGTGGTCGGTTCCGGACCTGCCGGTCTGGCCGCCGCCCAGCAGCTGACCCGCGCGGGCCACACCGTGACCGTGTTCGAGCGTGACGACCGCATCGGCGGCCTGCTGCGCTACGGCATCCCGGAATTCAAGATGGAGAAGCGTTTCATCGACCGCCGCCTGGCGCAGATGGAGGGCGAGGGCACCATCTTCAAGACCGGCGTGAACGTGGGCGTGGACATCACCGCCGAGCAGCTGCGCGAGCAGTTCGACGCGGTCGTGCTGGCCGGTGGCGCGACCATCGCGCGCGACCTGCCCATCCCGGGCCGCGATCTGGACGGCATCCACCAGGCCATGGAGTTCCTGCCGCTGGCCAACCGGGTGCAGCTGGGCGACCCGATCACCGACGAGAACGGCCTGCCGCGCATCAACGCGCGCGGCAAGAAGGTCGTCATCATCGGTGGCGGTGACACCGGCGCGGACTGCCTGGGCACCTCGCACCGCCAGGGTGCGGCCTCGGTCCACCAGTTCGAGATCATGCCGCGTCCGCCGGAGGAGCGCGCCGCGTCCACCCCGTGGCCGACCTACCCGCTCATGTACCGCGTCTCCTCGGCCCACGAGGAGGGCGGCGAGCGCGTGTTCTCCGTCAACACCGAGCGTTTCATCGGTGCCGACGGCAAGGTCACCGGGCTGCAGGCGCACGAGGTGACCATGGTGAACGGTCGCTTCGAGAAGGTCGAGGGCACCGACTTCACCCTCGAGGCCGATCTGGTGCTGCTGGCCATGGGCTTCGTCGGACCGCAGAAGAACGGTCTGCTCGAGGGTCTGGGCGTGGGCTACGACCAGCGCGGCAATGTCATGCGCGACAAGGACTGGGCCACCACGGTTCCCGGCGTCTTCGTCGCCGGTGACATGGGCCGCGGCCAGTCGCTCATCGTGTGGGCCATCGCCGAGGGTCGCGCCGCGGCCGCCGCGGTGGACAAGTACCTCGAGGGTGAGACGGCGCTGCCGTCGCCGATCACCCCGACCATGGTCGCCCAGCGCTGAGTCGATAGGTCAGCCAGCGCAGAGTCGATAGGTGAGTCAGCGCTGAGTCGAAATCCCAAGGGCGCCCCCGGACTTCGGTCCGGGGGCGCTTTTCTCATGCCCGAAACGCATGTGAAATAAGAACTAGTCAGTAGTTTTCCGAAAACCTGGACAGCAGCCCAGTTACACCTGTTTACTTACTCCCCGTGTGGAATCCACCTCCGAGTCGTCCGCAGCGCTCGGTAAGTCTGGATCGGTCCCGAGAACCTGCCGGGACACTTGGAGGAGAAATATGTTCGGTAACCGCCGCGCGGCCGCGATCATCAGCGCCGCCGCTCTGGTCTGCGCGGGCCTGAGCGTCACCACTCTGGAAACCGGAGTCGCGTCCGCGGATGGGACCTGTGCCATCAGCTCGCACGCCACCAAGAACGACATCAGCACGCTGGGCATCACGATGACCTACGACAAGTCCGCCAATCTGGACTCGATCGGCGTCGGCACCACCGTGACCTACAAGATCGTCATCGGCACCACGGGCATCGGCAATCCGTACGTCAACACCATCACCGACTTCCCGCCCGCGGGCATTACCGCGGCACCGGTCAGCGCGTCCATCACCGCCTACCACGCCGCGCTCGGCGAGAAGACCGAGAGCGTCACCCCCGAGCCGAACGCCGGCGGCTGGAAGGTCACCAATACGGGCTGGTTCGTGAACTCCGGAAATCCGTTGACCTACACCATCACCTACCCGGTGCCCACCACGTACTCGCCCGGCCAGCAGGTCACCAGCGGTGGCATCGGGGTCGCGGGCACGGTCGGCGTCAGCAATGAGCTGCCGAACCTGACCGCCTGCTTCACCGCCCGCGCCAACACCGTCGGCGAGGACGCGCTGGGCAGCCTCAACAACAACGGGCTCGGCTCGGCCGACGGTCAGCTCAGCTCGACCGGTTCGCTCAGCACCATTCTGGGCGACGCCATCAAGAAGGCTCTGGGCAGCTGATTCGCCACCGGGCCGATGTGATCGATAGGAAATCCGCACCGATGTTCACCCGTAGACTCCCGGCGCTCGCCGCGATTTCGGCGATCGCGCTCTCGCTCGCGATGTCGGCCATGCCGGGGAACGTCGGTACGGCCACGGCGGATTCCGCCGGAGCACACCTGGTTTCGATCGATCGGCCCGGTCAGCGGCAGGAGCAGTTCACGGTCTATTCCGCCGCGATGGACCGGGAGATCACCCTCCAGGTGATCACCCCGTTCGACAACAGCGCACCGCGGCCCACGCTCTATCTGCTCAATGGCGCTGGCGGCGGCGAGGATTCGGCCACCTGGTATCGGCAGACCGATATCGTGCAATTCTTCGCCGACAAGAATGTGAACGTGATATCCCCGGTCGGCGGGAAATTCTCGTATTACACCGATTGGGAGCGCGACGATCCGAAACTCGGGCGCTATAAATGGCAGACCTTCCTGACCCGGGAGCTGCCGCCGATCATCGATTCGACATTGCACACCTCGGGGGCGAACGCGATAGCGGGCGTCTCCATGTCCGCCAGTGCCGCACTGGATCTGGCCATTCACGCCCCGGATCTGTATCGGGCGGTCGGTTCCTACAGCGGATGCGCGTCCACCGCCGACCAGACCAGCCGCCAGTACATCAAGCAGGTCCTCGACCGCGGTGACGCCGATATGCGCAATATGTGGGGCGAGCCCGACGACCCGGCCTGGCAGGAGCACGACGCGGTGCTCAATGCCGAGGGATTGCGCGGCAAGGCGCTGTTCATCTCCACCTCGACCGGGCTGCCCGGGGAGTTCGACGCCTTCGACTCGCCGACGATCGCCGGGCGTCCGGCGACGCTGGTCGATCGGCTGCTGCTGGGCGGCACCATCGAGGCCGCCACCAATGGCTGCACGCATCGCCTCGCCGACCGCCTGAACGAGCTCGGTATTCCCGCCGACATCGAATTCCGGCCCGCCGGAACGCATTCGTGGCCGTACTGGCAGGACGCCCTGCATCGGTCCTGGCCGACGCTCGAGGCGGCATTGCAGAACTGAGTGCCGGAAGTTGGCCGGGAGACGAACTTCGATCCGGAAATCGGACGAGTTCGCGAACTCGTATGGCACGCCTGCATAGGCCCCTTTATGCTTGTCGGCGGTGTGTCGCCGATCTCGTCAACCGGTCTGTTTCAGTCAGCTCATACGGGGCGGTTACCTGGGTTAACCCACAGTGCACCGGACTGTCATCCGGCGACCGCACCATGATCGGGAATCGGGACGAGCAAGAGGTCCCGGCACAAAGCGTGAACTGGAGCAGTATGCGGTTGAAGAATGTTGTCGCGGCTGCGGGGGCAGCGGCGAGCGTGCTCATGTCGGGAATCGTCCTGGGCAGCGGTCCCGTTACGGCCGACCCGGGGGCCGGGTGCCCGTCCCTCTACACGGTGGCCATTCCGGGCACCTGGGAAACCGGTCACGACCAGGACCCCAAGCCCGGCATGCTGGCCGCGGTAACCAATGGCTTGCCCGGTGAGGTCGACTATGTGACCTACGCGGCCCGCGCCTTCCCTTGGGAGGGCGCGGTTTACGCCGAGTCCAAGAAGGAAGCCGTCGACAATGCCCGCGGCCTGGTCCAGGCCATGGGCGAGCGGTGCCCGGGAACCAAGATCGCCATCACCGGCTACAGCCAGGGCGCCCACGCGGCCGGTGACCTCGCCGCCGAGATCGGCACGGGCCACGGTGTGGTCCCGCCGGATCGCATCGCGGCCGTGGCGCTGATCTCCGATCCGAGCCGTTCCCCCAGCGACGCCCAGATCGGCGCGATCGCCCCCGGTACGGGTGCGGCCGGGCCGCGCGTCGGCGGCTTCGGCTGGGTCAGCGACAAGGTGCGCACCGTGTGCGCCATCGGCGACCTGTACTGCTCCACCGAGCAGACCGACTTCGTCACCCGTTTCGCGGGCTTCCTGGCGCAGGCCAGCAACCCGAACAACTTCAACCCCTGGCAGACCCAGCTGCAGCTCGGGTCGATCATCAACGACCTGATGGCCCAGGGCGGTCTGCCGACGTTGCAGGCGCAACTGGCCGAGGGCACCGACAGCGAGTACGCCCACCAGCTCGAGCAGTTCTACCGCAGCGGCACCCACACCAGCTACGGCAGCTACCAGGTCGGCGGCGGCCAGACCGCGCTCACCTGGATGCACAACTGGATCGCCACCAACGCGTAAGAAGGACTCTTGATCTCGAGGGCCGCTCCCTGACGGGAGCGGCCCTCGGTGCGAGAAGTGAGAAGTTGGTGTTTCCCAAGAGCTTTGGGGGATGTGCTTCGAAGCGGGAGCGGCTGTCGGTAGGGGCCGTGGCTCAGGTTCGCGGGCGTTGCGCGCGCGGCAGCAGGTCCCAGACGTGCCCGTTCTCGTTGATGGTGGCCGCGGTGCGGGTGCCGGTGCGCGAGTACAGGATTCGGGTGATCGAGCAGTAGTCGATGGGAAAGGTGAGCGGCCGGGCCAGGCCGAGCACGTCCTGCAGCAGCACGTTGATCACGCCGCCGTGCGCGAACACCACCACGGTCTCGCCGGGATCGGCGGCCGCGACAATGTCGTCGACGGCGGCGTACACGCGGCGCACGAAGGCGTCGCCGTCGATCTGCTCGGGCAGGTATCCGGCCTTGATGCGCTCGTAGGTCGCGCGGAATTCCCGCTGGGCGTCCTCGATCGGGATGTACAGGGGCAGGTCGCGATCGTATTCGGCCAGCCCGTCGCGGATTTCGACGTCGAGCCCCAGCTTCTCCGCGGTGGGCCGGGCGGTTTCGCGCGCCCGCAGCTGCGGGCTGCTCACGATCCGCGCGATCCGGTGCTGGGCCAGGGCGGCGGGGACACGGCCCGCCTGCTCGACGCCGAGGGCGGTGAGATCCGGGTCGGCCGGGCCGCTGGATCCCACGAGGCGTTCCGGCTGGGCATGGCGGACGAGGATCAACTGCACAGCACCACTGTGCCGTACCCCGCCCGCACCGGCCCGCCGGGGTCAGTTGTTGCGGCGGCGCATCAGATAGACGATGCCCAGCACCAGGATCACGATGCCGATGCAGCAGACCCCGAGGAAGCCGAAGAAGCCCATGCCGCGTCGGCCGCTGGAGCGCCGGGCCGCGGTGTTCTCGAGCGCGGCGTTCCAGGTGTCCGGATGGGTCCACACGTGATGGTCCAGCAGCGTGGCCTGGGTCATGAGATCTACGTAGTGCATGGGATTCCCCCAATCGTCCGGTGTGCCCGTCGCCGGGCCGAATCCCAGATTAGCTGGCGATTCGGTCCCGGCAATCAGGGTTTTCCCCGGTCTTGCCCGTAATCACGGACCCGATCACGGGGCCGCGTTGCGGGGTTTCACCAGCGGGAACGGCAGGGTTTCGCGAATGCTGCGCCCGATCAGCAGCATGACCACCCGGTCCACGCCGACGCCGAGACCGCCGGTGGGCGGCATGGCGTGTTCGAGGGCCTGCAGGAAGTCCTCGTCGAGTTCCATGGCCTCCGGGTCGCCGCCCGCGGCCAGCATGGACTGTTCGGTGAGGCGGCGGCGCTGCTCCACCGGATCGGTCAATTCGCTGTAGGCGGTGGCCAATTCGACGCCCCAGGCCACCAGGTCCCAGCGCTCGGTGACGCCCCGGACGTGGCGGTGGGCGCGGGTGAGCGGGGAGACGGAGGTGGGGAAGTCGATGTAGAAGGTGGGTTCCTGGGTCGCCGACTCGACGAGGTGCTCGTACATCTCGAGCACGAGTTGCCCTTCGTCCCAGCCCAATTGGAACGGCACGCCCGCCTTCTCGCACAGCAGCCGCAGTCGTTCGGCGTCGGTCTCGGGGGTGATGGTCTCGCCGATGGCGTCGGACACGGCCCCGTGCACGGTCTTGACCGGCCAGTCGCCGGAGATGTCCACCTCGACGACGCCGCCGTCGGGTCCCGGCCGCAGCGCCACCATCTTGCCGTTGGCGGCGAGCGCGGCCTCCTGGATGAGCTGGCGGCAGGCGTGCATCATGCGCTCGTAATCGCTGTGCGCCTCATAGGCTTCCAGGATGGTGAACTCGGGATTGTGGCTGTAGTCGACGCCCTCGTTGCGGAAGACGCGGCCGAGTTCGAAGACCTTCTCCATGCCGCCCACGCACAGTCGCTTGAGGTACAGCTCGGGCGCGATGCGCAGGTACAGGTCCAGGTCGTAGGCGTTGATGTGGGTGGTGAACGGGGTGGCGTTGGCCCCGCCGTGCACCTGCTGCAGCACCGGTGTCTCGACCTCGAGGAATCCCCAGCCGTGCAACGTGTCCCGCAGCGAGCGCACCACGGCGCTGCGCTTGGTCATCACCTCGCGGATGTCGGTGTTGATGGCCATGTCGACATACCGTTGGCGCACTCGGGCTTCCGGGTCGGCCAGACCCTTCCACTTGTCCGGCAGCGGGTGCAGGCATTTGCCGATCATCCGCCAGTCCTGCGCCAGCAGCGACAGTTCGCCGCGGCGGCTGCGCCCGATCTGACCGCTCACCTCGATGAGATCGCCGAGGTCGAAGTACTCGGTGAACTCCCGGCTGCGGTCCGCGCCCACCCGGCCGCGGTCGATGAGCAGCTGGATGTCGCCGGACCAGTCGCGCAGCACGGCGAAGATGACGCCGCCGTAATCGCGAATCCGCAACAGCCGCCCGCAGACTCGCACCGTGGTGCCCTGCGGGGAGTGGCGCGCGGCGTCCACCGTGTGGGTGGGCGGGTAGGCCACCGGGTAGGCCTCGACGCCGGATTCCTGGAGTTTCTCCAGCTTGTCCATGCGCACCCGCACCTGTTCGGGGCGGCGCGGGCCGGTTTCCTCGAGTTCCTCGGGCGGCAGGTCGGGGGTGCTGCCGTCGGCGTGCAGCCCGGTCATGGTGGGCGGCACCGACGGTCGCAGACCGGTGTGCGCGGAGGCGTCGTGGTCGCGGCCGATGCGGGGCAGGAAGCCCTCGGCCAGGGCGCTGGCCACGGCCACCCGCAGCAGGTGGCGGCGTTCCTCGAACAGCGAGAAGCGCGGCACCCATTCGGGCTGGTATTTCACGTTCGAGCGGTACAGCGCCTCGAGCTGGTACCAGCGGGAGAAGAACATGAGCACGCCGCGCCACAGGCGCAGCACGGGTCCCGCGCCGATGCGGCCGCCCTCCTCGAAGACCGCGCGGAAGACCGCGAAGTTCAACGAGATTCGGGTGATGCCGTACTGGTCGGAGTTCAGCGCCAGCCGCGAGATCATCAGTTCCATGAGCCCGTTGGGGCCGGTGCGGTCGCGGCGCATGAGGTCCAGGGAGACGCCGGTGCGGCCCCACGGCACCAGCGACAGCATGCCGAGCACCTGCCCGTTCGGGGCGACGGCCTCGACCAGCAGGCAGTCGCCGTCGAGCGGATCGCCGAGTCGGTCCAGCGCCATGGAGAAGCCGCGTTCGGTCTCGGTGTCGCGCCAGGCGGCGGCGCGGCGCATGACGTCCTGCATCTCCTCGGCGGAGATCTCCTTGTGGCGGCGCACGCGAACCGTGATGCCCTGCTTGGCGAGTCGGTTGGCGGCCTGGCGGACCGGTTTCATCTCCGCGCCCGCGAGGGAGAAGTTGCGGGTCTCGAGGATGGCCTCGTCGCCCAGGCGCAGCGCCGAGAGTCCGGCCCGCCGGTAGGCGGTCGCGCCGAGTTCGCTCGCGCCCATGACGGCCGGGGCCCAACCGTATTGGTCGGCCAGCCGCAGCCAGGCGTCGATGGCATGCGGCCAGGACTCCTTCTGCCCGATCGGGTCGCCCGAGGCCAGGCAGACGCCGAGTTCGACGCGGTAGGTCAGCGCCGCCTTGCCGTTGGGCGCGAAGACCACGGCCTTGTCGCGTCGGGTGGCGAAGTAGCCCAGCGAGTCCTCGACGTCGGAGCGTTCCAGCAGCCCGCGAATGGCGGATTCGTCGAGTCCGGTCAGCGCGTTGGAGGAGCGCTGCGAGCGGAACAGCGTGATCACGGCGGCCAGCAGTGCGATCGCGCCGAACAGTCCGAGCAGCAGGTTCACCGGATGCGGCGCGCGCCCGTCGAAGTCGTCGTTGGAGACCAGGATCGCGCCGGTCACCCGCGACACCGCCCACAGGGCGCGTTCGGTGTGATCGGGCAGGGTGTGCGGGAACAGCTCGACCAGACCCCAGCCGACCAGGCAGCCCAGCGTGAGCCCGCCCACCAGGACGCCGAGCGCGCGCCACACCGCGCCGCGCTGGACGTGGGTGTAGAACTCCGACCACGACGCGATGAGCACGCCGATCACCAGCAGGTGAATGATCAACGCCACCAAGGCGTTGACGTCGCCCTCGGAGGCGAAGTCGAGGGCGTTGGCCAGGGCGAAGGCCGCCATGTAGCCGACCAGCAGCCACCAGGCGATGCGCTTGCGGCTCGCGGTCGCGCCCGCCAGCAGCCCCACCACCAGCGCCCACACCAGCGAGGTGTCGGGTGCGTCGAAGTAGTAGGTGTCGACGAAGTGGCGTAAGTGCGAGGTCAGGAAGCGTAGGCCCGGAGAGATCGACCAGGCGAAGCAGAGCACGGAGAAGACGCCCAGCGCGGTGCCCGCGAGGTGCGGGAGCTCGCGCAGGCGGCCGTGCCCGCGATGCGGGACCTCCGGCGACCGCGGCTCCGGTCTCGGGTCGGAGTCGTGCTGCGGCCGGTCCTGCGTGGAAGTCACCGCACCAGTGTGAATGTTGCCGTTGCCCATGTGCACTCAGAACCCGGTTCGTGTCTCGTCGCCGCGGTGCGGCAAGTGGTGATCGCCGCGGTGGTGCGGCTGGTGGTGGGGGCGGCGTTTGGTCTCGGGGCGGCCGCGGGTAAGGATGTACCCCATGTCGGATCCAGTCGATGTCCCGATCGAGGACGATGTCATTCGACTCGGCCAGTTCCTGAAGCTGGCGAACCTCATCGATTCCGGTTCGGAAGCCAAAACGGTGATCGCCCAGGGCCTGGTACGCGTCAACGACGAGGTGGAGCTGCGCCGCGGGCGACAGCTACACGCCGGGGATGTGGTGGCGTTGGCCGGACACAAGGCCCGGGTCACCAGCGGCTGAAGGCACACGGGTTCCCATTCTGGGTGTTGATCACCTTCAGCCGCTGAGAACTTCCCGAGAGTTCTCTCAGTCCTCGCTGCGGACCACGACACCGTCGTGATCGCTGTAGAGCATCTCGCCGGGCACGAAGGTGACGCCGCCGAATTCGACCGGCACGTCCTTCTCGGCATTGCCCTCGATCTGGGTGCTCTTGCGCGGGTTGGTGCCCAGCGCCTTGATGCCGATGGGCAGGGTGCGCAGGATGGCCGAGTCGCGGACCGCGCCGTTGACGATGACACCGGCCCAGCCGTTGTCCACGCCGCGTCCCGCGATGATGTCGCCGACCAGCGCGGTGTGCACGCTCGCGCCGCCGTCCACGACCAGCACGCGCCCCTCGCCGGGCGTCCCGAGGGTCTGCTTGACCAGCAGGTTGTCCTGGAACGTCTTGATGGTCACGATGCGGCCGGAGAACGTTTCGCGGCCACCGAACTGGATGAACTGGGTGTCGCAGCTGCGGATCTCGGGGCCGATCTCGTCGGCTAGGTCGGCAGTCGCGATGGTATCTGCGGATTCGGTCACGCGATCTATCTTGTCAGGGCGAATATCCGCAAGTCACGGGCGGTGCGATTGCGGTACGCGGTGTACGCCTCGGTGGTCTCCTCGAAGCGTTCGAAGATCGCCCGTTTGCGGTCCTCGTCGATGACCTGGGTGGCGGTGACCGGAATGTGCTGTCCCGCGATGGTGACCTCGGCGGCCGGATTGGCGAGCAGGTTCGCGGTCCACGCCGGGTGGTGGGCCTGACCGAAATTGGAGCCGATCACATACAGCGTGTCCCCGTCGTGGACGTAGAGCAGGGGCGTGGTGCGCGGCTGCCCGGACTTGCGGCCGACGGTGGTGAGCAGGATGACCGGCGCGCCGATCGGGCCGAGCACGGTGTACTTGCAGGCGGTGCGCTCCAGCACCTTTCGATCCAGCGGGGTCAGCGCGCGCACGACCGCGGAGCCGATCTTGGTCGCGGCGAACGAACTGGCCGTGCGGCCCAACAGACTCGTGCGGGAACCCCAGATCCGTTCCGGAAACTGCTCACTCATACCGCGACTCTAGTGGCCCGCGACCGGCCGCGTCCGGTCTCCGCGATGCGCTCCGCGCTTGCTCGGCGATCTATCCACAAGAGGCAATCAACCGTGCAGTCGGATTCGCGGGCGCATACTGACGGCACCCGATGAGTCCAGGTCGGGGGAGGACATGAAGGTGGAACCGGCGATCGACTCGGGTGCCGTCGACGAGACCCGCTCCCTGCTGGCGTCGATGATCGCGAGATTCACCGCCGCCTGGGAGGACGCGGGCACGCCGCCGCGGCTGGCCGAATTCCTGCCGCGCGCACCGGAGATCCGGCGGCTCGCGCTCATCGAACTGATCAAGGTGGATCTGGAATACCGCTGGATCCGCTACGACTTCCCCAAACGGCTCGCCGAGTATCGGGCCGAATTCGACGAATTGCGTTCCGGCCCACTGCCCCCGGATCTGGCCTACGAGGAGTTCCACGCGCTGCGCCGCTCCGGCTTCGCCCTGGACGTGAGCTGCTATCCGACCGAGGCCGCCGCCACCGAATGGGCCGAGCGCGATTACCGCAGTACCTTGCTCGCCCGCCCGCAAGCCCAGCACGCGTTGGAGGGCATCGAGGTCGGCGATCGGGTGGACGATTTCGATCTGCTGGTGGAATTGGGCAGCGGCGCGTTCGCGCGGGTGTTCCTGGCCCGGCAGCGGTCCATGCAACGCCTGGTGGCGGTGAAGATCTCGCAGAATCACGGCACCGAGTCCGAGACCCTGGCCCAGCTCGACCACGAGCACATCGTGCGGGTCTTCGATCAGCGGCTGCTGGCCGAGCGGGAGCTGAAACTGCTGTACATGCAGTACCTTCCGGGCGGCACCCTGTCGAAGGTGTTGGCGCTGGTGCGTTCCCGGGAACCGGGGGAGCGCGACGGCGGGCTGCTGCTGGAGGCCGTGGACGCGGCCATGCGCGACAAGGGCGGGCTGGTGCCCGGCGAATCGCTCACCCGCACCGCGGTGGCGGAGCGGACCTGGCCGGAAACCGTTGCGTGGCTGGGCGCTCGGCTGGCCCGCGCCCTGGATTACGCGTCCGACAACGGGGTGCTGCACCGGGACATCAAGCCCGCCAATGTGCTGCTCACCGCCGACGGCAGCCCCAAATTGGCGGACTTCAACATCAGCTTCAGCCTGCACGTGGCGGGCACCAGTCCGCTGGCCTACTTCGGCGGCTCCCTGGCCTACATGTCGCCCGAGCAGCTGGCGGCCTGTCATCCCCAATTGCCGGAAACCGCCGAGGGTCTCGACGGCCGCAGCGACATCTACGCGCTCGGCGTGGTGCTGTGGGAACTGCTCACCGGCCGTCGCCCCTTCGACGACGAGAACCGCGCGGGCGATTCGGAGTCCTCGCTGGAGCGCATGCTGCGACTGCGCGGGCACGCGATCGATCCCCGTTACCTCGACGACCTGCCGCCCGACTGCCCGCCCACGCTACGCCGGGTGCTGCTGAAATGCCTTGCCCCCGACCGGGAGGACCGCTGGCCGACCGGCGCGGCCCTGGCGCAGCAGCTGGAATTGTGCCTGGATCAGCGCGCCCGCGATCTGGTGGATCCGCCGGAGCACAGCTGGCGGGCCCGGGTCGGCCCGTGGTCGCTGCTGGCCCTGATCACGGTGGCGACCTTTCTGGGCGACCTGCTCGGGATGGCCTACGTCAACCTGCACAATCACGGGCTGTGGGCGCTGTGGTTCTCGCCGGGGGAGCGGGCCCGATTGCAGGTGGTCGGAAATCTGTTGGCGCTCACCGCGACTCCGGCCGCCGTCGTCCTGACCAACTATCTGTGCCGCCGCGCCTTCATCGTCTGGCGCGGGGTGCGGCGCGGTCGCGTCTACGATCCGGTGGCGCTCTCACGTGCGCGCCGGGACGCCCTCGTGGACGGTGACCGGGTGGCCCTGGTCGCCTTCTCCTGGTGGGCGCTCGCGGCCGCGGTGTCGGCCATCGCACTGGTGGTGTTCACCGGCGCGCCGCCCGGGCACATTGTGAACATCGCTGCGACCATGCTGGTTTCGGGCGCGATCTCGGTCGCCTACCCGTTCTTCGTGGTCACCTTCTTCGTGGTGCGCTGCTTCTATCCGCGCCTGCTCACCCACGGTGAGACGGCCCGCGATCGAGACGCGCTGCGCGCCCTGAGCCGTCGCTGCACTCGCTATCTGGCGGTGGCCGTGGCGATTCCCTTGATCGGCGTCATCTCCAGCCTGATCTTCCTGAACGCCGAGGAGGTTTCGCTGGCCCTGATCCCGATCTACGGCCTGTGCGTGGTGGGCGTGCTGGGGTTCCTGGGCGACTACTGGCTGTTCCGCCAGACCGAGGCAGATCTGCGCGCATTCGAGCGCGCGGTCTCGGCATAACTAGGCCCACAACGATTTTCGGCGAAAGAACGGCCGGAACCGGGGACGCGGGGGTCGGCGGCTTTGGCGACCCCGGGGAAGCTAGGCGTTGGTGCGGACGGTGTGGAACTCGGAGACCTGGGTGACCAGGTTGTGGGTCGAGCTCTTCACGGCGAGCTTGACGAACGGCTCGATGGTCTTGCCGAGGATCTTGCCCGCGATGCCGCCCGGCACCCGGTAGTCGACAATGGCGTCGATGGTGCAGGATTCCTCGCCCCTGTCGTGGAAGAGGAAGGTGGATTCGATCTCGAAACCCTTGATGGACTTCACGCCAATGGCGTACCCGGGCTCGTGCCGCACGATCTTGATGGTCGAATGCAGGGTGATCGGGCCCAGCGCGATGGTGCCGTCGAAGGTGGCGTCCACACCCTCGACCTGATCGGTCAGCGGCGTGAAGGCGCTGATCTCATTGATGAATTTCGGCAGGTGCCGGTAATCGTTGACGTAGGCGAAAGCGGATTCGGCCGAGGCGGCGCAGTCTGCGACGATCTTGACTTCGGTCATGCGCGCCACAGTAACGGGTTCCAATTTCATTCGCAGATCTTGTGATGCATGCCATCTATCAGGCGGTGATGGCCAGCGTTCCGGCCAACCCGAAGACCAGCGCCATCACCAGGATCTCCACGATCGCCCGCCGCAGTGACGCGTCCGCGGTCAGCCGGTGATCGGCGGCCCGGGGCACCCACGTGCGCCGCCACCACCAGCCCGTGGCGACCAGCAGACACAGCACCACGGTCTTCGCCAGCAGAATGCGCCCGTACCCGGACTCCACCAGCGGCGTGAGACCGCCGATCCGGACCAGCCCGTTGATCACCCCGGTGCACAGCACCGTAACCACCAGCGGCAGCGCCCACTTCGAGTACCGGGGCAGCAGGTTCGCCCATTCGCCCCGGGTGCGCACGGTCAGCGCCAGCGCCAGCAGCACCCCGAACCAGGTCGCGGCGGCCAGCGCGTGCACCGCCGCCAGCACCGAGCCGAGGGTCTGCTGCGACATGTGCCCGGTGATCGGCCGCAGCGTCAGCGTGACGGCCGTGAACACGAGCACCAGATCCGCGGTGGCGCGGTCCGGATTGCGGAAACCGAAGGCGCTGTAGACCGTGACGGCCCCGCAGCCGAGCAGAATGGCGATGCCGATCTGGCCGCCGCTCACGTGCGCGAGGTAGTCACCGAACTGCGCGGCGCTCATGCGCTGTTCCGCGACCCCTTGCACCTCGGCCGCTTCCAGCACCAGCATGCCGAATTCCATTGCCCCCCAGACCGCGGCGAGCAGGGTGAGCAGCCGCCAGCGCGGGGCCAACCGGTCCCACAGTCGCGGCAGCGCCGCCAGCCCGAGCACGCCCGCGCCCGCGCAGTCGGCCAGCACCCGGACCGGGGCCTCGGCCTGGACCGGATCGTTTCCGGCCAGGATCCAGGCCAGTGCCGCACCGTCGAGGGCGACCGGGATGACCAGCAGCAGTAGCCATCTCGGTGAGCTGCTGCCGCCGGTCGTCCCGCGCTCTCGGCGACGATCGGTGCGGTCGGGCCGATTCACTTGCGCTGCTTGCCCCGTCCGCCGAACAGGGCGAAGGCCAGGCCACCGCCGAAGAGCACCACCGCGCCCACGATGAACACCCACAGCGGCACGCCGCCGCCGTCGGAGCCGCCGGAGGAGGAGGCGTTGGCGTCGGCCTTGGGGCCCGGAGTTCCATTGCCCGCCTTGGTGAGCGTGAAGGTCCGCTTACCGCTGACGGGGTGCCCGTCGGCGGAGGTGACCCGATAGGCGATGGTGTATTCGCCGACCGGTCCCAGCTCACCGACCTCGATGCTGATGGTCGGCCCCTCCACCTTCGGCTGCCCCTTCGACCACAGGTTCTTGTCGGGACCGGTGACCGTCATGGACGGGTAGGCGGGCTGCAGGTTCTCGTTGAACGTGATGCTCACCGTCGCGGGCGAGGTGTCGATCGAGGAGCCGTTCTCGGGGCTCGACGAAATGGGCGCGGAGTGCGCGTTCGCGACACCGCCGCCCAGTAGCGCGAATCCGAGGGCCAGCAGGCCGGTCACCAGACCGGCCAGCAGCTTGCGGGTCATGACCGGCGTCCCCGCAGCACGCTGCCCAGACCGAGGGCCGCACCCAGCGCGCCCAGCGCCAGGCCGATGCCGCCGAGCCAGCGCGCGGTGTTGTCGGTGCCCTTGTTGGAGGTGTCCGCGTCGGCCGCGGCGGGTGCGTCGTCATCGCCGCCCTTGCTCTTGGCCAGGGTGAGCGTCGGCGCCGGATGCTCGGGCTCGGAGCCGTCGCCGTTCATCGGCTGATTCCACTCGACGACCTTGCCGTCGCTATAGGTCTGGGTGGCGTTGAAGCTGACCTTGTCCTGCTTGGGCAGCGGGCCGATGGACAGCGGAAAGCGCTGGAACTGGCCGGGGGCGATGCCCGGGTTGCCCGGCGCGGCGGTCCAGGTGACCGCGGTGATGTCGCCCTGGGCGTTCTTCTCGACGGTGGCCGTCCACCCGGCGATCGGCTCGGTGCGCGCGCTCTTCAGATTCGGCAGCGCGACAGTGAGTTTGGTGGTGGAGGCGGTGTCGGACTCGTCCGGCACCCGGAAGGTGGCGACGCCGTAGCCGCCCTGGGTCGCGCCCGGGGCGTCCACCACCACGTGCGCGGCGGCGATGCCCGCCGCGGACAGCAGCAGGCCGGACGCGGCCGTGGCGGTGACGAGGGCGCGCGAAAGAGAGGTGTTCATGAAAGTGGGTTGCCTTCTCTGACAAGGGTTACGGGAAGTTAGGGGACGGGGTTACGCCGTAACCGGTGGCGCGCGCGGTCCGCTCGCGCCCAGTGCGAGAAGGGTTTTCGGGGTCCAGGTCGACCGGGGGCGACGCGGTCGCGCGCCCGCGGTCACGAATTCCTCGGGTCGGGTGAGCACCGCCCGGACCGCCCGCGAGAGCAGTCCGTAGAGCCGCTCGGCGACCAGGATCAGGAAGGCGCAGCCGAGGGCCGCGACCGCGTGCGCGGCCACCATCGGGCCGTGGTCGGCGAATTCCATTGCGTGCGCGGCATGCCCGTGCTGCACCAGGCCGCTCAGCGCGAGATGGCAGGCGGGCTGGCCCGCCACCATGAGCACCGGCAGCGCGGCGCGCGGGCGGATGGCGGCGGCCAGCGCGCCCAGCGCGGCCGTCACCAACACCAGCAGCATGAGTCCCGACGAGCCGGGATAGCCGCCGCCCGCGAACCCGTGCGCGGCGACCGCCAGGGTCGCCATGGCGACGCCTGCCAGTCCACCGCGCACCGAGCTCATGGGGTACTCAGTTCACGCCGAGACGCGCGAGCACATCGGCCTCGAGGCCGGAGAGCTCGTTGGAGATGGAGGCGTGCACGGCGCGGCGACGCTGCACCGGCATCTGGGCCGCGGTGCGCACGGCCGCGGACAGGCTGTCGAGCCGGTCGCGGCTCGCGGTCACGAACTTCTTGGTCTCGGTGTCGGAGTGCTTGGCCTCGATATCGGAGAGCGTGGATTCCGCGCTCGCGATGCGGGCCTGCAGCTTCGCGCCGGGGCCGGAGAACTCGCCGAGCTGCTCGAGTCCGACGCCCAGCTGCTGGGCGCGGCGGGTGTCGAGCTGACCGCGCACGAAGGTCGCGGCGCGGTAGGCCAGCGGGGCCAGCACCGGCACCAGGATGCGCGCCACGCCCAGGTACTTGCGGATCGAGGCCGCGCTGAACGGATCCCGCTCGGCCCGGGCCGCGATCTTGTTCGCGGCCTTCTCCTCGGCCTGCAGCTTGGCGATCTCCGCCTTGGCGACCTGCTTTTGTGTACGCACCTCGGCACGGTGGCGCTTGCGCTCGTTGCGCGCGCCGAGCTTGGCCTCCATGCCAGCCTTGTGCTTGAGGGCCTTCGCCTCGGCTCGGCGGCTCACCTTCTTCTTGCGCTTGCCGAACAACCCCATAAATGGCCTCCGTCATGCTGGTTCGCCATGGCAGCACAGGGCCGGGGGGTTTGCCTGTCCGCCCATGAAACACAGTTTGCGAATCACCCTAACGGGTGCGCTCGCCACGCAGCGAGTGCCGGGCGGTTTCGACGCCAGTTCGTAGGAATGTCGGGGGTGGAGGCCATACTGACTGGCGTGTATTCGGGCATCGGTGACCATGGCGAGCGGGCTGCGTTTCTGGACGCACGGTCGCTGATCGGATGTCGGCACCGGCTTCACCTCGACGCCAGCCATCCCGGCGTGTTGACCGGTGTGGCCGAGGATGCCGGCGTGCAGCAGCGGCGGGAGGCCGCGGCCGCGCATCGATTGCAGGTGCGCGACACCCTGGTTGGGGCCGCGCCCGAGCGGTGGACCGTCATCGATCCCCAGCAGCCCGCGCAGCAGCGGGCCGCCGCCACCATGGCCGCCATGGCGGCCGGGGCCGAACGCATCTGGGGCGGGCTGCTGCCGCAGGAGACCGACACCGGCCGCCGCGGCGGTTGCGAAATCCTTTGGCGCGACGCCGATCGCGGCGGCTACATCCCGATCATCGTGGTGAATCACAAGGTCAGCGATCCCCGCCAGCCCGATCCGGCGGACTACCATCCGACCACCAGCGATCTGTACGAGTGGAATCCCAAGCCGGACAAGCACGTTCGCACCCGCCCGCAACCCCGCGATCAGCAGCGCCTGGCGCACCTCTACCGCATGCTGCAGCGCCACGGGCTGGCCAGTCCGGCCCTGGTCGGCGGCGCGATCGGCTACCACTTCGACCGCATCCTCGTCCACGATCTGGGCCCGATCCTGTCCGACTACGACATTCGCTACGCCGACCGCATCGCCGTGGTCCGCGGCGAATTGCCCACCGTCCCTTCGAAAGTCCCCGAATGCCGCCAGTGCCCCTGGTGGACCCGGGCCCCGGAGGAGGGCGGCCGCAGCTGTGAGCAGTGGTTGGCCGAGCACCGCGACGTGAGCCTGGTGGCCCCGGGTTCGCGCGCCGAGACGCTGCGCCGCCACGGCGTCGAGACCATCGACGATCTGGCCGCCTGGAACGGCGACGAACCCGACGACTGGCAGTACGAGCCCTTCACCGAGACGGTCGTCACCGCCCGCGCCTGGGCCACCGGCGCGCCCCTGGTCCGCCGGGTCGACCGGGTCCGCGTCACCCGCGCCGACGTCGAGGTGGACGTGGATCTGGAGAGCTTCCAGGAGCACGGCGCGTACCTGTGGGGCACCCTGCTCGACGGCGTCTACCGCCCGTTCGTCACCTGGGATCCGCTGCCCACCGAGGACGAGGGCCGCTCCTTCGCCGAGTTCTGGGGCTGGCTGATGACGGTGCGCGCCCAGGCCGCGGCCGACGGCAAAACCTTTGCCGCCTACTGCTATTCCCGCACCGCCGAGGACAAGTGGCTCTACGAGTCGGCGCGGCGCTTCGCCGGCCGCCCCGGCATACCCACCGAGCGCGAGATCCAGCGGTTCGTGGACGGCCCGCAGTGGGTGGACATGTTCCAGGCGGTGTCCGAACAGTTCATCTGCCCGAACGGCAAGGGCCTGAAGAAGATCGCGCCGGTCGCCGGATTCCATTGGCGTGACGCGGAAGCCGGGGGCGAGGCGTCCATGGCCTGGTACCGCCTGGCCGTCGCCTACGACGGCGGCCAGCCGGACCTGTCGCAGCGCACCCGCATCCTCGAGTACAACGAGGACGATGTGCAGGCCACGAAGGTCTTGCGGGACTGGATGACCGATCGCGCGGACGCCGAGGTTCCCGCCATCGCCGACTTCGCCCGTCGTAATATCGCGTCGTGAGCGAACACATCGAACACCTGGAGTTTCAGGCCGAGACCCATCAGCTCCTGGAGTTGATGATCCACTCGGTGTATTCGAACAAGGACACCTTCCTGCGGGAGCTGATCTCGAACGCCTCCGACGCGCTGGACAAGCTGCGTCTGGAGACCTTCCGTGACAAGGATCTGCAGGCCGACACCTCCGATCTGCACATCGAGCTCGCGGTCGACCGCGACAATCGCGTGCTCACCGTGCGTGACAATGGCATCGGCATGTCGCGCGCGGAGGTCGTGGATCTGATCGGCACGCTCGCCAAGTCGGGCACCGCCCAGCTGCGCAAGCAGTTGCTGGAGGCGAAGGCGGGGGACCAGCAGCAGGCCGAGGAGCTGATCGGCCAGTTCGGCATCGGCTTCTACTCGACCTTCATGGTGGCCGACAAGGTCACCCTGACCACCCGCAAGGCGGGCGAGACCACCGGCACCCGTTGGGAATCGCAGGCGGGCAGCTCCACCTACTCGATCGAGGAGCTCGACGAGGCGCCGCAGGGCACGTCGGTGTCGTTGCACCTCAAGCCCTCCGACGACGAGGATCACCTCTTCGACTACACGCAGGAGTGGAAGCTCCGCGAGATCGTCAAGAAGTACTCGGATTTCATCGCCTGGCCCATCCGCATGGATGTCGAGCGCACCGTCATGGACGGTGAGGGCGAGGAGAAGACCGAGAAGAAGCTGGTCGAGACCCAGACGCTGAACTCGCAGAAGGCGCTGTGGACCCGCCCGCGCTCCGAGGTCTCCGACGAGGAGTACAAGGAGTTCTACAAGCACGTCTCGCACGCCTGGGACGATCCGCTCGAGATCATCCCCATGAAGGCCGAGGGCACCTTCGAATACCAGGCGCTGCTGTTCATTCCGTCGCACGCGCCGTTCGACCTGTTCACCCGCGAGCACAAGCGCGGCGTCCAGCTCTACGTGCGTCGGGTGTTCATCATGGACAACTGCGAAGAGCTGATGCCGGAGTACCTGCGCTTCGTCAAGGGCGTGGTGGACGCGCAGGACCTGTCGCTCAATGTCTCCCGCGAGATCCTGCAGCAGGACCGCCAGATTCAGATGATCCGCAAGCGCCTGGTCAAGAAGGTGCTGTCCACGGTCAAGGATTTGCGCAATGCCGAGGACAAGACCAAGTACCAGGAGTTCTGGAAGGAATTCGGCCGGGTCCTCAAGGAGGGCCTGCTGTCGGACATCGACAACCGCGAAACCATCCTGGGCGTCTCGTCTTTCGCGTCCACGCACTCCGAGACCGAGCTGACCTCGCTGGCCGAGTACGTCGAGCGCATGCCGGAGTCCCAGTCGGCCATCTACTACATGACCGGCGAGACCCGGCAGCAGATCGAGAACTCCCCGCACATCGAGGCGTTCAAGGCCAAGGGCCTCGAGGTGCTGGTGCTGACCGACCCGGTCGACGAGATGTGGGTGGGCTCGGTCACCGAGTTCGAGGGCAAGCCGATCGTGTCCATCGCCAAGGGCGAGGTGGATCTGGAGACCGAGGACGAGAAGAAGGAGTCCGAGGCCCTGCGCGAGCAGCAGGAGAAGGACTTCGCCGACGTCCTGACGTGGCTGCGCGAAACCCTGGACGCGGACGTGAAGGAAGTGCGCCTGACCAACCGGCTCACCACCTCCCCGGCCTGCATCGTGGGTGATGTGTTCGATTTCACCCCGATGCTTGAACGCATGTACCGCGCCTCCGGTCAGGAATTGCCGCACAGCAAGCGCATTCTCGAGCTGAACCCGACGCACCCGCTGGTCACCGGGCTGCGCGACGCGTTCGCGAAGGTGTCCGGCGAGGAAGAGAAGCCGGTGGAGCTCACCGAGACCGCCGAATTGCTCTATGGCACGGCGGTTCTCGCCGAGGGCGGCGAGCTGAAGGATCCGGCACACTTCGCACGGGTGCTGGCCGACCGCCTCACCCGGACGCTCTGACTCACCCGGATGCTCTGACGGTCGTACTCTGATCGGGCTCCTGTGGATTTTCCGCCGCGCGCGGTGTTTCCGCAGGAGCCCGACCTATAGCAAGCGGGAATTGGTCATACCCAATTTGTCCCGAATGTGACGGTCCGCATCTCTCGGCGATTTCGGGAACTCACGGCGGACGCGTACGTTGTACGTCTTGGTCGTAAGTTTTTCGTGTTCGTGTTCAACATGCTCGCGCGGAACATTGTGCGGGCGTCGCTTCACCTTGCGAAGCAAGTTGCAAGCCGCCTTCTGATCGACCCCCGGGTGCCGCGGCCGCGGCACCCACGCACCAAAGAAACACCTCGTCAGGAGAAGGTAATGGTTCAGGGCACCGTCAAGTGGTTCAACGCGGAGAAGGGCTACGGCTTCATCGCCCGCGAAGACGGCCCCGACGTTTTCGTCCACTACTCGGAGATCGAGGGCAACGGCTACCGTCAGCTCGAAGAGGGCCAGGCCGTGTCGTTCGAGATCACCGAGGGCAAGAAGGGCCCGCAGGCCGCTGCGGTCCGCGCCCACTGATTCGGTAGGTCGGGCGCGGGTGACTCAACCCACGCCGCCACTTTTTGAACAACCAAAGCCCGCACCGGTTTCCGGTGCGGGCTTTGTCGTATTCGGAGACCCGGCGTCAGCGCGGAGCCATGCGCAGCGCGCCATCCATGCGGATGGTCTCGCCGTTGAGGTAGTCGTGCTCGGTGATGTACTGCGCCAGCTGCGCGTACTCGTCCGGGCGACCCAGGCGCGACGGGAACGGCACGCCCGCCTCGAGCCCCTTGCGGTACTCCTCGGTGACACCGGCCAGCATCGGGGTGTCGATGATGCCGGGCGCGATGGTGTTCACGCGAATGCCGAACTGTGCCAGGTCGCGTGCGGCCGGAATGGTCATGCCGGCGACGCCGCCCTTGGAGGCCGAGTAGGCGATCTGCCCGATCTGACCCTCGAAGGCCGCCACCGAGGCGGTGTTGATGATGACGCCGCGCGAGCCGTACTCGTCGACCGGATCGGTCTTGGCGATGGCGTCGGCGGCCAGGCGCATCACATTGAACGTGCCGAGCAGGTTCACGGTGATCACCGTGCGGAACAGCTCCAGATCGTGCGGGCCGTTCTTGGACAGGATGCGTCCCGCCCAGCCCACACCGGCGCAGTTGACGACAATGCGCAGCGGCACACCGGATTCCACGACGGTGGCGACCGCGGCGGCCACCTCGTCACCGCTGGTGACATCGGTCGGGATGAGGGTGACACCGGCGGGGACGCTGTCACCCGCACGCTCGATCGACTGGGCCAGATCCAGGCCGAAGACGGTCGCGCCCGCGTCGGCGAAGCGCTTGGCGGTGGCCGCACCCAGGCCGGACGCACCTCCGGTGACAATGGCGGCGGAGCCCGAAATCTCCACGGTGATTGGTCCTCTCGACGGTGGAGGGCCCTCTCACTGGCCCTCCGTCAATAGGCACCCTAGCGGGGTTCGGTGCGGCCCCTGCGAGGGGTCGCTCGCAAAGTTTGCGAACACGAATGTTCGTCTAAGTGGTAGTTTCGCATACATGAATGCCAGCCCGGCCCGGGCCCGCCGTGGACTCCGCCGAAAGACCCCGCGAGTCGCGGGCAAACGCATCCTGATCACCGGTGCGGCGCGGGGGATAGGGGCCGCCCTGGCCCGGCAGTTGCATCAGCACGGCGCGCACGTGGCGCTGCTCGGCATCGAGGAGTCGCTGCTGGCCCAGGTCGCCGCCGACTGCGGCGACGCCCCCTGGCGCTACTGCGATATCGGTGACCCGGCGCAGGTGCAGCGGGTCGTCAACTCCCTCACTGCCGAACTGGGCGGTCTGGATGCGGTGGTGTGCAATGCCGGTATCGCGCGGCAACTTTCGCTGCTGGGCGGGGATCCGACCGTGCTCGAGGAGACCCTCACCGTCAATGTCCTCGGCGTCTATTACACCCTGCGCGCCGCCGGACCCCACCTCGCGCACCGCGACGGCTACGTCCTGCTCATCTCCTCGCTGGCCGGGGCCATCCACCTACCCCTGGCCGGGGCCTACAGCGCCTCCAAGGCGGCCGTCGAGGCGCTGGGCGACACCCTGCGCATCGAATTGCGCCACACCGGAGCCAAGGTCGGCATCGCCTACTTCGCCGAACTCGACACCGAGATGACCAGTCGCGGCTTCGGCACCGAGGCGGCGCGCAGCATTCTGGGCCGCACCACCGTGTCCGGCATCGCCCCGCTCGGCCCGGCCATCGACGCCTGCGAACACGCCCTGGCCCGCCGTTCCCGCCGCATCGTCTCGCCGTACTGGGTGAGCATGGCGCTGTGGTGTCGCCCGCTGACCCAGCGCCTGGTCGACTACTCGCTACGCGGCGGGGTGGCCGGTGGTTTGGAGATCGCCCGCACCGAACCGACGGGCTTCACCACCGAACAACCGGCTCGACCCCGCAGAATGAGAAGGCTCGCCTGATCGTCCCCTGATCGCCCCGGCCAACGGAGTCCACCTATGCCCGAATCGGCAACCCGCCAACTGCCCCGCGGCCGCCACGGCCTCCCCCGTGCGGAAGTGGTCGCGGCCCAGCGCGATCGCATCCTGCTCGCCATGGCCGAGGCGATGACCGAGAACGGTTATGTCGGAACGCCGGTCGCCGCGGTCATCAAGCGCGCCGGTGTCTCCCGCGAGACCTTCTACGAGCAATTCCGTTCCAAGGAGGACTGTTTCGAGGCCGCCTACGAGCGCGCCGCGGAACTTATGCTGTCGGGCATTCTGGCCGCCACCGGCGCGGAGTTCGACGGCGAGACCCGCACCGAGCGCATCGAACGCGTGCTGGGGGCCTACCTGGACGCGCTCGCGGGCCAACCCGCCTATGCCCGTTTGTTTCTCGTCGAGGTCTACGCCGTCGGTCCCGAGGCCATCGCGCGCCGCACGGCCCTGCAGGAGACCTTCGTGGCCATGGTCGCCGATGTGCTGGGCGCGGACACCGAGCCGCAGCGCTTCGCCTGCCAGACCCTCGTCGCGGCGTTGAGCGCCATGGTCACCGCGCGCATCGCGGTCGGCGATCTGGATGGTCTGCGCGCCCTGCGCGAGCCGCTACTGGACCTCGTGCGGCGCAGCGGAGAACTGTTCGGCAGCACGGTCCTCGGCGACTGAACGCCGGACCGCGGCGTCCAGTGCGCGGCGGCGCAGCAGGTACAGCACGCCGCCCGCGAGGGCGGGCACGATCAGCGCGAGCGCGGCGGCGACCGGGGTGCCCAGGCCGTGCGCGAAGGCCTCCAGCAGCGTCAGCGCGCCGAAGTACAGGAACAGCAGGCCCGAGCAGACGGCGATGAACCGCTCCGGAATGTGCTTGCCGACGGTCACCCCGATCAGAATGGCCAGCCCGCCCGCGGCCACCATGCCCGCCACCGAGCCGATCCACACCGCGACCCAGCCGTTCTTGGTGGCCAGGGCCATGGTGGCGAACATGGTCCGGTCGCCGAGCTCGGCCAGCAGGAACGCCGAGAGCACGACCAGGAACGCGTTGCGGGACTTGGGTTGTGCCGCGATCTCCGCCTCGTCGTCGGCGGGGGTCAGCGGCAGGGTCTCGCGCAGGGTCCACAGGCCGACGCCGAGGAGGGTGGCCGCGGCCAATAGGGAGATGACGCCGGTGGGCAGCGCCGCGCCGACGAAGTGGCCGACGCCGACGGCGATCAGATTGACCAGCACGCTGGCGGCGGTGATGCCGCTCAGCACCACCCACCAGCGGTAGCGCAGCGCGAATGTCAGTGCCATGAGCTGCGATTTATCGCCCAGTTCGGCGAGGAAGAGCACGCCGAAGCTCAGCAATATCGTGGCGATCATGAAAGGTCAGCTCCCAGGTCTCCGGCCTGTCGGCTGAATGCGGGGGCGCTTCAGCCGACACCGCACCGGTCAATCGGTTTGGTTTGTTGTCGGCCGAAGGTCTCGCCCACCGAAGGCTCTCGGTTCACGCGCCGGACCCGAAAAGGATCAGTATGTCGACGGCGTGATTGTGGGCTACTCCCCTTCGCTCGGGGCCACTCTACTCCGGCAAACCGGGCGCGTGCAAACGACTGTCGCCCAAATCGCAATGCACGCAATAAGTTTGGCGACGCTGCCGAAAGGTTTCGGGTACCCTCACGCCGCCAGCAGCATGGCCAGAACCGCGGTGTCGGGATCACTGATCGGATCCACCCCGACCCGCGAAACCATCGAGGTCACCGTCCCGTCGCTATCGGTTTCCACCCAGGCCGCCCGATGTTCGAGTCCCAGATGCGGTAGCCCCGGCAGGAGCAGACAGCCCGACGCCGCGCCCGCGCACTCCGGCAGCGAGGGTCGCGTCTCGCGCGGCGGATGCAACATGATCAGGGCGGGTGGCACACGTTCGGCAAACTGGCCGGGCTGCAAGGCTTCCGAGCCCAATACCGTGCCCTCCGCGATGACCAGACCCACCATCGCCGGATCCGGATCGTCGGGCAGCTCCTCCCGCGCCCCGAACACCGTGGACGTGGGCAACAACCCCGGCAGACTCGCCACCCGCACCGCGAGCACCAGCACCTGCGCCCATTCCTTGGTCGAATCGGGCCAGCGCCCGGAGATCACGAACCCTTGCAGCGAACCACCCGCATGGAACGGCATGACGCCGATCTGACCATTCATGAGTGCCTCCCGAACCCTCCCCGGTGGCGGCTGTCCCGGTGTTGCTATAGCTGTTCCCATTGTTGCTATTGGGAACACCAGGTTGTACCAGAGCAGAACTGGCACACAAGTACCAAAGAGTGCTAGCACCTGCCCCTGTGAAATGCGAACGGCCCGCGAACCGGTCGGTTCGCGGGCCGAGTATCGGGTGTATGGGCCGACACCCTCGACTCCTCGGGGGTTCGGGGGCTGCGCCCCCGAATATCCCTTTTGGGGGTGTGGGGGCGTAGCCCCCACCGGCATCAGCCGAAGATCAAACCCTTGCCCTGGTTGACGGCCTTGCTGTAGCGGTCCTGGATTTCGGCCCAGTTCACCACGTTCCAGAACGCCTTGACGTAGTCCGCCTTGACGTTCTTGTACTGCAGGTAGAAGGCGTGCTCCCACATGTCCAGGCCGAGCAGCGGGATGATTCCGAGCGGCACGTTGCCCTGCTGGTCGGTGAGCTGGAAGGTGAGCAGCTTGTTGCCCAGCGTGTCGTAGCCCAGCCACGCCCAGCCGGAGCCCTGCAGGCCGTTGGCGGCCGCCGAGAACTGCGCGACGAACTTGTCGAACGAGCCGAACTCCTCGTCGATGGCCGAGGCCAGGTCGCCGACCGGCTTGTCGCCGCCGTCCTTGGACAGGCTCTTCCACCAGATGGAGTGGTTGACGTGGCCGCCGAGGTGGAACGCGAGGTTCTTCTCGTTGAGGAAGATGGCGGCGTGGTCGTCCTTGGCGCGCGCCTCTTCCAGCTTCTCGAGGGCGGCGTTCACACCGGCGACGTAGGCCGCGTGGTGCTTGGTGTGATGGATCTCGTTGATCTGCCCGGAGATGAAGGGCTCCAGGGCCGAGTAGTCGTAATCAAGTTCAGGCAGCGTGTAAACAGCCACGATGTCCCTTTCAGTGTCGGGGCCGTGTGCCCTCGGCATGGTCCGAGGCGCACCCAACCATCATTCGTACACCCGCTCGTCTGCAACCGGGCTGCGTGCCCCCACATTCCGGCCGATGTATATCTTTCCCAACGTTTGGAATCCTGGCGATCGCAACTTCGCCGCCGGTTTCGCCGGGTCCCGTAGCATCGAGCCATGTCGTGGTACGACGAGTTCGTTGGGCGTTTGCGACTACCGGAACCGACCATGGTCACAGCCGAGCAGGCGCTGCCCGGTCGTTCCGAACCCCTGGTCATTCCGGAGAAGCACTACCTCAATGGCCACCCGCTGAAACCGCCCTTCCCGGCGGATATGCGGCTCGCGGTGGTGGCCATGGGCTGCTTCTGGGGTGCGGAGAAGGGGTACTGGCAGCTCGAGGGCGTATACAGCACGGCGGTCGGCTACGCGGGCGGCTACACGCCGAATCCGACCTATGAGGAGACCTGTTCGGGCCGCACCGGGCATACCGAGTCGGTGCTGGTGGTGTTCGATCCGCGGGTGATCGACTATCCGGGAATTCTCAAACAATTCTGGGAGAACCACGACCCAACCCAGGGCATGCGGCAGGGCAATGACCGCGGCACCCAATACCGGTCGGCCGTCTTCACCTTCGACGATGAGCAGCTCGAGGTCGCCGAGGAGACCAGGGGGATGTATCAGGAACGCTTGACGGCGGCCGGATTCGGCGACATCACCACCGAGATCGCCCCGCTGCCCGACCTTTCCGCGTTCTTCTACGCCGAGGGCTACCACCAGCAGTATCTGGCCAAGAACCCCGGCGGCTACTGCCCCGACCACGGCACGGGCATCGAGTGTCCGATCGGCTTGGGCGCGTAGCGGCTTTCGTTCGAGGCAATCGAAAGGGGTTCCAGGACATCGTCCCCGAACCCCTTTTACGTGTGGGTCGACTACCTACAGCGGCGGGACCACGTCCGGGCGCTGGGTGCGCGGGTCGCCCGCGTCGTGCGCCTGCCACCAGCGGACCCCACCGGCGATGAACTCCGGCAACGGAATCGGATTGCCCGCCTTGTCGTGCACCTCGGCGCCGTCGAACCACACGCGCACATCGAGTTCGCGCGGGTCGATGCCCTCTTCCTGGGAGAACTCCATCATGTGCGCGCCCTCGGTGTCGCGCAGCCGGGTGTCGAAGCTGAGCAGTTTGCGCCACTGGCTCCAGGAGCTGTCGCTCAGATCGAGGAAGTCCCAGCCGTGCAGCGCGCCGCCGCCGAAGCTGTTGACCGCGTCGTGCAGGCCCTCGAGGGTGAGGGGCAGCACAACGGGTTCCAGATCGTCCCAGCGCTGACGGCGCAGCGAACACGCGACCCGACTGACCCCGGTGAGGGTCAGGTAGATGTCGCAGTCGGCGGGCGGCGGGCCGTCCTCGGGCAGGGTCAGCACATCGAGTTCCAGTCGTAGCGTGCCCGCCTCGGTGTCGACGTCGATGCCGAGGCAGGTCGCCTCCGACAGTGCGAGGTTGAGTCCCTTGATGTCCAGGCCGTCGAGTAGCCCCCTGCTCACAGTCATAGCGCCAGGCTACCGATCTTGCCTGGCCGGGCCCAGGATTTCCGTTTTTCGGTAGTGTTGTCGTTTTTTTCCTTTCCGAACGGAACCGCGGGCCGACCTGCGGCGTCAGACTGGATGGGGCCTTCTGGGACAGAGGGCCCGGGTCGGCCGCTCCGGAACGAGGAGGGGACTTCCGGATCGGCCGACCGGAGCGAACACGGACTTTTCGGTCGGCTGTCAACCTGTGGATCAGGTTGTGGATTATGTGGATAACTCCCGAAACCAACCTCGCGCAGGTACGGAACTCCACCGCCCTCGCGCCCGCGTGGCAGGATCGAAACCGTGACGAACCCCGACGTACCCACGGTGCCGATCGACGCGGTGCCCGCGGAATTCGATGCCGCCGACGGCTGGGGTTCCGCGTCGCCCGCGCCCGCGCAGCTGCTGGACGTCCGCGAGGACGACGAATGGCAGCTCGGGCGCGCGCCCGGCGCCCTGCACATCCCGATCACCGATGTGCCCGCCCGCCTGGACGAATTGGATATCGACGCCGAGATCTACGTGATCTGCCGACAGGGCGGTCGGTCCATCACCGTCGTGCAGTACTTGAACCAAATCGGCTACGACGCCGTCCATGTCGCGGGCGGCATGGTGGCCTGGCAGCAGACCGGGCGGCCGCTCACCGGTGACGGTCCCGAGGCGAAGATCTACTAGACACGATCGATCAGGTGACGATCCATTAGGCGCGGAGAGGTGGAGCGATGAACGGGGGACAGGTGGGCCGATCGCGATCCGCCGTCGTGCAGCCCTGCGCCCGCTGCGGCGCGCGTTGGGCCGTACAGGGCAAACCGTTGCACTGGTGCCCGCGCTGCCACGGCGTGCTGCTCTCGCCCGCCCCCGTCGACGCGCCCGCCGACCGCCGCAACTACCGCTGGGTGGCGCGCCCGCCGGGCCGGAAATCGGCTGCCGCGCAGCCCGTCCGGCGGCAGGTCAATCCGGAGACGCCGCGCTACCACCAGATTCCGCAATGGGGCTTGCACGATCGTCCCCCGGTCGAGGCCGCCGCCCCGCGCCGTCCGCTGGCGGCCTGGAGCGATCGAATCGGTGTCCTGTTGCCGGTCACCGCGGGCCTTTTCGTGCTCGCCGCCCTCGCCGAATTGGGCCGCTACGGGATTCTGCTGCGCAACCGGACCCGGTTGATCCAGCCCTGGCTGCTGTGGATTTCCGATGGCGCGGTGACCGTGCTCGCCATTGCCGCCCTGGCGGTGGCCCTGGCGGCGGCGGTGGCGCTGGTCGGCTGGCTGACCGAGACCCGCCGCGCCGCCTACGCGAGCCTGGGGGAGACCGACCCGCGGCCGCTGCGCACCCTGGTGCTGGGTTGTGTTGTGCCGGTGGTGAATCTGGTGTGGCCCGGGGTGTTCCTCACCGAGGTGGCCCGGTTGCGCATCGCCGACGGCACGGACCCGCGGCTGCTGCGCGCGGTCCGAATCTGGTGGGCCGCTTGGCTGGTGAACGCGGTGCTGGTGGTGGTCTCGGTGCTCTACCGGTTCGCGGGTTCCCTGCAGGCGCAGGCCGACGGGGTGCTGTTCAGCATGTGGACCGATCTGGTCGCGGCCGGTGTCGCCCTGGCCTCGCTGGCCCTGGTGCGCTCCTTCGCGGGTCTGGATCTGCGGGGTCGGCCGAAGACGCTGCGGCGCTGGGTGATCGCCACCGCGCCCGCGCGGCCGGTGATCGAACCGGTGCGTCCGGGTGTGACGGAGTCCGCCGAGCGCGCGCCCGCGGTCGCGGTCGGGAATGATGAGGTCACCGCGGAACAACAGGAGGTAGTGGCGAAGTGAGCCGGGCCAGTCGTGCGCCGTTCGTGGTCGCGCACCGGGGGGCGTCGGCGGCGCGACCCGAACACACCCTCGCCGCCTACGATCTCGCCCTGCGGGAGGGCGCGGCCGGTGTCGAATGCGATATCCGGCTGACCCGGGACGGGCACCTGGTCTGCGTGCACGACCGCACGGTGGATCGCACCTCGAACGGCGTCGGCGCGGTCAGCGAGATGACGCTCGAGGAGTTGAAGGCGCTGAACTTCGGCACCGCCGACGAACCCGAGGGCGTGCTCACCCTCGCCGAGCTGATCGAGCTGGTGCTGGACTGGAAGAGCCGTCCCACCAAGCTTTTCATCGAGACCAAGCATCCGGTCCGCTACGGCGCACTGGTGGAGACCTCGCTGCTGACCGAGCTGAATCGCTACGGCATCGGCGCGCCCGCGTCGGCGGATCACTCGCGCGCGGTGGTCATGTCCTTCGCGGCCACCGCGGTCTGGCGCATTCGCCGCGCCGCCCCGCTGCTCCCGACGATCCTGCTCGGCGAGTCCTCCCTCTACCTCACCGGCGGCGCGGCCCACACGGTCGGCGCGACGGCCATCGGCCCGTCGGTGCGCACCCTGCGCGAACACCCCGATCTGGTCGACAAGGCCGCCGCCGCGGGCCGCGCCACCTACGTCTGGACCTGCGACGACGCCGAGGACGTACAGCTGTGCGCCGACCTAGGCGTGGACTGGGTCGCCACGAACTACCCGGCCCGCACCAAAGCCGTTCTCACCACCGCCTGAACCACAAGAACGAGACTTTCAGCGCCGCAAACCCGCCCGGAGCGCAGCGGAGGGCATCGAGCACAGTAGGTTTGCCAGTCATGGGTAAGAGCAAGCGCAACAGTCCCAAGCCGGACAGCAATCGCGCGGAGAAGCTGGCCGCCCGCCGCGCCGCACAGGAGGCGGCGGCGCAGGCCGTGACGCGGCCGTTCGAGGGCCTGGCCGCCGAGTGCGATCTGGTCGCGCTCCGGGAGTTCGTGCCGTCGGCGACCGCCACCTTGAAGCTGTCGCCGAGCGTTTCCGCCGAGCGGTCGGTCACCCTCGCCACCGTGCTGCCGGGTGCGGTCGCCGCGCTGGTGCGGGCTGGTGACGAGCCGGTCGGTTTCGTCGGCACGCAGGTGCAGTTCCAGTCCGCCGATCCCGCCGCGGATCTGGCCGCCGCCATTCTGTGGACCCAGGCCGCCGCGCCGGGCGAATCGCTGAACAGCGCGGATGTCGAAGGCGCGCCGCGGCTTTCGGAGGTGCTGGATCCGGGCGCGGCCCTGGACCTGACCGTGCACCAGGACTTCAACTGGTGGGTGCCCGAGGGCGTCACCCCGGATCCGCAGGTGGCCGCCACCATCGAGCAGGCCAATCAGGCCATCATGCCCTCGGCCCGCCTGGAGCTGGGCGCGGACGGCATCGGCGCGGCCTGGTGGGTGGACGCCGGGGAGAAGGCGCACATCCGCTGGGTGCGGCCGGAGGACGAGGATCGGCTCATGCTGGCCCTGGCCCGCCTGCACGCGGCCGGTGATCTGCACCTGGGCGAGGGTTCGCGGTTCGCGGGCTCGTTCCGCACCCACGGTCTGCTGGTACCGGTCTTCGACCTGGATCCCGAGAAGCACGCGAGCGAATGGGAGGCCCCCGCACGCGAATTCGGTGCGAAGCTGGCGGCGGCCGTGCAGTCGGACGCCCCGCTGACCTCCGAGGAGCGCCGCTCCCGCGACGGTCTGCGTTCGCGTCAGGTCACGCTGCGCTGAGTCGGTTGCGCTGAGAGTTGTTCGGGCCGTTCGCCGGGTGCATCGCAGCCTCGGTGAACGGCCCGAATTCTTTGCGAGAGTTTTCTGAAAAATGCGTGTTTCGAACCGGTGACTCGGTTAGGTTCTCTTCATCCTTGATGTTCAGATGAGGAGGATGCCATGGATGCCATTCTGTCCCTGGTCAAATCGATGTTCAGCACGCTGTCGGCCACAATGTCCGCCAACTCCACCGGCAACGTTCAGGTGCCCATGAAATAAGGACAGGCGGGTATACGGCCCGGCACATCGAGCACACAGTGGCAGGCCCGGTCCAGCGCAAGGGACCGGGCCTGTCGTGTTCAATCCACCGCGTCGTTTGTCTAGAGCGAGCCGCCCGCGGCGTGCGGTGCGCCGGAAGCGTCCTTCGGACCGCTCATTTCGCGTTCCACGAAACGCTCCAGATCGAACATATTGTTGCTGGCGCGCTCGGCCACGGTGAGCAGGGTGCGCATGGTGGCGACCTCTTCGACCTGCTCCTTGAGGAACCACTGCATGAACTGCTCGCCCTGGTAATCGCCCTCCTCGCGGGCGGTCTTGGCGAGCTGGACGATTTGCTCGGTAACCGTCTGCTCCTGCTTGAGCGCCAGTGCGATGGGCTCCTTGGCATTCGCGAATTGCGAAGTGGCGGCCTCGATCCCGGGCATTTCGACAGCGATGTCCTGATCGATCAGGTACTGCGCGATCATCATCGCGTGATTGCGTTCTTCGACGGCCTGCTTGTAGAAATACTTGGCCAGGATCGGCAGATCGGCGCTGTCGAACCACATCGCGACGGCGATGTACTGGTGTTCGGCGCTGAATTCGTTGCGGATCTGATCCTGGAGCAGGCCCTGGAACTTGCTGCGTTTCGTCTGGGTTCGGGTGGACATGCGGACGACATTAATCCTGGTCAAATCGCGTGTCATCCAAGTGCAACCTTATTGAGCACAACCTAATTGAGGCTAGTGTTGCCTAATAATTGCTAGCTGCCCACGGTCGTGATCAAGTCCTGCGGGATCTGTTGATCCTTGGCCAGGGCGTCGAAGAACGCACTCGCCTTGGTCTTGTCCCAGAGCAGCACATTGCCGCTGCCCGACACATCCTCGAACCCGCCGACCGGCACCGTGGTGGTGATCGGATCGTCGTTCAGGGCCCGGCCGAGGGTGGCCAGATTCCAGATGTGCGCGCTCTTGTCGACCTTGAGCGCATCGGTCAGATCCCGCACCAGCGGCCAGGATCGGAACGGATTGGCCAGGGTGGCGGGGCTGGCGACCTTCTTCAGCAAGGCGCTCAAGAACATTCGCTGATGCAGCATGCGGTCCAGGTCGGCGCGCGGGGTGGCGCGCGAGCGCACGAAGCCCAGGGCCTGTGGGCCATTGAGGGTTTGGCAGCCCGCGGGCAGATCGATTCCGGCCAGTGGATCCTGCATGGGCGAGTCCAGGCACATCTGAATGCCGCCCACCGCGTCGACGATATTGGCGAACCCGCCGAAGCCGATCTGCGCGTAGTGGTCGATGTGCACCCCGGTCGCGCCCTCCACGGTCTTGACCAGCAGTTGCGCGCCGCCGACGGCGAAGGAGGCATTGAGCTTGTCCTTGCCGACACCGGGAATGCTGACGTAGGAGTCGCGCGGCAGGCTGACCAGGGTCGGCCGCCCGGACTTGGGGATGTGCACCAGGATGATGGTGTCGGTGCGCTCGCCCTCGACATCGGAGGAGTCGCCGGTGGACAGCTGCTGTTCCTGATCCTTGGACAGTCCCGCGCGGCTGTCGGATCCGACCAGAAGCCAGTTCGTCCCGGGCGTGTCGCCGACCCGACCCTGATAGTTGGCCAGTGCGTCGATCCGGGTGATGTGGGTGTCCACGTAGATGGCCGCCGCGATCGGCAGCATGAGCAGCACCACCAGCAGCGACAGGAGCCAGCGGAACCAGTGCCGCTTCTTGCGCGGACGCGAGCCGCGCGGCGGGCGGCCGCCACCACCACCGCCGCGACGCTTGCCCGGGGGCAGCGGCGGCGGGGGAGTGCGGGGTGGTTCGTCGTGGAAGGGCTCCGGCTGCTGGGTCGGCGCGTAACCCATGGCGCTGGCCGCGGGCTCCCGCACCGGCACTCGATTGCCCTGCGGCATCTGATTGCGTTGCGGCGGAATCCGATTGTCCCCGGGCATCCGATCGCCGTGCGGCGGCACCCGATTGACCGGCGGCCGTTGCGGCGGCACGGGCCGTCGGTTGGGCGGCACCTGCGAATAGGCCAGGGCCGGGCCGGATTCATTGCGTCGGATCACCTGGGTTGGTTCTATTCGGTGACCGCCGTCGTTAACGGTCGCGTCGTCCCCGCCGGTTCGGTGAGACGAAGGTCTCTGCGGTTGCCCGGGATTCGCCATGGGTCGCTGGGGGTGCGCCGGGGGCTCGCCCGGGCGTCCCGGCGGCGGCTCCCGGCGCATCCGTGCAAAGTGCTGGGGGTCGTCGCCGTTCATCACCAGAAACAGTACCGACCGCAGCGCCCGCGTGGCTCGTTCCGATTGCATTACTTCCCGGCATCAGGGCAGCCAGGAGACGTGTCCGCGCAGAAATGTGTAGCCGACGTAGGCGATCGTGTCGATGAGCGCGTGCGCGAGTAATAGCGGCCACAGTCGATTGGTGCGCTGCCAGTAGCGACCGAAGATCAACCCCATCACCACGTTTCCGAGGCCCCCGCCCAGGCCCTGGTACAGGTGGTAGCTGCCGCGCAGCAGCGCCGAGGCCAGCAGGGAACGATGCTCCGACCAGCCCAACGCACGCAGTCGAGTAATCAGATAGGCGACGACCAGTACTTCCTCGGCCGCGGAATTCGCCCACGCGGACAGCACCAGCACCGGCAGCCGCCACCAGTGCTCGAGCGAACTGGGCACGATGGTGACGCTCACCCCGAGCGCGTGCGCCGCCAAATACAGTCCCAGCCCGGGGATTCCGATCACCGCGGCCAACACCAGCCCCGGCAGCACGTCGGCGCGCCACCGCAGCCGCCGCACCAGCCCGACCGCCCGCGGCGCGATCCCGCTGCGCCACAACAGATACAGCCCCAACGTGGCCCAACCCAATAGTCGGGCCACGCCCAACAGTTGGAACAGCAGATCGATGGTCGACTGCGCCGCCCGCGACGCGTTCAGCGCCACCGTCTGCTCGCCCACCCCACCGGGCGCGAGCGCGCTCTCCACCAGCGACAGCGCCGCATTGGCCCCGCTCAGCCCGAAGGTGACGACCAATACCACCGTGATCTCGAGCTTGATCGCCCGCTTCTCCTGCTCGGAGGACTCGGGCGCGGGCCACGCGGGCGCACGATCAGCGGAAACCATGCCCGCCAATCTAGGCCCGCCGACCCGATCCGGCCCGACACGCTGCGGTGGCGTGCGGCCGGGGGTGTCAGATGCGGTGCAGGCCGCGGCGGAAGGGGTTGCCCGCCAAGGCGTGGACCTCGCGACTGAGGGATTCGATGTCGTCGGCGGGGGTTTCGAAGGGGATGCGGATGTCGTGGTCGGCCTCGACGGCTTCGACGCGCAGGGTGACGCCGTAGCGGTCGATGGCCAGCGGGTGGATGAGCGCGCCGCGGCGCAGGGCGTGCGGGAGGCGGCGGGCCAGTCGGTCGATGACGTCGGCGTGGTCGGCCTGAAGGTGTTGCAGCCAGCCCGCTTCCAGGGCGCAGAACGGGTCGGGGCGCGCCTCGCGCAGTTGCTCGCGGTCGGCCGCGGCGGCGCCGGAGGTGTCGGCGACCACGGCGGAGTCGATGACCAGCCGCAGCAGCGTCGAGCCGTGGCCGACGTCGAGCAGGGCCGGATGCGGGTGGTCGGCGGCGACCGCGGCGGCCAATGCGCGCTGGGCGTGTGCGGGGACGCTGTGCACCCAGCCGCGCAGCCACACCAGCGCCCGCACCCGTTCCCGCAGCTGCAGCGGGGCCTGATCGGTGAGCTCGAGCACCGCCGGGGATCCGTTTGGGCCGCAGCCGAATACCAGCCCCGCGGCGGTGGAGGTGCTCGACACCGCCATCACCATGTCCCCGCACTGCCGCAGCAGGTGCACCGAGGTGGGCACGGGGTCGAGGCCGGGCAGGGCCAGCATCGCGCTGTCGGCGTGGGCGCAGGCGCTGTGCACGCGTTCGGCGGTAGTGGGTGCGACGACCTGGGCCGCGTATGGCATACACACCTCCGGATTGAGAATTAGGTAACCCTAAGCTAAGTGATGCGGATCGCTCCCGCAAGGCCCTGCCCGCCGGGGCAACCGGGATCGCTACGGTGAACGCGTGCCGCACGATTCGTCCCCCGCGCCCGAGCCGGTCGCGCTCACCCTGTCCGTCCCGCCGCGTCCGGCGCGTGGTCTGGCCGAAGGTCTGGTCCGTTCGGTCTCGGCCGATCCGGTGGTCGAGGTGCTGGACATGGGGCTCGACGAGGCGGCGATCTCGGAGTTTCTGGTGCGAATCGTCCACGGCGACAGTGGTTTCGTGGCCCGTGCCGACTCGGGGGAGCGGGCCGTGGCGGCGGTTGCCGCGACCGTGGCCGCGCTCATCGGCGACGACATTCGGGCCGCGCTGGCCGCACCGGACCTCGACTTCCTCACCGGCTTGAAGCCACCGGCGGTCGAGGCCTTCCGGGAGGTGCTGCTGGCGATCGAGGCCGAGGACGTCGCGGACGTCACCGCGGCGCTGTCGGTGCTGGGCGGCTGATCAGCCGGTGCCCGGCGGTCGATCCCCCGGTCAGGGGTGCGAAGTTACCTGGGAGTTGGCCAAAGCGGGAGGGGACCGCGCGCACGCAAGTAATGTCGTTACCGTGCCGCGCATCGCCTACTTCGGGCCGTCGGGAACCTTTACGGAGATGGCCCTCGCCAAACTGGAGTCCACCGGAATCTTCGATGGGCCGGTCGAGCGTGTCCCGTCCCCGAGCCAGGGCGCGGCGATCGAGCTGGTGCGGGCCGGGAAGACCGCGGGCGCGGTGGTGCCGATCGAGAGTTCGGTCGAGGGTTCCATCGCCCCCACCTTGGACGCGTTGGCCGTCGGCCCCCGGCTGCAGATCATGGCGGAGACGGATCTGGACGTGGCCTTCACCATCCTGGGCCGCCCGGGCGTCGAGCTCGCGCAGGTGCGCCGCATTGCCGCGTATCCGGTCGCGGCCGCCCAGGTCCGCATGTGGCTGGCGGTGAACATGCCGCTGGCCGAGCTCTACACCTCCGCCTCCAATGCCGCGGCCGCCGAGGATGTGGCCGCCGGGCACGCCGAGGCCGCGGTGTCGACCGCCTTGGCGGGCGAGCGCTTGGGCTTGGCGCCCTTGGCTTCCGGTGTCGCCGATGTCGATCGGGCCGTCACCCGTTTCGTCCTGGTCACCGCGCCGCGACCCGCGCCGCCGCGCACGGGGGTGGATCGCACCTCCATCGTGCTGGAGTTGGCCAACGAGCCCGGTTCGCTCATGCGCGCCTTCGCCGAATTCGCCACCCGCGGTATCGATCTCACCCGCATCGAATCCCGCCCGACCCGAACGGGCATGGGCACCTACCGTTTCTACCTGGACTGTGTCGGCCATATCGACGACACCGCGGTGGCCGAGGCGCTCAAGGCCCTGCACCGCACCGCCGCCCGGATCCGTTTCCTCGGTTCCTGGCCCGCCGCCTCGGCCACCGGCACACCGCCGCCGCCCGACGCACCCGCCGCGGCCTGGCTGGCCGATCTGAAGAAGGGGGTGGCCGACCTGTGACCGGCAAACTCATCCTGGTCCGGCACGGCGAGACCGAGGGCAATGTCGGCAAGATCCTCGACACCCGGCTCCCGGGCCTACCCTTGACCGAACGCGGTGTGGCACAGGCGAAGACCTTCGGCGCGAACCTGGCCGCCCCCCCGCAGCGCCTGTTCTCCTCGGCGGCCCTGCGCGCGAGACAGACCGGCGGCTACATCGAGGCCGCCACCGGTGTCCCGCTCGAGGTGCTCGAGGATCTGCAGGAGGTGCAGCTCGGCGAGCTCGAGGGTCTGAGCACCCGCGCGGCGCACGAGGAATTCCAGAAGGTCTACCACGCTTGGCATTTCGGCGATCTGGAGCTGCGGGTGCCGGGCGGTGAATCCGGCGCGGAGGTGCTCGCCCGCTATATCCCGGCCCTGCAACGCCTGCGCGACGAGTACCTCACCGATCCGGACGCCGGGGATGTCATCCTGGTCAGCCACGGTGCGGCCATGCGCCTGGTCTCCCGCGAACTCACCGGTGTGCCAAGGCTTTTCGCGGCCAACAACCACTTGGACAATACCGAGACCATCGAATTGCTGCCCTTCGAGAACAATCTCTGGGAGTGCACCCGCTGGGGCCGCTATCCGGCCCCGTTCGCCGACGCCATCGAGCCGACCGGCGACGACCCTATGGGTTAGGGAATTCGCCCGGGTGGGGGAATTCGCTGCGCAGCGGCAGGGATTCGAGCAGATCCTGTAGTGCCGTCCGGAAGCGGGCCGGGGTGCCGCTGGCGAACGAAGTCCACTTGGTGCCGTCGCTGGCCGTCGTCGTAATGGCGAGGAACCGGCCGTGCCGGGTGTTGTAGACGGCGAGGTGGCCCTCGGCCTGCTCGCGCGAGCCGTCCCCGTAGAGCACGCCGACGATCTCCGCGTGCGAATTCACCTGCACCAGAGCCGAAGCGAGCGTCTGCGCGTCGCGCGCCGGATTGCACACCTTGGTCAAGCGCGCGGCGGTGGTGGCCGCGTCACCCGCGTCGTCGAAGATCGGCACCAGATCCTCGGTGGGCGCGTTCATTCCGGCCAGTTCCAGTGGTTCGCACGGCCCGAGCGCGGCCAGCACGGTGCCCGCCAGATCGTGGCTCGCCTCGTCGATCACATACGATCCGGGACCCCGCAGCGCCACCACCTCGAAATCCGAGCCCTTGGCGAGACAGAGCCGGTTGACTTGGCCTTCGACATACCAGCGCACGGCCAAAACCCAATGCGGCCGGTAGAGCACGCGCAAGCGTTCGGCCAGTTCGGGATGCACCTGATCGTCGTCGAGCAGCTCGCGTTCGGCCAGGCTCGCGGCCGCGGCGGCCATGGCGGCATCGTGGTCGGCGGCATTGTCGTAGCGCCCCATGGCATTCAGCACCACGGGCAGCTCGTCGATCTCCAATGCCTCTTGGAGGTACTGCATTTCGTCGAGCGACAGCGTCACCGACCCCAGCAGCGAGGGGACACGGCCCGCCCCGAGCACCCCGCTGCCCGCGCCCGGCACCGTCACCGGTCGGCCAGGGGGTCGCCGCCGATCACCGCGGGCGCGATGACCCGGCCGTCGGCGAAGACCTCGGCCGAGCGGCCGTAATCGTGGCCGCGGTGCGTCTCCTCCTCGTCGCTGCCCTGGCTGCCCAGCAGCGGGCTGGTGCCGGTGGATCGCACCGGGGTGGTGGAGGCCGGAGCGGTCGCCACGGTCATCGGCTCGGCGATGGGCGCGGCGGGAGGCGTTGCGCCGCCGGGGGTTCCGAGCCCGGTGCCCCATCCGTCCGGGAGCCGCAGGGTGCCGCCGCCGGTGCCGATGTTCACCGAGGTGCCCACGCCATTGAACGACACGGCCTGCGTGGCCAGCGCCGCGCCGCCCGCGCCGACGGTCGCCGCACCCGCGCCCGCCATTACCGGCAGGCTCGAGGTGGGCAGCGCCGGGGTTTGCGTCACCGCATTGGCGATGGCCGTAACCGCCGTGCTCGCAACGTTTCCCGCGCTGCTGACGCCGCTGGTGACCACCGTCCCCGCCACCTGCGCGGCCTGCGAGAGGGCGCTGGTGACGGCCGGATTCTGGGCCAGCGCCGCGGCCGCGCCGAGCGCCGCCTGCACCGGATCACTGCTGTTGGCGAAGGCGTCGCCGCCCGCATTGGCCGAGCCCGCGCCCATGGCGATGGGCGGCGGCATGAGGAACTGGCCGGGCGTGGCGACCATCAAACTCGTTGCGGCCTCATAGGTTTCCATCACCAGTGCGGCCCGGATGTCGAGGGCCAGCTTGGCGGCCTCGGCCGCTTCGGCCGTGCCATTGAGCGCGCCGCCGCTGGAGTAGGCGGCCACCCGCGCGGCCTCCACGGCCGCGATCTCCGGCAGGCTCGGCATGGCGATGCTGGCCACGGTGTAGGCGGTGGCATTGGCGGCGGCCTTGCCCGCCATGATGCCCGCCATCACGGCCTGCTGTTCGGCCCAGCCGGTGAAGACGCCCAGCCGTGCCAGCACATTGATGCCGTTCACGCCCTCGAGTCCGACGCCGATCTCGGCCATCACCCGCGCGACCGTCGTGGTGGCGTCGACCCAGGAGGCGGTGAGCGCGCTCCACGCGCTGTTCGCGGCCACCAGCGGAATGGCGTGCGTGCCGGCATTGAGCGAAATGGAATTGATCTCGGCCATGCGGGGCAGCCAGAACACCCCGGTGATTCCCAGCGTCATGTGTATCTCCCCTTCTACACCTGGATCGCGGCGATGCCGGCGGCGCGCAGGGCGTCTTGCGCCAGATATTGGGCCAGCTGGCTGCGCAGGGTGGCGGCGGCGTGATGCAACTCGAGAATGCCCTGGGCGACCGCGTGGTCATGGGTGAAGGCGGCATTGTTGAAATGCGCTGCCGCGAGGAAGGACACCTCTTCGGTGCCGGAGGGGAGCACGTGGGTGGCGGGTGCCGTCGCGCTCGCGGCGGCGGCCAGCCGTTCGGCGAGCAGATCGAGCTCGAGGGCCGCCGCGAGGATCACCTCGGGCTGCACGAGGACATGGCCAACCATGATCGGGCTCCCTTCTACGTTCCACCCCGGTTATGAAGATTGGACGCAGAGGTTTGCTGATCGGTTCCCAGCGCCGCTGTCAGCCCCATCCCAACTGATGGAGGCGCTCGTCGTCAATCCCGAAATAGTGCGCTATCTCATGAATCACTGTGATTGCCACCTCTTCGACCACCTCTTCTTCGCTGTGACACATCTCGAGGATGGCGTCGCGATAGATGGTGACGGTGTCGGGCAGCGCGCCGCCGTAGTGGCTGAAGTCCCGGTCGGTGAGCGCAATGCCGTGGTAGAGCCCGAGCAGGTCCGGTTCCTCGGCATTGCGCGGTTCGATGAGAATCACCACATTGTCGATCGCCTGTGACAGCTGTGGCGGAATCAGATCGAGTGCGTCACCGACGAGCTCTTCGAAGCGGTCGTCGGACATGGAGACGGGCATGTGTTTTCGCTATCGCCGACTCAGCGTGGCTGGGGGATAACCGGCGGGGCCGCGCCGGGCAGCGGCGGCGGGGTGTAGCGGCCGGAGTTGGGCGGCGGGACCGGGGCCTGGCCGTCGATCTGGATGTCGCCCTTGGCCGATCCGGTGATGGTGGCGAAGCCCTGATCCGCGCCCTTGCCGACCATGCAGTTGAGGCTGCGGGAACCGGCCAGCCAGCTGCGGGCGTCGAGGGCGTCCCAGAACAGGGTCAGGGTCTTGTTGCGCAGCGCGTCCGGGGTGCCGAGATAGTCGGCGGCGTCCTTGGCGCACTGGTCTTCCATGAACTTGTCCTGATCGTCCTTCGAGGGCGGGCCGCCGTTGAAGTGGGAGGTCAGGTCCACGGTGGAGACGATCTCGAAGGCGTGCGGCTGGGTGCAGTCGACCGGATCGGTGGGCAGGTTGGACTTGATGCCGATGCAGGTGCCCACGTCATAGACCTTGGACTGGTTGATCTCTCGCACGCTGCCGGTGATGGGTTTGGTGGCGATGCCCTGGCTGCCCGAGACCTGCAGGCCGCAGCGCAGCGTGCGCTCGCCCGCCTTCCAGCCCGCCTCGCCCGGATTGATCAGGCCGACAACGAATTTGCCACGCGGGTCCAGCTTGCCGCCGAGGTACTCCTGGGCGGCGCTGACGCAATGCTCGTCGCGCAGTTCGGAGAAGCGCAGCGAGTCCGGGAAGCGCGAGCCGGGTCCGAACTCCTTGCCCGGGTACTTGCTCAGGTCGATGTCGGCGGTCACCTCGAACAGGTGCTTGCTGCCGCAGTCGACCTTGGACAGGTCGGAGGCATTGCTCTTGGACCACGTCAGGCAGTCGCCCTCCTTGGCGGTGCCGAAGGCCGCGCCCGCGACCGCCCCGGTGGGCTGCGCGGCCCCCGGCGCGTGCGCCTTCACCCGATTCGAGTCGAAGCCATTGGAGACGAACATGGTGATGAGCACGGCCAGCGTGACGCCGACCGCCATCGCCAGCAGCCCCCACCGCACGGTCGACGCCGAGAGCGGACCGTTCTTGTCCAGCTTCGACTCGACCGCGCGCAACGGTGCCAGCAATCGATCCAGCGCCGTCGGTTTCCGACGGTTGGGCGACCCGGGGCGCGGCGAACTCGGCGGCGCGGGCCACTGCGGAGGCGTCATCTGCTCAGGCATCGGCACCCATCATTGCAGCGCCCTCCCGCCCCCGCCACGAACCACCGGCCTTCCGCCCGATCTTCGCACCCCCCGAACCGCTTACGACATGATCAGGTCGGCCGCCTTCTCGCCGATGAGCACCGCCGGGGCGTGGGTGTGGCCGCGGGTGATGATCGGCATGACCGAGGTGTCGGCGACGCGCAGGCCCTCGATGCCGCGGACGCGCAGTTGCGGGTCCACCACGCTGGTCTCGTCCTTGCCCATGGCACAGGTGCCGACCGGGTGGTACAGCGTGTGCGAGTGGTCCTCGAGGCAGCGGCGCAGCACCTCCTCCATCGGGGTGTCCGACGGCACGGCGGGTTGCATGAGTTCGCCGATGTGCTCCTTCATCGCGGGCTGGTGCGCCAGTTCGACGCACTGCCGCAGCCCCGCCATCAGCGCGGCGCGGTCGGCCGGTTCGGCGCAGTAGCGCGGGTTGATGCGCGGCGCGGTGAACGGGTCCGGCGAGGTGAGGGTGATGCTGCCGATGGATTCCGGCTTGAGCAGGATGGCCGCGAAGGTCAGCGCGTGCCCGTCCGGATCCCCCAGTCCCTCCGCGATATACGGCGCGGGTCCGAAGATGAGCTCGAGGTCGGGCAGTTCCAGCTCCTCGCGGCTGCGCGTGAACCCGTACGCCTCACCGATGTTCGAGGTGAGCTGTCCGCGCCGCAGCACCAGGTAGTTGGCGAGTTCGAGCAGGTTCTTGTCCGCACCGTAGAGGCTGCCCGCCCGGGTGCGGTAGACGATGGGCGCGGCGAGGTGGTCGCGCAGTCCGCGCCCTACCTCGGGCAGGTCCCGCACCACCGGAATCCCCAGCTCCCGCAGCCGATGTCCGTCGCCGATCCCGGAGAGCATGAGCAGCTGCGGGCTGTTGATGGCCCCGCCCGACAGCACCACCTCCCGTTTGGCGGTGATCTGCTTGGTCTCCCCGCCGATCCGGTACTCCACCCCGATCGCCCGCGTCCCCTCGAACAGGATCCGGGTGGCGTGCGCCTCGGTGACGACGGTCAGATTGCGTCCCTGCTGCCGCGCGGGCCGCAGGTAGGCGTCGGCGGTGGACCAGCGCGCCCCGCGCTTCTGGGTCACCATGGTCTGCGAGAACCCTTGCGGCCGATCGCTGTTCGCGCGTTCCACCGGATATCCGGCCTCGGTGGCGGCCTGCAGGTAGGTGTGGGTGATCGCCCGCGGGCTGCGCTGTCGGGAGATGTGCAGCGGCCCGCCGCGGCCCTCGCCGGGTTCGCTGGCTTCCTCGACGGACTCCATTTTCTGGAAGTAGGGCAGCACCTTCTCGAAGGACCAGTCCGGTCCGGCGTAGCGACCCCACTCGTCGTAGTCGGCGGCGAACCCGCGCACCCACATCATGGCGTTCATGGAGGAGGAGCCGCCGAGCATCTTGCCGCGCGGCCAGTACACCTTGCGGTCGCTGAGTTCGGGCTGCGGTTCGGTGCGGTAGTTCCAGTCGTAGGGACCCTGGAAGAGCTGGTTGAACGCGGCGGGAATGTGGGCGAACTTGTCGCTGTCCTCGCCACCGGCTTCGAGGACCACGACGCTGACGCCGGGTCGTTCGCTCAGTCGTGCGGCCACGGCGGCCCCCGCGGATCCGGCTCCGATGACGACGAAATCGGCGGTGTGCGGGGTGTATTGGGGCATGGTGACTCCTCGTCAAAGACCACGGCGGAGCCGCTGCCGGACTCCCTGCCGTCCCATGCGGCTAACCCTAGGTCGGAAATCGCCCGGTCGTGGGCCGGATGGGTGGGATCGGGACCCGCGATTGAGCTGATCAAGATCAAATAGTGAGCGCCGACCTATCCGAAATTCGGTGGAGGCCGCCCACTAGGCTGAACCGCATGATCGACCTTCGATTCCTGCGGGAAAACCCGGAAGCGGTTCGTGCGTCGCAGCGTGCTCGCGGTGAGGACCCGTCTCTGGTGGACACCCTGCTCGAGGCGGATGCCGCCCGTCGCGCCGCGGTCGCGACGGCCGACAATCTGCGCGCCGAGCAGAAGGCGCTGGGCAAGAAGGTCGGCAAGGCTTCCCCGGAGGAGCGCGCCGAGCTGTTGAAGCACGGCCAGGAGCTGTCGGCGAAGGTGAAGGAGGCCGAGGCGGCCGAGAACATCGCCGACGCCGAGATGGTCGCCGCCCAGCGCGCGCTGTCGAACGTCGTGCAGGAGGGCGCGCCCGCGGGCGGCGAGGACGACTACATCGTGCTCGAACACGTCGGCACCCCGCGCGAATTCGATTTCGAGCCCAAGGATCACCTGGACCTGGGTGAATCGCTGGGCATCATCGATATGGAGCGCGGCGCGAAGGTCTCGGGCTCGCGCTTCTACTTCCTCACCGGTTACGGCGCGCTGCTGCAGCTGGGTCTGCTGCAGCTGGCCGCGCAGCAGGCCACCGCCAACGGCTTCACCATGATGATCCCGCCGGTGCTGGTGCGCCCGGAGGTCATGCAGGGCACCGGCTTCCTGGGTCAGCATGCCGCCGAGGTCTACCACCTGGAGGAGGACGACCTGTACCTGGTCGGCACCTCGGAAGTGCCGCTGGCGGGCTATCACTCGGGCGAGATCCTGGATCTGAGCGCGGGCCCCAAGCGCTACGCGGGCTGGTCGTCCTGCTTCCGCCGCGAGGCGGGCAGCTACGGCAAGGACACCCGCGGCATCATTCGCGTGCACCAGTTCGACAAGGTGGAGATGTTCGTCTACACCACCCCGGACCAGGCCGACGCCGAGCACAAGCGACTGCTGGCCTGGGAGCAGGACATGCTGGCCGCCATCGACGTGCCCTACCGCGTCATCGATGTGGCCGCCGGTGATCTGGGCAGCTCGGCGGCGCGCAAATTCGATTGCGAGGCTTGGGTTCCCACCCAGCAGACCTACCGCGAGCTCACCTCCACCTCGAATTGCACGACGTTCCAGGCCCGTCGGCTGAATGTCCGGTACCGCGACGAGAACGGCAAGCCGCAGATCGCCGCCACGCTGAACGGCACCCTGGCCACGACGCGCTGGATTGTCGCCCTGCTGGAAAACCATCAGCAAGCCGACGGTTCGGTGCGGGTGCCCGCTGCGCTGGTGCCTTTCGTCGGCACCGACGTGCTGGCACCGCGCTGAGAATTCGCTACTCGGCGTGGCTTATTCCGCCGGTTGTGTCTACCGCAAGCAGGGCTTATGTCTAGGCTAGGCAGCGTGCGAGGAATCGGGTCTCGCGGCGATACCCGAACCCGGGTGCGGGCGGCATCGGCGCTGGCGACGGCAATGGTCATGGCTCGGACCACCGGGGCGTTCTACGTCATGGGTGGGCTGCTGGGCTTGATCCTGACGGCGGTCGCCCCGGGTAATGAGGGCAATCGGCCGCTGGTGGGCGCGGCGGCGTTCGTGGCGCTGCTGCTGGGTATCAGCCTGCTCATCTGGGGTCCGCGGCTGCCGCATTCGGTGCATCACGCCTATGTGGCGACCGCGACCGTGCTGGTGACCGTTGCGGTGCACTGGTTTCCGAACACGGTGGGCGCGATCAGCCTGGCGGCGTTCTACGTGTTCGTCGCCTGTGATGCCGCCATCTTCTTCTCCTGGCGGTGGTTGGGCGCGCATATCGCCTTCGCCATCGCCTGCTGCCTGTGGGTGGTGCCCTCGCGCGGGTTGCCGTGGTGGTCGGGTCTGATTCCGGCGGGCATCACCTTCGGAATCGGCATCGTGGTCGGCATTTTGACCCGCATGGCCTCCGACGCCGATATCGACGTATTGACCGGTCTGCTGAATCGGCGTGGCTTCGATCGCGCGCTCAGCAATGCCATCGCGCACGCCACCCGCACCGAGCAGGGTCTCGCGCTGGTGCTGGTGGATCTGGATCGCTTCCAGAAGATCAATGACCATCTCGGGCACCGGGCCGGTGACGCCGTGCTGCAGCGGGTGGCCGACACCTGGTCGAAACTGCTTGGGCCGGATCAGCGTCTGGCCCGCTACGGCGGCGACGCCTTCGCGCTGCTGCTGCCCGGCACCACCGAGCAGGCCGCGATTCTGCTGACCGAGGAGTTGCGGGCCGCGGTGACCACCGGCTGTTCTGCGGGTGTGACGTCCTGGCAGCCGGGTGAATCCGGGTCGCTGCTGGTGTCGCGCGCCGATGTCGGTCTGTATCGGGCCAAGCAGGCGGGCCGCAATCGCACGGTGCTGGAGTCGTCGCGGCAGCTGCCGCTGGCGGTGGAGCTGCGCGAGGCCATCGACCGCGGCACCCTGGACGTGCAGTACCAGCCGATCGTCTCGCTGTCGGACGGCGCGACCCGCGCGGTGGGTGTGGAAGCGTTGCTGCGCTGGTCTTCTCACGCGCAGCCGGATGTCACCACCGAGGGCCTGATCCGGGTCGCGGAGGAATACGACCTCATCTCCGACCTGGACGAGCTGGTGCTGCGGCGCGCCTGTGCGGACGCCGCGCGTCTCCAGGAGACCTTCGCCCAACTCGATCTGACCCTCAATGTGAATGTGAGCGGGCTGGAGCTGGCCGAAACCGAGTACGCCGACCGGGTTTCCGGCATTCTCACCGAAACCGGCTGGCCCGCCGAGCAACTTGTGCTCGAGGTGACCGAGTCCGAGTTGGCCGCCGAATCCGAGACCGCCATCGCCAATCTGCACAAGCTGCGCGAGCGCGGGGTGCGCATCGCCATCGACGATTTCGGCACCGGCTACTCCTCGCTGAGCCGCCTGGCCACGCTGCCGTCGGACATCCTCAAGGTGGACCAGTCCTTCGTGGCGGCCATCCGCTCCGATTCCCCCGCCCCGCCGCTGCTGGGCGTGATCGCGGCGCTGAGCAAGTCGCTGGACCTCCAGGTCATCGCCGAGGGCGTCGAGACCGAATATCAGGCCGCCGTCCTCACCGAACTCGGCTTCGCCCTGGCCCAGGGCTACCACTACAGCGATTCGCACCCGGTCTCCGAGCTCATCAACGACCTCAACGACCGCCACGGCCTGGTAGGCGCGTCGGTCTCGGAGGGTGAGCCGTCCACCAACGGCTGGATCCCCCTGGACAATCCGCTTGACGGTAGTGGTCCCGGCGCGCAGAGTTGAGCCCATGCGGCTGGTGATCTACGCCTGTTGATTCGTACTCCGTAGTGCTTCGCTCCGTCGCGCATCCGCCGAACGGGGCCCGGCGCTTTCCACCCGTGCGCTGACGCTGCGCGCGATCCTGTTCGCGTTCACGGCCGACCTGATTCCGCTCTACGCCATCTACGCCCTGCTGTTCGCCGACCACGGTCTGAACGCGGCGCAGATCTCCTCGCTGTTCGCCATCTGGTCCGCGACGTCGTTCCTGCTGGAGATCCCGTCGGGCGCGTGGGCGGACACGGTCTCTCGCCGAGGCCTGTTGATCCTTTCCGGCGCGCTGCTGACCGCGGGCTTCGCCTGCTGGACCCTGTTCCCGTCCTACCTGGGATTCGCCGCCGGCTTCGTCCTGTGGGGCACTTCCGGCGCACTGCGCTCGGGCACCTTCGAGGCCCTGATCTACGACGACCTGCACGCCCGCGCCGCCACGGCCGAGTACGCGCGGCTGACCGGCCGCACCCGCGCCGCTTCCGAATCCGCCGCTCTGGCAGGCATTCTCGCCGCCGCACCGCTGTACGCGTGGGGCGGCTACGCCTTGGTCGCCTGGTCCAGCATCCTCATGGCGACACTCCACACCCTCGCCGCGATCACCCTGCCCGACGCACCGAAATCGGTGTCCGCGGCCGACGTGGAGGAGCTGGAGGAGGTAGATGATCTGGAGGCGGCGGATGATCTGGACGAGCCCGACGATGCCGCCGGAAGCCCCGCGCGGGCAATCGGATATCTCGCCATGCTACGTGCGGGTCTCCGGGAAGCATTGCACGTCAGGGTGATTCGCCGCGGCGTGATCCTGGTGGCCCTGCTCAACGGCCTCACCGCATTCGACGAGTATTTCGCCCTCCTGGCCCACCACGCGGGTGCGGGACCGTCCTACGCTGCCGCACTGGTCGCCTTGACCGTGGCGGGTTCCCTGGCCGGATCGGCCCTGGCGGGTCGCTTCGAGGGAATGCGCGCTCGAACCATGTCGATCGCCCTGGCCACAGCCGGTGTCCTCTTCCTCGGCGGCTCCCTGCTGGCGGGTGCGGCCACCCACCATCCCACGTCCATGTATCCGCTCACGGCCGTAGGCTTTTCGGCCATAGCCATCGCCTACGGCATCAACTACAACGCCGACATCATCGCCGCGGCCCGCCTGCAAGACACCATCACCGGCCCCGCCCGCGCCACCGTCACCTCGGTCGGCGGCTTCGCGACCGAGCTGGTAGCCCTCCTGGTCTTCCTCTACGCCGCAGCCGCCACCCCCTGGCTCCCCCTCGCCCTGATCGTGGCGACCCTGGGCACCCCCCTCCTCCTGGCAGCCGCCCTGACCCCCACTTGGCTGCCGAAGCGCTAGTCCGGGTTGGAATCCGGGCGGTCGGTCGTGGGGGTGGGGTGTGGGGGCAGAATCTAGCCGTGGCGGTGCGGCGGTGGTTGGGCTTGGTGTTCGGGGGGTCTATTGGGGCTGCCGTGGCCACGCAGTCGCGGATCAATGGGGAGTTGGGGGCACGGCTGCACGATGGGATCGCGGCGGCGACCATCAGTTTTGGGAGTGGGCTGCTCGTGCTCGCCGTCGTGTTCGCGGGTAGCGGGCGGCTGCGGGCGGGGGTTGGGCGGGTGCGGGCGGCGCTGGCCAGCGAGGAATTGCGGTGGGGGCAGCTCCTGGGCGGGCTGTCCGGCGGGTATTTCGTGGCCTGCCAAGGGCTTACCGTGGCGACCATCGGGGTCACCGCCTTCACGGTCGCGGCGGTGGCCGGGCAGTTGGTGAGCAGTCTGGTCGTGGATCGGCTCGGCTGGGGGCCGGGCGGGCGGACTCCGGTGACCGCGTGGCGGATTGGCGCGGCGCTCCTCGGCCTGGTGGCGGTCCTCCTCGCGGTGGTGGGACGCAATGGGAGCGATTCGATCCTCGGCGGCCACTCCGTGGCATCGATCCTGCTGGTGGTGCTGCCGCTGATCGCGGGCATTCTGGTGGCTTGGCAGCAGGCGGTGAACGGCCGCGTCGGTGCGGTGGGCGGCCCGCTGTCGGCCACCCTCGCGAATTTCGCAACCGGCACCGCGGCCTTGGTGGTCGTGGAGGCGGTGCTGTTGACCCGGCGCGGCGGCCTCGGCCCGCTGCCCCACGAGCCCTGGCTGTATGTCGGTGGGCTGATAGGCATTTCATTCGTGGCGTTGGCCGTGGCGGTGGTCCGGTGGATCGGAGTGCTGCTGCTCGGCCTGACCTCGGTCGCGGGACAGCTCCTCGCCTCGGTGGTGCTCGACCTGGTCGCCCCGACCGGCGCGGGCGTCTCGAGCCTGGCGGTCATCGGCTGCGCGCTGACCTTCGTGGCCGTGGCGTTGGCGGCTCGCACCCGCGGCTGACATCCTGTGCATCAAAATTGTTCGGCTGATTCGTAATTCGCCGTCCATATCGGTGTGCGATGGTGCGACTATGGCTGTCGACTACGTGGTGTGGGCCGCGCGATTGGTGCTGGCCGTCGTGTTCGGGCTGTCGGCGTGGGGGAAGTTCGCCGATGCGTCGGGTACGCGGAAGGCGGTGGGGGAGTTCGGGATCCCACTCTCCTGGGTGCCGACCGTGGCGTGGGGCCTGCCGACGGTCGAGGCCGCGGTGGCCGTGACGATCGTGCTGCCGTGGACGGCGGCGGGTGCGGGTCTGATCGCGATTCTGCTGCTGGGCATGTTCACCGGTGCCGTGGTGCGACTTCTCCGCCATGGAAAGCGACCGGTCTGTTCATGTTTCGGTGCCGCCAGCGCCGCACCCGTCGGCCGCGGCACCGTGATCCGCAATATCGCCCTGATCGCCCTGGCCGGGTGGACGACCGTGGCGACCTTGGCCGAACCCCACGTGCCGGGTGTCCTCCCGGTCGACCACGCGATCGCGATGGGCACGGCGGCGGCGTTCGCCGCCGTGCTGGTGTCGTTGTGGGGCGAATTGCGCGCCCTGCGACGGCGACTGGACGAGCAGGTCCTCTCCACCCTGGGCGCGGAGGGACTGCCGCCCGGCGCGGTGGCCCCGGAATTCGAGGTGCTGAAGACCGGCGGCGGACGGACCGGTCTGGACGAATTGCTCGTGCCGGGAAAGTCATTGCTGCTCGTCTTCGTCCATCCGGGATGCGAGATGTGCGCCGCGCTGGCCCGTGAATTACCGCGCTGGCAGGCGCGTTCATCCGATGCGCTGACCATTGCCGTGCTGGGCAACGGCGATGTGGCCGAACATGCGAAATGGGGCGAGGAACAGGGGCTCGGCACGATTCCGGTGCTGGTCCAACAGGGCAACGAGGCCGCCTTGCGCTATCGGGTGCGCGGCACGCCCTCGGGTGTCTTGATCAATGAGCAGGGCCGGGTGGCGGCTCCGGTGGCCCGGGGCGCGATGGCGGTACGGGATTTGATCGTCCAGGCGCGGCGAGTGAGCAAACCCGCGAATCCCCAAACAAACGGGGCGGTCCTCTAAACCTATTGGTACGCAATTAAATTCATCGGATTGCCTGGTTTGCGAGGCATACCATCAATGAGCAGGTCCTGCCTCACCCGATCGCTCTGTCGAAGGGGACAACCATGGCCTTCTTCGCATTCACCGATTTTTCCGGTAAGGAATTCGTCTTCCAGCTGAACGATGACCAGCGGATCGCGGAAGCGCGCCGCATTCTCTCCGGCGAGGAGACGATGTCCACGCACGTGATGGGTCGGATCAGGAAGCGGCCGGAGCCCTACAACCCCGGCTGGGGCTTCATCCTCGATCCGGACACCATCAGCTTCTTCACCGTGGCCATCGAGGTCTGCGACTCCTCCATCACCTATGTCGAAGACCATCTCGACGAGGCGTGCGGCGCCTTCTTACCCGGCTGCTTCTGGTGTCCGTGGTCGTCGCGCTTGACCCGGGAGTTGCAGGATTCGGAGGTGGCGCGCTAGCGCGGTGCGGGTGCACCGAAACCCGATGCGGCCGGACCTGTTCCGGCCGCATCCGGGCTCTCGGACCAGCTTCGCTTCTCAGACCAGCTTCTTCGAGCGCAGCTCGTGCCCCTTGGAGGTCTTGCAGCGCCCCGACTCCAGATCCCACTGCCACCCGTGCAGGTTGCAGGTCAGCGTATTGCCTTCCACCACACCGAATTTCGACAGGTCCGCCTTCAGGTGCGGGCAGCGCCGCTGCACTTCCCAGCCGTCGAGTTCGGTGGAGGCGGAATCGTCGTGCGCCTCGGCGAACCAGCCGTCGGCGTAGGCGATGCGCTCATCGGTGAGGCATTTGAAGAAGGTGTAGAGGAATTCGTTGTAGCCGCCGATGCGCCAGGTGGTGAAGCGCGTGGACAGGAAGATGGTGTTCACCCAGTCCGGCTCGTCGTCGCGCAGCACGGTGCGCACGAGTTCCGGCGCGATGCGGAATCCGTAGCGGTGCTTGCCCTCTCCCTCGATGGGCTCGCGCACCACGCGCTTGGGGAAGTCGAGCACCACGGTCTCGTCGCCCATCACGAGGCTGACCGGGTAGCCGATGCCGTCGCAGATGAGATCGCTCTGCGCCATGATCGGCTCGAACTTGGCCTTCAACGCGGGCAGCAGCGGTTCGCCCTCGGCCGGAGCCCAGGTCGCCTTCTCGGCGGCCAGCACCGGAGCCATCCGCTGCGCCATGTCCTCGATGTAGGCGGCCTTGTCCCCGTAAATCGTGTCCGGATCGACCGGGTGGGTGAGCGAAAGCAGTTCCTTGCCACGCAGATCCGCGGTCGAGCCCGGGATCATGAGCAGCCCGCCCTCGTTGCCGTGGATCTTCATCTGATCCAGGAACACGATCTGGTCGGGGAAGATATTGCCCTCGTCGCCGCGATCGTCATTGAGGTAGCGCAGCTCGTCATCGAGGAAGACCGGCGGTCCCGCGGACGGGACGACCCAGGTGGCCCCGACCTGCTCGATGTAGGAGCGGGCGCGGTCCATGCCGCGCTGCCGCTTCTGCTTGCCGAAGTTGGCCTTGGTCTTGGTCGGAATGTCGTAGACCATCGGGTACCAGATCGCGCCCGAGTACTGCAGCAGGTGGATGTCCACGTGCCCGAAGTTGTCGTGCAGCACATCCATGTCGACCGGCCGCGCGTCGTTCATGTTGAAGCACACGGTTTCTCCGTCGGCGACCACCAGGGCGGAGTCACCGATGGGCCCGTCGGCGGGCGCGCGCAGCGCGATGATCATGATGTCGAGATCGCCGCCGGGACCGGTGACCGTGGTCTTGACCGAATCCTCGGTCTCCACGAACTTGGTGAAGCCCAGCTTCTCGAGCTCGCGCTTGAGGTCCGGCACCGGGTAGTCGGGCAGCAGGACGGTGGCGTCCTTGTTCACCTTGTCCGCGAGGTGCTTGGCGTCCCAGTGATCGCGGTGCAGGTGCGAGACGTAGAGGAAATCGCAGTTGCCGAGCTCGTCCCAGTCCAGCTGGGTGTTGTCGGGGAACGGGAACCACGATCCGAAGTAAGCGGGGTTGACCCAGGGATCGCAGAGGATCGTCCCGGCCGCGGTTCGGATGTGGAATCCGGCGTGTCCGACGCTGGTGATCTGCACGAGCTTCATTCCTCCCTGGACCGTTACCAGCCACCCAGAGTACCGACTAGCCGGAGACGTCGCCGATGCAGTAACCCTCGGAGCCCGACTTCAAGGTGTATATCTGCTTTGTCTGATTACCCGTCCCGGTGGTGACCGGCACCGACACGGTGATGTACCCGCCGCGCGGCCATTCGGACTTGATGGACTCGTCCACGAAGGTCCTTACCGTCCCCGGCTTCGACGGGTTCGCCGCCAGCGGCACCGCGACCGGTTTGCCCGAACCATCCGGATCCCAGGTGCGCCCCGCGGCACAGACCAGCGGGTAGGCGTCCTCCCGATCGCTGGGATCCAGCGGTCGGCCCACGGCACGGGATAGGAAGCGCCGCACGGTGTGTCGCGCGTCGGCGTCATTGAATCCGATATCGCCGCCGGTGGTGAAGACGCGCGGACACGCGTATCCGCTCGCGGTGTCGCGATCCTGCGCGGTGACCGTGAGAATGCCGTTCTGCCAGATCGACGCGTTGCCGCTGTGCACGCCCTGCCCGGTGAGCGCCGCGAGCACGGCCTGCGGATCCGCGTACATGGTGCGCACATTGCCCGGGGCCATGGTCCAGCACCGATCGGCCAGCCCGTCGATACCGTGCCCCCGCAGATCGGCCGCCCACCGCGCGACCGCCACCGCGGCCTCGGGATTCCCGGGCACCGCGCCGACGCCCTCGGTGGCCGTCGCGGTCGCCGTCTGGGTATCGACGCTGGCCTCGGTGGCCGCACCGGCGTCCGCGTGCCAATCGGTCCCCTCGATCCCGACCCGCGAATCACATCCCGCGCCCACGCACGCCGCGAGCGATAACACCGTCCCGACCAGCCCCTTGCGGAGATGTACACGCAGCGCTGTCCGGCTGTACTCCACTCCTGCGAACCTCTTTCAGTGTCTGGAAGTCACATCAATCAAGAAGGTGTTGCCTGGATCACTGGATGCCGCGCGGGCAGCGACTACGCTAGCGGACTTGTGGAACCCGTCTACTACCCCGTCATCGGGCTGGCCCGCACCATTTTCGCGCTGCAGGGCCTGAAGTTCACCGTCAAGGGTGACGAGAATATTCCGGCGACCGGGGGTGCGGTCATCGCGATCAACCACACCGGGTACATGGACTTCACCTACGCCGGCCTGCCCGCGCGCACCACGAAGCGCTACATCCGCTTCATGGCCAAGAAGGAGGTCTTCGACAGCCCCGTCTCCGGCCCGATCATGCGCGCCCTCAAGCACATTCCGGTCGACCGGGCGGCGGGCGCGGAGTCCTACCACGAGGCCGTCAACCGACTGAAGTCCGGCGAACTGGTGGGCGTCTATCCCGAGGCCACCATCAGCCGCAGCTTCGAACTCAAGGAATTCAAGTCCGGCGCGGCCCGCATGGCCATCGAGGCGAATGTCCCCATCATCCCCATGGTCATCTGGGGCGCGCAACGCGTCTGGACCAAGGGCTTCCCGAAACGCCTGGGCCGCACCAACACCCCCATCTCCATCGCGGTGGGCGAACCCATCGCACCCTACGAACCCGCGTCGGCGTTGACCGCTCAGCTGCACAAGACCATGGAGACCATGCTCTTGGACTTGCAGAAGGACTACGTTCACGAGCCGGGTGCCTACTGGGTCCCCGCCCGCCTCGGCGGCAGCGCGCCGACCCTGGAGGAAGCCAACGCCATGGACGCCGCCGAGGCCGAGGAGAAGGCCGCCCGCCGCGCGGAGAAGTCCGGCGAATAACCCTCGCGTTCAACGACATACGGCCTGTTCCGGGGCGGAGCACCCCCGGAACAGGCCGTGTCTCGTCCATCGGGTGCTCCGGCCCCGCCGGTGTCTCACGCCCGCCGTGCGGTCTTGCGGACGCGGGCGCGGGGGTCGTACTTCTCGAAGTAGCTGGCGTCATCGCTGTTGCCCCGCCGCAAATGCCCGATCCCGAACCGCTCCCCGTTCGACAGCACGATCCCCCGATCGGTGGCCTGATCGATCCAACACTCCACCGCATCCCGCCCGGTAGCCCGAAACCGCACGGCCGCAGCCGCTTTGGCCCACTCCGGCAGCCTGTTCACGCCCGCACCCTCCCCTTCGGAGTGATCTCGCCGCGGGAAATCTTCAGGAGCGATATACGGATTTGTCATGCCCTCGCCCCGCCCGATGCCGACCGTGCACCCGATACCGAGTCCCCGGCGGCACCCGCCGCAACCCAACCCCACCGGCAACAATCAGCGGCCCCCCGCCCCCGGGCGGAGCCTGACCACGATCCTCCCCAACAGTCCAGTGCACTCCCGCGACGAGCGCGAGAAACGAAGTGGCAGCAAGCAGAAAAGTCCATATTTCCAACGGCATTTCGACATCCCTCGATTCGATTGGTGCCGGACGTATCTCAAGCAGACGCCTCGCATCAGAGGGTGGCAATGGCAATACGGCAAACCCACGAAACTGCCCCGAAAGCCCTGGAACATTGCCAAAATGGCTTCACGCGGTTGCCATTCTTCATACGCATGAGGGGGTAGTGGTCGTGGCGAATGCGAATCCAGCGCCAACCTCGGTCGCACGCAAGCAGGTCGGCATGCAGCTGCGCGAGGCGCGCGAGAAGGCGAACCTGGATCTCAAGGATGTCGTCGACGAGATCGGGCCGGGCTGGAGCATCAGCAAGCTAGGTCGCATCGAGCGTGGTGAGTCCGGTCGAATCAGCCTCCCGGAGGTGGATCTGCTCGCGAAGATCCTCGAAATGGACGAGGACGCCCACGCGAACCTGATCGCCCTGGTCAGGCAGGCCGCTTCGAAGTCTTGGTGGTACAAGTACCGCGACGTGGTCCACAGCGGCTTCCGCATCTACGCGGACATGGAAGCCTGCGCGCAGCGGCTCACCATGTACAACAGCAACATTGTGCCCGGTCTGCTTCAGACGCCCGAGTACGCTCGGGAATTGGATCGCATCTATTTCAAGAACGATCCGCCGACCGTGCTCGACCGCCGACTCCAACTCAAGCTGGAACGGCAGACGTTCATCACCCGTAGGACCAAACCTATTGCTGTGCAAGCGATCCTGCACGAGGCGGCGATCCGTGTGCAGGTCGGTGGGCCGAAGGTGATGGAAGCCCAGCTCGAACATCTCGTCGAGATGAGCAAACGCGCCAATATCAATCTGCGCGTCGTTCCCTTCAGTGCCGGGCACCCCCTGGGAACGGCCGTCGGATCATTCACGATCATCGAGATGAAGCCCTCGGGCGGCCTCGATCAGCAGCCGGTCGTGTACTTCGATTCACTGGTCGGAGCCGCGTGCCTCGAGGACTCGGACAGCATCGCGACCCACACCAAGGCCATCGATTCACTTCGAGGGGCAGCGCTGGACGAAGTCAGTACCCGCACGCTGCTGCGACAAGTCGGTAAGAACGCAAGACCGAAGGGATAGCGCACGATGTACAACCTGTCCGGAACGGACATCCGGGTTCGCAATGCCAACTTCCGCAAGAGCAGCAGGAGCGGCAACGGACCCGACTGCGTGGAGGTGGCCTTTCTATCCGATGGCGCTGTCGCAGTGCGTCATTCGAAAGCCAAGGACGGTCACGTCCTCGTCTACACACCCAGTGAATGGGATGCCTTCACGGCAGGCGTCCGGGACGGTGAGTTCGAGCGGCCGTAATCGACGGGACGCCCCGGGGCGGAGCCGCCCGCCGCGTCCAGGCCCGTGGTGATCATGGGCCTAAACCTGCACTAAGGCAGTGGAATTGGCAGGAAACTGCTCTCCGGCGGCGATTTGTGCAGGTATTGGCCCATCGCGTTGGCTCGAGTCCGTCTCGCTCGGGTACCTGGGTAGTCTGCGGGCGTGGGGACGGGTCTGAATTCCGGCGGATGGCTGGAGGATGCGCGGAGGTCCTATGACACCGTCGCGGCTACCTATGCGGACGTCACGCGTCACCTTCTGGATGAAACGCCCGAAGAGCGTGCGGCCTTGGCGGCTTTCGCCGATTCGGTGCGGGCCCAGGGCGGGGGACCGGTTGCGGATGTGGGTTGTGGGGCGGGGCGGATCACGGCTCACCTGCGTGGACTGGGGGTGGACGCCTTCGGAATCGACCTGTCGCCCGGGATGATCGAGGTGGCTCGCCGCGAGCACCCCGGCCTCCGGTTCGAGGTCGGTTCCATGACAGACCTCGCCCTCGCGAACGCCTCGATAACCGGCCTGGTCGCGTGGTATTCGCTGATCCACATCCCCGATGACGAGCTCGGTTCCGTCCTCGCCCACTTCCGTCGAGTCCTCCGCCCGGGCGGAGCACTGCTACTCGGCTTCCACGTCGGAAACGATTCGCAGCTGAAGACCCAGGGCTACGGCGGACACCCGATCCACCTGCACGTCCATCGCCGCCAGCACAGCCGCATGCGCGAGTGGCTCACCGATGCCGACTTCGCCGTCGCGTCGATCAAAACCACGACCTCCCCCGAAAGCCCGCTCGGCGGCATCATCCTCGCCCGCCGCCAAACCTGACGGGCTCGGCGATCTTTGGATCAGGTGGGGTCGGAGCCGCGGATGGCGGTCAGCCAGGTCGCCACCGCCGCGGCGACCAGCGTCGCGACCACGAAGGCAATCCAGCCCCCGCCCGAGGCGTATACCCACAACAAGCCCGCGAACGGCCCGACAACGGCCGCCTGCGCGTCCAGCAGCAGCCTGCGCCCAATCCCGGTGCGGCCCAGCGCCTCCGGATCCGGCCGCGCTGGATTGTCGATCAGCTTGCCCACCGGCTCCGAATCACGCAGCCGCCCGGACGGATACATCCGAACCCCACCAACAGACACCGCCCGCCCCTCCAATACGGCCGTGTCCTGCGTCAACGTCACCAGCACCGGATCGAAAAACACCGGCAGCCAACGGTTCTTACCGCCGACAGTGAACTCCAACCACGACCGACTCACCAGTCGATGCTGCTGCCGCACCCGCCGCACGGCCACCTCGCGACCGTCCTTCGGCAACCCGGCCGGAAGCAGACCACTTGCGACGGCGAACCGAAACCCTGTGTAGCCCAGGATGATCAAGGAGATAGTCCCGAGCATGGCGATCTGATCCGCATCGGCGAACGGGACCCAGACGAGCGTGATCGCCAGTGTCCCGATCGTGACGAGTGCCGGGTAGGACAAGGGATGTCGCCACCAAGGGGTCACTTAAGGAAGCCGATCTTGGTGTAGTCCTTGTCCGCCATCCCGAACGCGCCGTAGTTGGCGACGTCCTTGCGGACGGCGTAGGTGCCCGCGGGCTGGTTGAACGGCACGGACCACACCTCGTCCCAGATCATCTGGTCGGCCTTGTTGGCAAGTGCGATCGCCTTGTCGGGATCGAGTTCGGCGACCGCCTGATCTATGACGGCATTGAGCTCCGGCGACCCGATCCGCGACTTGTTGCCGAGCCAATTCCTCGGGTTGTAATAGAACAGCTGCTTCAGAATCCCGATCGGAAATGGTGTTCCACCGATACTCCATTGCGCGAGATCGTAGTTGCCCGGGTCGATCACATTGGTGAACAGACCCTGTCCCGGAACGGTTTGAATATCGAGCTTGGCCCCGATCTTCTGGAAGTCGGCCTGGATGATCTTGGCGTCATTGACCCAGGCGTCCTGCTGGTACATGACGTCGCGAATGACCAGCTTCTTGCCGTCCTTTTCGCGGACATCGCCATTGCGGATCCAGCCGAGTGCGTCGAGCTCCTTGGCGGCCTGATCCAGATTGAAGGCGAATGGCGCCGAATTGTCCTGGTAGCCCTTCTGTCCCACGACGTAGACGTGGTTGCCCAGCGCCTTCGGATTGTCGACCACCCCGTGCAGGAAGGTCTCCACGATCGTCTGCCGATCGATCGCCTTGGCCAGGGCCTGGCGCAGTTTCACATCCTCGAGGATGGATCCGGGCGCGCCATTGAACGCGATGAAGGAGTAGCCGGGTGGCGGACTGCGCCGAACTTCGACACCCGGCGAATTCCGTGCGGTGGTGACGCCCTCGAGTCCCGAGGCCTGGGCAATATCTAGCTCGTTGTTCTGAACGGCGGGCAGCATGGCGCTGTAGTCCAGAACACTGAGGGTGATGGTGTCCAGCTTCGGCGTATCGCCCCACCATTTGGGATTGCGGCCCAGGGTGATTCGATTCTGGGTGCGGTCGATGTTCGTGATGACGAACGGTCCGGCGCTCACCGGCAGCGTGTTGCGTGCCCAATCATTGAGGGCCCGAGGCGATTCGGTCGCGGCCTTCGGGTAGAGCGGTGAGAACAGGCCCTTCCACTCGCCGTACGGTTGCTTGAAGGTGACGACCGCCTGTCGGTCGTCGACGCCGCGCTCGACCGTGCCGATGCGGTCGTAGCCATCGGTCGACGATACGAGATAGGCATTGTCGGAGCCGTTCTGCGCCTGGAATTCCGACCGCAGATCCTCCCAGGTGATGGGACTGCCGTCGGTCCACACCGCCTTGGGATTGATGGTGTAGGTGACCACCTGTGGATTGGTGCCGGTCAATTGGACATCGGTGAAGTAGTTCTTGTCGATGCTCAATTCACCTGCCGCGTTGGCGATGAAGGGGGAGCCCAAGAGCGGACCGATCACACTGGCGGTATCACCGGTAGTCCCGTCCACGTGCAAGTAGTTGAACGACTCCGGGAAGGAGGTCAGCGGCAATCGAAGATTGCCGCCGTCCCTCAGATCGGACACGGGATGCGGATTGATGTCGCTCGTGGTGCCGAGTTCCCCACTGCCGGCAGCACCACCGTTGTTCGAACTACACCCGGACACCACCAATCCGACCGCAACCACCGGGATCGCGAGTCGGATCAGGGTGGAAGATGTCCGCATAACCGCTCCCTTCGTCGAGTTACTTGAGGAAGCCGACCTTGGTGTAGTCGGGGGTAGCCAGACCGAAGGCTCCCCAGTTCGCCAGATTGACGCGGACGGCGTGGGTGCCGGAGGCCTGGTTGAAGAGCATGGAATGCCCCTCGTCCCAGATCATCTTGTCCGCCTTGTTGGCGAGTTCGATGGCCTTGTCCGGGTCCAGCTCCGCAATGGCCTGGTCGATGAGCGTGTTCAGTTCCGGGGACCCGATATGGGACTTGTTGCCCTGCCAGTTGTTCGGGTCGTAGTAGTAGAACTGCTTGAGCGCGCCGATCGGCAGCACGCTGGTGGACCGGCTCCACTGCGCGAGGTCGTAGTTGCCAGGATCGATCACATTGGTGAAGAGGCCGGTACCGGGGACGGTCTGGATGTCCATCTTGACGCCGATCTTCGCGAGGTCGGCCTGGATGATCTTGGCAGTGTTCACCCATTGGTCCTGCTGGTACATGACGTCCCGGATGGCGAGTTGCTTGCCGTCCTTCTCGCGCACATCACCCTTCATGACCCAGCCGAGGGCATCCAATTCCTTGGCGGCCTCATCCAGGTTGAACGCGACGTCCTGCGAGTTGTCCTGGTAGCCCTTCTGACCATCGATGTAGACGTGGTTGTTCACGGTCTTCGGGTTGTCGACGATGCCGTGCTGACCGGTGTTGACGATGGTCTGCCGATCGATCGCCTTGGCGATGGCCACCCGCAGCTTCTGGTCCTCGAAAATAGAGCCGTGTGCTCCATTGAATGCGATGAAGCCATAGGTCGGTTCCGCCGCGCGCCGGATCTCGACGCCGGGCGCCTGCTTGGCCCCGGTGACGGCTTCGAGCCCGGAAACGTAGGCCTCGTCCAGCTCATTGTTCTGGATGGCCGGCACGGTCGCCGTCGAGTCGAGCACGCTGAACGTGATCGTATCCAGCACCGGCTTGTCGCCCCACCACTTGGGGTTGCGTCCCAGCGTGATTCGATTCTGGGTCCGGTCGATGTTGGTGATCATGAACGGTCCCGCGCTGAGCGGCAGCGAGTTGCGGGCCCAATCGTTGAACGCGGCCGGTGATTCGGTGTCGGCCTTCGGGTAGAGCTGCCCGAACGCGCCCTTCCACTCACCGTACGGTTGACTGAAGGTGACCACGGCCTGACGGTCGTCGACGCCGCGCTCGACCTTGCCGATGTGGTCATAGCCGTCGGTGGAGGCCGACTGGTACTCGTTATTGCTGCCGTTGTTGGCCTGCCACTGCGACTTCAGGTCCTCCCAGGTGATGGGAGACCCATCGGTCCACACCGCCTTGGGATTGATGGTGTAGGTGACGACCTCGGGATTGGTCGAGGTCAGTTGGATATCGGTGAAGTAGTCGTGATTCACCGTCAGCTCGCCGGCGGCGTTGCTGTTGAACGTGTACGGCAGGGTCGGACTGACGACGTCGGCGGTGTCCTGCACATTGCCGTCGACGTGCAAGGCGTTGAACGACGCGGGGAAGGAGGACAAGCTCAACCGGAGGTTGCCACCCTCCTTCAGGTCCGAGACCGGATGTGGGTTGATCGCATTGGTGGTCCCCAGCGCCGCCGTCCCGCCCTCGGTGGAGCTGGAACTACACCCGGTCACAACCATCCCGAGCGCGACCATCGGGATCGCGAGTCGAATCATGGTCGAACGTATCCGCATGGACCGCTCCTTCCGCCGAGACGGCTGTTGTCTGTTTCGGGCGGGGCCCTATTTCAGGAACCCGATACTGGTGTAGTCGTACGAGGCCAGCCCGGGTGATCCGAAGTTGGCCAGCTCGGACCGTACCCCGAAGTTGCCCTCGTCCTGGATCAGCGGCAGTGAGTGGCCCTCCTCGAAGACCTTGCGGTCGACCTGATTCGCCAGCTGAATGGCCTTGTCGGCGTCGACTTCCGACAGCGTCTGGTCGATGAGAGCGTTCAGCTCCGGCGATCCGACGCGCCCGTAGTTGAGCTGCATGTCGCCGGGGTACAACCCGAACAGCTGCGGGAGGCTGCTGTACACGAAGGCGTCGCCGGAGAGGATGAACTGCGCGACATCGAAATTGCCCGTCTGCATGACATCGGTGAAGAAGCGCTGCGGACCATGGGCGTCGATGGTCATCTCGATACCGATCTTCCCCAGGTCCTGCTGAATCAGTTTGGCGACCTGGAGGTGAGTGTCGTTCTGGACAAAGACGTCCCGAATGACCAGCTTCTTACCGTCTTTGAACCGGCCGTCGCCCTGCTTCACCCAGCCGGCCGCGTCGAGTTCCTTCGCGGCGGCCTCGGGATCGAAGCCGGGCGCGTTGTCCTGGTATCCGTGCTGTCCGCGCAGGAAGACCTCGCTGTTCAGCGGCTGCGGCTTGTCGACGATGCCGTTCTGTAGGGTGTCGGCGATTCGCTGCCGGTCGATGGCCTTCGAGATGGCCACGCGCACTTGCTGATCGGCGAGGATAGATCCCGGTGCGCCATTGAACGCGAAAAACCGCCACCGATTCCATGCGGCGTGTCGGACAGTGAGGCCGGGCACCGAGCGGACGTTCTGCAGATCGGGCAGGGTGCGCAACAGCGCCGCGTCGAGTTCGTTGTTCTGCAGGGCCTGCGTCCACGCATCGGCGTCCAGGACACGGAAGGTCACGGTGTCGAGTTTCGGGGTGTTGCCCCACCACTTCGGATTGCGGGCCAGGGTGATCAGTTGGTTGGTGCGGTCGATGTTCTGCAGCAAGAACGGTCCCGCGGATACCGGGAGCCCGTTGACCAGCGACTTGTTGAACGCCTCGGGGGTCGCCGTCACCGCCTTGGGGTAGAGCATGGAGTTGCCCGACAGCTGGCCGCGCCAGTCCGCGTAGCCCTTGTCGAAGGTGATGACGGCCTGACGATCGTCCACCCCGCGCTCGATCTTCGCCACCCGGTCGAAGCCGTTGCTGATGGCGATCTGGAAGTCCTTGTTCTTTCCGCTCAGCGAATTGCCTTCGGAGGCAATGTCTTCCCAGGTGATCGGAGTTCCGTCGGACCACACCGCCTTGGGGTTGATGGTGTAGGTCACCACCTGTGGATTCGTGGACGTCAGCTGGACATCGGTGAAGTAGTCGTGATTGACGCTGAGATTGCCGGCGGCATCGGTGTTGAACGCGCGGGGCAGCATGAAACGCTCGATGTCCGCGTAATCGCCGTCGTTGCCATCGATCTGCTGCGCGTTCCAGTTGACCGGAATCTCGGGTGTCGGCAGCCGGAGATTGCCGCCGTCCTTGATGTCGTCACGCGGATGCGCATTGATATCGGCCGTCATGCCCAGCGCACCGGTTCCGGCCGGTGCCGACGTATTGCTACTGCATGCCGCCAGCGTCATTCCGCTCGCGAGAACCAGTGCGGTGCAGGCTAGTCCAATCCGCATCCGACACCCTCCTATTGGGTTGCCACCGGAACCGGCACCGCATCGATCAGTGCGCGGGTGTATTCGTGCTCCGGACTGGCGAAAATTCGTTCCGCCGGACCGTATTCGACGATCTGCCCGCGGTACATGACCGCAATGTCGTGGGCAAGATTACGCACCACGGACAGGTCGTGTGAGACGAACAGATATGAGAGCCCGCGCTCGGTCTGCAGGTTGCGCAGCAGGTTCAGCACACCGGCCTGGATGGAGACGTCCAGTGAGGACACCGGTTCGTCGAGGACCAGCAACTCCGGGTCGAGGGCCAGGGCACGCGCGATATTGATGCGCTGCTTCTGCCCGCCCGAGAAGTCGGCCGGGTAGCGGTCGGCGTGCTCGGGGCGCAGGCCCACCTGCTCCAGCAATTCTGGTACACGCCGGTTGATTTCGTCGCGCGAGCGCCCGTCGATGCGCAGCGGTTCGGCGAGCGCGTCCGAGATGGGCAGGCGGGGATCCAGCGACGCGGACGGATCTTGGAACACGATCTGCATCTTGCGCCGGATCTCCCGACGCTGCGTCTGGGTGAGCCCGGCGACATCGTGCCCGAGGATCTCGATGCTGCCACCCTCGGGGCGAACCAGATCCATGATCTGGGTCAGCGTCGTCGACTTGCCGGAACCGGATTCGCCGACCAGCGCCAGCGTCCGGCCCGCGCGGACCTCGAAGCTGATGCCGTCGACGGCTTTGACCTCGCCCATCTTGCGCTGGAACACCACGCCCTTGACGATCGGAAAGGTCTTGCGCAAATCGGTGACCCGCATGACCACCTGCGAGGCGTCCACGGCCGCAACCTCTTCGGGCGGCTCGATATCCTCGCGGTAGGCCGTGAACAGGGCCGTCGTACCCACCTCGGCGGTACGGATGCAGGCGGCGCGATGCCCGGGACCGGTGTCCTGCAACGGGGGTTCGGCGGCGCGGCAGTCGTCGATCGCGACCGGGCAGCGCGGCGCGAACGGGCAGCCCGGTGGCAGCGCGTGCATGGCGGGTGGAGTGCCGACGATGGGGATCAGCGGCCGACGGGCCGGACCGTCCATGCGCGGGATGGAACCCAGCAGGCCGACCGTGTACGGCATCCGCGGCGCGGTGAAAAGTTCCTGCGCCGGAGCGGTTTCGACGATCCGCCCGGCGTACATGACGGCCACGCGGTCGGCCAGCGTCGCCGCGATGCCCATATCGTGGGTAATGAAGATGACCCCCGCGCCGGTGATATCGCGTGCTTTGCGCAGCAGACCGAGAATTTGCTTCTGCACCGTCACGTCGAGCGCGGTGGTCGGCTCGTCGCAGATGATCAACTCGGGATCATTGGCGATGGCCATGGCGATGACCACGCGCTGACGCATACCTCCGGAGAATTCGTGCGGAAAAGCCCTGGCGCGCTGGGCCGCGTCCGGAATGCCCACCAGTTCCAGCAATTCGACCGCCTTGGCGGCGGCTTCCTGCTTGCTCAGCTTCTTGTGCGCCAATAACGCTTCCGCGATCTGGTCGCCGACCCGGTAGACGGGGGTCAGTGCCGACAGCGGGTCCTGAAACACCATGGACACTTTGGTGCCGCGCAGCTTCGACATCTCTCTGTCGCCCAGCCCCAGCAGTTCCCGGCCGCGCAGCCGGATCGAGCCCTGCACGCGGGCCTGCTCGGGCAGCAGGCCGATCACGGCCATCGAGGACACCGACTTGCCGGAGCCCGATTCGCCGACGATGGCCAGCACCTCGCCGTCATTGACGGTGAAGTTCACTCCGCGCACCGCGTCGACCCGACCCTCCTCGCCCGGGAAGGACACCCGCAGGTCGGATACCTCCAGCAGCGGCGCGGTGGTCTTGGAACGCTCGATCGTCTCGGCCGAATCCTGGGTCATTTGTCGGCCTTTCGTGCCTGCTTGGCCCGTGCCTTCTTCGCAGTGGGGTCGAAGGCGTCGCGCAGTCCGTCACCCATGAGGTTCGCCGAGAGCACGATGATGACCAGGAACGCGCCCGAGAACATGAACGTCCACGGATAGGTGCCCGCGTTCTTGGAGTTGTCGCCGATCAGCGAACCCAGCGAGACGTCGGGCGGCTGGACACCGAAACCCAGGAAGCTCAAACCGGTTTCGGACATGACCGCGCCGCCGATCGCGAGCGTGGTGTCGATGATCAGGATCGAGGCGATGTTCGGGAGGATGTGCGTGGTGATGATCGTCCAGTTGGATGCGCCCATATACCGTGCGGCACGGACGAATTCCCGATCTCGCAGGGTAAGGGTCAGACCACGCACCATGCGGGCCGAGATCATCCAGCCGAAGACCGCGATCAGCACCACCAGCAGGACCACCGAGTCGTTGCCCTTGGTCTTCGGCGCGAACAGCGCGATGAAGATGAAGCTGGGTATCACCAGCAGTAGATCGACCAGCCACATGATGGCCCGGTCGGTCCATCCGCCCAGCAGACCCGCCACCGATCCCGCGGTCGTCGCGATGACGGCCGAGATGAGGGCCGCGCCGAAGCCGATCACCAGGGACTTCTGCAGGCCGTGCAGCGTCTGCGCCAGGACGTCCTCGCCCAGCGAGGTGGTGCCGAACCAGTGTTTTCCATTGGGCGGCTGCAGGTTCGCCGTGGTGTCGATGTCGTGGTACGAGTACGGCAGGAAATGCGGCACGGTGAACGCGATCACGAAAAGCAGGATCAACACCATCGCGGCGGTCACCGCGATCTTGTTGCGCAGGAACCGTCGCCACACCAGCTTCCGGCGTCCGGCCGCGGCGACCTGCGGCGCGCCCTGGACTATGGTTTCCACCTCGGTCATCAGACACGCACCCTGGGGTCGAGAATCGCGTACACGATGTCGGAGAGCAGACCCGACAACAGAATCACCACGCCCGCGAAGAGCGTGACGGTAAGCACGACATTGATGTCCTGGGAGTGGATGGAGTCCACCAGCCATTCACCCATGCCATGCCAGCCGAAGATCTTCTCGGTGAAGGTCGCGCCGGTGACCAGTCCGCCGAAGCCGTAAGCGAACAGGGTCGCCATGGGGATCAGCGCGGTACGCAGGCCGTGTTTGTACAGCGCACGGGTGCGGGTCAGACCCTTCGCGCGGGCCGTGCGAATGAAATCGCTGCCGAGCACGTCGAGCATCGCATTGCGTTGGTAGCGGCTGTAACTCGCCATCGCGCCCAGCGCCAGGCTGAGGGTCGGCAGCACCATGTGCTGGGCACGGTCCACGATCTGATTCCACAACCCGTGCACGGCCGTCGCCGATGTCTCACCGGTGTAGAGGAAGATCTGCTTCCCGGTGGACAGATTGATCTCGAGCGCACCGTATTTCAGCAGCGTCGCCAGCAAGAACACCGGAGTGGACAGCAGCAGCATGGACACGATCGTGCTGACGTAGTCGCTGAACTTGTACTGGCGGATCGCATTCGCCGCACCGATCAAGACACCGAGCGTGGTACCGACGATGGAGCCGATCAGCAGCAGCCGGAGACTGACCCCGACGCGGCGACCCAGCTCTTCCGTCACTGGCTGCCCGGCCATGGTCTTGCCGAAGTCGCCCCGCACCACGCCGCCCGCCCAGGACAGGTAGCGCAGCGGGATCGGCTCGTCCAGATGCAGTTCGGCCCGTTTCGCCTCGATCACCGCCTGAGGCGGGCGCGGCTTGCGCTGTTCCAACTGGTCCAGCGGGGTGAACGTGTACGCGCACACCGTGAACGCCAGGAACGACGCCAGTACCAGCAGCACGACATAGTTCAGCGCACGTCGCAGCAGAAAACCGGCCATCATTCCCTTTCGGGGTCGAGTACTGACCCCAGATCATAGGGACAGGAAACCGTAAACGCCGGGTACGTAGGGGAGATGCGACGGCAATCCGTGTGTTATCGGGTGTGGCGGGGCAGTGCCGGGGAGCCGGGGTGGGTGGGGGCGAGGGATCGTGTCCGAAAGGTCTCGTTTGTACGGCGGCGTCCGTAATCCACGGGCGCGGGGGTTGGGGCTCGAGGCAGGATGGAGTAGGTGACGCTCTTTCACCTGCCCAAACCCAAGATGGTTGCCTCCGATGTCGATGGCACGCTCATCGACCATGAGGAGCGGGTGAGCGCGCGCACCAAGGCGGCGATCGAGGCTCTCATTGCCGACGGGGTGCCGTTCGTGCTCGCCACCGGGCGGCCGCCGCGCTGGATCGATCCGGTGGTGGCCGGGCTCGGGTTCGCGCCGCTGTGCGTGTGCGGCAACGGTGCGGTGATCTACGACAGTGCGGCCGATCGGGTGTTGGATACGCGCACGCTGGATGTCGAGACACTCACCTGGGCCGCGGATCTGGCCGAGCGGCTGCTGCCGGGGTGCGGGTTGGCGGCCGAGCGGGTGGGGGTCAGCGCGCACGACGCGGCGACACCGCAGTTCGTGAGTTCGCCGGAGTACGAGCACGCCTGGCTGAATCCGGACGACACGCAGGTGTCGCGCGCCGAGGTCATCTCCGCGCCCGCGATCAAGATGCTCATCCGCCTACCCAGCGCCTCCAGTGGCGTCATGCGCGAGATCCTGGAACCGCATCTCACCGGCCGCGCCGATCTGACGTATTCGACCGATCACGGCCTCATCGAACTGTCCGCCCCCGGCGTCACCAAGGCGACCGGTCTGGCGACCGTCGCCCAACGCCTGGGTGTCCAACACAGCTCCCTGATCGCCTTCGGCGACATGCCGAACGACGTCCCCATGCTCCTCATGGCGGGCCACGGCGTGGCCATGGCCAACGCCCACCCCGAAGCCATCGCCGCCGCCGACGAGGTCGCCCCCGCCAACACCGACGACGGCGTGGCCCGCACCCTCGAACGCTGGTGGTCCTGATTATTTCCCGGGGACGGGGTCTTGGACGGCCCCGTAGTTGTTCAGGACCGTCGTGACAATTCCGGTGAGGCGGTTGAAGATCAGTGCGCCGTTCTGGAAATCGGCGCGCACGCCATCGGGCACGGGGTATTCATTGCTCGACGGGAGGCCGAGAATGCCCGCGCCCGCGCCCAATTGCAGGAAGCGCTCCAGGATCTTGCCGACCACCGAGAAGATCTGGCCGGACGGAGTCGAATACACGTAGCCATTCGTGAATTGCCCGTACTGGCCGCCGTCGGCCAGGGCGATCGGCTCCGTTTTCGGTTGTCCCAGTGGGCCGTTCGCGCCGCCCTGCTGGTCCCAGTACCGCGCCACCGGACTGCGGTCGAGCATGTTCAGGATCTTCTGGGTGAGATCCGCGAGGGCGGCCAAGTCGGCTTGATTGGACTGGTTGGCGTCGGGTGCGGGGGCCGGGGGCTGGGTGTTCCCGGCGTTCTGTCCGGGTCGGGCGCGCGGCGTTGTCGACTGCGGCGCAATCGAATTCGTGCCACCGGCGGCGTCCTCGGCGATCTGCCGGATCTTGTCCATCAGCGCGTAGGCGGCGTCACCGGGGCAGGTGGTGTTGCCGACATCGCGGTGGGCGAAGATGTTCGGCAGCTTGACCGCCTGTCCCAGAGCGTATTTCGTGTAATCGCTGCCCTCGGAGTACATGGTGGTCGAGCCCTCGGGGTCGATACCGGCCACCTTGGCGCGCCAGCCGATGTACTTGCCGATCGCCTGTATGGAGACGTCGGTCGGGGCCTCGTCCTCGTAGTCGCCCATGAGCGCGACACCGGCGGTATTGATGTTGAACCCGCCCGCGTGCGCACCCTCGACCGGGCGATCCAAACCGCCGTAGCGGCCCTCGAAGATCTGCCCGTACTTGTCGACCAGCGCGTTGTAGCCGATATCGCACCAGCCCAACGTCTTCGCGTGATAGGCGTAGATGGCGCGCACGATGCCCGCCGACTCGGCCTTGGTGTAGTCGTTGCGACCGGCCGTGTGGTGCACGGTGATCGCCGAGACACCGTCGTCGTAGGTGGGTTCCTCGCAGCGCAGCGACTCGTCCGCGCCCCACTGGGCCCGGGTGATCACCTTGGGTCCGCCGCCGGGCAGCGGGGCCGCCACCGAGGACAGGTTCTGGTCGATGCTGCCGCGGCCCGGATCGATCAGCACCGCGGCCAGTTTCTCCAGATTGATCTGCGCCGGATCGGCCGAACCGTCGTCCAGCGGCTTGGGTTCGGCGGGTGCGGAAACCGGCTTGCGGGTGACCAGCATCTGCACGGTCTTGGTATTGCCGACGTAGATCGGCTCGGTGCCCGTGCGCTTTCCGGCCACGGGATGGTCCTTGCCGTTCTCGGTCTCGGCGTCGTACCACGGGCCCCAGGTGCCGTCGGGGCGTTGCGCGCGAATCTTGGTGGTGGTGCCGACCAGGTCCGCCGCGGTGAGCGCGACCATGCTGAACGGGGTGTCCCGGGTCAACTCCTTGACCTGCGCGCCGACCTTGTCGATCAGGTCGTTGGGCACCGCGCCGGGGGACAGGGCGGGGGTGCGGAGATCGCCTTCGAGGCCGGGAACCGGGTGCGGGCCAGGGGCTTCGGCATTGTCGGCCGCCGGGACCTGGGCGTCGGGGGCTACGGCATTCTGCGTTGGGATGCCGGAATCTGTTGCGGGGGCCGGAGATTCGTTCCCTGGGGCGGCCGGTGGCTGTCCGGCGTCCGGGCCGGGTTCGGCGACGAAGCCCGGGGTTCCGGCTGCCGGACTGGTCGGTCGCGCAGATCCGGGGGCAGCGGGGCGGGCCGCGTTCGGCGTGGCCGCGGGGGCCGCGGGAGCTGTCGTGGTGGGAGTCGCGAGCCCGGCAATGCCCGGAGTCGCGGGTTGGCCGGTGCCGGGGACCGCGGGCCGAGTCGCGCCGGGCGTCGCGGGCCGGGTGGTGGCGGGCGCTTTCGCGTCGGGCTGCGCCGGATTCAGCCGCGGTAGGGGAATCTCGCTGGGTAGTTGGACGCCCGGAATGAGATTCGGCGGGATCGGAATCGATCTGGGTAGCGGCAGCATCCGCAGATCCGACAGGTGGAGGTCGGGCAGATTCAGGCCCGTCAGCTCCCGCAGCGGGAGCGTGATGTCGGGCGCCGAGTCGAGGGCGACTTCGGCCATTTGCGCAGGTATAGCTACCAGATTGCTCTCATCCGCGGGCCGGACATCCCGGGCATCACTCAGCGCGAGGATGCCAACCGGTGCGGCCAGGGCGAGGACGGTGACAACCGGGAGCGTTATGGCGTGTTTCGGTCTGCGATACGGCACGAGCATCTCCCATTCGAGGTAAATCCGTCTAACCGCGCCCGGGGTGCAAGCTTGCCACTCGGCGCATCAAGGATCACACTAGTCTCTACTGTCACATTCCCTGAACGTATGGTTGAGGCTTAGCTTTGGGTAACTCGAATGTAGCTTCGGCTCTCGACAGAACGGGTATGACATGCCGAACGGGTACCTAGCCCAGCGCCGAAAACGGCGCGGTCTGCTCACCCTGTCCCTGCTCGTCGCGGCCACCACCGGCGGCACCGCCCTGCTGCTCTGGGCCTGGCCCGACAACGCCTTCCACTTCACCGCGAATGCCGGTCACGGCCGCGGCCTGAGCCAGAACGGCGCGTTCGACAAGGCCGTCGAAGGCTGGACCGCCGATCGCATTCTGGCCAACTACTACTCCGGGGCCGAGTTCGCCGATATCGGCCCGACCACGGTCCGCGTCCGCCTCATGGAGCAGGACGACAAGACCCTCGACATCGCCTCCGATTCCGTCTTCTACGTCGCCGGTCGCCGCGTAATCCCCGGCCAGGCAGCGCATTTGACGCCCACCGCCACCGGTGCGGACGTCAGCATCACCCAGGGCTGCGACGGCAACAAGCTCTGGGAGGGCTCAACCGACGACCCCTGGGCCTACCCCGTCGCCGACGGCACCGACCGCCCCGCCAACGAACAGCTCGAAATCTGCGGCGGCAACGCCTATCGTGGCGTCCTCGGCGTGGCCCTCGACAACGGCTCACCCCGCACCGTCAACGACGTCGACCTCGAGGATTACCTGAAGGGCGTGGTCCCCGCCGAAATGGTCCCCGGCTGGGCCGACCAGGGCGGCACCGAAGCCCTCCGCGCCCAGGCCATCGCGGCCCGCTCCTACGCCCTGGCCGAACAGCGCTACTCCTACGCCCAAACCTGCGACACCACCGACTGCCAGATGTACCCCGGCACCGACAAGGAAGACCCCCGTACCACCGCCGCGGTAAAAGCCACCGCAGGCCGAGTCCTGGTGCGCGACAACCACATCCTCCGCGCCGAATACTCCGCGGCCCCCGACGGCGGCCTCCCCACCCCCGCCTCCGCCATGGAAGTAGGCCCCGCCCTCACCGACTTCCCCGCCGCCACCCCCACCCTCCCCGACCTCCTGACCCCCCAACCTCCCCAAACCCAGCCCACCCCAACGGAATCCGACCCAACAACCCCCACCACCCCGGATTCCACCACCCCCGACCCCACCACCCCGACCTACCCGGACGGCACCCAGGGCGTCGAAACCCCCACCACCCCAACCAATCCCACCCAAATCCGCCCCACCCCCAACAACCGAACCCGAGTGGGCATCCCCCTCCCACCTCTCCCCGCCCTGCCCAGTCCAGGCAGCTCCGACCCCAACTCGATGCTCTCGGACTCCCGCTGGG